>JAXLUA010000003.1:0-215000 GCA_046329805.1 Chitinophagales bacterium
CTTAGATTCAAGTTGCAAATGCAACTTTTTGCAGAATACAAAGTAAAGGTTAAAAAAATCAAAGCAGCAGACAAATAAATGTTCTACTGCTTTGAGAAGAAAGATAATCATTATTTTGTTCTGTACTAAAAGCGCATCATAATGGCACACCTAACTTCACAACAAAGATACACAATAGAACAACTTCTAAAAGCTAAAAAATCACAACAATATATTGCCGATATTATTGGCAAAGACAAAAGCGTAGTAAGTAGAGAAATCAAACGCAATAGCATGTACAATGGTATTTATAAATCAGATAATGCACAATCTTATTATCTTTTTAACCGGGAAAAATCTAGGCGTAAAAGCAAATGGACACTTACATTACAGGAGGAAATCATAAAAACCCTAAAAGAAGATAAAAGCCCTGAGCAGGTAGTGGGTATTCGTAAAAAAAATAAACAAGACACCGTATCTGTTGAAAGTATTTACACCTTTATTTGGCAGGATAAAAAGAATGGTGGGAGTCTTTATACCCATTTGCGCAATGGAGCTAAAAGATACAGAAAACGAGGTAATTACAAGGACAATAGAGGTATTGTCAAAGACAAAGTGATGATTGTTGAACGACCAGAAATAGTAGCTAAAAAAGAACGAGTTGGGGATGTAGAAGTTGATTTAGTAATAGGCGCAAATCATCAACACGCACTACTTACTATTGTAGATAGAAGTACAGGATTTGCTTGGATAAGAAAACTAGAAAGTAAAAATGCAACAGCGGTAAGCACTCAAATTATTGATGCGCTAAGACCGCATAAGCACTGGATAAGAACCATTACCTCAGACAATGGAAAAGAATTTGCAAATCATAAAACAATAGCTACAGCCTTAGAAATAGATTATTATTTTGCCAATCCATACCACAGTTGGGAAAGAGGTTGTAATGAAAACTACAACCGATTGGTAAGACAATATTTTCCTAAAAAATCAGACTTTACAATTATTACTAAACAACAAGTTCAAGAGGTAGAAAACAAACTAAACCAAAGAGAACGAAAACGATTAGATTTTGAAAATCCAATCAACTATATTTACAAAAAATTATTAACCCAAAAAGTTGCATTTGCAACTTGAATCTTGCGTAACAAAACTACTCTTACTTTCATAACATATTATTTTAATTATAGCAAATTTAATAAAGTTTTTTTAATCAACAAAAAAAATATACAAAAGAGAACACGAACTATTCTATCTTCCTACATAAAATGATGTACTAGGGAATAAGTAATGCCCTGCCTTTGTTGGTGTTCTTCACCAACAAACCACTTCTCGTATTGTATTGCAACTCAATCATCCGCATCTGTCAAAAAATCCCAATCCTTTCTGTTGGCTATATAATATCCGGCACTGCTATATTTGTATTCTTCTTCCAATGCACACAAACCTGCTTTCACAGGATTATTATGTATGTAATCCAATTTCTCAACTCTATTGCTTCTTGTTTCTAACAAGAAATCGAATGACGAATAAAAATAAAAAGGAAAAAATTGCAGGTGAAGCAATAAGCAGTAACCCTAATCCGGGTTTGTTTTTTCCGGTTTTAGGATCGTAGTTAAAGCAAGAAAAACGGCTTTTGGCACTTGGTAGTTGATATGTAGGAATATATTTATTTTTTATGCTTTGCTCCAATAATTTTAAATCATTTTTTCTTCTTAAGCCAATCAAATTTTTAGTGATAAATCCTTTTGAATTTACTCCTACTAACAATGCATCATGATTAAACTGCTGTATTTTTTCGTTCCAGATTGGCTTAAAATCTAAAGAAGTGTTTAATTCTTCAATTGCTGATGTGGTTGCAAAAGCCCATTTCTTATCTTCTGACAACTGAAAACGCTCTGACATTCTCTGCATATCTTCTTTAGTGTCATGAGCATCAAAGCTAACAACCAAAATCGTAAAATCTTCTTTATCGGAAAAATCAAATCGAATATTGTCTTTTAATTGCAATAACAAAGGATTGCAAACTCCGACACATCGAGAAAAGACTAACGCAACGATTAACGGCTTCTTTGCTGCTAATTGCAGTATTGAACTCGTTTCTCCGTTTGTTAATTCTAACGGAGCATCGTAGATTAGATTATTGATATTCTTTTCTTCTCGCCAGATATAATCATCCTGACTATATAAATTTATACAGCTAAAAAGTAAGATTATGAGCGAAGTATATTTAAACATCTTTTTAAAATTCCACCAACAAATAGTACTATTGCTAACAAATATATAGAAGCAAAAGTTGCACCCATAGTTGCTAAAAATTTACCACTTGAAAGTGCTGCAGGATAAGTACTATAACGTCTTGGAATAGAATCTGCGCCACCTAAATAGAATGCTGCTAAGAATCCTGCACCGCCAACCACTAATAAAATAAGCATAGGATATGACTTCGCGCTAATTACTGTATTTTCATTAGCGAATTGTCTGGAGAACCAATAGAAAAATCCGAGGCTGAATAATACGTTACCCATTGCATTGTAAGTGTGAAAATGAGCAGGTACCCAAAGTGTATTATGCAAAACCACGTTATTTACGATAGTTGAATCTATCAAGGCGCCAACGCCACCGATTACCCAACCACAAGTTCCGATGAAGAATAAAGTATTAGATAAGGTCCACTTTAATTTTGTTTTGTACACCGCAGCTAAAATACTGAATACTGTTACACCTGCAGAAGGTAAGCTTGCCAAGTAAGAAGCCATCTGACCAATAATTTGCAATCCTTGTGGTTGTACAAAGTCCATATATAAATGATGGAAGAAGGCTGCCAACACAAAGAACAAGGTTAAATTCCATGCTATTGCCACATACCAAGTTGTTTTCCATTTCGGACGATCACTAATTTCTGCAAATAATTCATAAATTACGGCTAAGCCTAAATACAACATTTCATTAGCAATGGTATGCCCAAAGAAATAGGTCAGGTTTTTCATCAACAAAGCATCATTCTTAAATGCACCATTTGAGAAAAATTCTGCAAACAACATTATCAATAATACTACCGCTGCAATTAAGCTCGTTAATACTCCTAATAAGCTTATCATGGAAATCAAAACAAAAGGAGGCGTTTGTACTTCAGGCTCATCCTTTCTGATATGCTGCCAAGCAAATACTTGAGAAATAGAATATTTTTTCAATAATGAAGCGATAAGGCTCAACGTCCAAACCAACCAACCCACACCTAAAACTGTTAATGAAAGCAAGAAAGTGGTAGTTGCCCAACGTTCCCACAATGGACGTAAAGGCAATGGATACAAGAAAGTCCAGCCTGCGTGAAAGTCTCCTACATACACCGATACCCACAGCATAACTACGCCAATAACTTTACATATCATTGCAAAAGTATTAGCAAACTTACTGGTTTGCACATAACGATCCATGATATAGTTCACTGCTGCCATTCCTGCTACAAACCAAATACCTATCATGGTTAGGCCGTGTGCTGTCATGTTTCCATAAAACTTATTAGGAGCCAAGTGCATTACTTCTCCTTGATTTAATCTCATTATGATACCCAAAGTAATAGCGACAATAAACAAAGCAATTACAATAACTATCCAAAGAGCTGTATTTTTTCTTAATTGTTGTGTCGTTTCCATATTATTGGTTTATTTAACAGTAAAAGTTGATTTCATTATTTGATGTCCTGGACCACAATATTCTAAGCAATAGATAACATATTGTCCGGGATCTTTAAATTTCCATCTCAAAGAGTTGACATATCCCGGCATTGCTTGTGTTTGCGTTACCAATTTATTGTTTGCATTATATATTGCAAAATCATGGTTTACATCTAAGCTCGTTACTCTAAATTCAACTAACTCATTAGCCGGAAGTTCTACAGAAGGTTCTCCGTTTGGTGCTGCCGGGTCTATTGCATTATGCGACATTAAGAAATAAAATTGACCTGCAGCTACGTGAACCACTTTTGCCGGCTGCTCATCTTTGTATTGGTAGTAAGGCGACTTTGGTAATGTTACTGAAGCTAAAATAGCCAACGCAACAAATAGGATCAAGAGAAATAAAAGTCGCTTTTGCAAAGCATTTTTCATCCCTGTTTGATTGGCATCTGCGTTCTTGGACGACAAGAAAACCATAACAAAAACTAGAGTAATAATACCTGTTAATGTTAGAAACAAAGTTAGAATTGAATTTTGCATAATTAAATATCTTTTAGTTTGAACAATTACTAGTAGATACGATACCTGAGCAATTAATAGTTAATGCCTCAATATGGTAGTTCGTAGTAAATATAATATGTATTACAATAAAAGACAACAGACTCTTTTATACTAAATTACGCATTAAATGAAAAATAAGATATAATAATCTATAAATCAATAAACAAGCTTATTTTGTAACAGAGAGATTCTCTTAAAAAGGACGTTGCGGGCTATTTTTATTTCTGAATTTAATTTAATCTTTACGGAATATCCATGTATTTATGTGTTTGAACAGAAATCTGCCATTCGGGATGCTCCTTTACATATTCTACAATCAATGACATCATCTGTTCTTTTTTACTCCATTCTGTTTGCAAATACAACGTACAATTTTTGGAAGTGAGTTGTCTGTTTTTTTCTGCAAAGTCAAAATCACTTTTATGGAAAATAATACATTTTAGCTCGTTTGCTTTAGCTAACACTTCCGGCAAAGGTGCTTTGAACTTTTTGGGTGAAACACAAATCCAATCTAACTGCCCCGAAATAGGATAAGCACCGGATGTTTCGATATTTATTTGAAATCCATTTTTTTTCAACGCAGAGGTAAGCGCAGATAAGTCATACATCAGCGGTTCTCCTCCGGTAATAACGACTAAACGGGCGGGATATTTTAATGCTTCTTTCACTAACACTTCAATAGCTGTCCATTGATTATCTGCTACTGTCCACGATTCTTTTACATCGCACCAAACACAGCCTACGTCGCAGCCGGCAAGCCGAATAAAATAGGCAGCTTGCCCCGAATAGAAACCTTCTCCTTGAATGGTATAGAAGTGTTCCATTATCGGAATATGTGTTTGAGTATTCATCTTCTGCAAAAATAAAAAAAGATTCCCGCAAAAGCGGGAATCCGTTTGATGTTATTTATACTATCGTGTATTTCTTAATTACACTTGTGGTGCAGCTGCTAAAATTTCGGCACTTGCTTTATCTGCATATTTTTTAAAATTCTCATTGAATTTTACGGCTAATTCTTTTGCCTTTGCATCATACGCTGCTTTATCTGCCCAAGTATTTCTCGGATTTAATATTTCGCTTGGAACTTCGGGGCAAGCTGTTGGCACATGGAAATTAAAAATTGGCAGTGTTTCATAAGCTACATTTTCTAAGTTTCCAATAAGGGCTTCGGTAATTAACGCACGTGTATATTTCAAACTCATACGTTTTCCTACGCCATAAACGCCGCCTGTCATTCCGGTATTAATCAACCATACATTAGCACCACTTTCTTTCAATTTCTTGCCTAACATCTCCGCATATTTTGTAGGATGCAACGGTAAAAATGCTGCACCAAAGCAAGCAGAGAAAGTTGTTTGTGGTTCTGTAATGCCGGCTTCTGTTCCTGCTACTTTTGAGGTATATCCCGAAATAAACAAATACATTGCTTGCTCTTCTGTTAGTTTAGAAATTGGAGGTAAAACTCCAAATGCATCATAGCTTAAGAAGAAAATATTTTTGGGAATACCACCAACAGACGGTACAGCAATATTATTGATATGATATAAAGGATAAGAAACACGGGTGTTTTCCGTTACAGATACATTTTCGAAATCTACTTTATTAGTTCCTTCAAAGAAACGTACATTTTCCAAGATAGCTCCCGGCTTAATAGCGCGGTAAATATCCGGTTCTTTTTCTTCGGTCAAGTCCACGCATTTTGCGTAGCAGCCGCCTTCAAAGTTGAATACGCCGTTATCGCTCCATCCGTGCTCATCATCACCAATTAATTTTCTATTGGGATCGGCAGATAAAGTAGTTTTTCCGGTGCCTGATAATCCAAAGAATAAAGCGGTATCGCCATCATTTCCGATATTAGCAGAGCAGTGCATACTCAACACATTTTTTTGATGTGGCAATACAAAGTTTAATACCGTAAATATTCCTTTTTTAATTTCTCCGGTGTAGCTGCTTCCACCGATTAGAATTACTTTTTTTGTAAAATTAATAATGGAGAAATTATGTTGGCGTGTACCATCTTCTGCTGCAATTGCCACACAACTTGGTGCGCATAAAATTGTCCATTCCGGTTCAAAAGATTGGATTTGCTCCTCTGATGGACGGATAAACATATTATCTGCAAATAAACTTGCCCATGGGGTTTCCGTAATTACGCGGATATTTATTTGAAAATTAGGATCCGCACAAGCTTTTACATCACGAACAAACACTTCGTTTTTATCGTCTAAATGTTTAACCACTTTCGCTTGCAGTTTATCAAAATTTTCAGGCGAAAACGGCTGGTTGATGTTATTCCAATCAACAGCATTTTCTGTTAGGGCATCTTTTACGGTAAATTTATCTTTAGGAGAGCGTCCTGTAAATTCTCCGGTGTCAATACATAAAGCACCTAAATCATTTAACACGCCCAATTTCAGGTCGAGAGTGTGTTGAATTAGTGCGTCACGTGTGCTATTCCAATTGGCTGTTGTGTTTTGAAACCCAAGATTTGTCAATGTTGCAGATGGATTCTTGACTCCTGTCTCTTTCATTTCTTTAGAATTTTGTTTAGGCTTCCAAAAATAATAATTTTTGTCTTTCACTTTGCATTTGTAACTTTTTGGTAATACAAAATATATTCACATTTTTTCCTTAATTATCAATAGTTTATAAAACGAGTGATATTAATTAATTATGATTTTTGTCATGCCAGTGTTTTGGGATATAATTTGATAAAAAAAATCCGCTCCATAAGAGGAGCGGATTATTAATATCCAAACTAATTAGAAAAATTATTCATTCTCCATTTTAGATTTTAAATCAGAAAGAGCGGCGATATCACCTAAAGTAGATTTTTCTACTTTGCTGTTTGTTTTTTCTAAAGCTTCTTTTTGTTTTTTAGCTTCTTTTTTCTTTTCGCCTTCTACCGATTTCTTTTCTTCCAATTTAGCATCTTCGCTTACACGGGTATGAGAAACGATGATACGTTTGTCATCACGGTCAAATTCCAATACTTTAAATGGTAAAACTTCTTCTACTTCTGCTAATTTTCCGTCTTCTTTTTTGATATGACGTGTAGGTGCAAATGCTTCGATACCGTAAGGTAATTGAACTACTGCGCCTTTGTCTTCTCTTTTTAATACGGTTGCTTCGTGAATAGATCCTACCGGGAACAAGGATTCGAAAGTATCCCAAGGGTCTTCTTCTAGTTGTTTATGACCTAAAACGATTTTTTTGTTTTCTACGTCAATTTCTAAAACAACAACATCTAACTCGTTGCCTACTTTTGTAAATTCAGAAGGATGGTTATATCGTTTCGTCCAAGATAAATCGGAGATATGAATCATACCGCCAACAACATCATCTAACTCTACAAATACGCCGTAAGGAGTGATGTTTTTCACAACGCCTTTTAATTTTGTGCCTACAGGATATTTTTCAGCGATGTGTTTCCAAGGATCTTCTTGCATTTGTTTTAAGCTCAACGACATTTTGCGTTCGTCTTTGTCTAAAGTAACAACTACAGCTTCGTATTCGTCGCCTAATTTGAAGAAATCGCGAGAGTTGATTGGTTGGTTGCTCCAAGTAACTTCTGACACGTGGATTAAGCCTTCTACGCCCGGAGTAATTTCTAAGAAAGAACCGTAATCTTCAATATTTACGATTTTCCCTTTTACTTTCGCACCTACTTCTATACCTTCTGGTAAAGAGTCCCAAGGATGTGGTTGTAATTGTTTTAATCCTAATGAAATACGTTTTTTGTTGTCATCGTAATCAATTACTACTACTTGTAGTTTTTGATCCATTTTCAACACTTCGTTTGGATGGTTGATTCTTCCCCATGAAATATCTGTGATATACAATAATCCATCAACGCCACCTAAATCGATGAATGCACCGAAGTCTGTGATGTTTTTGATAGTACCTTCTAACACTTGTCCTTTCTCTAATTTTCCGATAATTTCTTGGCGTTGAGATTCTAAATCGCTTTCGATTAATGCTTTGTGAGATACTACTGCATTTTTGATAGTTTCATTAATCTTCACTACTTTAAATTCCATTGTTTTACCAACGAATTGATCGTAATCTGTAATTGGTTTTACATCGATTTGAGAACCCGGTAAGAATGTTTCCATACCGAATAAATCTACTATAAGACCGCCTTTTGTTTTGCTGATGATACGTCCTTTTACAACGGTATCTTTTTCGTTAGCTTCACAAATGTAATCCCAAGCTTTAGTTAATTTTGCTTTCTTGCGAGATAATACTAATTGTCCTTTTTTGTTTTCCTTGTTTTCTACATATACATCTACAGCATCACCTATTTTTAATTCAGGTGTATCTTTGAACTCTGAACGAGGAATCATACCATCAGATTTAAATCCGATGTTTAAGATTACGTCTGTATCTGTAATTGCAGTTACAACAGCTTTTACAATTTCGTTGTCTTCAACTTGTCTGAACGTTTGGTCGTACAAGGTTTCTAACTCAGCAACTTTCTCTTTGCTGTATTTGTTTGCTCCGCGTTTACTTACATTCCAATCGAACTCTTCCGATTTTACCACAGGGACTTTGATGTCCACAGTTTCTTGTTCGATTATTTCTTTTTCTTTGCCTGTTGGTAGGATGTCATCTGTTGCATCAGCTACCATTTTTGTTGATTTTTCTGCCAAAATTGACACATTTTTAAAGGTGAATAATTAATTAATTTCTCCAAAATTCGATTGTAATTTATTGATTTTGGGACTGCAAAGATACAATTTAATTAGAGGAATTACTAATTAAACATTTGGTTGTCGTTTATTTTTTTGAAAATTCGTGTGTTTTTAACAAATAATGTTTACTTCATTAAATAGGAATATTAAAAACGGTCAGTTTCGGATTCTATTTAAGATATCGTTCAACAGTTCTAATTCTTCGGCACTTACTTGCTTATATCGATTAGGGGAATTATCTGCAATTAACACTTTGTCGATTTTCTGAATGAGGGTCATTCCCGTTTCTGTAATTCGAATGTCTAATTGCCGGCGATTTTGAAGATTTATTTCGCGTGTTACTAATCCTTTTTGTTGTAGTTTTTCTACCAGTCGGGTTGCATTAGACATTCGCTCTACCATGCGTTCTGTAATTTGCCCTAAAGAAGCCGCATTGGGGTGCTGCCCTCTTAGTATCCGCAGCACATTAAACTGCTGCCGAGTGATGCTGAATTTCTTAAAAAAGCGGTTAAATTCATTTTGCAACCAGCTTGAAGTAAACAGTAGATTTACATCCGTTTTTATAAAGATGTTTATAAATTCTTTCTGTTTTATTTCTTCTTCAATGGTTTTCATTAACTAAGCTTGCGTAGTAGGTGTACCAAAATTGAGTGGTAAGGATACTTGGTCAAAATCTTTTATTTCACCATGCATTTGCTCGAATTTTTTTACATTTTCTGCTAATGCGGCAGTTAGGCGTTTGGCATGTTGAGGCGTAAGAATAATTCTTGATTTTACTTTCGCTTTATTTACACCGGGTGCCATTCGTACAAAATCGACTACAAACTCTTGGTTAGAGTGTGTGATAATGGCTAAGTTTGCGTATTCTCCTTCCGCGATATCTTCGGGTAGCTCAATATTAATTTGATTTTGATTGTTGTTTTCCATTTTATTGTTCTTCTTTTGTAAATATATCATTTATTCCAGTAACCAAATAAAAAAGAGGCTGAATTATTACTAATTCAGCCTCTTTAATTTAATTCAGTTATTATTCTTCATCTTCTTCAATCATTGCTCTTTTTACTAAAGTGCGTTCGTGTTCTTTTTTAGAAGTGGTGAAGAAATTTTCAAATTCGCGAACCCCTGTACCTGCCGGAATTCTATGTCCTACGATTACATTTTCTTTCAAGCCTGCCATATTATCTCGCTTAGCGTTTATTGCAGCTTGGTTTAATACTTTTGTAGTCTCTTGGAAAGAGGCTGCTGAAATCCAGCTGTGTGTACCTAAGGAAGCACGGGTAATACCTTGCAACATTGGGCTTGCTGTAGCCGGAATTGCATCGCGGAATTCTACTGTTTTTCTATCGTTGCGTTTCAAGAAAGAATTTTCTTCTCTTATCTGTCTTAGGCTCACGATTTCACCAACTACTAATTGCTCTGAATCGCCTGCTTCGGTAATAACCTTTTTATCAAAGATAAAGTCGTTTTGTTCAATGAAGTCAAATTTATCTGCTCTTTCGCCTTCCAAGAATTTAGTATCTCCTGCATCGCTAATCAGCACGTCGCTCATCATTTGTTTTACAATTACCTCGATGTGTTTATCATTGATACGTACACCTTGCAAGCGATATACCTCTTGAATTTCGTTTACTAAGTATGCTTGTAATGCCGAAGGTCCTTTAATTTTCAAGATATCTGTTGGTGTAATTGCACCGTCCGACAATGGCATTCCTGCTTTTACAAAGTCACCGTCTTGAACGAGGATATGTTTTGTTAATGGTACTAAGTATTTTCGTTGCACGCCATCTTTTGATGTTACGGTAATCTCTCTGTTACCACGTTTAATTTTTCCGAATGTTACTTGTCCGTCAATTTCAGAAACTTTAGCCGGATTGGATGGGTTACGTGCTTCAAATAATTCTTGTACACGAGGTAAACCACCCGTGATATCTCGTACTTTACTTAAGATACGAGGTATTTTCACGATAATTGCACCCGGTTGGATTACTTCTCCGTCTTCTACGGAAATGTGAGCACCTACCGGAATTGAGTAAGAGTATAATTCTTTACCTTTATCATCCACTATCAATAATGATGGTGCTTTTTTCTTATCACGAGATTCGATGGTTACTTTTTCACGGTGTCCGGTTTGTTCTTCTAACTCTTCGCGGTAAGTAATCCCTTCTATTACGTTTTCGTATTTAATAGTTCCTTTAAACTCTGAAATAATTACGTTGTTGAATGGATCCCAAGAGCAAATTACATCTCCTTTTTTTAATTTCTGACCGTCTTTTACTTTCAGTATAGCACCATAAGGAATATTATTAGTAATTAATACTCTATCTGTTGCTTCATCAACAATGTTTATTTCGCCGGTTCTGCCGATAACTACCAATTTTACTTCACCGTCTTCTCCTTCTTGTTTAACCGTTTTTATGCTATCAAATTCAAGTTTACCATCAAACTTAGCCGATAATTGAGATTCTGAAGCGACAGATGCTGCAGTACCCCCTGTGTGGAAAGTACGTAAGGTCAACTGTGTACCCGGCTCACCGATGGATTGTGCAGCCACAATACCTACTGCATCTCCGAATTGAGCAGGTCGGTTATTGGTCAAACTTCTACCATAACATTTAGCACATACGCCGCGTTTCATTTCGCAGGTTAATACCGAACGAATTTCTACGCTTTCGATTGGGGATTCTTCGATAATTTTTGCAGCTGCTTCAAGAATTAATTCTCCTTCTTTAACGATTACTTCGTCAGTAATTGGATGAACGATATCTAACAATGCTGTACGTCCAACGATACGGTCGGCTAAAGATTCGATAATTTCTTCGTTCTCCTTAATAGCAGCTGTATTTAACCCTCTAAGTGTTCCGCAGTCTTCTCCGTTGATTACAACATCTTGAGCTACATCCACCAAACGACGTGTTAAGTAACCTGCATCCGCAGTTTTTAAAGCGGTATCCGCCAAACCTTTACGTGCACCGTGCGTCGAGATAAAATACTCTAATACGTTCAATCCATCTTTAAAATTGGATAAGATGGGGTTTTCGATAATTTCACCTCCGGTAGAGCCAGATTTACGAGGCTTAGCCATCAATCCACGGATACCTCCTAACTGCTTAATTTGCTGTTTAGAACCACGTGCTCCGGAATCCAACATCATATACACAGAGTTGAACCCTTGACGGTGAGATGAGATTTCTTTCATCAATGTTTCCGTAATTCTAGTATCTACACGTGTCCAAATATCGATAATCTGGTTATAACGTTCATTATTGGTTATTAAACCCATATTGAAACTTTGCCAAACTTCATCCACTTCTTCGGTTGCTTTATCCAATAAAGTTTGTTTTACTTCCGGAATGATTAAGTCATCAATTTTAAAGGACAAACCTCCTTTAAATGCTTGACGGAAGCCTATTTCTTTAATGTCATCCAAGAATTTCACTGTTGTTGGGATGTTTGTGCTCACCAATACATCTCCAATTACGTTTTTGATATTCTTTTTACTCAATAATTCATTTACATAACCACACTCCGCAGGTACTACTTCATTGAAGATTAATCTGCCTACGGTGGTTTCTATTATTTTATTTTTGAATTCTCCATTTTCTTTTACACGCACTCTACATTTTACGTTTGCATGTAAATCTACTTGCTTTTCATTTAATGCAATAATTGCTTCTTCCGCAGAGTAGAATACTTTTCCTTCTCCTTTTACGATTTCATCGCCTATTGTTTTCTTTCCTTTGGTTAAATAATACAAGCCTAATACCATGTCTTGAGATGGAATGGTAATAGGAGTACCATTTTGTGGGTTAAGGATATTGTGCGATGCCAACATTAAAATTTGTGCTTCTAATATTGCCGCATTACTTAAAGGAACGTGAACTGCCATTTGGTCACCGTCAAAGTCAGCGTTAAATGAGCTACAAACTAATGGGTGTAATTGGATTGCTTTTCCTTCTATTAATTTAGGTTGGAATGCCTGAATAGACAAACGGTGTAATGTTGGGGCACGGTTTAATAATACCGGATGGCCTTTCATTACATTTTCCAAGATATCCCAAATTACCGCTTCTTTTTTATCCACTAATTTTTTAGCAGATTTTACAGTTTTAACAATACCTCGTTCTAATAATTTACGGATTATAAACGGCTTAAATAATTCCGCTGCCATATCTTTTGGTAAGCCACATTCGTGTAATTTCATTTCAGGGCCTACGACGATTACAGAACGACCGGAATAGTCCACACGTTTACCTAATAAGTTTTGACGGAAACGACCTTGTTTTCCTTTTAAAACGTCGGATAAAGATTTTAGAGCACGGCCGCCTTCTGCTTTTACGGCATTTGATTTACGTGAATTATCGAATAAAGAATCCACCGCTTCTTGTAACATACGTTTTTCATTTCGTAAGATTACTTCCGGTGCTTTTATTTCAATTAATCTTTTTAAACGGTTGTTTCTGATAATTACGCGACGGTATAAATCGTTCAAATCTGAAGATGCGAAGCGACCTCCATCTAATGGAACTAATGGACGCAATTCCGGTGGAACTACCGGTAAGTATTGCACAATCATCCATTCCGGTCTGTTTTCTGTTTCTTCATTTGCCTCACGAAATGCCTCTACTACACTTAAACGTTTTAATGCTTCAGATTTGCGTTGTTGTGATGATTCGTGAGAAGCTTTGTGACGCAATTCTCCGGATAATTTTTTCAAATCTATTCTTGCTAATAAGTCGCGAATAGCATCACCCCCCATTTTCGCAATAAATTTATTTGGATCGTCATCTGATAACAGTTGATTATCTTTTGGCAATCCATCTAAAATATCTAAATACTCTTCTTCGGTTAATAAATCTAAGTATTTCGTTTTTTTACTCTCTCCGTTTACAGGTACGCCATCTTCTGTTATACCCGCTTGGACAACTACGTATCTTTCGTAATATACGATGGCTTCTACGTTTTTAGAAGACAATCCCAACATGTAGCCAATTTTATTTGGCAAAGATTTAAAATACCATATATGAACTATTGGTACAACCAATTTAATGTGTCCCATACGCTCACGACGTACTTTTTTCTCTGTTACTTCTACTCCGCAACGGTCACACACTATACCTTTGTAACGGATACGCTTGTATTTTCCACAAAAACATTCATAATCTTTCGTAGGACCAAAGATACGCTCACAGAATAAGCCTTCCATTTCGGGCTTGTAAGTTCTGTAGTTGATAGTCTCCGGTTTTTTTACTTCTCCATAAGAACGTTCCAAAATTGAATCAGGGGAAGCGAGTTTTAGTGTGATTGACTTAAACTCCGTGTTGATTTTGTTATCCTTCTTAAAAGGCATAATGTATTGAATTTTAATTTGTTATAACAATATTACAGGCAAAAAAAGTGCTTTTTACCCAAAATAGAGTTGCGAATATACGCTTTTATACGAATAATTTGGCAAATTAGAATAATAAAATTGTATTAATTAGTGTGAAGAGGCTTTAAACAGATTTCTGAATCACTTTTTTCGTTTTTCTTTTGGCAAGATTTTTCATTTCCAAGTCATACAATGGAGCAAAAAATATGTTTTACATTTTAGCTTAGTATTCGGAATCTTCATCTGATTGGTTAAAGCTGCCCGAATTACCTCCACTGATGATAGTTGCGCCGTTATCTTCACAGAAATTCTTTACCAAGCTACTATCTGAAGGGGTAAAGAATTTTGCTTTTTGGTTAAAGGCTAATTTGGTATCGCTGTATGCTTTTTGCATAAACATTCCCCATACCGGCATTGCTGCATGCCCTCCCTGTCCGGTGCTGGTGTACAAGAAGCGCAGTAATGGATCATCGCAACCTACCCATACGCCGGCTAACAATTGTGGAGTAAATCCGATAAACCAGGCATCGGTATTTTTATTGGTGGTGCCCGTTTTTCCGGCTACATCAGTGGGGTAATTGAAGTAAGCACGTAAGCTCGCCGCCGTTCCGCCGGGCGACACCGGTCCTTTCATTATTTCGCACATTTTATATGCTGTATTATCATTAAATACTTCTTTCATTTCAGTAGTAAAATTCTGCACTACGTTCCCATCTTTATCATCTATTCTCAATATATATTGTGGTTTTGTACTGATGCCGGCATTACAAAAAGTAGAATATACCGTCATCATTTCGTATAATGAAATCTCGCCTGCGCCCAAGCATATAGAGGGTACTGTCGGAATTTTTGAGGTAATGCCCATTTTATGGGATAAATCGACTAATGCTTCGGGGCCAAAATTTTTCATCATATAGGCTGCAGCTGTATTTATGGAATGCGCCAAACATACTTTCATAGGATATGAGCCGCCAAAGCGACCTGAATTTTTAGGCTGCCATACCTGTCCTTGGTAAGTAATTGTGATGGGTCCTGTTGGGATGGGCATACATGGCGACCATCCGTTATCTACTGCTAAGGCATATTGCACCGGTTTAAAGGTGGAGCCTACTTGACGTTTTGTATTTACATTACAATGGTCGTATTTAAAATACTCGAAATTGGGCCCTCCCACCCATGCGCGCACATATCCGGTATATGGTTCTACTGCCATAAATCCTACTTGCAAGAAGGACTTATAGTATTTAACAGAGTCATAGGGGGAAAGAGTAGTATCTTTTAATCCTTTGTAGGTAAATACTTTCATTCTATGTTTATCTGTTTTAAAATTCTTAAGGATATCATCATTACTTACTCCTTGTTCTTTGAGTGCCGCCCAACGGTCGGTGTATTTACAGGCGGTTTCCAATATTTTTTTCCCGGCATCTGTTTCCCAAGGCTTCCAACCTCCGGCAAATTGTGCATTAAAAATTCCTTGATATCGGGACAAATGCTGGGTGGCGGCTTCTTCGGCATATTTTTGTAATCGGGTATCAATAGTGGTATATATTTTTAATCCATCGGTGTATATATTATACGATTCGCCGTTTTGTTTTTTGTTTTCTTTAGCCCATTTTTTTAGGTCTTCCGCCAACACCATTCTAAAATAGGGTGCTAAGCCGTCATTCGCGGTTTCGGGGTGAAAATCTAATTGGATGGGTTTGTCTTTTAATGCGTTGAATTGAGCTTCTGAAATGGTACCTTGCTCCATCAATTTACGCAAAACGGTAGCACGACGGTCGCGGGTGCGTTGTTCAAATCTTCTTGGATTATAATATGCCGGATTTTGCAGCATACCTACAAACATGGCTGCTTCTTCTACTTTTAAATCTTTTGGTTTTTTATTAAAATAAATACGTGAAGCACTTTCAATACCTACGGCATTATTTACAAAATCAAACGTATTGAAATACATGGCGATAATTTCTTCTTTTGTATATCGCCGTTCCAGCATTATAGAAATAACATATTCTTGTGCTTTTTGCATAATACGCTGCACTATATTATGCGCCCTGTTATGAAACATATTTTTTGCCAACTGTTGGGTAATGGTGCTTCCTCCGCCGCCTTTTCCTAAGGTAACTATAGCGCGCAGTGTTCCCCAAAAATCTATACCGGAATGGTCGTAAAAACGCTCATCTTCGTTTGCTACTAATGCTTTAACTAAATAAGGTGGCAACTCTTCGTATGACACATTGCTTCTATTGTCCACAAAGTATTTTCCTATCAAAACAGAATCTGCTGAATATATTTCTGAGGCGAGGTTTGCTGTTGGGTTTTCCAGCTCATCAAAGCTCGGCAATTTGCCAAAAATCCCAAGTCGTACGAATAGGAAGAAAAGAACAATACCTCCTACAAATACGCCGAACACCTTCCATAGATGTTTCGGATTTTTCAACCATTCAATTTTATTGTTCATTGTTTCAGATAGTTATTTTTAAAAAACGTGGTATAGGAGTCAAAATCGGCAGTATTTTTTATTAGTTTAAAATTGGAGGGTGCAATAATAAAAAATGCTGCTTTATCCGTATTATTTGCACCTACAATAGCTGCCGGCTTTTCAGTCATAGCTGTATAATAAGGTAATGCTTCGGATATGTTTTCAAACTTTTTCATTTGTATTACGGCAAATCCATCTACAAAGAATGGGTTTACTTTTATCTTACGGTCGCTGAAATGTTTTTTGTTGAATTGATGTATCATAGAAACGATATCTGTAACATTCAAATATTTATCTTTCAATTGTACTAACACTAACAAATCGGTGGTATCCATTTTAAATTTATCATATAAAGTATCTTTAGTGGCCGAAGCAGTTGGGGTATTCCATGCTTGACGGGCGGAGTCGGTTAATTTATTTTCAAATTGGATATATGCAATTAGATATTCTTGTGCTTTTGTTTTTACATCACCGTCTTTGTATTTCAAAATTATATCGGACAGTGCGGTTTTATACATATCCAATTTTTTTAATTTTCCGTAAGCTATTGCTTCTAACAAATCAAATTGTTGTAATTGAGGTGCGCCGGGGTAGAGTGATTTAGCTATAAATCTGTTTTTTATTACTTGTTCGTATTTTCCATCTATAAAAAATTGGTAGGTAGAGTCGTATAATTTTTCTACGGTCTGAATGGAGGAATCTGCCCCTTTTTCTTTGCCTTCGTTAACCAACACAGCAGCAACGTCGCTCAATGGATAATTTTTCAGAATGTATTCTTTTTCTTTTTGCGCCAAACCCGTAAGATTTTGTTCATTATAAATCAGATATTCATAATAATGAGCTACGGCATCATATTCATTATTTGGGAATCTTCGGATAAGCTCGTCGAATGCTTGCTTGGCTTTGGGGATGTTATTTAATTTATTTCTAAATATTTCCCCTTCACCAAAAAGTGCATTGGCTATTTTTGTATCCGATTTCATAAAGTCTTCCGGTGTTTTGGGAATTTTCAGAGAATCCGTTTCCGGCGTTGTGCCGGCAGTTGTTTTTTTCTTTTTTGTCAGGCTTGTTGTTGATGCGGTTGTATCCGTATTTGCAGTATTGTCCGCAACATTATCATCATCAAAAAATCCGGATTTAGAGCTTCGCCTCCAATTGGGTTCTAATTTTCTATCGCCCCAAATACGGATAAATTCATTATATCCTTTGCTTTTTGCTTCAGGGTTATAGAAATACCACAAGCCGTTAGAAACTGCATCTTCAGGCACTAATGAAATTGCGGCATAGCCATTGTTTCCGATATCGGAACTAAATCTTGATTTTTTCTTATCTTCTTTATCTTTAATTGCGGCGATAGCAGCCAAATACTTTTCCAATTCCTTGGGCGACATTTTTCCCAATCGTTGTACGCTATCTTGTTCTTGTATTATTTTAACGTATTTTGCCAATTCGTTCAAAACATCTTTTCTGCTTACAATTTTGTCGTAATTATCTGTTGTTTTGGGTAAATAAACGATGGCACTATCATAATAAACGGTGGCTTGTGCGTACAATTCTTTATCGTAATAAATTTCACCCAATCTTAAAAACGATTGTCCTTTTTGTGTCTTATTGTTTAAGGAGCGTTTTACTGATTTTTCTAAATAAGCAATGGCATTCGTGGTATCTTTTTGAAAGTAATAATAGTTGGCAATGGTATAAAGCACCTCATCTGCATGATCTTTATTTTTTCCGAAACGGATAAGTTTCTCCAACATTTTCACAATATCTTGGTTTGCCAAATCGGGGTGGATGCTATACAGTTTTGCTAATTGAATTTGCGCATACAAATTCATATCTTCAGATTTGGTGTGTTTTCCTGCTTTTACATAATAATCAACGGCGTCCGCCGGTTGGTTATTCATGGCATATAATTGGGCTAAAATATATTCATAATAGGCTTTATCTTTTTTCTTTTTAAAATACAACATTGCATTTTCCAGCTGCTCAATAGCAGGCGAATAATCATTGCGGCGGATGTTATAATAAGCATCCATCAAATAAAATTCCCGACGTTGTTTTTTAGTCAATTTACGCAAGGCTTCCCCATACGAAATCATACTTCTGGCATCGGCGTATTTCCCTAATTCAATCAAAGATTTTGCCATCCAAACAATTGCATCCGGTCGCGAAGGTTGGTGTTTTATTTTTTCCCATAAGGTAAGTTTATCAAACTTAGCTTCTTTTTTAGGATCGAGTTGTTTGAGTGGATTTTGGTTGGTTCTGTCGCCGGTGGTGTCCTTATAATATGGATTCTTCACGTATTGGTCGCCTAATAAAATATACGGCAACTTAGGGTTGTAGTTTGGCTTTGCTACCTTTTTTACATTGGTAGTTGCTTTCAGTACAGTAGAATCTATTTTGGTAGTTTTACCTTTGGCTTTAGCTATCAGTTCTTGAGGGATTTTTTTACCTTTTTTCTGTAGTTCTATAATTTTCTTTTTTGCCTTAATAATTTCTTCTAATTCTTTTTTCTTTTTATCAATGGCGGCTTTTTGTTTTTGGCGGGCAGTTTCTGCTTGCTCTTTTGCTTGTTCTTGTTGGAATTTATATTTGAACTCTATTATTTTTTTCTTTTCCCCTATTTGTTTTTCTAATTCTTTTTGGCGTTTTCGTATATATTTTAATCTGTCTTTATTGCTAAATTCCAATTTTAGGTTCATCTTTCCGGGCTTCATTGTCGTTACAATGTATTGGAAAGTTACTAAGGATGTATCGTATTGCTTGCGCAAGAACTGAGATTTCCCTAATAAAAGGAATGCATTATCTCGCCAACGGCTATAATCGTGTAATTGCAAAACGATGCCCGTTTTTTTTGCCATCGTTTCTAACTCAGGGGTATAGGGGGTAAAATCTGCTTGGTCGTGGAAATAAAATGGCAGTAATTTATTATAGTCATATTCTCGTTTGAAATTGAAATTATGTACCATTTCTTTATACAACTCATTGGCATTGAAATAATAGTTATTCCGAGTGGTGACATCGCCCCAGGCACGTTTGATGATATTAGGTCTTTCGTACTGCGATACTGCTTTTTTCTTCTTAGCGGCAAAAGAATGCATCGAAAAGAAAAAAAGACAACCCAATAGCAAAAACAGTTTTTTACTCGTAAATAGATACATGCTCGTTATTATTCCCTAATTTTAACGCAATTTCTTAAATTTATTTTACTTATTAGAGTGAAATTTATCTAAATCTGTAAATGGCATTTAAAAAAGAGGATTGGAAAAACTGGAAAGCGAAATTAAAAAACGTATATCGCTTACAAATTATAGATGAAAAAAGCTATGATGTGAAGTTGGTATTGGAACTAAGCCGACTGAATATTTTAGTAGGCGTAGGCTTGCTTTTGGCTATTTTTACCGTTATTAACTTTTTTTTTATTGCATTTACTCCATTAAAACAATATATACCGGGCTATGGCTCATCAGCGGGTAGAAAAGAGGTGATGAATATAAGTGTGAAAGCAGAGCAATTGGAAGATAAATTAGATGCACAACAGGAATATATCACCAACCTGCAAGATATTTTAAATGATAACATCACGTTGCCGGACACTTCGAAAACAAAACTAAAAAAAGCAAAAATAGACACCGGCATTTTAAGTATAAAAACTACGGATGAAGGGAAATTTGTGCAAGAAGTAGAAAAGGGATTAAAAAATGCTGAATTATTAGAATCGGTGCAAGACAATAGGGTAAGCCCATTGAGCAACTTACATATCGGGAAGCCGGTATCGGGTGCTGTAATTTCTAAATTTTCTGACGAAAAACCTTATCTTTTCTTTTCTGCTAAAACCAATGAAGATGTGCGAGCCGTATTGTCCGGCAATGTAATTTTCACCGGATATTCTACGGATAACGAATATTATCTCCTAATCCAGACGGACAATCAATTAGTTTACATATTAAAAAATAACAGTCAACTATTGAAGAAAACGGGTAACTTTGTGAATGTTGGCGAAGTAGTTGCCAAGGCGGGAAAAAATACGTTAACAAAAGACAAATCCGCAATGGTTGGTTTGGAGCTCTGGTATAGAGGGCAGCCGATTGACGCACAAAAATTTATAAAATAGAAACTATGTTTTCAAAAATAACCTCTAAAAGCAATTTAGAAACGATGGTGGCCAATAAAATAAACGAAGGCACTTTGATAACAGGCGACCTTACCGCCCAAACGGATATACGTATTGATGGAAAAATTACGGGCAATATTATTTGCACTGCAAAGGTAGTTATTGGGAGTTCTTCGCAAATTATTGGCAATATTCACTGCAACGACCTAACAATCGAAGGTAAGATAAAAGGAAACATTGATGTAAACGGTACTTTGTATTTACGTTCTACTGCCTTTTTTGAAGGAGATGTAAAATATAAAAAACTAATTGTAGAAGAAGGTGCTTCTATCTCCGGTTCTTTAATAAATACAACCCCTGTAACCAAACCAATTCAACAACAGCAACAAAATGGGCAAGCCGCTCCTCCCCAACGACAACACGCCGGATAAAAAGCCCGCTTACTGGCTTATATATTCGGGAATGGCATTCGAAATGTTTGCTGTTATTGGTGTTTTTACTGCAATGGGCTATTTTGCTGATAAAAAATTCAATAGCGCTCCATGGCTGCTAATAGTGTTGTTATTCGTAGGAGCAGCTATTTCGTTTTATTCTATTTTGAAACAACTGAATCGTTAAGGTATGTATCGAAAATGGCTATTTAGTTTACTCTTTATTACGCTCCTTTTTTTTGGATTACATTGGATATTACCCATTGCTCGTACCTCGGGCTATATTTGGATTACGATGAGTATGGCGGTGATTTCATTCATCTATTTTTTTATGGTTACTAATTCTTCTAAAAAAGAAAGCACGGAAGTCGTAGGTGGAAATTTAGCAGCGATTGTCATAAAATTTATTTTATCCGCTACTATAATTATTTTTTATGTTCTATTTTCAAAGAAAACTGAAAGTATCGATTTTGTTTGGTTTTTTGGAGCTTATGGCATTTACTCTATCGTAAATTATCCTTTTGCATATTTTTATACTAATGAAGAAAAGCATTGACTTTGGCTTTATTTTTGTACACGTTTAATTAAGAATAAATCATGAAATCTAAATTTTTCACCATCAGCATTGCTTTACTGTTTTTTGTTATTCTATCCGGTTTTAAACCACCTAAATCTCCATCGCCACAAAACGATATTTTATACTCTAAATATGGTGGTGACGTGGACAAAATGCTACGTGAAGAGCGTCGGTTAGACTCTATTGCGCATCCCTATTTATACAAACAAGAAGAAGTCAAAAAGGAAGTAACCTCTACGGTAGATGACGAATCGGTAATTGTAGAAAAAGCCGCAATTATGCCGCAATTTCCTGAAGGGGAAAAAGCATTAAAAGAATATATTGCTTCAGCTACTACATTTTATATTCCTGACACGCTGATTGGAAAAAAAGCATCCATAATTGTAAAATTCTATATCAACACATTAGGCGATGTAAAAAATCCAAAAGTTATAAAATCAGACAATCCATCTTTTGATTTACAAGCTATTATGCTCGTAGATGGAATGCCGAAATGGATACCTGCCAAACAAAATGGGAAAGAAGTGAATTGCTACATCACCTTACCTATAAAATTTGGAGAATAAATCTATGTAATTTGTTTCTTATACCTGAAATAAGTCATAGGCATTTTGTGTGGTAACAGCCGCAATTTCATCGAGGCTTTTTTCATAAACCGAGCACAATGTTTCTGCAATAATTTTAGTGTAAGCACTCTCATTTCGCTTACCCCGAAACGGCACCGGCGGTAGATACGGCGAATCGGTTTCCAAAACAATTTTCTGCAAAGGAACTTGTTTTAACGTATCTCTCAAGTGTGTATTTTTGTACGTTACTACGCCGCCTATTCCCAAATAATAATCGAGTTTCAATAACTCCTTAGCTTCTTCAAGACTGCCCGTAAAACAATGGAACACCCCATGCGGTCGTTGCTTTCTTTTCTTCAGCAATTCAATTAAAATATGCAAAGAATCTCGGGCATGTACTGCTATAGGCAAGTTTTTTTCTATTGCCCAATCGCATTGTATTTCAAAAGCTTCTTTTTGAATTTCTAAAGTGGTTTTATCCCAATACAAATCAATTCCAATTTCGCCGACTGCCACAAAAGAAGGTAAGCGATGCGTGAGGTGAGGTGAAATTTTAGCATTTACTTCGCTCTCCGCACTTTGCTCATTTTCAAATAAATATTTTCTTATAATTTCCAATTCTTGTTTGTAGGTTTCGGGTTTTACATAACAAGGATGTAACCCCATCATTGGAAATATATGATTCGGGTGTTGACGGACTAACTCCATCATATCCTTTACCGTGGTGGTATCTACGTTCGGAATCAGCATGGTAGCAACACCGGCATCAATAGCACGTTGTATCATTTCATTGCGGTCGGTATCAAATTGTTCCTCGTATAAATGGGTATGGGTATCTACTAATTTCACAGTATGACGATGATTAAAAACTTTATTTTACAAAATTATTCGATTTGCCGTTAAGCCAACATTATAAATATATTCCAACCATTTGGGTAAGCAATAAACTAAGTGCTGTTGTGCTTTTTCATTATCGTGCAAACAAATTACAGCTCCACTGCACAAATTATTCACTCCGTTGTAGTAACATTTTTCGGAAGAAATAGTTGCATCAAAATCTCCGGGCATCGTACTCCAAAGAACAATTGAAGCATCCTGATTTTGCATTTGATTCCATTTTATTTTTCCATACGGCGGGCGAAACAGTGTTACTTCGTTGCCGGAAATATTTTCCAAAATAGCTTTTCCTTTTATATAATTCGCTCTAAAGTCTTTAGCCGATATTTTCCAACCGTTTAAATGCCGGTATCCGTGATTTCCGACAGCATGTCCTCTGCTTAAAATCTCCCGTATCCATTCAGGGTATTTTTCAGCATTTTCGCCCAAACAGAAAAAAGTTGCTTGAGCATTATATTTATCTAATTGTTCTAATATAAAGCGCGTATTTTTCGGATGCGGACCATCATCAAAGGTGAGATAAATTGTATTTTCATTACCTGAAAACTCCCATATTATATTTGGAAAAAGTTTTTTTACAATATAAGGAGTGCGGATAAAATACATGGTTTTATGGTAGAATTGAGAATTAGTTAATTTGAAAATGATGTAAGATTGTTCTTTTAAAAAATATAAATACCTAATTTTACATTACAAAGATATTATTTTCAACATTTCAAATCATTATATTTTCAACTTATGTCTGTACGTGTACGTTTTGCTCCCAGCCCTACCGGTCCGCTGCATATTGGCGGTGTTCGGACGGCTTTGTATAATTATTTATTTGCCAAAAAAAATGGAGGCGATTTTATTTTACGTATCGAAGATACCGACCAAAACCGATTTGTTCCCGGCGCTGAGCAATACATCATCGATTCGCTGAAATGGATAGGTATTTGCCCCAATGAAGGCGTAGGATTTGGTGACGGCAAGCATTCTCCTTACCGACAAAGCGAACGCAAAGCGTCCTACAAACAGTACGCCGAACTATTAATTCAAAATGGAAATGCCTACTATGCATTTGACACGGAAGCTGATTTAGAAATTCTGAAAGCAAACAATACCAACTTTAAATATGATGCCAACACACGAGAGCTGGGAGAAAATTCGCTGACGCTTACGCCAGAAGAAGTAACCCAACGATTAGCGAACGGCGAGCATTATGTAATCCGAATAAAATTACCTGCCGACGAGGAAGTAAAATTCTATGATGAAATACGAGGATGGGTGACGGTAAGCACTACACAAATGGATGATAAAGTATTACTGAAAAGCGATGGCATGCCGACTTATCATTTAGCGAATGTATGCGATGATTTTATTATGCAAATAACCCATGTAATACGTGGAGAAGAATGGTTGCCCAGCGCACCATTGCATGTTTTATTATATAAATTTTTAGGCTGGGAAAGTGCTATGCCGAAATTTGCACATTTACCATTACTCTTAAAACCCGATGGAAATGGGAAACTCAGCAAACGGGATGGAGACCGCTTAGGATTTCCGGTTTTCCCTTTAGAATGGACAGACTCACAAACTGGCGAAATAAGCAGTGGATATAAGCAACGCGGCTACTTACCCGAAGCGGTTTTAAATATGCTGGCATTTTTAGGTTGGAATCCGGGAACAACACAAGAGCTATTTTCTTTAGAAGAATTAGTGCAAGCATTTAGCTTAGACCACATCCATAAAGCAGGTGCAAAATTTGATTTTGAAAAAGCAAAATGGTTTAACGCAGAATACATCAAAAATGCGGAAAATACAAAATTAGCCCAATGGGTAAAAGAGCAAGTGGAAACAAATTTTGGGAAGCAAGATACTGTTTATTTAGAAAAAGCTATCGGGCTGATAAAAGAGCGATTGATATTTTTGAATGACATTTTGAATTTTGGTTATTTATTTGAAACGCCTAAGGAATATGCGACTTCCGCACTGGCTAAAATTGCAACTTTTAAAAATTACGATTTTAATCCAACTATTTTTACAACATTTTTACAAGAAGAATGCAGCAATACAGATGCAGCTGAAATAGAATTAAAAATAAAAGATTTTGCCAATAGCAATGAAATTAAAACCGGCGATATGATGAAATTTTTGAGGGTTAGCTTAGTGGGAGAATTATCGGGTCCCGGTATTCCCGATTTAATTTTATTACTAGGAAAAGAAGAAAGCAGTAAAAGAATTAAAAACTGTTTTAACCGATTGTAAAAACGAACCGTCAAGCACACAAAGGTACTCAACAAAGACAAAGCAAATACTGCGAAAACTTCGTGCGCTTGGGGATTATAAAAAATAAAAAATGGAAGAAAATAAAGCATCGAATTTTATTGAAGAAATCATAGAGCAGGATTTAAAGGATGGAAAATACGATTCCATTTTAACCCGCTTTCCACCGGAGCCGAACGGATATTTACACATGGGGCATGCAGCTTCTATTTGTTTAAACTTTGGAGTGGCAAAAAAATTTGGAGGGAAGACCAACCTTCGGTTTGATGACACCAATCCCGTAACAGAAGATACAGAATACGTAGAAAGCATTCAGCAAGACGTGCATTGGTTAGGCTTTGACTATGCAAATATTTTCTATGCCAGCGACTACTTTAACCAGTTATTTGAATACGCAATACAGCTAATACAACAAGGAGACGCCTATGTTTGTGATTTAACCGCTGATGAAATTGCCGTACAAAAAGGCACCCCTACAGAAGCGGGCACAAACAGCCCATATCGCAATAGAAGTGTAGCCGAAAATTTAGATTTATTTTTGCGTATGAAAGCCGGCGAATTTAAGGAAGGGGAAAAAACGTTACGTGCAAAAATAGATATGTCTTCGTCCAATATGCAGATGCGTGATCCTTTATTATACCGAATAAAATTTGCACATCACCATCGCACGGGCGACCAATGGTGCATTTATCCGATGTATGATTTTGCGCATGGACAGAGTGATTCCATTGAAAAAATTACACACTCCATTTGTACCTTAGAATTTGTACCACATCGTGAAGTATATGATTGGTTGATTGCTAAATTAGGCATCTATCCATCTAAACAATATGAGTTTGCTCGGGTAAATATAAACTATACCGTGATGAGCAAACGCAAGCTAAAACAATTAGTGGAAGAAAACCATGTAGCAGGCTGGGATGATCCGAGAATGCCTACTATTTCGGGTATGCGCCGTAGAGGAATTACAGCGGCGGCCATTCGTAATTTTTGCGAGAAAGCCGGAATTGCCAAACGGGAGAAAGTAAATGAATTTTCTTTATTAGAATTTTGTACCCGCGAGGACTTAAACAAAATTGCACTTCGCAGAATGGTGGTTTTTAATCCGGTAAAAGTGCTAATTACCAACCTTGAAAATGAAGTAGCATTAGATATTGAAGACAATCCGGAAGACGAAAAAAGCGGCACACGAAAAGTGGCATTTACCAAGGAAATTTTTATAGAAAAAGACGACTTCGTAGAGACACCGCAAAAGAAAATTTTTAAAATGGAAATAGGGCAAGCAATACGGCTGAAAGGTGCGTTTATTGTAACTTGCAATGAAGTAATAAAAGATGCTGATGGGGTTATTTCAGAAATCCATTGCAGCTATCATTTGGACAGCCAAAGCGGCAAAGATACTTCGGGGATTAAAGTGCAAGGCACTTTGCATTGGGTAAGTGCACAATATGCGGTTCCGGTAGAAATACGAGAGTACGACCGATTGTTTAAAGTAGAAAACCCTTCGGATGAAGAAGGCGATTTTAAAGACTATATCAACGAAAACAGCTTAGTAGTAATTTCTACTGCACTGGCGGAGCCGGCATTGAGGAATGCAACAACAAGAGAGCATTATCAATTTTTACGCAAAGGCTACTTTTACTTAGATAAAGAGGCGACAGATAAAAAAATTATTTTCAATAAAACCGTTGGACTAAAAGACAACTGGAGCAAGAAATAATTTTCTGCTAAATTTGTATTTCGTGCTTATTCTTAGTTAAATTAAGCTATTACTTCTCTACTATTGTATAAATAGCGTTCATTATTTTTTCTAAGTTAGTGGGATAATGCACTAAGTTTGCCTCTACCTTAGGTGCATAAATAGCCACTTTTACTTTATTCTTACGCTGTCCGGCGGTTAAAGATATTTCCAGTGGAACTACTTGTGGCGACTTGCTAAATCGTTGGTTGCAGGCTTCGTCTTCCTCCGCACAATCATATTCTTTATTAAAATCCAAGAAGCCCATATCTACAATGTATTGTGCTAATTTCGTCAACTCATCTTTAGATATTTTTTTCTCCATGCGTTGCACGCCGTCGTTTTTTGTTTTGTATTCTCGTTGAATAATGCCTGTATGCAAAATAGAAATTCTATCGTATTGTTTTGCATTTCCGTCTGTGAGTGCTCCTCCCCCATTTACGTAAATATCAATAAAATCAGTAGGACTGATAACGATAGGTACTTTTATGTTAAGTGCTTTCATAATGCTGTCTAATCGCATTTTATTGGCCGAATGCAAAGAATCTGCTTCTTTATCATATTGTGCATACGCTTCTTTAGCAACTGTATTTTCTTTAGTTATAATTGTAGTATTCGTTTTTTTATTTACAGGAATTGCGTCTTCTATTTCTTGTTGTGTTTGAGGCAATGGCTCATTTCTTCGATTATACGATGCATTATTATTGATTATCGGTTTCGTTTCAAATGTAAAATCTTTAAATCGTTTTGTCGTATCGAGTGCAAACTTTTTAGTCGGCGCTTCTTTTTCTATTACATGCTCACTACTTTCTTTCTTTTGCCCTTTAATGATTGGTTGTGTAGAAAAATCATCTCTATTTTCTGTCTTTTTAATTATAGGCGTTTCAATATTTTTTTTAGTTTCTTTTTCAATAATTTTCTTTACCGGTTCTGTTATTTTTTCCTCTTTCTTTACTGGCAATACTTCTTTTGCTTTCGTTATTTCTTCTTTTAGTTTCTCTTTGGTTTTCTCTTTGGTTAATTCAATTTCTTTTGGAGTGGCTGTTTCAATTTCTTTTTTCGGCTTAGCGGGTGCGCCTTTAATTACAGGCTGAGTAGAGAATTTATACAAATCGGAAGTGTCTATTTTTTTGTAATTATAATTAGGATTGGTAGTGTTTTTCTCTTTTACGTCAATGGATTTAATTTTATCTTTTTCTATTGCATTGAGATCTTTTGTTACATCTCCTGTTTTAGAATTGCTTGCTTTATCCCACAATTCATCAAATAATTGCTTGGAGGACGTTTTTGAAGTTTGGGCAACGACAGTATTCAACACCAATGCGAATAACAAGGCTAAGGCGGCTATTTTATTTTTCATATTCATTTTATTTAATCTACAATACCTTTGAGCATTGGCACAAAGGTAAAGTTTGAAAACGATTCTTTCTCAAATTCATTCACAGCTAAGCGCTTTATACGTATCATTTTTTGCACTTCGCCTTCACCAAACGGGATTACCATTATTCCGTTTACTTTCATTTGTTTCAATAATTCTTTCGGAATTTCGGGAGCGGCAGCGGTAATTAAGATTTTATCGAATGGGGCAAAAGATGGAAGCCCTTTAAATCCGTCGCCATAGAAAGTTTGCACGTTTTGATATCCAAGATGTGTTAAAATTTTTTCGGCTTTTTGGCTCAGTGGCTGATGTCGTTCTATAGAATAAACAGCTGCTCCAATTTCTGCCAATACTGCGGCTTGGTAGCCTGACCCTGTACCAATTTCCAATACTTTATCTCCCGGTTGCAGTTCTAATAATTCTGTTTGATACGCTACTGTATATGGATTTGAAATGGTTTGTCCTCTTCCTATTGGGAAAGGTTTATTTTCATACGCATCATCTTCAAAAAGTGTTTCTATAAAAAAATGACGTGGTATCTTCTCTATTGCCCGAAGCACATTTTCATCTTTTATTCCTTCTCCTTTTAGCTCTATTACTAATCTTTTGCGCAACCCTTGATGTCTGAACGTATCTTGCATGCTGCAAAAATAGCAGGTATTTCTGCTTTTATAAAAGAAAATCTATCCTTAATTGTTAATAAAAAACTGCCATTTCTTTTCATTTCACAGCAGCCTATCATAAAATGTACATTGCGCCGGTGGCATTTTTATTTAAAAAACATTTACCTTTATACCCAATTCGAATAAATATGCAAATCAAATTTGGAACAGATGGCTGGAGGGCTATCATAGCACAAGAATTTACAACAGATAATGTAGCCCGTGTAGCATTCGCCACCGGACAATGGGTAAAATCAGTATCCGAAAATCCGAGCATCACCATCGGGCACGACTGTAGGTTTGCAGGCCCGCTATTTGTAGAAACTACTATAAAAGTACTTTGTGCGCAAGGCGTAAAAGTTTATGCCCACAAAGGGATATGCTCTACGCCTATGGTATCATTAGGTTGCGTGAAATTAAACACTACGGCAGGAGTAGTTATTACGGCATCGCACAATCCACCCACTTATAACGGATTCAAATTAAAATCAAATTTCGGAGGCCCCAGTACTCCTGCAGAAATTGCTGCCGTAGAAGCATTGATACCCGACCATGCCAATATTCCAACTACTTCTTTAGAAGAATTTATTGCTAAAGGCTTATTGGAATATGTGGATTTAGAAACACTTTATTTCAACCACGTAGAAGCTTCTTTTGATATGGATGCTATCCGCAATAGTGGTATGGTTTTTGGATATGATGCCATGTACGGTGCCGGACAAAAAATAGTACGCCGTTTGTTGCCCAATAATTTAGTGTATTTGCATTGCGAAGAAAACCCCGGATTTAACGGACAAGCACCGGAGCCTTTGCACAAAAATTTACAAGAGTTTTCACAGCTTATAAAAAATGCTACAGACATCGAATTTGGATTTGCCAACGATGGCGATGCCGATAGAATAGGCTGCTACGACAACGAAGGTAATTTCATAGACTCGCACCATATCATTTTATTGCTCATCCATTACCTGCATAAATATAAAGGCTTGACGGGAAAAGTGGCCATATCCTTTACTGTTTCCGATAAAATAAAAAAGATGTGCGAAGCATACAATATTCCTTGCGATGTAACACCGGTTGGATTTAAGTATGTTTGCGAAATAATGATTAACGAAAATGTATTAGTAGGAGGTGAAGAAAGCGGAGGCATTGCCATTACAGGCCATATACCTGAAAGAGATGGCGTATGGATAGCCTTAGTATTGATGGAATTTATGGCAAAAAGCAAAAAAACAATAAAAGAATTAATACAAGAAGTATATGACGTTGTAGGCACTTTTGATTATGACCGATATGACTTGCATATTTCCGAAGAAATAAAACAAAAAGTAATTGCCAACTGTAAAAATGATGCCTACAAAAGTTTTGGAAAATTCTCTATCGAAAGAAAGGAAGACCTAGATGGCTGGAAATATTTCCTATCCGAAGGCGCCTGGACAATGATACGGGCATCGGGAACAGAACCGGTACTGCGTGTATATGGGCAAGCGAAAGACAGAACAGCAGTTGTAGAACTCTTAGATACTGTAAAAGCAACTTTATTAGCATAATCAAAAGCCGGATAATAAAGTCCGGCTTTTTTTTTTATTTCTATTTTAATCATTACCTTTAAATAACTTTGCCATTTATACAATTGACCTTCTCACAGATGAAAAAATTATACGTTCTGCTTTTTATTTTACTATGCAGTGTAAATTGTACCTCAACTTATGCTTCGGTGCTAAAAAAAAGAAATAAAAACAAACCCTCGGAAGATACCGCTCTTTACAAAATATACCAAGACACTACCCATTACAACGGAATCATAGAAGTGCACGCAGATACCATCTTCAATAAAAAATATGAATTTAAAAAAATAGTTGTGGCCACAGAAAAAGTAGCCGACACTACTTGGCAAGATGCGAATGTTTTTTCTGTCAACTATCGTACTATAAATCATTACGACTACGTGCCCACCGATCCGGCGTACGGATATACCGGCAAATTAAAATTAGCCAAACCGTATTCCTTTTTCCGACCCTCTGAAGTGCTGAATAAATCACGCGTAGGATTGGTTGCCGGATTTGAAGGAGGTATCTATGCCATTGCCAATACATGGTGGAGCTCGGCGTGGTATTCCAAAACAGAAAAAACGAAATTTCATTTTTTTAACGACTGGAATGAATGGAATAACATGGATAAAGCCGGGCATGTATTCAGTTGTTACATTGAAAGTAAATGGACGTATGATTTATTCAAGTGGGCAGGGCTAAAAGAAAAGAATGCAATATGGGTAGGCATGTTAGCTGGTAATATGTGGCAATTATCCATTGAACTCAATGATGGATTTCAGAAAAAATGGGGATTCTCATGGCCCGATATGGCCTCTAATATAAGCGGTAGTTTGTTATTTGGCATACAACAATATTTATGGCACGACCAACGCATCACCATGAAGATATCTTCCTTTCCGGTAAATTATTCTAAATACAATGACCCCGAGCTCAAGCAGCGAACAGATAAGCTATATGGCACTAATTTTTTTGCTACCATGCTCAAGGACTATAACGCTATGACTATTTGGTGGAATATATCTCCAGGCGCATTTGTTCGAAATCCTAAATCTAAATTTCCTAAATGCTTGCAGCTGTCATTTGGGTATGGCGGAGGCGGAATGCTTGGCGGTTATATAAACAAGTGGTCGAAAAAGGATTTGAGTGGAGATGAAGACCTAAGTACTGCAAACCCTGCCGACATAGTGGATAGAAGCAACATACAACGTCTGCATCGTTTTTATTTTTCGTTCGATATAGATTGGACTAAATTGCCGGTAAAAAGACATTGGGCTAAAGGGTTGATGAAAGTGTTAAACGTAATAAAACTACCGGCACCTGCAATAGAATTTAACGACAACAAAAGCGGAAGCAAAGTAGCTTGGCATTGGTTGAAGTTTTAAACTATTTACATTTTCCTATATCCCATTTAATCTTTAAGATTTAGTTTTTCAATAATTTTCTTTCTATAATTCATGACCGGAAACTCAGTTTATTGTAGAAAATATTGGACAATACATAGGTCGTAAACATCCATAAAACATACACGATAAAAATGTTTTTTATTAAACCTATATATATCAATACGAATAATAGCAACAAAAATGTTCCATGCAGTAAAAACATACTATAAGAAATTAAACTTGTGTATAAAATAAAATGATTGGTGAAATTATTTTTAAACTTTATCGTTTTTAAATAAGGCAGACAAAGCATAAGAGAAATTGGGCTGACAAAATAAAAGAAGGTATAATGATAAAATGTAGCAAATTCTGATTGTATGAATTTATTAGACCATGCCCAATAAAACAAAATACTCCCGATATAAATTACTAACCCAATAGGCAATAAAAGGTATTTATATTTTTCCCAAATTTCGGTATAATAATAACACACATAAGCTGCAAATAACCCCACAGCAATGGTGTCTATTCTTAAAACCACTATCTCTCTAAATTTAGTCCATTGACTAAAAGAATGGTCGGGAAAAATATAATAGTAGTAATATACTTTTAAAAAATTACCCATTAGGATATAAAGTAATAAAATGAACAAAAACGATTTTTTCTTACTTACTTTTAGAAGCGTTACCATTAAATAGAACAATATCGGAAACGTAAAATAAAACCACTCTTCAATAGTTATTGTCCAAGTTTCTCTATAAAACTTAGATCTATTCTCATACAAATTTTGAACGAAGAAATAATTACGAAATGGGATATCCAATTTATGAGAAAACAATGCAAATAGCAGCACTAAAAATGTAAGTATTATGTAATAACTAGGAAGCGTACGCACCCAGCGCATCACTAAAAACCGAGCGGTATATCTTGGAGTAATGGCATCCAATTTATTTACTTCTCGCAAATGTTGATATCCGATTAAAAATCCACTACAAACAAAAAACATATCTACCGGATCGGGCAACGGCAACATAAAATAATTTATCCCTAAAAACCGGCTAAAATGCTGCAAAAAGTGCATGTTCATTACTAATATTACGGAGAAAGCACGTATGATATCAAACCCAAAGTATCGTTTCTCAGGATTTGTATTTATTTTAAAAATAGGCCACATAATTTGAAATTATCGTCTAAAATAACATTATAAATAGAATGAAAATACTTTTAAAGGAGTTTTAACCCCAAAAAATATGCCTCCCATTCGGGAAGCATATACTGTGTTCTTATTTTTATTTTACACAAAAAGTTGAACAATATAATAAGAAATAGCGGCAAGCAATGCACTTACCGGAATAGTTAATATCCACGCCCAAAGTAAATTAACCGTAACGCCCCAGCGCACTGCACTCAACCGCTTGGTAGCTCCTACTCCAATTATCGAACCGGTAATGGTGTGTGTAGTAGAAACCGGAATCCCCATTTGTTCCGTTAAAAACAAGGTGGTAGCTCCTGCCGTTTCGGCGCATACACCCTCTAATGGTGTAACTTTAGTAATGCGGGAGCCCATTGTTTTTACAATCTTCCAACCACCACTCAATGTACCCAAACTGATAGCCAAATAACAAGACAGCGGCACCCAATCGGGCATAGATTTTATATCCGCAATAGTGCCATTCGCCACTAATGCGGCTGCAATAATACCCATTACTTTTTGGGCGTCATTTCCGCCATGCCCAATACTGAACGATGCGGAAGATAACAATTGAAGCCTTCGGAAATTATTTGCCGTACGCTGGGCATTCGGTTCTTTTATTTTTTCAGTATAAATAAAAGAAACAATAATCAACAATAACATTACGATCAATCCAATTCGGATAATTTTGTTATTGCTTTTATCCATTTCTTTTGCCAAGTCTTTCTTTATATCTACCCGTACCGATTTGTCAAAGTCGTCGATTTTATTGGGCTGTACCAACCCCGTCGCCACCATGGTATCTATCATTTTATCCTGCCCAAGTGCATTATGCATTTTCGCAATCGGCTTTAAGGAGTCGATAGCAGCTTTTGCATATTTATACGCTTGTGTTTTGGAAGAATCTTTTTCCGATATAATTTTCAGCCGCTCCACTTCGAAAAATAATTTTAGTTTATCTTCGATACGGGAAGTCGTCACCATGTTCAAATCTATATTTTGTGCTATCTCCTCAGCAACTACTTTACTTCCTTTAGATTCGTAATGTTTGATGTATTCAAAGCTCTTCGTGGCATTTGCTTTCGCAACAGCTAATTTCTCTCTGTTTTTTTCCTTATCGTCCGCTTTTTTAGGGTCTTCAATATCTTTTGTGTATTTGTCAATTCTAAAGAATTTTTCGATATTTTCATCAATTTTCTTTTCTTGGAAATGGATAAATGTAAACCAAATACCTACGCAAGTGGCAAGCAAGATGGCGGTTTTTGTCCATGTATTTCTATTCATCATTACTAAGGTAAAAAACATCGAAATTAACATACCAATTACAGGAGCTAGGAAAATAAAGGCGACAGTTTTTAAAATTTTTTCGCTGTCAATTATTTGCTGGATAGGCATATAACCGTGGTTTTGCATAAATGCATGTGTAACGGCAGCACCGGCAAACCCGCCAATAAGCGTATGGGAAGATGAAGACGGAATACCGTACCACCAAGTCAGTAAATTCCAAATAATAGCAGCTATTAACCCTGCAAATATTACAGGCAGTGTGATAAAATCTTTATACACTGTTTTTGCAATTGTATTTGCAACGGCATGATCTTTAAAAATAAAGAACGCTGCCAAGTTAAAAAATGCTGCCCAAAGTACCGCTTGGAAAGGCGTCAGTACTTTTGTAGAAACAACCGTTGCAATAGAGTTGGCTGCATCATGAAAGCCATTGATATAGTCGAATACTAAAGCAAGTGCAATGATTAAAATAATAAATTCCATAAAAGTGAATTATTGTGTGATGTGGAATAAATAGAAGAAACGTTATGAATATTTAATAACGATAGATTCAACGACATTTGATGCATCTTGGCATTTATCGGAGATGGCTTCTAAGTCTTCGTATAAATCTTTCAGCACAATAATTCGCACCGGATTATCTTTGTTGTTTCTAATTAAATCTCCCATGGCATCATTATACAATACATCCACTCTCGATTCGTAGCCATGCACTTTAATACATGCCTCCGTTACGGCTTGTAAGTTTTTCATGTTTCGCAGCCCGAAAATTGCGTTTTTCAATTCTTTCACCGATTCATCGTTATACTCTGCCATTTTTAATACATACTCGTTAAACTCTTTAAACTCGTAGTTTTTCATCTTGTTGCCGACTTCATCAATATAATCTACTACATCATCCATTGCAGAGGCCAAAGCATGGATATCTTCTCTATCAAAAGGAGTAATAAAATTTTTATTCAATTCTACATAAATATTATGTGCTACTTGGTCGGCTTGGTGTTCTATATGTCCGGTTTGTGCTAATATTTCAAAACGTTTTTCATCCGTATTGCGCATGGCTTCTAAAAACTTTGCACTGATTTGCCCGGCAAGTGTAGCCGTTTCTTCAAACAAATTTTGAAAGACTTTATCTTTTGGTTGGAAGAATTTTAAAATTGATAATGACATAATTCTAATTTTTAAAGTTTATTATTTTAGTTTTTTATTCTATTTTTTAAAATGCCCATTGCATTTGAAAACGCCATAATCCGGCTAAAGTATGCATAGTTTTGTTTTGCAAAATGGTATAATCTGTTTCTAATTTAAATGCATTTTTATATACATAATACGCCAACCCCATAGTATATTCATTTACCGTTGGAATATTGCCGATTTTACCACTAAAAGAATGGTTTACCCTTGCTCCGATTTCTACTTTTTTCTTAAACACGTACGACGCCGTAGCATATAGCGATTGCCCGGAAAGATACAGTTTGTTATTATCTGCTTTTCTATAAATATATCCCGCAGTAGTTGTAAAACCTTTATATTTCAAAATTGCGTCTGTATAAATGGTATGCAGGTTTTTTCTGGAAGAATCGGGGATAAAATTCCCTCCGTTTTGTGCTTTTTGCAAAGTCGGTTTATTATTAAAATCATAAGCCACACCGAATGCTACTTTGGGTTTGGATTCTCTTGCTAAATCTTGCATCGTATAATCTCCTCTATCCGCAAACTCGCCTGTGGGCAAAAAATCAAATCGTACCGTATAATCTAAATGTTGAATATCGGCAGCGGTATAATTTTTTCCTTCGCCTGAGGCTATGCTTATGGTTGGTTTGAAAATAAATTTCTTGCCAAAGTTACCAAATAATTGTATTCCAAAATCTCGCTCCAGCCGAAATAATGCGTTGGAGGTAGATCTATCTACAAAGAACTGTCTTTCATCTAAGGCAATTTCTTCTCTATCGCCGGGTAGTTTTGCTTGCCCAAATTGAATAGCAAATTGTTTTACAGGACTGTATTTTACATATCCATCTAAAAATGCATTTCCTGCTTTTACGTCGGTAGGCGACAAACTTAGCTGCACAAAATAATTTAACTTTTGATTTAAAAAATAGCCCTTAAACTTTAGGCGTATTCTTTTGGCTTGCGCCGTAGTAATAGGTTTTGAAGATTTGTCAAAAGCCTTATATACATCTACTCTACCTTGCATCATCAATCCAAAATTGAAAGACATGGACGAGTCTTTATCCGATATTGTAAGTCCATTGCCGAATTTGAGCGACACGTCCGCATTTCCGGCTGTTGCTACTTTAACTCCTGCAAATAGTATTCCTATCAACAAAAAAGTTTTGGGAAATAATAAATTTATTTTCATCTGTGTGTATGTTTCAAATGAAGTATAATTTTTGAACTTTTATCTATTTGCTGCACATTCCGGTTATTTATCTGCAAGGCAACCTCTTGTGTGTGTTTGAAAGAGGAATGCAATGGATAACTATTGAATTCAAAATCACAATGCAAAGTTCCGTATTTACTTCGATAATTGTAATACATCCGGTATTTAACAATCTAAAAGTATTGTAAATGAAGTTACCTTTAATAATTCAATTTATTGTATATCAATAACTTAACAACATTACTGCTTATTAACAACATAGATTATTCATATTATAATTAAAACATTCACAAAATATTCACAAAAAGTATTCTAAAAAAACGGGAAATAAAATTGGCTGGTGCTCCTTTTGGCTGTAAAAAACTAATTTTAGGTTTTTTTATTTCATATCAATTCGATTTTATACATTTAAGTATGCGAACAGCATTAACATCGGAAGAGTACATACAAGGTATTTTAAGTGGCGACAGAATACTATTAAGTAAAGCAATTACATTAATAGAAAGTAGCCGAAAAGAAGACGAAGCATTAGCAGCGGAGGTATTGGAAGCCTGTTTGCAAACAAAAAAAAAGAGTAAGCGCATAGCTATTACCGGCGTGCCGGGTGCCGGAAAAAGCACATTTATTAATGCATGGGGCAAGCAAATTATTGATTCAGGAAAATCTGTAGCGGTATTAGCAATTGACCCGTCCAGCAGCATTAGCAAAGGCAGTATCCTTGCCGATAAAACGCGAATGAGTGATTTAGTAAGCGAAAATCGATGTTACATTCGACCTACCGCCAGCAGTAATAATTTGGGTGGCGTGGCACGCACTACGCGTGAAACGATTTTGCTTTGCGAGGCATTCGGATTCGATTATATTTTTATTGAAACTGTAGGCGTAGGGCAGTCAGAAACAGTGGCAAAAAACATGTCCGATTTATTTTTATTATTGTTACTTCCAAATGCCGGAGATGAACTGCAAGGCATAAAACGCGGCATCATGGAAATGGCCGATATGGTTTTAATAAACAAATCGGAAGGCGAAAATATCGTAGCGGCAAAGACGGCTGCTGCCTATATAAAGCGCTCCCTGCATTTATTTGCCGCCACCGAAAAGAGCTGGACGGTTCCTGTTTTAAATATTTCGGCACTGCAAAAAACCGGGTTAGATGAATTACAACAACAAGTAGATTTTTATTTCTTGCAAACAGAAACTTCAGGATTTTTAAACCACAATAGACAACAACAAAACAAATATTGGTTTGAAGAATCAATACAGCAAGAGTTGCTCCAACTTTTTTCGACAGAAAGCGGCTTGCAGCATTTAAAAAATGAATTGACAGAAAAAATAAACAACCATCTAATTACTCCTGTAAATGCCGCAAAGCAATTAGTGCAAGAATTTATAGCTAAAAAAAAAGAAGCTTTCAATAAATAAAATACGTTACTGAAATGTAGATTCTACACAAATCAGAACAAAACACTTACAATCTATTGTTTTTTATAAAGGCTTTTGCGGAGTTCAATAGATGTAATACATATATCATATCCCATTCTCTTCAGGCCTTTAATGAGTTGTAAATCACCTGTCCAAATTTTATGTTTAAGCAGTAAATGTAAGGCTACAAAAAAAGTATCATCAATATCTATATTTTTTACTATTTCGGCTGCTTTTTGAATATGTGCTTTGGGAATTTCATTTACTTTGTATAATTCAATTCCGACAATTATTTCATTTAGTTCGTATAGAATTTGCTTTTTTGATTTACCGATATAATCAGCAATTTCTGGCAAATGATTATACACTTCTTCAATAATAATATCAGGCGCAATAAACTGTATGTTATCTTTATTTTTCAGTATAGAAGCAATTGCACCCTATGGTGAGTAGATGCAACTGAAAATCAGATTACTATCGACGATAACTATCATAATCTAACCCCAATTTTTCAAACGCTTTCGTAGTAGCATTGTTTTTAGTGGTTTTTGCTAATTCTATTAGTTTTTTTTTATCAGGTTGAGGTGCAACAGAAATATTCATTCCCATTTTGTGGGCAATGTTAAGTAATAAATCTAAATCTTCTTTTGAAGCATTTTTAACAATCAATGTATCCATGATGATTCAAATATACAAATATTCTGATTACTGACACGTTGTAACATTTACAACATGAATCTAAGATTTAAAAATTACTTACCAGAAAAAATAAACACCCATCTATTTACTCCTTCAACTGCTGCAAAGCAATTTGTGCGTACGTTTATAGGCAAAAGTGCAACTTACCGTAAATAAGAATACAAAACTAAAACCTGATAATTTTTATTAAATAACGTAGCTAAAGTATAGTGTTTATTGCTTTTCTACAACATCCACTCCATCCACTATAAAATTTGTTTCCCCTTGCCAAGGCATACTTTTTATTTTTTCTTTATAATGCAAGCGCAGCATCTGCCCTTCTTTTTGTTTCAAAATATTGGCTATAGAATCCTCTTTTACGGAAAATTTCCAAATATTATTGGCTATCGTATTTCCGGGCAATGGATTAATGCCACCCATATTTATTTCGCCTTCGTACGTTTTAAACACATAGCCATTCTGCGAAAATTTCAACAGTAATCCGGCATGGCTCCCCTCGCTGTAGGTAAAATTAAAATAGAAGTACATTGCTGCAAATCCTATCAAAATAATTAACACAAAGTACAACAACAATCTTTTAAAAAATTTCACTACCGCATTTGTCGGTTTATTTCCCGAAGGTCCTGTGTTATTAGGGGTAGTAGATGTTGGAGTTGCCATTTCAATATTTTTTGCTAATTTAAACATAATTTTCAAAAACAACTATTCGTATATCAGTGAACGCAACAATAGCCTTTAGAGAAAAATACAGAAAAGAAGAAATCGGAAAGAATTATTCCGGAAAAGCTCATTTCTGGTTTACAACTATTTGGTGCCTTACGGCAATTGTACTCTGTATCTTTTTCATACATCAACCTACCTGGAAAGAATGGTTAATTTTACCCATCGGGTTTTTGTATATCAACTTTGCAGAATATATCGGACACAAAGGGCCGATGCATCATAGAGGAAAAAAATTAGACAAAGTATTTATCCGGCACACCTTACAGCATCATCGCTTCTTCACCTATGAATACAATGCTTTTGACACAGACAAAGACATAAAAGCAGTGTTATTCCCGCCTGTATTACTGTTGTTTTTCTTTTTTGCATTTGTAGTTCCGATAGCAGTGTTGTTTTATTTTTTATGGTCAATGAATGCCGCATTATTGCTCACCGTTACTATCTTAGCCTATTACCTCAATTATGAATGGCTGCATTTCTCTTACCATCTCCCCGATACTCATTTTATAGCACAATTACCATTTATCCGCAAACTAAAAAAAGCACATCATCTACACCACGATGAGCGCTTGATGACAAAATATAATTTTAATATTTCCTATCCTATTTTCGATATAATTTTTGGTACTTATTTAAGTGAACTACCTAAAAAACTGCCTCCTTCCAACGAATAATTTTATCGTATCTTTGCAACGTATCATGGCGGAAATCGGAACAGACCTCGACAAGGCAGCAGAATTTTTAAAGCAAGGTAAACCGGTAGCAATACCTACCGAAACCGTATATGGGCTTGCCGCTAATGCTTTAGATGAAAATGCGGTACGCTCTATTTATGAAGTAAAAAACAGACCGCTGCACAATCCACTTATTTTACATCTTGCAGATAAAAATGAACTCTTAAATTATGTGGAAGAAATTCCCCCAATTGCCCATCAGCTAATGGAGAAATTTTGTCCGGGACCGCTTACGTTTTTATTACCCAAAACAGAAAAAGTTCCGGCTATAATTACGCATGGCTTACCCCGTGTTGCTGTGCGTATTCCCAGCCATCCGATGACGCTGAAACTACTAAAAAAGCTCCCCTTCCCGCTGGCAGCACCCAGTGCAAACCCCTCCGGATATATTAGTCCGACGCAGGCACAGCATGTACAAAACCAAATCGGCGATAAAATTCCTTACATTTTAGATGGCGGTAATTGCGAACAAGGCATAGAATCTACCATTATCGGGTTTAAAAATGATGAAGTTATCGTTTACCGATTGGGGGCGGTAACAATAGAAGAAATTGAAAAGATAACTCCAAAAATTAGCATTTATTTACGAGAAGAAAACAACCCAAATGCTCCGGGTATGCTGTTAAAACACTATTCCCCTCGAACATCTTTTATTTTGACAGAAAATATTACGCAAAGTTTAACAGAAAATATCGAAAAAAAAATCGGATTGTTGCTTTTTACACTACCACCTGTTGCAATAGCTCCAACTGTTGCACAAAAAATACTATCTAACCAAGGAGACATGAAAGAAGCGGCTGCGCAATTATATGCAGCGATGCATGAATTAGATACACTTTTGTTAGACGTAATTATAGCAGAAAGATTTCCCAATCACGGAATTGGCAAGGCAATAAACGACCGCTTGGAACGCGCTGCGGCACAATAACCTTTTTTAGGATATACCCGCTCCTAATTTTTGAAAATAAAAAGTGCTTAAATTACGTTAATCCTAATTATATTTACGATGTTAAAACGCATTTAATAAATGAATATCTATTGATTTCTGTGGCAGTACAATTATTTATACCTTTTAGCCGCTACAGAATTGCAATTAAAATACACACATGAAATTTTTCTATAAAATAATACTCGCATTTAGTTTTCTGACATTTTCTGTCACGGCATTTGCCACACACAATAGAGCCGGCGAAATTACCTATAAACATCTATCCGGGTTTACCTATCAGTTCACCATTACTACCTACACCAAAGTAAGCGGCATAAGTGCAGATGCCGACCGCACACGCTTAGGAATCTCTTGGGGGGATGGTACATTTGACTCTTTAAACAGAGCTTCGCAAGTTTTTTTGTCTCCAGATATCAAACAAAATAAATACATCGGTATTCACACGTATTCGGGCCCGTTTACGTATGTGGTAGGCGTATCAGACCCCAACCGCATCGATAACATCATCAACATCAATAATTCTGTAAACACCTTATTTTATTTAGAAGATACGGTAAAAATTTTAGACCCCGATATTATTGGGTATAACAACTCTCCACAGTTACTCAATCCACCCATAGAATATGGTAATGTGGGGCAAGTATTTGTGCATAACCCCAATGCATTTGATCCGGACGGCGATAGTTTATCTTATCGGATTTCATCGCCACTACAAGCAAGTGGCATTCCGGTAAATGGTTATACGCCACCCAACTTAATTGCACCGGGGCCCAACAACCAAATCAGCATCAACCAACTTACGGGTGAATTAGTATGGAATGCTCCGCAAATTGCCGGTATTTATAATATTGTTATCATCATCACTGAATTTAGAAACGGGATAAAAATGGGCACGGTAATCCGAGATTTACAAATCATAGTAGATGACACGCGCAATTCACCTCCACGCTTAAATGTGCCGTTGCAAATCTGTCGCATTGCCGGTGATTCCATTTCCATCACCGCTACGGCTACCGACCCGGATGTTCATGATATTGTAACCTTATCGGCAAATGGTGCACCATTTATTGCTACCGTAAATCCTGCAACCTTTTCTACCGCAGCTCCCGGCAATCCTACAAGCGGTATTTTTACGTGGAAAACCACTTGCGACCATCTCCTAAAAAATAATTACCTCGTGGTATTTAATGCCATTGACAATTTTCAAGGACCGCCTTTAACCGATTCTAAAACACTATCTATAAAACTATTAGCGCCACCTCCAAAAAATTTTAACGCTACGTTCAATGCTTCCAACAAAACGGTAAACATGCGTTGGGATAGTTTATATGCCTGCTCTAACAACTCCCGTTTTTTAGAATTTTCTGTTTGGCGAAAAAGAGGCTGTGGCAGCATTTTAGATACTTGCAATTCTGATTTATCTGCAATGGGATACGAGAAAATAGGGACTACCAAAAATTATTCTTACCTAGACAATACGGTACGTTCAGGTAATCAATACAGTTACAGAGTAGTGGCAGATTTTGGAGATAAAACAAATGCAAATTTAATCTTAAATAGATTTTCGAGCTTGCCTTCCACAGAACAATGCATCAGCATCGCCGCCGATATTCCGGTGATTTATAATGTAGATGTACGCAACACCGATGCCAGTAATGGGCAAATTTATATAGAGTGGTCGAAGCCATTTGCAAGCAAATTAGATACCATTGCAAATCCCGGTTCTTACGTACTAAAATTATATCGAGCTTCCGGATTAGCAGGCAATAATTACACTTTAATAAAAACGGTAACGGCAGCAACATTTTCTGCCATTATCGATACTACATTTTTAGATAATGGATTAAACACCGTTGCAAATGCATATAATTACAAACTTGTATTTTATGCAAGAAGTAATGATAGTTTAGGGCAGTCCGATTTGGCTTCTTCCGTATTCCTTAAAATTACTCCGGCATATCAGGCATTGAATTTATCTTGGGATTTTAATGTACCATGGCTAAACACTGCATTTGTACTCTTTAGAAAGATACCCGGAAGCAGCACTTTCGATTCATTAACCACAGTAACTACTACAACATTTACTGATAACAACCTAATCAACGACAGTTTATATTGTTATAAAATAAAATCAGTGGGCAGTTATTCTTTAGCAGGTTTAAAAACACCACTCCTCAATTACTCGCAAGAAGTGTGCGCCCGACCGAGTGACACAACGCTACCATGCACTCCGATTTTGACCGTAGCTAATTTTTGCAGTAATGATAAATTAGATACTGCTGACTATAAAAACTATCTAAGTTGGACTTATAACCAAAGTGGAAGTTGCATCACTAACGACATCATAAAAGTCAGAATTTTTTATGCAAAAACTGCCGCTGATTCTTTAGTTCAATTGGATAGTGTCGTGAACAGTACATTCAATCAATACACCCATATTTTAACAGAGCGGAGCCTTGCCGGATGCTATGCAGCGCAAGCAGTTCGCAAAAATGGCAATAGCAGCCCATTGTCCTCAAAAGTATGTGTAGATAACTGTCCGTTGTATAAACTACCGAATACTTTTACTCCAAATAACGATGGACAAAATGATTTATTTACCCCAATTTATCCCTATCGATTTGTGGTGAAAGTAGAAATGAAAATTTATAATCGTTGGGGAAATTTAGTATTTGAAACGACAAACCCTGATTTGAATTGGAACGGCTCTGATTACAAAACAGGAAAATTATTGAATACAGGAGTATATTATTACGTATGTGAAGTCTATTATCAAACCGTAGATGGCGTACAAAAACTAAATAAACCACTAAGCGGATACATTCAACTTTTCCGAGAATAAGACACTTTAAAATCAACTACAATAAAATATGTTTACCGGAATAATAGAAGAAGTAGGCGAAGTTGCTGCTATAAAAAAACAAGGAGAAAATATACATTTTACCCTAAAAAGTAAACTATCAAAATCTTTAAAAATAGACCAAAGTGTGGCACACAATGGGGTTTGTCTTACTGTTGTAAAAAAAGACGATAAGACACACACCGTAACAGCCATAAAAGAAACCCTTGACATCACGACGTTGTCACAACTACAAAAAGGAGATAAAATAAATTTAGAAAGAGCGATGCAGTCTGGTGCGCGCTTAGATGGACACATGGTACAAGGACATGTAGATCAAACGGCTGCGGTAACTAAAATAGTACAACAAAACGGCAGTTGGGATTTTCATTTTAAATTTCTTACTGCACCCAAATTTACGTTAGTGGACAAAGGTTCTGTGTGTATAGATGGCACCAGCCTAACGGTAGTAAAAGCAAAAGGAAAAAATTTCCAAGTATCCATTATCCCTTACACTTTTGAACATACTATTTTTTCTAAATATACCGTTGGAACGTCCGTAAATATTGAGTTTGACATCATTGGAAAATATGTAGAGCGGCTTATACTGCAATATAAAAAGTGAGATTATAGACTTATAGATGTGAGATGTGAGATGTGAGATATAAGATGTAAGATGTAAGATGCAAGATGCAAGATGTAAGATGTAAGATATTAGGAAGAAAGGCAATAGAAGCAAATTTCTTGCTCAGCAGAGATAAAGCATGATGGCTCTGCGTAACGGTACATTTTAGAGACTGAAGCAAATACGCTAAAAATAGCTTGTTTAATTTTATAAGAACACCATAAAAAACCTCCGACACATTTTCATCTGCCGGAGGTATAAGCACTATGGTTTTTGCACTTATATATCTATATATCTATACGCATGGTTTGATAAGATTCGCCATGTTGCGAGATATCCAACCCTAACTCTTCTTCTTCTTTTGATACTCGAATAGGATCTATTAAATTGGTGACATAATAAAGTGCATAAGAACCAACAAACGAAAAAGAGGCAACGCTGACCAACCCTACGATATGATGAATGAATGTTTTAGTTTCGCCATACACCAATCCCCAGTCTTTAATTCCCGTGCCATAGTCAGCCGCAAAAACCCCCGTAAGAATCATACCCACCATACCTCCTACTCCGTGGCATGGAAATACATCTAAAGTATCATCTAAAGTAGATTTATTTTTGAAATGAACAGCAAAATTACTAATTACGGCGGCAATTGCCCCAATTGCCATACTCTCCCCCACATTTACATATCCGCAGGCAGGCGTAATAGCAACCAAGCCCACCACTGCGCCCACGCATGCTCCTATAGAAGAAACTTTATGTCCACGCATAGCATCTAATAAAATCCATGCTATCATTGCGGCGGCAGCGGCAGTGTTAGTTGTAGCAAAGGCATTTGCTGCTTTTGCATTTACGCCTAATGCCGACCCGGCGTTGAAACCAAACCAACCAAACCAAAGCAAGCCTGTGCCGATAATTACAAAAGGTACATTTGCATACTCATGTGTACGTTCACTTTCAGTACGAGGGCCTAAAAATAATGCACCGGCTAAGGCTGCGAAGCCGGCCGTCATGTGTACCACCGTGCCGCCTGCAAAATCTAAGATACCGTACTTAAACAATAGTCCGTCCGGATGCCAAGTCATGTGGCAAATCGGTGCATATATAAATACAAAAAATAAGATAGTAAACAGCAAATAGCCTGAAAATTTCACACGCTGAGCAAAGGAACCGGTTATTAAAGCCGGAGTAATTATGGCAAATTTCAGCTGAAACATTGCATATATTATAAAAGGGATAGTTGGGGAAAATGTGGGATTGGGTTTTAAATCTACTCCTTTAAACATTATAAAGGTTAATGGATTACCAATTATACCACCTATGTCATCTCCAAAACATAAGCTAAAGCCAAATGACACCCATATTACGCTTATCAAACCGAGCATAATGACACTTTGAAATACGGTAGAAATAATATTCTTTCTATTGGCCATACCGCCATAGAAAAACCCTAATCCTGGGGTCATAATCAACACCAATGCCGTGGCAACGAACATCCATGCGGTATCTCCTGTATTAATATTTCCCAAACTATTTCCTGTTAAAACTTGTCCCGGATCTGCAGCGCCTGCAAAAACCAGCAATGCAAATACGATTGCCGGTAAAAGATACTTTTTTCTGATAGCCATAAAATTTCATTTAATTATTTACAATAACTCCTCTTATTTGGAATATTTATTCAAAATAAACGTAATTTTTACAGAAATAGATTAATTTAAAGCAAATTTTTAGTAAATTTTTATGTTTTTTATAATATTTTTCACTTTTTCGCAAAAATAATCAAACTATTTTATCTGACTTTTATTTTTTCGGCATCCTATTTAATCTCTGTAAATCCAAATTTATCTCCAAAGCATAATTACTCGGAAACACTCCTGATTTATTTCATAGCAGAGTCTCCTGAAAAGGACACTGCGAAATAACCCGCAGAGTCCTTGCATTGCTACTTACCAACGCATTGAAGACGCTGCTGAAAAAAATACTTCGTAGTTCGATTTAACTGTATTTTTTTGTATAGCGGCGGGTCAGATAGTGTTTTATTTAAAACTATTATCCTTTAAACAATAGCACAAACAGCGCCACAGCAGTTACGCCCATTCCAAAAAAGGTAAGCCATACTAATATTTTAGAAGTTGCCCCACTGCAATTTTCACCCATTATTTTTTTATCGGAAGCAATTTTGGCAATAAGAAAAACGAGCGGTACAGCTGCAATTCCATTTAATACTGCCGAATAAACCAATGCTTTTACCGGGTCTATTCCTATAAAATTGATACACCAACCAATAATAGTTGCAATAGTAATCACGCCATAAAAGCCATGTGCTTTTTTAAGTTTTAAATTCAATCCCGATTCCCAATTTACGGCTTCTGCTACGGCATACGCTGCCGAGCCCGAAAGTACGGGCACCGCCAACAATCCCAATCCGATGATGCCGATAGCAAAGATCAACTTGGCTAAAAAACCGGCATGTGGAAAGGAACTTACTAAAGGCTCTAAAGCTTTAGCAGCATCTGCCGCCGTATTGATGTCTTTAACTCCTGCTTTGTGTAGCACTGCGCCTGCTACTACCATTATACTCCATGTCGTAATTTCAGAAATTATCATTCCCGTACTATTATCCAACCGCATTTTGTTTATAGCTGATTTGCTGACTTGGTAGGTTGCTTTGTGGAATGATTTTTTCGCTTTTATCTCTTCCACTTCTTGCGAGGCTTCCCAAAAAAACATGTAGGGCGAAATGGTAGTACCCAATACGCCCGTAATAATAAATACAAATGCGACAGTAAATTCGAAATGTGGAATAATAGACGATTTAATAACTTCCATCCACGGCATATCTATAATAAAAATGGTGATGGGGTAGGCCAATAATGAAATTGCCAACCATTTTAAAATTCGGGCATATACTTGGTACGACGTAAAAATTTCTAATATCAAGATACTTGCCGTAAACAGTAACGTCCACACAACAAACGGTAATGGCAAAATAAGATTGGCGGCCGCTGCCATAGCACCGATGTCGGCACCTATATTTATCACATTAGCCACTAATACAATTCCCACTACCAAATAAAGCATTTTTTTATTGTACTTTTCTTTTACTACTGCTGCAATTCCTTTTCCGGTTACCAAGCCAATTCGGGCACAAGCTTCTTGCACAGCAATCATAAAAGGGAGCATCCATAATGCTGTCCATAATTGCCCAAAACCAAATTGGGCACCGGTTTGCGAGTACGTCGCAATACCTGAAGGGTCGTCGTCTGCTGCGCCGGTAATTAATCCGGGGCCTAAGGACGACAGGAATTTCCTGAATTTAATTCGGGAGGTGGATGGATTCAAATTAAGCATGTATAGTATTAACTAAGATAATTTGAATTTACAAAAGAAAAAATGATTTAATACCCTAATACTTTCAACATATTTTCTGCTATTTGCTCCTCTGCAAATACTTCATACGTCAATTTCCCATTGGCATCTTTATCAATTATTATTTTTTTAGGCGATGGAATTAAGCAATGCTTTGTGCCGCCATATCCGCTCAAAGAATCTTGATAAGCACCGGTATGGAAAAATCCGATGTATAACTTTTGGTCGCCAATAATTTTAGGCATATACACCTGGTTGATGTCCACTTCGGAGTTGTAGTAATCACTTACATCGCAACTTAACCCACCAATGATAGTACGTTGATAGGCTTGATTCCAATTATTTATCGGCAACAAAATAAATCGCTGGTTCATCCCCCAAATATCGGGCACGGTAGTCATCAATGAGCCATTAATCATATACCACAACTCGCTGTCATTTTGTTTTTTCTGACCTATTACTTCAAAAATGGTGCAGCCGCTTTCGCCTACGGTAAAATTTCCAAACTCCGTGTAAATATTAGGATGTTCGATTTCGGCTTCGTCGCAGAAGTTTTTTATTTTGGTAACAATCTCTTCTATCAAATACGCATAATCATATTTAGAGCCTAATGAGTATCGGATTGGCATTCCGCCACCGATATTTATGCTGTTTAATTCAGGGCATACTTGTTTTATATCTACATACATATTGAGGCATTTATTCAACTCGCTCCAATAGTATGCAGAATCTTTAATCCCCGAATCGATGAAAAAGTGCAACATACGCAACTTTACATTTGGATTGGGTTTTATTTTTTCTATATAAAAAGGGATGACATCACGCTGGCGAATCCCCAACCTTGAGGTGTAAAATTGGTACTTAGGTTCTTCTTCTGCCGCAATTCTAACGCCGATATTTAAGTCGCCATCAAAATTCTGATACGCTTCAAATTCTTCCATATTATCTAAAACCGGCACCACATTACTAAAGCCATCTTTCACTAAATCCAATAAAGAAGACGTATATTTTTGGGGTTTAAATCCATTGCAGATAATGCGTATTTTTTTGTCAATCTTCTTTTTATTGTGCAATGAGCGGATTAAGTCAATATCATACGCACTGGAAGTTTCTAATTGCGCATTATTTTTTAACACTTCATCCAACACATACGAAAAGTGATTGCTTTTCGTACAATAGCAATAATAATAATGGCCGTTATACCCTACACTCTCAAAAGCCTCTTGAAACCATCGTCGGGCACGATTGATATTTTCCCCGATTTTTGGAAGGTACGTAATCGTTAGCGGTGCGCCATGTTGCTCTATTACATGTTTCAAATCTATCTTATGGAAACGCAACCAATTATCTTCTACATCAAATCCATCTTGCGGAAAATAATACGTTTGTTCGATAAGGTCAATATAACGGTCTCTCATAGATATTCAGAGTTAATGTATTGTTGAATTGTTGAATTTTCAATATCAACGCAAAAGTAATAACTTTGGGCGACATAATTTTGTTTTTACGATGAACATATTTCAGGAAATACAATTACAAGTGCAACAAGCATTCCCTGCGCTTTTCGGCAGCGAAGTAGAATTAAACAAAGTCACTATCAATGAAACGTTAAAGGAATTTGAAGGAGATATTACGCTGGTAGTTTTCCCGTTATTAAAATTAACTCAAAAAAAACCTGAAGAATCTGCAAAAATTATCGGTGATTTTTTAGTGGCAACAAATTCTAAAATTGCATCCTACAATGTCATTAAAGGGTTTTTAAACATTGTATTAAAGCCGGATTTTTGGATACACTTTGCTCTTCATGGGGTGTCTGCAACCGCTTGCAAAGAAACTAAAGAAGCCGTTCTTATTGAATACTCCTCCCCCAACACCAATAAGCCCATTCATTTGGGACATGTGCGCAACAATGTATTAGGGTATGCCTTAGCCGGTATTTTTAAAGCCAATGGGTATCCTACATTTAAAGCCAACTTAATAAATGACCGAGGTATCCATATTTGCAAAAGCATGCTGGCTTGGCAGAAATTTGGAAATGGAGAAACGCCCGAAAACACCGGCATGAAAGGCGATAAATTAGTAGGAAAATACTATGTGGAATTTGACAAACAGTATAAGAAGGAAATTGAAACGTTAATCGCCCAAGGGAAAACAAAAGAAGAAGCGGAAAAACAAGCGCCTATTTTAGTAGAAGCACAAGCCATGCTCTTAAAATGGGAACAAGGTGACCGTGAAACCGTAAATCTTTGGAAACAAATGAACAGCTGGGTATATGCCGGATTTGAAGTAACGTATAAACGTTTGGGAGTTGATTTTGATAAATATTACTACGAAAGCAACACCTATCTTTTAGGAAAAGATATTATTGAAGAGGGCTTGAAAAAAGGTGTATTTTATAAAAAAGAAAACGGCAGCGTATGGATTGACTTAACGGCTGACGGATTAGACGAAAAATTAGTATTGCGTGCCGATGGTACTTCCGTATATATCACGCAGGATTTGGGTACTGCCGACATAAAATACAACGATTTTCACATGAATCGTTCTATCTATGTTGTGGGCAACGAGCAGGACTATCATTTCAAAGTATTAAAATTGATATTGCAGAAATTAGGCCGACCGTATGCCGATGGTATCCAACATTACTCTTACGGAATGGTGGACTTGCCAAGCGGAAAAATGAAATCTCGGGAAGGTACCGTTGTAGATGCCGACGATTTGATGGACGATACGATTGCAGCTGCCAAAGAACAAACAGAGGCTTTAGGAAAAATTGACGACTTCACGGAAGAAGAAAAAAATGCGCTTTTTAAAACAATTGGCATGGGTGCTTTAAAATTCTTCTTATTAAGAGTAGATCCGAAAAAAAGAATATTATTCGATCCCAAAGAAAGTATAGACTTACAAGGATATACAGGTCCTTTCGTACAATACACGTATGCTCGTACTCGAAGCGTTTTAAGAAAAAACAACGAGCAGCCTGCTGCCGAGCACTTGCAATTACCTAACTACTCCTTGCATAATGCGGAAAAAGAATTATTAAAAATCCTTTACAAACAAGATATTATTTTAGCAGAGAGCTGCAACGACATGAACCCTGCAAAAATGGTAGATTATGCGTATGATATTGCCAAAACTTACAATAAGTTTTACAATGAATGTTCTATATTAGCAGCCGAAAACGAAATGGCAAAAAAGTTCAGATTACTACTCACTGAAAAAACAGGAAACACCATCAAGCAATGTTTTTCCATTGTAGGAATTGACGTACCGGAGCGAATGTAATGAAATGGAGAAATGGGAAATGGGAAATGGGAAATGGTGAATGGTAAATGGTGAATAGTAAATGGTAAATGGTAAATGGTGAATGATGTTCCGAAGTGTCGGAAGGTGAATGGGAAATAGTAAATAGTAAATGGGGTTTCGGTTTAACGGAAGAAGAATTGTAAATAGTTGTAAACAAAAAGCTAAAAAATAACATGGAATTATATTTAAAATCTTTGGGGAAAAAAGGAAGAGGTGTTTTTTGTACTGAAGACTTGAATGAAGGCGATATCATCGAGGTTTGTCCGGTAATTGTATGCCCGCCACAAGACTGCAAACACTTAGACAAAACACATTTATTTCACTACTATTTTCAATGGGGTAACGACGGAAAAAGTGCCGGGGTAGTGTGCGGATACGGTGCCATGTACAACCACTCCTACAACCCGAATGCTATTTATGAAACATTTTATGAAAAAAAAATTTTCAGGGTAATAGCACGAAGATTTATTCCTGCAAATACAGAAATCACCATTAACTACAACTTCTATCCCGATGAACAAACGCCGGTATGGTTTGATGTAAAAGGACTGAAAGCAGCTGCCGAAAAAAAGAAAACAACTACGGCAGCACGCAAAAAGAAAACAACTGTTAAATAAAGCGCAATTTTAAACACCTCTCCTCTAATTGCTCGCTACTTCTTAATTCTGTTTGTATCTTAGTCATGTTTTAAATGAAAACATTTAGGTTTTTACTTACGCTATTGCTACTCTTCGTGTTTAGTGTTTCAACCGTGTTGGGGGCACAGCAATTTCTGCTTAAAGGTAAAATCACAGATCAAAAAACGAAAGAAACTATTCCGTACGTAAACATCTACGACTCTACCTCAAACATTGCCATAACTGCCGATTCTAATGGTTATTTCGAGGTAGTGCTCCCCGAAGCATCTTACCATTTTGAATTTTCGAGCATAGGGTATCAACCTATTGAAAAGGAAATAACACTAACCAAAGATGCGATACTGCTGGTGCAAATGCAGCAAGACGTTCAACTGCAAGAAGTAACCGTTACTTCCGAAAAACTCAGTAAAACCGCAGAGCAGAACGCTTCCGGCATCACTACACTTACCAGTGCTGCCGTAGAACGATTACCGGCATTTCTTGGAGAAAAGGATATAATGAAAGCCATTTTGCTTACCCCGGGAATCCAAAGCGGACAAGAAGGCGCACGAGGGATATTTGTGCGTGGCGGTAGCCCCGACCAAAATTTAATTTTATTTCATAATGCACCTGTGTACAATGCTTCGCATATCTATGGTTTCTTATCGGTATTTACCATGGAGGCACTCAGCAAAATGGATATTTACAAATCGTATATTCCGGTGCAATACGGTGGGCGGTTATCATCGGTTATAAATGTAACCCCCAACTATGGAAATACGGACAATTGGAATGGCGATTTCAGCATCAGTGTAATTACTTCCCGATTTCATATTGAAGGTCCTTTGAAGAAAAACCGAACCTCTATGAATTTCACTATTCGAGATTGCCATGCCGGATTTTTTACAGCGCCTATTTTCAGCAAACAACTAAAAAAACATGGTATCGACGGGACAATAAAATATTTCTTTTATGATATAAACGGAGCTATCCGACATAAAATAAACGATAAAAATACCTTATCGTGGAGTATTTACACCGGCAGTGATTTTTTTGAATTTGCAGATGGGCAAAACAATTATCGTCCGACCCATTTTTCCAGTTATACCACGCACAGAAAATTAAATTGGATAAATGTAGCCAATACAATAGAATGGGAAACTAAATTAAAAAACAGCACCATCAACAATTCTTACGTTTATAGTTTTTACAAATTAGACTCTAAGCAAGCTTTGGATAATATTTACAGAGATTACACAACGCTACTAAATACTATCAGCCACACGCAATACAACACATTTTCAAAAATCAGCGAGCATGGTTGGCAAACACTAATTTCCCAACAAATAAAAAAAACGCATTTTTTCAATTACGGTATCCGATTTAATGGGCGCACATTTACTGTAAATACGTTGAATGCAACTATTAAAGACAGCACCAACACCATTTTACAACAAGACCACATCACCAATCCAAAAGTAAACACATTTGATTTTTATGCCTTTGCCGATTATAAATTAAATTGGAAAAATAAAATGGAATTAAATGCCGGTGTACAATTTTTTACCTATTATGTAAATAAAAAAACGTTTTTCTATCCGCAGCCGCGGGCAGAAATTATTTATCATCCTATTTTGGGTATGAGCCTTCGGGCATCGGTATTGCGTACGGTGCAGCCTATGCATTTACTTACGAACAATACCGGCGATATTTTGAATGATGTATGGGTGCCGGCTACCGCAAAAGTAGCTCCCGAAACAGCGTGGCAATATTCCGGTGGTATTCAATACGAGCATCCAAAAGGGTACATTGCCAGCATCGACGGATATTACAAAACCATGCAGCACCTTACAGAATATAAATACGGCACCACATTTTTATTGAATAAAATAGCTTGGGATGAACAATTACTGAATAGCGGAACGGGAAAGGCGTATGGTATGGAATTATTTTTTGCAAAAACCAAAGGGCAATTTACGGCTTGGTTAAAATACAACTTAGGATGGAGTACTCGCCATTACCCGGAAATTAATGACGGTAAAACTTTTTACTATAAATACGACCGCCGAAACGATATTTCTATTGTATTGCAATATAAATTAAAAAAGCATTTTGATTTTTCGGTGGCTTGGACGTACGGCACCGGCTGGCGCATGACAACGCCCAATAGCAACTATGCCAGTGATGCTACATTACACAGCTACGATGTAGCAAACGAACCTTTAACAGGTATTCAAAATATGTACACGTATTGGAACAGTAGAAACAATTATGTATTGCCTGCATTTCATCATTTAGATATCGGCATGAACTACACTAAGCAAGGAAAGCGCGTATTGCATCAGCTAAATGTAAGTATATATAATGTGTATAACCGGAAAAACATTTTTACTGTTTTCCGACAAAACGAAGAAGACAAAAACGGAAACACGTACAAAGTTTTTAAGCAACTAAGCATGTTTCCGGCAATACCGTCCATCGGCTATACAATACATTTTGAAATAAAGAAAAACAAAACATAAATGATTAATTTATTTCGCAAATTTCCAACGCCTAACTCCGATTTACTCTTTATTTTAATGGGAATAATATTGTTGTTTTCCAATTGCGAAAAAACATTAAACTTAAATTATAATGATACCGAAATTATACAAGTTGTAAATTGTAATTTTACTCCTGACACCTATTTGAAAGTCAATGTAAGCAAGAGCAAACGCCCGGATGACAATAGCCCCATTTTATTTTTCCAAGATTGCAAAGTAGATGTATTCGAAGATGGCATCTTTAAAGAAACCATGCCTTTTATCTTAAAAGATACGCTATCGGGGTTGGGATATTACACCTCTACATTTAAACTCTCGGCGAATAAAACATACAAAATTATTTCTTCGCACAATGGATTTGCTACCGTAGAAGCTACCGAATATTTACCGCCACGTGCCGAGCTGGTAAATTTTGTGTTACTCCAACATGCCGATTCAGTACATACCTCTTTGCCGGGGCAGTATGTAATTGCCTTTCAAGACAGCATCGGGCAGCAGAATTATTATTTCTTGTCCACCTATTACAAAGTGCTAAAACCTACTGTTAATGACGTTGGAGATACCATTTATAAAACAGATTATATTTATGTTCCTTCCTTCACGGCAGACATTCCGAATACCAACAACAATACGCACTTATATACTACAGATGCAAAATTTGATGGGCAACTAAAAACGCTGTCGGTTACTTTTCCGAGTAGGTATATTGATACGTTTAAAGAAATTACGTTGATGGTAGAATTATCTAATTTAGGAAAGAATTATTACGACTGGTACACGCAGCATTTGAAATTGGGGACGGATTATCTAAATCAAGGAGCGATGGAACGCAACAATACGAGTAATAATATAAAAAATGGGCTGGGGCATTTTTCAGCATACAGTAGTTCTTTTATTTCGGTGCGTATTAAATAAAAAACCGCATCAAAGGATGCGGGTATAATAAAAATTTACCATTAACGGTGTTAAAGCTTAATACTCATCTTCATTAAAAAGAAAATCTTCTTTGGTAGGATATTCCGGCCAAATATCTTCAATACTTTCATATAATTCTTCATCGTCGTCTAACTCCTGCAAGTTTTCGATAACTTCTAATGGAGCACCGGTACGTATGGCAAAATCTATCAATTCATCTTTAGAAGCCGGCCAAGGTGCTTCTTCCAAGTACGATGCTAATTCGAGTGTCCAATACATATTATTTAATTTATTTATGGTGAGCTAAAAAGGACTGCAAATATATACCTAAATTTTAAAAAACAAAGCAAAATTTATACTGTTCATTATACACTGATTATCAATGTTTTTTCCACACAATCTCCGGTTCATTGGCATCGTGTGCCAATTTGCGTGCCAGTACAAATAAAAAATCTGAGAGACGGTTTAGGAAATGTAGGATTATCTCGTCTATTTCTTCGTGCTCGGATAAGCGTACCACTCCTCGTTCGGCGCGGCGGCATACGGTGCGTGCGGTGTGGCATACTGCGGAAGAGCGGCTGCCTCCCGGCAAGATAAAGAACTTCAATTCCGGCAGTTGTGCGGTCATTTTATCTATATAATTTTCCATTTGCGTTATGCTTTCTTCAGGTATTTCCGGCAATATCAGATTTTGTTTTCCGGGGGCTGCTGCCAGCCGGGTGCCTATATCAAACAATCGGCTTTGAATTGCTTGAAGTAAATCCGTGTATTCTTTCTCTTCCAAATAAGTAGCCACCCAGCCTATAAAAGAATTTAATTCGTCTATGGTGCCGTATGCTTCGATGCGCATATCTGCTTTTGACAGGCGCGTGCCTCCATAAAGTGCCGTGGTTCCTTTGTCGCCGGTCTTCGTATATATTTTCATAATTTGCTGTTTTATTTTTTCTAATGTAGTATTTATTTAAAGGAATAACAAAAAAATTGCTCCTCTGTTGAGGAGCAATTTTTTTTATTTCGGCAAATTTCTATTTAGCCTTTCCTTGTTGTTTTTTTATTGCTTCTTCCAACATTTTTTGCATTGCGGCATTGTTATCGTTTGGCTTTGGAGCTTCAATACCTTTTAACTCTACTTCAAAAACTAACGTTTCATCCGGGCCTATACCAGCTTGTTGTTGTCCTTGCATTCCATACGCTAATTTACCCGGAATATATAATTTGTATTTAGAGCCTACACTCATCAATTGCAACCCTTCTGACCAACCCGGAATAACGCCGTTTAATGGGAAAGTAGCCGGTCCTTTTTTTACAGAACTATCAAACACGGTACCGTCTAATAATGTTCCGGTGTAATCTACTTTTACCATATCGGTTAATTTAGGTTTTGGTCCGGTACCTTCCGTAATCACTTCATATTGCAATCCACTTGCGGTGGTTTTCACTCCGGCTTTTTTGCCGTTTTCCTCAAAGAATTTTTTAGATTTTTCCTCATTGGCTTTCAATGCAGCATACATTTGTGGGTTAAAGTGTTTCATCAATACAAAATTCAATGTATCTCCGCCGAATAATGTTTTCTTGTTGTTTAATGCTTCGAAAATTCCGCGCGCCATTATTTCTAAATTAATCGTGCTATCCAATCCGTTTTGTTTCAAATTTTCCCCCATTTGCACCCCGATAGCATACGATACGGAGTCGATTTCTTTCTTTGGTGTTGCTTTAGAAAAATCCGACTTACTGTTACAAGAAGTCATAATAAGCACTGCAGCTGCTGCAATTACTGTTGTTAAGATGTGTTTATTCATTATAGTTATTGTTTATGATAATTATTGTTTTTCGCTTTTATTTTTTGTAGGAGTTTGTGGGGCAACCGGTGCCACTGTAGGAGTTGGTTTTTCTATTCCTAATAATTCTACATCAAATACCAGCGTTTCATTAGGGCCTATTCCTGCCTGAGGTACACCTTGTTCGCCATACGCTAAATCTCCGGGAATATAGAATTTGTATTTTGCTCCTACGGCCATCAATTGCACGCCTTCTGTCCATCCTTTTATTACTCTGTTTAACTCAAAAGAAACGGGTTCGCCGCCTTCTGAGCTATCAAATACTTTTCCGTTGAGTAATGTACCTTTGTAATGCACGGTTACTTTATCGGTGGCTGTTGGCTTTTGCCCTACGCCCTTTTTTATAATTTTATACCGCAATCCGCTCGGGGTAGATTTTACAGATGTATCTTGCGCTAAGGTTTCAAAGAATTTTTTTTCGGCAGCTTCTTCAGCGGCTTTTTTCAATGCTTGTTTTTCGGAAAAATACGACTGAGCTACAGCCATTCCCGCATGTTGGTCTATTTTTGGAGCAAGCTTATGGATAGCATCGTACAATCCTTTTTCCATTGCTTTAGGGTTAATGTCATCAGCGCCGTTATTCATCATATCCGAGCCAATTTGTAATCCCATAAAATAAGATACGCTGTCCGCTTTGGTTTTAAATAACAACGAATCTGATGGAGCAGCAGTTGACGTTGTAGCTGTTGTAGCTGTTGTAGCTGCTGCAGTTGCTGTAGCTACTGTAGCTGCTTTTTTCTTGCATTTGGATATTTTAGCAGGCTTTGCGCTCAGTAAAGAGATACCGGCAGAAGTCATTAAAAATAGTAAAGAAATACGTTTCATGTACATTTATTTAGACCGCAAAAATAAGCTATTCGCTTCTATAAATGTGCATATTAACTATTTTTAATAGTGCTTTTAGAGGAGTTCGGTTAATTTTTTCAGTATCGGATACCAATCCACCCCTCCTCTATCTTTTCCTAATCGGATAATAATAACATTTTTTGCTTCATTAATCATCATAATTTGTCCGTTAAATCCGGCAGCATAATACACCTCGCTTTGTGCATCGGCACTGGCATAATACCAACCCATGCAATATTTATCCTCTCCCACGCTTCTATGCGTTGTATCATTACAATAATGAAACCAATTTTTAGGAAAAAGTTGCTTTTTGAAATACCTGCCGTTGTGCGCTATCATTATGCCAAATTTTGCCAAATCGCGTGCGGACATATTTAAACCGCCATAGTATTTGGGGTTGCGACTAATCCGGCTGTCTAAAGCCCAATACGCAGTATCTTGCATCCCTAATTTATTCCATAGTCGCTCTTGAAAGTAATCCAAAAACTTTTTCTTCTTCAATGATTTTTTTATACACTCTCCCAATATCTGCGAGTCTATGGATTTATATTTATACTGCATGCCCGGAGGTGTATCAAAGCTTGCGCTGTAAATAGCTCGCGTAAGATTTTTTTCGTAGTAATATTGTAACGTTTTAAAAAACTTTCCGTACTCATCATAATCCAACCCCGATTCCATTTGCATTAAATTGCGGAGGGTGAGCTGTTGGAAGTGCTTATCTTGTAAGTGATTAAAAAAATGCGTTACCGGTTCTTCTACGCTTTGGATGTATTTATCTTGTATTGCCATTCCTAAGAGCGTAGTGATAAATACTTTTGTTACGGAAAACAACTGTGTATTTTCGCCTTCTTTTACCCCATTTAGATAGCGTTTAAAAATCACGGAATCGTTTCTTATAATCAAGAAGGAGGTTGTGCTGGTGCTTTGTAAAAAAAAATCGGGATAGGGGTATCTTACCGCCGAGGCGCTATCTAACCATAAGGCTACATCGGGCAGCCCTATAGATTTTTCGGGTAAATATTTAGGATGGGGCGACGGTTTTATTATTGCTGTAGTATAAAATTTCCCATCAAATATGGAAGGTACGCGGAGGGTATTGTTGTAGTATAAGACCAGCACGCTCAATATCGACACAATGCATATTGTTATACTTTTTGTGATGGAAATCCGTTTAACCATACCCTATATAGTTACTCTTATTTTTTAGTATTGATAGACACATTAATAAATAACCCTGCATTAAAATGTATGTTGCTAAATGTAGTAAGTTGGTAAATATCTTTGTGGAAAATTGTGCTGTAATCTTTCTTTTTATACCTCAAGAAATCGTAATCTACGCCAAGGCTAAAGCCTGCTTTATTCTTAATCAGATATCGAATTTGCAGGTCTGTACCGAAATAAAATTTTCGGCCTTTTCCGCTATCGTAATAATCGTCGGCAGTGTACCCGCCGATGCGTATAGACGGATGAATTTGAAGTGATTTATTTTTTAGAAATTCAAACACATATCCTATTTGTGCAGAAACAATAAAGAACATGGTATTTTTCTTTGAAAATAAGTTACTCATGTTCGGGTCTTTTTTATATTTTTTTATGGAGAAAAATTGATAATTCATGCCAAAGAACAAGCCCTTCCAAACATTTCCTTGAATGCTGAATTGAAAATTTCCGGTACGATGATTTCGGGCTAAATTATTTTTTGTATTGCGTTCCGTCCATACCGGGGTAGAATCTTCCACCGGATAATAAGCTCCTCTGAAATTATCTTTTTCTTCCGTCAGCGGGCTGTAAAAGGAGTAATTTAAACCAAACAAAATACGAACTCTGTCAATGGAAATTTTCTTTTTTGGCTTAGGCAATTCGGCGGCTTGCGACGATAGCGATTGAGGGGAGATTGCAGGGGATGCTATAGATATTGCAGTATCTAAAACCGGTGTTGTGTCGATACTGTTTAAAGATGAATCTATCTTAGCATTTGTAACATCATCGGAAAAGGCGGCGACACCATAAATACAGCATATAAAAAGAATTAGAACCCTCATACAACAAAAATAAAAAATCCCGACTAATAAGTCGGGATAAATTCAAGGATAATTATTTTTAGTCTTTTCTGAACTTCGCTTGCATTATTTTTCCAGAAGTTAAATCTTGAATATGGATAATATAAACGCCATTTGCATAATTTGCCACATCTAATTTAATTATCTGATTACCTCTTTGAACCTCAAATTTTGAATTGAACATCTCCTGTCCTAAGGCATCAAATATTTTCAAATCAATATCTGATTTTGCAAAAGATTGGTAATTTACATTAATGCTATTAGAAGTTGGATTAGGATAAACACTATTTATGGCATCTTCGTATTTAATTGGCTGATTTATGTTTATCAATATTACATGAGAATACTTAAATGTACCATCTTTATCAATCATTTTTAGTCGGTAATAATTATCGCCTTGCATTGGATTTAAGTCATCCAAAGTATAATGTAATAATTGATTGCTTTGTCCGGCAGCTGGTTTTTCTCCTATGTAAACAAATGGAGATGAAATATTATTTGCTCTTTCTACTTCAAATTTCAGCGTATTCATTTCTGAAGCAGTCGTCCAGTTTAATACATTTTTTGAACCATCATTATAGCCTGTAAATGTTGTAAGTTCTACTGGTAATGGCGAAATATCCCATGGGCTTACGCCGGTTCCTCCGGTTCCTCCGGAAAATCCTGTTAACCCTCGATATTCAACATAATGAATACCATTACAAGATTGATTGGTATTATTATCTTCCCAATCTTCGGCAATTAGCGAATTACAACGCTGCACCCCCGGAGCTCCAACATAAACCCCTGAAGCATTCCAATAGCTTAAGCAACCTGTTTCAGAATAGCCATTTGCTCCGACAGAAATAACCTTTGGATTTACATCTGTTAAAGGATCAAATACATGGCCATTCTCCGATTTAAACCATTCAAAGTCTTCATAAAAACCACCATAGGTATTTCTAAAGGTAATGGCAGCATCAATAATGTCTTGTTTTTCTAAAGTCTGATAATAGAATCTAATTTTCACCGGTTTAGAAGGATTTATTGTGCCTGAATTGATTGTAAAATCCCATCTGCGTTTCATAACATATTCTGCATAATCTCTTGGAATATCTTCATAACTATATCTCGTAGGTTGTAGGTTAACAGTAACAGTTCCTTCGATGTCATTTCCGTTTGGATATAAAGAGAAAATGTATTTATCATCACTTGTTTGTAACGTTCCTTTATCGTCATAATAATGACGCCAACCATCTCTAGTGGTACAATATTTATTAGAGGTTACAACAGGAGCTGTAGTATATTCCCATACTCTTCCTTTACAACGACGTCCTACTTGAATAATGCCATCTAGTATTACTCTGTCTGTTACAAATACATTATTTAGTTTATAATCTAATATAATGTAATATGTTGTATTAGGTTCTAATTGTTGCCCTGATCCCATATTGTACCATATTGTATCATCAACAATACCGCCATTGCCATGAGGGCCTACCACATTGGCACCAAATGAGCCACCACCGCAGTCATTCCATGTAATACAATCCGTTTGTGTTACATTTCCTGCACCAGGCGTACAAAGTGTTCCGCCTGGCTTCAATTTCCAGAGCGCATAGTTAACACTCACAGAGCTACTTGTTCCTGATATGCACGCATGATTAGCTCCGGAAGGAAGTAACTTTGCTAAAGCAGGTGTGTTTATATACACATAGTAGTCGTCGCAGAAATTACCAGTGGCGTCTGTTGTGAATTTAAAATATGTAGAATGTTTAGGTATTCCGTCATCAAAACAAGTAGCTAAACCGGAGCCTGGAACAGCACTATTTGGTGTTTCACCTGTATTAGATTCTATACTCCAACAATATGGAATATCTAATGTCATATTGGTAGCATCTACACAATCATCTGCACTTTTTTGTTCGGATATACATAATTTAAAATGCTTCCCTTGTTCATTCCCTTCTAAATCCCAAATTTGCAAATAAATCCAATCTCCGGGATTTGCTGCAATTGAAAAATCAGGATCAACACCTGAACCACCTACACTGCATTTTAAATAGGTTAGATTAGCAGTAGAGCCTGTATTTCCGCCATTATATGCAGCAATAGCCAATTCTGGATATCCATTCAAATCTAAATCAAATTCATCATCCCCTTCAATTTTCACAAATGATTTAGTATTATTCCCACAAACGGCAGGCATTTGGAATTTAAACCATACATCCCCACAATTTTGATTACAAGATGGCGTGCCGGAAGAATTGGCAATACCTATTAAATTTGGATTTGACCATGTTGGATTATTGCCAAATGAATATCCTGAAGCACCTCCTTGCCAAGTTCCATTACTATATTGACAAGATGTAGAACTTATAGGAACAGTAATTGCTCCTGTAGCTTCATTATTACCCGGTGCTGAATATGGTAATTGGTTGTCTTTAATTTGAATACTGAAATAGCCATCAATTCCTATCCCCGCTGTACCATCTACCTGAACATAATAAGTATATCCCGGTTTTAAACACTGTGGCGTTAAAACAACCGTTGGATATACGCCATTGGCTAAAGAATTCGGAATTCCTTTATAATCGTTGAATTCTAATTGATTCCAATTAGAAGCAGTTGGTGTATTACATCCTGCTATCGTATTGTCTATCGAAGCATAAGTGTTATCAGATAGTTCCCAAATAGTGATGTCTGGCAAGAAATAATTTTGAGAGAACGGCACCCAAGAATTTCCTTTTACTTCTATAGATACATCTGCTGATGCAGGCGCAGTAAACTTATACCATACGGAACGTTGAATACTGCCTGCTACTTGTTGTTTTTCAAAACTTTCTAAAGTTGCACAATTATTATCATCGTTAGTATATCCGGTATAAGCATTAGTTATTGCACCACCACTTGGCAATATTTTTGCATTGCAAATATTATCATTTGAGGGAGCAGACGCGTTTCCTTTATTTTCTACTTCAAGGGTGAAATAGCCTTGTGTATTTAATCCACTACCATCTACTTGTATATAAAAATCTGTATTGGGTGGCAAGCAAGTTCTAATGGTTGAATTAAATGTAAGTGCAGGATCGTCAGCATCTATTGTTGTTAACGAGGAGAAGTTTGCCACTCCGCCGGAGCAAGTTGGAGTTCCTTGCGCTAACAACATTTGCAAATCTATTTGGTCGCCTACATTATTAGGGTCATTTAAGGCTCTTATTTCTACATCTATATTATTGGCTACAGCTGGTGTTTTAAAATGAAACCAAACGGTTTGATCTAAGCTATATGCGCCATCTGTCATTAATGCATTTTCACCAGGTTCTACATTTGAGCAGAAATTATGCCAGTTGGTTGTAGTATTTCCCACTTTGTTGCCTACCCCGCTACCTAATGTACCTAAATTACCGGAAGCAAATGTTACACCAACCGCACAAATATCATCATTAGCCGCTAATGGATGTGGAGTAATGCGTTTTACATCTAATTTAAAATTCCCTTGCTCGTTCAAGCCACTTCCATCCACCATTAAGTAATAGGTAGTATTTTGTTCTAAACAATGGAATTCCATTTTTTCATAAAATGGTGCGCCCAATGCGCTATATTCATCATCCACCAACTCAAATGTTGCTGAAGGACAAGTTCCCACCTGCTTATACAAGGCAATTTGAGGGTCCATAGCATCTCCAAATGGCCAAGGCAATCCACTGGTTACCGTAACTTCTACTGCATGCGGTCCGGCAGTATTTGGCGTTGTAAATTTATACCATACATCTGCGTCTGTTGTGAAGGTCGTCGGACTTGGATAAACTCCGGCTTGTATAGTAGCGCATCTATTGGTTTGATTGTTTACTGTTGTAGTAGCTCCAATGCTTGCCGGGTATGTAACGGATGTTGCATTACAAATGTCATCGTTTGGTGGACCTGATAGAGTGGCCGGTACAGCTTGAATTTGCAACTCGAAATACCCTCTTTTATTGACTCCTGAACCATCAACCATTATAAAGTAAGTTTTTCCCGGATCCAGACATTTTACTGTTAGTTCATTATCTCCATTAAGGTTATCAGGAATTCCATCCGCAGCAATGCCTACCATAGTACCGGTACACGTATTATCAGAAGTTTCAAATACAGCAATTTGAGTGTATAATAAATCACCTCTGCTGTCAGGGTCGCTAAATGTATTTATTTTCACTTCACCGGTAGATGGTGCTGTAAATTTATACCATACAGTTGCATCAGGAGAAAAATCGGTAAAGAAAGTTCCTCCACTTACCGCAGGTTCATTATCAATTCCTGCGCAGAAGTTATTTTCAGCTCGCATGCATGAGCCTGAATTGTTTCTTGCACCATTATGCAATCCTGTTGCTGACGGATAACCGGATGTTGGCGAAGCGTATGTGCCAGCTCCCGATGCGGGAGATACCTTAGTGTCATAAATGGTAGGAGTAGTCCAAACTGCCGGTGTTCCTAAATCTATCGCATCGCAAGGTAAATCATTTGTAGAAGGTCTGTCTCTTGGGTCAGCTGTAAGTTTCAAATAAAACTCCCCTCTATCACAAGTAGGGCATAATGTAGCCAATTTAGTACCATCTACTAATAAATAATAGATAGAGTCCGGCATTAAACAATCTACCGTCATTTCTTCATCATGCAATAATCCATCGTATCCTGAAGCGATGTAAACTAACCTTTCTTTTTCGGTAGCTAAATTAGCACAAGTCCCTTTATAACCTCCCGGCAAGAAGAATACAGCCAATTGTATGCTCATTTCCGGTTCGTCATAAGGTGGAATTAAATCCGGCAAGCTATTAATTGCTTCAATTTTTAACTTCCCTGATTTTGGAGCTTTAAATTTATACCAAACCGGAGAATTAAAATCTACCCAAGCCGGAGGTCTTATACCCAATGAAGATGGAATATCATTATTGGTTGTTGCGCAATAGTTATTCTGATTATTTAATTGCACAACGGTAGAACTATTACAATTTGTCCACGGAGCATTATATGTACCTGTAATATCTATAGCTTGGCAAAGGAAGTCGTTGGTGGTATGTCTGGCATAATCTGATATTTTCAGGTCGTAATAGCCATTTGTATTTGTTCCACCATCTACCACTAAATAATATACAGTACTTGGGGATAAACAACTTACAATTAATTCTTCGTTTGAACCAGTTAGTCCGGTAGGATCTGCACTGCCGGTAGTAGGATCATAAAAACTACCCTTCACATAATGAGAACTTCCACACGGGCCATCTGAATATAGTGCTAATTGCAAATCTATTGCATCACCGGCACCAATGCCCATATTTCCTCCAGGTCCTCCTAATATACTATGTGTTGCTTTATCGTAATAAGGGTTAGAAAAAGCCTCAATTTTTACGGAGGCATCGGAAAAACCAACCGCTGGTGGTGTGGTAAATTTATACACTACGGCTTTGTCAAATCCGAAAGCAGAAGGTGCTGGCGCATTTGAGAAAGATGTAACCCCACAAATATTAGATAAATTACGGATATATATATTTCCTCCGTCGGGCACGCTTCCTAAATCTTCGGCAGTGCAGAATGTGGTCTCACCTTCTTCCGGAAACCAGAATTTTAAAGAGAAGTTTCCTTGCTCTAAGGCAGATGCAACCCCCGTTCCTGTAGCATCAGCACCATCTACCATTAACCAATAATATAAATTGGGGTCTAAACAATTAAAATAAGCATCTTCATCCCATAATGGAATTGAATATTCTTTTTGTACTAAGGTTAAAGCTGGAGTTGAAGCAGGCGTAACACAAGAGCCTTTTGGGGTTGTGGAAGAATATAAAGCCATTTGGAGGTCTATATTATCTCCACTTAAGCTATTGGCATCTGCTACTATCGTTCTGCCGGGAACTTTGCCAAAATAATACCATACTCCATGGTCATTATCTTTTCCTAATTCTGCTGTCCAATCCGGCTCCGGCTCGAAACAGTATGTACCATTTACGTTAGTTTCCGAAGCGAAAAACGTTGAATTATACGTATAAGGCGATTGTACAGTAACTCCTGTAGCTCCGCAAACTAAATCATTTGCAGGATAAGGGCCGTTATCTTTTACAGTTAAACCAAAATACCCTTCCCCTCCGCCAAGGGCATTTACACCATCTACCATTAAATAATAGGTTGTACTTGGTTTTAAGCACTTTGTATTTACGGATTCACTAAATAAAGGCTGGGTGCCTTCTGCAAAAATCTTCGTACCTCCGCATCCTTCATATAAAGCTAACCGTAAATTTATTTGATCTCCTAATGACGCAGGGTCATTATATGCTTCAAAATCCACATCTCTACCTGCGTTTGCAGCTGTTGTAAACTTAAACCATACCGGTTGATATGGGTCACCAGTACCCCACCCCGGATTAGGATCTCCTATAGCTGTAGCGCAGAAGTTATTCCATCTGTTGGAACCAGAAGCATTACCGATTAAAGCTCCTGCATTTAATGTTCCCAAATCAACTGCATTAGTACATATATCTGCTGCTTTAGGAGCGTTTGCTCCTTTTACCACTACTTGATATTGCCCTCTACCTCCACAAACGCCATCTTGCTCAGCATCTACCATAATATAATAAGTAGAATTAGGGTCTAAGCAAAAAATTCCACTTTCTTCAACCACGCCACAAGCCGCCGGATCCCAACTGCCTACATAAGATAAAGTAGGTGGACAAGTACCTCCGGTTTTTTTATAGACTTCCCCCTCTAAACCTCCCCAAGTACCGAAATCTGCTATGTTGTTAAATTGAAATGTATAGTATGCCGGAACTACGGAAGGTGTAGTAAAATAAAACCAATCCGTAGCATCATTTCCATCTGCATTTATCGGATCTGTATAACCACCTGTGTTTACTGTTGAGCAAACATTAGTGTAAGTACCAGTAGTTACTGTTTGGTTTACACCAATATCACCGGCTCCAATACGTGCCGCATTGCAAATATTATCAGGTCCTGCAGTAGGTCCCGGTGTAATTGTTACATTGTAATTTCCTCTCGCACCTCCATCTAAAGCACAATCTGTAGTACCAAATTGAACGTAATATGTAGTATTGGGGTCTAAGCAATTTTTAGTAACTGAAATATTATTTGCAACGCATGCGTAATCTGAAGCTAAGTTTGATAAACTAAAACAGTCGCCAGTTCTTTTGTAAATTGTAACTGTAGTATTATCACTCCCTGAACCTTCTGCATTTTTTGCTGTTACAAAAGACAAACCACTTGAATTAGTGGTAAATTTATACCAAGCAGTTCCGTAATCTGTTTGTGGTGTAGGTTCTCCGGTTTCCGTTGTAAAAGAGGAGTTATTAAAACTACCGTTATAAACACTTCCTGCATTTAAGGTGGCTGAAATATCAATTGCATCTCTAAAATAATCATTGCCATTTACACCCGGATTAGCAATTGTAGCCGTAATCACATTCGAATTAAGAGAGGTAAAACATGCATTCACCGCTCTTACACGATAGTAATAAGTTCCCAAAGGTAAATTTAGATCATAAGACGTAACATTACCCACATTTAAATCATTAAACCCGGAAACAATAGATGAAAAGGAAGCATCTGTTGCCACATCTAAGCGATAGGAAGTAGCCCCTGCGACTGCATTCCAATTTGCTTTTAAGCGAGTACAAGCACCTGATGTTGCGGCTGTAGCTGTTGGGGTCGTTGCTGATATATCTTGGATAATATTTATTTGAATAGTATTAGAATATGCAATAGTAGCACATGCATCTGTTACTTTTCTTCTAAAATAATAAGTACCACTCGGTAATGAATTATCCGGATCATATATTGGCGAATTAGTACCTACATTTGTTAAACCGGCAGTAAATGCTGCATCTGTAGCTCTTTGCCATTGATATGTTGGTGCTGCAGGGCTACCATTAACAACACCAATTGTACCTCCACTTGCGTTAGCTGACGAAGTGAATGCACCCGGATCTGTGCCTTGACAAACATTAGCTCCATTTGTTATACCGGCAATTGTGCCACCATTAAGAGCAGTGGTTACATTGGCAAATGTCAATTCTTGATTTGAATTTCCGGTTCCATCTATATGTCTAACTTCTACTATTGAAGAAGAATTTAGATAACCCGTCCAAATATTTGTATGTGCATCACAACAACCAGTGTGAGAGAAATCAGGTGAAGCAGCTCCATTTATGTAAACTCTTATATCGTCATCGTGGCTAGGTACATTCAATTGGTAAACTCCACAAGTGAAGCCTTGACGTTTAGATACAACCACATGGTTATCTACATTTACGCAATTGCCATTCCACCCCGGTGCGTAAGATGGGGAAAATGCAGCTCCCCATTTTGATGTTGTATTGTAACTTAATCCTGTTTCTACATAATAACCTCTATAAGTACTACCAGTTAAATCTAAATTGCCTCCATCATACCCATAAACATACCATTCATTTGTACCGAAAGTTCCTGCTACCGGTGTAGTAGGCACAGGAGGTGTGGTATTATTCGCAGAAACTGACAATTTAAAATTACCAACACTACTTCCATTCCCTTCCACTACTATTTTATACGTTCCTGCACACAAGTATTGTGTAATTTGAGATTGTGTACCTGAATAATCATCATTCGATGCTATTTGGACGGAACAATCTGAATTATATAATCTTAAAAAAGTATTATAGTTTGTTGAAGCATCTACCGTAGATATTACTACCGTTGCTGCACTAGTTAAAGTAAATGAATAAAACACATCCGGAGCGGCATTACCTAAAACATTAGCATATCCCATATTTGCATCTGCACCAGCAGGAACACCTCTATTGGTATTTATATGTGTTAATGCTGCTGCTCCAACCGTTAAAGTTCCAAAATCTAACGGATGACCACAATCATATCCATTTGTATAACGCCATATTGTTTTAATGCGAACATCTGAAGCTCTTGTGCCTGAGGTAACAGACCAAGCACCATTAATCCATCCATCTTTAGTAGGATTGCCTCCGTGATAATACGAAAATGAATTTGCCGGAAGATTAGCATTATTAGCTTCACCATTTTTAAAATTTACACTGTAATTCATTGCATGAACATAGTCATCACCGCTTTGAGGCGTACAAGTCCATGTTGAATAATCACTTTCCCAAGCTTGATGGTTCAACGTAAAAGACATACTAGTTAACGCCGTAACACCTGTGGCTGTATAAATATTCCTGTCCACATCTGCATTTGTACACGCAGCATCACAATTCCAATAAAAAACATGTTTTCCTGTACAAGTTAAACTTCCTGCATTATTTAATATTTTAGTGCCCCCTGAATTTCCATCTGTTCCAATCCACAAAGCAATTTCATTATCATCTGCATTAGGCCAAATATCATTATTCATATTACTCCAATAACTCTGTGCTTTAAGCTGGTAGTTCACTTGGTTATTGGAAACTTGTGCTTTTACTATATTCACTAAGAATAAGTATATTATTATCGACAGTAGAATGTATAATTTTTTCATAATCTATGTTATTTAACTGATTTCAAATATTCTTCTTCCGTAATTCGTTTTAATGTTAATCCTAAGGAGTTGGCATAGGAAATTAATTGCTCAGAAGAAAAATTAGCCGTTGTAACCAATGCAAATGCAGACTTTGTTGGGCAAAATTTTGTTACTGCTTTGTCATCCATTATATGCAATATCAGCCGAATTGCAATTGGCTTATCATATTGGGTAAATGCAAAATACTTGACAGTGGCTTCATTTTTTCTATCTTCCTCGGTGAGCACTTTTGAATATGCATGTATTGCCTCTTTCTTACTCCATTCCTCACTTGATAATGATTGGTTTTTATCCGCACTCAACGCTGGCGCAGCTTTATCTTGTTGCTGTGCAACAGCGTGGAATTTAAAAAGAAATAAGATGCTAAAAATTAGTAAAGACTTTGAAATCATAACTATTGGCTTAATGGACAAAAATGATGCTCAAAAACGCTATAACCCTTATCTGTATTAGCTTTGAAGCCAATCAAAGGTTATGAATAAAAAAAGTGCTTTTACTGTAATGGTTCAATTACAAAGAAAAATGGTGTAATAAACGGTATTCAACGTTATAAATGTGCTGCCTGCGGGAAGCAATTTTTAGGTGGCACCAGGCTTTCTGAAACTGATTTATGGATAGAATACACTCAAGGCAAACAGACTTATTTGCAATTGGCAAACCGGTATAAATGTTCCGTAAAAACGATTCAACGAAAACTTGATAAGATAAAAATTACTCAGCAAGAAAAACTCCCAAGAGAAGTAATTGTTTTGATGGATACGACCTATTGGGGAAGAAACTTTGGCGTGATGCTTTTCAAAGATTCCATTACGAAAGAAAACCTGCTAAAGTTTTATGTCAAGACGGAAACAAATGCAAAATACATGGAAGGTATTGAGGTTTTAAAACAACAAGGTTTTGTTATTAATGCCATTGTTTGCGATGGCAGAAAAGGGTTGATTCAATCTTTTGGTAACACGCCTGTGCAAATGTGTCAATTCCATCAAGCAAGTATTATCCGCAGATATTTGACAAAGAAGCCTAAGCTGAGAGCCGCGCAGGAACTGCTGTTTGTTGTTGATTTAATGAAACAAACCGATAAAGAATCTTTTGAAGGAGCTTTGGATTTATGGTTTGAAAAATGGAAGGATTTTCTAAATGAACGCACTATAAATCCGGAAACAAAAAAGTCATTTTACACCCACAAAAGACTTAGAAGTGCCTATCGAAGTTTGAAAAATAATTTGCCTTGGTTGTTTACTTGGTATGAATTTATAGAACTCAATATTCCCAATACAACCAATGCTATTGATGGTCATTTTGCTGATTTGAAAAATAAATTAAGGAATCACAACGGATTAAACTTGAAAAGAAAAATGAAATTTATTGATGAGTTTTTAAAGGCATAAAAGCTCTCTAAAAATATCAAAGGACTACAGAAATTGCAGCCCTTTGAATTGACATTTTTGTCGAGCATCTGTAGTATCCCTATTCAAGTTGCTCTCCAGCAGAGCTTGCTTCCGTTTGTACAGATACTCAAAATTGAGAAAGCCAGACTGTAACAACAAATTATGTGGAAAAAAACAGCATCAAAAATGTCCATTACAGCACATCGTCTAAAAAATAGCATCATTTTTGTCCATTTATACAACATATTAGGAAAATATGAAATACGAGTACGTAAATTTAGCCTATCTATGGTAGGTTAATAGGTGTATGGCTTAAAACAATTCTATAATTAGCGCCTCACTTTTGAGGTGCTACTTCAAAAGTTTCCGTGCTACATGCCGTAAGCATTGGTGCTTTATTTTCTCTACTCTACCATTACCTTGTAGGTGCTGAGCGAGCCGCTGTCGATGACTTGTATGAGATATACGCCTTTGGCCAAATGGTCTTTAGCGTTCAACTCAAAATGGTTATAGCCTTTACTGATATTTTTTGTTTCGGTATGCAATAATTTCCCCGATACGTCAAAAATAGTAAACACCAACTGCTTGTCGTGCGTGGCGGTTACCTCACTCCAAATTTTCGGAGTAGAGTAATACACATGGATATGGTTGACAGCGTCGCAAGTAACGTAAATAAACGGATGTACGGTTTCTTTGCCGTCTATCGCAAGCTCTACCAATCGGTAATAGTCGCTGCCTTTTGCACTTAGGTCTATAAAGGAATAATGCTTCGGCATATTGGAAAAACCTGCTGCCGGTATAGTGGTGATAGTTTGATATGCTTTTCCGTTTTCGGAGCGTTGCAACAAAAATTCTTTGCTGTTAAACTCTGAGGCGGTTGTCCATTTCAGCAGCACTTCTCCCTCGATGCACTGTCCGGTGAAAGCAGTAAGCTCTACGGGAAGTGCAGTGGAAAGACTACTACCTCCCGGAATGGCGAAATCCGAAAAGCCGGTATAGTTTGCTCCCGGCGCATTGTAATAAGTACCTACTATGCAAGGGTCGCCACCACCGGCATACGCCGACCAATCGGTGGTACCGGCCGGTGCTTTTAGTGCACGGTAGTTATCGACATAGAAATACGGTGGCGATGCCGCATTGTCATTGGGGTTGTTGTTGCTATTGCTTTGGTTGGGATGCAGATAAACATTGTAAGTAAAACTTGTTGCATCGCTGCTTTCCATGTGCCATCTTCCCTCGCCCGTCATGCCCGAGTATTGGTAGAAATTTCTTCCGGTGCAGGTCACATCCACCGGTCCTATGTTAATAGTGCCGGGGCTTCCTGCAATAAACCAAGCGGTAGCCTTGCCCGTACCGCTCTTTTGTTCAAAACGCAATGGATTATACCCTTCACCTGCCACTGCATCACCGACCGGATAGGTGTATATAGCATTGCTATTGATATATCTTTCTAATCTACCCCAAACATATTTATCATTTGTATAATTCGGTGCACCGGTAGTTGCTATAAATGGGGCTTCAAATCCGGTAACGGCATTTAGTGCATCGCCATTGGAAACACTAAAAACATTTGTACCGGTTTTTAAAATTCCGCCAACAAAATTCAAATTATTAGCGGCCGTTAGATTCACTTGCTGGTCCACTAAAGTTTGAGCGGTTTTATTCAATTCCACCTTCCACAAATTAAATGTTCCTGAGCCGGAAACAGCTTGAGTGATACCGCCGGAAAATTTAAGAATACCGATAGAATTTGAATTATTAGTAAACGTACCGTTATTGGTTAAATTACCATATAGCTCTATGCCTGTGCCATGCCCATGGCTGGTATTTACATTGCCATCATAAGATGTATTGGTAAAAGTAGAGCCTACCCCTATCGTCATATCTCCCAATATTTTCATGGCTTGGGCGTTGGTGTTATTATTAAACACGGTTACTTTACCAATCCCGGTAGTTCCAATATATAAATTTCCTTTTACGGTACAGTAGCCACCGGTTGTTCCTGATAATGCAGCCCCTGATGAGCCAAAAGAATAAGTATTGGTATTGGCAGCATTTTCAAAATATAAGTTAGGGTAATACATATTTACAGCTGCCGTATTAGTTGTACCTACTCCCTTGTATTTAAAATACCAGTTGGCATCGGCAGGAATAGTGCTCATACCGCCGTCATAATTATCTCTGTAAACGACCACGCTGGAAGATCCAGATTTTATGATATTCGCACCTGAAGTGCATGACCAAGTTGCCCCCGTATTAAAGCTTACCACTCCGGAAATACAGTTATCTTCGTACGTACCGTTCACCACTAAATCCGCTCCGGTTGCCGTCGCATCGGCAATCGTAAAATTCGTATTTTCGACAATCAGTTTTCCTGTAGCTGCTACTCGAAGTTGATCCGCAGTTACCGGAGCTGTAATTCTAACGGTGTCGGTAGGCATTATGAGGATAGAATCTGAATTGGCATTATCGGGTACGGTACACGCCGGGCTGTATGGCCCACTATAGACAGATGCAACCTCCCAAGTAGAGATAGCATTCCATTTTCCGTTTTGCCGCGAACGGTAATAACGACCTGTGGTAGGTGTAACGGTAGGATAGTCTGCAATGATTTGAATATCATCCACTGCCCAAATTTCCCTTGCGTCATTATTTTGCATAGATACCAGCAAACGTACGTTTGGTGTATAATTCGGGACAGTTATTTCTATTAAATTTTTGCCGGTTTGATTTCCGTTTGCACCATTAAAATCCCATCTTGCATTACTTGTTCCATTGGGTAGTGTATTGTTGGCAGAATAATCAGAAGCAGGAAATAACCAATCGAAAGAACAGGACAAATCGCTCACCATATCTGTAGCTGCTACTGCCGTTGTGCCGGTTTTCACATAGGCTCTCACTACGTCGTTATTTCCACTTGTATTATCTGCACCATTTCCACTTGTAGTAGAAATAGAAGCGGTATAAACTCTAATTTTTATATTGGTGGCATTGGTATAATCAGGAATGGCAACATTGTCAAATAATAGCATACTTTGAGCAGGTACATCGTTTTGACGGTGTTGGTAAGAATAATTTCCATTTCTAATTCTTGAACTTGCAGGGTAATCCAATGCAGAGTTAGTACTCAACACTCCCCGTTGATTACTGCCATTTGCATATTGGCAAATCGTAGAAGGAGAAGCTGTAGGAGTAGTTGCCGGCGACTGTCCATATAATCCGGTACAAGTTAAATTATTCGTTGGTGACGTACACATACACGAATTTCTATCCGGTGCAGTTGACGAGCCTTTTGCGCCTTGCATATAGTAAGTCCATTCCACTGCATTGGGGTGTGCGGGATAATTTTGAAAACCGGTAGGCGTCGTATTGGTATTATCGACAGCAAAAACATATCCTGCGCTGCCAACAAATTCAAAGCCTTGAAAGGCAATCGTTTGCGTGCCGCTACTGGGTGGAGTGCAATTAATGGTATATTCATAAAATGAACTATATGGTGAATATATATCTACTCCGCTTGGAGAAGTTACAGTGCCTGCGGCATTGCAAGCTGTAATAAAATATTCTATCATACTGCCTGCAGCTTGTCCGGGAATGGAGAAGCTATACACTCCGCCCGACAATGTGCCGTTTATTGGGGTCTGCCAAGCACCACCATCCACACGATAGGTCAGTGTTGCACAAGTAATAGGAGTAGTAGATGCAATAGTAGCCGTAGCAATTTGAGGCCCTGTTGAAGTTGTATTTATCAATGGCGTATGCGTAATTACCGGCGGACCGGGTGCTACAGCCGTAATTTTTACTTCATTGCTGATTACAGTACCGCACGGCGACGGATAGTTACTTGCGCAGACTACATAATATACCCCTGCCGTACCAAAATTAGGCGTATAACTGCTGCCCGTTTGCGCCGGCACAAAAGCCGAATAGCCATAGCCGGAGGTGGTAGTGTACATCCATTGGCGGCTGGTAGGCGTGCTGCCCTCCGAAACATTTAGCACTGTGCCGTTATTTCCTGTTATTATAGTTTGGTCTGTATTTGGAGTAATTGCCGTGGCAGAGCTCGTAATCGTTACAGCATAAGGCCCTGTTAAATTAGTGGACCAGCAATTAGTTGCAGTTTTAAAAGCCCGTACATAATAATTCCCCGAAGTGGACACACTTAGGTCAGCAGACGCATCTCCCAACGTAGTGCTTTTTCCAGTTGCCGAGTTTTGCCAGTAATACACCTCCCCGGCAGGGGCAGTTCCGGAAAAAGAGAGAGTTGTATTATCGCAAGCCGGCGTAGTACCGGTTATAGAACCGGACGGATCGGTAGGTGGCGTGCAGACAGGCGCACAGCTAACAGCTATGTCATCTAAACGCCACGGAGAGTTGGTGCCGGAAGATTTCGTAAAGCGTATCCAAACTGTAGGATTGCTGCTATAGGCTGATAAGTCAACCGTGTATTGATTATAAGAGCTAACCGGAACATTAGAATGATCAAAAGTTGCTATAGTTGTAAATCCTGATGACTGTGAAGTAGTAGATACATCAATAGTTAATGTTTTTGCAGTTGTATTACTCGAACGCCCCAAATAAAATTTTAATACTGTGGGGTTCACAAGTGCCGGCGTAGTAATAGAACCATTATAACTAGTATAAGAGGCTGCAGCAGGCGAAGTATTATAATCTGCCGTTGCAGTACTTCTTACTACACTTGTATTTAACCAACCGGATGGTGGAAAAGTTGTACCTGTAAAGCTCTCATAGAAACAAGGGGAAGTAATGCAAATTGTGAACGTTGGATCTGCCGGTATTGCAGCATCTCCAGATGCAGATTTAGAATGATATACTCTTATGTAATATGTACTTCCAATAGTTAATCCATTTAGCGGTACAGTTTCTAATCCACTTGCAGAATAATCATCTGAACTACCAATAGAAGTTCCAGTACATGCCCCACTTCTTACATCCACCACTGCATCCATAGATGAAGACGGATCAACATAAACTACATGAGTGGTGTTTGTAGCAACAAACTTGAACCATACATCTGCAATTGTAGTAGCGCTGGTGCCTGTATTAGTTGTCACAGGTGCAATAGATTGTGTAGCACCGGCAATTGTTCCGGTGATTCCCGAACAACTTAAATCAGCGGAAGGCGTTAACGTTATTGCTCCACTACATTCATCATTTATCGGAACAATATTTATAGGAAATGTTCTTGCCGTACCCGTGCAGCCACTATACGTTGGTGTTACAGTGAGCGTTCCTGATGTGGCACCATTGGCAAAATCTAATGTAATTGAATTAGTGCCTTGCCCACTGGCAACAGAAACACCAGTACCACTATACGTCCAAGTATAGGAAACGCCTGATACATTCGTAACAGAATAAGCAATACCACTTTGCGGAGGTGTTATGTTTGTTGTGCCCGATATAACACTCGGTTGTGCTGGTGTATTGTTAGTTATGATAATAGGAGTAGAAGTGGCAGTTGTTGGGGATACACAAGATGCATTGCTTGTCATTACACAAGTAATAGAACTTCCATCAGCAATAGATGAATTCGAATACGTAGCACCTGTGCCTATATTTGTAGCACCATTTTTCCATTGATAAGTTGGAGAAGCACCACCATTGGTAGGGGTAGCGGTTAATGTAAGTGAATTTCCTGTACAAGTAGGATTTGTGCCTGTAGTAACTGCAATGCTTACAGAAGGTGTAACTGTAGGATTTACCACCATAGTAATAGCATTGGAATTAGCGGTGGTGGCAGTAACACACCCTCCCGAAACAGACAGGGTGCAGGTAATGACATCGTTTGTAACTAATGTGGAACTGACATAAGTAGCACTTGTTCCTTGCGATACGCCATTTTTAAACCATTCATAAGTAGCTGTGCCTCCTCCTAAATTGGTAGGTGTTGGGGTAAAGGTAACGCTTGTACCGCTACATATTGTTGTAGTACCAGCAACGGCAGCAGGGCTTGAAGCAATGCTTACAGAAGGCGTCACAGGAGTTGTTCCTGTTCCCGTTACCGTATTCGATACACTTGCAGCATCTGCTGCCGAAACCGTAATAGTAGCCGATTTTGCACCTGCTGAAGCTGGGGTGAACGTTACATTATATGTGGCAGTTCCGCCCGATGCGGCTATAGTAGTAGAAGACAATCCGCTTACCACAAATTGAGCATCATTAGAGCTGACACTAACACCAGTTACAGCAGAAATACTATTATTGGTAATAGTATAGGATTTGGAGGCAGCGGCAGTACCCGGACAAACTGAGCCATGTGCTAATGTACCGGAAAGCGTTAATGCATCTAAAGTGATAAACGTAAGAGTAGTGCCATACGTATATGTAGTGCCATCATACACATAAGCTGTGAAGCTATATTGCGTAGAAGACGGCAGCCCCGACAACCCAGTGTTGTATGTTCCTGTTGAAATAGAACCAACTGCAACTTTGGTAACGCCTGTCCCGCCTACAGTAGGCGAGGCATTGGTAGCGGTAACGGAATACACAAACCCTTTTTCAGTTGAAGCAGGACAAACTCCTAAGGTTGTAACATTTCCATTTAAGGTAGCTGATGAGTAAGAAACAGACCCGGCAGCCGAAGTAGTAACGGCTTGTGTCACAGGAGTTGTTCCTGTTCCACTTGCTGCCACATTTATATTGGTTGCACCACCGCCGCCTACTACAATATTACCATTATAAGAACTGCCACTAATAGGCGTAAATTTTACATAAATATCTTGAGAATAAGCGCCTCCTCCTTGAGATAGTGAAAGGCTTGAAGCATAAGTACCTCCGGCAGTAGTTGAATAGGTAAATCATGACAAAGCCGCTACAGTTACATCCGTTGTGGTGAGTGCCGTACCGGTAATAGTAAACTTATTTGGGCCATACGTACTACCGGTGCATTGACTGCCAAATGCAGTTAATGCAGTGGCAGATAAGGAAGAACCTCCGCTTGGCACCCATTTTGCATAAAGAGTAACGTTATTAGAGGGCATTGAAAAGGTAGCACTACCCGAAGCGTCGTAATCTGTTCCGGAACCATCAGCGGCAGTGTTCCAACCTGCGAAGTTCCAGCCACCTGTTCTTACTAAACTACCAGTATTTGCTTTTACCGTTACCGTTGCTCCCGAAAAATAAGGGCTGCTGGCATCTGTAGGAACAGTACCGCCAGTGCTACCGTTGCCATAGTAAGTAACAGTGTAGGCTCTTCTGTATAAATAGACTGCGCTTTGAGATGCTAACGCATAACAAGAAAAAAGAGGAGGACTGTTAGTTGAATTATATCGAACAATATTTCTACCATTCGTATTGATATCTCCAGTATTCGTTATTACTGCTTCATTATTCGAAAATGTAATTGTCCAATTACTTCCACCAGCTGTTGTTTTTGCTTTTAGATAGTTATTATTATTGTTTCCTGTTGCAGGAACTAAGTATTGGTCGGTGTTTAATAAATCTTTCAAATAATAATGCGTGGCATCTGAACCTTGCTCTATGGTAATTTCATAAGGTTTAGTAGCATCACCTGTTGTACTCGCAGGTGTAACGGTAACTGTACTTGATGTAATTGTAACTACACCACCTCTTAATTGTGCCCTATTATTGGTATTTTGGCTACTCAATAGCTGAGTTGTTCCTGTATAATTAGAACCTATTAAGTATTTTTCTCCGGCTACTAAATCTGTAGTTGATGTAATAAGTTTATACGTGTTTTGTCCCCAAACATTCCCACCAAAAAACAATAAACTTGCCAGCAGGAAAAATGCGTACGTTCTCTTTATACGTTCTAAAATTTTAAACCCTAAAAAAGAGGGGGTATTGCGCTTATTGCTCGCATTCAAAGTAGCAGTAAAAAACGTTGGAGGCGTGTAAAATTTCTTCATAAATGTTGTTCTTATTTTCGGCTACCGTGTTTTTGGCACGGCTTACAAAGTTACTCTAAATCAAGCAATTCCGCTACTGCGCTATATTAAAATTTTATGTTTTTAGCCTGTTTTTTTCAAAAAAATAGTGGAAAACGCGGGTTTGGTGGAAAAATAGTAGTAAGTAGTGAGTAGTGAGTAGTGAGATTTTAGATGTTAGATTTCAGATTTCAGATTTCAGATTTCAGATTTCAGATTTCAGATTTCAGATTTCAGATTTCAGATTTCAGATTTCAGATTTCAGATTCCGAAGCGTCGGAAGAGATATTAGATATTAGATTTCAGATTTTAGATGTCGTAATTTTTAATTTTTAATTTTTAATTTTTAATTTTTAATTTTTAATTTTTAATTTTTAATTTTTAGTTTTTAATTTTTAGTTTTTAATTTTTAGTTTTTAATTTTTAGTTTTTAATTTTTAGTTTTTAATTTTTAGTTTTTAATTTTTAGTTTTTAATTTTTAATTCTTTTTTTAACCGCAAAGAACACAAAGTTTTCCATCGCAAAGGCACAAAGAAAATGAAGTCCTACCCAATTCGTAATTTTTAATTTTTAGTTTTTAATTTTTAGTTTTTAGTTTTTAATTTTTAATTTTTAGTTTTTAGTTTAGAAAACCAGCAAGGGCGGGGAGAAAAATATCGTCAGTGCTTGCACCTTCCGACCACCAACCCGACCTTCCGAACGGAGAGAGGAATCTCGTCAATGCATCGCTCCATACTTGTAGGGATTTCTTCCTTCGGTCGTTCCGATACTTCGGAATGACGGTGGCAAGTTTCGGAATGGCGGAAGCGCAACGGAAGGCTTGCACCGGAGAGAAAACCAACAAGGCGAGCGTTTTTTACCTAATTCTAAAATTTTATATTTTGTATTTTATGAAATACAATAGTTGCAATATTTTGTATTTTTCAAAATACATTATGTATATTTGAGAAAAATCAAAAAAATGAAACAATTATTTTTGGCGTTTTATCGTAAGTTGGAAGAAATAGATATGCGTTTTGAGCGTTATCTTAAAAATAAAATAAATTGGAACAATCGTTTGACTGCCATTACAGGTGCACGGGGTACGGGGAAAACGACAATACTTTTACAGCATATAAAAGAATTTCACGGCAATAATCCGGAAGATATATTGTTTGCCAGTTTAGATAATATCTATTTTAGTACGAACAACTTGTATTCGCTGGCGGACGATTTTTATGCGCATGGTGGAAAGGAATTATATCTTGATGAAGTACATAAATACCCAACGTGGGCACAAGAAATAAAAAATATTTATGATGATTTTCCTAAACTAAAAGTAATTTTTACAGGCTCATCTATGTTACAAATTTTCAAGGCGGATGCTGATTTAAGTCGTCGTGTAAGACATTATCAGTTATTTGGTATGTCATTTAGAGAATATTTAATTTTTGAAGGGTTACTTCCTCCGTCACAAATGCCATTTACACTCGATGAAATCCTTGAAAATCACATTGCAATTGCTCAACAATTAATAAAGAAAACTACCCCATTGCCTGCTTTCCAAAAATACCTTCAATATGGATATTATCCTTATTATCAGGAAGACATTACAGGCTATGGGGAGCGTGTTTTGCAAACATTTAATACGGTAATGGAAAGTGATTTACCCAATGTAGAAAGTATTGATTTTTACTCTATTCATCGAATTAAAAAGTTATTTTATATACTTTCAGAAATGGTTCCATTTTCGCCAAATATTTCACAATTGAGCCAAATGGTTGATGTAACCCGAGTTAGTTTAATGAATTATCTGCAACTTCTCGAAAAATCCCACAGCGTTTTATTGCTTAAACAGAAAGCAACAGGCTTACGACAAATGGTTAAGCCTGAAAAAATTTATCTTCAAAATACAAATTACAGTTTTGCCCTTTCGGCAGATAAACCAGAGCTTGGTAATCTGCGTGAAACTTTCTTTTTTAATCAGTTACAACAAAGCCATAAAGTTACTTATACAGAACAAACTGATTTTTGTATTGACGGAAAATATTATTTTGAAATTGGAGGTAAAAACAAGACAAGCAAGCAAATTAAAGATTTAAAAAATGCTTTTCTTGCTCTTGATGGTATAACATTCGGGCTTCGCAATGAAATTCCGCTTTGGCTGTTTGGGTTTTTATATTGATTTCCTTTGTGTCCTTTGCGGCAGAAAGTGAGATGTTAGATTTTAGATTTTAGATGTAAGTAGTGAGATTTATGTAAACCTTTCCAACTTTTGCAGGGGTAAGCGTTGCGTAAGTTGGAAAGGGGATGTTAGATGTTAGATATTAGATATTAGATATTAGATGTTAGATGTTAGATTTCAGACTTCAGATTTTAGATTTCAGATGTAAGATTTTAGATGTAAGTAGTGAGATTTATGTAAACCTTTCCAACTTTTGCAGGGGTAAGCGTTGCGTAAGTTGGAAAGGTTATATTTATTTGTTCTAAGCGGTCAGAGACCGCCAGTATTCTTAGACACAGGTCGTCCTGCGGAAGACCTGCGCCAGAGGGGGTTTCAGATTTTAGATTTCAGATGTAAGAGGTGAGATTTATGTAAACCTTTCCAACTTTTGCAGGGGTAAGCGTTGCGTAAGTTGGAAAGGGTATAATTTATTTGTTCTATGCGGTCGGAGACCGCCGGTATCCTTAGACACAGGTCGTCCTGCGGAAGACCTGCGCCAGAGGGGGCCAGAGGGGATTATCTTTTTAAAAATTCTTTTGCATTTAAAATTGTTATTGATACATTTTTAAAATCTTTTTTATTTCTAGTAATTAGAATATTTATATCATTCTCAATAGCTGTATAATATTGAATTGCATCTTCAAAATCTCTAAAATCAGAATTTAATGCTAATTCAATAATTTTATCATCCACTGCAAGTACTTCTACTAAGACTTTAAATTTTGCTAATACATTTCTTGCATCCATTTTTAAATACCTTGATAATAAAAAATGAACATTTGCAAAAGTCAATGCAGATATATACAATTTCACCTTTCTCTGATCTGACAACGTAAATAGTTCTTGAGCTTCTTTGTAAAAATCTGCTCTTTTTTCAAGTAAATCCATTACTATATTGGTATCGACAAAGATTTGTTCCATTATGAATATTTCTTTTTTAAATAATCATAATAGCTATTATCTTTATCCGATTTTTTAGCCATAGGAATTATTCCAGTCAAGCTTTCTACAAGCGGACTTACTTTAGTTTTATTTTTTTGCTCTTTAGTTAATGAATTCAAATAATTCTCAATTAATTTAGAAAGACTTACACTATTTTCTCTAGCATAATCTTTAGCACTTTCAATTATATTTTTATTTATATTCAAAGTTAATTTAGTATTCATAGTTACAACTTACGTACAAAATTAATAATTATTCACGTATAACACAAGTATTATTTTTAAATTTCTTTTCTGATTTACAAGAAGACACGGCTTGCGATAGAGAGGTTGGCAGGTGACGCACCCCGCTAAAGCTATGCTACGCTAAACACCTGCCAAAGGCAAGAGTTGGAGTAATGAGTAGTGAGTAGTGAGACCTTTCCAACTTTTGCAGGGCATTAGCTTTGCGTAAGTTGGAAAGGTTATAATTTATTTGTTCTATGCGGTCAGAGACCGCCGATATCTTTAGACACAGGTCGTCCTGCGGAAGACCTGCGCCAGAGAGGGTTGTAGGGATTTCTCCCTTCGGTCGAAATGACGGTGGCGTTGGCGTTCCGAAGTTTCGGAAGAGAGGAATCTCGTCAGTGCTTGCACCTGCTGATTACAAACCCGTCATTCCGAACGCAGAGAGGAATCTCATCGGTGCATCGCTCCATACTTGTAGGGATTTCTCCCTTCAGTCGTTCCGATACTTCGGAATGACGGATACAAATTCGGAATGACGGTGGCATAAACGGAATGGCGGAAGCGCGAACTGAAGACCTGCAATAGAGAGGTTGGCAGGTGACGCACCCCGCTAAAGCTATGCTACGCTAAACACCTGCCAAAGGCGGGGATGTGTCTTATAGATCTTCACTTAAATCCTTCCATGTTGGATTTAGAGCATTAATTAAACACTCTTTCTTCTCTCTTCGCCATTTCTTAATTTCTTTTTCTCTTGCAATAGCCTCTAATATTGAAGAATGTACTTCATAATAAACAAGATAATATAAGTTATAACGATAGGTAAAACTCTTTTTATTTAAGCCACTTTTATGTTCTTGAAGTCTGCTAAATAAGTCCGCAGTAACTCCTACATATAATGTAGTTTTATTTTTATTGGTTAATATGTAAATACTACCTCCTTTTTTCATTCCTCTAATGTAGGTGTTTTTTCTTTTAATCAACCCGACCTTCCGAACATGCCCCCATCCTTCCGAATAGTATCCCCGTCATTCCGAACGGAGAGAGGAATCTCATCAATGCTTGCACCTACCGATTACAAAGTGGCTCGAACGGGATTTCTCCCTTCGGTCGTTCCGATACTTCGGAATGACGGTGGCTCGAACGGAATGACGATAACGCTGGCGTTCCGATGTTTCGGAATGACGGAAGCGCGAACGGAAGACCTGCGGGGAGAGAGATGTTTTTGGGATTCCTCCTATCGTCGGAATGACGATAACGCTGGCGGAATGACGGAAGCGCGAACGGAAGGCTTGCGATAGAGAGGAATCTCATCAGTGCTTGCACCTACCGATTACAAACCCGTCATTCCGAACGGAGAGAGGAATCTCGTCAATGCTTGCACCTACCGACCACAAACCCGTCATTCCGATACTTCGGAACGAACGAAGAGAGGAATCTCATCGGTGCTTGCACCTACCGACCACCAACCCGTCATTCCGAACGGAGAGAGGAATCTCATCAGTGCATCGCTCCATACTTGTAGGGATTTCTCCCTTCGGTCGGAATAACGCAAAGCGTGTGTTTTAGGGATTCCTCCTATCGTCGGAAGGACGGTGGCATAATCGGAAGGACGGTGGCATAATCGGAAGACCTGCAATAGAGAGGATGACGATAACGCTGGTGTTCCGATGTTTTTGGGATTTCTCCCTTCGGTCGTTCCGATACTTCGGAATGACGGATACAAATTCGGAATGACGGTGGCATAAACGGAATGACGGAAACACGAACGGAAGGGTTGCGAGGGAGAGGTTGGCAGGTGACGCACCCCGCTAAAGCTATGCTACGCTAAACACCTGCCAAAGGCGGGGGGGCTTGCAACTACCGATTACAAACCCGTCATTCCGATACATCGGAACGAACGGAGAGAGGAATCTCATCAGTGCATCGCTCCATACTTGTAGGGATTTCTCCCTTCAGTCGGAATAACGCAAAGCGTGTGTTTTAGGGATTCCTCCTATCGTCGGAATGACGGTGGCATAATCGGAAGGACGGTGGCATAAACGGAAGGACGGATACAAGTTTCGGAATGACGGAAGCACGAACGGAAGAATGTGCCAAATAACAAAAAACGCCTCGCAGCATGCGAGGCGTTTATAAAATGATTGAAAGAGCTCTTTAGTCTTTTACAAATTTGGTGGTATGCAATTTACCATCCGCATCTGCAAATTGCATAATGTAAACTCCTTGCGCTACTCTACTAAAATCGAGGTGAATTGTGTTTAATCCTTTGACTAACGTAACTGGTTTTTCAAATACTGCTTCCCCTATACTATTATAAACACTCAATTTAGTGTCATACAACGAAATAGATTGTATTTCTACATTCAAGTTTCCACTTGTTGGGTTAGGATATAAACGTGAAAAATTATTTACCACCGCTTCGCTAATTGGAATATCTATTACATTGCTGTATTTAAAAGAACCGTCTTTGTCCACTATTTTCAAACGATAATAATTATCTCCTATCACAGGGTTATTATCCGTAAAATCGTAGGTAAGCTGTGCATTGGAATTACCGGCGGCTGTTTTTCTTCCAAGTGATTCCCAAACGCCTGTTAGCACACTCTTTTGTATCTCGAAATAATCGGTATTTAACTCGGAAGCCGTAACCCATCTCAATCTATTTACACTTCCTGCATTCCAACCGGTAAAGGAAACCAACTCAACCGGCAACGGCGCAAATGGGAACCGATTCGGGTGGATATAAAAGGTAGAGAAATTGCTCACACTAAATGTAGCGGCATATACCGAGCCTGACTTGGTTATCGTCGGAAATATCAATTTGGCAGTTCCGTTTGTAGCAGGGTAATTAGGTGGTGCCGTAAATGTACCTGCACTTCCTCCATCAAATTTAGTAACCACTAAATTCGTTTCACTGCCGAATGCGTACTCCGTTCCTGCCGCCTTAGTAAATAAAGCATTATATTCCGCTGCTGTAAAATAGAGGGTTACATCTACGCTCTGCCCGCTTTTAGTAGTTGGATTGATAGACCAATGGCGAGGCAAATACGGCTGTTGGTCGCCGAATGATGTTGTCACTGTTTTTACATCTGAAACGCTTGGCGTTCCTGACGGATTATAATCATATCCTTCGCATATTTCTGAAACTCCCATTTCTATACTACCGCCGGATGGATCTACCACTTTAGCGATAATTTTTCCCGCATTGTCAAAATAAGTATATGTTTTTCCGTTTTTTACATTACACGTAATACAAGAATAATACGTAGAAGGCGGCGTGTATGCTAAGGAAACGGTACCGGCATCTAATGTAGTAGAAGGAGTAATAGAAATTGGCGTAGCCAATGCTGTGGAGCAAGCCGGAGCTGTTGTATAAAACAAGGTCCATTGTACTTGAGTAGGAGAACCTGTTGTTAAGCCCGAAATTGCGGTAGCCGCTTGAGTAGCATCTGCAATAGTGCCACTGCCTGAAACTTTAGACCAAGCGCCGCTAATTCCTGCGCCCGGTGCTGTTGCAGTTAGCTCGGCATACGGAGAAGTTGGATCTGCGCAAGCCGCTACTGCCGCCGAAGCAGATGGAGTAAGTAGTGGACGAACCGTAATAGCATAAGTACCATAAGTTAGACCGCCAATAGTATAAGAAATAGTGGTTGTACCCGCTGCAACAGCGGTTACTACACCATTTCCACTGGCATCTTCTGAAACCGTAGCTACACCAGGTGCACTACTACTCCAAGAGCCTTTAGGATAACGAACAATTACGATACCTTCCGAACCGGCTTGAGGTGCATAATTGGTATTAACACCACTTCCATTGCTTAAATTACCACCTCCCATACCACCGGAACCGGTATTTGCATCCGGTGTTTTTACGCCATTAGAACCATTGTTACCGCCACCAATTAAGCTAGAGCCTCCATTCGAAGGAGTTGTACTAGTACCATCAACACAACCTGAAGTACCACCACCACCTGCTGCATATTCTTTAGATGTGCCTGTAATGTTATCTGAAATACTGTTACCTCCGGTTCCTTTAGTGTTTCTTGCTGCACCATTTGTAGATGTACCTGCAGAACCGGCACCTCCTCCTCCACCTCCATACCAACCACAACTTGCAGTTGACCACTCTCCAGTTCCTCCGTTGTTACCATTACCTCCACCTAATTTAGCAAATGCACTTCCATTCTGTTCACTCCAACCAGTTCCATTTGGATTAGAACCTCCAGCGCCAGAGCCTCCGGTACTTGGCGCTCCACCACCATCTCTACTAGCGCCACCGCCACCACCATTAGCTAATACTTTTGTACTAGCACTTGCATTTGAAAACATAGAAACACCACCTCTATAACCGGTTATTTCTCTTCCTGCAAGTTGGTTACCGCCTAAACCACCGGAACCCACATAAATAGGAAAAATACCTGCAGTTGCACTTAAAGAGCCTGTATATTTCACAAACTCTCCGGCACCGCCACCACCATTACGGCCACCGCCACCGCCACCGCCTAATACCAATAAATGTAAATTTCCTATATTACCACCTGAGAGAAAATAATCGAAAGTAGAAGCAGTAGTAAAAGAATGTACGTAATCTGTTCCGGCTCTTGTAATTGTACCCCCTTTGGGTAAATTTACTTGTAAAGTAGTGGTACCGCCAGGCAGGCATAAAATATCGCTTCCAAGGTTCGTTATTGGTTCGTAAGTAGGTGGTAGAATAGTATTATAAGTAATAATAACAGCACCCGGACCACCATTACCACCTTTATTGGCAGTTTTGGTCGAGCCACTTCCACCACCTCCATACCATTCTCCATCAAAACCGCTATCACCTCCAGATTGTCCGCCATTTCCTCTTCTGTCATGTGGATTTCCATAACCACCTAAAGCTCCATTCCATGTATTATTTGAACCAGAAACACCGTTTTGACCATCACCGGCTATCCCACCGGCGCCACCACCACCACCTGCACGGGAAGAGCCATTTACTCCTCCTTTCCCTCCGCTGGTTTTAATATCTCCAAAACCGGAAGATGCCTGACCACCATTAACAGCGGTACCAGATGTTGTACTTCCTCCAGTCCCTCCTTTAGCTAAAACGATATCAGTTCCGGTATGGCTGCCTGATTTAAAATAAGAATCGCCACCATTTCCACCAGGTTTAGCACCACTGCCACCTGCCGGTCCAACACCGGCTCCACCGGCCTGTATATAATACGTTACTCCGGGAGTAACTGCAAAAGTTTTATATGAGTATGCACCGCCACCACCACCGGTCATACCACAAGAGCCACCGCCACCTCCACCAATACACTCTACAGAAACATAATATACTCCTGAGGGTGCTGTCCATGTAGTTTGATTAGAAGTAGTGTATGGACTTGCCGGTATAATTACAGTTCTCACCGGAGATTGTGCACTTAAAAAGAGCGGTAAAAGCATCACCACTAAACAATAAGCCTTTTTAAAGAAAAAAGTAAAGTTGTTTTAGATTTTTTTAGCGTTTGTATAAGTTTTTTCATGCTATATAGTTTTAAATTTTTAATAATTACTTTTTTAAATTTATAAAATAGTTAAAAATTGTATAGTGGCAGTGGCTCCGGCGCCTTTTACAAAAAATTCGTTGGCGGCGCGGAGGGAGTTAGTTATTGCTAACAGCAACAAGAAACAAGCAGTGTAAACTTTATTCATAGGGTAGTTTTTTTTTGTTTATAATTTATATACCTACAACACACCGTATTTAAAATAAGGATTAAATTGTATGTTTTAAATTTCTACTTACGGCTTTGTAACTATTTTCTCTATTGTAAAGATAATACAAATTGAACTGACAAAAGTCAAATAATGTTATCGCAAAAGATAATTAACATAAGATTAGTAGGGAGATTTGAGATTTCTGATTTCAGATTTCAGATTTCTGATTTCTGATTTCAGATTTCTGATTTCTGATTTCAGATTTCTGATTTCAGATTTGAGATTTCAGATTTGAGATTTCAGATTTGAGATTTCAGATTTGAGATTTCAGATTTGAGATTTCAGATTTCAGATTTCAGATTTCGTATTTTAATTCGTAATTCGTAATTTTTAATTTTTAATTTTTAATTTTTAATTTTTAATTTTTAATTTTTAATTTTTAATTTTTAATTTTTAATTTTTAACTTTTAATTTTTAATTTTTAACTTTTAATTTTTAACTCTTTTTTTAACCGCAAAGAACACAAAGTTTTTCATCTCAAAGGCACAAAGAAAATGAAGTCCTACCCAATTCGTAATTTTTAGTTTTTAGTTTTTAGTTTTTAATTTTTAGTTTTTAATTTTTAGTTTTTAACTTTTAACTTTTAGTTTTTAACTCGTAATTCTCGCCATTTCATCATTCAAATAACATTTTGTAAATTTACAACAAATGCAACAGCGAATTTACATAGATACTTCAGTTATTGGTGGCTATTACGACACTGAATTTGAAGTAGCCACTAAGCGGCTGTTTAACAGAATCATTAACAAAGATTTTTCTATCTTCTTTTCAGAAGTAAACGAAACCGAACTAATACTTGCCCCAAAACACATTCGGGACGTAAAAAAATTAATCCCAACGGACTGTTTGACTTTTATAGAAATGAATAATGAGGCAGAAACTTTGGCTCAAACCTACATTTCCGAAAAAGCATTAGGAAAAGCAAGTGAAAACGATGCCTATCACATTGCATTGTCATCTGTTTATAGGTTAGATTGTTTAATTAGTTGGAATTTCAAACATATTGTAAATTTCGACAAAATAAAACTGTTTAACTCCATTAATATGCGCTTAGGCTACCCTTTGATAGATATTCGTTCACCCTTAGAATTTTTGAAAGATGAAAAATAAAGAGAAAAAAGAATTCGATACCGTTGCATTTTTCCGAGCTGTCAAAGAAAAATTAGCTAAAAAAATGGAAGGTATGACATTAGCACAGAAACAAGAATTTATGCGACAAGTACGAGAAGGAAAAATTAAAGTCGCTTAGATGTTAGATTTCAGATTTCTGATTTGAGATTTCAGATTTGAGATGTGAGATTTCAGATTTCTGATTTCAGATTTCTGATTTGAGATGTGAGATTTGAGATTTGAGATTTCGTATTTTAATTCGTAATTCGTAATTTTTAATTTTTAATTTTTAATTTTTAGTTTTTAACTCTTAGTTTTTCAGGGTTCAAACGATAAGCATTCGGAAAGGAACGTAATTATTCGTCAGGCGACTTTATAGTGCCACCTGACGAATACAACTACCGATAACATGAGCTATGCAAATTGCAAAAACTCATCTTTTATATCTCTGAATTTAAAATTAAAGGCATCTACCAAATAGTTTTGTTTTAATTTCCAAGGGTATGCAGCTCCTTGGCTCGGCAACACCCCTGCTTGAATAGCGCGTTGTACATAGCCGGCATTAAAATTAAGCGCCGGTTCTTTTTCGATAGGTTTATCTGATTTCACTACAAACACTTTATTCTTTTTCTTCTCTGCCGTGTTTATTAATTTACAGAAATATTCGCCTACCATATCTGCTTTTAACGTCCAAGAGGAATTGGTGTAGCCTAAAATAAATGCGAAATTCGGCACGTCTTTTATCATTAATCCTTTATAAACAATTCCATCGGCAGGTTTAAGTTCTTTACCGTCCATATACGTTTTTATTCCGCCCAGCATTTGCAATTCTAATCCTGTCGCCGTAATGATGATGTCGGCCTTTATTTTTTTCCCTGATTTTAACAGTATGCCGTCTTCTACAAATTTATCAATATGATCGGTGATAACGCTTGCTTTGCCGCTTCTAATCGATTTGAACAAATCGCCATTCGGCACGGCACACAGCCTTTCATCCCACGGGTTGTATTTTGGGGTAAAGTGTGTATCGATGTCGTAGCCTTTAGGAAGTTGTCTTTTTACATGCGCTCTGAAATAGCGTTTCATTAGCTCCGGTTGGTTTTGGCATAAATTATAGCTCACCACCTGCAATCCGATTTGTGCCGCACGGTTTAAATTATACTGAACGGTCTCCGGCAGGTTTTTCAGTAAATTTTGGGGCAGCAAACTTCTATTGGGAATGCTGGCAATATACGTTGGAGAACGCTGCAACATCGTTACATGCTTAGCTTTATCGGTCATGGAAGGAACTAAGGTTACCGCCGTAGCTCCACTACCGATTACGACTACTTCTTTGCCGGAATAATCGTAATTTTTAGGCCAAAATTGTGGATGTAGTATATCGCCTTTGAATGATTTTTCTCCTTTAAATTCAGGGCGGTGTGCTTTTTCGTAATTATAATACCCCAAGCAAGAGATGACATATTTCGCAGTATATTCAACGGTCTTTTTCGTTTTGCTGTTATAGCAAGTAACCGTCCACGTATTGGTATTGCTGTCCCAATCTGCTCTGTTTATTTTGGTATTGAAATGAATGTTTTTATCAATTCCATTTTCGTGGGCAGTTTCTTTTATATAGTTTAATATCAAACCGCCATCGGCGATGGCTTCATTATATTTCCATGGCTTGAAGCTATATCCTAAGGTAAACATATCTGAATCGGAACGAATACCGGGATATCTAAATATATCCCAAGTTCCGCCAATGCTTTCTCTGTTTTCCAGAATAACATAGGTTTTCCCCTTGCATTCTTGCTGCAAGTGGTAGGCCGTGCCAATGCCCGATAAACCGGCGCCCATTATTATTACATCATAAGTATTTTTTGCCATAACGAGATATTTTAATACTCAAAAATAAGCATTCGTCAGGCTAAGTATAATTTACTATGGATAATTAAATAAATTACTTAACTTAAGAAAATTCGAGCAAAATGTATTGCCGTTTCTCCTGCTAACAGGTATATCTACGCGAGTTTTACCTCCCTAAATTATTGTATATCCAGTTCAAAAAGCAGCACTGAATTTTCAGGAATGGCGCCTGCTTCTCTTTCGCCGTAGGCTAAGCGACTCGGAATTATCAATATACCTTTATCTCCGTGGTGAAAGTTGCAAATCCCCAAATCCAATCCGTCTATCACTTGTTTTTTTCCTACAATAAAATTTAGCGGCTGGTTTCTTTTGTAAGAATTATCGAATTCTTTTTGGTTTAATAATTTTCCGACATACTGAAGGTGTACGGTGTCGCCGGCTATCACTTCGCGCTCACTGCCATATTGTGTACGCCAAAATATATTGCCGTAATTATCCGTAGAATGCTGCGGAATGGAGTTGTTTTTCAAATAATCTACTATGGCTAAAGAATCTATAATCATCTGCTGTCGATATCGGATTTGCTTATCGGATTCGTGCTTATTTTTTTCTTTAAAGTCTAATAATTTTATTTTGAAAATATAATATTTCCTAGCACTGCCGGCACTGTCCATCAGGCTTGCCGGAATTTTCACTACAGCAGAATCTCCCTTTCCCATTTTTTGAAAAAAAGTAGTAATATCCGTTTGTTTTGCCGGCACTTTATACTCCATATCTACGCCATTTTCCATTCCAAAAATTTTGGTATTGAAAATTTCTTTTTTACTTGGGGCTATTTTTTGCAAATGCATCCAAATATGGTCGCCATAAACAGGCTTTGCTTTGGAAGTATCCTTGGTAACTATTTTATAGCTTATACCATCCGAGCGTTTCACCCATTTTTGTCGGGCAGATACGGGAGCAATTACCCACATCAAAAAAAAGAATAGTATAAAAATAAACCGTTGCATTTTGTGTTGTAAGATAAAACAATCATTTTTGTTACGAAATAAAATCAATAACCTTATCTGTTAAAAATATTTATAAAATAAATACCATGAAAATTTTAATGGTCTGTTTGGGAAATATCTGCCGCTCGCCACTTGCAGAGGGCATACTAAAACACAAATGCGCAGCGCGAAATTTAGATTGGTACATTGACAGTGCCGGAACCGGCAAATGGCACTTGGGCAGTGCACCCGACAAACGCTCTATACAAATTGCAGAAAAACACGGAATCCATATCGCCGACCAACGTGCCCGCAGCATTAACAGTGAAGATTATCAAAAGTTCGATCTCATATATGCAATGGACGTTTCTAACTACAACGATTTAATGCGTTGGGCTTTAGATAAAGAAGAAGAAAGCAAAATAAAATTAATTATGCAGGAGGTATATCCTACTGAAAACCGGAGCGTTCCCGACCCCTATTTTGACAGTAAAGGGTTTCAAAAAGTATATACGATGTTAGATAAAGCTTGCGATAAAATCATAGAGAAATATGCCTAAATTTTCAGTGTACTTTTATTGGCTTGTATCTTGCATTTTGCCAATTGCTGCGCTTGCACAGACTACCGCCAAAGAGAGTGGAACGGCGGCGGTGAAGATTACATTTTCGTACGGGAACAACAAAGATTATGCGGGGCAAAATACAGCATTGAAAGCCGACCTCTATAAACCTTCTTTATTTTCTTCGGGGTTGCCGGTGGTAATTTTGTACCATGGCGGCGGATATGCTTCCGGCGATCGCAATGTTGCAAGTTTGAAAGTTTTTTCCGAATATTTTACCTCGCAAAACATCAGTACCATACTCCCCGATTTTAGGCAAGGCTGGTACGAGTCTTCTTCAAAGCCCTTGTGTGAGAGCGTAACGGCGGAAAAATTTGAAGATGCCGCACTGCGTGCCTATCAAGACAATCGTGCGCTAATTCGGTATTGCAAAGCAAATGCCGGCGCGCTCGGCATCGACTCCAATAAAATATTTTTATTCGGCATCAGCTCCGGCGGCTTTTTGGTGCTGCATCATCTCTATATTTCCGATGCCTCCATTAGCAGCGACAGGTTGCAGCGATTAGGAAGTATTGACGGGCAAGATAATGCCTATACCAACTCGACAGATATTGCAGGAATTATAAGTGTTGTAGGAGGTTTTTATGCAAATAACGCCACTATCCTAAAAAAATATCCGCTATTGCTTTTCAATAACTCCTGCGACGGGGCTGTCGATTTTTTTAACGGTTGGCTGGGAAATTGCAGTAATACCATTCGCACTTACGGGCCGGGTATATTCACCAAAATTTTAGAGCAATCTTATACCCCTTACAGCCTGCATGTATTTTGCGGATACAATCATGGGTTCAATACCCTTGCGGCGCCGCAGGGCGGCGATGCACAAGCAATAGAGTATATCAATAAAAAATCCGTTGACTTTATACAACAAACAATTCAAGGTACTTACCACTATGCCACTGCCGTTGCCAGTGATTCTATCTCATCCGTACCATTAGGCGAATGTAGGAATTTTGAAACTTTTTATTGGTGCAAAAAAGACAGTATAAATACCGGCGAAAATAGTATTAGTATTACGCCAAATCCAATTTCTTGTGCTTTGCAACCGCGGCTAAATATTCGCCATCCCAACGATGAAGTGCTGACGATAATGCTGGTAAACGAAATGGGTGCAATTCTATCTCAACAAAAAATAGAATACAAAACATCGCAAAGTGTTATCTATCTAAATGTAACAGATTTTGGCGAAGGCATCACGATAGTTTTAGTAAAAAACAGTATGGGCAAAACTTTATATAAAACGAAAGTCGCCCGATATTGTGCGTTTTAACTAATCTGCTGAGAAATAATTGGTAATTATCTAAGAAAACAGTGGAAAGTTACATCTGTTCATCTAAAAGTAAGAAAATAGTAGTGGATACCAACTTTTAAACAATAAGGTTAATATTCAAAGCGATAGGTTTAAGGTAAGGAGGTTTTCACTTGTTCAGTCGTTTGATTTCTGCTGCAATCTCGTCAATAACTTCTTTATTATAAATTTCCTTTTTTTCTCCGTTCTTTATTGAATAGATATAAAAAACCTTGCCACCAAATCCTTCGGTAAATTGTTTATGCGTTTCTTCCTGTATATTTTTTTCTTTGAAAATTTCAGCTATCTGAGCACCACTTCCAAATGAAACAGGTTTGATTTGAAGTCCTATAAATTTTTCACCCACTTTAATAAAAAAATCAACATTGAACAATCTATCCCATTCATCTGGAGCTGGTTCAATTTTTACTTTCAAAACGCCTTGTAGCTGTCCATAGATTGTTTGAATTTCAGTAACATAACCATCATAAGTTCTGTCAATAACGAGTTGCATCATATAGTCAACACAATCTTGCTCGGTTACATCAGCAACCTCTGCCTGAATTACTTCAGTTATTTTAATGTAGAGTTTTTTGCCGAGTTCAATTATATGTTCTTTTGATTTTACATTACCAAAATAATACGCACGCCATTCATCAAGGTTTTTCGGGGAACATTTTCGTATTGATTCGGAAGTTGGCCCAACATTTCTTTTAAAATTTAGTTGGAAACGATTCATTGCTGAATTTAAAATCCATTCTTTAGCCATTATATTTGATTATTTTGATTATTTCTATTCCAAGTATCTTTTAGCCTAATCGCACTTTCCATAATTTTAAAAGCTCTTCTTTTCAAAGATTCAAAATTTGTTAAAATTTCTTGTCTATCATTTGAAAGCCAAAATCCTGCCGGATTTGCAGTAGAACTTTTTATAAGATGCCCACTTGCAATAGTATGTTTTATTAATGCTCTTGTTCGTTGTTGATTACCACTTGTGGGAAATCCAAACTGAAGTTGAAGTGCGGTTTCTATCTGAATAGCTGTTAATGGGTTAGTTCGGCTTGTATTATTAAGCACAGTTAGCAGATTATTAATGTCTGTTTGATTAAATGCCATTTCGCAGAAGATTTAAAAATTTGTCTTTGTATTTGAAATCAATATCGCTGTCCACTTGCACCAAACCATTTTTGATTAAGTGTGCATTTATGAATGTTTTGTTTTCAAGATAGAGATAGCAAAGCAAGTTATTGTTGTTGTCGTGCTTTACATTATCATATTTTAGAAATACTCGCTTCCCTTTTGTTTTTTCAATCAGGAATGATGTTGCTTTGCCGTTAATTATCGGATCTTCTTTTACTCCAATAAGCTTTACCGTCAAGTCGTTGCTTAAACGAATTATTTCAGGGCTGATAACTTCTTTAACAGTAAAAAGTTCTTCTCTTTTTGTTGAACTATCCTTGTCAATCTTAGAGCCGAATTGAAGTTTTTTTACATCAATTTTCTTGTCTAGTGTATGCGGGTCTTTGAAAATGTAAGGTAGTTTTTGAATTTCCTTTTCAAAGTCGGTTTTCAATGTTTTTTGTTCTATAAACTCGTAGGTCGTTTCGTTCAAATCTTTCTGATGAACTTCCAATTTTTCTTTGATGATTGGGATAAATTCGGGATTGATTTCAAAACCAACCGAATTTCTATCTGTGTTTTTTGCTGCCAATGCAGTTGTTCCGCTTCCTGCGAATGGGTCAAGAATAGTTTCGCCAACAAACGAAAACATTTTGATTAGTCGTCTTGGCAATTCTTCGGGAAACATTGCAATATGCCCGCTTTGTCTTGCTCCTGCAAAATTCCAATGCCCTGCAAAATAGGTGTTCCATTCTTCGGCAGTCATTTTGGAAAGTTCTTTTTGTTCTCTGGTTGGTTTCGGACTGTCGCCTAATTTTTTAAACACCAAAATAAATTCGTAATCTAACTTCAAAATTCCGTTTCTTGGATATGGATACGAACCCATTTGAACGCCACCGCCTGTGGTGTTTGAAGTCGTCACCTTTTGCCAAATAATAGCCCCCATATAGTCAAAGCCGATGTTCTCGCAGAACTTGATGATTTCTTCACGAATAGGAATAACTTTGTAACGCCCGTAGTAAACTGCTCGAGCAAATTGGTCGCCAATGTTCACACACAACCTGCAACCATTGTTCAGCGTACGGTAGCACTCTTTCCAAACCAAATTCAAATTATTGATATAATTTTCGTAGCTATCGTGGAACCCAATTTGGTTGTCTGTACCATAGTCTTTTAACTGCCAGTAAGGTGGAGAAGTTATAGCCAAATGCACCGAATTATCGGGCAATTCTGCCATAAGTCTGCTGTCTCCGTTTATTATTTTATGATGTGTTTTCAAGTCTTCTTATATTAAATTTTTATTTCGACCAAATTTACCTAAAATATTGGGTTATGCGCACCAAAATTATCAAGTTTTTGCCTATCGCCAGATGATTGCGGTGTCGCACTGTCATTTTCACTACTCTTGGTATTGTCGGTTGGGGTTAGTGTTTCTGTTTTATAGAAAAAATCTAAAAAACCTTTTGTCAATTTAGAAAATTCGGCAGCACCCTCTCCGATTAATTTAGTTTTTATAGGTACACAATAAACGGTGATATTGTTTTTGATCAACCAATCTTTGTGTAATGCTAACCGCACCGCATCTTTTTCTGTTGTTATCCAACGAGAAAAATGAGCGTAATTTTTCACTATATTTTCCAGTTCATATTCGGAAAAAAAATGATGGTCGTCGAACTTAAAAAAGATGACTTCTTTCGTTTGGGTTTGCAAAAAATCTTTTAAGGGAGCAGCATTTGCAATTCCGGTGATTAACAAAACCGGCTTTTGCGAATCAAAGAAAAATCTATCCGATGGGTTTAAAATATTATATGGCACGCCATATTCCATAGTGGCAAAAAACACCTTTTGTTTTTCATTTAATTTCAAATTTAATCTAATCTGCTCTTGCTCGGTTTTGCTTATCGCTTGCGGGCATTTAGTAACCACCACTATATTTGCACGCACCTTTCCGGATTCCCATTCCCGCAAGGTGCCTAAAGGTAAAATTGCATCAGCATAAAAAGGCTTTTGATAAGTCGTCAGCAAAATATTTATATCGGGGCGCACGCTCTGATGTTGAAAAGCATCATCTAATACAATCACTTGTACATCTGGATGTGTAGCAAGTAATTGAGGAATAGCAATAACCCGTTGTTCACCTACTGCAACGTTCGCATCGGGATATTTCATTTTTAGCATCAGCGGCTCATCTCCTACCTCTTTAGCGGTATGGGAAGGATGTACTTCTATGTATCCACTAGTTTTTCGTTTATACCCTCGGCTCAGTACACCCATTTTATATTCACTATGTAGCAATTCAATCAATAATTCTACGAATGGCGTTTTTCCGGTGCCGCCCATGCTCAAATTTCCTATGCTAATAACGGGTATCTCAAAATCGGTAGAGCCAATGAAATTAGATTTGTACAAGCCATTGCGCAGCCAAATAATACCACCATACAAAACGGCAAACGGGAAGAGTACTATTTTAGTAATTAAAGCCATCTTTACTCATCTAATTCAAAAATCGCTAAATTCGTTTTATAAATAACTGTATGAAAATAGCCGAAATAATTGAAACAATAGAAAATTTTGCACCAATTCCATACCAAGAAGCGTATGATAACTCCGGATTGATTATAGGTGACAGAATGGCAACTTGCACCGGCGTGCTGCTCTGCATCGACACCATAGAGGCAGTAGTGGAAGAGGCTATTGCCAAAAAATGCAATCTGATTGTTGCACATCATCCTATTGTTTTTTCCGGCTTAAAACAAATTACCGGAAAAAATTACATCGAGCGAGTGGTGCTGAAAGCCATTAAAAATGACATTGCTATTTACGCCTGTCACACCAATTTGGATAATGTGCAATGGGGGGTAAATGCTATCATTGCGGATAAATTAAATTTGATAAACAGAAAAATATTAGATCCTAAGAAAAAGGTACTGAAAAAATTATATACCTACGTACCTCAAAGCCATAAAACTGCCGTGTTAGATGCCTTATTTGCTGCCGGTGCCGGGCGCATCGGAAATTATAGTGAATGCAGCTATAGCGTAAGTGGAATTGGCACGTATAAAGGAAATCAGGACTCGAATCCGACGATAGGGAAACGCAATATCCGAAGTACCGAGCCGGAAGAAAAAATAGAAGTTATTTTCCCGTTTTATTTAGAAAAAAAGATTTTAAATACCTTGCAAATGCATCATCCGTATGAAGAAATTGCGTATGAGCTTATTACCCTTGACAATAGCTACCAAGCAGTAGGCTCCGGATTGATTGGGGAGTTGAAAACGCCGATGAAGGAAGGTGATTTTTTGCAATGGCTAAAGAAAAAAATGAAGACAAAATGTATCCGACATACCGCTTTGCGCAAGCAGAAAATACATAAAGTGGCATTGTGTGGTGGCGCCGGCAGTTTCTTGCTGCCGCATGCCATTGCCCAACAAGCAGATATATTTATTACGGGCGATTTTAAATACCATCAATTTTTTGACGCTGACAATCAAATTGTTATCGCAGATATTGGGCATTATGAGAGCGAGCAATTTACAGTACAATTATTTAACAAGATATTGTCAGAAAAATTTATTAATTTTGCGGTTCAAATTTCGACAATTAACACTAATCCAATAAATTATATCTAAAAATGGCACGTAAGAAAGAACTGACCACCGTCGCTGACAAGTTAGAACAATTAGAGCAATTACAAGCTATTCACTCCAAAATAGATGCCATCCATATCTTAAAAGGGGAATTACCTATCGAAGTTTCTGACTTAGAAGATGAAATTACGGGTACCAAAAAGCGTGTAGCAAAAGTACAAACGGAGATAGATGAAGCTCAGGAGGAAATAGAGAACAGAAAAACATTGATGAAAGAAGCACAAACGCTGATTACAAAGTACGACAAGCAATTACATAATGTAAAAAACAATCGCGAATTTGATGCTTTAAACAAAGAAATTGAATTACAAAAATTGGATATTCAATTAGCAGAGAAAAAAATTAAAGAAGCGAATTTCACTATTGAAAACCATCAAAAACAATTGGATGAAATCCAAAAAAGATTAGACAGCAAAGAGAAAGATTTGGAAGCAAAGAGAAAAGAGCTGCAAAATATTATTAAAGATACGGAGAAAGAGGAAGCAGAATTGACGGCAAAAGCGGCAGAAATGGAAGGTGAAATTGAAGACAGATTGCTAAATGCATTCAAAAGAATTCGTAAATCATACAAAAATGGATTAGCCGTAGTAAAAGTGAGCAGAGGTGCTTGCGGCGGCTGCTTCGGATTTATTCCTCCACAAACGCAATCGGAAATACGCACCAAGCGAATGATTACCACTTGCGAGCATTGCGGAAGAATTATCTCTGACGTAGATGATAGCGGTGTGTTTATCTCTGAAGAAGAATTAGCCTCTTAACCCGATATAACTTTAAGAAAAAAGCCACGTACATTCGTGGCTTTTTTTATTTGCAATAAGACGATAGCAAAATTGTCGGTTAGTGCAATTTAAAGCTTATATACTTAATGGTTCGTTTGTCCAGCAAGTGCATTTTCTCATAGTACGTTTGAATGCCGTGCAGTTCTTCATTTTTATTTAATGCATATACATCATTGTAATCTTTACAAATTTCTGATGGAGTTTCTTGTAGCATTTCTTTTGTGAACGCATACAACAAATCGCTATCTGTTTTTACGTGAATACAACCTCCGACTTGAATTATTTTTTTATAAATCGGTAAAAATTTAGAAGAAGTCAGCCGGCGGCGAGCGTCGCTATCTCGAGGAAAAGGGTCGGAAAAAGTAATCCAAATTTCTGCTATTTCTCCTTCGGTAAAATAGTCGGCAACATGGTCTATCTGATCGCGGATAAAGGCAACATTCTGCAACCCTTCCAGTTCAGTGATACGTGCGCCACTCCATATTCTATTGCCCTTTATGTCCATCCCTATAAAATTTTTCTCGGGAAATAATTTTGCCATTCCATTGGTATATTCGCCTTTACCGCAGGCCAATTCTAAAATTATCGGATGGTTGTTTTTAAAAAAATCCGTATTCCACTTCCCTTTCATCTCGGGGTTTTTCTCAAACACGATGGGGTTTTGTGCTAATTCTGCAAATTTTTGTAGTTTCGATTTCGATGCCACGTTTTTTTTGTGCAAAAATAAAAATTAAGCCGTACAACGGCTAATTATTCTACCTTTTACGGGGTAATAATTTATCGTTCAATGAATTTCTTCAAGCGTTTTAGCATTGGAGTAGGTTAAAATTTTTTCTATACTCCTTACCGATGGGCTTTCTCCATCGGATTCCTCCATTGCCGCTTTAACTTCTTGCAGGGAGGTGTACAAATCTGCCATTTCAGGATTATTGTCTATTGCCTGTTGCACAGCAGCAGCCTCAATTGGGTTGGTTTCGTTATAAAGCTGTTTTACAAGAAGTTCGGGTGTAGAAATTTGTTGCATAAAATTGTATTTATACGAATAACGAAAGTTAAACAAATTTATTTTATATAGCAAGATAAAAACATACCAAACGCGTTGAAATACAATTAATCGGCCCCGCCGGTGCCTTTAAATTGGTCGTCTTTAAATCGAAATAAAACATTGAATGTGGTCAGCGAGCCATAGATTCTGGTAATATATTGCTGTAATTCCACTTTCTCGGCATCTGTAAGTTTAGAGGCATTTATTTTTTGCTCCATTACTCGCAATCTGTCTCGGGTCATCACAATTTTATGAAAAAAGGCTTCGATTGGAATTTCTTTAGCCTGCAAACTTTTGTCTTTCGGTTGCATTATCAAATTGCCTCCCTCCCATTTTTCTGCAATCTTACAATCTTCGATAGGTGCTGTTAGTGGCTCGATAATATTTTCTAAAATAGACTTTATTTGTTCTATAGAAACAGCATCCTGTGCTTTTTCTATATGTTTTAAAACCACATACCCATCAAAATTTTTGGAGAGTTCTTTTTCGCCGTGTTCTTTAAAGTAAATTTGATAGGTATATTCGTCGCTATCATCAATAATTACGCCTACACCAAATTTTGGATGTTCTAATTTTGTACCCACCGGATATACTGTCATGATAAAACTGTTTTGGCGAAAATAAGAAAGCCGCTCAATAATTCAAACGATGAGGAAGATTTAATGAGATATATCTAAAAAATAGCAAGTTCATTATACAGTAAGTCGTCTGCATTTTCCCAATATATTTGTTTTTTTAGATGTACTTCGCCAAAGCGCCATGCCGATTTAGCAGTGCTTCTGCTACAATTACATAGGGAAAAGATTTACAAGACAACAACTTGTATTGCGGTAATACTAGAGAGCGAAAAGTAGTTGAAGCGTAAAAATATATTATACTCCTTTTAACCGTGTGATTTTTTATCTCAAAAATTCTATTTCCTTAAACATAAATTTTTCTACTGCCCGTATCGTGTTATTTTCGAATATTTCCATAACCAAGACTCCCGATTGTTCCACGTCTATTATTTTACCTTCAAATCGTAAATCGCCTTTTTTATACTGACCAATCTTTTGATAATTGTATAATTTCATTACATATTCTGATTTTAATCGCTTCAATTTTTTCGATTTCAACAACATAAAATAGTGCTCTATATGCAGTAATAACTCTTTGAAAAACACATCGCGTTGCAATCTATTTCCGGTCGCCAATTGCATACTTGTAATTTTGTTCATATCCTCAAAATGTGTTTGATTTACATTTATGCCGATACCAATAATTGAATGTTTCAAAAAATTGCCCTGAATTGTATTTTCAATCAAAATACCGGCAATTTTTTTAGTACCAATCAGTATATCGTTCGGCCATTTTATGGTAGCCGTAAGTGCAGTGGAGGAAGAGTTTAATTTTCCAAAACCCGATAAATAGCTGTTTACCGCATCACAAATTCCCAGCGAAACAGCAATATTTAACCAAAATTGCTCTGTTGCCCGCAAAAATGAGGTTTGAAAAATAATGCTAAATGTCAAATTTTGCTTTGCTTCCGAATGCCAAGTATTCCCTACTTGCCCACGTCCGGCATACTGTTCATCTGCTAAAATGACAGTCCCATCAATTGGACTGCTTTTTGCAATTAATTCTTTAGCATAGTTATTCGTAGAATCTACTGAGGGTAAGTGTAGAAAGAACTTTCCTGTGAAAAGCGTGTTATTTACATTAATTTCCAAAATTTTGTAGCTTTGAGTGAATTTATAAATAAAATAGTAATTGGAGAAAAAAATTAAACCCCGAAAAAAATCTAAAGTAGTTTCTGCTGACAGTTTATGTGATGTGATAATAAAAGCCATCCAAGATAAGAAAGGAAATAATATTATATGCATGGATTTGCGCCATATCAACGAAGCCATGTCAGATTACTTCATTGTATGTGACGGTGCTTCTACTACTCAAACACGAGCAATTATAGACAATGTAGAAGAAGAAGTGAAAAAACAATTACTAATGAAACCTTTTCATCTCGAAGGGCGTTCTAACGGAGAGTGGTGTTTGTTGGATTTCGGAGAGGTAATAGTGCATGTTTTTCAAACAGAAAAGCGAGAATTTTACCAATTGGAAGATTTATGGAGCGATGCACACTCCCAACATTTTGACGAATAAAACAATTAATAATTAAGATACATTAAATGCTGTATCTTAATTGGAGTATAGAAATAAAAATTACTAAAAATATAAATAACAGAACGAAATGGATTTTTTACCGGAAAATGAAGCGCCGAAAAAGAAAAAGGGAGGAGGATTTAACAGCTACTGGCTGTTTGGAATATTATTAATTGGATTATTAGCATCGCAATTCTTTACACTTAATTTTCAAATCAAACAAATTTCAGAAGATGATTTCTTCAGAAATTTAGTACCCTCAGGAGATGTGGACAGAATCACCATTGTCAATAAAGAGCAAGTAGAAGTTTATCTAAAAGAAGATTCTTTAAAAGCAAAAAAACAATATGCCGACGTTCGCTATACTAAATTAAAATCGTTAAATAAAGGGCCACAGTTTTCCTTTGAAATTACCTCTATCGATGCCTTCAAACAACGCTTAGATGCCTTGCAGAGCAACACTCCTTACAATAGTTTGATAAAGGTAAATAATGAATACCGCAAAGGTATATTCGATATCATCAGTTGGTTATTTCCGGTTATACTTTTAGTAGGCTTATGGATGTTCTTGATGCGCAGGGCTACAGGAGGTATGGGCGGCCCCGGCGGTCAAATTTTTAATATTGGAAAATCAAAAGCCAATTTATACGACAAAGATGTGAAAGTAAATATCACTTTCGATGACGTTGCAGGGTTAGACGAAGCCAAAGAAGAGGTAAAAGAAGTAGTAGATTTCTTGAAAAACCCCAAAAAATACACGGCATTAGGTGCAAAAATACCCAAAGGCGTGTTATTGGTAGGCCCTCCGGGAACAGGAAAAACATTGCTGGCAAAAGCCATGGCGGGCGAAGCACAAGTGCCATTTTTCTCTATCTCCGGTTCCGATTTCGTAGAAATGTTTGTAGGCGTTGGCGCCTCTCGTGTACGGGATTTATTTAAACAAGCCCGTGAAAAAGCACCCTGCATTATTTTTATCGACGAAATAGATGCCGTAGGACGTGCACGCGGAAAAAACATGATGCAAAGTAACGATGAGCGCGAAAGTACCTTAAACCAATTACTAGTAGAAATGGACGGATTCAGCGGCGATAAAGGCATCATTATGCTGGCAGCCACTAACCGACCGGATGTATTAGACTCGGCACTCTTGCGCCCGGGTCGTTTTGACAGACAAATATCTATCGACAAGCCGGATCAAAAAGGCAGAGAGCAAATATTTAAAGTGCATCTGAAAAAACTAACCAAATTGGGAGAAACCGTAACTCCCGAAAAGTTAGCCTCTTTAACTCCGGGGTTTGCAGGAGCCGAAATTGCAAATGTTTGTAATGAAGCCGCATTAGTTGCTGCTCGCAAGGAAAAAACACAAGTAGATATAGATGATTTCAATGAGGCCATTGACAGAAGTATTGGCGGATTGGAAAAGAAAAATAAAATTATTTCTCCGCACGAAAAAGAAATTATCGCCTACCACGAAGCCGGACATGCCATTTGCGGGTGGTATTTAGAGCATGCGCATCCATTGTTAAAAGTAACCATTATACCACGTGGAATTGCAGCATTAGGCTATGCGCAATATTTGCCAAAAGAACAATACCTATACCGTACCGAGCAACTGATGGATGAGATTTGCATGACCCTCGGCGGACGTGCTGCGGAAGAAATTGTTTTCGGAAAAATATCTACCGGCGCACAGAACGATTTGCAACGCATTACCCAACTGGCTTATGCCATGGTAACTGTGTATGGCATGAATGATAAAGTAGGAAATGTTTCTTTCTACGATCCTCAACAAGATACTACTTTCACAAAACCATACTCTGAAGATACGGCAAGAGTAATAGACGATGAGGTCAGAAAATTAATAGATGATGCCTACCAACGTACACTTAATTTATTAACCGATAAGCGAGAGCAATTGAATAAATTGGCAAAAGCATTATTAGATAAGGAAATTTTATTTAAAACCGACTTAGAAGAATTGATAGGCAAACGTGCCTTCGATGAAGAACTCGCTTCAGCATCTGCAAATATTGCATAATATCTATCCATTTTTCTATAACCAGTAAAAAGAGTAGCAAAAATTGTTACTCTTTTTTTTATTATCCGGATAAAAAACGTAATTTCAGAATATGAGATCTCGTTTATTATTTGCTGCTATTGCCATCATATTTAGTAGTGCTTGCCAAAAGAATATAAAAGAAGATTATTCTAAAACCGGCACTTTCACTACATTATCGTATAATGTTGCCGGACTTCCACAAGGCGTAAACTTCGATCAATTTCCCGCATTGCACACTCCGCTCATTAGCCCTCGATTAAATAAATATGATATCGTAAATGTGCAAGAAGATTTTTACTACCACGATGTATTAACCAAAGACGACCATCACCCGTACAAGAGTAAATACTATGCAAAAGAAGGCGGATTAGGAGATGGATTAAATATGTTTTCCAAATTTCCAATTTTGAATTATATGCGTACCGCATGGGATAACTGCCATGGATTCGACTGTCTAACCCCCAAGGGATTTACGTATTCCAGAATAAAATTAAATGCTATTGCTTATATAGATGTATATGATTTACACTGCAATGCCGGCTCCGACAGTGGCGACTTAGCCGCGAGAAGAAAAAATATTTTACAGTTGTGTGAGTACATTAAATTTCGCTCTAAAGACCATGCCGTAATTGTAATGGGAGATACCAATTGCCGATACACACGCACCGGCGACAACATCAGAGAACTTATTGCATTAGGCTTTAAAGACGCTTGGGTAGAAAAAGAAAAACATGGAGTATATCCCACGCAAAATGGCGTGACGGATTGGGATGAAGTGGTAGATAAACTTTTTTACAGAAGCAACAACACTATACAGCTTTCGCTTTTAGATTATGCACTGCCGGCAAATGATTTCTTAGATGCCAATGGCGACTGGCTGTCTGACCATCGGCCATTATATGGCAAGTTTCAATTTAATGTATTGAATTAAATAGTTGGTTCGCTTGCTCCAATTGTTCGGGCGAGCCTATGTCTATCCAACTGTCTTCATTGTGTAAATACGACTGAATGCGGTGCGTAGCGCAGATATCTAAATACCAATCAATCATCGAAAATACCCCTTCGCGTTTGCAGGTTTTAAAAATTTCGGGAGCTAAAAATTGGTAGCCGCTAAATGCTAATTCTTGCAACTTGCCGGAGGAGGTTTTGCGTGGAATTTTTTCTTCCATTTTTTTTACATTTCTCCATCCGCATAAAAACTCTTTTTCATCAAATAGTAAATAACGAGAAGAAGAACGGTGCCGCACCGCCAATGTAGCAATAGCATTAGAGGAAATATGTTTATTGTAAAATTTTTGTAGGTCAATATCGGTCAGCACATCTGCATTGCAAACTAAGAAAGGCTGTGTATCCTTGAAAAAATCACGTGCATTCCACAATCCGCCGCCGGTTTCTAACACTTTTGCTGTTTCGTCGGAGATGGAAATAGAAATACCAAAATTATTTTGTTGCTGTAAAAAATCTACAATCTGTTGTCCGAGGTAATGTATATTTACGATAATTTCATTTACCCCATATCTTTTTAGATGCTCGATAGTATGTTGCAACATAGGCTTTCCACCTACTTTTACTAATGCTTTGGGGCAATGGTCTGTAATGGGTTTTAGCCGAGTTCCTAATCCGGCAGCAAATATCATGGCTTTCATGAACTTATTGGACTTTACAAAACGAAAATAAGCATTTCCACTATTGGTTGGTACGCTCTACAAACAAAAAAACAAATTATTATTCACTACAAGCAACAAAAAAATAAATCGCTTACGGCATCAAATAAATTGACCTTGCAATTCCCGTTCTATATGCCGTATCCGCACATTCATGTTGTATTTTCCGTTGATGTATTTTGCTGTTTGTTCGGCACAATATACGCTTCGGTGCTGTCCTCCGGTGCAGCCAAAATTGATTTGAAGGTGTTCAAAATTGCGCTCTAAATAATCCTGTATAGTAATGTCTATTACTTTGTAAACACCTTCTAAAAATTCTTTTACTTTACTATTCGTTTCTAAAAAATCTATAACAGGTTTATCTTTTCCGGTCTGTTGTTTATAGGGTTCATACCGACCGGGGTTGTGCAGCCCACGACAGTCAAACACAAAGCCGCCACCGTTTCCGCTGGTATCTGTAGGTAGTCCTCTTTTGTAAGAAAAGCTATTTATTTGTATGATTAATGGTTTATGTGCACCATCAATAAATTGAGGTTTAAACACATCGGAAATTATCAACTGTTGTAATACATTCGTAAGCTCCGGCAGTTGGATTTTTAAGGTAATATTTTCCAAAAACCATTTTACATTTTCTAATGCAGGAATTATGCTTTCTATAAAATGATTGCGTTTCTCAATTAACCCTCTAAACCCATACGCTCCCAATACTTGCAACATTCTAATAAACACAAAGGCATAATAACGCGCTTTAAATTCTTGTGGATGGATAGAAATTTGTGCGGCCACGCATTGTGTATAAAAATCAAATAATTCGTCGCGAACAGGATACGGAATTTTTGCACCTGCTTGCCACAACAAGGAAGCAACATCATACTGTAAAGCACCTTTTCTTCCTCCTTGGTAATCGATAAAATAAGGCTTGCCCTGATGTATCATTATATTCCGAGATTGACAATCGCGGAACATAAAATACGTATGCTTTTCTTCTAATAAATAATTACATAGTGTATGAAAATCTTTATTTAATTCTATTTCGCTAAAGTGTACTCGGGCTACACGTGCAAAATAATATTTGAATGAGTTTAAATCCCAAAACATAGAACTGCGGTTAAACTCTTGAATCGGATAGCAGGTGTTAAAATCAAAATTTGCGGCACCTGCAATTTGCAAATTTGCCAACTGCACCAATACTTCTTTCAAATATTTTTTTACATTTTCAGAAATCCCTTCCTTTTTAATGATAGCATACAAGGCTGTGTCTCCCAAGTCTTCTTGCAAATAATATTGTCGATCATCGCTAACCGTATAAATATGCGGGACTGCAATATTGAGTTTGGAGAAATGAAGGGTATGATGGATAAACGTATCGTTTTCTTTTGTATCTTTTCCATAAGTACCTATTGCGCTTTTAGTACTGCTCTTCAGTCGGAAATATATTCTATCGGAGCCGGCTTGCGGCAATTGGAGGATAACCTCACAAGGTTCTTTAAAAAAATCGCAAAAAAGTTGTTTCAGTATTTCTTCGTGCATAGTGCAAATATACTATTTGCAGAAATAAAACTAAAACCATTGAGTTGGCGGTATAGCTACGTATGATGTTGGCAGTTGTATTATTTGCAGTTTTTGCTTACTCTCGCCTCAATAGTCTGCTTTTCATATTCAAAAATCAGCTCATAGGCTTCAAAGTTTTTGTCTTTGTATGCTTTTTCCATTTGCAAGCGAAAGAGTTCTATGTGTTTGCTCAGCTTCTTATCGCTCATGGTTTTCATTTGCTCGATATATTTTTCTGCATTGTCCTTAGCATCTTGCAGATTATGTTTTGTGGTTGTATTCATTTCCCTTCTATTATTTTTATCTCCTCTTCACTTAACTCATAAAGTTGATATACGATTTGATTGATTTTATCTTCGTAATAATCAATTCGGTTTTGAAATTGTTCGATTTTACTTTCCAATTTTGTTTCTTGTTTTTCTTTATTAAGCTGCAAAAGTTGGTCAACGTATTTTATAATTTCGGTTTGTTGTTTGTCTGAAACATTTTCGGGAATTGGCAATTGCTCAACGTGCCCTTTCTTTACTTGTGCCAAAACCTCACCACGTTCTGGATTGATTTGCTGATAATAAAAATCTGTCAAAGTGGAATTTAGCAAGCCCAATATAAATTTATGTTCGATGTCATTTGATATTATAATGTGTAAATTATCTCGTGCAATTACATTTTTCTCAATAATGGTTGCTACAATTTTGTCGCCGGTTTGACGAACAATAATCTTTTCTTCTGCTTCGAAAATTGCTGAGCTTTTAGGCTCTGCAAGCCATTCCCCGTAATTAATCCAACTATTATTTTGCCAAAAATTAGCATATCGGTTCATTAAACTTCCACGTAAAAGTGGCAGCCAATTTTTACCTTTGGGCTTTGGTGCATTTTCAACAACAAAAGGTTTTGCATCTACAATTTCTCGTGTTTGCTTGGGTTTTCCTTTACCAACCTGAAATGGTTTTACGCCAACATTTGAAAAACACTCATCTTTGATAAATGTTGATTTTGATTTTATTTTCTCAAACAATTTTTTTTCGTCATCATTGGCTAAGATATTAATAATATCGCCATTATCGGGCAGTTCGTTTTGATTGATAATATGTAGCGGTGTGATTTCTTTTTTCTCCAAAATATCAATTGCAACATCATAATTTTTGATGTAATTGTTCCGCTCAAAAATCACAACATGCGTGTCCACAACGGCTTTGAAAATATGATCTTTAATATGCAAAATTCGCTCCCAATAGTATTCGTTTACCAAATATTGCCTGATGTTTCGGAATTTAATACTTTGCAGCCAGGTATTAGGAATGATTACACCTAATTTTCCTCCTGTAATTAATAGGTGTTTATATTGCTCTAAAAAAAGTAAATACAAATCCTGTTGGTAATCCTGATGAATGAATTTTTGATTAAAATAATTGAAAATAATTTTATCCGAAACCTTTACATAAGGCGGGTTTCCGATGATTATATCAAAGCCCGAATTGTGTTTTTTACCGTAAGTGGTGGGTGGCTCCTCTACCCTTAATTGTTTTATAAGTTGATCGGTATCGGTATGTAGCTTTTTTACTTTTTCATATTGTTTTTTGTAGGGCAATCTTATATCAATTTCTACATCTCTATTAAACACTTCGGGAAATGCTTTTTGCCAAGAGAAAGGCTTTACTTTTCGTTCTTCTATCTCAAATTGACCGTCGTAATAATCTAAATCAATCAACGAGTTTCCGCTTTTGATGTTATTATCCAATGTTGGCAAAATTCGGTCGTGAAAAAGTTTTAGCTGCGTTTCAATACTCGCTTGCGTTTCACCTTCCATGCATTTAAGCAACAACGAAAGTTTGGTTACTTCAACAGCGTTGCTGTCTAAATCCACTCCATAAATATTGTTGATTAAAATGCGCTTCTTTTCTGCTGTTGTTAATTCGCCATTTGGCGTAAGCACATCGTCTTTTCTGCCTTTGCTTGGCTTGCCGTTCCGATGACTATCGGAATGCGTATAAAAATCTTTATGCCAATCGAGTAAAAACTGATATGCTCCCAACAAAAAACTACCGCTACCGCAAGCAGGATCACATATTTTTAGTTTGCTTACTTCCTTTGGTGTTTTGTTTTCTACCAATTTCCCTACCGTGTTTTTTACGATGTAATCCACAATGTATTGCGGGGTGTAATACACGCCGCCTGCTTTGCGCACTTCGGGTTTTTCTTCAATAACGGCTTTTCCACTTTTAGAAAGCGTAATTTGTTTTCCGAGAAATTGCTCGTAAGCACTTCCTAAGATTTCGACAGAAAGAACAGAAAATTCGTACGGAGAAATGGGGGAATAAAGCTCAGAAAGGATGCTTTTAATAACTTTATTGTCAATCGTAATTTTATCGCTGATTTTATCTTTCTTAAAATCAAAAAGCCCCGAGTTGTATTTTTGGTCGGCACCGTAAAAGTTACGCAATAAGTTTTCATAGAAATTACCTGCCTTAACCGAACTCTGTAGCTCTCCATAAAGTTCGACACCTCGGTCTTCGGCAATTCTCAAAAATATAATTCGGTCAATGGTATGTTGTACCACAAAGTTGAGTTCGTCTTCGCCAATATCTTTATTGCGCAAGGCAATGTTTAAGGCTAATTCCACACGCCATTTATCCAACGATTGTAAAAATTCCTTATCAACCGTTGTAGTTCCTTTTTTGTATTTGTTGCTTGCAATGTATTTATCAAAACTACCTTTTAAAACATGTTCTTTTGAAAATATTTCCCAAATAAAATCAAACTCTTTTAAGTAGTCTGTATATGTTAAATATTTTATTCGGGCATTACTGGCTTTATCTGTTGGTTTGGGTTTATTGGTACAATCGTAAATGGCAAACTCTTCAAAGTCGCTAATTACGCTGATTGCCATTTGCGCATTCCAACCATATCGACGCACTTGGTATGCCGGTTGAATTTCGTCTTTGATAAAGACGCTTGGTTTTTTAGCTTCCAAAAAGAAAAGTTTTTTTCCGCCAGCAAGCCGAAAAGAATAATCCGGTGCTTTTGTTGCCTTGCCAACTTTTATGCGATCTTCATGGATTACTTCACGATAGCTTTCGGCATAGCCGTTTTCGTTGTCCATGTCCCAACCGAGCGCTTTCCAAAAAGGGTCAATAAAATCACGTCTTGTTTGTGTTTCGTTGTAGTCAGATTTTTTATAAAATTCTTTTTGTTCGTCAAAACGCTTTACTAACTTTTCTATTTTGATATATGCTTCCTCTTTTGGGGTCATTGTTCAATTTTTGATTTATACATATCAAAGTTAACATATAATTTGATTTACACCCTCGTTGTTGATTAAAAATTGCATTGCCTGTTTATAAGTAAAAAGTTGATACTATTGACAAGTGCAAGTTCTTTGCATTTTGGAATATCGGTGGTGTGTTTGCAAATAGGCAAAAGAGTTTACTGTGTATTGGAAAAATTAGTTTTAAAAATGTGCCGTCAGAAAAAACAAGGCCTTTTCATCTTATCGATTCGCTTGGTTTAGATTGGTTGCATAATAACAACACAGTCGGCCAATACACTTGTGCCCGACTGTGCTATTACTTGTTTACTTATTATATCAATCTTTCACAAACTTCGATTGATACTTTGTACCACTGCCCATACTTTGCATATCTAAAATATACATACCTTTTGCAAGTGGCTGTACATTTAATACAATTGTATTCAATCCGGCATTCATGTTATATCCGTCCGAGAATAAACTTTGCCCGATAGGATTATATACATTGAGATGTACGCTTTGTTCTATTGAAGATTGATAAACGATATTTAATTTATCATTTGTAGGATTTGGATAAACAGACACAATTCCATCGGCAGCTGTATTAAGTTCATTCACTTTTATCACCACAATATCCGAATATTTGAATTTACCATCTCTGTCAATAATCTTTAAACGGTAGTAATTATTTCCTAAAACAGGATGCGGATCATCTAAAGTATAGCTGCGTGGAGTGTTGCTGTTTCCTGCGGCAGGTCGTTCACCAATGTATTCAAAATTTACAGCATCTAAGCTCTTCTCTACTTCAAATTTCAGTGAATTTGATTCTGATGCCGTAGTCCAGTTTAATACATTTACACTGCCGTTATTATACCCCGTAAAGGTGGTCAACTCAACCGGCAGAACTTGCGTAGGCGGCAATGTTGTTTTTACAATTAACACTTGCCCTGACGATGCACAACTGGCATCATTTTTATTACCGATAATCTGCATTACATACGTAGAGCATCCCGGTAATATAAAAGTAGAAGTAAAGTTGGTTGCAGTGGTTCCTCCGGATACTTCTTGGAATACCGCACAGTTTACTAAGATATCATCATATTGTCCTAATGGTACAGCGCACGGCGTTTGGTCTTTAAACATAGACATTGCTGTAGCTCCACATCCCATTGTGGTTACTGAAAACACTACGGTTACTGTATCAACCGGTGTTCCATCGCAATCTGTAGTAAAGGAGAAATAATTTACCGAATTATTAGCACCATTCAAACAATCGTAGTATTGCGGTTGTAAATTGACACCGTTGGTATTCAAATTCCAGCATTGTGCCTGACCATAAGCAATATTATTTACAGCGCATGTTGATTTTGAAGGACAATCTACAGAAACACAGAACCCAAATGCCGGGCTTGCCGGGCTTGCCGGTGCATTTTCATTAAACACTTGCAAATACAGTGTTTCGCCGGGGAATGCGGCTAACGAGAAGTCCACATCTTTTCCTATACCTCCATCTCCACAATTGATCTGCTGTAATGTACCTCCGCATCCGCCTACGGCTCTATATACGGCAATATGTTCATGGGAATTATTTATGATATAAGGAGCCGGATATTCATCATTGCCTTGGATACGGATACCGGTAGCATCTAAAGGTACTGTAAATTTAAACCAATAGTCATTACAGTTAGAAACTCCGTTGCAACCTACTGCTTGTATTGAGCGTGTAGCCTTATCTACATTTGGTGATGCAGACAAGATACTATATGCATTAGTGTAATATTGATTATCAGAAGTACATGGTGAAGTACGTACAAATTGCGTAACATCAATAGCACCGCATGGCTCATCATTTACCACCGAAGGATATACCGTAGTATTGTCTAAGTTGGCAATATTAAAATTCCACGTTCCTCTATCCGGTGGAATGCCCAATACGCCATCGTTGCCATCAAAGCGCAGATAATACGTTTTTCCCGGAACTAAACATCTTAAATCCCATGTTGGAGAAGCGGCAGTTAAAAATCCTATATTGTCTTCTCTGGTTAATCCTCCAAATGGAGAAATAGCACAATTGTATCCGGTAGGAAGGCTATATAAATCTGCATTTAAAGATAGTAATGCGGGATTAAATGCAGAGGTATTGATTCGTACTTCACCCGATGGTGGAGCAACAAAGGTGTACCATAATGTTTCGTCATAAGCACTACCATCAGCCGGAGATTGGGGAGATGGAGAAATATCCGGTTCGTTAGGTTGCGTAGTTGCACATCTATTATCAGCAGTTATATTTCCTCCACCTACAATAACAGTTGGAGCAGTACAAATATTATCAGCAGGATTTGTAGTGCCGGCATTAAATGTTACAGATACATTGAAATTATCCCCTACATCACCTCCTAAAACACCATCAAATCCTTGAATTTGGAAAAAATATGTTTTGCCTTCTTCTATTTCCCAACACTCCAAATTCATCGTTTCGTCATTTGTAACTCCATTCACTGCCGGGGTTTCTTTTACCAATGTAAGATTTCCAAATGATGGAGAAACACCTGAACAAACCGTTGCATCTTGTCTATATAATCCGATATAAGCATTTATTGGGTCTGCACCCACATTTTTTACACTTATACTGTAAGTGCCATCGGTGTTGCTGGCTGTAAATTTGTACCATAATGTATGATCGTATCCCGGATCGGTAATATCATTCATTGGGCCGTTTACTCCGGGTTCTCCTACTTCTTGTGTGGCACAGCGATTATCTTGGTTGGTGGCAGTTACGGTAGCCGAGGTTGTAAATGTTCCGAAGTTTCCATTGTTGGCTACAGCGCCTATCGCACAAATATTATCATTTATGGGTGAGGCTTTGGAAGCATGTGACAGTCGGATAGTAAAATCGCCCACATCGGCAGTAGCCGGCCAATCATTTCCATCTACTTGAATGTAGTAGCGTTTTCCCGCTTGCAGACAAGGCCATGTTGCATTAACTTGGTCAGAGGTTCCAACGGTATTTAATACCAATCCGCTACCGGTAGCTATCTGCGTTAGTTGTGTCCAATTGGGAATATCTGCCGGAGCGCCGGAGCAAGCAATTGTTGAGGTATTCGGCATTTGGTACAATACATAATTAATACCTCCAATCATTCCATTTATAGGTTCTAAAGTCAATGAAATATCTCCATCCGTAGGTGGAACAAAAGAAAACCATACCGTTTCATCGTAATTATTTGCTGTTACATTATTTCCGGTTCCTCCCATATTACTGCTGGTATTTGGCTCACCTTCTTCTTCCCAAGAGCATTTATTTGTTCTGCTCAATGTTCCTGTATTTCCATTTGCCGGTATAGAAAGTATTTCGGCATTACAAATTAAATCGTTGGATGGTCCCGGGTTTCCTGAGCCATCATCCGTAACTGTTACAATAAAATCAGCTTGATCCATAGTACCTGCTACATTATCGTTTCCATCGACTTGTATATAGTATTTATGATTAGGCAATAAACAGGTGTAGGATACTTGTGTCCAAGGCTGAATAGCGGTAGCTGGGCCTGCCGAGGCTGGACCTTCTTGTATAATGCTTGGTGTTGGTGCGTTTGTTAACCGATAGGTAGGAGAAGCACCATTATTGTAATATAATCTAAATGCAGGGCTAAAAATACCGGGTTGTGCAGGGTCATCTTTTACATTTACCGTAATCACACCTGGTGTGCTTGGAGTAGTAAAATAATACCATACGGTTTCATCCTCGGCACCAAATGGAGCGGTATGGTCTGTTGTATTACTTCCGCAATAATCGCCAATTTCTCCATTTTCACAGGTAGCACATCTGTTATGTCCGTTAATGGTAAGCATACCTCCAGAGGTCAACATACCATCTATTGGGGCAACATTATCTACCGGAATAGCATTTACTAAGTTATCGTTCACTGGTCTTCCTGTTCCATTACCTAAATCTCTTACAGTAATATCGTAATAAAAATTATCGGTAAATGTTGGAAGGGTTATACCAAAAATATCTGCATCTCCCCCATCTACTTGAATATAATAAGTAGTATTTGGAGAAACGCATGGAAGGGTAATTTTTGCCGAATCGATGGTTACCATACCTAATAAAGTTGCAAATCCCATATCTGAAGCCAGTTCTACCAATCCATTAAATGGAGTAGCGGAGCAATTATTACCACTCGGAACATATTTATATACTGTAACTACGGGAACAGAATTATACCCTCCTACCCCTAACAACGATTTCAAAACCACCTGAACTCTACCCGGAGTGGCACTTGTAGTAAATTTATGCCACACGGTTTCGTCATAGCAAGGTTCGCTTTGTACACAGTTTTGAGAAGTATTTGGCTCTCCTTGTTCTTGTGTGGCACATACGTTATTTTGCATATTTAAGGTTAATGAGCCTCCACTTGGCAAGTTGCCACTTCCTACGTTTGTAGCACCGCAAATATTATCGTTTGTTTGAAAATCAATATTGATAGTACTCATCGAAATAGATAGGGTAAAATCTCCCTGATCGCTTCCAAATAATGGACAAGCGCTAGTGCCTAATACCCGCAAGAAATAAGTCGTATTAGGTTTAGGGCAAGTTATCTTTATTTCTTCTTCTCGTGGTTTTAAAACATTAAAAACTATCCCTTTTCCTACTCTCAGCAAAGGATTGAATTGTGCACCGGTCGTGGCTTGCGCATTACATGCAGCCGTATTAAATGTTCCATTATATTCATATAAATCTAAATCCGGGTCAAAGCAAGTACCCGATGGATTGGTAACACGAATAGTAATATCGCCCGGACGCAATGGCCCTAAAGACGGACCGGTATTAAAGGTGTACCAAACAGTAGGGTCTGATGCCTGATCGAAAGGATTCAAATCCCAGCCGTTTGCCGCAGGTTCATTGTATTCTGCCGTAGCACAGCGATTATTATGATTGAATGTAATGGTTTCGCCCGGGTTCAAATATGTATTCTGATCGAATACATTATAAGGGCCACCTGCATTTACCACTTTATGAGCTTGGCAGAACATATCGTTACCACCCGGTTTTGTAGTTACCGGCGAAGAATAAACAACATTATTAGCATACGTTGGATCAGAAGGTAAATGTGTAATTTTTAGTTTAAATTGACCTGTTTCACAATCTGATCCTACGGCAATCGGACCACATAAACTCGGGTTTCTGTTGCCATCTACTTGCACCCAATAAGTACGATTAGGCACTAAACAAGAAACCGTAATTTCTTCATCTTGGCTATTGGCGATTCCAAAAACAGCAGGGTCGTAATCGTTGTCAAACTTAAACCCTTTGGATTGAATGTCTGCGCAATTTTGAGTAGGAATATCAAAAATGGAAATTCCCAAATCAATTGGATCGATAGAACCATCATTAAGCGCTTCTATTTTTACTTTTCCCGAAGCAGGTGCTTGAAATTTAAACCAAAGTGTATGTTTTACATTGAAATTAAATACAGTGCCTGCTATATTTTGTGCTACCTTACCAGATCCTTCATACGAAGCATCTACAGAGGCACATTCATTATTAAAAGCAATAGGAGTAGTGTAGGTAGCATTTAGTGCTAGCGTATTTACACCTGTCATATTATAAGCATCACAAATCGAGTCATTAGTAGAGGCTGGTATTCCATTTAATTCTTGAATAGAAATTCTGAAATCTCCTTCTACATCTTCTACATCGGCACTGCACACAGAACCCGATTCTCCATCTATCATTATATAGTACGTTTGTCCGGGTGTTAAGCATCTGCCTACGTAATATTCATCAAACCCACAAGTACCTGTACAAGGCACGCAAATCCCTATATAATCATCATTATTTAATGGGTCAATTTCGGGGCCTGCTGCATCAAAGCCATGTCCGTTTCCTACTTCTACTAACCTCCACTTATCATAACAATTGGAGGTTTGATAAATGGCCAATTGTAGGTTAATATTTTCGTGGTAATCGGCATCACCTTTTATCTGCGGAATATTTTCTGCTCTAATTTTCACTTTACCACTTGGTGGAGCAACAAATTTTGCCCAAACTGTTTTGTCCGTTGAAGCGTTTTTTGCGGCCCATTCTGCCGGTATTGGGTCATTTATAGAAGTGGCACATCTATTCGTCATTTTTACCCAACTCAATGCATTATACGCCGTACCTGATGCATTCATCGTAAGGTTTTGAGCAAAGCATGGTTCATCATGTTTTAAATTAGCATTCGGCACACCCAATGCTATATATGGCGTACCAACATCTGCCGGTGAAGCATTATTGTATAAACCTAAATCGGCATCTGTAATTTGGAGTTTAAAATAACCCATAATACAATCACCGGCATTAAACAAATCACATCCGGCATAATTTCCTCCATCAATTTGAAGATAGTAGTATTTATTAGGATCCAAACAGGTAGCTATTAAGCTATTTCCTTCATTACAAAGTGCGCTATTACCACAAGTTTTATAAATATCATAAGGGAAGAATCCGCCCAGAGCGCAGTTAGTGAAACCTGTTTGCTGTTCCGACAATTCGCAAATGCCGTGGTCTTGTGCAATTATCGGCGTCCATAAGAAGCGAGGATCAGAGCAATGAGTTTTAGTGCCATCCCCCAATATAGGCTCCCAAATAGCAGCTTGAATATCTAAATTTTTATCGATAGTTGGCGAGCCTGCAGGCCCGGATTGTGCAGTTATCAATACCGAACCAGATGCTGGCGGTCTAAATCGAAACCAAACATCGGCATCTAAAGGTTGTGTAAAATCGGCACGCCATTGCAAATCTGGCGTGGCGCAGAAGTTATCATATATTACGCCATTATTTATTTGACCGCCATTAGGTACTACCCCTAAGTCTATTGCTCCACAGATACTGTCGTTTATCGGTGCGCCTCCTAATGCAGAAGCCGTAGTAATATTATATGGGCCATTATCAAACGACCATTGTCCTTCATAACAAAGAGAAATTGCTCCTGCATCTTCTACTTGCACGTAATAGGTGGTATTGGGTTCAGGGCATTTTAATCGGAACATATCTTGGTAGCAAGGGGCACCAAAACCCGTTCCTAATGTTACGTCACATAGATCTCCCGGAATATTCATCTCGTTTCCGGCTACGAGGTTTCCACCTACCGGGCAGGCATAGTTAGACACATTTTTATAAAAAGTAACTTTTGTGTTAAAGCCTGTACCAATACAAACAGAGCCGCGGTTGGCATTGGTTAAAAGATTATCATTTTCATACCAATAAATCCAATTGGGAGGAGTACCACTCCCCGTTGTAAATTTATACCACACCGTTGCCGTATGTGTGCCACTACCACCGGGGCCGCCGGGTGTTGCACTGGGTTCACCTGCTTCTGCCGAAGTACATTTATTGGTATGTGGCAGACCGAAGAATTTTGCTCCTCCTAATTTAGAACCCGGACCATTGTTCGACCAATTAACACCGGTTGTTACCCCATTAGATAATCCATTCGTGGTGATATACCCTAAATCTACAGCTTCGCAAATCATGTCTGATGGACGAAATTGGTCTTTTACCACCCAAAGGTTAAAATCTATGTGAGAATTTCCAATACCGCCAACAGGATCTACTTGAATATAATAATTGGTATTAGGTTTTAAGCACAATCGTTTTATTTCGGAATTTCCTCCATTAAAGATATGCATCGGGTCTATTTCATCTCTGTCTATATAGGTTAAATTGGCATAATCTGTGCTATTATCCCCGCAAGCACGAGCAGTCGGTGTCGCTTCTTCATAAAGGTAAACGGCAGGGTAGGTTAATGCACTAGAAGAACCTAAACGCTCTACATATATACGATATGTATGCGCCAAGCCGGCAAGTGCGGGTGCAGATGGATAATCGGCAGCAGGCGTGCGGAAGCGATACCAAACCGTATTGTTTAGTGCCGATAATGCCGTGGTATTATCAGGCTCTCCACTACTTACATCTGCGCAAGCAGTAGTTTGGTTCATTACCCTCAAATCGTAATCAGAATTATCCCATGCCGCGGCAGAGCCTGTGGTGGTACGTGGATCAAAGGAGCTATTTAGCGTACCTAAATAGCCATCCACACCCGGCGTACTAGATGATGCGGGCTGGCAAATGTAGTTGGGGCCCGGTATTATACCTTTGTCTTTTACCGTAAGTCCAAAAAAACCTTCTTTTGTTGACCCTGTTGCAAAATCATAATTACTACCACTCACTAAAATATAATAATCAGTATTAGCGTCTAAGCATGCACCGTCAATACTTTCGCTAAAGGGTGGTGTAAAATACGCTTTATCAATAAGGTTAGCATTGGTAGGGGTGCATGGTCCTTTGTATAGGGCTAATTTTAAATCTATTTGGTCGCCCCATCCACCTGGGTCGTTATATCCATTTATATCTACTATTCTTGGTTGAGAACCGCTATTGAACTTAAACCAAACCGTTTGGTAGGGGGAAGTACCGACTCCTGCGAGCTTCCAATTTGGGTCTGGATCTCCGGCAGTAGAAGCACAATAGTTATTCCATTTGTTAGCTCCTGTGGCATCGCCAAGTTGTTGCCCTAAAGTATTGATAGTGCCTAAATCTATCGCCCCGGAGCATAAGTCATTTGCTTTACCGGATGGAATATTAGGCGTTGAAATTTCAATTTGAAATTCAAACTCATCTGAAACTGATATTCTATCTACTTGTAAATAATATGTTGTATTTGGGGTTGGACAGTCAATTCGAAGGCTTGCCCCTCCTAGTACTTGAGTCGCTGTAGTTATTTGAGAGAGACCACTTAAATTAGAGCAAGAGACTGGAGCGTTTTGATAAGCCGCTAAAAAGGTGGTATAAGCACATAAAAAACCATTACAATTTGTATTTTTTAATCTAACATCAACATAAGGGCCAACGGTAGCGCCTGTTGTAAACTTATACCAAACTGTTTTTTTAGGGTTATTGGGTTCATTTTGCTGCGCATTAGTGCAAGTAGCTTCATTGTTGTCTTTCCCGGAGGTCGGTAGTGTAAATGTATTACCGGGATTTAACGTTGGAAAAGTTGCGGCATTACAAATGTGATTATTATAATTTTGTCCTTTATCGTTACCGGAAACAGAAACTGTACCATTATACGTAGCGGTGCATCCAGTAGGGTTAACAATACTCCAACTTGCCGTCGTTGGAGCTACTGTGTTATATTCGCCATAAGTGGTGTGTGTGTAATTATCTTTAATAGGCATCAAATTAACTGATGTACTTGCAGATGCTGTATTGCAATTTGCACAAATAGACCTATAGAAGTATTGGGTATAAGTAATAGTAACAGAAGATGGAACATCTTGCCAACAATCATAAGTACCACAGCCCGAGCATTCTATTTTTGCTCGTTTTTCTTGACAGCCACAAGCTCCTAAAACGCCACAGCCACAAGTGTTTACAGCACAGCCAATATTTTTTGTTTCTCCAAATAAACCCGTAGCGCTCACTGTTATCTGTGCTTTTACCGGATTTAAAAGGAAGAATAAACCGGCAAATAATAAAAGGTAGAAATTTTTCATAACTGCTATTTTACCGTTTTTAAAATTTTAGATAAATTTTGTTCTAACTGCTTATCCATTAGTTTTTCTAATTCATCTTTAGATAGTGTGGAAACCGGTCGTTTATTTTGCTCTTCCCATTCATATAAATAGATATACGTTTCTATCATTGCTAATCTTTCGGCATTGGAGGAATCTACTTTGGCGAAATTATTTTTTTTGCTTACTAATTCTTCATATTCACTAGTAGGAATAAAGGTGTATCTATCGGCAAATATTGCTTTTCTGTTTATAGGGCTTAATGCCGTTTCCGAAGCGGGAATTTGTGTTTTTTGAGCAAATAAAGTAGGGATACCCAAAAACAAAAACAAATACCTATAAAAACATGTATTCATAAAATTAACATTAATAGAAATAAGGCTAAATTTAACCAAAAAAAAGATAATTTATCAACTCTTGGGGATAAAAAATGAAGCTGCAAATGTTAAATTAAAAAATAAATTGTTCCTAAAGCAATAGATATAGAACGTCAGCTTAATTTTGGCTTAAAAATGCTAATGCTATGGTAAAAACTATTGAACCGGTAACATTAATTTCAATATAGAACTATTCTTGATAAGCAGTAAAAAAGTGGGTTGAGAAATTATTCCGCCGTGCCTTTTGCTTCATTATCTCTTTTAGCTACCAATTTATCAAATTCTTTATCGATATAATACAAGCTTTGCGCACCTTTTCCGATTAATTTTATTTTGTCGATGATACGCGTAGCTTGTACTTCTTCTTCGCGTTGCTCCATTACAAAAAATTGTAAAAAATCTTCTGTGGCATGATCTTCTTCTTGCTGGGCAATCTTCAGTAAATTATAAACCGATTTAGTAACTTTCTGTTCGTTACTCAAGGAATGCTGGCATACGTCTAAAATGTCTTTAAAATCTATCTTGGGTTGCTTTACCGCAGGGACTATAGCATGCCCGCCGACTTCATTGATATAATCGAAGAATTTCATGAAATGAACATGCTCTTCATCGGATTGTTTGCGGTAAAATTTTGCACAGCCTTCCAAGCCCTCTTTTTCGCACCATGCTGCTACCGACAAATAACTAAAAAACGCACCGGCTTCCAACTCTAAGTGTGTATTTAAAACTTTTTCTACTTTTTTAGGAATAATCATCTTTTATAAATTTTATGTAAGATACAAATTTTATACGAAACGATAAAGTCAACTGCAGATGTCGGCAAATAGAACAATAGTAAAATTGGTGAATGGTAAATGGTGGATAGCTAATGATGGATAGCTAATGATGGATAGTGGAGATAATATAATTAGAGGTAAACAAGGCTTATTGAACGAACACAACCTTGAAAAATTCAAATGATATTTGAATTTTTCAAGGTTATTTATTATATTTGTGCTATGATTGAACGAAAAATAGAACCGCAATTAGTACGACTTTTAAAGGAGTTTCCAGCTATAGCTATTTTAGGGCCACGCCAAGTTGGCAAAACAACGCTGGCAAAATCGCTTTCTAGGAAATTAAAAAAGGAAGTCGTTTATATTGATTTAGAACGAAAAAGCCAGTTTGACAACCTGGCATTAAATGCAGAGAAGTACTTAGAAACATATATAGATGATTGTGTGGTATTAGATGAGATACAACGTTTACCTGAATTATTTCCATTGCTACGCTCATTGATAGATGAAAAAAGAGTACCTGCACGGTTTATCATCACAGGTTCTGCATCTCCTGATTTATTGCGTGGGGCATCAGAAAGTTTAGCAGGAAGAATTTCATATACCTATCTACATCCTATAGGACTGCATGAATTACCCGCAACTATATCCATGCAACAACATTGGGTACGAGGTGGATTTCCTCAACAACTTACCATAAGAAATGCTACTATAAGAGAAGAATGGATGAGCGCATTCATTACTACTTATATCGAAAAAGATTTACCCTTTTTATTTGATACTAAATTTTCAACAGTTACCATGCGTAAACTGTGGACTATGCTCGCACATCTGCAAAGCAGTATATTAAATGCCGAAGACTTAGGCAGATCTTTAGACATCACCGGCACTACACTAAAGCGATATTTAGATTATTTAGAAGGTGCATTTATAATTACGCGGCTACAACCATTTTTTATAAATACAGGAAAGCGTTTAGTAAAATCTCCTAAGCTATATATTAACGACACCGGTATTTTGCACTTTTTATTAAATATTAAAGACGGGAAACAATTAGTCAACCATCCTTCATTAGGTGCTTCTTGGGAAACGTATGTAATTAGCCAAATAAACTATGCGAAGTACAGTCGCATGGATGCCTATTTTTATCGGACGCATGTTGGAGCGGAGTGCGATTTAGTGTTGAGTAGAGGGCACATTGTACATGCATGCATCGAAATAAAATACAGCTCATCACCTACACTTTCTAAAGGATTTTACCAATGTATCGAAGACTTACAAAGTAAGCATAATTTTGTGATTATACCGGATGGTGTTGACTATGTATTTAAGAAAAATATTAGAGTAGTTGGGTTGAAAATTTTCATAAATAAATATTTACCTAAAATAAAATAACCTTGAAAATTTAAAATTGAATTTGAAATTTTCAAGGTTGATAATTTTTTATTAAAAGAAAAACGCCAAGAAAATCTTGGCGTTTCTGTATTTCTCAATAAGTTAAAATCTATAGGGAAATTTACATTAACCGGCAGCATTCATCTTAATCAAATTCAATGCGCTTCCTGCTTTGAACCAACCAATTTGCTGTTCATTGTAAGAATGTGTTACTTCAAAACTATCCGTAGAACCATCTTTATGATGTAACACAATAGTTAAATTTTTACCGGGTGCAAATGTGGTCAAACCTGTAATATCAATAGTATCGTTTTCTTGTATTTTTTCGTAATCATTTTTATCGATAAACGTTAAAGCTAACATACCTTGTTTTTTAAGGTTGGTTTCGTGAATACGTGCAAATGATTTTACAACCACCGCACGAACACCTAAGTGACGAGGCTCCATGGCAGCGTGCTCTCTTGAAGAGCCTTCTCCGTAATTTTCATCCCCAAAAACAATTGACCCTAATCCTGCTGCTTTATAAGCGCGCGCAGTTGCCGGAACCGGACCATACGTTCCACTTACTTCATTTAATACATTGTCTGTTTTATCATTAAATGCGTTAACAGCGCCAATCAACATATTATTAGAGATATTATCCAAATGGCCTCTATAACGCAACCATGGTCCCGCCATTGAAATGTGGTCTGTGGTACATTTTCCTTTTGCTTTTATCAATAATTTTAAGCCATTTAAATCTGTCCCTTCCCAAGGTTTGAAACCGGCTAACAATTGTAATCTATCCGATGTTGGGTTAACGATTACTTCTACGGCAGAACCATCTGCAGCCGGTGCTTGGTAGCCTGCATCTTCTACTGCAAAACCATTTGGCGGCAATTCAAAGCCTGTTGGTGCATCTAATTTTACTTGTTCGCCATTTTCGTTGGTTAGCGTATCGGTTAAGGGATTAAAATCCAAACGGCCGGCAATTGCCAATGCGGTAACTAATTCAGGGGAGCCCACAAATGCATAAGTATTTGGATTTCCGTCGGCACGTTTTGCAAAGTTTCTGTTAAAAGAATGAACGATAGTGTTTTTCTCTCCTTTTTCTGCACCTTCTCTACTCCATTGTCCGATGCAAGGGCCGCAAGCATTTGCAAATACATTAGCCCCTATTTCATCAAACAAGGTAATAAAACCATCTCTTTCGATAGTATAGCGTACTTGCTCTGAGCCCGGGGTAATGGTAAACTGAGCTTTGGATTTTAACCCTTTTGTTTTCACTTGTTTGGCTAAAGAAGCTGCGCGGGAAATATCTTCATAAGAAGAGTTGGTGCACGAGCCAATTAATCCAACTTTTACTTCCATAGGCCAACCGTTTTTGGCGGCTTCTTCTTTCATTTTTGAAATTGGCGTTGCCAAATCGGGCGTGAATGGGCCATTCAAATGTGGTTCTAATTCCGACAAGTTGATTTCTATTACTTGGTCGAAATATTTTTCCGGATTTGCATAACATTCGGGGTCAGCATTCAAATACGGTTTGATGGCATCTGCCAAAGCGGCTACCTCAGCGCGTCCTGTTCCGGATAAATATCTTGACATGGAGTCATCGTAACCGAAAGTAGAAGTAGTTGCGCCAATTTCGGCACCCATATTTGCGATTGTACCTTTACCGGTACAAGACATGGAGGTTACACCTTCTCCAAAATATTCTACGATTGCACCCGTTCCTCCTTTTACCGTTAAGATTCCGGCTACTTTTAGGATTACATCTTTAGGCGAAGTCCATCCATTTAATTTACCCGTTAATTTAATACCGATTAATTTAGGCCATTTTAGCTCCCATGGCATTCCCGCCATCACATCTACGGCATCAGCGCCACCTACACCGATGGCAATCATGCCTAAGCCGCCTGCATTTACGGTGTGTGAATCGGTGCCGATCATCATTCCGCCGGGGAATGCGTAATTTTCTAATACTACCTGATGGATGATACCTGCGCCGGGTTTCCAAAAGCCAACGCCATATTTATTGGAAACAGAAGCTAAGAAATTATAAACTTCATTGTTCGTGTTAATTGCATCTTGCAAATCTTTATCTGCTCCGATTTTTGCTTGTATTAAGTGGTCGGCATGCACGGTTGAAGGCACGGCTACTTTTTTTCTTCCGGCTTGCATAAATTGTAATAATGCCATTTGTGCAGTAGCATCTTGCATTGCTACGCGGTCTGGAGCAAAATCGACATACGATTTTCCACGTTCAAAATTTTGTAAATCTTGGGATTCGTGTAGGTGTGCGAATAGGATTTTTTCTGCTAAGGTTAATGGTCTATTTAAAAGTGCTTTAGCGTTGTCCACTTTTGCAGGAAATGCTGCATAGACTTTTTTAATCATATCCAAATCAAAAATCATGGAGTATTGTATTTAAAAGATTAGAAAATAAGATTTAAAATCGAGCGCAAAGGTACGATTTTTTCTTTGAGAATCCTCTTAAATTATTTACTTAAAAAACGAAAAAAATTAGTATTTGAAAAATAATATATATTATTGTCATTATTGAGTTATATCTAAGTAATAAAAGTCATGGTAAAGTTGCAAATGCAACTTTTGTTATTCGTGATTTTTTGTAATTATAGTTAATTGGATGTACAAAATCTAATCGTTTTCGTTCTATTTGAGCTAGTTTGTTTTAACTAAATGTATTTACTTTTGTAAAGTATTTGTGGAAATCATAAATTACGCTGATGAAAGGTAAAATTTCAGAAATATTGTCTTTATATTTAGGAAATCTAAATAAAAAAACAACCAATTTTATGAGAAAAACATTAATCCCTTTGTTGTCCATGTTGCTTATCGTCATGGCACTATTTACCGCTTGTAACAAAAAAGCCGATGTTATCGCCACACCTACTTTAGAGCAGAAATTAGCTAAAGATGTAGTGCTGAGTAATGCTATTGAAGCAGCAAAAGAGCTATATCTAAAAACCAGTGGCGGTACTTTAAACGACCCAAACAGCATTACAGCATTAAAATCAATTGTAGAAAAAATAAACAACAAAACAGCTACTACTGCTGATTATACAAAAGCAGAAGCCATCTTAGGCATGTCTTATGATGGATTTATTAAAGAATTGCAAACGTTTGGAATTGCATTAGCAAAGGTAAATGAAAAATATCCTGAATTAGCTAAAATGAAACAGACGGAATTGCAGACTACGTTTGCAAAAGCGATAGAATTAAATCCTGCTTTAAAATCATCTTTGGGAATTGATGCGGTAGTAAATGGAAGAGTAGCAGCTTGTCCGTTGCGCGATATTTGCAATTTAGCGGTTACCCTTACAAAATTATTTGCCGGTGATGCAATCTGTACAGCTATTAACGTAACAACAATTCCTGTAATTGGTGGGCTTTTATGCCAATTGGTATTGAACCTTGGCGCAGGTTTACTAAGTGGAATTTGCAATGCATTGCCTTGCTAATACGGATATATAAAATTTATGAAAGCCACTTCATTTTTGAAGTGGCTTTTTGCATTTATAGAACTATCTTACTGCCCATAGACAGGCATTGTTGTTCATTGCTGCAACTATGTTGTAATTTTTATTACATTAAAACGACCAATTACATAAACAAGCTCTATATTTAAGAAATGAATTTCACCGAAATCCTATTTTTAGCCTATCGTTCTGTACGCACTAATCTTGTGCGCACCATTATTACTTGCTGCATTATCGGTTTCGGCATCATGGCTTTGGTGGGTATCCTTACTTCGGTAGATGGACTAAAGAGCTATCTATCCAAGAGCTTTAGCAGCATGGGAGCAGGTTCCTTCAAGATAAGGAACAAAAGTTTGGGGTTTAATTTAGATTCCGACAAAGACGCACCGCAAAAGGTATTCCGAAGTATTACGTATTTGGAGGCTACACAATTTAAACAAAAATTCAATGTGCATTTTTCTACGTCTATTCAGTATATCGGGAATCAGGGCTCTACTATTAAATATGAAAACAAAAAAACAAACCCTAATATAATAGTATTTGGAGGGGACGAAAATTATTTGAAAAATGAAAATTACACCGTATTTATGGGGCGTAATTTTACAGAAGCTGAATTAAAATATGGAACAAATGTAGTGCTTTTAGGATATACCGTTGCCAAAAAATTATTGGGCAGTAAATATACGCTTGAAAATAAAATAGTACGAATTGATGATGTAAAATTTAAAGTCATCGGAGTATTAGATGAAAAAGGCTCCAGTTTTATTACTACAGATAATTTTGTACTTATTCCACTTACAAAAGCGCGACAATTATACCCACAAGACAACCCATCGTATGTGATAAGTGTATTGGGCAATAACCCCGAAAACATGGCACCGGTGCAAGCAGATGCAACCCTTGTGATGCGTAATGTTCGAAAGCTGCATCCGGGAGAAGCAAATAATTTTGATCTTTTAAAAAGCGATAGTATTTCAGGGATGTTTGTAGAAAAGATGAGCTATGCTACGGTTGCAGGTTTTATCATTGGTATTATTACATTAATAGGTGCTGCTATAGGCTTAATGAATATTATGCTGGTAAGTGTAACAGAGCGAACGCGCGAAATAGGTACCTTAAAGGCCATTGGGGCCAGCGGCAAAGACATCCGGTTGCAATTTTTATTGGAAGCCATCGTTATTTGCCAGTTAGGAGGGGCATTAGGTATTTTATTAGGTATCATTGCGGGCAATGCCGTTTCTTTATCTATTGGCGGAGCATTTGTAATACCGTGGCTATGGATGTTGGTAGGGGTTGGGTTTTGCTTAATTGTTGGATTGATATCCGGCATTTATCCTGCATTTAAAGCCTCGACCCTCGACCCCATAGAGGCACTACGGTATGAGTAGAAGCCTTAAATCACCTATGCAATTCTACTCCATTTACAGCTATCCAAGCCATTAACCCTGCACCTATTTTTAAACAATTTTCATCTACGTCAAAAGTTGGCGTATGTACCGGCGAAGTAATTCCTTTTGCTGTATTTCCTGTCCCTAATCTATAAAAACAAGACGGCACTACTTGCGAGTAATAGCTAAAATCTTCTGCCGTCATTCGTGCCGGCATTTCTTCTACATTTTCACTTCCTAAATATGCTTTGGCCAGCTCAAATGCACGGTTTGTCAACGTTTCATCGTTCTTCAAAAATGGATAGCCTACATCAATCAGCACATCGCATGTTGCGCCAAAGCCTTCTGCTATAGAACTACAAATCGTTTTTATTTTTTCGTGTGCTTGCTTGCGCCATACTTCATCAAATGTTCTGAATGTCCCTTCCATCTTCACTTCTTCTGGAATTATATTCGTAGCTCCATTGGCAATAAATTTTCCTATAGACAAAACACTTGGCATCATCGGGTTATTGTTTCTGCTAACTATTTGTTGCAATGCAATTACAATATGAGATGCTATTAAAACAGGATCAATGGCTAAATTTGGCATTGCGCCATGTCCTCCTTTTCCTTTCACAGTTATAAAAATTTCATCGCAGCTTGCCATTGCAATTCCGCTCTTAAAAGCCACTTTCCCTGTTTCTAATTGTGGAAGTACATGTTGTCCATAAATGCGTTCTACTTTCGGATTTTCCAGCACCCCTTCTTTTATTAAGATTGATGCTCCTCCCGGTAATTTTTCTTCAGCAGGTTGAAAAATTAATTTTATTGTTCCTTCTAAATTGTCTTTTAATTCGTTTAATATTTTGGCAGCACCTAACAAGCACGTAGTATGCACATCATGCCCGCAAGCATGCATTACTCCATTATTTTGTGAAGCATAAGAGCAGGTGTTTTTTTCTTCAATAGGCAATCCATCAATATCTGCACGAAGTGCTATTGTACTTTTTTCAGGATGTTTCCCTTTTATATAGCCTACAATTCCATATCCTCCAATGTTAGTCTGATGTTCGATACCAAACGAATGAAGTTTTTCGGAAATAAAAGCTGCCGTTTTTTCCTCATGGAAACTTAATTCGGGATGTGCATGCAAATGCCTGCGAATATCCACTAAATCTTGCTGGTATTGCTCCGCCAATTCTTGTATCGTTGTTTTCATACGGTAGTAAAACTACAAAAAAAGAAAATCTGTTTCGAAAAAATTTAGGCCTCTTACTTCTTAATTTTACGGCTGTTAATGAAACTTTAGATAATATGTTTATACTTTTTTAACGTGTAGTCTTAATGATTTCATATCTTATTAATTCTAAAACAACAATATTTGTAGTAGATTAACAATTAGAAACAATACAGCATGGGTTCTTCCGGACAGATTTTTCAATCTAATAATAAAATAAGATATTACAGTTTTAAGTGGGCGGGGCGGTTATTTTTATTTTTTCTATTGTTTATGATGGTAATCGTGGGGATTGCATTATATAAAGAAAAAAATCCTTCCGCTTTAGATTATCAAAATCAGGTTAATAATTACAAGAGTGACTTCGTTATACCTACCTCATCGGGCAAAAGCACCAAATACCTAAAATACAAAGGAATTAAAGAATTTTTATTTAAGAAAATTAAACAAGATTCCATAAGAAGTAGAACAAATACAGCTACTTCGGAGTATATCCGTGCGGCATTTTATACCCCTTGGGACAATAGAATTTCTTTAGAAGAATTGGGAAATTATGGGAATAAAATAAATGTAATTTTCCCCGAATGGCTATTTATTGACCCTACGAATACGTCAAACATCATTAATATAGCAGATAAACGTACCTTAGAAATTATGAAAAACAAAGGCGTTAAAATAATGCCGATGCTCACCAATTTTAACACCGCAACAAAATCTTTTGACGGAAACCTTATTCATGAATTATTAAATAATCCGGCAAAGCAACAGCAATTTATTCACGACTTAGCAGACACTTTATCCAAATACAATTTCCAAGGTGTCAATATCGACTTTGAAGAGCTAATAGAAAAAACCGATGAACCATTAGTTAATTTTCAGAAGAATTTGTATAGTGTATTGCACTCCAAGGGGCTTACCGTAACGCAAGATATTACGGTAGATAATACGGATTACGACTACGCCCGTCTTTCCGACTACAATGATTATATCGTGTTAATGGTGTATGACCAATATAACAATACAACTGCACCAGGCCCGATAGCGTCAGAAAAATGGTTAGAAAAAATGGTCGATTTAGCCGCATCAAAAATTGACAATAAGAAAATTATTTTAGGTCTTGCCGGATATGGCTACGATTGGAAATTAAATCCGCCGGAATGGGATGATGAAAGAGTGAAAGACCTCAATTATTCGGAAGCCATTGACAGAGTAAAAATTAGTGCTGCGAAAATTGATTATGATGACGACTCTTATAACCTCCACTATACCTACGAAGAACAATTAGCCAATGATGAAACCGGTAAACCCATAAAGCATGAAGTATGGTTTATGGATGCCGCTACTATTTTTAATTTTATGCGGTTTTCTGATGAATACGGATTAGCGGGTACAGCGCTTTGGCGTTTAGGAAATGAAGATCCGCGTATATGGAAATTTTACAACAGAGCACTCGACAATGCTGCTCTTCGCGAGCATCCATTTAATTATTCCGTATTACAATCTATTCCGATAAACCCTAACCAAAAGCCCACATCTGTAGGCGAAGGGGAGTTATTAAATATTATTTACTCGCCGCAACCGGGAAAATTACAACTTACCGTTGACTCTTCAGAGCAGCTTATTTCCGAACAAAATTACCTTCAGCTTCCGTCGGGATTTGTATATCAAAAATTTGCGGAAGACACTACTCCTGTTGGCCCCGGGCATAAGATTGTACTGACCTTTGACGATGGCCCCAGCAGTGAATTTACCCCTCGTATTTTAGATATTTTAAAAAAGGAAAAAATAAAAGCCGATTTTTTTATTGTAGGATTAGAAGGAGAAAAGAATATTGATATTTTAAAACGGATTTATAATGAAGGGCATGAAATCGGCAACCATACATTTACACATCACAATTTAGCGTTAATGTCGCCGAGCCGAGCCGCATGGGAATTAAAAACCACACGGTTGCTCATTGAGGCTGCTACCGGACGAACTACCCTGTTATTCAGAGCTCCCTACAATGCGGATAGTCAGCCGCAAACGTATGAAGAATTAGAGCCTTTAGATGTTGGTAAAAACAGCAACTATATTACTGTAGGTGAAAGTATAGACCCTAATGACTGGGGTACTACCAATGTTGACTCTATTGTATTTAGAACCATCCGGCAAGCAGAGCAAAACCAAGCAAATATTATACTTTTGCACGATGCCGGTGGTGAAACCAGAGAGGCTACCGTACAAGCACTTCCTCGCATTATTGATTATTTCAAAAAAAGAGGTTGCGTATTTACAACCGTTTCGGGATTAATGGGAAAAACCAGAGACGACGTGATGCCGAAAGTACAACAAACATGGGAAATGCGGCTTAGTTCATTCTTTGCTTTGCTCACCAATTGGATTAGCAACCTTGTATTCTCTTTGTTTTTAGTCGGTATTTTCTTGTCAATAACCAGAATGCTGTTCATGGCATTTTTAGCATGGAAACAACAAAAGAAAGAAGTTAAAAACAAACCGATACAACATTTTGGATTAGTCAGCGTAATTATACCGGCATATAATGAAGAAGTAAATGCCGTACAGACGATAAATAGTTTATTACAACAAGATTATCCCGAACTAGAATTAGTATTTGTAGATGATGGCAGCAAAGACAATACGCTCACCGTTGTACAATCGGCATTTGCACATCATCCTAAAGTAGCTATTGTATCCAAACCTAATGGCGGAAAAGCCAGCGCATTAAATGTAGGCATTCAACATGCAAAAGGCGATTACGTCGTTTGTATTGATGCCGATTCGCAATTCAAACAAGATGCAATTACACAATTGATGCAAAAATTTGACAATGATGCAACAGACCGTTCGTCAAAAGCTGAAGTTGCTGCGGTAGCAGGAAATGTAAAAGTAGGCAATGAAGTAAATATGATTACTCGTTGGCAAAGTATTGAATATATCACCTCTCAAAATTTTGACAGAAGAGCCTTCGATTATCTCAATTGTATTACCGTTATTCCGGGAGCTATTGGTGCATTTAAAAAAGAAATCATTTTGCAAGCCGGAGGATTTACAACCGATACGTTAGCAGAAGATTGCGACTTAACGATGCGCATTCTTCGTTTGGGCTATACTGTCAGAAACTGTATCACTGCTATCTCTTATACCGAAGCACCGGAAACCTTACCTCAATTTTTCAAACAGCGGTTTCGTTGGAGTTTTGGCGTAATGCAATGTTTTTGGAAACACAAGGAAGCAGTATTTAACCCTGAGTATAAAAATTTTGGATTAATCGCTATGCCGAATATATTAATATACCAAATATTACTACCTTTCTTAGCACCGTTGGCAGATATTCTTTTGGTTATAAGTTTAATCGCCGCAGGACTTGATCTTATTCCGGCAAGTCCATTTCATATTATATTGTATTACCTCATTTTTTCATTAATAGATATTGCAGGAGCAGCGTTAGCATTTGCTTTTGAAAAAGAAGATTACCGCAAATTATGGTGGATGATTCCACAGCGATTTGTTTACAGACAATTGATGTATTTCATTTTACTAAAATCAATTGGCAGAGCATTGAAAGGGGAAATGCAAGGCTGGGGTACTTTAAAGCGTACCGGAAATGTAAAAATTTGAACGACTAAAAATAATTGGAATGCGTAAGGAATATACTTATCCTCATTCCCAATAGGTATTACAAATATATTTCGCTGCCTTTTTCTTTAAACTCTTGGGCTTTCTCCTGCAATCCCTTTTCCATTTTTTCTTTCTCTGCAAAGTCACGCACTTCCTGCGTAATTTTCATACTGCAGAAATTTGGTCCGCACATAGAGCAAAAATGGGCAATCTTCGCACCATCGGCAGGCAAAGTTTCATCATGAAATTCTAATGCTTTTTCCGGATCTAAACTTAAATTAAATTGGTCTCTCCAACGAAATTCAAAGCGAGCTTTACTCAAGGCATTATCTCGGTATTGCGCACCCGGATGCCCTTTAGCTAAGTCGGCAGCATGTGCCGCTAATTTGTACGTAATTACACCGGTTCGCACGTCTTCTTTATTGGGCAATCCCAAATGTTCTTTTGGCGTTACGTAGCACAACATTGCACATCCGTACCAACCAATCATTGCGGCTCCGATAGCAGAAGTAATATGGTCGTATCCCGGCGCAATATCGGTCGTTAAAGGGCCGAGTGTATAGAAAGGAGCTTCTTGGCATTCTGCTAATTGCTTGTCCATATTTTCTTTTATCAAATGCATTGGCACATGCCCCGGTCCTTCAATCATCACTTGCACATCATGTTTCCAAGCTATTTTTGTCAGTTCTCCCAATGTTTCCAATTCGGCAAACTGTGCTGCATCGTTGGCATCAGCAATAGAGCCGGGGCGCAAGCCATCTCCCAATGAAAAAGCAACATCGTATTGTTTCATTATTTCGCAAATTTCTTCGAAGTGCGTATATAAAAAACTTTCTTTATGATGAGCCAAACACCACTTTGCCATGATGCTACCCCCTCGAGATACAATGCCGGTTACTCGTTTTGCCGTCAACGGAATATAACGCAGCAATACGCCTGCATGAATCGTGAAATAATCCACACCCTGCTCTGCTTGTTCTATTAATGTATCTCTAAAAATTTCCCAAGTCAAATCTTCTGCTTTGCCGTTTACTTTTTCCAATGCCTGATAAATCGGCACTGTTCCAATGGGCACCGGCGAATTTCGAATTATCCATTCGCGGGTTTCGTGTATATTTTTTCCGGTAGATAAATCCATGATAGTATCTGCTCCCCAGCGGCAAGACCATACGGCTTTTTCTACCTCTTCTTCGATGCTGGAAGTGACGATGCTATTCCCGATGTTTGCATTTATTTTAACCAAAAAATTTCTGCCAATAATCATTGGCTCCGACTCCGGGTGATTGATATTGCTGGGGATGATGGCACGGCCTTTCGCTACTTCATCTCGCACAAACTCGGGAGTGATGTGTGTTTTGGGAGTGTTTGCGCCGAAACTCTCCCCTGTATGTTGCTGCGTTAACACGTTTTTTTGTCCGTTTAACGATGCATTGTATTCATCTATCCGTTGATTTTCTCGGATGGCAATATATTCCATTTCGGGAGTAATGACACCTTGTTTTGCATAATGTAATTGCGTTACATTTTTTCCTGCTTTGGCGCGTAATGGCATTTTAATGTGTTCAAACCGCAAGTAATCCAGGCTTTCATCATGCATTCGTTCCGTGCCATATTGGGAGGAAAAAGCAGACAACTGCTCCACATCATCTCTATCCATTATCCAATTTTCTCGCAATCGCGGTAGCCCTTTTTTTACCTCTATTTGCACCGATGCATCGGTATAAGGGCCTGAAGTATCATACACAGTAACCGATGGGTTTTTGTGTAGGGTTACTCCATTTTGTTGGGTATCTTCTAACGCAATTTCGCGCATGGCTACTTTTATATCATGTAATTTTCCTTGTACATATATTTTTTTAGATGCCGGAAAGGGTGTGGTTGATATTACTTGTTGGGAAGGTATTTTATCTTGTTTCATATTTTGGTATTACGTATTAGCAATGGAATTAAAATTAAAATTTATAATTATATATATAAGTTACAATAGTATTTTTTGATTTTACTATAGTCTCTTTTAGCAATTTATTATTATAAAACTGATAGAAGTTGCTACTTAACGGATTTGTTTCATTTATTTTATTATAGTCCGTACTAGAATAATCTAATAGGTAAAAATCTTCTTTAATTACTTTATTTTCTGCATTCAACAATAACTTACTTCTAAGGTATTTTTTGCCCTGAAAATATTCAATAGATTTTCCTGTCTTATTGTTGTAATCGTAATTATAAACTATCTTTACGGTATCTTTATAATAATTGTTATAAAAATCTTCGCTTTCTATATTGCCAAAAGCATCAAGTTTTTCAAAAATTAAGTTATTTTCATTTGCCGGATAATCTAATCTATATTTAAAGTTTAGGTCGGGATCTATACCGTAATAAAGCACCATGTTTGAAATTTTCGAATTAAATTTTTTCTTTCCTACTTTTTTATTAAAAATTAGGTTTTTTTTTATTTCAGCTTCATCCAATAAATAAAAGGAGCCTGTTTTAATATCTTTATGATATTCTCTCCACAAATAAAAACTATTTAGTGTAGAATCATACTTATAAATACATTTTATTAATGTGTCATGCTTATTACCACCTTCCTTGTAATTTATATTGTATATAATTGACACCTCTCGCTCATCTACCTTATTTTCTCTACAGCCAAATATATAATTACGAATATCTCTTATATCTGGCGGATTGGCATGCACATAAAACAAGGTTATTTCTTCTGAATAAATATTACTCACAATAAAGAGTAGAAATGTAAATATCTTTAAGTTCATATTTAATTTAAATTACCCTCCGGCAACTGCGCCGATAAGTATGATTTTGTCTTCGTTATATAAAACTGTTTCCTTCCATTTACTGCGTGGAATTATTTCTTCGTTTAATGCCAAAGCAACACCTTTTGTGTCTTCTAATTCCAAAGATTTAATAGCATTTTCCAATGATGTATTTTCATTGAATTGATAGGTTTGGTTATTAATAGTAATTTGCATTTCATTTTTTTTACCGCAAAGAGAACAATGTTTTCGATAAGTTCGCTAAGTTTTTTACTCTTGGAAATGAATAGAGGTAAGACTCATTCCCTACGTTGGCATTAACCAAATCAGGTTCTAAGGATAATTCTCAGTCCTACTTCATATAGAACACTCCCAGAGTATATTCAAAATTAAGCATTATAAATTACAAATGATGTATGGTAGAATGTTATTTTTATGGCATGAAAATAAAAATTGCATTTGCAAATGATATTCCTAAAATTATAGCGATTGCGGAGGCTACTTGGAAAACGACTTACGCTCCTTTTATTTCCTTGGAGCAGATTGATTTTATGTACGAGCAAATGTACACTTCGGCATCCATAACACAACAAATGCAAGACGGGCATACTTTTCTTATTTACTCGGAAAGTGATGCCCCTTTAGGATTTATCAGCTATTTTATCCGAGAAGACGGTGTTTTATATATTCCGAAATTTTACATAAAACCACAGCAGCAAGGAAAAGGAATCGGGAAAAAATTATTGGAGGCTGTTGAACATATTGCTAAAAAAAATAAAATTTCGTATGTAGAATTAAATGTTAATCGAAAAAATCCGGCCATGTATTTCTATAAAAAAATGGGGTTTGAATTGTACGAAAAAGCAGATATTGCTTACGGTAGATTTTGGTTAAATGATTATATTTTAAGAAAGAAATTGGAACATTAACGCTTTATTCTATGCTTTAATAAGGAAAAACGTTCATAAACTCGTCGGCTAATTGTTTGTTTTTTGCTTCGATACTAAAGAAGTACAAATTTCGTGTCCAGGCGTACAAATATCCTGCACGTCCATCAATCAGTATATATTTTATTGTTGATTTATCCGCACTTTTTTGCTTTATATCGCGTGTTCTCCCTTCGGTAACATCGTTATACAATTTCAGCCAGCTTATGTTTAATTCTGATGAAGTGTATGCTTTTCCAAAAGTCAGGTATATTTGATTGTCTCCTTGTGTGTAATATACATTTCCGGGTTCCATTCCGGGTACAAAATCATGAAAGGCATATCTATTCCATTTTCCTAATTTTGTAGGTAGTATTTTCTCAAATTCATCTCCTAAAGGAAATTTACGTTTATTTACGTTGTAAGGTACCGTTTGTGCAATTGCAAGTAAGCTAAATAGCAACAAAATGGAGGTTAGGGCTTTTTTCATCTGTTTAAATTTATTGTTTTTAGTTGTACATTCCGTTCCGAATATTCGGAACTTCGGAAGAAATTCGCATTTTAAACATTTCATTTGGCGACATTCTGATATTTCGGAATTGTTCATGCACATTTCGGCGAAGCATTGCTGAAGTGCGGTACAGTTTTGCACCGCACTTTTTGCAATGATTGTAATATGAATATACGAATATTTTTTTACTTGCACTTCACGCCGCATTTTAGCAATGCTATGTTATGGGCAGCCTTTCTTATTTGAATATACCAATTTGATGTGTTTCAACGTAATTCTCATATTGTAGTAATACAAAGTATATGTCGTTTTTTACTGTAGATAAATCTATCTCATAAAACTGTTGCTGGTCATTTATTTTTTGTTCACTAACAATGTTTCCTACTTTGTCAACAATTTGGATTAAGTTAATTTGGGTTTTATTTGTGCCTTCACATTTTTCACTTTTTTCGTGAATACTTAATCTGCTTGTATTTTTAAGTAAAGATACTTCGTATTGTTTGCAGTCAGCAGTTCTAAAATTACCACTACATAATACATTAGTACTAGAAAAACAATAATATTGTTCAATGCTACCACATGGATTAGATATAGTTGTTTTAAGAACTACAGATTGATTTGGTGATTTAAACATAATACTTACATTATTTGAATTGCCAGACCAACTGCCACTCCAAAAATTATAGGTACTTGGTATTGACCACATTTTTTGCCACGTTACATTGGTTGCATTATAAACAGGTTGGGCACACCACCATTTATTACCACTTGGTGTGTAGCATTGTGTATTACAAGGGCTACCATCAAGATCTTCTGCGATGGCTGCTTCTGGATATTGACATCCATTGGCATCCCATAATGTAAATGGAAAACCTACATTAATAGACTTTGCAATTAAATATGATGTTTGACCGCAATATGTAATTGTAGCAGCTAATGTAACTAAACCATCACCTGTTTTTGTTAGTGTTGCAACGTTATTAGCTTGTACTAAAGTAGTTGTATTTGTGGGTGTTCTTGACCATATTACTGTAGCACCTGTTGGCAAACCCACTAAAGAATATGTTTGTGAGCCGTTACAAATGCTATTACTACCATTTATAGAGATGTTTAATGCAGATTGTACGGCATTAATAGCATTAACTCTACCATAGCCAAATGTATTATCAAATCCAACAGTACCCATATCAGTTGCTGTTTGTTGTAATTTTGTACGAACTTGTGTTTCTGTTAAGTTTGGGTTTGCTGCTAACATTAATGCTGCAATACCTGCAACTTGTGGACATGCTGCCGATGTACCACCAAACGTTGAAGTATAATTTGTATTGGTATAACCATTATTACCCATCCTATCAGTTGTTACAACATCACCTATATTATTAACATTTCCTGATGGTGCAACTAAGTCCATTTCAGAACCTCTACAGCTATAATTCCATATATTTCCACTTCTGTCAATAGCGCCAACTGTTATAACATTATTTACATTGCCTGGAAAATATACAGTTGAGAAAGGTAAAGCGTTTCCAGAAGAAAATACAACAAGGCATCCTTTACCACCTCGGCCTAATGTTCTGGCATTATTAATTGCGCTAATTATTACATCGAATCCAGGTTGAGTTTGACTTGATGTATTGTAACCCCATGAATTACTAAGTACATCGGCTTGCCCTTGATTCCAAGCCCAATTTATTGCATTTGCCAAATCAATTGTTGTTTCAAAACCATCCCAAAATATATTTACAGGTACGATTATACAATTAGGTGCCACACCAGATACTCCAATTGAATTGTTTTGAGATGCACCAATTATTCCAGCACATGCTTGTCCATGACTGCCTGAGATATTTGGAGTTCCTAATCCAGAATTATTTCTTGGCGTAAATCCGATTGCAACTCTTCCTGCAATATCTTCATGTGCTTCCACTCCATCATCAATTACTGCTACTCTTATATTATTGCCAGTTGATATGCACCAAGCAGATTCTACATTAATATCTATTCCATTTGTGCCACCTGTTTGTCCAGTATTTTTTAGATAGTATTGTTGATTATAGAGTGGATCATTTGTAGTTAATTCTATTGGAATCCAAAAATTCGGATGACTAAATTCTACTAATCCACTTTCATATATATTATTGGCAATTTCAAATATTGAATTAATCTCGTGCGTGCTAATCATTACATAATTGTATTCATTTATAGACTTAAATTCTACTTTATTTTCTAGTTTTAATTTGGATAAAATAGATTTGTATTCTACGCCGTTCTTGGGTTTGAAGATAATTTCTCCAGTAGGTATAATAATATTTTTACCATCTTTTAGTTCAAACCAACTATATGTATCTTTGTTTTTTTTGAGATCTATTAAAATCTCACTTTTAGAATTTTTTAATTCTTTCGTTGCATCTAATCGTATTACTTCATTCTTAGTTTGTTCAATAAAAGCAATATTTTTAAATTGGTTCTTGATGATCTCAACATTCGTTAACGTTTTCGACTTAAATACAAGAATATTAGTGTCAATATCTAATTCTACTTTTGTATTATTTGAATAGTAGAATGTTTTTTGTTTAGAAAATCCTGATGATATTAAGAAAATTAATAGCAGGACGAAACTTAATTGTTTATTTAGATTTTTCATATTTAGTATTTTATTGGCTAATTATTATTCAGTTATATCAAATATCTTTTTTAGGTTTGGATAAACATCAAAAGCATTACAAAATAGGTTTCTGATGTTAATAGTATCTTTAGCAATTTTGAACTTTATTCTTTTTCCCTCAATCCTATATTGGTTTGGCAAAGTCATGGTAACAAATGAGTCTAATGAATAACCAGAAACTCTTATAAGATAAGGTGGTGTATTTAAACCTGTACTCGAACAAGCATCATAATATCTAACTACTTCTCCATTATAAATTTTATTTGGGTCAATAAACTCATCTGTACATTTTTTCTTACAAGATAAAGCAATCATACATAATACAGCCGTAGTTATTAATATTATTTTTTTCATGATTTTACTTTTATGTGTTTAATAAAGTTGTTTGTAACTGTTGTCTAATAAATAATTAAGTAGGTGTTCGTTCTTTTATACTTAAAATGAAAATGAATTGCATTGTATTTAAAAGGTTGCCCATAACGGCAGACGTGCAAAATTCAAACTGTAAATATAAATTTTTAGGGTTAATACATTTTTGTAAATATAGTTGGTTTTATAAATACAATATACACCTACTATTTTCATTTTTGTCAATAGCATACAATAAATATAGCATAAAACTTACATTGTGAAAATGTGTATAAACTTGCTGGTGTTTTTTTTACTGAAAATCCTGTCAATATTAAACAAACTAATAGTAGGATAAAACTGAGTGTTTTATAAATATTTTTCATAATAAATTTGATTTTAGTTATTTACAATTATTCTGTGATTTCAAAAATTTTTTTAAGTTTTGGGGCTATAATATTTGCATTACAAATTAGATAAGCAATATTTACTGTGTCTTCTGCTATCTTAAAGTTTAATTTTTTACCTTCTATTCTGTATTGATTTGGTAAAGACATAGTGATAAATGAATCCAATGTATAATCAGAAACTCTTATTAAATATGGTGGTGTATTTAGTCCTGTACTTACACATTCTGGGTTGTAATACCTTACCACTTCTCCAGTATAAATTTTATTTGGGTCAATAAACTCATCTGTACATTTTTTCTTACAAGATAAAGCAATCATACATAATACTGCCGTAGTTATTAATATTATTTTTTTCATGATTTTACTTTTATGTGTTTAATATAAAGTTGTTTGTAACTGTTGTCTAATAAACAATTAAGTAGGTATTCGTTCTTTTTACTTAAAACGAAAATGAGTTGCATTGTATTTAAAAGGTTGCCCTTAACATGTGTATTATTCTACCGTTACAGATTTTGCCAAATTTCGAGGTTGGTCCACATCACAACCTCTTAATACTGCTATATGATATGCCAATAATTGCAGTGGAATTACAGAAAGAATTGGCGTAAACGGCTCTATCGTATTCGGTATTTGAATTTCATATTCCGATAGTTTGCTTATGGCTTCATCGCCTTCCGTTACTACCGCAATAATTCTTCCTTTGCGAGAGCGTACTTCTTCAATGTTAAATAACACTTTATCGTAATGCTGCGTAAATGGGGCTAGTACAACCACAGGCATATTTTCATCAATCAAGGCAATTGGGCCGTGTTTCATTTCTGCTGCCGGGTATCCTTCCGCATGGATATAGGAAATTTCTTTCAACTTGAGTGCTCCTTCTAATGCTACCGGAAAATTATAGCCTCGACCTAAGTATAAGAAATTACTTGCGTGCTGAAATGTTTCTGCAATTTTTTGTATGTAAGTATCTGCTTTTAAAATTTTTTCTATTTTTTCGGGTAATGCCTCCAATTCTGTTAAATATTCATTGAATTTTGACTCAGAAAGCGTGCCTTTTATTTCGGCTAAATCCAATGCCATTAATGCTAAAATACTTACTTGTGTGGTAAATGCTTTGGTAGAAGCCACACCAATTTCCGGTCCGGCGTGTGTATAAGAGCCGGCATCTGTCAATCTGGAGATACTAGAACCGACCACATTGCAAATACCATACGTAAGTGCTCCTTTTGATTTTGCCAATTCTAAAGCGGCACGCGTATCTGCCGTTTCGCCCGATTGGGAAATTGCAATCACTACGTCATTTTCTGTAATAATCGGGTTTCTGTATCGAAATTCGCTGGCGTATTCTACTTCTACATTAATGCGAGCAAATTCTTCTATCAAATACTCTCCAATTAATGCAGAATGCCAGGAGGTACCGCAGGCAACGATAGTTATTTTAGATGCATTTTTAAACCGTTGCTCATACTCGCGTATTCCGCCTAAATTTACCCAAAACTGTTGGCTGTCTATTCTTCCTCGTATGCTATTTTTTATGGCTTGTGGCTGTTCATGGATTTCCTTCATCATAAAATGCTCAAAGCCACCTTTCTCTATTTGTTCTAATTTTAATTGCAATTCGTGGATGTATGGAACATGTATTGTATTGTCTTTTATAGATTTTACTTCTACTTTTCCGTCAATATGCAATATTGCCATTTCACCATCTTCTAAATAGGAAACTTTTTTGGTATGTTCTATTAATGGTGAGCCGTCGGAGGCTATAAATAATTCATTTTCGCCAAATCCCAACACCATCGGGCTACTCAATTTTGCTGCAATTAACTTATCGGGATTGCTTTTAGAAATAACAACAATGGCATACGCTCCCACTACTTCATTTAGTGCTAAGCGCACTGCTTCCTCTAAAGCTACATTAGCATTCTTCAAAATATCATCTATCAAATGCACCAATACTTCAGTATCGGTTTCGGAGCGAAAAACATACCCTCGTTCTTGAAGTTCTGTTTTTAAAGAATAATAATTTTCGATAATGCCGTTGTGAATGACCGCCAAGTCACCGTTGGAATTAAAATGTGGATGTGCATTCACATCATTGGCTTCTCCATGTGTAGCCCATCGGGTGTGTCCTATTCCTATTGTACCTGAGATATCATGCTCCTTTGCTAAATTTTCAAGATTGACAACTTTACCTTTCTTTTTATAAATATTTAATTGATTGGTACTGCTCAATAAAGCGATACCGGCACTATCGTAGCCACGGTATTCTAATCTTTTTAAACCATTAATAATAATTGGGAAGGCTTGTTTTTTGCCTATATAACCTACTATTCCGCACATAAATTTTTGTTAGTGTATAAAGATGAGCAAATTCCGTACCGATTAAGTTTCGGAAAAATAGAAAAATATTTCTATCTAATCAAGGTATAAGTTAAGTTAAATTTCAATTTAAACCTAGGGTCAGAATAATTTGAACCGGCTACTATTACCCTAGAAGGAATATAACCAATATTTATTGAGGGTGTGCCAATACTATTTAATACATTTACAGTACCATCCGCACCTGCATATCGGTAAGTGGCTAGATACAAATCTGTATTATTAGTTGTTCCTACAGATATAGACTGCATGTATTTAGAAATATTAAAATTATATCTTGCAATTTTATTTCCAAAGATATCCACTCCACTAGTATCAATTATACTACCCCCATCGCCAGTAGATAATATATCTAAATTGCCATCTGCATTTCTTTTTAAGATTATGAAATAAAATGGACGTGTATAATTCAGATTTGAGTTTTGCATAACTTGTGCTACTGTGATGACAGCTTGGTTTACAGCAATTTTCCCTAAATTAGGCAATGTAGGAAGTGATAATTTAAGTAACGTTCCACCCTGTCCTAATATATAATTTATAGAATCTGTCATTTGTCCGGAGCTAATCGTGTTTTGCACGTCGCCGGATAATGTATTGGAAAATAAATTTATCCCGTTCACCCGTGTTCCCGCTACTCCGTTTGTATATTTTACAATAGCTGAGTACATCCGCATTTCTTTTGCTTTGTTGTATTTATCTTTATAAAAAATAGCAATTGATGTTAGCGGTGAAGACAAATCTACTTCTGCCATAGCCTTACCGATAGTTGTGCTATTATCGACACGTACGCCCGGAAATGCATTTTTAAATAAGGAGGAATCGCGCAATACCGTTTGCCCCAAGCTCATAATAGTATTTCCCAGCGTGTTATTTAGTTTTATCCGAACAATACTTGGCAAACCCACGGTATCGGATGTAGAGATATGCACCGGGTTGGTGGTGGGTGTAAAATAATAATTGCTCACGCCACCCAAGTTGCCGGTTGCCGGAAATGCGGTGGTATTGGAATAATACGCTTGATTTTCGTTTATTTTATTGCCAATGGTGCTTACGTCAAAACTTTGAGGCACAGTGGTATCACCATATACGGAATTATATTTTAGAAACATAACTACGGAGTCGATCGTATAAGTTGTATTTAAAGTATCGTCATATACTGCAGTCGGTTTATCCAATTCCATTACTATACTAGCTTGCTGAAACCCGAATTTAGTATCGTTTATTACGCCCAAATAATTTTTTGCTAATTTGTCGGTTCGCAGAAAAGAATCGGCTATTGTTTTGCTATTTACAGTAAGCGTATCGGTATGGCGAACGTTCAGCAAGTCATCGCCGGGCAATATATCTGCACCAATGCTACTGTCTTTTTTACATCCGGCAACAAAGGCAATCAACAAAATTAAAAGGGAAAAATAAATTCTTTTCATGTAAGTATCCGGTTCTATTATAACTACAATAAGGATTGATAAAATTCAGCGTATTTTACGGTCATATTATCTAAATCTTGATATTCTAAAAATGGCTTTTTACCTATTACTTTTTTTATGGCTGCCATATTTTCTATGTTTTCTGTGCCTTGTACAATGGCGTCTGCATATTGTGCTCCTCCTAAAGTAATAGCTTCATTCGTTAGTTCTTTAAAAACAGCCAAATCTTTTTCTTTGATATCCTCTCCTATTAACGCTGTTTTTAGGAAATTCTTGTTTAGCTTATCTGAGAATGACTTTTCATACACGCTATACACCATTTTTGTATGGGCAAATACCGGGTCTTTGGCGTATTGTGTTTTTAAATATAGCGGAATCAAACTGCTCATCCAGCCGTGGCAATGGATGATATTAGGATGCCAACCGAACTTCTTTACGGTTTCCATCGTTGCCTTACAGAAAAACACCATACGTTCTGCATTGTCGTCGAAGAATTTTTCTTCTTCATCTTCAAACACTGTTTTTCGTTTAAAAAACTCTTCGTTATCTAAGAAATACACTTGTATTCTTGCACCGGGCAAAGAGGCTACTTTTATTATCAAGGGATAATCATCATTATTAATAATGATATTTATTCCGGACAAGCGAACTACTTCATGCAATCGGTTTCTGCGTTCATTAATAATTCCAAATCTTGGCATTAACACTCTTACCTCTAATCCGCTATCATTAATATAGGGAGCTAATTTTTTTACAATGCTACCTGCTTCGGTTAAAACCAAATACGGATCCATTTCTTGGGTTACATACAACAATTTTTTTCTTTCCATGCGCCTCTTATGCTATTTTGTTACTATTTATGGTTAAATAAGTTGCAAAGGTACGCATTAAAAGTGGTATAATTGTTTTGCTATAGAATATAAAAACAGATTTTAAGTATTCTTTACACTCTATTTTAAATAAATTTGTAGCTAAATTTCAGGTTTATTCTAAAATAATACCGAAATTATAACTAAAAATAAATTACGTGCAAGTTTTTCAGACAGCAGCAGATATTCAAAATTACTTACTGAATATCAATCAATTAAAAGAAAATACTATCGGCTTTGTACCTACGATGGGCGCATTACATGCCGGGCATATTTCTTTAATACAAGCCTCAAAAAAGCAAACCTCGCTTACTGTTTGTAGTATTTTTGTAAATCCTACGCAATTTAATGATCAAAAAGATTTTGAAAAATATCCGATACACCTCGACAAAGACTTGGAAATGCTTTTAGCGGCAGGATGTGATATCGTTTTCATACCATCGGTAGAAGAAATATACCCTACCGGAACAACCGAAAAACCGGCGATAGAACTTGGATATATTGGCAAAACATTAGATGCGACGCAGCGACCGGGGCACTTCGAAGGAGTAGTACAAGTAGTAAAACGCTTATTGGACATTGTCCAACCCGATTTTCTCTTTTTGGGGCAAAAGGATTACCAGCAATGCATGGTTTTATCTCGTTTAATTGAGCACTTTCAATTGCCTATAAAAATAATGATTTGTGAAACAATGCGTGAAACAGACGGATTAGCCATGAGCAGCCGCAATGCAAGGCTCAACCCAGAAGAGCGTGCAGCAGCCGCAAAACTTTCACAAGCTTTAATTTATATTAAAGAACATATTTCGCAAAAGCCAATTGCGGTATTAATTCAAGATCAACTAAATATACTGGCTGAAGATGCATTAATAAAAACAGAATATTTAGTAGTCGTAAATGGAAAAACATTAAAACCAATAGACGAATACCAAAAAGAAACACCGACAACGGTACTAATAGCTGCAAAGGTAGGCGAGGTACGACTGATTGACAATATGATTATTCAGTAATACTATTTAGGTTCAATCTTTTATGCGCATTTTCTTAATCCTCTCATAATTTGAATTTTCATAAATATCCATAACTTTGTGTCGAATAAAAAAGATATGTTGATACACGTTTTCAGAGCAAAATTACATCGCGTAGTAGTAACCGAAGCCGATCTCAATTACATGGGAAGCATCACTATCGATGAAAATTTATTAGACGCTTCAGGAATAATACCAAATGAGAAGGTACAAGTAGTAAACGTAAATAACGGCGAGCGCTTTGAAACGTATGTAATAAAAGGCGAACGTGGCTCCGGACAAATTTGCCTCAACGGACCGGCAGCCCGAAAAGTACAAATGGGCGACAAACTTATCGTAATTGCTTACGGAATGCTTACGTTAGAAGAAGCAAAAACACACACCCCGGTTTCTGTATATGTGGATGACAACAATCAACCCATAAAACACTAAGTAAAATTTGTATCTTCGCTTCTAATGAAGCACACGAAAACATTTCTAAAAATTTTTGTTTCTTTAGGGTTAGGAATTGGTTTAATTGTTTGGTTTTGGAGCAGCATGTCTGCCACTGAAAAAACGGAAACGATTCAAGCTTTTAAAAGAGCCAATTATTTCTGGGTAATACTAGCCCCCCTAATAGGATTTATCGCAAATTTCGCTCGTACACAACGCTGGCGGCTAATGCTGCGACCAATAGGATATACTCCCGGCTATTGGAATACTTTTCATTCTGTAATGGTAATGTATTTTTTCAATTTATTTGTACCACGTTTAGGTGAAGTAACCCGCTGCACCATGCTGGCAGAGTATGAGCAAGTACCGGTTGAAAAATCATTGGGAACAATGGTAACAGAACGTCTTTTAGATGTAATTTGTTTGGGTGGCGTATTTCTGTGTATTCTTTTATTTGTAGGGCAAGAAAATTTCAATGCCATTTACAAAGAATTTAAGCAACTCACGGCGGGCATAAAAGGAGGAACACTTTCGTTGATTTTAAAATATGCCGTTCCTTTTTTAGTAATTATCGGTATCGGAGGATTTTCTATTTTATATATAAAAAAACATGGATTCAACAACTTAAAAACATTGATAGTATCCAAAGTAAAAAGTTTAATATTATCTATTATTTCGATAAAAGACATCAAAGAAAAACCTCAATTTTTACTCCTAACTATTGCCATGTGGCTATCGTATTTGGTAATGTTTTATGTAAATTATAAAGCATTGCCGGAAACCTCAAATCTACCTTTTTCTTCCGCTTTAGTATGCTTGTTTTTCGGCTCTTTATCAGTGGTACTTACGCCTGGGGGCATCGGTATTTTCCCAATAGTAATCCAAACTATTTTAGTAGCGTTTTCCATCCAACCGAGTATTGCCTTAGCCATAGGCATGATAGCGTGGGCGGTGCAAACCTTGGGCGTTTTGATAGGCGGTGTTGCTTCTTTAATTGCATTAAACCTAACAAATAAAAAATAACTTTTATTGTACGATAACTTATGGAAAATAACCTCTCTTCCATATTAAACAAAATACGTAAAGATAACACCATCGTTTTTACAAATGGCTGTTTTGATTTATTGCATGAAGGGCATCTGCATTTATTAAAAGAAGCAAAAAAATTAGGCGATATATTAATTATTGGCATAAATGATGATGCTTCCGTAAAACGACTAAAAGGAAATACTCGTCCTATTGAACAATTGGAAACTCGGATTTTACACTTAAACAATACGGGTTTGGCTGATTTTGTTATTCCTTTTACTGAAGATACTCCGCTATCATTAATAGAAAAAATACAGCCGCAAATTATTGTAAAAGGCAGCGACTACACCAAAGAAAACATTATAGGAAGCAACATCGCGGAGCAAACGGTCATTATTCCGATTATAGAGGGTTTTTCTACTACTAAAAAAATTGAATTTTTACAAAAAAACAGTCCACTGTCCTAATTCATTTTTATAATTTCTTTCCACGTACCATTTTACTTTAATTATCCCTATTTTTGCAAAAAAACAACACTCATGTTCTCCAATATCAAATTAAAAAGAAATATTTATAGCACAGAAGAACATCTTATGTTACAAAAGATGTGTCAGCAATTTATAGAAAAAGAAATAACGCCCTACCATGCCGAATGGGAAGAGCAAGGGCAAGTAAGCCGTGAGGTATGGCTAAAAGCCGGAGAAGCAGGGTTATTATGCTTAGATGTACCTACAGAATATGGCGGCTCAGGCTTAGATTTTTCATTTTGTGCTTTAATCACCGAAGAAATTTCCAAAGCAGGATATACCGGTCCCGGATTTTTCTTACATTCTGATATTGTAGCACCGTATATGGTTGACTATGGAACGGAAGCTCAGAAAAAACAATGGCTGCCCAAAATGGTAAGCGGAGAAGTAATCTCTGCTATAGGAATGACAGAACCGAGTTGTGGCAGTGATTTACAAGCTCTAAAAACTACCGCTATAGATATGGGCGACCACTATACTATAACGGGGCAAAAAACTTTTATCACGAACGGCTACATGAGCGATATGGCCATTATAGCCGCACGTACCATCATCGACGGAAAAGACAACGGTATCTCTCTTTTCATCGTAGAAGCAACACGAGAAGGGTTTTCTAAAGGCAAGCCTTTTAAGAAAGTAGGAATGAAAGCACAAGATACATGCGAACTTTTTTTTGATAATGTGCAGCTTCCAAAAGAAAATCTATTAGGCGAAGTGGGCAAAGGGTTTATCTATATGATGCAAAAATTAGGACGCGAGCGTTTGTCCGTTGCATTGATGTCGTGCGGAGGCGCCGAAGGCGCCTTAGAAAATACCATTGAGTATGTTTCTTCTCGCACAGCCTTCAAACAACCGATTGCTGCTTTCCAAAATACTCAATTCAAATTAGCCGACTTAGCCACCAAATTACAAATTCACCAAACTTTTATCGATAGATGTGTAGAACTTTATGTAAATGGTGAACTAAGTGCCGAAGTCGCATCTATGGCTAAGGCTTCTTGCACCGATATGCACTTTGCCTTAGTAGATGAATGCTTACAACTACATGGAGGATATGGCTATATGTGGGAATACTATATCGCACGGGCGTATGCCGACAACCGAGTAGCACGTATCTATGCCGGTACCAACGAAATTATGAAACTGCTAATTGCCCGCGGCTTATTCAGAGAAATGCACGAGCAACAAAAACAGAAAAAAAGAGAAGTTGCCATTTCTAATTAACATTTTAACATATTTACAATATAAATAATATATTTAATCCTAAATAAATGAATATAGGAGAAAAGGAGAGGGATTATAATTATCAATTTCATTTTACAAATAGAATAAACCCAATAGAAAAGCTTCGAAAAAAGGATAAAAGTCCGGATTATGCACAAAAATGACGGTTAGTATCAACGTAAAAATTACTAAATCTTTATTTGTGGACAACTTTGCAGGCTTGATTTTGAAAAGCAAGCACTTAACCGTATTTTTGCACCGATTTTTAAAAACTTAATCAGCAATAAAATATACTATGGCAAACGTAGGTAAAATCACCCAAATCATCGGTCCGGTAGTGGACGTTTCATTCAGCGGCGAAAACACTTCTCTACCTAACATACTAAACGCCTTAATCGTAAAGAAAGACGATGGCACAGAAGTAATATTAGAATGTCAGCAGCATTTAGGAGAAGACAGCGTACGTTGCGTAGCAATGGATGCCACTGAAGGCTTAACCCGAGGTGCACAAGTAACGGACACCGGTGACCAAATCAAGATGCCTGCAGGTGAGGCTATCAAAGGACGTTTGTTTAACGTAATCGGTACCGCTATCGATGGTATCGGTGAGGTAAGTAAAGAAGGCGGGTACTCTATCCACAGAAAGCCACCACGTTACGAAGACTTAGCCACTTCTAAAGAAGTATTATTTACAGGAATTAAAGTTATCGACTTAATTGAGCCTTATGCAAAAGGAGGTAAAATTGGTTTATTCGGTGGTGCCGGAGTAGGTAAAACCGTATTAATCATGGAGTTGGTAAATAACATCGCTAAAGGACACGGTGGTTTATCCGTATTTGCGGGTGTAGGAGAAAGAACACGTGAAGGGAATGACTTATTGCGTGAGTTCTTAGAATCTGACGTAATTAAATATGGCGAAGCATTCAAACACTCCATGGAAAAAGGAGATTGGGATTTAGCTTCCGTAGATAAAGAAGCATTAAAAGAATCTAAAGCAACCTTGGTATTCGGACAGATGAACGAGCCACCGGGAGCGCGTGCTCGTGTAGCTTTATCCGGGTTGACTATTGCAGAACAATTCCGTGACGGCGATGGCGACGGAAAAGGAAAAGATATCTTATTCTTCGTGGACAATATCTTCCGCTTCACGCAAGCAGGTTCTGAGGTATCCGCATTGTTAGGTCGTATGCCATCTGCAGTAGGATACCAACCAACGCTTTCAACAGAAATGGGATTAATGCAAGAGCGTATTACATCAACAAAATCAGGCTCTATTACCTCTGTACAAGCCGTTTATGTACCTGCGGATGACTTAACTGACCCTGCTCCGGCAACGACGTTTGCACACTTAGATGCTACAACCGTATTAAGCCGTAAAATCGCAGAATTAGGTATTTATCCGGCTGTAGATCCATTAGACTCTACCTCTCGTATCTTAGACCCTCAAGTAATTGGCGACAGACATTACAACGTTGCTCAAAGAGTAAAAGGAATTTTACAACGTTACAAAGAATTACAAGATATCATTGCTATCTTGGGTATGGACGAATTATCGGAAGAAGATAAATTAGTGGTTCACCGCGCACGTCGTGTACAACGTTTCTTGTCTCAGCCATTCCACGTAGCAGAGCAATTTACAGGATTGAAAGGGGTGTTCGTTTCTATCGAAGACACGTTAAAAGGGTTTGAAATGATTATGGACGGACATGTAGATGAGTATCCTGAAGCAGCTTTCAACTTAGTAGGTACTATTGATGATGCTATCGAAAAAGGAAAAAAATTATTAGCGGAAGCAAAATAATGTACGAATTCACCCATTAAGTAATAAAAAAGTACCGTTGAATTTCAAAAACTATTACGTTACGGCCTTATTCCTTTATTAAATCAAATACAATGCAATTAAATATTCTTACACCTGAGCAAAAGTTATTTTCCGGCGAAGCAGATTCTGTACATCTTACCGGAACGGATGGCGTATTTGAGATTTTAAATAATCATGCTCCATTAATTGCTTCTTTGAAAGAAGGTAGTGTAAAAATTAAAAGTGGAAATCAACAACAAGAGTTTAAATTAAAAAGTGGAATTGTGGAAGTAATAAAAAATAATGTTTCCGTACTTACCGAAGGCGTTATCGAATAAAAATATCCAATCTTTTACAAAGAGGCTGTCAGGTTTGACAGCCTCTTTTTTTTATACATTTACCGTTTACCTTTAAATTCCGACCGTTTAATAAGTCAAAACGAAATAATGCATTATATCCATTGACAAATACTAAAAAGTCGTGCATATTTAGGTAACTAAAACTAAAATTATGAAAAATACTACAAAATTATTGGATCTTGCCACCCGGTTTATTGCTATTGGAATTTTAGGTTATTCTGCATTCTTAAAACTTAGTTCTGCTCCGGCAGCTGTTCATATTTTTGAACGCATAAACATGGAGGCTACCGGCAGATACTGCGTTGCAGGATTAGAATTGCTCACTATCGCATTGTTACTGTTTCACAAAACAGCGTGGCGCGGAGCTATCTTAGGAATGGTATTAATGTTTAGCGCAATTATTGTTCACATTCTTACGAATGAATTTGAAGTATTAGGCGACAAAGGCTTAATGTTTGGCTCTGCTATCGTTACTTTTTTCTGCTGTATCAGTATTTTAATTAACCAAGCAGATATGGAGGCAGAATTTGCTAAAGACTAAGGCAATATCTTGGGGTTCTTCCATTTAAGTATCCAAATATTTGGGAGTAGGAATAGCGTGCTAATTAGTAACAGGAAATAGACGTTATTTTGCATCGCTCTAAATTGTTCAATGTACGTTGGTAATCCTGCTAATACAATAGCGATACCCAAACATACAGCGGTGGCTGTAGCAGGGCGGGTTTGCATGTAATTTTGCATCAACAGCAATGTAATTGGCACTGCACTTTGCAATAAGGCTACTCCTATACAAAATAGTACCAAATGGTCTGAACTGAAATTTATAAGTATTACTGCTGCAATAATACTTACAAATACAAATTTCCGCCAATTTACTTTATAGGTAATATATCCACCGATTAGTTTCCCTAATGCGGCAGAAATCCCTAAACCCCAAAGCCAGCTGTTATCTTTAAAACACATAATATGTACTATATTCCATAACAATGAACGAAATGCAATAGCTGCCAATAGTAACAACATAAACGCATCGTGGGTGTCTAATGTAGAAGGTGATATTGTATTGTGGGTGGGTGTATTTTTATAAGCAAGAAATGGTATTTTCCATACATAAAACAACAGTGCCGCTACGGGGATTAGGAGTACTAAAATATAAAATGCAGCTACTGGTATTCCGCCCAATATTCCTCCTGAAATCAACCCTATTACCCCGGGTGCTGTGAACATTCCGCTAAGTATAGAATTTTTATTGTCCGATAAAAAACAAACGGTGCCTCCGCTTACATGCACAAATGCAGAAGCAATTCCGCTAACTATGATTGCCAAAAAAATAGAAAAAGGCGCAAGTACTATTGCCATAAGCAAACAAATAATGGCAAACAAACTAAATGATTTTATTTTATGATTGCTATCCAATAAAATCCCTACGGGCAATTGGCCCGCAAATGCCAATAAACTATACACTAAAAAGCAGGTAGTATTCAGCAATGCATTATCAGAAACTAACGCTAAATGCGCCAGCAAATAGCCTGCAATAAAATCATTCAGCCCATGTAATATACCAAAAGCGGCAACTCTATTGTATGTATTCCTCATATTTTAATATGATTTATCCAAACACCTAAAAAGGTGGTGACTGCGTTTTGCACAAAGGAAATTAGCAATGCTTTTAGAAATCTTTGTTGTAAAAAATAATAAATTATTATGGCCTCCACTAAAGTAACACCGGATTCTAAAACTAAAAGCGGTATTGAGGTGGTATGATATAAAATATTTAATATTGGCCATGTCAAGCAATTTGCCAATACTAAAATTAAAATGGAATAAGCAAACTGCTTTCTGACAAATAAAAAATAAATAGGAATTTCAATAAAAATGGTTAATGCCAAATAGTTAAACATAAGCCTTTTGCATTTTCAATTTGTGCAGCGCTAACAGAGCACTAAAAGCTAAACCTGTAACCATAGTTAATAACAACATTGAGTGGTCGTTTGTAGTGGAATGGCTTGTGGAATTGTTACTTATTCCACCCAATGCTGCACGTTTTTTGGGACTGTAGCAATCGGGTTTCATCACGGTTTGTTTATGCGTTAGCTTACCTGTTTTATCGAAGCTAAATTGTATAGCTATATAGGCAACATTACCGGGTATTTGCTGACTATATTTTGCTAAATTCAGTTTAAAAGAATTGCTTTCTTTTTTGCTTTCATTGTTCACTGCCCACACTTCCAATTCTTGTTCTGTGCCATCTTTGGTTTGCAATAAAAAGGCAGCGTCTTGCTTTAGTTTGTACGTTTTATTATTAACTGTTTTTCTGGCAAAAAAGGTATAGTTTGAAAAACTATCAACATTGGCAAAATAATATTTGGTGTTTAGCTTATCCGATTTCGGCAAAGCGATATCTGCCCAAGCAGAAGAACAATTAATTGCAAAGACTGCTACTAAGAGAAATTTAATAATGTGCATTTTTTTCATTTTTAAGGGTTTTTAAAAACAACAATAAACCTACTGCCAATAGTATCAACAATACCCAAGGTAATAAATTTGTTGTTGTATATGATTCTATATTATGTCCATTTTTATCCACCGGAATATCTGCAAAGGTTCGCAGTACAGCAAGAAGAACTACAAGAAAGGTGTTTATCTTTTTCATCTTCTATTTTTTTCGTTTTCTAATATACGAAACCAACCACAATATTACAAATGCCGATACTGCAATTATTACCAATAAAAACAAAATAGGTATAGCAAGTAATATTGGCGATGCTGCATCTAAAAAGATATAACTAAAGTTACTCATCTACCGGCGATATAACAAGATTAAAAGTACGAAAACTACCCCGCAAAAGCAAGTGGATATTTGGCAAATTAATAACGAGCTGTTTTTTTTATACGTTGTAAGTCTTTCATCGTGTCGCGTTCCTTTATTGTTTCACGTTTATCAAAAGATTTTTTTCCTTTTGCTAATACTATTTCTATTTTCGCCAAACCTCTTTCGCTAAAAAATATTTTATACGGAATGATGGTTAATCCCTTTTCTTTTATTCTACCTTCTAGTTTTCTAATTTCTTTTTTGGTGAGCAGCAACTTCCGCAATCGCATGGGTTCATGGTTGGCATAGCTTCCGTTTTTATATTCTGAAATGTGTAAATTTTTCAGCCAAAGTTCGCTGCTTCTAAAATAACAGAAACTATCTCCTAAATTTACTTTACCTTCTTTTATCGATTTTATTTCTGTTCCGGTTAGCACCATGCCGGCCTTGTACGACTCTAAAAACTCGTAATTAAATCGTGCTTTTCGGTTTACAATTTCCGGCAATTCAAATTTCTTACTCACAACACAAATGTATATAATTTATGATTTAAGATGTAGGATTTATGGCTTATTTTTCAATTATGATTATTCTTTGTGATTTTAAACCTAATTTCATATTCCTAAAATCAACTTTATGGTGTTAAATTATATTTGGATTTTATTTTTCGTACTATCCTTTGTTCTTGTTTTATTTAAGATGCTATTTTTAGGAGATACTACTGCATTGCCTGCTACTATTAATGCAATTACGGATTCTTCTAAAACAGCCTTTGAAATTTCTTTAGGATTAACCGGGGTGATGTGTTTTTGGTTAGGCATAATGAAAGTGGGTGAAAACGGCGGTGCTATCCGTATATTTTCCAAATTAATAAGTCCATTTTTTTCCCGATTATTTCCTGAAATCCCAAAAGAACATCCTGCAATGGGAAGTATTCTGATGAATTATTCTGCCAATATGTTGGGCTTGGATAATGCGGCAACTCCACTTGGATTAAAAGCGATGAAAGAACTGCAAGAAATCAATCCGAATAAAGAACAGGCTTCCAACGCCATGATTATGTTTCTCACGCTCAATACTGCGGGGTTTACTATTATTCCGGTGAGTATTATTGCCTTTAGAGCTACTGCTAAAGCTGCGAACCCTACTGATATTTTTCTACCATTGCTAATTTCTACTTATGGCGGAATGATTGCCGGATTAATTCTTTGTACTATCGTGCAAAAAATAAAATGGGATTTTGTACTTACCACTTGGATTATCGGCATCATTGGATTTATAAGTGGGCTTACCTACTTATTTAGTGCTATGCCTAAAGAGCAGATGGAAATTGCAAGCAACATCATTGGTGGTCTGATCATATTTTCTGTTATCATTACCTTCATAGCATTTGCATATTTTAAAAAGGTAAATGTCTATGAGTCCTTCATTGATGGTGCGAAAGAAGGATTTGAAGTAACTGTAAAAATAATACCCTACCTTGTGGCAATGCTCGTAGGCATAGGTATTTTTCGTGCCAGTGGCGGCATGGAAATAATTACGCATGGTATTGCATCATTGTTTACCACTTTGGGGTTTGATACTCGTTTTGTAGATGCGCTTCCGGTCGCCATTATGAAACCTTTTAGCGGCAGCGGTGCACGTGGCTTAATGGTAGATTTAATAAAACCCGTAACCGAAGGAGGCTTGGGTGCTGATAGTTTTGCCGGGCGCTTAGCCGGAATTTTCAATGGCAGTCACGATACGACCTTTTATGTTTTAGCCGTATATTTTGGTGCTGTTGCCATCAAAAAGACACGCTACGTTGTTGCCACCAGCTTATTTGCTGAGTTGGTAAGTATTGTATTGAGTATTGTTGTCTGTTATATTTTCTTTGGATAATCCATTTACAAACAACCAAATTCCTTAACGAATAATGTATAATTTTCCGTATCCGTGTTTGAAATATTTATCTACAGAGGTTTGTTTGATATCAGTAGTAGTACCGTCTAAATTTCTAGTCATTACCCGATAGAAATAGACACCATTTGCTAATCTATCGCCAAAGTTATCGGTTCCATCCCATTTATAATCCGTTACATTTGTTCCGACATGTAAGTTTCCTAATTCTTGTTTGGTAATTTCTTTCACTACTTTTCCACTTGCACTAAATATCTGAATAATCAATTGCTCTGGAATTGTAGCACCGGTAATGGTAAACACAAACTGTGTAGAAGTGGAAAACGGATTGGGGTAATTCAGTACGTTGGTAATAGAAGGTTTTGAATCCACTTTAAACTTAATTCTGTAATCGTACTTTCCGGCATCGTTTTTACTTCTATCAATACCTTGTGCCCTTAATTCATACGTACCATCTGTCAGCATCGGTTTGTAAATGAGTCGTGCTTCATTATTCTTGCCATTGTTTAAATTGGTAGCCGGAATAAAGGTAACATCTGCTTGGCTGCGTGATATTTGAACAGGATTCGTTGGGTCACTCGGGTAATACATGTAAATTAAAAATCCGGACGTATCGTTTAATGCGAGGTATTTGTTTTCATCTTTTAAGCGCAGCATTATTTCAGGATTGGCAGAAACATATTCGCCATCGGTAATGTGGCGACCGTCGAAGGTTACATCTAACAACGGATTTATTTTATCTCGTTCTACAAATACGGTAAACTCTGCAAAGTTATTAAAATGAAATTGCTCCGGCTGGTCTTCATCCGGGTTAACTTCTACCGTTACATAATTCAATCCAAAAAAACTAAATCCGGGGAAATTATAATCAAATGTAATGTTGCGTACTTGTTTTGCCGGCAATGGCCCGAAGCGTTTATAGAAAACAGTGATGTTGTTAGAAGCATCTTTAATGATATATTTTACCAATAAACTATCCATATTTATTGGTGATACATTTTCGACAGCTACAGTCATATTAAAATTTTCCCCCGAAGCAATAGTATCTCGTGTTTTAGAAAAATATATCGTAGGGTTTACAACGGCTTCCGGTGCTTTATCGTAGTATAATCTCCAATAATCCATTTGTGGTGGCGTCCCCATTGTATTATCGGATGTTATCCATTGCATTTGCAAATAAGGATAACGTTTCGCATCTATTTGACTAATAGAAGTAACTCCCCCCTTATTCAAATCGTCACGAAGCAAAGTGCGTGTTCCTATGGTATCGTATCCATATAGATTAACTGTCCCTACATCGGCACTATTTGTTTCCAACGAATGCCAATCCATATCAAAATTTTTCCAATTTTTTGCAGGTCCGATTAGTGGAGTTTCCATAGTTCCATTTGTCCATGTACCTTTAAAAGTGAGAATGGTATCTATTATGTTTGGTGAAAAACGTTGTATTTGCACCGGTGTGAATGAAGGGTCGCATTTGTGCAAGAAGAAAGCAAATGGTGCATTTTCTACCTGTTGGCGAATTTTAGTTACTCCTAAATTTTCAAATGCTTGATATAAATTATGATCACCGGGTTGTGTACTATCTGCCAGCCATTGCGAATAGCCGGCATTATAAAAACTATACCCTAAAACATACGCATTACATGGAATGGAATTAATAAAATCATACGCATATTGTCGTTCTGTTTTTCCATTGGTATTATCATTCGTAATAAATTCAATTACGTTAATAGGGTATCTATTGCACGTAATATCGTTATATGGGCCGCGGCAAGTATTGCCGATTTGGTAAGTTTGCCAATTTTGACCTGTATTGCCATCATACACAAAAAATATAAATCCTTTTCTTGCCCATGCGTTACGAGCTATAAGATATCCGTCCCAATACGCCTCTATCAATTGATCCGCTATAATTCCATCTCTTAGCTGAATAGTGCGTGTAGTATTTGGATAATAAAACATCCTATCGTTTTTCAAACTTAATGAAGCAAAAGAATTTCTTAAATATTGGAAATAATGAGATTGATTCCAACCGGTGGACAATGAAGTATTATACAAAAAAGAGCTTTTTTTCCAATTGGCAGGCACTCCCGTAATTGTATCTAACGTTCCTCTCCAATAATATACTTTATTTTGTAACAATGGAACAGTTGGCTTCCAATGTATTGTAGCTCCGGGTGCAGTAGTCTTTAATTGTGTAAGAATCGGACTATTAAAAAATTCTGTGGTGTCTATTTGAAAAATATATGACTTAGGACCGGCAAAAGCATTTGCTGTTGAAAAAACCAATTCAAAATTCGGATCATTTACCATACAAAATTCATACGGAAAAATTGGGATAATATCATCCGCTAAGATAAGTTTGGTTACCGTTACATCATTATTGGTTTCGCAATATTCTGCAATCGTATTATTATAATCTACTTTTATTTTAAAGGTATTTAATCCCGGGCCATTTATTCTATCCGATTTTATCCATAAGAATACCGTATCTGTGTTTCGGGCACTCGGTACAGTTACTTTTGTTGTCTGTATCTGTCCATTAGGGAATATTCTATCTACATTTACAACGTATTGGTCATTTACAGCAGCTCCTAAGTTTTTCACTATCACTTTTAATAAAAAAGAATCGGCTGCTGCATTTATATTTTGCGGTTCAAAGGTAACGCTTGCCGGATCGATGTAATAATCTGGTCTAAAGTGTGTATTTATGCGCAAACCGGGGTCTCCGTGAAAAACCATTTGCTCGCCAATTAACGGATTAATTAATCCGCCGGCAAGAATTACATTTTTAGAAGTTTCTTTTAGGATGCTGCCAATTTTATCATTGTACATCGTATTGGAAAACAAATTGTAAAATTCACTTGAATATGAATTTAAATTCCCTGCGGTAGCATAAGTTACCGGTGCTACATAGCCGATTGCTGCTTTATTTGGCGTTAATACAAATCGTTCGCTGAGGGAACGAAAATCAACAAATATACTCCCGACAAAACATCCGTTTGAAAGCATCAAATGATATTTGCCTTTATTATCCATGTGGTCGGGGTCGAGATTAAAATCGGTGGTTGTGGTGGCCGAGTGCCCAAAAAATGTTATTAATGAAACACCCGTATTTATTAATGAATCCAAGAAAATATTCTGTGCAATTTGAATTGGGTCTGTACTATTTTTAAATAACCCACTCACGTTTGCTCCAAATTTTGGAGCTTCAATCACTGCTTTGTAGTTATCCAAATATCCTCTAAATTGTTGCTGTTCAAAATTTGTATTTCCACCTCCTAAGTGCAATACATTTTTCATCCATAATTTATTAAATGGCGTTTCAGAAACACAAAAAGTGTCGTTTAATATTGACTCGTATTCTTTTACTTTATCGAGATATAAACGCACGTCATCACCGGTAATTGCAGCTAATCGGCCAACTCCTATTTGTGGATAATTTAGCGCACCCGAACGTGCCGTCAACAATACATCTGATGCAGGTTCGCCATACGTCTGTACTAAACTTCTGTTGATATTGTTTTGGTTTCCTAAATTATAGTTGTATTCAAATCCCTTACCGATGATGTATAATAATTGAGGACGTGTTGCGAATTTATCGTACGCAAAATTTATAAAATTACGTATTGCTAATGGGTGTTGTACAATTCCATATCCAAATTGGTCATTAAGCTCATCTATATAATATACTTTTGCATTATATCCACCGCCTTGTATGCTGGAGCGGTACTTTCGGTATTCCTCAACATTATCTATTCCGTTGGAGCTGTTTTTTAATTTTTTATTGGAAATTATAAGATAGTTTCCTTGTTGGCTGGCATTGAGAAAATTCGTAAAACTTATAGGCGTTAATAGGTTAATGTTTGGAATGCTGTTCGCATCTTGTGCAGATAGATACAGGCTTTCTTTATTTAATACGGTTGCGGTTAAATGAAATTTTAATACAGAATCTACTACGCCTAAATACCGTTGCTTATTTTTTATATCGTATAAAATTGGGGTAGTGCTTACCGTATTAAAATCTTTTACTTCAAAATAAAGGTCATCCGGTTTTTTTATACTAAAAATTGCTGAAGATCGATTTTCGAAACTAAACTTACGAGGGTACACCATTACTACTGAAAGAAGGGTATTCGCTATGCCGCTGCCATTATTTAATTCGTATAACTGAATTGCATTCCCACTTTCATTTAAAAACTGACTTCCAATTTGATATATATCTCTCTTTACAATTGGTCCTAAATAATTTTGTATCGTATCAATTTTACCATTTATAATTGTTCTTAACCTATGTACACCATCATTACTTAAAACAGCAAATGTAAATGTTGCGTTTACAGCAGGATCTTGATATAGTTTTTTAAAAGACACCCATCCGCCATTATTTAATACATCATTATACACTCCTGTATATCCTGTATTATCAAATGGGCCAATACACCATCCCTCTCCCGGGTCGAAGTCAGAATTGTATAATTGTGGCAAAAAAGGAGCTACCGGAAACCCTCTGTTTAAAACGTTTGTTTGCGTGGCAGGCCCTGTATATGCATAAGAAGTATAAAAGCAATATTGCTCCGGCGTGGGTGTAAATGAAATATCATTATTTTGTTGTTGCATTCGAGCATTGATGCTAAACGGATCCAAGGTTAGAAAAAATGTAGCCGAATCGGTGAACAAACTTTTAACGGTAGAAGGTTGATCGCTGGGCGTTTTATATAGTAATGAATCGGGCTTACCATCATTCATCTCTCCATAAAACTCTATATAGTCGGAGCTACTAAATTGATTATTCGTTGTAACATACAAGGGCACTTCTTGTCCATTTCTAAACAATTTAAAACTTGTTCCTTTTAATACAGCCGGTGACATTCCCGCACTTATCAATACGGAATAAGGGATTCTATAAATACTTGTTTTGGCTAATTTAAACTTGTAATACGTTTTTGAATAATCTATCCACTCATTGCCATAAGGCTGTGCTTTTACAGTTGTAAATAGCCACATCAAACAGATAATATGAAAAATTCTTTTTATCATTTTGCAGGAGTTTGAGAGGGTTCAGATGGATTATGAATTGATTCCGATTCCGGCACCGGCTGATTTGTTGGTGCTGCTACTGGCGCTGCAGTATTGGTATTGATTAGTTCGTTAGTTTCTTTACGTTTTCTTTTATTAATCCCCAATACTAATGAAACCACATGCGAATATTGATTTTCTGATGCTTTACCCACATCGGTATAGGCATAATCTACGGCTACGTAATCTTTGTATTTAAACCCTGCTCCGATATTCGGTTGTACTGTAAATGTTTTTTTCCCTTTTGTGTTGTACATTTTTTGGAAATTATTCACCCCTCCCCTCAAAAAGAAATAATTCCATAACCCTAACTCTACGCCAATTCTCGGGTCCATACTTACTTTTTTTGTCGATACCAACGTATTTCTTTTTCCATCTGTGGTAAGTTCCCAATCTATTTCGGCTGTCAAATCAATTTTATCTTTAAATTTTTTGTGATAGGCTACGCCAAACTGGATTCTCGGCAAGGTAATTTCTGTCGAGCTTTTGGGAATTACGTTATTGGTTAATGCTAAAATTTGTTTTTCTTTTTCCGAGAAACTGTAAGACCATGCATTAAACGTAGTGGTAATATCTTTTACGGTCAATCCAATTCTCCAATCTTTTATAGTGTACATAGCACCAACATCTACACCAAATCCCCACGACCGTGCGAAAGACCCGGCTTTATTATGTACAATTTTAGTAGTAATACCTACCGACAAATTGGGCATTATTTTATAGGCATACGACAATAAGATTCCGTAGTTTCCGACAGAGAAATTTCGTACATTATCATAATTTATACTTCCATCTGCGTCTATAAGGTTTAATGTATTAGGAATATCATCCACGCCAAAGCGCATAAAATTTAATGCTAACGCATGTTTGTTACTATCCAAAGGGAAAGCAATTCCGGCATAATCAAATTTTGCAATTCCGGCAAAATATTCATTATGCATAAAACTAAATTGCATTTTAGTCGGTATTCGCACTAAGCCCGCCGGATTCCAATACCCTGCTGTTACATCATTTGTGCTGGCTACCACTGCATTTCCTTTACCAAAATTATGTGCACCAATACCTATATACATAAAATCATTACTGTACTTTGGGGTATCAGCAAAACCGGAAATATAAGTGCCTATTATTAGGACAAAAACGAGATACTTTTTTTTACAGAAATACATATTTTACAGAGCCTGTTTTAGTAAAGACAATAATTCCTTTAGCCACTATGACAATGACTTTGGTAAATTTACCTAAAAATACGCTAATAATATGTTAATGTAACTTCTTTTTTCTCGATAGTGCATTGTTTGATAAATATTTATGAAATTATTGATTTGCTTTCGGTATCCCTTTACAATTTGTATTTTTGCACCACTTAATATTTTAAGCTATGAATTTTATCGAAGAGCTAAAATGGCGCGGGATGTTGCATGATATTATGCCGGGCACTGAACAGTTGTTAAATAAAGAAATGGTGAAAGGCTACATCGGGTTTGACCCTACTGCCGACTCTTTGGGTATTGGTAATATGGTGCAAGTAATGACGTTATTGCACTTTCAACGATGCGGGCACAAACCAATCGCTTTAGTCGGCGGTGCTACGGGTATGGTGGGCGACCCCAGCGGAAAAAGCACAGAACGGAATATGCTCTCCGTAGAATTATTAAATTACAACTTAGACTGTCAAAAAAAACAATTAGAGAAATTTTTGGATTTTGATTGCGGTGCAAATTCTGCCGAAATAGTAAATAATTACGATTGGTTCAAAGAATTTTCCTTTTTAAATTTTATTCGTGATGTAGGTAAATATATTACTGTAAACTATATGATGAGTAAGGATTCTGTCAAAAACAGATTAGAAAACGGCATGACGTTTACCGAATTCAGCTACCAGCTTATTCAAGGATATGATTTTTATTATTTATGGAAAAACAACGGCATTAAACTTCAACTGGGCGGCAGCGATCAGTGGGGAAATATTGTAACCGGAACCGAATTAATCCGAAGAATAACAGGAGGCGAAGGAGATGCGTACGCATTAACAACCCAATTAATTAAAAAGGCAGATGGCACAAAATTCGGAAAAAGCGAAAGTGGTAATATTTGGTTAGATGCCAAAAAAACATCTCCCTATAAATTTTATCAATTTTGGTTAAATGCCGCAGATGCCGATGTGGCAAATTGGATTCGTGTTTTTTCAATGAAAAATAAAGAAGAAATTGAAGCGTTGGTAAAACAGCATGAAGAGGCTCCACATTTGCGTATTTTGCAAAAAACATTAGCCGAAGAAATTACAGTACGCGTACACAGCAAAGAAGATTATGAACAAGCTTTAGCCTCTTCTGAAATATTATTCGGGAAAGCTACTGCCGATAATTTATCGCAATTAAGCAATACACAGCTTGAGGACATATTTGACGGCGTTCCTACTTATACAATTACAAAAGATAAAATTTCAGATGGAGTAAACATCTTGGATTTATTGGCACAAGAAACGCAAATTCTTGCATCGAAAGGGGAAGCCCGGAAATTGGTAAGTGCAAACGGTGTGGCCATAAATTTGGAAAAATACAGCGATGTAAGTGGAATTATAAATGCCGAAAATTTAATTAACGGAAAATATTTAGTAGTAAAAAAAGGGAAAAAAGATTTTAATTTAATTATTGCAAAATAATACTACTGTTTTTGTGCTATGGTGATGTAATAATCAAAAATAGCCTCTCGCTTATATAAAATATCTTTTACAATTGTAAGTCCACGGCGGGTCAGTTGCTCATTGTATTCCGATAGATTTAATTGTACGGGATGCAGTACATCTCCGGGAATAATTTGAAAAATCTTTTTTAGTATATTACTGCGATGTGCATCAGTAGAAACAATCAAATACCCGTTTGGCTTTAGTGCTTTTACAAGATTATCATAGCAACATTCTATATCATTTACATGGTTTATGGCATTTAAGCAAAATATATAATCGTATTTATTTTCATCTGTCAATGCTTCTATCGCTATATTTCTAAAATCTACCCATGTACATTTTTCGGGGTTAAAATGCTTCAGAGTTTTATATTTATCTAACAGCGGATCAATTGCCGTAACAAAATTTCCTTTTAATACCATAAAAACACCTGCCGGTCCGCACCCTGCGTCCATTATATATTTTTCTTCCAAAGGAGTATCTGTATATTCTGAAATTGCTTGGAGTAATTTATTCCAATACAAGCATTTCCAAGAAATATACTCCTCGGTGTCTTTGTTTTTAAGATAATTTTGCCACCACTTATATTCCAGCGTTTGCGCTATTTTCCATTTCCAAGTTGCTGTATCGTTCAATTGAGTATTTTCGGATAAAATTAAAGTTTATATCCGATACTCAAAACAACCAAAGGATTTTTTGTGCTCAAGGTGGCTGCCGGTACCGGATTCCATGCAGCAGTACTCAATTGATAGGGCACATACATTTCTTTTGAATTGGTTTGAACGTAAGCAATATCGGCAAAGAAATGCTTTCCTCTATATCCAATTCCTGCGGAATACGTTAGCACAGCTGTATTTACGCCGCTTGGCGCATAATTACTTTTAAATGGAGATGTTCTGTATTGTATTCCTCCACGAATACGGATAGGATCGTATTTGAATTCTACGCCTGCTTTTATGGTATGCAGTAATCCATATTTTTGGCGTATTTGATTATTTATATAATTTTCATAGGCACTTGCATTGCCATCGGCAGCATCAAACTTAAATTTTGAGCTCCCCGCGTCACTTAATTCATATTCAAAGGCAAGTAATCCATATTTATGAATATAGCCTGCACCCATCGTTACTTTCCAAGGTTGCACGTATTTATATTTAGAGGCTCCATCCGGAGAATCACCGGTGTACACTACGCTTGCGGACTTATAATCGGCTTCCATGTGCGTGTTATAGGCATCACGCATAAATAAAATTCCCGGAGTTTGCACGGCTAAAGAAAGCCGTAATCCATTTATTGGTATTCCGATAATTCCTACTTTTAAATTAAACCCTACGCCTCGAGTTTTCAAGTACGTTTCATTAACGAATGAATTTAAGTCGTAGGCAGAATCGCGCACATCTTTTTCTTCCAATCGGATACGTTCTGTATAATTTACTATAGGAATGCCCACAGAAGCACCCAACATCAATTTATTGTTGTACATACTCCCTACGCCAAGTGCCATTTCATTTATTCCGCCGGATTTTTGAATATGAAATTCTTGCTGCATGTTACCGTTGTTGGTAGCCGTGTACGTATTTCCGAGCGAGTCTATCGTAATTAGTCCTAACTGATAGGCTATACTGGCATCGAACGGATATTTGTCGGCAGCTGTAGTAGAGTCTGTAATAATACTTCTATCATTTAGTTTTTCGTAATAAGAATTTAACAAGCTATTTTTATCGTTGTAGCCGATAAAATAATAGTTAGCATTAAAATTCGCCAATCGATTTAAGGCAAATCCGAATTTCAGTCCGTTCCATTTTGCGTTGGTGTTGTTATTTCTGCTAATGGCTAACCCTAAATTCGTAAGTTGAAATTTTATTTTACTATCATTTGTCGTATTTCCAATATACGATGAAGTAGATTTCGCAATCGATATTGCAGGAGTTAAAACAAACTCGGTAGAACTATATTTTGCTATTCCTGCCGGGTTGGTAGAAACAGCAGAAATATCGGCACCTATTGTTCCCATTGTATTTCCTAATCCCATATTTCGGGCAGTGCCTTGTACGTCTGGAGTTCCATATCTCAACGCATCTACATCTGTTTGCGCTTGCAGGGTAGAGACATAGGCAGAGAGCGTGCAAAAAAGCAAAATAAGTTTACGCATAGCAGGTTTGTTAGAGGAAGTTAAAAAACATTACTTAGGGCGTGTACCTATTCTCACACCACTATTTCCCGAACCAATATTTATATTAGGCTCGCTTTTAAATGAATTATCCCATCCGACACCACCATTGCTTTTATTGTTATAACTATTATTATATGATGGTGCAGGATTATTATATCGATATACGTTTTCTGGATTTGGGTTGGAATTACTGTTATTATTGATACTTCTGTTATTCCACTTATTCGTAGGAGCTACTTGCTGTTGTGGCGGTGTAGTACTTCCTTTTGTAAAACCACCGGTATTATTGGTGTTTGTGCCTGAGCTTCCCGGATTAAAATTTCCTTTACCGGAATATATTGAATTACTATACCCTCCGGTTCGTGGGGTATAAACTACATTCTTTTTATTGTAGTCGTAGTAACCACCATAGTAGTTATTATATCCGTAATTATAAATTGTATTATAACAATACGGTGAAAATCCGTACCAACTATTATTAAATCCCCAATTCGAAAACGGACTATACATACCTATATTATACCAACTTCCGTAGCTGGGGTACATTCCTCCCCAAAAAGGGTTATAGAAATTATTATAACTATACATCCAACTTGGCGTAAATGCGTAATTATCCCAGCTGTTCCAACTATTATAAGAACTCCAAGGAGAATAAAAGTTATTGTTCCAATTATTCCAGCCATAACTAAACTGTATAGATGGGTTGTGAAATCGGCGTATTCTGTCGGTATATCCATAATTCCAATCATCTGAGTAATAACCATCATTACCATAACTACTATTATTGTAATAATTATTATTGGTCACATTCATACGGGTGTTAGAATTATCTCCTTCAGAATAAGATTGTGTTTGCTCCGGATTTCCCAATCTTTCGTCAGATGTTATATTGTGTTGTTGTTTGTATGTCTTTACTTTCATCGGTTTTTGCTCCGGCGCGTCATACACATCATCTTGCGCTACGGCAAGATTCAGGTAGAATATACCTGACAAAAACAGCGTGTAAAGTAGTATATTTCTCATGAACAGAACTTTTAATTTTTTAGCAATTTTAAAACTCTTATTTTTATAAACCAAAAATACATTTATTCAGTTTCAAAAAACATACCAAAATATGTTAATTAACAACTAATTACTATAAAAAATGAGCAAGGAAATAACAAGCAGAGCAGAAAATTACTCAGAGTGGTATAACGATTTAGTGTTAAAAAGCGGATTAGCCGATTATTCTGCAGTGCGCGGATGTATGGTAATAAAACCTTATGGCTATACGCTTTGGGAAAACATGCGTGATGTTTTAGATAAAATGTTTAAAGACACCGGACACGTAAATGCCTATTTTCCCTTGTTTGTACCCAAAAGTTTATTTGAGGCGGAAGAAAAAAATGCGGAAGGATTTGCAAAAGAATGTGCGGTAGTAACGCATTATCGTTTAAAAACGGATCCGGAAAATAAAGGGAAACTTATTGTAGATCCGGAGGCAAAATTAGAAGAAGAATTAGTCGTTCGCCCAACGTCGGAAGCCATTATTTGGAATACGTATAAAAAGTGGATTCAATCGTATCGCGATTTACCGATTTTAGTAAATCAATGGGCAAATGTTGTACGCTGGGAAATGCGTACAAGAATGTTTTTACGTACCGCCGAGTTTTTATGGCAAGAAGGACATACTGCACATACTACCAAAGCCGAAGCAATTGAAGAAACAATTAGAATGATAAATGTATATGCCGATTTTGCTGAAAACTACATGGCTTTGCCCGTAATTAAAGGTGTAAAATCGGAAAGTGAACGATTTGCCGGTGCCGAAGATACGTACACCATCGAGGCAATGATGCAAGATGGAAAGGCTTTACAATCGGGAACTTCGCATTTTTTAGGGCAAAATTTTGCCAAAGCCTTTGAAGTAACGTTTAAAAATAAAGAAAACGAAGAAGAATATGTATGGGCTACTTCTTGGGGGGTTTCCACTCGTTTAATTGGCGCGCTCATCATGGCACACTCCGACGATGATGGATTAGTACTTCCGCCGCGTATTGCTCCGCACCAAGTCGTAATCATTCCGTTTTTATCTAAAAATATAGAAGAAACCAATACCATGATTGCTAAAGCAAATGAGCTGAAGACTGCACTTGCTAAAATGGGTATCCGCGCTATTGTGGACAATGATGAAACCAAACGTCCCGGTTTTAAATTTGCTGAATATGAACTCAAAGGTGTACCCTTGCGAGTAGTTATCGGCCCACGAGATTTGGCAAACGGCAAAGTGGAAATTGCTCGAAGAGACACTAAAGAAAAAAATCTTTTTGAGGTAGAAAACCTGTCAAGTACAATCGAAAATTTATTAACAGAAATACAGCAAAATCTATTTAACAAAGCAAAAGATTTCCGCGATAACAATATCACTAAAGTCGATGACTTTGACAGTTTCCAACGTATGTTAGACGAAAAGCCCGGATTTTTACTGGCTCACTGGGACGGCACACCGGAAACCGAAGACAAAATAAAAGAATTAACCAAAGCCACCATTCGTTGTATTCCATTAAATAACACGCAGGAAGATGGAAAATGTATTTTAACCGGAAAACCAAGTAAACAGCGTGTGCTTTTTGCAAGAGCGTATTGATAAAATTATAGGCATTAATTCAAAAACCCACTCATTTTGGTATAATTATTGGTTAAATTAGCTTGATACATAAATTTTATTAATTTTGGATATCTTTTAAAATACTCACCTTTAGAAAACGTATGAAAAAAATTATTTTATCGCTTACACTTATTTTATCAATAGCAACTGCAGCATATTGCCAAGAAGCCAGCTCCTACAAGCCTTCTACCATATCCTTTAGCCGTATTATGCCTGACACCTTAGATGTTTTAGTGAAGAAAATTGGCAAAGATTCGCTGATTAAAATATTAGACCAAAGAATAAGAAATGCTGCAACGGTAGTAAAATATGGCACCGGAAAATTAAAAAATATAATTCCTGCACAAGAGCTATCTGCATACAACAAGCATTTTAAATTAAACATAGAGTCCTCTTTTGATTTTACTAATATACCCGGAAAAATATTTGCAGATTCTACCGGTTCATCTTTAAAGTTATATGGAAAAAGATACGGCGACACTGTTGAAGCTACCCAACAAATAAACATGTTAAATAACAGCGGCAAAGATCCTAACGAAGCCATGTTGACTTATATGTACACCAGCGGCGGCAGGTTCGGATTTGCTTCGTACTGCGATTTGATAAAAAAGAATATTAGCAGTACACTATTGGACACCCTTTACAAAGGAGCTTTATTATATACCAATGAGATTCGTAATGAATTTTATTTTACGATAACAGAATTTGATAAAACTTGTGGCTCAGAAGAAAACAAAGCAACATATTACCGCAAACAACTTTTTGAAAAAACTTATCCCATTTTTAATTTAACACCAGTACTTAAAGACACCACCACACTTACTGTTTTAAATTACAAAAAATATAAGCTAAATAACAGATATCAATTCTTTGCTTATGCTTTATACGCAAAAGATTTTGACCTAAAAACACACCAAGAAGACATTATCTATTTCCTTACCAGCCAAGATAAATTAGGTGGATTTAAAGAGTTCAACATCATTTCTGAGCGACCTAGCATTGAGCCAACTATATATGGATTATGGGCGTTACTTGAATTAAAAGAACAGATAAAAGAAGTGTATTAGCTATCCGTTAGACTTCCCCACTTCATTTTAATTTTAAAAAATCGTATAAATAAAACGATTATTAAATACGACTTTTAGCACTAAAACTGCTACGGTTATGAAGAAAAATAGTACACTTGAACTTCCTCCTGAAATAGCTTTTGACGAAATTCTTTTCCATCAACACATTAAGCAATTATTCCAAATAAAAGAGGAAACACCGTTTCATATTCGCATCTTAAAACGAAGTATAGATGCCCGTTCCAGAAACATCAAAATAAACATCCAAGTTGAAGTATATATTGATGAGCTGCCGGAAAATAATTTTGAAACTAAAACAACATACCAAACTGTTTCCAATGCACCAAGTGTCCTAATTATAGGCGCAGGGCCTGCAGGCTTATTTGCCGCTTTGAGGTTAATTGAACTTGGCTTGAAGCCTATTATTTTAGAGCGTGGAAAAGAGGTACAAGAGCGCCGCCGCGACTTAGCAAACATCAACAAAAAAAATATTGTAAACGAAAATTCTAATTATTGTTTTGGAGAAGGTGGCGCAGGCACCTACAGCGATGGCAAACTTTATACCCGATCGAAAAAGCGTGGCGACATAAAACGCATCTTAGAAATTATGGTGATGCACGGCGCTTCTCCTTCTATTTTATTTGAAGCACATCCGCATATCGGCACCAACAAGTTACCCAAACTCATACAAGAAATACGAAATAGCATTTTAAAATACGGCGGCGAAATTCATTTCAATACCAAGGTCATTGATTTTATTTTAGAAGGAAAAGAAATGAAAGGTGTTGTGGCAATCCAAACAACCGAACAGGCAGCTGCGCCTGCTGATACTGCAAATACAATATCTTTTTATGGTGTTGCTGTGTTATTGGCAACCGGTCACTCCGCACGTGATATTTTTGAACGCTTACAGCACAAAAATATTACTATAACCCCTAAGCCCTTTGCATTAGGCATACGCATTGAACACCAGCAGCAGCTTATCAATCAAATTCAATACCATGGAAACACCTGCGCTGTACTACCTGCTGCCTCCTATAGTTTAGTGACACAAATACAAACGTCGCAAGCACAAAAAGGAGTTTTTTCTTTCTGCATGTGCCCGGGTGGGTTTATCGTACCGGCAGCTACGCAGCAAAACGAAATTGTGGTCAACGGCATGTCGCCCTCCAAGCGCGACTCTCCATTTTCCAACTCCGGAATTGTAGTGGCTATTGATGAAAATGATTGGAAAAAATTCAACTCATTTGGTGCATTAGCAGCTATGGAGTACCAAAAAAGTATAGAACAAAAAGCGTGGAACATTGCCGGAAATACACAAGCGGCTCCTGCACAGCGCATGCTCGATTTTGTACAGAAAAAAACATCTTCCGCTTTGTTGGACACCTCCTATCAACCCGGGTTAGTTTCTGTAGAAATGCGGGAAATACTGCCTGCCGAAATTGCCTATTGTTTGCAAGAAGGATTTAAAAATTTTGGAAGTAAAATGCAGGGCTATCTTAGTAATGACGCACAAATTATAGGCGTGGAGAGCCGTACCTCGTCTCCCGTAAAAATACCAAGAGATAAAGACACTTTAGAGCATATCACTACCAAGCGATTATTTCCTTGTGCGGAAGGCGCCGGGTATGCCGGTGGCATTATGAGTGCAGCAATGGATGGAGAACGATGTGCCGAACAAATAGCACGCCTATACCACCGTTGAAATACTTTGCCTTCTTTTCTTTAGATAAGAAAACACAAAATTTTCCGTAAAAAGTCAAATAAAGCTAACTTTTCGACAAAAACACAAAAACAAGTAATGGTATTTAGTGAATGAATTCGTATTTTTAGGAGATGAGAAAAATTTATATACTCCCCATTGTTTTAACACTATTTATCTTTTCTTGCAAAAAGGATAATGAGCGCAAAGCATTTGTAAGCACAGAAGACCCCACTATCATTCAAGACGAATATGGCAGACAGCTTATATTACATGGGTTAAATACATCCAGCAGTGCTAAAAGTGACACTCAGCGATTGCCTTGGATTATAGAAAGTGATGTCGATAGAGAAGATAAAGAATTTGGATTCAATTTTGTACGCTATCTTATTCTTTGGGATGCAATTGAACCACAAAAGGGCGTTTTTGATGAAACCTATTTAGATAAAGTAGAAGAACGCGTAAACTGGTACACCTCGCGCGGCATGCATGTAATGTTAGACATGCATCAAGATTTATATTCTATTGTATTTGGTGGTGATGGTGCACCGGCATGGGCTTGCCGAACCAATGGCGCCGCACCTTTAGAGATCCCGGGAGGCACTCCATGGTGGTTAAAAAACATAGATCCTGCCGTAATCAATTCTTGGATAAATTTCTGGACCTACTCCGGAAGTAATAAAGACTTACAGGAACACTATATTTTGATGTGGCAAAAAGTTGCCGAACGATTTAAGAACAACCCGAATGTAATCGGGTATGATTTAATGAATGAACCTTGGGGCGGCGACTTGATAAAAGTATTCGTAACCGGAGAGTTTGAGCGCTATCAACTTAGTGCTTTTTACAAAAGATTAATACCGGCATTGCGCTCGGTAGAACCCAATAAATATTTATTTTTTGAACCAACACCGGCTCCGGTTACTTTTGGTATGCCTTCTAATTTGTCAAAAATATCCGACACTCGAAGCAGCGCAAAAATAGTATATGCTCCACACTGTTATCCTTATGACACACACGAAGGACAAGGCTATACCGCCACCTCAAAATCACAGTTGAAAGACTGGGAGCGCGAGCGTGTTAAAGAAATTAAATTACATGGAAATGCCCCATTGCTAACGGGCGAATTTGGACTATCGCCTCATCAGGCAGGCTTTGCGGACTATTTGACGGATTTTAATGCTATGTCAGACAGAAATTTATGGCATTGGGCCTATTGGAGCAACGACAAAGGGGGCTGGAGTCCTTTAAATGGCGACAGAACCGAAACAGCCATTTTACCACACTTAATACGTACATATCCTAAAGCTACTGCCGGAAAATTAGAATCATTCAGTTTTGATGTAAATACCAAAATATTTACCATGACATTCACCTCTAATACTACTATTTCTAAACCGACAGAAATCTTTATACCTAATCGCTTTTATCCGAATGGCTGGGATTTATCTGTGGCAGGAACAACAAAATACACTTCAACTACTGATGCTATAAAACAAACACTTCTGTTTAGCACCACCGACAATGACAAAGAAATCACCCTAACAATAACGCCCAAATAATTAGTAGCCAAGCATCGTTATTGTTAAAATTTAGTGAATGATATTCGTAAATACAAATTCTTTTGTGTATTAATGCTGTTATTTGTTAACTTTGTTCATCAAACAACCATATATGAACACATTAATTACATATTTTAATGTAACAAAGGAAAATTGGACGATTGCGTTACAGCAAAAGAATATACGATTACAGTTTATATTAACGTTGATTTCTTATATATTTTTGTTTAAATATTGCAGAATAATGATGTCTATTTTTGAAAACAGAAAGGGCACACAGATTTTCGATCCTATTTTAGCTCAATTACCCAGCATTGATTCTTCTGCTTTAATTTTTACCCTTACCTATACAGCTCTTACCATTTTCATTTTATCAAACCTACCCAACCCAATCCGATTTATAAAAGGATTGCAAGCCTATACATTATTGCTCACTTTGCGCACCATAACTATATTTTTAGTTCCGTTAGAGCCTCCTATCGGAATGATAGTTTTAAAAGATACCGTATCCAATTTTTTCATGAATTCAGGCGGTGGCGGCTACATAGTTAAAGACTTATTTTTTTCAGGGCATGTTTCTGCGATTATGTTATTTTTCTTTGTAGCTGAAAGTAAGACTTTAAAAATTGTTTTAGCCATTTTAGCGGTAGCAATTGGCTGTTTAATTTTGCTTCAACATGTGCACTATGTAATGGATGTTGTTGCAGCACCATTTTTCTCCTTCTTAGCATTAAAAACAGTCACTACGGTCAACAAACAATTTTTTGCTTCCCCTATAGCAATTAAAAATAGCACCTCAAACCATACTTTGTAATAAAATAACGACATAAAAATCTATTTCTAACTTTTTTACCTGCAAATACTGCGTATATTTACTGTATGCATCAATCTATATTTAATGTTTCATTCGATGAATTAGTAGCTAAGGATACTCAAAAGGCAACGCCTCCTGTTTTCTTACCTACACAAAATTTTGTAGCAGGCATAGTACCGTATTTGCGAGGGCCATATTCCTCCATGTATGTCAACCAGCCTTGGACAATACGGCAATATGCGGGATTTTCTACGGCAGAAGCTTCGAATGCTTTTTATAAAAGAAATTTAGCCCAAGGACAAAAAGGACTATCCGTTGCTTTCGATTTGGCTACCCACCGAGGCTATGACAGCGACCACGAGCGAGTAGTAGGCGACGTAGGAAAAGCAGGTGTGGCAATTGACAGTGTTGAAGACATGAAGATTTTATTCCATGAAATACCTTTGGATAAAATTTCTGTTTCCATGACTATGAATGGCGCAGTATTACCCATATTAGCATTTTATATAGTAGCAGCAGAAGAGCAAGGCGTAGAACAAAAACTCCTAAGCGGCACCATACAAAACGACATTCTGAAAGAATTTATGGTGCGCAATACCTACATCTATCCTCCACAAAGTTCCATGAAAATTATTTCGGATATTTTTGAATACACGAGTAAAAACATGCCGAAATTCAATTCCATTTCCATCAGTGGGTACCACATGCAGGAAGCCGGTGCTACTCCAGAAATTGAATTAGCCTATACCTTAGCCGATGGATTAGAATATATACGAACCGGTATCGCTGCAGGATTAAATATAGATGATTTTGCACCTCGTTTATCGTTTTTTTGGGCTATTGGCATGCAGCATTTTAAAGAAATAGCCAAAATGAGAGCCGCCAGATTATTATGGGCAAAAATTGTGGCGCAGTTCAACCCCAAATCAGATAAAAGCTTAGCACTGCGTACGCATTGCCAAACTTCCGGTTGGAGCTTAACAGAGCAAGACCCATTCAATAACGTTACCCGAACCTGCATCGAAGCAATGGCGGCCGCATTGGGTGGCACACAATCTTTGCATACCAATGCTTTAGATGAAGCAATAGCATTGCCTACTGATTTCTCCGCAAAAATTGCGCGCGATACTCAACTCTATTTACAGAAAGAAACGAATATCTGCAAAACTGTTGACCCATGGGGTGGTGCAGAATATGTAGAGAAATTAACCAACGAAATAGCGCAGAAAGCTTGGGCATTAATAGAAGAAGTAGAAAGCTATGGCGGTATGACTAAAGCTATTGAAGCAGGCATTCCAAAGATGAGAATAGAAGAAGCCGCCGCTCAAAAGCAAGCTAAAATTGACAGCGGCCAAGATGCCATTATTGGGGTAAATTTATTCCAAACCAATGAAGAACAAACTATAGATATTTTAGATATTGACAATGCAGAAGTACGCGAAAAACAAATAGCTCGATTAAAAGAAATTAAAAATACCAGGAATAATACTTCGGTAAATGACATCTTAGAACAACTAAAAATTGCGGCAAAAGAAGGAAATAAAAATCTTTTAGCAGTATGCATAGAAGCCGCAAGAAGACGAGCTACATTAGGTGAAATATCAACGGCTTTAGAAGCTGTTTTTGGCAGGTACAAAGCTACCATTCACAGTATTGCAGGAGTGTATTCTTCAGAAATAAAAATGAATAAAGATTTTCAAACAGCAAAATTATTAGCAGATGAATTTGCGGAAAAGGAGGGCAGACGCCCGCGTATTTTAGTAGCAAAGATTGGGCAAGATGGACACGACCGAGGCGCAAAAGTAATTGCTACTGCATTTGCCGATATCGGATTCGATGTGGACATAGGACCGCTTTTTCAAACCCCTAAAGAAGCGGCTATGCAGGCTGCCGAAAACGATGTGCACCTCATCGGTGTATCTTCTTTGGCAGCCGGGCACAAAACACTTATCCCACAATTAATAGAAGAGTTAAAGAAAATAAAACGCGAAGATATTTTGGTTGTCTGTGGCGGCGTAATTCCGAAACAAGATTATGATTTCTTGTATAAATCGGGGGTAACAGGCGTATTTGGACCGGGAACTGTAATTGCAAAAGCAGCAATTGATATTCTAAACAAATTAAATACGGTTTAACATGGCTATCTTTTCAGAAAAATTACTTACCCTTATCAGTATAGAAATAGAGAAAATGCTGGAAGAAAAAAAACGAAGGAGAAGTAGCGTTTTTTCCCGGTTCTATATTTAAAATCGCCATTGACAGAAAATTAAAATAGACCGTTATACAAATTCCGGTAAAAGAGTTTTTACCGGAGGAAGAAGAACGAAAAATAATTTATATCGGCAAGGATGGCTAAGTTTTCGGAAAACTTACAATTTTTCGCTATTTTGCAACGTTATTCAAGAGTAAATGAAAAAACTAACTGCTTACCTGACCATAGTTCTATTTTTCGGAGCAGGTGTTGTTTCTGTACAAGCACAAGCTGATAAATACAAAGACATTATAAAACCCGAAGGAATAAAAAACAGCAAATATTTGGTGTCTGTTTCGGGCATTGCAGATATGGACTTATTTAAACCTATGAATGCAAACTTTGGAATGGCTTTTAGTGGTAGCATCCGAATTCTATACAAACCCAAATTAAACAAAGGAAAAAGTGTGTATAGCCCACGGGTAATAGAGCGCGAAATTTTTATAAAACCTACTTTTGGATATATTTACAGAAAAAGATACAACACCGCTTTATTTTTCATTCCGGAACTTGCTTACCGACACACTTTTTATAGCGGGATGTTTGTAGAATTAAATTTCGATGCCGGATATATGTACACTAAATACAATGCGCCGGTATATGAAAGACAAAGCGACAGCACTTTTAAAAAAATAGCTTACGGAAACCACAATTTGATGTTAGGCGGAAAAATTATTGCAGGATATGATTTCTCAAAAAAGCTAGAAGTGCCATTAGCCATTAATTTCGGCACCGGTTTATTTTATAGGTACCCCAATAACCAGCAGTGGATAAAGCACGTATATGCTGAATTTGGATTATCTTATGTGTTTAGAAAAATAAAAGATTAACATGCGATTTAATGCTTCAATAATTTCTGTTTTATTTGTTGCTATAGCAATATTTACAGCCTGTTCAAAAGACCCCAAGCCGAGTAAAGACCAATTGGACAATTATTATTTTGTAAAAGTAAAAGATGTAGCCATGCCGGTTAGAGTTTGCGGTAATATCCACTCAGATATTGCTGTAATATATATTCATGGAGGGCCCGGCGGAACTGCACAAGGAGAGCGTGCCAATGTATATTGGAGTGAAATAGAAAAATATTACAAAGTAATTTATTACGACCAACGTGGCTCAGGAGCTACACAAGGAAATACCAAGCCAAGCGAAATGACTATTGAGCAATTTAGTGAAGACTTAGATAATATTGTTGATTTTACTAAGCAAGTAGCAAAGGCAAGTAAAATATATATTCACGGCGCAAGTTGGGGTGGCGGATTAGCTGCTTATTATTTATTAGATACTTCACATCAAAATAAATTGCATGGGGCAATTATCGAAAGCCCTGCTTATGACATTAAAAACGGTGCACTTCTTTCTATCCAATGGTTGTTACATAAAGCAGATTCAATGATTGCTTTGGGTAAGGATATTAATTATTGGAATAATTGTAAAGCATTTTATGCTGCTAATCCACAATTAAACTATCAAGATTTTAAGCAACATCAATCTTATTTAATACAAGTTGGAGGTATAGTAAATAATGCGACCAACTTGCAAGTACGAGGCATAAGCGTACCGAAAGCGGAAATAGATGTTGCATTTAAAAATGCGGTATTCGCTCCATCTACCTTAACTTACCAAGGGCAATCTATATTTACACATCTGGATTTAACTTCACAATTAAACAAGATAAAACTTCCGGTTATGCTGGTATGGGGAGCAAAAGACGGATTACTGCCTAAAGATAATTTAGCGCAAAAATTTGCGGCTAACATTGGTACTCCTCCATCGAAATTCAAATACGACCCTAATAAATATTTATTATCCGCACACTTGCCGCACTTCGAGGAATGGCAAGCATTTGACGTGGATGCTAAAACATTTATTGAAGCAAATAAATAATTTAGCGGCTACAATTTCACTAATTTACTACTTATTATTTCTTGATTTTGCTTAATGGAGATTACATATTCTCCTTTGGGTAAGTCGTTAAGAGTATTGAGGTCAATTTTATTATTTCCAACCATACTTTTTCCATTCCAAATAGTTTCTACGACTAACTGACCTATTAAATTTTGTATCGTAATGGACGTGGGATGGCTTTCTTTTGCGTTAAACTCAATTGTAATTGAGCTGGAGAAAGGATTAGGATAAACTTTTAAATTATTAACCACTGCCTCCTGATTTTTCACCCCTGAAATTATGGAAGTAGAGTCTTCTTTTAAGATACGGAATTTATCGAACAATTCTCCGTTAGCTTTATAATATGATGCCGTAAGCTGGCTACCATTTACCTCCAAAATCATGCTACCGACGCCGCCATCTGCTGCATATTTTTTATACATCACGGGATGCATTTTCCCATTTTCTGCTTCTGATTTTCCGCTATTGCCCACCACTGCATACACGGTGCCTTTGTCTTTATTTGCGCCGTAAGTGTATTTTATATACGTGCGATTGCTATCCGGATTGCCGGAAGAACTATCCACAAGCATTGTATTTCTATTAAAAGTGGATGAATTACCATAATGATTATGAATTAAATAAGAACGCTCATACACATGGCTATGCCCGCAAAGCACCACATCTACGCCGTATTGCTCCAAAATAGGGATTACTTTTTCGCGCATGCCTGCCATTAAAATTTCCCAAAAATCATCCGAATCATGAGAGCCTTTAGAGTAAGGCGGTTGATGCCAATACGCAACTTTAAATTTTTTATTAGACGCTTTAAGGTCACTGATTAGCCAATTTTTAAAGGTAGTCCCAAAGGCATCCCAGAAAATAAATACTCTATAAAGCTCTGAATTTAATGCTAAGAAATGCGTATTGCCATAATCGTAAGAATAATAGGCTTCCATCGTAGAAGGCACACCGCCCATTTCTGCATTTTTAAACACCTCCACAATGTCATAATAAGGGCCACCATGGTATCGAGGATCGTCAGTACCATTTACACTGATATAATCATGATTGCCGGGTATAGGATAAAAAGGTAAGAACCGAAAAATAGAATCGTAGCCATAATCACTGCTAAATACCTTTCTGCTGTATTCATCGTCCGTACCATTAGTATAGGCATTATCCCCCAACCAGAGCCAGCCCGTAACGGGCTGTAGTTTTATATAATCTTCAAACCATCGGCGTACTCTAATTTGATCGTTGCTGCCTCCCCCAAAATCTCCGGTGACCCAAAAACGAAACGGTGTACTATCGCCGGGCGTGAGCGCTGTAACAAAATGATGTTGGTCATTTCCGCCGGCTAGCGTAGTGCTTCCAAAGCCTACACTATAATAATATTTTGTTTTGGCATTTAATCCGGAAATTTTTACAATATGGTTTTTGGTAAATACCGTATCAACAATGGTATGGCTTAATGCATTTGGTGCATCTCCGTATTTTACGACACCAAAAGTAGAGTCGCTGGTGCGCCACATCACTTTTACGCTGGTATTGGTCATACTTTGCAAATACGGTCCTCTTTGCAGCGTTTGTGAAAACAAGAAGAGCGGAGATAGCAAGAACAGAAAAGAATAAATCTTTCTCATAAAATTGGTTTGTATAAATTTACAAAAAAGCTATTAATTTACTCATGGAATTTAGGTGAATTATATATGGGAATAGCCAAAAAAAAGAGGAGGTTATGGGAAATCATACTATTTTAAGGAAATGATTTTGAAGTGTATTGCTGTATTTCTAAATAAAAAATATAACCCGTTGAAAGCGTAACTTTTTATTATTAATTTGGAGATTAAATTATTTTCCAATACAATTAATCGTATTCAGATGAAAACTACTGCATTAATTATAAACATAGCATGGATTTTATTTTTTTTTCCAATATGTGCAATGGCGCTAATGTCGCCAATGCTTTTTGATGCACCGGGTGCAGCAAACAACAAACTTTTAAAATTCATTTTCTATTGTATCATTGCATTACCGATACTTATACTAATTACTCAAGTTTTATCTTGGAATAAATATTCAAATGGCAACTACCTTTTATCTTTAAGGATATCACTAATTCCTTTAATTGACGTAATATTATTAGCTATTTTATTTTACATCAACGGGCCGGAACTTTCGAAATAAAAATTATCACATCAAGAGGAGTATTGGAATTAATTTTCTAAAATACCTTACATTATTGTTGGTCTATAATAATGCCAACATCCGAAATCCCATCTAATGGGTCTTTGCGCATGAGCTGTACTATACTAATGGTATAATTTCCTTTTTGTGCAATAGGCAAATTTGTTTTTAACGGCACCGTTTGTGTACATAAGCTTCCACTGCATTTGCCGTATGGTTTCCCATCCTTCATAAATAATGGGATTTCATATCTAAACGAAGTATCCAATGTATTTCCTTTTACAGTTACTTTGAGCCATACGTTGCTAAATTCATAATCTTTAGCATACCGAACACTCAAGGCGTATTTATACGCATGCGCTGCGTTCTCTATCGCTATTGGGAAAGTAGCAGTATCCGAAGATTTCCACGCTTTAATATTAACGGATTGATATTTATTGTAAAAATGCTTTTTTTCGCACGCATACAAAAGGACTGCAGTTAATAAAATAAAAACAATTTGTTTCATAGCACAAAAGTACGATAAAAATTATTCAATCATTCTTAAAAAATCGGCTTCATCAATCACTTGAATGGTTGGGATTTTCTGGGCTTTCGCCAATTTACTTCCCGCTTTTTCGCCGGCAATTAGAAAATCTAAATTTGCACTTACGGCGCTTAAATTTTTTCCGCCATTTTTTTCCACTAATACTTTAGCTTCTTCTCGGGAAAAATGGGTAAGTGTGCCTGTAAATAAGAATGACTTACCTTGCAATTTATTTGATGTCGGTGCTTCTTCCGTTTTATAGATATTCACCCCCAAAGTACTAAGCTCTTCTATCAATTTTATAGAATCCTCATCTGTAAAAAACTGAAATAAAGACTGTGCTACTTTTGGTCCTACATCTTCTAATTCAGAATATTGTTCTTGAGTCCACGATTGGAAATCGGTTAGTTTATTTACTTTCTTTGCCAACATTTTTGCGGTAGTGCTGCCTATATGCCGAATCCCTAACCCGACTATTAATCGGTAGAGTTCATTATTTTTAGAGGCTTCAATTCCACTTGCTAAATTTTGCACCGATTTATCTTTCCATCCTTCAAGTTGTCGTACTTTGTCATAATCTATTTGGTATATAGACGCAAGATCATGAATAATTTTTTCCCGTAAAAAGGTGCGTACATTTTCTTCACCAAAGCCGTTAATATCCATTGCTTGCTTAGACACAAAATGAATTAAACGCTCTTCCAATTGCGCCGGGCAATTAGGGTTAATACACCTCCAAACGCTTTCATCCAATGGCTTTACCAAATGATGATGACACGATGGGCATTCATTCGGGAAATGGATTTTTTGCTCTTGTCCATTTCGCTTTTCTTTCACACTACCCACAATATAAGGAATTACGTCACCGGCACGCTCTACAATTACGGTGTCGTGTAAGCGAATATCTTTATCTACAATAAAATCTTCATTGTGTAAGGAAATAGACGAAATTTCTACGCCCATTAATTGTACGGGATTTATTTTTGCTACCGGCGTAATTGCGCCGGTTCTTCCCACTTGGAAATCAACTTGTAGTAAAGTGGAAGTAGCTTGTTTGGCTTTAAATTTAAAAGCAACTGCCCATTTTGGGTGATGTGAAGTTTTACCCAATGCTTGCTGCTGTTGCAAATTATTCACTTTTATCACCATACCATCGATATCAAAATGGTAACTATCGCGTTTGATTTCCCATTTTTTACAAAAGGCTTCTACAGCTGTTATTTCCGAAAAAATACCTCTATCGTGGTATGGAGTTTTAAAGCCTAAAAGTGTTAGAATTTCTAAATTTTTATCGTGCGATTTAAATATATCTGTGCAATCTTTCCCGTGCTCATCTTCCGCATATCCTATTTGATAAATTACAGCATCTAATTTCCGGGAAGCTACTTCTGCGCTATCTTTTAAGCGCAAGCTGCCGGCAGCAGTATTACGAGCGTTTTTGTATAATTCTAATTCTTTTTTATTTTCTGCACGCAGTATTTCATTTTGTTTTTTGCGAACTTCATTTAATTTTTCCAACATTATTAGTTCCAATAAAACTTCTCCTCTTACTTCTACTTTACTTATACCAAATTGTGAAAAATTAGCCGTCAGCGGGATGGATTTTATTGCTTTGGCATTTGCTGTAATCTCATCACCTTCTTGTCCATTGCCACGTGTTGCAGCGCGAACAAGTTTATCGTTTTCATAAATAAGCGCAATGCTGCTTCCGTCAAATTTTGGTTCAACAATATATTCAATTTTTGTATTGACCGGCAGCCCCTTTTTTATTTGCATGTCAAAATTTTCCAAATCTTCAAGATTATAAGAATTTTCCAACGACATCATCGGCACTAAATGCTTTACGGTCGTAAAATCTTGATTCAATCCTTTAGCTACACGTTGCGTTGGAGAGTCTGCCGTAATAAGATTGGGGTTTTCTTCTTCTATTTCTTTTAATTTTTTAAATAATCTGTCGTAATCATAATCTGTAATTATGGAATTGGCATTTACATAATATTGTTTGTCGTGAAAGTTGATTACTTTTTTCAACTCTTCACAAAAGTTTTCCAATTTATTTTCCGGAATAAAATCATCCAGTTGTAACAACAGCGTATCAGTAAGTGCGAGGAGCGCTTTATCGGAATGCTCTTCTATATCAGAGAATAAATTTTTATTCATAAAATTTATCTATTGCTTTAGCTAAGGAATAATCTTTTTCGGTAACTATATTTCCGGCATCATGTGTTTGCAGTTTCAATGTTACTTTATTATACACATTAAATATTTCGGGATGATGCTGTTGTTTTTCTGCTTCAAAGGCAACTTGTGTAAGAAAGGCAAATGCATGTACAAAATCTTTAAAGACAAATGTCTTTTCCAATTTATTATCTTTTGATATCCATTCCATCCGTAATATTTTTTATCTTGGATAAAGTTAACAGATAAATATGAATTGGAAACTTCGATTTTTACTTTGGTTTGTAAATAATGTGCAACCAATACGTGAAGTAGCAATAGCAAATATAGAAGAAGAGCGAAAGAAAACCGCAATGGCTGCCGAATTAGGCAAATTGCTTTTTGACAACAAAACAGCAGTTCGGGAAATAAAAAATTTTAAGATAGAAGATATTCCGGTTCGGCTGTATCGAAATTCATTACAACCCAATCAGAAAGTAATTATATATTTCCATGGCGGTGGGTTTGTATTTTATAATATTGACTCTCATGATTATGTGGCACGGCGGTTGTGCGATATGAATGATGCTACTGTTATTTCTGTAGATTATCGGCTCGCACCGGAGCACTCGTTTCCGGCAGCGCATGAAGATGCTTACAGTGTAATAAAATATGTAGCAGCGCATGCCGATGCTTTAAATATCGATGCTTCCAAAATAATTTTAGCAGGAGACAGTGCCGGTGCAAATATTTCTGCTTGTGCTTCGCATCATTTTAAAAACCACCCGAAAGTGCATATTGCTGCGCAAGTGCTCATTTATCCTTGGGTAGATGGAAAGTTATCTTCTGATTCTATCCTAAGATATAAAGATGGATATTTGCTTACAGAAAAAGCGATGCATTGGTTTCAGGAAGTATATACTCCAAACAAAAAAGATCGTTTAAATCCGGAGGTATCCCCAATTTATCATAAAGAATTTAAAAATCTACCTCCAACTTTTATCATTACCGCCGAGTACGACCCATTAAAAGATGATGGCAAAAGCTACGCTGACAAACTCAGAAATGCGAACAATATTGTTTTATATAAAGAGTATAAAGGGTTGATACATGGTTTTTTCAACCTACCCAAATTAGCTGCAAACAGTATGCAATCTTATTACGACATACAGGCATTTTTACGAAAAGTAGTATAAAACCACGCTCAACGAAAAAATTTGTTTATCTATCGGATTTGTGAATTATTTCAAGCTCCAATCAAATTTATCTAGGTTTTCCAAAGCGTGTTTTAACAATAAAATACTTGCTTCTATATCTGCTTTATGTGCCATTTCTATCACTTGATGCAAATGTCGTGTAGGGATAGAAATAGCCCCTGCGATCGCTCCTGTTTTTCCCATACGCTGAATACCTGCAGTGTCTGTACCTCCCATTGGTAATACCTCCGGCTGCCATTTTATTTTATATTTTTCCGCTATTTGTTTTTGATATTGCACCATGCGGTAATCACAAATAGTAGAAGCATCCATTAATTTAATAGCAACACCTCCTCCTAATTTAGTAATTTGCTCCTCGGGTTTAGAATCCGGCAAATCATAAGCAATCGTCGTATCTAATCCAAATCCGAAAGTTGGATTAATGTTGTGTGCTGCCACATTTGCACCCCTTATGCCTACTTCTTCTTGCACAGAGAATACCCCATAAACATCATAAGGGCATTCTTTCAATGCTTTTAAGGCTTCTATTAAAATATAAACGGCAACTCTATTGTCAATAGATTTACAGTTCACACAGTCGCCCATTTCTATCAATTGTCGGTCGCGCGTTATCACATCTCCTATACTTATGTATTTCTCTACTTCTTCTTTTGGTAATCCTAAATCGATAAAAAAGTCTGAAATCTGAACGTTTTTATTTCGTTCCTCAGCCGTCATGATATGAATAGGCTTGCTACCCATTACGCCTATTAAATCTTTTTTTCCATGTACAATAACCCGTTGAGCAGTTAATGTTTTAGGGTCAAACCCTCCTAAGGTATGAAAGCGCAAGAACCCTTTATCATCTATGTATTTCACCATAAAACCAATCTCATCCATGTGTGCTGCTATCATTACTCGTTTGCTGCTATCTTTTCCTTTTTTTATGGCATAAATATTTCCGATATTATCTGTTTCAATAGCATCTACCTCATTTTTTATGTTTTTCAACACGAGTTCTCTTACGCGTTGCTCATACCCGGGTGCTCCTGCTACTTCGCAGATTTCAGCTAATAATTTTACATTTGTTTTCATTATCGAAAGTTCTTTTTTTAAAACAGATTAAGACTATCTTTGTTTAATATAAATAATTGATTTATTACTTCACAAATCTAATAAAATTTGGGACGATATTTTTTTAAATCTAAAAGTACAAACCTCTTCGCTTTAAATGGTGAGATAAGGAAAGATAATTTTCGGCAATTTTGTTCTCCTGTTCCCAATATTCAGTACTTTCTTCTTCAAAGAATTCTTTTAAATAGAGGAAAAAATCATTGGTGTCATTCATGTTTTTAATGTATTCTATAAATGCTTCTTCACTTTCAATCATCGGTGTGTTACGCGAATATTTTTTATATTCATCCAAATATTCTTGGTATTTTTGTTTGTAGTATAGTAAATGTTCTTCCTTTTTAGTTCGAACAAAACTTTCTTGGAAATCGTCAGGATGTTCTTCTTCCACTCTATATTTTCCAAGCATGTCATGATAATATTTATCAAATAAATGATAAAATTTGAAAAGATATTCAAAATCCTTTGTACTTATTTTTAAATTACGTTGATTGAAAAATGCAGTTCTTTCGGGATATTCATAATCAACTTCTTCAAATAAAAATAGAGTAAGTGCTTTTCCTGCTTCTTCATATTTAACTAACCATTCTAATAATTGCAGTTCATTATTTTCATCAATATTTTGAAATTCTTCTACAGCTTGTTTGGCTTCATCTGTTGTTTCTAAAAATTCCATTAGTTCTTCAATGTCTGAATACAACCAAAAGAATTTATCACTATATGTATAGCTATAAGGCAAACTTCTTGATTCATATAAATCAGAATATTTTTCAAACCAAGCACCATACAATTCTTTATTAATAATTTCCTCTTGATGTTGCATTAATTCTTCATACGCCGATTTATATTTTTGAATTTCAATTAAAAAATATTCACTTGGGTTGAAGTCTGCTTTCTCATCCTGCTTTATTTCAATACGTATTGAATTTCCAATTTCTACAGTTTCATCATTAATATGGAAACCACTGCAATAATGAATATCTTTTGTAATCTCTTTTAAATCTTTAAAAATAAAGCCACTGTGTTTTTTAGAATGATTGCCTACAAACGAATATCCTGTACAACCTTTGTTCGGACACCTGTCTATATTGGAATTACAAACTCCGCTGTGTGCTTGTAAATGAGTATCGCCACTTGCTTTAAATTCGGTAAATACTTTATTTACTTTCCTCAAAAAAACTTCTTTTGTAGCATCTTGATAAGTTTTATTATTATCTAATAGAGTTTCAAGCAGGGTAATGTCCATTTTTTGGAAAGCTCCCACAATCTGATTTATCTTTTCTTGATTAGGCATTTATGTTTTTTTATAACCTTTTCTAAAAACAGATTAAGACTATCTTTGTTTAATATAAATAATTGATTTATTATTTCACAAATCCAACAAAATTTGGGACGATAAATATACTACTTTCTTTTATTTCCTATCTTTAAGAAATAAGAATTACGTATGTCCATTTTAAATAATATAGGCGGGGTACTTTTAAAGCCCGTTATTAAGGAGATGAGTCGCTCCCGATTACCCAAATTAGAAGGGCAACTCCACGTAGAAGGCTTAAAGGAAGATGTAGAAATAATTCGCGATGAGTGGGGTATTGCTCATATTTATGCCAAAAACATAAACGACTTGTTATTTGCGCAAGGTTTTGTGCATGCACAAGACCGGCTTTTTCAAATGGAGTTAAACAGAAAAGTAGCACGCGGATGCTTGAGCGAAATTATCGGAAATAAGGCATTAGACAGTGACAGAATAGCCCGAACAATGGGATATGAGCGAGTGGCAAAAGAAGATTGGGAATTATTAAACGAACAAGAGCAACATTTAATTATTGACTATTGCAATGGCATAAATGCATATATTAAAAGCCCGGATTTTAAATTGCCGGTAGAGTTCTCTTTACTCAAGCATCGTCCCGAACCATGGACTCCGATGGATGTCACCTCATTCAGCCGATTGCTTATTTCTTTATTAACTTGGGGGTGGTACGATGAAATTATTCGGGCAAAACTAATAGAGGCTGTAGGCTGGGAAGCAGCAGCGGAATTAGACAACACTTATCCTAAAGACAATCCAATAACCCTGCCGAAAGGTATTGAATTTAATCGCTTAGATATTTCGGGCAAGTTTGAGGCAATGCGCGGCCCATATATTCCGCAAATTAGCGGCAGCAATGCGTGGACAGTAAGTGGCAGCAAAACCAAAACGGGTAAGCCATTCTTATGCAACGATCCGCATCTTACTTTAAAAAATCCGAATATCTGGTACATGAATCATTTGCATTGTCCGGAACTGCAAGCCTCCGGGGTTTCAGCTCCTGCTTTGCCAATGGTATTAATTGGACACAATGAAAAAATAGGCTGGGGTATTACGTTATCTTTTACGGATATCGAAGATGTCTTTGTAGAAAAATTTACCGATGAAACTTGCACTTCGTATATCCACGAAGGAAAACTAAAAGCAACCAATATCATTGAAGAGAAAATTTTTATAAAAGGAGAGCCTATGCCTCATATCGAGAAAGTATATGAAACCATACATGGTACTTTAATTTCAGATGTTACCGGACATTCCAATATGAAACTCACTTTATGTTCCATGGCCTATCGACAAGGCACATCGTTAAAGGGTTGGTTTTTATTAAATACCGCTAAAAACTGGAACGATTTTGTTGAAGGCGTAAAATATATTACGGCGCCCGGATTAAACATTGTATATGCGGATACCAGCAGCAATATCGGGTATTACAACTCAGGGAAAGTTCCTATTCGCGATAAAGCAACAGCCTCTGTGCCACAACCCAGTTGGACGGGCGAGCATGATTGGAAATCTTTTGTACCGTTTGAAGAAATGCCTCATGCATTTAATCCTGAAAAAGGATATATCGTAACGGCAAACCACAAAATTGAACCTGATGATTTTCCGTATTTCCTCGGCGATATTTACATGAATGGATATCGTGCCAACCGACTGGAAAATATGATACAGCGCAAAGAGAAATTAGAGGCGAAAGATTTTACAGATATGCAAATGGATTTTTATTGCACTCCTGCTAAACAATTTGCTGCACATTTCAAAAACATACAAATGGACAACGCAGAGTTGCAACGTTATTTGGATATGTTGTTAAATTGGAATGGCATTTTAGATCCGGAAAAAATTGAAGGCAGCCTTTATAAAGTAGGGAAACTCATGGTGGTAAAGAAGTTATTTTCTGCTTCTATCCATGATGTAAAATTAGTAGATGAATTATTGGGACACGGCTTCCATACTATTTTTGGTCCCGTAAACGCCTATCTAGGACACAATACCCCTATTTTATTGCGTATTTTAGACAATGAAGATTCTGTATGGCTAAAAGCAGCAGGTGGAAAAGAGCAATTATTAAAAGAAGGGTTTAAAAGTGCTATTGATTGGCTAAAACTAAACTATGGAACAAAGTCTCAAAAATGGAAATGGGGAGAATTACATGCCATTGTTTTCCCTCACGCATTGAGTGCGCAGCCGCCCTTAGACAAAGTATTCAATATAGGTCCCTTCCCGATTGGTGGCGATACGGATACGCCATTTCAAACATTTATTATGTCGGCAGAAGGCTATGGCGGAGAATTATCGGCACCATCCTATCGGCAAATTATAGACTTCTCTGATTTCGATAAATCGACAGTGGTAATGCCGTTGGGTAATTCCGGAAATATGGCAAGTCCGTTTTATAAAAATCAGTTGCACGATTGGTTTGAAGGAAAAAGCTATCCGATGTGCTGGACAAGAGAAAAAGTGGAACAACACAAGAAACATAGCCTGGTGTTGAAGAAAAGATAATTATAGAAACACAACAAATAAAATAACTTTTACAACTAAAAAATTATGAGAAAATATTTTATGCTATTGCTTATCGCCGGCATGCTTGGAAATGAATGCTATGCGCAAAAGACTACCGCTAAAGCGGCGAACAAACCAGCGGTTAAAACGAAGACAAAGCCTACAACTACAGTAGATGTCAGTCCGGATGCCTTAAAATATTCCGCTAACAACAAAGAAGAAGAAATTGCTGTGGATGGTAAAGATGTGGTCATCTCAGGACATGATAATAAACTAAACTTTACAGGAAAAATTGGCAAATTAATAATTACCGGAAAAGACAACGACATTACCACCCAATCGGTAGCACAAATTTTAGTAACCGGAAACGGCAATTTTGTAAGCTGGGAAAAAGCACCCAACGGAAAGCCTATTATTTCCGATAAAGGTGGTTACAACAACATTGAGAAACGCTCTTCCGATGCACAAAACCGCAATGGGAATTAGGGTTCAAGCACAACAGAAAAGCGAAAAAATTAGTAGTATCTTTATAAAAACTCAAAATGGCTTTTCATCTATATAATCCGTTAAATTTTAACGACCCTGTGGCGTATGCCGTACCGGGTTTTGTATTGCTTATTATCACTGAATTTTTCTTATTCTACAGAAAAAAACACCTCATCGGCAATGCTTTTTATAGAGATGCCGCTTCCAGTTTAGGATTAGGTATCGGCTCTACCATTATTGATTTAGCCATGAAATCCATTGCCATTGGATATCTTTTGTGGTTTTATCAGTTCCGTATTACCAGCCAACTCGGTCCTGATACCGTACAGGAATTAGCAACCTGGCAATGGCATAAAGCCCATTGGTATGTATGGGTTTTACTATTTTTTGCCCAAGATTTTTTATTTTATTGGTATCACCGCTTTGCGCATGAAATACGTATTTTATGGGCTGCACACGTCAACCATCATTCCTCAGAGTACATGCATTTTTCTACCGCATTACGCCAAAGTTGGTTAGAATTATTATTTAAAGATGCTTTCTATATTCCATTGGCATTACTCGGGTTTCATCCAATCATGATTATTACCATGCATCAGATCAATTTGATTTACCAATTCCTCCCGCATACCGAAAGTATAAAACGTATGCCGCATTGGTATGAGTTTATCTTCAACACACCGGCACATCACAGAGTGCATCATTCCAGTGAAATACGTTATCTGGATAAAAACTATGCAGGGATTTTAATAATTTGGGATAGGCTGTTTGGAACTTTTAAAGCAGAAGACATTAATGCTTTTCCTGTGTATGGTATCACCAAAAATATTTATACCAACAATCTGCTGAGGATAACTTTTCACGAAGTCCTGAATATCATCAACGATGTAAAAAGAGCTCCCGATTGGAAAAGCAAACTCAATTATATCTTTCAATCGCCCGGCTGGAGCCACGATGGAGAAGACCAGCGCGCAAAAACCTTACAGAAAAATTTATAACTAATTCAAATGTAAAAAGCCGAACTTCTGTTCGGCTTTTTACGTTTTTGTATTATCAATTCTGCTCTTCCTTTGCTTTTTTGGGTTTAGATTTTTTTCTAACTTCAAATTTCAACTTATCTTTTGCTTCCGTATCCATATCGGCAACAATGGTATCGCCCTCACTGATATTCGAATTTAAAATTTCCTCCGCCAGTGGGTCTTCTACATATTTCTGTATAGCTCTGTGTAATGGTCTTGCTCCAAACTGTGGATCGTATCCTTTTTCAGACAAGAACCCTTTAGCAGCATCGGTTAATTCTATTGAATAGCCTAATTTCTCTAATCGTTCGTACATGCCGCCCAATACAATATCGATAATTTTGAAAATTTCTTCTTTCCCCAAACTATTAAATACAATCACATCGTCGATACGGTTTAAAAACTCGGGAGAGAATGTTTTTTGCAAGGCTTTTTGGATTACGCCTTTCGCCAAGTTATCTGAATTTTCTTTAATGGAAGAAGTAGCAAATCCTACGCCTGTTCCAAAATCCTTCAATTGTCGGACACCGATATTGGAAGTCATAATGATAATAGCATTTTTGAAATCTACTTTTCTACCTAAGCCATCTGTCAATATTCCATCATCTAATACTTGCAACAATACGTTATATACATCGGGATGTGCTTTTTCAATTTCATCTAACAAAATTACGGAATAAGGTTTTCTGCGTACTTTCTCGGTAAGCTGTCCGCCTTCTTCATAGCCTACATATCCCGGAGGTGCACCAATCAATCGGGAGATGGAGAATTTTTCCATATACTCGCTCATATCTATTCGTATCAGGGCATCTTCTGTGTCGAACATATATCTTGCCAATGCGCGTGCTAACTCCGTTTTTCCGACCCCTGTTGGCCCTAAGAAAATAAATGAGCCTATCGGTTTTTTGGGGTCTTTTAGTCCCACCCGATTCCGCTGAATGGCTTTCGTAATTTTTGCTACTGCCTCATCTTGTCCGACAACTTGTTTCTTTAAGTCATCCGACATTTGTACTAATTTCTTGCTTTCGCTTTGCGCTACTCGTTTTACAGGAATACCTGTCATCATGGCCACTACTTCGGCTATATCTTCATCTGATACCGGGAAACGTTTTGTTTTTGCATCTTCTTCCCAATCGCGTTTTGCTTGCTCTAATTGTTCTTGTAATTTTTTTTCTGAATCGCGCAAACGGGCAGCTTCTTCGTATCGTTGATTTTTTACTACCTGATTTTTTTCTTCTTTTACCTTTTCAATTTCTTGTTCTAAATGGGTAATATTTTCCGGTACATGAATATTTTTTAAGTGTACTCTTGCGCCTACTTCATCCATTACATCGATAGCTTTATCGGGCAAAAATCTATCGGTAATGTAGCGTGTACTCAATTGTACGCACGCATTTATGGCCTCGGTACTGTACGTTACGCTATGATAGTCTTCATATTTATTTTTTAAATTGGTTAATATCGTCAGCGTTTCTTCCGGGGTCGGAGGGTCGATAATTACCTTTTGGAAACGTCTGTCTAATGCGCCATCTTTTTCTATGTATTGTCTGTACTCATCTAAGGTAGAGGCACCTATGCATTGTAACTCTCCGCGGGCTAATGCCGGTTTAAATATATTAGAAGCATCTAATGAGCCTGTAGCACCGCCGGCACCAACGATAGTATGAATTTCATCAATAAATAAAATAACATCTCTGTTTTTTTCTAATTCTGTCATGATGGCTTTCATGCGTTCTTCAAATTGCCCTCTGTATTTAGTACCGGCTACTAATGCAGCTAAATCTAAGGACACCACACGTTTTCCAAACAAAACGCGAGATACTTTTCGCTGTACAATTCTCAAGGCAAGCCCTTCCACAACGGCAGTTTTTCCTACGCCCGGTTCACCAATCAATATTGGGTTGTTCTTTTTTCTACGCGATAGGATTTGCGATACTCGCTCGATTTCTGTTTCTCTTCCTACAATTGGATCCAACCTACCTTCTTCTGCCAATCGGGTAATATCTCTACCAAAATTATCCAATACAGGGGTATTCGATTTTACAGCCGACTTTTTGGCAGTTGATGATGCTCCACTACCGCCTTGACCGCTATAGCTTCCTTTTTTCTCCTCCTCATCTCCTTCTTCATAAGGTTCATTTGGCAAATCAGAGGTTATATCTCTATATTCTTTGTCGTTTTCAATTCCTCCGTTTTGCATAAATTCTAACTCTGCACGAAATACCTCATACGTTACATCCCATTTACTCAAAAGTTGGGAAACGATATTCTCTTTATTTTTCAAAATAGACAAAAGCAAATGCTCTGTTCCTACGGTATCTTGCTTCATTGATTTAGCTTCTAAAAGCGTTATTTTCAATATCTTTTCGGCTTGTTTGGTGAGGGGCAAGCTATTTACATTTCCCGAAATGGTAGTCGTCCTGTCTTGGATAACATCTTCTACTTTTTTTCGGAATAAGGCAATGTCTATATCTAAAGAACGCAATACTTTTATTGCCATTCCATCGCCTTCACGTATTAAACCTAACAATAAATGTTCCACACCGATTTGATCGTGTTTTAAACGGAGGGCTTCTTCTCGACTATACGAGATTACTTCTTTGACTTTGGGTGAAAATTTTGCTTCCATATATTGTAATTCACAAATTAAATACCAAGTTGTACCACCTGACAATGTTACTTAAATAAAAATAGAACGCTTTTTTTATTTTTTATTTTTTTTTTTGCACAATGCGTCAATTTCGGAGGAATATTAACAATTTTATCCGTTAGCCTCAAATGTACAATCTTATTTATACAAAAAAATATTTATTTTTTTTGCGATTCATTAGTTGCAAAAAAGGAGAGAATATTAAAGTATTTACTTATTTTTTATCGGTACTTAGTACCATTTTAAGTTTCAGTTTTGCGCCGATAGCCATGATATCTACCAAATCCTGAATAGTAAGATTTTCTGCTACACGCAGCACTACTGTTGGGTCCGGATTGTTTGCCAATGCAGCACTTAAAGCATTTTCTACCCCTTGTAATGGTATTTCTGTAGTGTTGAGATAATATCGCTTATCGGCAGTAACCGATAGAGTAACGGGTTGTTTGGCTAATTGGTCAGAGGTATTGGCTTTGGGCAACATCAATTTAATTACATTGGGGTTGGCCATCGTAGAGATAATCAAGAAAAACAACATCAGGAAGAACATAATGTCGTTCATAGATGCCATGGCATCTTCATCGTGGAACGGTCTTCTACGTCTAATATTCATGTGTTGTTATTTTACCGGTTTTTGTATTCCTCTAACGAATTCAAAAATTTGTTTTTCTAACTTTGCCGAATAGTTGTCTATCAACATCAATATAAAGTGATATCCCATGAAAGCAACTACCCCTACCACTAAACCGGCACCGGAGGTAATCATTTTTTGATATAAACCGGCAGAAATAGTACCGATAGAAATATCAGCGGTTTGTGAAATGCTATAAAAGATTTTAATAACCCCTAAGATAGTTCCGATAAAGCCAAGACGAGGGGCAACGCCTGAAATCATGCTAATCCAACCGGTGCGTTTTTCCATCTCGTTTATCTCAATATTCGATTGTATTTCTAATGCTTTTTCGATATGGTCAATCGGTTTTCCTAATTGTGAAATACCGGATTGCAGTACATTTCCTAAGGCAGATTTATCCGCAGTACACAACGCATCTGCACCTTGTATATTTCCTGCATACAATTTATCCAATACATCTCTCACTAAGTTTCCATTAATTGGAGAGCGTTGTCTGAAAAACAAAAATCTTTCGACAATAAAAAAGATGGCAACTACCAATGCAATGGTTAAAGGCACCATCATAAATCCACCTTTTGCCATTAATTCCAAAACGGACAAATCTTTTACTGGTGCAGTAGCTGCCGGCAGGATTGCGTTAGCGGTATCTACCACAGCAGTGGTTATTGGTGTAGCTGCTTGCAAGAGTATTCCCATAATTCTTTAAATATTTTAGCAAAAATAAGACTTTACTATTAACGTGCAAATCAAATATACTATTGTGCTGTGGATAACTGAAAAATCAGGTATTTTAACTATATTTAGGAATAAAACAACAACATGGGTATTTTTACAAACTATTTTATGGGTGGATGGTGTCTTATAGTACCATTTTTTTTACAAGCACAATCTACTCCGATGCCTGAATATAATTTGAATAAAAATATTCCAGGCGCACAATACAAATTTTCATTTGTACATATTTCGGACATACATATCGGCGAGGGGTTTTCAGACTATGGCACTCCGGGATATTTCAACGATACTATGCCTGCTAACGACGAGAGCAAGCCTGCAAAAGCCTTACGCCAAGCCGTAAAATGGATAAATGCACGAAAAGACGATAAAAACATAAAATTTGTGGTCGTTTCGGGCGACTTAACAGGTAGTGCCGAGAAATCTGAATTTAAGATGAGCAAGCTAATTTTAGATGGATTAGAAATTCCTTACGTGCCAATTATCGGCAACCATGACATCTGGCCATATACTCGTTATCAAGACGAAGCTCCTTATGCCTGTGGCGATTCTGTGATGAATGAAGTATTTTCAGAGGTTTACGAAAAAAATAAATTGTTTTTTCAAAATTGGAACGATGGCACCCGACTGATTAGAACGTATAATCCCGAATCAAAACGAGAACATTATTTGCAAAATTTTTCTTTTGAGTATGATGGATTTGTTTTCTATGGATTGGATTTTAATCCGAGATATCATGTAAATAAAGCAGAACCCGGAATTGGGCCGGAAGCGCGACTGATGGACTGGCAAGGAGGTACTTTTCGCTGGCTGAAAAACGAATTAGCCAATCAACCGAATAAGAAGAACCACAATATATGTTTCATCTCTCATCATCCTGCCACCGACAATTTATTATTCATACTTTCGGGATTTGTATTTAGCGGCGAAGATTACTTAAAAATGGTAAATATGCTCGAACCTTATCGTCAAAATTTAGGGCTCTGGATGGCAGGGCACATCCATATCGACTATGACTACCCCTTGGTTAATAATATTATGCAAGTTCGCGGAATTGCCGCCAACAAAGAATACGATTCTTCTTACTTTGAAATTGTAAATGTATATGAAGTACCCGACTTATCTACTGCAATTCATACCCCAATAAGTACAAAAAAAGAAATGACAGTTTTCCCCAATCCGAACCATGGGAAATTTACGGTTGCCGATGAATTATTTGACGGTAATGCTGTATTGCGAATTTATAACTCTTTCGGAATAATGTTGGTAGATAAGCAGATGAAAGAATTTTCAGCCGGCAACGGATTTTATCAATTTGATTTTTCGTATTTACCCAAAGGTTCGTATATTATTTCGGTAACAGATAATCAGCAAACAAACGCACAGCAATTCTTTATTCAATAATTTATTGCTTCATCCATTGCTCCATATCTTCTTGGCTGATTTCTGCGCCGTCGCATTTCTTTTTGACTATAGAATTATCAACATATAAAATATTAGGCAGTGCAAATCCTGCGACTTGCACCCATTTTTCGGGCCCTAAAAATAGATTATGCGGAATAGATTTTGTATTTGTATCGTCAAAAAAATCAGTCAGCAATTCTTTATCCCCATTTAAAGCCATATAAATGGGTAGCGTCGGATTTTTTTTATGGATAATGTACAACTTTTTTGCAGCCACACGACAATGCGAACAAGTAAGGCTAAGGAATGCTATGATATGCTTTCCTCTCCTCAAATCTATTGCCGGTATTTCGGTTTGAGTGCTATCATACATTAGCTCTAACGGCACACGATAATTAAGTGTTGCTTTATCGATACTCGAAGATTTGACAGCATCTATCGGATAAATAAAAAATCCCAAACAGAAAGCAACAATTGCCAAAACCGGAATAATTCTCTTTTTCCATTTCTTTGTCCATAATTCATTTCCTACAGAAAAATAGGCGATGCAACAAGTAAAAATAAGCACTATATTTTTTATAATTCCTTCCAACGGCGACATCCTTACCAGTTCGCCGAAGCAGCCGCAATTTCCGGTATTTCCTTCTGCAATAATTCTAAATCCCAGATAAATACAGAAAAAAAACAAGAGCGCAATTGCCAATTTCAGGGTTATTTTTTTCAGCGAAATGTTCAATAGCAATAACATTCCTAAGAAAAACTCCAATGCAATAAAGAGACGTGCGATGTAGGGAGCCGTTTTCCAAGTGGCAATGCCTAAATCAACAAATTGAAATTCAAAAGGCTCCATCGGGTAAATTTTGGCAGCCGCAGAAAAAATAAAAATTCCCCCGAGGGAGGCCGTCAACAGTATAGCGATTCTATTTTTCATGTGTTTAAATTTATTGTTTTTAGTTGTTCGGAAGGAATTCGCATCTTAAATATTTCGTTTGGTGTACAAATTTGTTCATGCTCATTTCATACATAAATTATCAAGTGCTAAAATACTCAATCGCTGTATGAATTGAATGATATTTGTACAAAGATTTACGAAACAACGTTATCCTCTAACAATACTATAGCTAAAATTATTTTTTTATCCTAAATCAAATTCAACAGGCCGTTATAAGTTTTCCAAAATAATAGCCGGCAAAACTGTTCCTTTTTCAGTAATAATGCTTATTTTTGACCAATATTGAAGTAACATTTTTACAAAATTGGAGATATGAAATTTAGTGTTGACAAACAAGATGGGGTAGTAATATATGAGTTAATGGAAGAAAAATTAACTTCCTTAAATGCTCCCGTTTTAAAATCGGAATTGGTTGTTGCCAATGCGGAAGGTTTTAAAAATATGGTAGTAAATTTAGATAAAGTGAAATTCGTGGATTCTTCCGGCTTGAGTGCGTTACTGACCGGTCATCGCTTATGCAAAGAAGAAAAAGGGATTTTTGCATTATGCGGGCTAAATGACACCGTAAAAAACCTGATAAAAATTTCTCAATTAGAAGATGTTTTGCATATTTACGCTACACAACATGATGCGGTAGATGCAGTAGGCAAAAAAAAGAAAAAATAATACTATTCCTCTATATTTCTTGTAGGATAATTCCTTGTAGTTATCATTTTTGAATTACTTGTATGAGCGATTTTCAAGTGACCATATTAGGCAGCAACTCTGCCGTTTTTAATCACGGGAGACATCCTACTGCACAGTCTATCACTATTCAAGATTGCCATTTTTTAATGGATTGCGGCGAGGGTACACAAGAACGGATGCATGAATGTAAAATAAAATGGTTTAAAATAAACCATATATTCATTTCGCATCTACACGGCGATCATTATTATGGATTAATTGGATTGATTACCACCTATAACCTGTTAAAACGGACGGAAATGCTAACTATTTTCGGACCTAAAGAACTAAAAAAAATTATAGACATCCAACTTAAAGCGTGCAATACTGTTTTAAATTACCCACTGAAATTTATTGCCACTCATGATTCCGAGAAAAGGCTACTATTGGAGTTGCCGGAATGCTCTGTTTTTTCTTTTCCATTACAACATAAAATTCCCACTACCGGATTTCTATTTGTAGAAAAAACAGAACCTCGAAGTTTAGACATAGAAAAATTAAAGAAATATGCTATTGCTAAAGAAAATTTCCGGCTTTTAAAACAAGGTTTAGATGTCTATGATAGTTCCGGAAAAATAATAAAAAACAAACAGGTAACGACAAAGGGAAAAACACCGCGCTCCTACGCTTTTTGTTCGGATACTATGTATTTGCCGTCCATGGTAAAGCATATCAAAAATGTAACTGTTCTCTATCACGAGGCTACATTTTTAAATATGGATTTGCCGCGTGCAAAAGACACCTATCATTCCACGGCAAAACAAGCGGCAATGATAGCTCAAAAAGCGAATGTAAAACAATTACTTTTAGGGCATTTCTCCTCTCGATATATTGATTTATCGGTATTGGAAAATGAAGCGAAAGCAGTTTTTGAACATGTTGCTTTAGCCATCGAAGGCACTGTTTTTGATGTGTAAGGGTTACCTTTTCTTTAATCCTAAGCTTTCTAATTTATCTTCTAATTGCTTTTTGGGTAATCCGATGTCGTCAGCGGTTTGGCTTACATTCCAACTATTCTTATCTAATTTATTTTCGATAAAACTGCGCTCTACATAATCGTTTAGTTGTTGGAGATTGGCAAATTTATCAAAATCAATTCCTTTGTTTTCAGCTTTTCCACTCGGTCCCGAATAATCGAGTACATCTTGTTTCGTAATTTTTTTATCGCTCATAATAACCAAGCGTTCTATCACATTGCGCAGCTCGCGGATATTACCTGTCCAATTGCGAGCTTGCAAAGCTTCAACGGCATCAGTATCTATCTTCTTTACAGGAATTCCATAATCACTACATATTTCATTTAAAAAATGTTCTGCTAATGACGGAATATCATCTTTGCGTTGGTTCAATGAAGGAACATGGATTAAAATTACACTCAACCGATGATACAAATCGAGGCGGAAACGGTTTTCTTCTACTTCTTTCAATAAATCTTTATTGGTAGCCGCAATCACACGTACATCTACCTTTTCCTCTTTGTCGCCGCCAACTTTTGTGATTTTATTTTCTTGCAATGCCCGCAATACTTTGGCTTGTGCCGACAAACTCATATCTCCAATTTCATCTAAAAAAAGCGTGCCGCCATTGGCTTGTTCAAATTTTCCCACTCTTTGTTTAATGGCAGAAGTAAACGCACCTTTCTCGTGTCCAAATAATTCACTTTCTATCAACTCAGAAGGTATGGCCGCACAGTTCACTTCTACCATTGGCCCATTTGCACGTTGGCTTTGCTCATGCAGCCATCGAGCTACTAATTCTTTTCCGGAGCCGTTATCGCCGGTTATCAATACACGTGCTTCGGTAGGAGCTACTTTGGCAATAGTTTCTTTTATTTTGGTAATCGGAGAAGAGTCTCCAATCATATCTTTAGATTTTGCAATTTTCTTTTTCAGGATTTTCGTTTCTGTTACTAAAGAAACTTTATCCATTGCGTTGCGCACCGTAATCAATAAGCGATTCAAATCCGGTGGTTTCGAAATATAATCGAACGCCCCTTTCTTTACTGCTTCTACTGCCGTATCGGTATTTCCATGTCCCGAAAGTACAATCACAGGCGTATCTATACCTTTTTGTTGCATGTCGCCGAGTACTTCCAGCCCGTCTTTCTTAGGCATTTTTACATCTAGGATAACAACATCGTAATTGTTCTTTTCAATTTTTTGCAATCCAATTTCTCCGTCTTCGGCTTCTTCTACTTCATATTTCTCGTATTCTAAAATTTCTTTTAATGTCCTACGGATAGCTTTTTCATCATCTACAATTAAAATCTTGGGCATGGTTATTTGTTGTTTTAATTCAAAGTGTCAAGTTATTGGTATCAAAATCTGTACCATAAAGCAACTATTTAAAAATCGTTGGAAGGAGTAGAAAATAAATCTTACTACTCATTTCTCACTACTTATTATTCAAAAGATGCAGGCTCATAAGCCGAATTCTGTTTCTATTCTATCATTTATCTGGTTTCGATATCGCTATCGAAATCTATCCATCTACCCTCCAACATTAGGCGAGCCACCCTATATTAGCGTTGGTTTACATGATGTTTCAGCGTTTGAGGTTTGCCCGAACAATGCATTACTGCAAAGTAAGTTTCACTCTCGCTTTAGGCGAGACTATTTTCTGTGGCACTTTCTACCGAAAAAATCGGCACAGCCGTTAACTGTCAAACTGCTCTATGCTGTTCGGACTTTCCTCCCCGATTGCTCGAGGCGATAGAACGACCTGCGCTGTAAAATTAAAAATTAAGAATTAAAAATTAAGAATTATTTTAGGTTTCTCAGCAGCGTTTCACGCTGTAGGCTCTGCATACAATGAACAACGCATAGGGCTTTTGGAGAGGTGCTGCTTTAGGAAGGAATTACGTTGTATGACTTTTGGTTTTTCTGAAATTTAATCCACATACAATACCAACCCCTTTAAGTATGCACCTTCTGGATGAAAAATATTAATGGGATGATCGGCGGGTTGGGATAAGTAATGTAAAATTTTCACCTCTCGGTGGGCTTCAATAGCAGCCGACATAACTGTAGCATTAAACAGTTCTTTATCGACGACTTGTGAGCAAGAAAAGGTAAATAAAATGCCTCCTTTATTAATGCGTTTAAATCCTTCTGCATTTAAGCGTTTGTAGGCTTGCACCGCATTGTGTCGTTTTGAAATATTTTTTGCAAATGCAGGTGGATCTAAAATAAGTACGTCAAAATTCAAATCACTTATTTTAAAGAAGTGAAAAACATCATCATAAATGGCACGGTGATTTACCTCTTTATGTTCAAAATTTGCAGTAATATTTTTTGCAACTAATTCCATAGCCGTTTTGGAACTATCAACAGATACTACTTCTTTGGCATTGTTCTTTAATGCATAAATAGAAAAGCCACCAGAGTAACAATACGTATTTAAAACAGATTTGTCTGCACAATATTTTGTTAGTAAATTTCTGTTTTCACGTTGATCCAAAAAGAAACCTGTTTTTTGTCCGCGCACAATATCTATCAAAAATTTGTTACCATTTTCTACTGCACAAATTTCTTTTTCTATACCAAATAAAAAGCTATCCTTTATAGTTTCTGCGTATTGGTCGGGTAAATGAGAAGCACTTTTATCGTAAATAGTATCTATAAATTGCAGCGCTGACTGTATGGCTGTTTTTATTTCATGTATTGCTTTGTGCATACCAATTGTATGGCATTGAATAACGGCGGTAGTGTCGTAAACATCAATTATTAAGCCGGGGCAGTTATCTCCTTCCGCATGGATTAACCGAAAACAATTGGTTTGTTTATTCCCAATTAAACCGATACTTTTTCGTAATTGTACGGCATTTTTTATTTTCTGATTCCAAAATGCTTGATTTATTATTTCATTTTTAAAAGATAATATTTTAACGGCAATACTACCTTTAAAAAAATGACCTATACATAGGAAATTGCCTTTAAAATCTACTACGCTGACAATATCTCCATCTTCGAGTTCAGCGCTAAAGGTGTGTAATGCGCCGGAAAAAATCCAAGGATGAAAGCGCTGAACAGAACGTTCTTTTTCCTTTTTTAAAGTTATTTTTGGATACATATATTAACCCCAAAGTTAAGAAGTTATTACACAAAGTTCGCAAAGATTTTACTTGATGTTCTTTGTGTAAATTTTAGTGCTCTTTGAAGTTTCAAAAATTAAAATTCTTGACGTTCTAAAATTACAAATGTAGTATCGAATTCATTTTTTTCATCTTTCGGAATATATTCAGAATGCAGTACTTTCCAGTTCGAATCATCGTACTGAAAATAGGCATCGCCTTCTATTTCAGAATGGACAATCGTTAAATATAATTTTTGAGCAAGTGGCAGTGTTTGAGCAAAAATTTCCCCACCGCCGATAACAAATAATTCTTCTTCATTTTGTTGTGCTGCATAAATTATAGCTTCATTAATTGTTTTAAACACAAAACAATTTTCCAAATCACACTTATAATTCCTAGAGATAATTAATGATGTTCTGTTAGGCAATGGCTTGCCAATTGATTCAAATGTTTTTCTACCCATCAAAAGATGATGCCCTGTGGTTATATGCTTAAAGCGCTTCAAATCCGATGATAATTTCCAAAGCAATTGGTTATCTTTTCCAATTGCTCCATTTTCGGCTGCGGCTACTACTAATGAGATTTTCATTTACAAATTTACTGTCAACAGTCCACTGTCAACCTATTTTTATTTATGATTATTATGCATTCAGAAAACGGTGGACTGTCAACTGATTGCCAACCCGCTATACGGCTACTTCTCCTTTGATATGTGGATGACTTTGATAGTTAACTAATTCAAAATCGTCTATAGAAAAATCAAAGATAGATTTTACATTTGGGTTAATTTTCATCTGTGGCAAAGGATATGGAGTTCTGGATAACTGTAATTGCACTTGCTCTATATGATTGCTATAAACATGTGCATCTCCAAAGCTGTGTACAAAGTCGCCGAGCTTTAAATTACAAACTTGTGCTATCATCATGGTAAACAGCGCATACGAAGCGATATTGAACGGCACTCCCAAAAAGGCATCTGCACTACGTTGGTATAACTGGCAGCTTAATTTATCTTCTATCACATAAAATTGAAATAAGGTATGGCACGGCGGCAAGGTCATTTGCTCAATATCAGCTACATTCCAAGCCGAAATAATATGCCTGCGCGAATCTGGATTATTTTTTATTTGATGGATTAAATTAGAAAGTTGGTCAATCTCTCCATCTTTTCCGTCGGGCCAGTGCCGCCACTGATGTCCATACACCGGACCGAGTTCCCCAAATTGATGTGCAAAACTATCGTCAGTTGCAATTTTTTCGGCAAATTCTTTTATCGTTTCTCCTTGGTAAAATTCGCTATTTTGATATTTTGTAAACGGCCAATCATTCCAAATATTACAGCCATTTTTGCATAAATATTGAATATTGGTATCACCGGCAATAAACCACAACAGCTCGTGAATAATGGATTTTAAATGTAGTTTTTTGGTGGTTACTAAAGGAAATCCGGCATTCAAATCAAACCGCATTTGATATCCAAAAGTACTAATCGTTCCTGTTCCCGTTCGGTCTTCCTTTTTAGTGCCGTTATCTAAAATATGTTGCAAAAATTGCTGATACTGTTGCATACGGTAAAAATAACAAAGAGCTTTCATTTTTAAGCAAAACGATATAAACATTCTATTTCTTATGTTTTTAATATGAAACAATTCGGGCGGATACCGGATTTCACCAATAGAATTTTACATTTAGGAGGCTAAAGTTGCCTTTCATTCTTGAATCTAAGTTTTATCTCAACTTAAATAAATTGAGACTACATCAAAATAAAACGCGAGACCGTCTCACTTTTAATGATTTTAAAGTAAATTAACATCAAAGCTGTATTTAGTCAAATTACAAATTCGTTAATTAGGTAATTTTATTGTATCTTTGCGCTCTTATGATTTTTAAAAAATCGGCACATATACTATTATTTGTCAGTATATTATTAGTTTCTTGTTCACGTCAATACGACAAAGTATTTAAAGGCAATGACATAGATACTAAGTTAAAAACAGCAGACGGACTATATGCTAAAAAGAAATACGACAAAGCCATCCCATTATACGAGCAACTTTTAACCATTTTAAAAGGGCAAAAAAGTGTTGATGATATTTATTTCAAATATGCAGAAGCACATTATCTGAATGGAAGTTATGAGTTAGGGGCATTCTACCTTCGTAGTTTTTACAATACCTACCCTGCAAGCGAAAATGCAGAACAAGCTGCTTATGATGAGGCTATGTGTTATTTCAAGCAATCGCCACGCTACTCCTTAGAGCAAGCCAGTACTCAAAGAGCCATTGATGCGTTTCAGGATTTTGTAAACAGATATCCAAAGAGCACCAAGATGGAACAAGCGAATGCTAAAATCGATGAATTAAGAGGTAAATTGCGTAAAAAATCGTATGAAAATGCATATCTTTACTACAAAATTGGACAGTACTATGCAGCGTCTGTAGCCTTAACGAATTTTCTAAAAGATTTTCCGGAATATGAAAATCCCGAGAAAATAGATTTTATAGTGGTCAAAGCCTTAAAAAAATATGCAGACGGCAGCTATAGTGCAAAACAAGAAGAACGATTTGCGGAAGAACAAAAGGCCTATGAGGCTTTTAAGCTAAAATATCCGAAAAGTTCATACTTACCGGAGTTAGAAAAAATGCAACATATAAAAAAGAAAAAAAAGTAATAACATGTCAAACGTAAAAAAAGAAGAAGTAAAAACAGCTTCTGCCTACATCGAGACAAGAAATTTAGATGAATTGACTGAAAAAACAGGAAATTTATATAAATCTATCAACGTAATTTCTACTCGTGCCAATCAGATGAATGCAAAAATGAAAGAAGAATTGCATCGTAAATTAGAAGAGTTTGCTTCCGCTACCGACAACTTAGAAGAAGTTTTTGAAAATCGAGAGCAAATTGAAATTTCTCGCTATTACGAAAAATTACCTAAAACCACCATCACCGCCTTACAAGAGTTCATATCTGACGAAACTTATTTCAGAGACAAATAAATACTTTGAAAACATCGTCTGTTTGCTCCTTTTATCTATTTAAATAAACACCACCCTCCATGCTGAAAGACAAAAAAATAGTATTGGCAGTTTGTGGAAGTATAGCTGCCTACAAGGCAGCTTTTTTAGTGCGCTTATTAATAAAACAAGGCGCATCTGTAAAAGTAATAATGACAAAAGCGGCGACCGAATTTATATCTCCACTCACTTTAGCTACATTGTCTAAAAATGAATGCAATGTGGACTACATCAATGCCGACAAAACAAACTGGAACAACCACGTAGAATTAGCCTTGTGGGCTGATTTGATGTTGATAGCACCACTTTCTGCCGGTACACTTGCAAAGCTTGCCAACGGCATCTGCGACAACTTACTCATGGCGGTTTATCTTTCTGCACGATGTCCAATCTATTTGGCTCCTGCAATGGATGAAGATATGTGGAAACATCCATCTACTCAAAATAATTTACAAAAGGTACAATCTTATAGCAATAAAGTAATTACCGTAAATTCAGGCGAATTAGCCAGTGGCCTGATTGGTGAAGGTAGAATGGCAGAGCCTGAAGAGATTATCGCTTTTATTGAGCATGAAATAGGCAACAACGCTATACGCAAAAAATTTATCGGTAAAAAAGTTTTAGTTACTGCAGGCCCTACCTACGAAGCACTCGATCCGGTACGCTTCATTGGCAACCACTCCTCAGGGAAAATGGGCATTGCCATTGCTACGTTATTGAACAACTTAGGCGCTACAGTGCATTTAGTGTTAGGCCCATCAAAATTAGCTGTACCAAGTGCTATAAAAGTAAGTCATGTATTTTCAGCACAAGAAATGTATGCCGTTTGCAAAAAAGAATTTTCAACACTTGATATCGCTATATTTGCTGCAGCAGTAGCCGATTACACTCCAAAATCCGTTGCTACTCAAAAAATTAAAAAAAGCGATACAGAATTTTCTATTACATTAAAAAAGAATGTAGATATCGCATTTGAATTTGGAAAAGTTAAAAACAGCAAACAACTTTCTATCGGTTTTGCCTTAGAAACCAATGAAGAATTGAAACACGCTAAAGAAAAATTAACAAAGAAAAACTTTGATATCGTGGTATTAAATTCTTTGAATGACAAAGGTGCCGGATTTCAATTTAATACCAATAAAATTACAATTGTAAACCGTAACAATAAAAACACTAAATTCGAGTTAAAGAGCAAAGAAGAAGTCGCAGCAGACATTATACTTGAGATTGAAAAATTATTGAAATAATGAAGAAGCTATTTTTACTATTTATTACTTTCTACTCAATATTTAATTCTTGTTTAGCGCAAGAACTAAATTGCGCTGTTTCAATAAATGCACCAAAAAATCAAAATGTAGATCCGCAAGTTTTCAAAAATATGGAAACCGCCATACGCGAATTTATGAATGGAAGAAAATGGACAACTGACACGTATAAAGATATTGAACGCATTAAGTGTAACATAGTAGTAAATATTATGGAAATACCCACCGAAGGAGAATATAAAGCAACAGCAATTATTCAATCTCAACGCCCTATTTTTAATACCAACTTAAATACGTTGATGCTAAACTTGCAAGATAAAACTTTTGATTTTTCATACTCAGACATGCAAAGTTTAGAATATAACGACAATGGTTATACCTCACAAATCACTTCCTTGTTAGCCTATTATGCCTATACTATTTTAGCTTACGATTATGAATCTTTCAGTCAAGAAGGTGGCACACTTTATTTTCAAAAAGCACAAACCGTTTGCAATAATGTACCACCAAATGAAAAATCTAAATACAAAGGCTGGAGCCAATTTGATGGCGGCGTAAGCTTTACTACAGGTACTATCAACCGATATGTATTAGCAGACAACTGGCTAAACCCAAGATACAAAGATTTCAGAAGTGCATTTTTTGCCTATCATTTCAACGGCTTAGACAGAATGTACACCGATGCTGCACAAAGCAGAAGCGCCATCACTACCTGCCTTACTTTATTACAAAAAATAAATACAGACAATCCTAATTTATTACCCTTACGCAATTTCTTTATTTGCAAAAGCACTGAATTAATTAATATTTATTCCAAAAGCGATATGACCGAGCGAATAATTGCAATTCAATTGCTTTCTGCTTTAGATCCGCTGAATGCCGATAAATATAAATTAATTGGCAAAAATTAATCTTTTAATTTCAAAAAAAGAAAATATACTACTTCGGTATCCAACGGAATAAGTTGTAAATTTGAGCAGATGTTACAATCGTTATCCATATCTAATTATGCCATCATTGATAAGGTAAATATCCAATTTGCACCTCAGTTAAATATTATCACAGGAGAAACCGGTGCCGGAAAATCTATTCTACTCGGCGCACTCCATTTAATTTTAGGGAAAAGAGCAGACTCAAACGTTCTAAGAAACAAGGAGGAGAAATGTACTATAGAAGCCATTTTTTCTATTCGCAATTACTCGCTAAATTATTTCTTTGAATTGTACGACTTAGAATATGAGCCTGAAACAATAATACGCAGAGAAATTAATGCAAACGGAAAATCAAGAGCATTTATAAATGACACTCCGGTGACATTAGATGTTCTAAAAGAATTAACAGAAAAATTAGTAGATATTCACGCACAAGGTGAAACACAAAATCTATTAGATAAATTTTTCTTTTGCGAAATATTAGACGAATTGAGCGCACAAACTAACATTGTAAAAGAATATCACGCAAAATTTAATTTTTACAAACAAAAGCAACATAGGCTGCAACTCCTTCGGGAAGAACAAATACAATTGCAAAAAGAATTTGATTTCTTTTCCTTTCAAGTAGAAGAATTATCAGAAGTAAATCTTGATGAAGAAGAATTTGAAAGCATAGAAAGCGAATTAGCTTTATTGGAAAACGCAGAAATTATAAAACGCAATTTGTCGGAATCTTACCAACTTATTGACGGGAATGAATTTTCTGCTTTAAGCCAATTGCTACAAGCGAGTAAGCAAATCGGACAGCTCGCTGGTTTTCATAGTGCAATTTTAGAAATGCACGATAAGCTATCCACTATCACAGATGATTTAAAAAGTATTGTACGGCAAATTACCAATATAGCCGATGCTACCGAGTACAATGAAGCACGAGTGCAAGAGCTTACAGAAAAGCAAAATATCATTAATAAATTGATGCAAAAGCACCATGTAGCAGGTATTAAAGAACTAATTGCAATCCGACAATCTTTACAAGAAAAAATAGATTCGTATAACAATTCTACAGAAGAAATTTCTCAATTAGAAAACGCGATACGTGCAGAGAAAAAGCAATTATTTGAAACGGCACAAAGAATTTCAAAAAACAGAAATGAGAAAATAAAACCGGTAGAGCGTAAGGTATCCTCTCTATTAGTTGATTTAGGAATGCCCTATGGGCACATCGTTTTAGAGCAGAAGATAATGGATATCGAAAAATTAAATGCTTTTGGGATTGATGAAATCACCTTGTTATTTTCTGCAAATAAAGGTACTTCCCCCCAACCATTAGACGAAGTGGGTAGCGGAGGCGAGAAATCCAGATTGATGCTGGCGCTAAAAAGTTTGGTAGCAGAAACTATCACCTTGCCTACGCTAATTTTTGATGAAATCGACACAGGAATATCAGGCGAAGTGGCCTTGAAAGTTGGCAATATCTTAAAAGAATTAGGAAAAAAACATCAACTAATTGCAATCACCCATTTACCGCAAGTAGCCGCAAAAGCTAACCGTCATTTCTTTGTATTTAAAAACCACGAAAAAGAAAAAACAAGCACAGAGATAAAAACACTAAATGACAAAGAACGTCAGCATGAAATTGCAGTAATGCTAAGTGGCGACAACCCACCAAAAGAAGCATTAGAAAATGCAAAAAAACTCTTACTTTAACAAGATAACGCTCCTACACAATAAAAGGGAAAACAGCTTTTCTGTCTTTTGGATAATCTGAAAAATGCTGTAAGTACCACTTGTGGTGATGCAAAGCACGTGGACACAAATTGGAAACGGTCCATATAAAAAAAGCAACTCCTGCTAAATTCCATAACATCAACATGTATCCGAACCATTCTACCATTTCGCCAAAATGATTCGGGCAAGAAATATATTTAAACAAAAAGCCTTGCGGAATTTTATACCCTGTTTCTCCCGGTTTGCGCAAGGCAATCAAAATACTATCCGATTTAATATTTATGAATGCCCCGCCAAAAAACAGAAAAATACCAAAAATAAAATTCCAATGTAAAAAATAATTGGAAGGATAATTATCAAGAACCGATAAATAATACGAAAGACAACCGGCATTTATAGAATTAAAAATCAACGCAAACAATGCAATTAATAAAGGCATTTGCTTACCATTTGTTTTGGTGCGTAGCGGAAAAATAAAACTTCGGTGAAGGTAATGCAAAGAGTACAAAATGGCAAAAAACAGAGAATAGAAATTGCCGTTGAAATAATTCAAATAAACCACCCAAAAAGTAATTAATGCCCAAGATTCCATCAATACCCAACCTAATTTATTGGACAACATCGGTCCCCAAGTAGTTTTAGTATGTCTGCCGTAAGGAGCGGAAACAAATAGCTGTAAGGGAAATATAATAATAGCGATAGCTATCCAAATACAAAGAAATTGCGGTAAAATAATAGAGAAGTTCATAGTTTAAAAGTAGAAAAAGAGCGGATAGTTTTTGTAACGGTAAAAGGTGATTTAGTTTTAAAAATAATTGTAAAAAATGATATTCAACTCAAATAGTCACTCACATTTTGCTTTATTATCTTTTGTACACTTTCCCATGTTTGCGCTTTCAGGCTTATCGGGTCTTCGCTTTCTTCGGCATCGGCAAAATAAGTTAGTGCCTGCGGAATAGAAATCAGCAGCATCTGGTCGGGATATTTTTCTTCATAGTTTATAATAAATTCTTTGATAGTATAATGTTGCAACAATTCCGCTACATCCCAAAAATCTTTTTTCTGTGCACGTTTCAGTATTGCATTTACTTTCATTGCCATAATATCTTTATCGCTAAACATTCTAATTCCGTCTTCCAATATAGGAACACCTATCTGCGGAAAGCGGTGTTGTTTTACAAAGTCCACTTTCACATCTTCAATGTAGCCGAAAATGCCCACAGGATTATTTATATTTCTTACTTTCAAAGGTAATACTTTGGAAATAGCTTCCACTATAACTTCATTCTCAAATGGTGAAACTGAAAACAAATCCAAATCAATGGATTTTCTGTGTCCATACCGCAATGATAAACAAGTGCCACCCACCAGATAAAAATCGTTAAGTTCAGGAATCGTCATCAGTTGCTTTAGTAAAGCGAGTGTGTTGGGTTCAACTGTATTTGTGTATAGCATTTATAATCACTTAGTTCATTCATTAATACCGCACTTGCTAAATATATAGTAGGCAGTGAGAGCCATTTTGCATTGGTTAAGGCTGTTCTTATTTTCTCATCGCCGTAATATCGTCTGCATTGACGAATATCTTCTACATCGCCACGTTCAAAAACACGCTCAATGACAAAGTTAGCTTTGGCGTCGTAATCTATATTTTCAAAGTTGACATCCCAAAAAATACGTTTCTCAAATATCGGTTTTGGTTTTACTTCCATAAAGCAAAGGTAACAATTATTCTTTTACATCGCCAAACACTATAAAGTCTGAGAAAGTTGCAAAACAATTACTTTCGCAAATTCTACTTTTTATTGCTATATAATATATTTTTCGGGTATGTTAGGCAATAAGTGTTTTTAATATATAATGGTTAAAGAGGGCTTTAAACTCTTTGTTCTTGCTAAAAGGTCAGGTTTCATAAAATAAAAAAACGTTAACATAAATATTTCCTGACTTGTCCCCTTTAAATTTAGTGCGGTTATAAGTTACTGTATGTCAGGTGATTAAGATTTTATTTTAGTATTTTCACCGCACTAAGGGTTTTTTTATGAAAATTAGGACAGTAAAGACAGCTTCGCAAGCCAATGCGATTCAAGTGGTTCAGTATCAAAATGGCAAGCGGATTATCATGCAACACATCGGTTCAGCACACAATGATGCAGAGCTTGAGGAGTTGATGGCTATAGCACAAGAATGGATAAAAGATTACACTAAACAACTGTCTGTTTTTCCTGATGAAAGTCCTAATAAACTATTACACCTCAATCATTGTACCTTTATTGGTGTTCAATACCGTTATTTCTATGAACAGATTACTTTAATTCAAGAGCGATTTGGATTTGACCAGCTCCCATCTTTATTGAATGACTTGGTATGTATGAGGATATTTGAACCGGCTTCCAAACTTCGTTCATTAGAATTATTGGAACAATTTTTTGGTATCAAACACAATCGAAAGAGTTATTACAAGATAGCTCCTGAATGTATTGAGCTAAAAGAGACCGTAGAGAGCAAAGTAGTAACATTTGCTCAAGAATATTATTCGTTCAACTTCGATATTGTATTTTATGATGTAACCACACTGTACTTTGAGACATTTGAAGAAGATGATTTACGGAAGAATGGTTTTTCTAAAGATAATAAATCCCAACAACCACAAATATTGATAGCCTTGATGGTTAGCAAAGAAGGTTTCCCTACAGGTTATGAAATATTTAGTGGCAACACTTTTGAAGGACATACAATTATTCCGGTTGTCAAATCATTTATTGAAAGAAACAAGGTAAAAGAATTTACAGTAGTTGCCGATGCAGCAATGATTAGTTCGGAAAACATTACCCAACTAACTCAAAACAATATCAACTATATTGTAGGGGCAAGATTGGGCAATATATCGACAGATTTGCTCAAAATCATAGATAAAAAAATGGATAGACAAGATGGAAAAAGTATTAGAATAAAAACAGAATTAGGTTATCTGATATGTAGTTATTCTGCTGTTCGGTATCGCAAAGATTTGTATGAGATGAATAAGCAAATCGAAAAAGCAAAACAAGTAATAGCTACACCTTCCAAAGTAAAGAAAACAAAGTTTACCCAGAACAATAAACAACAAATAGAACTAAATGAAGCCCTTATCGAAAAAACAAAAAAACTACTCGGAATTAAAGGTTATTACACCAATTTGGAAGAAAAGACTGTAAACAATAAAACAATCATAGAGCGTTATCACGAACTTTATAGAATAGAACAGGCTTTCAGAGTATCAAAAAACGATTTACAGGCCAGACCTATTTTTCACTTCAAGGAACAACCTATTAAATTACACATTCTAATTTGTTTTATGGCACTGGTCATATCAAAGCACATTGAAATTAAAGCAAATGTGTCCATACGAAAGTTCTTGTATGAAGCAAAAAAAATAGTGGACGGACAAATCCTCAATCTTATGACCAACAAAACCGTTTCAATCAAAGCTGAGTCAAGCGAAAAAATGAAGGAAATAGAGGGAAAATTATTTCCACCGCACTAAAAGGGACAAGTCAGGAGGCAATAAGTGTTTTTAATATATAATGGTTAAAGAGGGCTTTAAACTCTTTGTTCTTGCTAAAAGGTCAGGTTTCATAAAATAAAAAAACGTTAACATAAATATTTTGAAGGCATAAAGGTTGGTAATGACCAACCCTCCTATCACCAACTACGAATAGTACCAGCAGTCCTAATTAAGATTAACCTATTATTGTACTGAAATATCATTGCATAAGGGAAAAAAAAACGCTCCAATTACTTGGAACTGTTTGTATGGGTTGGCGACGACCTACTCTCCCATCCGCCAGCTGGCGGATAGTATCATTGGCGCTGTAGGGCACTTTACCTTACTATTTTTCTCAATACATGATGATTTTAATAAAAAAAAACTCCAACATTTCTGTTGGAGCTTGTATGGGTTGGCGACGACCTACTCTCTCATCCGCCAGCTGGCGGATAGTACCATTGGCGCTGTAGGGCACTTAACCTTACTATTTTTCTCAATACATGATGATTTTAATAAAAATAAAAAACTCCAACATTTCTGTTGGAGCTTGTATGGGTTGGCGACGACCTACTCTCCCAGGTTTTACCTAGTACCATTGGCGCTGTAGGGCTTAACTTCTCTGTTCGGGATGGGAAGAGGTGAACACCTACGCTATAATCGCCATTAAATCTTCAGCATTGCTGCTTACCTTTTGATGACATGTTTGTCAGTAAATTATAACATATTGGGATATCATTATATAAATTTTAAAAAGTTGATGGGTGATTAGTATTACTCGGCTTTGATGTTACCACCTTTACACCTATAACCTATCAACGTCGTAGTCTTCGACGACCCTATGAGATCTCATCTTGAAGTGGGTTTCGTGCTTAGATGCTTTCAGCGCTTATCCCTTCCCAACGTAGCTACCCGGCGGTACATCTGGCGACATAACCGGTACACTAGAGGTCAGTCCATTCCGGTCCTCTCGTACTAGAAACAGATCTTCTCAAATCTCAAACGCCCATAACAGATAGGGACCGAACTGTCTTGCGACGTTCTGAACCCAGCTCGCGTGCCACTTTAATGAGCGAACAGCTCAACCCTTGGGACCTTCTCCAGCCCCAGGATGTGACGAGCCGACATCGAGGTGCCAAACCTCCCCGTCGATATGAGCTCTTGGGGGAGATCAGCCTGTTATCCCCGGAGTACCTTTTATCCTTTGAGCGATGGCCCTTCCATGCAGAACCACCGGATCACTTTATCCTACTTTCGTACCTGCTCGATCCGTCGATCTCACAGTCAAGCACCCTTATGCTAATACACTCTGCGCACGGTTACCAAGCGTGCTGAGGGTACCTTTGCAAGCCTCCGTTACTCTTTTGGAGGCGACCACCCCAGTCAAACTACCCACCATGCAATGTCCTCCCTTTGGGAGTTAGGCTCTAAGTAAACAAAGGGTGGTATTTCAACGTTGACTCCACGAACACTAGCGTGCCCGCTTCAAAGTCTCCCACCTATCCTACACATCGTTTACTCAAAGACAATGCAAAGTTGTAGTGAAGGTTCACGGGGTCTTTCCGTCCCGTTACGCAGTGCCGGCATCTTCACCGGGACTACAATTTCACCGAGCTCACGGCTGAGACAGTAATCAGATCGTTACACCATTCGTGCAGGTCGGAACTTACCCGACAAGGAATTTCGCTACCTTAGGACCGTTATAGTTACGGCCGCCGTTTACTGGGGCTTCAGTCGGAAGCTTTGCCTTGCGGCTAACAACCTTCCTTAACCTTCCAGCACCGGGCAGGTGTCAGGCCCTATACTTCATCTTTCGATTTTGCAGAGCCCTGTGTTTTTGTTAAACAGTCGCCTGATACTTTTCACTGCGGCCCCATTGCTGGGGCGACCCTTCTCCCGAAGTTACGGGTCCATTTTGCCGAGTTCCTTAGCCGTGACTCACTCGAGCGCCTGAGGATACTCTCCTCGTCTACCTGTGTCGGTTTACGGTACGGGCTGCTTATACCTGA
>JAXLUA010000003.1:220000-463822 GCA_046329805.1 Chitinophagales bacterium
CAAGGTACTACCACTACTGATACTTCTAAAGATTATACAGTACATATAGATGTAAACGGATTACAGCCCAATACTTATTATTACTATGAGTTTGAAGCATTAGGCAGAATATCACAGCGTGGTAGAACTAAAACTATTCCTGTTGGGAATGTAGATAATTTCCGGATAGGTGTGGTGAATTGCTCTAATTATTCTTTTGGTTATTTTAATGCTTACGATGCAATTAGGAAGCGAAACGATGTGGATATGGTTATGCATTTAGGAGATTATATTTATGAAGATGGCTTAAGAGCCGGTCCCTCTGCGGTAGATACTATACACCGGAGAACGTTTCCGGAGTATGATGCTTTTGACTTAGTAAGTTACCGCCAACGCTATTCTTGGTATCGCTTAGATCCGTCATTACGAGAATTACACAGAGAATATCCTTGGGTGCAAATTTGGGATGACCATGAATTTGCTAACGATGCCGTTGCTGATACTTCGCCTTATCATAACCCGAGAACACAAGGATCTTGGGCGGTAAGAAAGGCATCTGCCATTCGGGTTTACAAAGAATGGTTTCCGATGCGAGAAGATACTACTCGTTCAAACATTATTAACTGGGAGCAAAAAGTTGGCAACCTTGCAGATATTGTTTATACCGAAGACCGCATTATGAAAATAGATTGCTTAACAGACTCGCAGCGGTGGAATTTGGTGACAAAAATAGATAATTTACAATACGATACACCAAACAAACCGATGCATGGACCGGCGCAGATGGAATGGATAACGAAATGTCTGAAAACAACGGATGCTACTTGGAAAATATTAGCTAATCAAGTGGTATTTTCTCCGTTCGTATATAAGCAAACATTGTTCGGCTTTTCTTTCCCATGGCATAGCGCAGCAGGTTGGGATATTTACCCTATAGAGCGAAAAATGATAGTAGATACTCTTATTGCATATAATATAAAGAATTTTGTAGTACTGAGTGGTGACATCCATATCGCCATGACTTTTGATATACCGAGTGGTGTTACCCCCTATAATGCTTCAACAGGTGCAGGCACAATTGGTGTAGAATTTGTAGGCGACAATGTAGTGAATGGCGGGATATTTGGAGGTATGCAATCGTATATGTACACCAATAACCCGCATTTGAGGTATGTAAATCCTGCATCTACCGGCTACTTTATGTTAGATTTAACGCCTACTTATGCTTGTGCTGATTATTGGCAAACTGCCGTAAAGGGTCAGCTTAGTGACAGTATAGGTTTATTGTGTACTTGGTGTACCAAAGTAAATGAAAATCACTTAAAACCAACTTTAGGCCCTATATATACCTCCCGTACATTCCCTGATTTAGTTCCCTATTATCCTCGGGAGAATACTATCACCACCGGAGTAAAATACAATCAGAACGAAGTGGAATTATTGAGTGTGTATCCCAATCCAACTAACAATTATTTGCGTTTCCAATATTTTATGAAAAATCCCGATAATTTACTTATCACGGTGTATGATTTGAATGGCAATGTGGTAAAAAAAGTGGACTTTGGCATTCAGTCTATTGGGTTACACCAAGATGGTTTGCCGATTATGGATTTAGCATCGGGGGCTTATATACTATCATTTGATACCAATGCCGGTTCTACGGTTCGGAAATTTGTGAAGAATTAAAGTTTTAATTCTTCTTTTAAAAATTGACCGGTAATGCTTTTTTTATTTTTGGCTATCGCTTCAGGGGTGCCGACGGCAATTATTTGTCCGCCTCCACGTCCGCCTTCAGGGCCTAAATCTATTACATAATCTGCTACTTTTATTACATCTAAATTATGCTCAATAACAACTACTGTATTTCCTTTATCTACTAATTTTTGCAATACCTCTAAAAGTACGCGGATATCTTCAAAATGCAACCCTGTTGTCGGTTCGTCCAAAATATAAATTGTTTTTCCGGTATCCCGCTTGCTCAGTTCTTCAGAAAGTTTTACGCGTTGTGCTTCTCCCCCACTTAATGTAGTTGCTGCTTGTCCCAACTTCACATAGCCCAACCCTACATCATTCAGCGTTTTTATTTTATGATAGATAGATGGAATATGTTCAAAAAAATGTACTGCTTCTTCAATTGACATTTCCAATACATCAAAAATACTTTTTCCTTTATATTTTATTTCTAAAGTTTCTCGGTTATATCGTCTGCCTAAGCATTTAGGACATTCAACATATACATCGGGTAAGAAATTCATCTCTATTAATTTCATTCCTCCTCCTTGGCATTCTTCGCATCTGCCACCGATTACATTAAATGAAAATCTACCGGGTTTATAGCCTCTAATTTTTGCTTCGGGAATATTGGCGAATAAGTTTCGAATGGCATCAAACATTTTTATATACGTTGCCGGATTACTACGTGGTGTACGTCCTATCGGCGATTGGTCTATTTCAATAACTTTGTCGATAAACTCTAAGCCTTCCACCGATTTATACGGCATCGGGTTGAATGGAGAACGGTAAATATGTTGATTTAAAATTGGATATAAGGTTTCATTTATCAACGTTGATTTTCCGGAGCCCGATACGCCACTCACGCACGTAAACGTACCTAACGGAATATCGAGTTGTACATTCTGTAAGTTATTTCCGGAAGCTCCCTTTATGCATAGCCATTTTCCATTTCCAGTTCTACGTTTTTGGGGTATGGCTATAGAAATTTTATTCGATAAATATTTTGCGGTGGTAGTATTTAATTTTAAAAAATCTTTAGGTGTACCTTGTGCTACCACTTCGCCACCATGCGCACCGGCAAGTGGTCCCATATCTATAATATAATCAGCAGCCAGCATAATATCTTTATCATGTTCTACAACAAGTACGGTATTTCCGATATCGGAAAGCTGCCGCAGCGCTTTTATCAGTCGATGGTTATCGCGCTGGTGCAACCCGATACTGGGCTCATCCAGAATATAGGTAATGCCTTGCAGTTCAGAGCCGATTTGTGTGGCCAACCGAATGCGTTGCGACTCGCCACCGGAGAGGGTTCCTGTTGGGCGGTTAAGAGACAGATAACTTAATCCTACGTTTATCAAAAAGCCAATTCTATCTTGCAATTCTTTTATAATATCTTTGGCGATTGTATTTTGATTTTTCGTCAATTTTTTAGGAAGTGTATTTACCCATGTTTCTAATTCATTCAAATCAAGCTGTGCTACTTCGCTGATGTTTTTATGGTCTAATTTAAACCATAAGGATTCTTTTTTCAATCTAGCCCCATGGCACTCCGGGCAAGGCATTTCGCTTACATAATTTTCTGCCCAATGCTGCAAGGCTATGGAAGATTCTTCTGCCAGTGTTTTATTGATTTGATTAACGACGCCATCAAAATGCAAACTCCAATGCGTATTGGTTGATTTTCGGGAAGGATTTTCTTTTACCTCTACCGCAAATTTCTCATTGGAACCAAAGAGTAAAATGTCTAAACAATCTTTAGGCAATTTATGGATAGGTGTTTTTAAATCTGCTTTAAAGGATAAGAGAATTTGTTGTACAATTTTATAGGTGTACGTATCTCGAAATTCTCCCAATGGGGCAATGCCTTGTTCTAAAATAGATTTATTGTAATCGGGAATTATTTTATTTAAGTCGGCAGTTTTTAACACGCCCAATCCTTTGCAATGATTGCAAGCTCCGTAAGGCGAGTTAAAGGAAAACGAATTTGGAGAAGGCTCTTCATAAGAAATCCCTGTGGTTGGGCACATCAGCGTTTTACTGTATGTTGTAATTTTATTAGATTCTAAATCCTCAATAAACAGCAACCCTTTCCCTTCTTTCAGTGCTTTTGCTACGGATTCACGCAGGCGTTGCACGTCTTTTTTATCTGGTTTTATTCGGTCAATCACCACTTCAATATCGTGAATCTTGTAGCGGTCTAATTGCATTTTAGGCTGTATTTCTTGCGTTTCTCCGTCGATGCGCACTCGTAAATATCCTTGTTTTCTAATATCTTCAAACAATTCTCGGTAATGTCCTTTTCTTCCGCGTACTAAAGGGGCTAACAGTGCAATTTTTTTACCTTGAAATTTCTGTAGAATATCTTCATTGATTTGCTCTTCAGAGAAGCGTACCATTTTTTCCCCTGTGTTATACGAATAAGCTTCGCCGATTCGAGCGTATAGCAACCGCAAAAAATCATAAATTTCCGTTGTTGTACCCACTGTACTTCTCGGATTTCTATTGGTCGTTTTTTGCTCTATAGAAATTACGGGCGATAGGCCGGAAACTTTTTCTACGTCCGGGCGTTCCATGCTTCCTAAAAACTGGCGGGCATACGAACCGAAGCTCTCCATGTATCGGCGTTGACCTTCGGCATATATGGTATCGAAAGCCAAAGAAGATTTTCCGCTGCCACTTAATCCGGTGATAACGACAAATTGATTTCGGGGAATATGTACATCTATATTTTTGAGGTTATGCTCTCGAGCGCCATATACATTAATGTGAGTAATTTCTTCTTGAGCGATAGGCGGTAGTGCTTTAGTGGACATAATAAAAGTAACAGCATAAACTTAGTAAAGTTTTTGAAATTCCAATCCACTATATTTACAAAAAAATTATTAAACCAAAAAATAGTATTTGCAGCTTGTATCTTGCAGATAAATACTGCTCTCAAAAAATATAAACTGTATAATCAGTGCAGCGTATTATTTAAAAAGGAAAGCGTAAAGCCTTCTACCATCGGCAAGCCACTTTGGAAAACAAATCCAATGGAAAGCACCAAAACTCTTCCACCTATTTTGTATTCTTATTGCTGCTATCTACCTTTGCTTATCTTTTAAGAAAATTGACCTTAATAAATATGCTGACGATAACCAACAACCATACATTATTTCTGGATCGCGATGGCGTGATTAATAAAAATATAGACGGCAGTTATGTTTTAGATTGGGCGCAATTTGAATTTATGCCGGGCGTATTGGAAACGCTACCCAAACTGGCAGCACTTTTTCCGCGAATTATTATTGTAACTAACCAGCAATGCATCGCCAAGGGATTAATAACTCCTGAAAAATTAGAGGATATTCACCAAAAAATGAGGAATGTGGTAGAACTCAACGGCGGCAGAATTGATGCTGTATATTACGCTCCCGATTTGGCTGCACCGGATAATAACTTACGAAAACCCAATAACGGAATGGCGCTTTGGGCACAAACCGATTTCCCACAGATAGCTTTTAGCCGTTCGGTAATGGTGGGCGATAAAATTTCGGATATGCAATTCGGAAAATCGGTGGGTATGAAAACCATCTGTTTATCCACTAATTACAAAGAAAATGAATTTACAGATTATACTATAAAACAATTTGGGGAACTGCTAAACATCTTTCAATAATAAAAAATTAGAACACATTTTACAAAAAATATATGTTTTATATACACAATAGAAAAACTCTTACTGGCTAGTTCGGCACGAGAAGCCACGCTCATAACCTACGCTTCATTCTCGCGCCAGAGCAGGGAACTTACTTACACCTAATTAAGAAACGCATATTGCTTAACTGCATAAAAAATGCTAGTTGGCAAAACATTGTTGTATAAGTCAATAATAATAATTAAATTAGCATAAAACACAATAACATGAAAGCTAAAACAGTTGTATTTGCAACTTGAATCTTGTTTTCTCAGTATTATCATTACAAGACAGAAAGATGATTATAGATGGAATTATTATGGATAATAAAAACGTAGCAAATGTAACTGGAAACATAATGCCAATTATCAATAAGTTAAAGACAAAAGATATTATTCCATTTTTCAAGATTTTGATACCAAACAATAACTTTATACTTATTAATGAAGGTAAAGAGATTGCAGTATTTAACACATTAAAGCCTAAATGTGATTATTGGATTGGATACTGGAACAAACAATACGCTACATGGTATATTGATAATTGTAAAGCACCAGGTACAGAACTATGTATGCAATATATAGCATGTCCTTAGCAACCACTAAATACATACACGTGTTTTGTAAAGTCACAATATTCTTCTTAATGCTATTTTCAATTCTCATAGCTGCGGCAAAACCACCAAATTGCTGCGTGAAAATACAATTGACAGATACCACCGGGTTTCGTAATCTGTACATCAATGATGCATCTGATTTTTATTATTATGATTCTATTGGCGTTATTTCTGATTCATTTTGTTTAGCCATTACAGAACCCAAGCCTGTAACTTTATTTATCAATAACGATGCAGAAAATGTATTTCCATTTTATTTGGAGGAGGGCAATTACACCATTTCTATTAATTGTAAAACAAAGGCTATACACGTAATTGGTTCTATATTAAACGATGAATACAAAGAAATGATGCGAGTGCATGATAGCCTTTTTAAAAAGTACAATATTATGCAGGCTATACTTTATCCGTACAATGGGATGAACAGAGATAGTGCACATGCGTTGCTTAACAAATACTTGCCTTTGTGCAACAAATATTCAGACATACACATCAAACAATTTTATGAAACGCACTTAAATTCGTTTTTAACCCTAAATTACATTTATACTACCTTAGAATACACTTTTGAAAATCCAGCATTTGATACCGCAGAATACGATATACCTAAATTGAAAATTCTATTTGACAAATTAGATCCTGCCCTCAAAAAATATGAACTGTATAATAAGTGCAGTGCATTATTTAAAAAGGAAAGCGTAAAGCCACCTACCGTCGGCAAGCCACTTTGGAAAAACGAACCCAATGGAAAGCACTAAAATTCCTGCTCCGGCAAGTATGCCGTATTGTAGTAAAAGTGGGGGTTATTCTTACTGGCAACTTTAATATAAATATATATTTACATATATAATAAACAAACTCTTCTTGACTTAGTTTGGCACGAGGAGTCACGCTCAAAATCTACACCTCATTCTTGCGCCAGAGCGGAAACCTATAAGTATGAGAACCATCTGTTTATCCACTAATTACAAAGAAAATGAATTTACAGATTATACTATAAAACAATTTGGGGAACTGCTAAACATTTTTCAATAGTAAAAAATTATGGCATAGATATTGACATTTTAAATAATTATGCTTACTTTTATGAGAACTAAAAAACTTAACCAACCTAAAATACTTGTGCTGATGCCTATGCGTAGAACGTTTACACTTTTGCTTTTTCTGTCTGTCTTGATGATTTTCTCTACAAAAAATTCAGCAGCAGCAACTTCCATGACCTCCGTTTATGGTGATATTCGCTTTGGCGAAAAAGAGTTAATCAAAATATATCCCAACCCAATGGTAACTGATGCCACTATAAAAATTAGTGAGGAGGTAGATTTTGAGAAAAGTAAAGTTGCCGTAATATTTTACAACATTGTAGGCAGTGAAGTGTATCGCCTTAACCAAGTACGCGATGCCGAAGTAAAAATTAGCCGAGATATTTTCAAAAATTCCGGTATTTATTTTTACCAATTAAAAGTAGATGAAAGTGTGTTGAGTACCGGAAGAATTACGGTAAAGTAATTTAGCGCACTATAAATTAATTTACAATGCCTACTTTTTTTAATTAGATGTTTTTGTATCAATGGATTTTTCTGGCATAATTTGATTTTTCGCAACCAAATGTTTGTACAAAATAATCATCCATCTCATCTGCCTTTATAATCAGTTTACTTAGATTTTGCTGAACGGTGAGCGCACTTCCTGAAAACACATCGCTAATACAAACTCGATAAGAAACAAAAATTTGGTTGTTATACAATGCCAATTGATAGGGAGCAATCGGATTGCTCAAAATGTATTTTAACAAACTTTCTAAATTCCCGGTAGGTAGTACATTAATCGGAGAGGTAGCATACAAATATTTTTTTTCGAATACAAAAATACGCACCAATGCACTTCCTGAATGAAACTCCCAGTATTCATTACCACATCGAGCTAATACCGAATCGATACCCATGTCGTTTATTGCTGTTTCCACAAAAGCAGATAGCTTGCTGATTTCTTTATTATCGAAAATTTTCTCATCTATATTTGCACCGCAATTCGGGCAGTAGTCTGTTTTTTCATAAATCAGCATTTTGCATGAGTTGCATTTAATAGAATATTCCCCATTGGTATTTTGTGCAAAAGTATCTAACTCTTCCTTTACAATTTCGGCGGGAATGGCAAATCCTACGTTATCGGCATCGGTAAATTTTGCGGTGGTTACACCCACCAATTCGCCGTCTGCATTTACCACCGGACCTCCACTATTCCCTGGATTTACAGCAGCATCTGTTTGTATAAAATGTTGCCCGTCTAACAATTGCCGTTCATTTGATACGATGCCCTCTGTAATGGTATAAGGCATTCCGAACGGATATCCGAGTACAAATACTTTATCTCTACTGCGTACTTGATGTACAATACCGAACGGAATAGCAGATGTGGGGGCGTAATGTTCGCTGCGTAAAAATGCAATATCTGCCTGCGGATTTACATATACCACCTTTGCCCTTCGCCGGTCTTGCAATTGATCTTCAATAGACACTTCTTTGTTACCTTCCACAACATGGTAATTGGTAACAAAAATATTCTGCTCTTTTAAATAAAAACCGCTTCCACTGCCACCGGAAGTATTTATTTTATACACTGCTTTTTTTAATTCATCGTGATTCATGTGCGCTGCTGCTGTGTGCTTTTTGTTTTAACCAAATAATTTTTTAAAAATACTTTGTTTCTCTTTTTCTACTTTTATCGATTTCTGTGTACTTACAGCAGCCGATAGAACGTCCACCGTCATTATAACTTTTACCGCTTCAAACAGTAGGTTTGCGGCTTCTTGTATCGGTTTTTCGGAAGCAGATTCCATTGCTTGCGTTATTCGTTCGGCGATAGCGTTTTCTACGGTATTATTATATAACAAATTTAAAATGCCATACTCCAAAGTAAGCGTAGCGCCAATAAAATCCATTGCTCTTATTTCTTTTTCAGCTGTTTCAAAAGCGTATTTTAAGGTATTTCGTACACTTTCTAAATCGGTTCTGAATTTATACGGTATAAAAATTTCTATGTTATATAAACTGCGTTCCAATTCCGCAGGCGATGTGTTTTGCAATTTTCGTAAAAATTCTTTTCCTGTACTTAATCGTTGGTAATAGTCTTCTTTAGAATTTAAAAAAATTAAGGTTTTTTCAATCTCGCTTCGGAGTAACCCTTGTGGTGCACAGAAATAATCAATTTTCAAAATAGTAATTACCAATACATCCCATAGGTACGATGTCAGGCGTTTATTTTCTAATTGGTCATATACCGTAAATGCTTCTTTAATGTATTGCTGTACGGTATTCCATGCTTGTTCATTTTGTGCAGCAGTATATGGCGTTATCTTAGGTTCATTCAAATGTTTTGCATCGAATTTTGAAATAAATTCATCGTCATAATTATCGGCATTGATACAAATTTCACGCAATACCTCATATATTTTGTATGGCTCTGCAATGGCTAACGCACATTGAAATGTAAAAAACAATTTATCATTTTCTAATACTATTTCTGTGATGGTGAGTGGCGAGAAATTAAGTTGTGCAACTTGCCGCAAAATAGGTACACGCTTTGCCTGCTCGATATTCAAAAATGGCGCCGAGATCTGTACGTCTGTTTCGCTAATTTTCAACGCTACCAGTATGGAACCATGCGGAATATAATATTCTGTTTTATCCGCGTTTGCATATTTTGTTTCTATAGCCGGATCTATATAGTTTATACAGGCTCTTACGGCATCGGCAAATGCACCCGATTCATATAATTGCATCGCCTTATCCCATTGCTCCGTTTTTACTTTAGTAACGGAATTTGCAATTAGCGATTTTTGGAAAGATAAATTTAATTGCATAGTCTTAAAGTAACAAAATTATCAATTTTTTACTTTAGCAAACTTATATTTAATGCTAAATGCCTATTTTTAAGCCGATGATTAAAATTCTAATAGCAGATGCACAGTATTTAGTTCGTGTTGGACTGAATAGTTTATTGTCATCCATTAAGGATTTTATGGTAATAGGAGAAGCTGCAAACACCAAGGAATTACTACAACTTACCAAAGACCATCACCCGAATGTAATTATTTTCGATTATAAAAACGATAAGTACTTTTCTCAAAAAGATATATTAGAGGTGCAAAAAATTTCACCTATCACAAATTTCTTAATTATTTCTGATGACGATTCTAAAACCAGTATCTATAAAACTATAGAAATGGGTGTAATCAGTTTCTTGACCAAAGAATGCGATAAAGAAGAAATTATTGGTGCAGTCTATGCCGCAGCTAAAAATGAAAAGTTTCTTTGCCATAAAGTCATAGACATTATAATAGAAAAACATATACATAATGATATGGATGCGTGCAAAGCCTTCAACCTTTCCTTGCGCGAAGCAGAAATTATAAAACTAACGGCTAAAGGCTGGACGGCTAAAACAATTGCCAAACATCTTTTTTTAAGCACACATACTATCTACACACACAAGAAGAATATAATGAAAAAACTTAAAATCAATTCTTCCTCCGAAATGATAGTATATGCCATCCAAAATGGACTAATTACCAGAGAGGAAATGGCTGCAAACTAACCCTACCTAACTTTAGGTACTAAAATCACAACATTAGTTATTTTTTGTTATTTAGAATTATTCTAAATTTGTAACCTATTTTTGTTTTTAATTAGTCTAAATAAATAAAAATGTTAAACAAATATACCATTGTACTTACGCTTATCGCTCCATTTATACTTCAAAAAACTATAAACGCACAAAATATAGACAGCACACAGCAGTTGAATGAAATTGAAATTACTTCGTATAAAACGATGAACGGCATTGGGCATATTGATGATTACAGAGGGCAAATTATCTATGCGGGGAAAAAATCAGAAGTATTGATGATAGACAGCATAGAAGCCAATAAAGCACTTAACAACACACGGCAAATAATAGGAAGAATTCCCGGATTAAATATTGTAGAAACAGAAAGTGGAGGTTTTACCGCAAATGGTATTGCTTTCCGTGGATTAAATCCATACCAAAGTATAGAAACGAATACGCGACAAAATAACTACAATATTTCTGCCGATATTTTTGGGTATAACGAAGCCTATTATTTACCACCGATGGAAGCCGTAAAGCGCATTACTTTTGTGCGCGGTGCTTCTTCCTTAGCATTTGGGCCGCAAATAGGCGGAATGATAAATTATGAACTAAAAGACAGCGAAGATAAACCTATACGATATTCTACTGCTAATACATTTGGCAGCTATGGATTAGTAAATACCTTTCACTCTTTAGGCGGGAAATATAAAAAATTCAAATACTACGGTTTTTTTCAATATCGTCGATTAGATGGCTGGCGACAAAACTCCGACCAAAAGCAAATTTCCGGTTTTGGGAGCGTCACTTATACGCCTACCCCAAAATGGGAAATTGGGTTAGAGTATTCAGCCTTACGCAACAAAATACACATGCCAGGTGGTTTGACAGATTCTCTATTTAACGCCAATCCTCGACAATCGCCAACAGAGAGAAATTGGTTGGAAAGCCCATGGAATATTCTTGCCTTAAAAGTAAAAAACCAAATCAGCGACCACACATCGTTTAGCTTGGTATCTTCGTTTTTATTTAGCCAGCGCAATTTGATTTGGAAAAATGAAGACAACTGGCCCAACCAGCCGGATACTATTACGCCCAATTTCCAATATGTGCCAAGAGAATTGGAAAGAGAATATTTTAAAAGCACCACACACGAACTACGATTTTTGCACAATTATACTTTAGGAAAATTCCAGCAAACCTTTGCCGGTGGTGTGCGCTTTGCCTACTCGCATCTTGTACGGCAAGCCGGAGCGCAAGGCACAACCGGTACTAACTTCGACTTAACAAAGTTGTCGAACTGGGAAGTAAATCTTACGTTTAAAACGGTGAACGTCTCGTTATTTGCAGAACAAATTTTTAGAATAAAAAACTTTACGATTACACCAGGTATTCGCTATGAATTTTTAGCTACTTCGGCAAATGGGTACAGCGGCAACGATGCCGGAGATAGTGATGCGCCTTTTGTACTTGTAGATCATCAAAAGCGTAATAGAAATATTGTATTAGGCGGCTTGGGAATGCAGTATGACATCAACAACAAACATAGCGTGTATGCCAATTTCAACCGCTCATTTCGTCCGATTACCTATAGCGATTTAACTCCATTCGGCACCATTGCAAAAGTAAATCCAAAGCTAAAAGACGCTGATGGGTACAATGTTGATTTGGGATTTAGAGGATCACATCAAAATATAATAAATTATGATGTAAGTTTTTTCTTTTTGTATTACAACAATAAAATCGGGTATGTAAATAAATTGCAAGATACTATTACCTATTTATTCCGAACAAATACGGGCAGTAGCAGACATATAGGCGTTGAAGCTTATGTAGAATTAAATATTTTAGAGGGTTGGGTGAAAACCGCTCAGTACGGGAAGCTCAGTATTTACAACTCTTTCGGTTATGTAAATGCAAAATATGCAAAAGGGGAATACAAAAACAAATTGGTAGAATACGCCCCTCAATTTATCAATAGAATTGGGGTAAACTATGGCATTAAAGGATTTTCTATCAATCTCCAGTATTCGCACAACAGTCAGTCATACAGCGATGCAAGCAATGTAAAATATTCATCCGATGCACTCACCGGCATTATTCCGAAATATGGTGTATTAGATATGTCGGCCGGCTATAAATGGAGAATGTTACAATTTAAAGCGGGTATAAATAATGTAACCAATAAAAAATATTTTACACTTCGCACAGGAGAGTATCCGGGACCTGGCATCATACCAAGTGATGGCATAATGTTCTATGGTGGAATAAGTGCAACGTTTTAACCAATAAATTAATAGGATGAAAAAGATAGTATATTTTACACTTGCTGTTTTACTTTTTGCTGCATGTAAAAAAGAACCGATAGAAATACAAGAAACAGTTACAGAAGCGGCATTTATAGCTAACAATAAAGAGTTAACCGACCTTGAAGTGCTAGGCAAAAAAATATTTTTTGATACAAACCTTTCTACACCGGCAGGAAAAAGTTGTGCCAGTTGTCATTCTCCCACTACTGCCTTTACTGACCCTAACCATGATGCATTTTCTTTAGGCTCAACAGGGCTGCGCGGTAGAAGAAACGCACCAACGGTTGCCTATTTAGCATTCGAACCGGATATGTATTACAATACGGTTGACGGTACTTGGATTGGCGGATTTTTTGTGGATGGCAGAAAAGCAACTTTGGCTGCGCAAGCCGGCGCTCCCATGTTAGACGATAGAGAAATGAACAATGCTTCTCCAAGCGAAGTAGTCAATAAAATAAAAAATGCAGCGTACAGAAGCTTGTATGAAAAAATATATGGCGGATTTACCAATGATTCCATTGATTTTAACCGAATCGGAATGGCTATTCAGGCGTATGAAAAATCAAAACAAATCAATACTTTTTCTTCTAAATATGATTATTTTATTTCAGGAAAGATAGAACTTACGACACAAGAAATGCGGGGCTTAAATGTTTTTGCAGACTCTAAAAAAGGCAATTGCGCATCTTGCCATCCATTAGAGCCGGATGCTATTTACAACAAAGTTTTATTGACCGATTTTTCTTACGATAATATTGGTGTGCCTACTAATCCCGCACAACCTTTTGGGGTGCCGGATTTAGGCTTAGGCGTTACAAAGAGCGACCCTAACCAAAATGGAAAATTTAAAGTACCTACTTTGAGGAATATTGCGCTCACAGCACCCTATTTTCATAATGGTTTTGCTACGACATTAGAAGAAGTAGTTCAATTTTATAATAAACGAGATAGTGATCCAAAATTTTCGACTCCCGAGGTAACACAAAATCTAAACCGTACAGAATTAGGAAATCTAAAACTCAATGACCAAGAAGTAAAAGACCTTATTGTATTTTTAAAAACATTGACAGATGGATTTGCTGTACGCTAACCGTATTTTTTATGTAGATGTATTCTAAATTTCTAATTAGGATAAATTTATCTTCAAAATGCTTTGGAAGCGGTGTAAATAGTCTGTAAATTTATATAACGCTAAAAAGATGAAGAAGATTGCACTACTCTCAATTGCTATTGGTTCAGTAATATTGTTTTTCCACCATAGTTGCAAAAAAGATATTTTCGACAAAAATGCTCCGTTTTATTTTTCATCAGAAGAAGAATTTAAACGTAATAACAAGGGACTTTCAGACTCTGCAATTATCGGCAAACTTATCTTTTTTGATACTTCATTGTCCGAGCCTGCGGGCGTTAGCTGTGCATCGTGCCACTCCCCGATGACCGGATTTTCTGACCCTCGGCATATTCCATTTTCTGAAGGCTCTACCCATAAATTTGGCAAAAGAAATGCTAATGCCATCAGCTATATGACCTTTGCTCCCAACAGAAGAGCAGAGTTTATTCGCGGAGTATGGGAAACGGTAGGCGGTTTTTTTTGGGACGGGAAAGCGGAGTTTTTAAATCAGCAAGCATTGTTTCCATTAACCAATCCGGATGAGATGAATATCCCGAATTTCGGTATTGCTTCTTCAAAAATTAAACAAGCAGCTTATTACCCTAAATTGGAAAAACTATTTGGCGCAAGTGCATTAGCCGACAGTCAAACAATTGTATTTTATGCCGTAACTTGTTTGCAAGCATTTCAAGAGTCCTATCAAGTAAATCCGTTTACAAGTAAATTTGATTTTTATTTAAAAGGGAAAGTAAAATTGAGTGAACAAGAAATGCGAGGAATGAATTTATTTAACGATACGACAAGGGCAAAATGTAGTTTATGTCATCTCAGCACGCCTACAACTTATGCGTCAACGAATAAAATTTTATTTACAGATTTTTCTTACGATAATATTGGATTGCCAAAAAATCCATTACAAGCAGGTATGCCGATAGATAGCGGATTGGCAAAGTTTGAGCGCAACAATCCTTTAGAAGTGGGTCGGTTTAAAACGCCTACCTTACGCAATGTAGAAATTACAGCTCCGTATATGCATTCAGGTATTTTTAATACGTTAGAGGAGGTAATGGAATTTTATAATGAACGCGACACAAATCCAAAATTTGCACATCCGGAAGTGCCGGCTACCGTGAACACAAAGGATTTGGGTAATTTGAAATTATCTGCACAAGAAATAAAAGACATCATAGCTTTTTTGAAAACGCTTACCGATGGGTATAAACTGTAAGATTAAAACTCAAATGCAACTTTTGCTGTTAGTAATTTTTTGTAATTATTGTCAATTGAATTTTCAAATCTATTCGTTTCCGTCCTCTTTGGTTTAATTAGCTTTCTGCCTATCGTACTTGTTGTTTCCGTCAAAGTAAGTTTGTGCTTTACCTAAAATCTTCTTGGGCTTTTTTATAATCTTCGGGTATGCCAATATCTATAAAGTAGTTATCGAAAATAACACCACGAATGGTCAAATCACAAAGGTGTTTTTCTAAAATAGCTTTCTCAAACGAAAATTTATTTTCTGTTTTTATTTTCTCGAACAGTGCTTTTTTTAAGTAATAAACACCGCCGTTTATCAAGCCGTGTTCGCAATATTTTTTCTCGTTAAAGGAAATTACCCGATGCTCGGCATCTACTGCTACGGTACCATACCTGTCAAACTGAAACATCGGTTTTAAAGCTATGGAAATATCTGAAGAGGTATTTTTTAATGCAGAAAGTGGTATATCAAAAAATGTATCTCCATTTAAAATATAGGCATCATTTTCAATTTTTTCAAACGCTTTTTTCATACCTCCGCCCGTACCTAACGGCTCTTCTTCAATGGCGTATTCAATAGATATTCCTAAATATTCTGTTTTAAAATACGCTTGAATAACTTCTTTTAAATAACCTACGGATATTACTACTTTCTGGATTTGCTGTTGTTGTAATTCTTCAAAAATATAATGCAAAAAGGGTTTGCCATTAATAGGCGCCATCGGCTTGGGTACGTCTTTTACTACTGTACTCAGCCGAGTGCCAAAACCACCGGCAAGTATAATTACGGGAGTTGTATTGTTGAGTTCTGTTTTCAATTTTTCCATTTCTATTAATAAGAAATATACCCGAAGGCATACGGCGCAATGGTAATTTTATTGACAGTAAAAGTTTCGGTTCTATAGTGCACCGGTTGTACTTTATTCGGATAGTTTTTTTCGTAATTCGTTTTTCCGGCAGTAGCATAGGGTACCTCTGCCTCAAGGTCTGTAAGGCTATACTGTGCAGCCGTTGCAGGCAAGTTTATTTCTACTTTTTTCCCCGAGCGATTGACAAAGTGCAAATACGTTTTATTATCTTTTTTATGGATAAACGCTTGGCAAATAAAATTATTGGTAATCGATTTATCTTCGCTGTTTATGGAGACTGTACCACGTTGTGTATTTTCAGTAAGTGTGGAAGCTAAAAATTTAAACGCAAAATATTGTACGGTGGCATTGTCATTTCCAATAGATAAGATAGGAGATTGTTTGCCTTTGTAAATATTTATCAAACCATCCATTGCGTGTAGGTTGGTAAGTTCAATATAATTGTTGTATTTGATGTTGAGTTCTATCATATACAGGAAACTTTCGGCAACGTAAGCTCCTTGCACAAATGTATTGTCTAAGAAATCTCCGTTGGAGATATTCCACTCCGTAATCCAAAGCTTACGTTCTTTGCCATAAATAGGCACGTAATTCAGGCCTACCTTATAGAGTTTATTAGTGGTGTAAGGGGCTAACTGCGTAAGATTATTTGTAAATACATTGTCAAAATAATTATCCTTATCACAAGGAGTACACGAAGCATAGAAGTGCCAAACATAGCTATCGAAGAAGTTTTGTTTACTCAGTCCTAAACTCCAATTACGCATAAATTTACTACGCTCATCGTTAGCCATTGCCTCTACGGCGTCACCACTAATTACGGCTATTCTCAAGTGAGGATATTTTTTTCGTATGGCGGCAGCTGTATTTTTTATTTTGTCGATATAGGTTGGAACATCCGGGAATTGTTTTCGATAAGGAAGTAAGCAAAATTCATTACCCAATTCTACGCCGAGGATGGGAATATTATTTTTCTGTAGTGCATCAATTACATAAAGCGCTTCATCGGTAGTGCCGGTAAGTAAATTGGCACAAAAAACGGCACCGCAATTTACAGCTTTACACAACCGAATAAAGTTACCTAAGATATTCTCGGAACGTTTCGTTTGTAATTGAAATAAGCCTCCTAATGATGGAATAATTTCGTTGGCTTTGTAACCATACACCGGCAAGTTGGGGTGATACCAGTTGGCGACAGTACCCCCCGGAAACCGCAACGAAACGGGATGCATATCGCGCAATAACTGTACAAATCCGGAGTCTTTGTCTAATTCTCGTGCGAATGCAAAGCCTATATTTACTCCAAATATTTTGGGGTTAATACTTGCAGTTTGCTTAAAATCGGTTTGGATAGATACCGCTATAGTTGCAGGATTTGTAGGCAGTAAATTGTTTTCTTTCTTTTTTTCATTGGATAAGCAAATCCGAAACCCCAAGATGGCAGCAATACAAACAATAATTATTTTATGTTGTTTTTTCACTGTTATTTTTGTTGCAGTGCTTTCTGCATTCTCCAATATACTTTTTCCTTTACTCTGTAGTATTCCAGAATTATAATCGGCATCATAATGCCTAAGAAGGAATAGAATATATTTCCATTAAATAAGGACTGTATAAATACCGTGGCAACGCTTAACATTCCTGTATTGAACAGCAAGTCTTTTTTATAGTGTTTTACTACTTTCCATATATATATAGGGTAAAGGAACACAGAATACACAAATACTAATCCTACAATACCTTGCGATAATAAACCGCCCACAATCCCGATATCCCCTAAAATCACATTGCCAACATATTTTTGTAAAATTTCACCTTTGGGAACGCCTACTCCAAAGAAAATGTGTCCCGGGTATTTTAAAAAATAATGATATACTGCTGCCATTTCTGTCCAGCGCATATCTGCAGAACCTTCCCCAGTTTTTCTTCCCATAAAGAACTGAATAAACATCCAATACATATCTGCCGTAAATTGGACAATTTTTGGATCTATGAGGTAGGCAATAAGTAATGTAACACAGACTAAAACGAAAATGGTAAAAAGCTTTTGAGCAATTTCATGCCATTTAAGGATAAAAAACATATATAAGAACATCGGTGCAGCTTCAGATACCAACTCCGTTCTGCCTTTATCAATGAAAACTTGGTAAGCCATTAACACGCCCCATAATATCAAACTCTTATAGTTAGTGTTCATGATAAAATCCAAGAAATAATAGATCATACCAAAGATGAGCACCGCACTGGAAAACCGATAAATATAGCCTCCTTTTGAGGGGTTGAATCCAACTAAGCCATCCCCTAAGCCGCTAATGAATGTTTGCGGTGGAATCATTAAGGAAACATAAGTGTATAAGAAAAAACAAAACCAGCACAACAACAAATTGGAATATACATATTGCTGCATCGTTATTTTTTTAGAACGTATGGCATAATAAATAAGGCTGCACATCACCACATAAAATCGAGGGACTAAGCTGAATAATGCTTTCATGATTTTCACATCGAAAATTAAATGCACGGTGATAGCATTGTAAAATGGGAGTATTAAGGATATAAAGATGATAGCATCTACCGGGTTGAGTTGCTTTAGTTTGAATAATTTGTAGTAATAATATACCCCCGCAACGACTAAAATTCCGGGTAAAAACAATGCTATTATCACCCCTACTACTTTACTGGCAGAATTAAATTGAAGTAATATGTTGCTGGCAAAAAGCAGAGAGAAAATAAATAACAAAATCACCCTTAATTCAAACAAAGGTTGGTCCCGTGTGTATAATGGTTTATTAATAAATGTAGTCATTACTTCTTAATCAACAAGCTGGTGGCAAAGTTACCGGTTTTTTGTTTAATATATCCAAATTTCTCCGGATTCTTCAGCATTTCGAATAATACAGAATCCTTTTTTACACTGTTTAATTTTGTTAGTGTCGGTGAGTTGTAAATAATGTCATATTTTCCTTGCAATAAAAAATCGCTCAAAAATATCGTATCTCGTTCTTGTAAAAATATATAATTATTATTTATGAAATTTCCGGGCAATAAATTTGTTACACCTCCATCTACATCAAACACCCGAAACGTATCTTTAGTGTTAAAATGTGTTTTAATATATTGCACCGATTTTTGATTGCTTAAATCTGCTTCTTTTCTAAACATGCGAAAATACGTAAAATCGGCAGCAGTAGGCATTACAAAAAACCAAACAGTGGCAATGACAATAATTTTCTGCATATCCATGTTTTCTACAACCATTGTAAATGACGATAGTAGTAATGAGATAGCTAACAACCAAAGCGGTACTTGCAACAGCAAATAATGTGAACGAGGGTAGGCATAAATACAAACAAATACAGAAGGTAATGTAAATACTGTTAGTGCAAAAATTGTATATAAATTATCCTGTATAGCAGCAAAAACCCTTGCCTTCTTGTTTTCTACCATTTTTGTAAATGAAAAATAAACACCATATAATATCAATGCCCCCATCAAACAAAGCCAGTCGATATGCTTTGTAAAAATGGGTGCAAAAAATCCTATAATGATTTTTCCGGTCCGCAACAGATAATTCGATATATTCGAAAGCAGGTGATGTTCAATAGCATTCGGGTTAATCTTAAACATACCTTTTAAGGTTGTTGCGTCTTTAAAATTTTCTTTTAAAATATCAGCGTAATCCAGCCAAAAAACCATGTCAGAATGTTTCCATTGTGCATAATTCATTGCAAAGTGTTGCAAAAAAACACCAATTCCACGCGTAGAATCTCCATTGGTTAAAGGAGTTTTTAAAAATCGATAGACAATTCCTGAGAACAAAATTAATACTACGAAAATAAAAATATCGTATTTTTTAGTTTTTTTAATATTAATAAAAAACAAAACAATGGTAACAACAAAACAAACCAAATACGGTAGAAATAATTCCGGTCGGGCATGTGCACAAATCAATAAAGCAATTGAAAATAATGCAAATTTGGAAACAATAGATTTATGATATTTTGCTATAATTAAAAAGGAGAGAAATACGATAATACAAAAATGTGAAACTCTCGGCCACATCGGCAAATTGACGGAAGAGGATAAGAAAAAAAGAGAAAGCATAAATGCTAAAATTCGCTGTGTTCCGCAGGCCATCAAGAATAGAAAAAAAGAAACAGAAAGTAAAATGGTCGTTAACTTGAAATTAAAATAATACAACTCTATTTTATCGGTTGTAATGTAGGATAAAAGTTTATACCAAAATGAATAGGTGGGTCCCCACGTTTTTGGAATATTTTGAAACATTGCAACCCCTCGGGTGAGATATAAAGATTCGTCCCAAAAAACAACATCCATATATTTATCTAAGTTGGCACCAACCTTTAAGCCGCAGATAAGGATTAACCCAATGCCTGCAAAGGTAAATCTGTCCCATTTCAGATAATTCTTTTCTTCGGCGGATAAGATATTCTTTAGGACTTGCTTCATTTTTACAAAAATAGGTATTTAAAATTATTATAGTTCTTCTATTTCAGCTAACTTAACAACTTTTTACGGAACTGCCATGCACAAAAATAATTTCGACTTCTTGCGATTGCTGTTTGCATCTTTAGTTGTAGTGCATCATTGCTATCCTATAGCCGGAATTTCGGAGCAAGATCCTCTGTACTATTTTTCTAATGGTACTATGTCGTATTCCTACATTGGCGTTCGCGGTTTTTTTGTCATTAGCGGCTATCTAATTTTTCAAAGTTTGATGCGCAGTGAAAATTATACCGATTATTTGGTAAAACGGCTATTGCGTATTTATCCGGCATTGATAGTTGTACTGACAATTACAGTGCTTGCTTGCGCTTTCGTTTTTGACGGAACTATTGCTGAATATATACAGAACAAAAGCGTTTGGACCTATATCCCGGTAAATTGCTCTTTGTTTAAATTACAACATACCATCAATGGTGTTTTTGAAAATAACCCATTAAAACAAGCCATCAATGGCTCTTTATGGACAATTGGCTACGAGGTTTCAATGTATTTATTTATAATGCCTTTACTTTTCTTAAAGCGGCAAAAAGACAAAATAAAACGTGGGCTTATCGCTGCAATCGTTTTTTTATTTTTTATGCTTCGCATTGCATTGCAAGGAAAAGGCAATATACCACATTTAGGGGTGCTCTCCTTAGACCAATGGTGTCATTTCGGATTACTGTTTATGAGCGGTGCCTTACTTTCCGTATTTCACATCGAAAGGCATCCACAGCGCAAGCTCATTCTCTTATGCTGTATCATTGCCACTATAGCATTTATGCGATGGCAATATTTTGAATTGCTGCAATACTTTTTATTCCCGCCAATAATAATAATTGCAGGGGCGGCAGCGATTAAAGGAATTTCATCTATTGGAAGTACATTCGGCGATATTTCGTATGGTACATATATTTACGGTTTCCCGGTGCAGCAGTTGTTGATGCATTATTTTCAATTTAATGTAATAGAACTGTTGTTGGTTTCGCTGCCTATTACTTTATTTTGTGGTTGGTTATCTTGGCATTTAATAGAGAAACATGCGCTGGCAAAAAAGAAATTCGTATATCAGCAAATCAGCCGACTTATTTAGTGAAAAAACTTTTTAAAATTTCAATTCAGATAATGGGATAGTATGTTCTATTCTCACTATTCCTTGTTGGTTGTAAATGCGTAAAGCTATATTTATCGGATTGCTTTCCCAGTCTATATCTATCATTCCGAAATTCAAATCTCGGGTTGCATTGCCCACTCTATACTTGTTGGCAACAGGGTAGAATTCCAGCATATTTAATCCGCTTGAAGTCATATCATATAATGGGTAAAGCCCGGCGGGCTGCTGTTTGCTGAGTTCTGCCCAATGCACATCACCACTAACCATAAATACACCCTCTGCCCTCGTATCTCTGATTAATTGAAAAAAACGAGCTAACTCATGGGGGTAGTTGGTCCAAGATTCATACCCATTATGCTCGTGCAACATTTGTGTACTCGTCATTACAATGCGGACCTGAGCCGGTTTTTGCAACTCTCCTTTTAGCCATATCCATTCGGCGTTTCCCAAAAAACGTTTGGAGGTATCGCTGGTCGGCGCAATAGGTTCTGCACTAAAAACATCTAAAAAGGTGCGGGTATCCAACACAATTATTTGCAGACGGTGTGCTTCATCACCAAAATAATACGAAGTATAAACGCCCGGTCGCTTCCAACGGTCGGAAGTTTTCGGTTCGTTGAAAAAGTTAAGGAATAAACGTTGGGATACTTCTTTATATGGATATTCATTCCCTTTATTATTGCCGCCATAATCATGGTCGTCCCAAGTAGCTATAAATGGAATGCGCTCTTTAAACGTTCTGAAATACGGATTGTTTTTGAGCATTGTATAAGAAGCAGCTAACGCAGCAGAATCCGTGAGAATGCCCGGAAATGTTAGCATATCGACATACATATTATCGCCTAATGCCAAATATAAATCCGGATTTTGTTTTTCAATGGTTTTAAAAATGCTTAAGTCGCCTAATTGAAAACAGCAAGAGCCAAAAGCAATTTTTTTGGGTGGCAATGGCGTATTATTTCCTGCTTTCTTTGAGCAAGAGAGTATCGTTAAAATGGAGAAAAATAAAAGCAAATACGTTTTCATCGATGTGTTTGTTGTTAAAAATAAGAAGAATACCGTATTTATAGGCAGTATTTTCGGTAGATTTTTCATTAATTAAGGTATAATCATTATAAATAGTAATACTTACCATCTTTAATTAGGGATGTTGGCGGAATATTATTCCATAATAAAAAAATTTTGTAGGTTTGCCTCGAAAATTCGCAACGATGGAAGAAGAAGTACAATTAGTTTTAGAGGAAACAAAAGAGTCAATGTTTAAAGCATTAAAGCACTTGGAAGAGGAACTTCGGAAAGTACGAGCCGGTAAAGCCAGCCCCGATATGGTTAATGGCATTACGGTAGAATATTATGGTTCGCCAACACCGATCAACCAAGTAGCCAGTGTTAAATTGTTAGATGCTAGAACAATTGTAATTGTACCCTTCGAAAAGAAATTAATAAGTGAAATAGAGCGCTCTATTTTTCAAAGCAATATCGGTATTACCCCACAAAATGACGGCGAAAACATCCGACTTTCTGTACCGCCAACTACAGAGGAGCGCCGGAGAGATTTAGTAAAACAATCCAAAAACCATGGCGAGCAAACGAAAGTAGTTATCCGGAATGCACGCAAAGAAGGCAATGAAATGATAAAAGGATTAGTGAAAGATGGATTGAGCGAAGATATTGGAAAGGGCGCTGAGGAATCTATTCAGCAATTAACCAACGAATACAACGGCAAAGTAGATAAAATGTTACAACAAAAAGAAGAAGAAATCATGACGATTTAAAATACTTCTCTCCTCTCTTTTTTTTTTATACAAGCACTAAATCTTGTTAATAAAAACACGTATAACTGTTTTTAACGTGTAACCTATTGCCGGGTATTGTATTTCCGTTTTAGATTTAATTTGCAATAGAATTTAATAATTATTCTTTCACTTATAAATCTACTATCATGAAAAAGCAAATTTCCTTTTTTCTAAAAACCGTATTCATCGGAATTCTTGCACTTGTAGTTTCAGCTTGTAATCCTACCCCTACTCCCAAACCTTGTGTTACTACCGGTACGGATTTTCAAAACCTGTACACATCCGTGGTAAGTGCACCTGGCAATTCAAATGCAGTAACATTGGATTTTGAAGTACATTCTTATACTTTTACTTTGAGTACAAATAAAACAGTTTGTAAGTTTGGCTATCAAAGCCAGCCGGGGATTGCAACTACTCCCTATACAATACAAATATATGATAACAGCACCTCTACGCTGGTTTGTTCTGTATCCGGCGTATTTTCAAGCTCAAGCACTTCTTATGTTTCTCCACCTTCTACCGTCAATTTATTGGCAGGACACTCCTATACATTAAAAAGAATACAGACCAATTGGGCGGGTAATATTGGAAATACAATAGGCAGAATAGTAAAAAATGCTACTATGTCGCCATTAGCCTTTCCTTTCAACTCCGGGGTAATGACAATTACAGGTTCTACTTTTTATTTTATTACCCCATCAGCGGGTAGTGCAGTCCTTACAAATGTTGCAATTCCGTTTGTGGATATAGTTTTCCAATAAGGAAAAATACAATACAAGAAGATAGGGCGACCGATTTTGGTCGCCCTGTTTATTAATTAAGAAATTAAATTGGCATTAACTCCAACGTTCGTCTATTGCGCTTCTGTTGGGATATTTTCCATGCTGTACTTTATCCTTATAAAAGTCCATTATTTCGCGCATGTCTTTATCCATATCTCCTGTTGGGTATAAAAGTTTAGTAACAATTGCCTCCTTTAGGTCAAAATCTAAATAACCCAATGCAATCGGAACATTTGCTTTTACCGCTACATAATAAAATCCTGTTTTCCACTTTGTGCGTTTTCCGCGAGTTCCCTCAGGAGTGATGACCATGCATATTTTCTTTTGCTTTTTAATATTATTGGCCATAGCATCTACTATACTGATACGCTCGTTGCTGCCATTTTGTGGGTTTCTATCAATAGGCGTAGCACCCAAATAGTATAACAGCCAACTGAGTGGGAAAAAAAATGCTTCTTTTTTTACTGCAATTTTTGCCGGAATATGTTCTACTTCAAAAACAGCTTTGCCGATAACCATATCCCAAGCAGAAGTGTGTGGTGCAACGATGAGCACACATTTATCAATAGATTTTAAAGGGGCAATCTGATACGTCCAACCTTTTACGTTTAATATTATCCTTGAAATTATCTTCAGCATAGTTTAATTTTCGTAACAAAGGTAGGAGTTCTAAGGGTTTAAAAAATCCTAAAATTCCGCTACCCAATATTTAGGATTACCCTTTGGGTGCATAACGTAAATCGATACTAAATTTCTCAGGATGGCATGGGGTGATATCTTTATAAAAGTCCATCATCGTTCGCATATCATCTTCTAAATTAGTTGGATGAATGATTTTTCCAATACCTGCAATTTTATTCTTATAATCTAAATAGCCTAATAAAATAGGAACATTAGCCGCCTTTGCAGTGTACCAAAATCCAGTTTTCCACTCCGTGCGTAGGCTGCGCGTACCTTCCGGTGTCACCATGATGTGCAATTCAGGGTTTTCTTTAAATAAATTTACCATTGCTTCTACCATACTTGGACGAGGGTCGCCGGGTTTTTTAGGCGTTCTGTCAATAGCAATAGCGCCTAAATTGGTCATAATGGTTTTGAAAGGAAATCGCACCCACTCTTTTTTTACGGTAAACTTCAAAGGTAACCCCATTAAATCAAAAGCAGCGCTCGCAATAGGTAAATCAAGGTTTGCAGTATGTGGTGCTGCAATAGTAATCGATTGTTTGTACCCTTTTATTGCTTCCGTTTTAAGTTGCCATCCCAACAACTTAAATATCATTCTAAAAATCCATTTAATAATCATAATGTACAAAGATGCATAATTTTTTTAATTAATAAAACATAGGTAGAAGTGTATTATTGCCTACTTACAAATAGGTAGCCGTATTTTTGACAGCCTGCTGCACGGTATGCATCCTAAATCAAGAAAATTACGATTGTTTAGCTATAAAATAATGCTAATTTTAGAATATGTTTTCAATGTCTTAATAGTGCCTTTGATGAAAAAGCAAACACGTAAACAAATAAAATCAAGTATTCGGAAAAAACAAATTACAGATGGATTTTTCGACGGAAGATTTGCGCCTAAAACTGTTCCCGATAAGAAAAAGCAACAAAACAAGAAGCACTGTAGATTGAAAATTGTTTTAGATTAAACAATAGGTAAGCTGCAAATTTAGATTCAAGCATAAAAACAGCTTCGTAGATTGCATTATTTTTTAAAACATATTTATTAGGTTTTAAATCTATTTATTTTTGTCTCCCTGTTTTTAGCAATCACAAACTATTTTTAGTAAAATTACGTTCTCAAAATTATAACAATAAATATCGACGAATGAACCCATACAAGGTTTTTATTTTATGCTTACTCTTTATACTTCCTACGGCAAAACTTTTTGCGCAAGAAGAAATCTACGACAACCCTATCCGAATTATAGATACTTTAGGGGGTTCTGCCGCAACTAAGCCCAACACAAAGGACACAAAAAAAGATAAAAAGGACGACGCCAGGACGGCAGAAGAGAAGCGAAAAGAAAGACTGAACCGCTTGCGAATTGGTGGAAATTTCGGGTTACAGTTCGGTTCTTATACGTATATCAATATCTCACCGACAGCAGGGTATTTAGTGGCAAAAAACCACTTGGAATTAGGTGGCGGTCCTATATTTATTTATCAGCGTTACCGATATAATAGCCTATATTCGTATAGTTTTTTTGTGTACGGAGCAGATGCGTATGCCCGTGGTTTTTTGTACAAAGGTTTGTACTTAGAAGCACGCTATGACCCGGTAAATAAACCATCTTATTTTAATGCAGACCATCGGTTATGGGTACATCATTTACTGCTTGGGGCGGGCTATGCAGCGCCAATTGGGAAAATTGGAGTGGTCAATATTTCATTGTTGTATAATGTGCTCAATAATTCAGAATCTATTTACAGAGGAACCTTTAGCGATAAGGTACCACTTATTTTAAATATAGGCTTTGGTTTTGGTTTAGGGGGTAGATAAAGCAATGTTGGTATTCAAATTATTTCTTAATAGCATCATAAATTAATTGTTGAATTTTAGGTCGGATATTTTGCTTGGCAAGTGTATTTTCTTCGGCACTCGGATATACTCGATTGCACAAGAAAATATAAATTAAATTGTATTTGGGATCTGCCCAGGCAATTGTTCCCGTAAATCCGGTATGTCCGAAAGATTCCGGTGAAGCCGCTTCGCATGTCGGTCCGTCTTGACCCGATGACGTAGGTTTATCAAAACCGATTGCCCTTCGATTTCCCGCATACTGTTTGGACGTAAAATTGGCAATAGTAGTACGTTTGAAATAGTTATATCCTCCATAAGTTCCGCCATTGAGTAACAGTTGGAAATATTTTGCTAAATCGTTCGCATTGGAAAATATTCCTGCGTGTCCGCCAATACCTCCCAATAATGCAGCGCCTTGATCATGTACCGTTCCGAGCAGCAATGATTTGCGGAAGTTTTTCTCTAATTCTGTCGGCATTATTTTATTGGTATCCACGCCGTTCCATCGCGGATTGTATTGAGTGTAATTCATCCCCAATGGAGCGTAGAGGTATTTTCGGGTAATATTTTGTAAGCTATCTTTATACGTTTTTTCTATAATTTGTTTGAGTAAGTAATATCCTAAGTCGCTGTATTTATATTCTTTCGCGCCAAGCGGACAGTTATAAATCATATTCCATACGGTATCTTGAAATGATTTTTTTAAATATAAACTATCTAAAATTTTTACAGAAAATATGGAATCTTGCTTTTTGGAATACCAGATACTGTCAGGGTTTCCGGCGGCATCTAACGTGTGTTTGTAAAATGGAATCCATGCAGGCAAGCCGGCTTGGTGGCAAAGCATTTCTTTGATAACAATATTGCGCTTATTGCTACCTTCGGGATATGTAAAATATTCGCCCAAAGTATGGTCAATGTTTATCTTTCCTGCTTCTTGCATTTTCATTATGATTGGCAGTGTTGCCGTCACTTTTGTAACCGAAGCAATATCAAATAAATCGGTGTTAGTGGTAGGTAATTTAGAGGTATAAGTATGATTACCATACGCCTTTTCGTAAATTACTTCGCCATCTTTTGCAACTACTAATTGTGCTCCCGGAAATATTTTATCACTTATAGCCTTATTGATGATGCCATCTACTTTTTGCAATGTTTTGGTATTTACATTTACTTCTAAAGGGCTGCCATACTTTAAGCGCATTCCCGATTGTGTGCATTCGCCGACACCATACTGAAACTTTCCAACGGTAACCGGTAATGCTCCTTCAGCACCACGAGCACCAAAAATAACTTGTGCTGCGATAGTTTCTGCATCATCGTCCTCATTATATCCTACTAAAATGGAGGGAAATTTCTGAAAATATTTTAGACTATAGGGTGAACCTAACACGGTTAAAATAGTTTGATTTTGATTGTTTACTTGGTTCAAAAAAGCCAGCGCATTTTCGGTGAGTCCATAATTTTTAGAAGCAAACCGGCTCATATCTTGTAGGTCAATAATCACTAAATGGTACTCTTTTAATTTTTTTAAAATATCATTAAATGTTGCAGCAGGTTTATCTTTTGGAATAAAGAAATGATCTATTTGTGTGTATTTGTCTAAAGTGGTAGAAAATACGGTAGGTTTACTGCTGCCGATGCCGACATGAGCAATTCTTTTTTGCACGTTTAAAATAGGAATTTGGTGCATAGAATCCGTTACGACAGTCATAGCATTTTCTATCAGTTTAAATTTCAAAAGTGCTGCTTGTTCATTGTTTATATCCGCATCAATACCTTCCAATTTTATGGGCTGATATTTATTTAAGCCCAACCAATATTTTGCAGCTAATATTTTCCGTACTTTACTATTAATGATGCTTTCAGGAATTACAGAATCTACCTGTACAGCACAACGCACGCCGGCTATTGCTGCATCTACGTCTTCCGGAAATAACAACACGTCATCGCCGGCGCGCAAAGCCATAACTTCTGCTATGCCCGACGGATAATATTTTGAAACGCCTTTCATATTTAGGGCATCTGTAAAAATTAAGCCCTTAAATTTCATAGAATCAATCAGTTTATTTTGTATGATCGCTGAAGACAATGTCGCCGGAAAATTGGGTGCCGCATCTAACGACAATACATTTAAGTGCGCTACCATAATACTTCCAACGCCATAACGAATAAGCTGTTGGAACGGATAAAGTTCAACAGAGGCTAATCGGTCAGCAGAATGCCTTAAAACCGGCAAGTCTTTATGCGAATCTACATCGGTATCGCCGTGCCCCGGGAAGTGCTTGCCACAAGCTAAAATTTTATTGTCTTGCAGTCCTTTCATGTACATCAATCCACGGCGCACCACTCCAAATTTATTATCGCCAAAAGCCCTGTCATTTATCACCGGATTATTGGGATTATTATTTATGTCAATATCCGGTGCAAAATTGATATGAATACCGATGCGCTTCATTTGGCGGGCAATTTCGCTACCCATGTCATAAATAAGCGAAATATCATCTATAGCACCTAAGGCTAATTGTCTGGGGTAGGAAATCGTATTATCTAAGCGCATACCTAAGCCCCATTCTCCGTCAAATCCTATCCAAAGCGGTACTTTGCTTTCTGCTTGGTAGCGGTTGGTTAGTTCGGCTTGTTTTTGCGCTGTTCCTTGAAAAAATATTAATCCTCCAACTTTATACTCTTTAATATATTTATCGATGATTTGATAGGCAGTTTCCTCTTTATTGGAGTAAGCAGCAACCATAAAAAGTTGCCCTATTTTCTCCTCTAACGTCATTGATTTTAAGATAGAATCTACCCATACATTTGAGGTATCTTTTAAGTAAGGCGGTTCTATAGAATAAGAATAGCTGACAGCGAACAGCAAATAGCCGGCAATGCATAGTATTTTAAGATAATGTTTTTTCATTTTACAATTTCTGTGGTATCAATAATCAGGCCTAAATCTATTCAAACATAAGTAAAACTAAGTCGTATCTGCTCATTAAATGTACACGAACGTGGAAATATTAATTTTGTTGTTATCTTTCTTCAAAATAACAGCATTTAACATCCTTTCACCATACATTTTTTTGTATTTTGTGATGCTAATTATGTCTGATATTATTAAACTTCTGCCCGATGCTATAGCCAATCAAATTGCTGCCGGTGAAGTAATTCAACGTCCGGCATCGGTGGTGAAAGAACTTTTGGAAAACAGTGTGGACTCGGGGGCAAAAAACATTCAACTCATTCTAAAAGATGCCGGTCGAGCTTTGATACAAGTAGTAGATGATGGCTGCGGCATGAGTGAAACAGACGCTCGTATGTGTTTTGAAAGACACGCTACTTCTAAAATAAAAAAAATTGAAGATTTATTTTCGCTTTATACATTTGGTTTTCGAGGAGAGGCTATGGCAAGTATTGCCGCAGTAGCACAAGTAGAAATGAAAACCAAACAACACGGTAAAGAAGTAGGTACTATTTTAATAACGGAAGCCTCAAAGATACTGCTACAAGAGCCTACCGCTACAGCTTCGGGCACGTCGATTTCGGTAAAAAATCTATTTTATAATGTTCCGGCTCGTCGTAATTTTTTAAAATCTAACCAGATAGAAACGAAGCATATTTTAGATGAGTTTGTTCATGTTGCATTAGCCAATCCGAGTATCTTTTTTTCCTTGCATCATAATGGATTAGAAGTATATCATCTGAAAGCAGGAAATATGCGCCAGCGAATCGTTAGCGTATTTGGAAAAAATTATAACGAAAAATTAGTGCCAATAGAAGAAATAACAGATTATGTGAGTGTGCGTGGATTTATTGGCAAACCCGATTTGAGTAAAAAAACGCGAGGCGAGCAATTCTTTTTTGTCAATAATCGTTTTATAAAAAATAATTTCTTGAATTATGCCATCACCAAAGCTTATGATGGATTGATTGCAGATAAGAATTTTCCGTTTTATTGTTTATTTATAGATATTGAACCGGGTGCGATAGACATTAACGTACATCCCACAAAACAGGAAATAAAATTTGAAGATGAAAAAGCTATTTATTTACTGTTGAATGCCGCTGCTAAACATGGGCTTTCGCAATATAGCGTAATGCCGACGATAGATTTTGAACACGAGGCAAATTTTAATATGTTGGTAGATGAACGTGTGTATAACGAACAACCTTTCAAAGTGGTTCAATCTCGTTTAAATACGGATGCCAAAACCAAAGGCTCATACGCTTCTCCGTTTGATAAGGATATCCCTCCGACGCCGCAAAAGGATAATTTTGAACATTGGAAAAAATTATACGAGCTAGATGAAAATACGGAAGAGCGTGCCGTTACCATACGCAGTAAAATGGATCAACTGGAGGCATTAGAGCAAGAAAATGAAATCTCCAACAATCCATTTAAAAATGAACGCTTTGAGCCGATACAACTGCATGAGCGATATATATTAACCCAAATAAAAAGTGGGTTTATTTTAATAGATCAACATAAAGCACACCAGCGTATTTTATTCGAAAAATATTTAAAAAATTTAGCTAACCAACCGGCTGCATCTCAACAAACATTGTTTCCAAAATCATTAGAACTAAACCATGGCGATGCAGAAATATTGAAAGATATATTATCGGAATTAAGAGTATTAGGCTTTGATATTGAATTTTTTGGTGGTAATGCATTCGTAGTGCATGGGATGCCGAGCGATTTGAGAGCGGAGAATGAATTACAATTGATAGAAAAAATAGTAGAAGAATATAAAACCGGCGTACAAACCGGCGCATTTGACAAACGAAAAAATGTGGCTAAAACTTTAGCTTTCCAAACTGCTGTAAAATCAGGGAAATCTATGGATAAGAATGCCATGCAATTGCTGATAGATGAATTATTTGCTTGCGAGCAACCTATGATTAACCCGGCAGGAGTAGCCACTTTTGCACAATATACTTTTGATGAAATTGAACGAAAGTTCAATGCATAAAATCATCTAACTAAAAAAAGATATACAAATGAATGAATTAAGACGTTTTGGAGGATTACTCGACCTGACACCCGTAGTTAAAAATTTGTTGCTGATAAACATATTAGTATTTATAGCTTGTTTGATTTACCCGAATTTGACAGAAATTTTAGCTATGCACTACCCTACAAATCCGGAATTTAGACCATGGCAACTGGTAACACATCTATTTACTCACGGTGGTTTTTTTCATATTTTATTCAATATGTATGCCTTGTACAGCTTTGGAGTCGTCTTAGAAAATGAACGCGTATTGGGCAGTAAACGCTTTGCTTTTTTATATCTATTTTCCGGTATAGGGGCTATTTTATTTCATTTATTCGTAAGTGGCATTATCGCTTATCATTATACCGGCACTTTTATTTTAACTTCAGATATGCATGTGAGCGAGGCGGCAGTAAAGCCGATATCAGAAATCTATTTTTCTAGTTTGGTAGGCGCAAGTGGTGCTATCTATGGGTTGTTGGCAGCATTCGGCTATCTGTTTCCAAATACTCCTTTGATTTTCCTTTTCTTACCCGTACCCATAAAAGCAAAATACCTAATTCCATTAGTAATTATTGCGTATGATATTGCCTTTGCACAAGTAGGACTGGATAATGTAGCGCATTATGCTCATATTGGAGGTGCAATTTTTGGATTTTTATTGGTATTTTATTGGAACAAAACAAACAAACAAACGTTCTACTAAGCATGAATATTTGGGAAGACATAAAATGGCAATATACCTATGGCTCTACTTTAATCAGGCTGATACTGATAAATATAGCTGTATTTATCATTGTAAATTTAGTAACACTACCCTTTGCATTGTTCTCCAAGCCGGCTCCGTTTGATTTGGTTGCTATTTTTTCGCTATATGCCTCGCCTCATAATTTCATGTACCACCCCTGGGGAATATTCACCTACCTTTTTTTGCATGAAGGATTTTGGCACATTCTGTGGAATATGTTGGGACTTTATTGGTTCGGACAAATTGTGCAAGATATGATAGGTAAACCTAAAATTTTACCCATTTATTTATACGGAGGAGTCTTCGGCGGGCTTGTATATATGCTTGCCTATAATGTTTTCCCGGCATTTAGTAATTCGGTATATTATTCAAGCTGTATCGGCGCATCGGCGTCCGTGATGGCAATGGCATTTGCAGCAGCCACTATTGCACCCGATTATGAATTTAGATTATTGATTTTTGGAAATGTAAAAATAAAATGGATAGCATTTGCTTATCTGATTTTAGATTTTATAAACATACAACATGGAAACGCCGGAGGGCATATTGCACATATCGGCGGCGCATTTTTTGGATTTATGTATATAAAATTATTGCAAAATGGAACCGACTTAGCACGCCCATTTTATATCGTTTCAGATTATTTCGCTACTCTTTTTGAGAAAAAAAGCAAACTTAAAGTAGAGTATAAACGACAAGAGTATGCCTATACTTCTGCACAAAAAAAACAACAATCAAAAACACAGGCTTCACCGAATAAAGAAATAGTAAACAAACAAGAAAAATTAGATGCTATCTTAGATAAAATCAATCGCTCCAGCTATGACAGCTTAACCAATGAAGAAAAAGAGTTTTTGTTTAAAATAAGCCAAGAAGATTGATTTAACTTTTCCCCATCGTCAGAACAAAAAATATTTTCTATCTTGCTGCAAGATGAAATACTTAAAATGGTTATTATCCTTCACCTCACGCACTGTAAATATAGTATTTGTAGTGCTGTTGGGGATTAGTTTATCTGCATCTTATATTAGCCCCGATAAAATATGGCTTATGCCCTTTGCCGGCTTGATGCTGCCAATATTGATTGTCGTTAATGTTCTTTTTGTAATTATCTGGATTGCTCGCAAACGTCATTTTGCAATGCTATCGTTGCTGGCAGTAGCAGCGTGTTTGCCGCAAGCCTTAAAATTGGTAGCGACCAATTTAAGCACTCCTAAAATTCCAACAACAAAGAAAACAATAAAAGTATTGTCGTATAACGTACGCGATTTTGATTTGTATAATTGGAGCGACAATGTAAATTCTAAACAAAAAATATTTGAAACTATCCGCAAGCAAAATGCTGATGTAATCTCATTTCAAGAATTTTACAACGACACAACAAAAGCATTCAGTACTATTAAACAATTGGAGGCATTAGGATATAACTATTATTTTTTTACAAAAGAATTAGTGCTGCGAAATACCGACGAGTGGGGGATTGCGCTTTTTTCTAAATATCCAATTAAAGCATCGGGAAATATTATCCAACAAAATTTTAAAACAGGATACGGCAAAAAGCCCTTTAAAGGATTGTACGCCGATATTGCAATAGCGGACACTATTATTAGATTTGTGAATGTGCATTTACAGTCTATCTATTTTGGCACGCAAGATTACCAAACAATAGAAGAATTTCGGGCAATTCAAAATTTAGATGAACATGGTGCCAAAAGCATTATTGTGAAATTAAAAAAAGCATTTGAGCGAAGAGCACAACAAGCAGATGAATTAAAAACATTCTTAAACGCTCAAACTAAACCTATTATACTCTGCGGAGATTTTAACGACTTACCTAATTCCTATACGATAAATACGATTTCCAAAAACATGAAAGACGCTTTCTTATGCAATAGTTTCGGAATTGGAAGAACATACAATGGGAAGCTCCCTTTATTGCGTATCGATTATATTTTTACGTCAACGGATTTTAAAATTCAGAAATTTACTATTTTGGATAATTATAGCTCTGACCACTTCCCCATTTACATGGAATGCAGTTTGAATAAACCTTAAATACAAAAAACAGACGTACTATTTGTAATTACACTGTAGAATAACGCTATAAAATTCGTAAATTTGGGTACATTCATTTTATTGTAAATAAGCTTTAGCTGTAAAAGACAAACGCCCTTCATTGAAACTCAGCATCGTCATAGTAAATTATAATGTACGCTATTTCTTAGAGCAAACATTAGTGTCGGTGTTCAAATCTGATGTACAATTTGCGTTTGAAGTGTTTGTGGTAGATAACAATTCTAAAGATGAGTCTTTAAAAATGCTGCTTCAAAAATTTCCGCAGGTAAACGTGATTGCAAACACCGACAATGTAGGGTTTTCTAAAGCCAATAATCAAGCAATACGAATTGCAAACGGCGATTATATTTTAATGCTAAACCCCGACACGATACTACAAGAAGACACCTTGCAGAAATGTGTAGATTTTATGGAAATCCATAAAAACATTGGTGGATTGGGAGTGAAAATGTACGACGGTGCCGGGAATTTTTTACCGGAATCTAAAAGAGGATTTCCAACGCCTTTGGCCGCATTTTCAAAGATGAGCGGTTTAGCAAAATTATTTCCCCAATCTAAGCTATTCGGACGATATCATTTATCCTATTTATCGAAAGACAAAAACCATGCTGTAGAGGTACTTAGCGGTGCTTTTATGCTATTGCGTAAAAGTGTATTAGATAAAATAGGATTGTTGGATGAAGATTATTTTATGTATGGCGAAGATATAGATTTATCGTACCGTATAAAAAAAGCAGGGTTTGAGAATTATTATTTTGCAGACACCTCTATTATTCATTTTAAAGGAGAAAGTACCAAAAAAGGCAGTTTAAACTACATCAAAACGTTCTATACTGCCATGCTCATTTTTAGCAATAAGCATCTAAAAGGAACTCAAGGAAAGGCACTGAATTTCTTATTGCAATTGGCAATTTATTTACGTGCAATATTAGCAGTATTACAGAAAATAACAACCCCATTTGGCATGCCCGTTTTAGATGGATTGTTAATGGTATTTAATTTGTATATGCTGCAATTGTTTTGGGAGAATTTCGTAAAAATAAGCGATCATGTTATTTTTCCCGCTACGTTTTTTTATGTCAATATTCCGATATATGTAACCGTTTGGCTGCTTTCACTTTGGTTTTTTGGAGCATATACCCAACAAACAAAATGGAAACATTTAGTAGCAGGTCAACTTACTGGCATGTTGTTGATAGCTGTATTTTATGCATTTTTCCCCAATTATTTACGCACCTCTCGTGGCGTAATTGTATTCGGAACGGTACTGAATCTATTGTTGCTATCCCTATATAGAATAATAGGACATATTGCTTATGGCACCTTGTCGGATTATTTAAAAGACGAAAAAAAAATTATTATCATTGCACAAGAAAAAGAAGCTGATACAATTGCACAGCAGTTGGTAAAAGCCGATAAAAAAAGTAATTACATCGGTTTTGTTTCCATAAAGAATGGCATAAAATCCAAAAAATACTTAGGCACTACCGAAAATATATTCGAGATAATTGAGGCTTACCGCCCAACTGAAGTTTTATTTTCTACGGACGAGTTAACGACTCAATTTATCATCGATACGATGTCAAAAATAAAACAACCGATTGTATTTAGAATTGTAACCAAAAACAATACCATTATCAGCAGTGCCTCCAAAAATACTACCGGCGAAATCTATTCGTTTGATATTAATTTATCTGCTCAAAAAACATGGTTAGATAAATTTAGAAGTTGGATATAATAATGAACCTTTTAGATTTAGTGTAGCATACGAAGTAAATAATATGCAGCGTTTGTCAATGTTAATTTTTTCTTTTTTATCTAAAAAAAACTATATTTACTAATAAATATTTGACATGAAACATTTTTATGTAATTATAATGATAGCATTAAGCGGTGTATTTTTCTTTTCCTGCAAAAAAGAAAACAATCGTAGTACTTCGGTACACGAGAATTTATATCCGAGAAAAATGATTTATTTAAAAATAGATTCCTTAACTAATGCTGAGGATACTTTTGCTATTATAGATTATTATAAGCAATCCAATCAATTTAACTATGACAGTATAGGATACAGATACCTTGACAGTAATTTTGTTAAGCTGAAAATCAATTCAGTTTCTGCAAATATATTGGAGGTGGTGCCTGAAAACCCTTCTATGTTATTGGGCTTTACCAAATTAAATCAGTTAGCCTTTACAAATAATAACATCACACAGCTAAAAGACGATTATTCTGATTGTATCTCCCTTGGCGATTTTAACTATAATCTTCAGTTTGATTTACAATATGATTCTATAAAAAGAATTAAGGCTTATTCATTTTATCCTATCAGTGACAGATGTAATGGTCCAACCTCTACATTGGCTACTTACAGATATTCCGCTCAGGAAGATACTTGTTATATTCAGTATAAAACTGATTTTTGTACAAAGCAAGATACTATCCTTTACTATAAGGATAATCATAGAAGCAATATCCCTTTCTTGGGATACACCTATTTAGCCTTATCGGGTTGTCAGGAAAAATATTTTTCAAATTTTAATTTTAGATACCCTGGGTTTGACTTGTATAAATATACTGAATATCAATACCGATTCATAAAAGAGGTTAGGATAGGTAATGATTTTGCCAATTTACGATTTAGTTATACCTACCAATTTAACACGGATGACAATGTATCTGAAGTGTTAGTGAAAACATCTTCTCATGGCGGAATGCTACAGGATTACAAGATTAAATTCTACTATTAATATATTATATTATAGTAGAGTCTCTCGCAGAGGACGCTGCGTCGGTGAAATAAATTAACGCAGAGTCCCTTTCAGGAACCCTTGCTGAGAAGTAAATCCCCACTCTTAAATCTGAATTCTGAATTCTGAATTCTGAAATACTATTATCTGCTATAATTCGGTGCTTCGTTCGTTATCGTTACGTCGTGCGGATGGCTTTCATTTACCCCGGCAGCAGTAATTTTTACAAATTGAGCCGTTTGCTGTAAAGTTGGAATATCTTTTGTGCCGCAATAGCCCATGCCGGCGCGTAAGCCTCCAATAAACTGATACACCACCTCGCTCAATGTACCTTTGTAGGGAACACGTCCTACAATTCCTTCTGGCACTAATTTTTTAATATCTTCTTCCACATCTTGAAAATAACGGTCTTTGCTGCCTTCCTGCATGGCTTCTAAGCTGCCCATACCTCTGTAGGTTTTAAATTTTCGTCCTTCAAAAATTACGGTTTTGCCCGGGCTTTCTTCCGTGCCGGCAAATAGGGAGCCTGCCATAATAGTGCTGGCACCTGCTGCCAAGGCTTTCACCATATCGCCTGTATAGCGGATACCGCCATCGCCGATAATGGGCACCCCTGTGTTTTTTAAGGCTAAGGCAGCGTCGTAAATTGCGCTCAGTTGCGGTACGCCTACGCCGGCAACTACACGGGTAGTGCAAATAGAACCGGGGCCAACGCCCACCTTTACCGCATCTGCTCCGGCATCTGCCAAAGCTTTCGCTGCTGCTCCGGTAGCCACGTTTCCGCCTACAATATCTACCGTTTTAAAGGTGGCTTTTGCATTGCGCACCGCCGATAAAACGCCTTCGGAATGACCGTGCGCCGTATCGATAGAAATAAAATCTACTCCTACATGTACCAATGCTTCTATACGTTGCATCATATCTGCGGTAACTCCCACTGCCGCCGCCACACGCAACCTGCCGGAATTGTCTTTCGACGAATTTGGATAATTTTTTACTTTCAAAATATCTTTATAGGTAATTAAACCTACCAGTTTATTGTTTTTATCTACAATAGGAAGTTTCTCAATTCGGTATTGATGCAAAATATCTTCCGCCTCTTTCAAGGTCGTTTTTTCGGGCGCCGTAATCAGCCTTTCTTTTGTCATCAAATCTTTTATCAGCATAGAAGCATCTTTGCAAAATCGCAAATCGCGGTTGGTAAGGATGCCTACCAATACGCCATTATCTTCTGTAATAGGAATACCTCCGATTCTGTTTTCTGCCATCAAGGCAAATGCTTCCGATACTTTTGAAGATGGTTTTAGGGTAATAGGATCGGTAATCAGTCCGCTTTCAGAGCGTTTTACTTTACGCACCTCTGCTGCTTGTGCCTCTATCGGCATATTTTTGTGTAATACGCCTACCCCTCCTTCACGCGCTAATGCAATTGCCAAGTTGGCTTCTGTTACGGTGTCCATCGCCGCCGATAAAATGGGAATATTGATGGATATATTGCGCGTTACTTGCGTGCGAATATCCGTTTCGCGAGGTAAAACTTGAGAGTAAGCCGGAAGCAACAATACATCGTCAAATGTAAGCCCTTCGCCGGCAAATTTGTGTTGTGATGAAAAATGAGAACTTGTTTCCATGTGCAAAGATAGAAAATAGATTTGAGTTGAGCGTAAGGAGAAGTTAACTTTTTAAAATATAATCGTTAATGAAACACGCTATGATAATGCCGGAGTATAGAAAATTCTATTCCATAAAGAGCGTATTTATGTTTTAATATCAATATAAATAAAATAATTAGTTTTATATTTTTTATACTATTATCCTACGTTCTATTTGTTTGGGTTTAATGGCGGAAAATCAAATTTTGCTCTTTGCTTGCGCTATTGTTTTCTGTAATTTATCTATATCATCGAAGGATAATTGTACTGTCGTTCGCTCATTGGCGATATTGGTTTGTACCACAAAACTCCAATCTAATTTATTTTGGTCGTTTAAGATAGTGGAGAGCGCAAGCTGAAATCCGGAGATAGTCGTGAATTTTATTTCGGTATAATTATTCGGAATTGTTTTGCTTTTTAAAATTGTTTTCATGTATTGCAACGTCATAGCCAATCCATCTATTTCTTGCGCATCGATATAGTTGTAAACTATTTTCAGTTCTTTCCCGATTGGTATGCGGTGTACTATGCGCAACCCGGAAGTGCTGTTGAAGTTTTCTAAGTTGGTAATCTTTACGGCATCTATTCGAAAATTTGGTATATTCTCTACCGTAAAAATCTCTTGTTTAAATAAAAAATCCTTGGTAAAAATTGCTTCTTCCAATTTGGTTTTAGTAAAAGTAGATTGAGCGAAAGACAAGGAGAGCGTACTGCAAAATGCGATTGTAAAAATCCAATTCTTCATGTTGTTTGTTTAACGTTAAAGATATAAAAAACCCTTAGGATAGATAGGATAAATATTCTTTTTCTACGGACAACGCCGCCTTTCGTGCCGGCAAGTAGGCTGCTAATAAGCTGATAAAGACGACCATTACCCCTACTGCTAAAAAATCGGAAAACAACATTTTTACAGGGTAATATTGCACCAAAAACGAAGTGCCCGGCATGGGTACTAATCCAATTTTTTGTTGTAATACACAGAGGATAAATGCAAGCAACATACCTATAGCTGCTCCAATGAGCGACATCAACATACCTTCTAATAGAAATATCTTTATGATGCTTCCTTGCCGTATGCCTAATGCCGTAAGGGTGGCGATATCTTTTTTCTTTTCTAAAACTAACATCGATAAAGCTCCGATGATATTAAAGGATGCAATAATTATTATGAGCACAAGAATGGCAAAAGTGATCCATTTTTCACTTTTTAGTACCTTATACAAAACTTCATTTTGCTCGTATCGGCTTTTTACAATAAAAGAACTGCCGAGTAATTGCTGAAGCTGTTCTTTTATTGCATCGCTTTGTATTTTATTTTTCAGCCGAATTTCTATTTGTGATGCTCTGTCGGGATTATCGGTGAGCTGTTGGAAGAAATCTAATGGAACAAAGGTGTAGCGCGAATCAAATTCATCGGAAACAGCAAATGCTCCCGATGGCGTGACGTAGCTTTTGTTAAACGCATTTTCCAACGTAGAAAACGAGGCACCCGTTTTTTTAGGAATATACAATGCTATCGGGTTAAATGCACGAGAGGGATCCATGCCTAATTTTTGCGCAACACCTACTCCTACAATACCATAATTAATGCTGTCTTGTTGTAATATTTTTTTCCCTTCTACAATAAAAGTGTCAAATTTATTAACGACATTAAAATAATTTTTATCTACCCCTTTTACGGTGCAAATATGTTGTCTGTCCGAATATTCTAACAGCGCATTTTCCTCCAATGTAAAACTATATGCTGCAACGTAAGAAATAGATTTTAATTTATCCTGAAGAGCCGGCGTTATTTCAAACGTTTTTCCGGCAACAGCAGTTATCGCAATATCGGGATAAAATACAGCGTACAAAGACTTTACCAATCCTTCTAATCCATTAAAAACCGATAAAACGAGTAGCAACGCCATTGTGCCAAACAGCATTGCGGCACCACTCACCAACGAAATGATATTTATGGCATTTGTTGATTTCTTACTAAATAAGTAACGCTTGGCTATGTTGAGTTCGAGGTTCAAATTTCGAGGTTTACTAAATTAGCGAATTAGCCTATTAGCTAATTTTGTCATTGTCTTCTCTCAACTTTTCTATCTCGGCATCTTTCTTTTTTATTTCGCTAAATATGCGCTCTAAATTTTGTACTTCTTCCAATGTTTCATCACGGAAAAACTCTATTTGCGGTATAGAGCGAACTTTATTTCTGATTTTATTTCCTAAAAGGCCGCGTATTAATTTGTTGTTTTTATCTAAATGGTCGAGTACTTCCTCCGGCTTTGGGTGGTTGTAAATGCTCAAATATAGGCGTGCAACATACAAATCGGGCGTTACACGAACGCCTGAAATAGTAATCATTGCACCTTCTAAAAGTGCGCCTAAGTCTTTTTGCACAATTTCGCTCATGGCAATTTGTATCGTTTTGGCCACTTGCCGTTGTTTTATAGATTCCATAAAAGCAAAAGTACATTGTTTTCCGGTAAATTTATTAACTTTAATCCATGAACTTAATACGTTAAAGTTCAAAGCAATAGAACATAAACCCAACAGAGGACAACGTTACATCATATAATTTCTGTAGGTTATATAAGCATGAAAACGAGTAAATTTGGTTTGCAAAATATTTTATGAAATTACGGAGAGTGCAATAACAACATTAGCTGTTTTCAGGTGACCTCAACCCTAAAAAATAAATTCTATTCCAAAGTAATAACAAATCCAATTATCTTTGGTATTCTGTTTCAATGAAAGATTTACGTAGCCTATTAAAATATTGCCGTCTTTACCTGCCAAATGTGTTTTTAAACATTCTGTTTAATCTGTTGTCCACTGCGTTTTCTATATTTTCTTTCTTAATGTTAATTCCATTTCTCAATCTTATCTTTCATGCAGACAAATTAGCAGGAATGCCTATACAAACAGTACCTTTTAGCATTACCCATCTAAAAGAATACGTTGGTGCATTATTCGACAATAAGATTATCTATTTTATACAACATAGCAGCAGCATTGAAGAAGGAAAATCGCAGGCATTGCTGTATATCTGCCTATTTACAGTGGTCGTTTTTTTTACTAAAAACATATTCCGATATCTCGCTGTCCATTTTTTAGCACCGATGCGCACCGGAATTGCGGGAAATATCCGCCAGCAATTGTATGATAAAATATTGGACTTACAGGTGCTTTATTTTTCTACCCAACGCAAGGGCGATGTATTAACCCGATTAACCAATGATGTGCAGGAAGTAGAATATGGTATTTTGCATTTTTTAGAAGTCGCTTTTAAAGAACCCGTTACCATTATTGCCACACTGCTTACCATGTTGTTGCTTAGCCCGCAGCTCACCCTATTTGTGCTGATTATTTTACCATTATCCGGCTATATTATCGGCAGAATCGGAAAAACATTAAAACATTCTTCAGCGAAGGCACAACAATTGCAAGGGCTAATTAATTCAATGGTAGAGGAAACTATTTCCGGTATTCGGATTATCAAATCTTTCACAGCAGAAAAAATACTGTCGGATAGATTTCGGCACATCAACCAACAGCATCTTCGCATTGGCACCGGAATGATTCGAAAACGAGATTTGTCCACGCCTTTGTCGGAGTTCTTAGGCATCTCTGTAGTAGTGATTGTTTTGTATGTAGGCGGAAAAATGATTATCCATCACACCTCTTCACTTAGCGCAGAAGCCTTTATTGCATTTATCGTTATTTTCTCTCAATTAATACAACCGGCAAAAGCCTTTTCGAATGCCTTTTATTTTATACAAAAAGGCATGGCATCGCTAAAGCGGATAGAAATGGTATTACAAGAAAAGAATTTGGTAAATGATGCTGTCGATGCCGTTCCAATGCCTCCGTTTTCCGAAAAAATTGAGTTGAAAAAAGTATCGTTTGCGTATGAAAATACGTTAGTTTTAAAAGACATTTCGCTTATTATTCCCAAAGGGAAAAAGCTGGCAATTGTAGGGGCATCAGGCTCCGGAAAGTCCACGTTAGTGCAGCTGATCATGCGATTTTTTGACGTCACCTCTGGCGGTATTTTTATTGATGGAAATTCTATTACTGCAATCCGACAGCAGGATTTAAGAGCGCAAATAGCACTGGTTGCGCAGCAATCTGTTTTGTTTAACGATAGCGTGGCGCACAATATATCGTTTGGAGCGGATAACCGACAGCGCATAGAAGCTGCCGCTAAGTTGTCTAATGCCGATGAATTTATACGGCAGATGCCCCAACAGTATGAAACCAATATTGGTGATAATGGTATAAAATTAAGTGGGGGCGAGCAGCAGCGTTTGTCTATAGCTCGGGCTATCTATAAAGAGGCGCCTATTTTGATTTTAGATGAGGCCACTTCTCATTTAGACAGTAATTCCGAAAAATTAGTACAAGAGGCTTTACAAAATTTATTGAAAGATAAAACAGCAATTATCATTGCACACCGCTTGGCGACCGTACAATTTGTTGATGAAATAATAGTGCTAAAAAGCGGACAAATTATAGAACAAGGCACCCATCAACAATTGATGTTGCAAAATGGGGAATATAAAAAATTAGTAGAGCTGCAACAGTTGTAGAGGGATTAGCGTAGTAGAAGTGAGATATGAGATATTAGATGTGAGAGGTGAGATGTTAGATATTAGATATTAGATATTAGATGTGAGATTTCATTACTTCATTATTTCATTACTTCACTATTTCATTACTTCACTATTTCATTATTTCATTACTTCATTACTTCATTACTTCATTATTTCATTATTTCCTTTGTGTCCTTTGCGGTAAAACTTTGTGCTCTTTGCGGTAAAAAAGTGAGAGGTGAGTGCAAGGGCATGTCCCCTTTGCACTCGAATAGAAATAGCATTTACCATTGACTATCAATAAATCGGAACATCATTTGCACACCGCCAAAAGCGTGGGCTGCCAAAACGCGTAGCTAAGCGCTGCCCTAAGCGCTGAACGATCGTTTTGGCTTGATTTTTTGTTTCCTTTTTTATCAAGAAAAAAGAAAATCCAGAAACAACATAGCAGAAGAAATTAGAAATTAGATATTAGATATTAGAGGTGAGATGTTAGATATTAGATATTAGATGTTAGATATGAGATGTGAGATGTGAGAGGAAGAGATGTTAGATTTCATTACTTCATTACTTCATTATTTCCTTATTTCATCATTTCCTTATTTCATTACTTCATTATTTCATTACTTCATTATTTCATTACTTCATTACTTCATTACTTCATTATTTCATTATTTCATCATTTCCTTTGTGTCCTTTGCGGTAAAACTTTGTACTCTTTGCGGTAAAAAAGTGAGAGGTAAGAGGTGCAAATCATTCACTATTTACCTTCCAATAAATCGGAACACTATTGCGCATATATTTAAATAAAAAAGGCTGTCCGAAAAGGCAGCCTTTTTTATACTTTTATTTTGAACTAGTCGATTTTCATTAATCTCGCACAAACTTGGAATAATGCGATTTCCCATCTGTATCATTGAATCTTAAAATATAAGTTCCTTTAGGCAAATGGCTAAAATTAAATTGTAACGCATTTAATCCTTTTGTTAATGCGACTGGGTTGTCTAATATACTTTTACCTAAAATATCCAATACCGAAATATCGGTGTTGTATGATATTGTAGATAAAACTTCAACCGTTAGATTTCCATTTGTAGGATTTGGATATACTCGAGAAAATTCATTCACACTCACTTTGTCATTTTGAATATTGATGACATTACTATACTTGAACGTACCATCATTGTCAACTATTTTTAATCGATAATAATTCACTCCTATCTGCGGATTATTATCCGTAAAATCATACTTTAGTTGTGCGGTAGAATTACCGGCAGCCATTAGACGACCTATTGCTTCCCAGTTACCAGAGACAGTACTACGTTGCACTTCAAAATAGGCTGTATTTAATTCTGATGCTGTTATCCATTTCAATACGTTTACACTTCCCTGATTCCACCCGATGAAAGAAATAAGTTCTATCGGCAATGGCGCACCAATACCGCCATTGGTATGGAAGTAAAAATCTGAAAAAGAAGGTATAGATAGTTGGTATTGTGTAGAGCCACTCGGGCCTCCATTTGCTGAAGTAGAAAAAATTGGTATGTCATATAGCGCATTTTTATTTACCGCTAAATCCGTAACGCTAGAAGTGTATCCATAGCAGATAGCATAAGGAGCTGTACTTAAGTTCAACGCACTCAAAGTGGTAATTTCATTTTTGTAATTCGTATAATCATCATTAGTGAAAAATAATAAAATAGAAGTAGGCTTGCCTACCGGTGGTTGAAACTGAGGAGTAATTTTGTACTTACGGCGCATCGACAACTCGGGTTCATTTTTACACGTACCTTCCCTTCCAATGCCGCCATCTCCCCATTGGTCGGAATAGAAATCTAAGCCATTGATATTGGTGTTATTCGATGCATTTATCGTTACTTTCATTTTTACATTCCCTAAGTTTTCACCTTTACTGTTTATAGCAGCTATAATATTTCCGGCATCATCTCTAAAATAATGCCAAGCATTATCGTTTACTAGGCATTCTTTTTCTACAGTTGCAGTTGCCAAATTTCCACTCGCTACCGCATCATTCGTATATACAACCACTACATTGCTTGCTGTGCTTTCGCAAGGCGTACCAAGTACCGTAGATATCGTAAATCTTCTGAACCACGTGGTTTGAGAAACCGTATAGCTATTAGTAGCTAAGCTTCCTGTAATTGGATTAAATCCAGTAGTAGCACTGGTGGTGCTTGCTTCCCAACGATAGGTAATGGTGCCGTCTCCGGTGCCCGCAGTGGTATTGGTGAGGTTTACAGTACCACTTCCACATAACAAGAGTTGATCGATACCGATTACACCTGCCGTAGGTATAGTTTGTATGATAACCGACACGCTGCCTGTCCATGCATAGCAATTCGCAGATTGGGTTCTTCGTTGGAAACAATACGTAGTAGCTTCTGTGTTGCTACCAACTTGGTTGATGCCTACTAACACTTGTGCTGCCGTCAAGTTTTGAGCAGTAGCACCAGCTATTGCGCTCCAACCTCCATTAGCATTGCTTCCTGTTCCAGTTGTTGGAGAACCACAAGCCGTTTTGGTTACATACCATTGGTATTGGTAAGCCGGTAAACTTGCAGTGCAAGACAAACTTGTGTTATTAGCCCCACCCGTAGAAGCATCGGCATTTATAGCAGTGCTTGGATTGGTGCCATTGCAAATTGTATAGTTTGAAGTGGTAATAGTTTTGGCATCTAAGGCGGTGTAAGATGGATGGTTTATGTTTGTAACAGTAGAACCATTTGCCCCTGCTTGTCCTGAGCCTCCATTGCCACTTGTACCAGTTCCTCCTCCATTTGCTGTTATTGTAGAAGGAGATATATTATTTGTGGCACAAGGATTGGATAATATTTTTATTCTTCCACCGCCACCGCCGCCACCGCCGCTGGCCCAATCGTTACAAGAACCATCTAATGATTGCCAAGGGCGACCTGCATTTCCTCCATTTCCTCCATTTGCAGATATAGAACCTGTAACTACAGTATTTCCAAATGCCTGAAGTAAAATTCCACCTCCGGAACCACCACCGGCACCGGTTCCACCACCTCCGGTTCCAGCCCATGTATAGTAACAACATGCACCACATAAATCACTATTTCTACAATTGTTAGCACCACCACCACATGGGTCATCACAAGAAGAGCAATTCCAAGCAGTACCGTTACCGCTTCTGCTTCCACCGTCACCGCCATTTCCACCATTTGTACCATTTGCAGTAATTATTCCTGATACGGATAGATTAACGTATGCTTTTAACATTATAGCACCACCTCCGGCACCTCCGGCACCTCCGCTACCTCCGGCAGTAAAACCGCCGCCACCGCCGCCGCCGCCGGTACCTCCGGAGCCTAATGTGATATCCGATGCATCTGTTCCATTACCATAAGTAGAAGAAGCGTTTGGGCCGGATACATAAGAGCCTGCAGTAGTAGAACCACCACCGCCTTCCGGTGTTCTACCTGCGGCACTATGTGAAGCACCGCCGCCGGTGCCACCATAAGAACCACCGCCACCGCCGGAGCCACCGCCGCCGCCAGCTCTACGTGCATTATTTCCGCTAATGCAAGCAGTACCACAATTAATACCATTACCCCCTGATGCAGCATTGCCATTAGTCCCTGACAGACCACCACCACTACCTCCTCCGGCAACACCTGCATTACCACCACCAGCCTGACTACCGCCACCGGCACCACCACTACTATTTCCTCCTGCACCTCCATTACCACCAAAGTTTCCGGCACCATTAGCATTAATCGTTCCATTAATGGTGATGTTATTGGCATTGATGACTAATGGACAGCCTTGTACTACGGTTATCGTTTTTCCGGCATTCAACGTAAAATCGCCATTGATATTAATAGTACCGCCTAATGGAATATCTTGATTGATGATTACATTTCCGGTATATGCTGCTGCTCTTTGTATGGCTACTATATTGGAGTAAACGGTAGTGTTGTTACTAAAACTTTTTACTATGTAATAGGTGGTAGTGGTAGGGTTTTTTGTCCATGAGCCACTTGCCGCTGCTATTGTATTGGTTTCACTCCCTTCATCTGTCCATGTTGACATATCGGAAGAGCTTTGCAAGATATAATACCCCCTGCCGCCTGTCCACGACAAGGTGACGTTTCCTGTGCCGTTGCAGGTTTGGTTAGAAGCTAATGTACCCTCAATAGGTGTTAATACACTAATGCTTGCATTGTAAGCAGCAACACCTCCAGTATTATTTCCTTGATAAACTATATTATAATTACTGCCATTTAACGCTATATAATTATTAGTACTATTTGAGCAACATCCTCCGGAAAAATCCCATGAAGAAGCATTTCCATTATTATCCCCTGAAAAAGAAATCCTATAATTATCATCACGTCCTATTGTTACTTGGTATATTCCTTTATTAAAGGTGTTATTTAGTAAAGCTCTTATAGATTGTCCGCTACCTGTTTTACCACATTGGTTTCCATTACTATTTGAATTCGATGCAATCTGACCATCACTAAATTCTCCAAAACTTGCTGTAGATGAAGAAACAGTTCCTGTAGTAAAAGTTCCTCTATAATCGGCTATATTAAAGTTATAATTTCCCGAAGCATAATCATATATTCTCCAATTGTTCGTACCATAAGTAGTGGCGTTTCCTTTTGCTCCCGGTCCTCCGCCATCCATCTGACATTCATTAAAATTTGCTCTATTAGGAGTACCTCCTGCTCGGAAGTCATAATAAAAGTCGTTATTTCCCGAATTTAATAAAATTGGGCTTGTGATTGTGTTTCCATTATTTGAACTCAAATTATCATATATCTGTTGTGGAGACCCAATAGCCCCATAATCAATATACAATCTACGCCCATCATCATTATTTAAGGTATTAAAAACATATATACCAGGATCGGTATAATTTCTGCGGGTTACGTACCGAATAGAAAAATCAGCGGCTGATGCCGGGGCTGTAAAACCACAACCCGCACCCGTGTAATTACTTACGCCTGTTCCTGTTGCTGAGTTTGCCGGAACAGCATTTGAAAAGTTATTATCAATTAGTGTAGTGCCGGAGGATTGGGTGGTAAACCAACCACGATATTTTTTAAAATCAACTGCCCCGTTGTCAAATACATAAGCATTCCAAATTGGGTATGTACCCAGCGTATAATTGCCGTTCATTTGGCATATTTGGTTTCTTATGCCCCAATTACCTACACCTTGTCCATGCTCAATCACCAAATTTTTGTTGCCGTCTAAAAGGGCGGTAACGTTTTGATTTGAGTAAGTACCGTTTGTTTTCCAATTATTGAAAATATCCCAGGAGGAGGGAGCAGCGCCTAATGTCCATGTATTGGGCCCTTGGGAGCTTACTCTAACTCCGTCATCGCTATTTACTGTAAAAAGATAAAAAGAGCGGGTAAAATTATTTTTTAGTAGAAAGCGGGTAGCAAAATTAGTTGCTGATGAACTTGCCGTGCAAGCCGTAGTTCCTGATGGCGCTGCATCTAATGGAGGAGCACTACTGCCGGTGGCACGGTTCATATCCGTTACTGTATTTGTAGTGTAAAAACCGGAAGAAAACCTGCCTGCATAAGATGTGTTATTGTAATCTATTGTGTTGTAATAGTATCCATTCCAAGAGGTTGTACCATAATCCTGCAAGGGTCCCTCATAGCAAATATTAAAAGAAGATTGAGCACTGGATCCTTGTTCATAATACTCAAAATCAATATACATATCGCCTCCTTGCCATTCAAACACATAATCAACAGTACCATAGCTGTTATTACTCCATCTGCTTGCGCCATAGGTTAATCCGGTAAAGCCATTTAGTGTTGTAATTGCACTATTACCTACATATACCCTACATCCATCATCTGCGCCTATCGTAATTTTATAAACTCCCGCAGGGTAATTTTTTACCATCAGGTAGCGTATGGCAAATTTATCATACGAAGTAGCACAAGTAGGACCATCATTGCCCCAATTCATATTGAAATTTTCAGTATTGGTTACATATCCACGATACGTTGTTGTAAATGCGTCAGACGGAGGATTGCCTCCATTGTGAGTACCATATACATACCCTATCCAAGAGCCATTACCATAGGTAAGCTGATCGCCCCCTGTGGTGCAAGGTTGTGTAGTGGCAAATACGGAGGGTATAAGTAAGAGCCCCAAAAAAAGAAATAGTATAACCGTTTTTAAAGAACTGCTTTTAGCAATAAAACTAACTAAGTAATTGATTATCTTCTGCTTACCCCCCCCCGTTTTTTTTAGTGGAATGCTGGAATAGGGGTAGTACGTTGTTGTTTTGTATATTTTTTTTCATAAAAAGATGGTTTAGTTCGTTCGTATTTAATTAAAGTAAAAAACAATAGATAATTCGGATTTTTAGTTCGTAATGGTTATTGGAAGTTGTTTTATCTATACAAATATAAACATAAAAAACATTTTTGCCTATACCTAATTATAAGTAATTTCTAACGTTTCGTTTTTGCCTTTTCTCACCGCCAAAAGCGTGGGCTGCCAAAACGCGTAGCTAAGCGCTGCCCTAAGCGCTGAACGATCGTTTTGGCTTGATTTTTTGTTTCCTTTTTTATCAAGAAAAAAGAAAATCTATAAACAACATAGCAGAAGAAATTAGAAATTAGATATTAGATATTAGATGTGAGATTTCATTACTTCATTATTTCATTACTTCACTATTTCATTACTTCACTATTTCATTACTTCATTATTTCATTATTTCATTACTTCATTACTTCATTATTTCATTATTTCCTTTGTGTCCTTTGCGGTAAAACTTTGTGCTCTTTGCGGTAAAAAAGTGAGAGGTGAGAGGTGCAAATCATTCATTATTCCCTTTCCGACACTTCGGAACATTATTTACATTTTACTATCTTTGCACTATGCAATCTAAAATAAAAGATATTTTACAAGCCTCTATTTCGGTAAAACAGCAAGTACTGAACGATGCAGCGTTAGTGGAAACCATGCTGGCAGTAACAGAAAAAATGATAGACTGCTTTAACCACGACGGGAAAATATTATTTTGTGGCAATGGCGGGTCGGCTGCCGACGCACAGCACTTAGCAGCAGAATTTTCAGGTCGATTTTATACCGACCGCGAGCCATTAGATGCGGAGGCGTTGCATGTAAATACGTCATATCTTACGGCGGTAGCCAACGATTACAGCTACAATGAAGTGTATGCCCGCATCGTAAAAGCTAAAGGGCGCAAAGGCGATATTTTGGTAGGGTTATCTACCTCCGGAAATTCTGCCAATATTATAGAAGCATTTAAGGTGGCTAAAGAAAAAGGCATGCTGATTGTAGGATTTACGGGCGCTACGGGCGGCAAAATGAAACCCCTTTGCGATTACCTGATAAACATTCCTTCTACCGACACGCCACGCATTCAGGAATGCCACATCACCGTTGGACATATCATTTGCCAGTTGGTAGAGGAGCAATTATTTGCGTAACGTAGAAGTAGGATTTACAGTTACAGACTAATAATTATTTTTTTAAAATAAAATAAAAATGTATAAGCTATAGCTTTACATTTACTATCACTCCAAAATTTTGAGGAAAGACACCGTCATCAAACCATTTCTTAGTAAGCGTAAATTTATAATTAGCTCCAATCGAAATTTTATCGGGTTTAATTTCATAATTCAAGGAAGCCTCTGCAAAACCGCCAACTAAAAATGATTTAGAGATATGAGACCTTAAACCGTTGAATATAATAAAACTTCTATTATTAGGCGTATCGTACTCATCATAATTAATATATACTGCTGGATCTATATAATAATGATAACCTGCAATTAAACCCAAACCTAACCTTATATTAAACCGTTTGTAAGAGTATGGAATAAATCCTAATCCTACATCAAAGAAGAATTGATTTGCACTAAAAGCAACCTTGCCTTTTAAGTTTATATCTGTATATAATTTCAATAAATTTTCTAAAGCTTGAGGTGTTAAACCTGTTGTAAAATTATTTAAATTGCTGAAATCATAACTTACATATTGGGGTTTATAAAAGAATGTATTAAGAGAGGTGGAAAGGTAAATATTTTTGTGGAAATGATAATTATACTGTGCACGAAGCCCAAAACCACGTCCCATTTTTTTACCTATAGATAAACTTTCCAAAATATTATCGTTGTGTAGTTCATCTTTTATAAATAATTTATCTACTACATGATCTCCGTATTTTTGTTGTGCATAGTGTAATGCAAAACTTAATTCATGTTTTTTTTGAAATTTAGTTTTTAGCTCTTGTGCCTTTATTTCTAAATTAGTCAGAAGCATTAAAAATATAGTTAATATATAATTATTCATTATTTTATTTTTAAATTAAAATTCACACCTACGTCATGTGGGAATGTCAACCCCATAGGTAATTTGCCAAAAAAAAATTTGTAATTAATTCCTATTTCAAGTTTATCCTTTATCGCAACAAAATTTAGAGCAGATTCGAGGTAGCCGCCCCAAAATAAGCCATGAACGATATCTTCCTCTATTTGGAAAATTTTATAATAGTACTTGTAAGTGCTGCTATCTTGGCTTAAAACCATTAAACTTCCATTGCCGCTGAATGGGTTATTGTACGAACGATATCCGAAACCAATTCCGGTAGCTATGCGCCAATTAAATTGTTTAATATCAACAGGCAAAAATCCTATCCCTATGTCTGTATAAAATTTTTGAGCATTATAAGTAAGTTCAATTTTATTCTCTGGGGCTGAAACAATAGGTTTTGTACCACCAGGAGGTATTTTATTTAATGCATCTGTTAAGTCGTAATAAATAGTTTGGGGGAAATAAAAAGAAGTATTTAAGGAAGCACCAACATAAATTCTTTTCTTTATGAAGTAATTATATTGCAGTTTTAAACCAACCCCTTGCAGTACAATGTTTCTAAAGCGAAATTCATGCAGTATTTCCGAATTATCTTCAATTCCTCTTACAATAATGCTTGTATTGCTTACAAGACTATTATGATAGGAATAATTTATATTTAATCCTATTTCATGGCGTTTAAAGTTTTTATTCTTTAAATCTATTTTGGCAAATAATGGTTCTATCGTCAATACGAAAAATATAAATAAAACAGTTGAAATTTTTGTCATTTTTATCAATTTAATAAGAGCGCAAAGCTCAATAGATATTGGCTTTGCACTCTATGGTACTAGTAATTTTTAAAAACAATTTTTAAATCTGGGTCTGCTGTTGCTCTGATTGGATAATTTACACCATTTTCAGTGTAAAATCCCCAACCCCAGTTATTTTTATTTTGAACATGATGAACAAATTCATTGAACGTCATCTCTGTTTTAAAATATAAATCATCTTTTCGTGTTATTTTAGACTGCAAGCCCAAGCTGCCTTTAACAATTGGAATTCCAAGTAAATTTAATTCTCCTTGCAGAGCAACTCCGCTAACGGTTTTATTAAACATAACCCCTCCGTCTTGTTCATAGACACCAATCATTTGCTGATAATCAATGAATGTCCAATCTGAATCTAAAATATTATCAATATCTGTTAATCCAATCCAGTTTTTAGTTGCTGCTGCTGATGCTGTTAAATTCAAATATACTATTTTATAAAAACCATAATTACCAGTTTGGTATTCAAAGAATCCATTTCTGAAAAATCTAAATTCAGGACCTCCATTACCATCAAAATCATGCCCATTTGTGTTGATTTTATACACTCGTAGCCTACTTGGTATGTCTTGTACTAAACGCTCTTTATTTACATCTTTATATCTTTTATTTTGAATAGAATCAGATAACCATATATACGTTTCATTTGAATAATAAACAGGACTTCCATTTTCGTAATCTTCATTAGGACATATTAGTATAACTGGGTTTTCTTTCAGATATGTCCGTTGTATTATACTGCCTATTGTATCTATGTGTGAAGTGAAAATTTTATAAGACAATAAGCTGAAGTCGCTATTAACATCTTCTTCTTCGTTAATTGGGTATCCAAATACAGGCTTTTTAACACCATCCCAAAGTTCTATATAAGTCCAATAAATAGTTAAATCATACTTATCAATGAACATTTTAAATTCATCAAATGTTAAATTACTGTATTTAGAAAACTGATAATATAATTGTTGTTCAAAGCTCTCATTTCTATTGTTTTTAGTAGAAATACTATTAAAATAAGAATTTAAATCCTTTAAAGTAATATTTTCATCTTTCTTTTTAGAATATATAGCCTTTTTTAGTGTGTTAAGATTATTTACATTATTAAGTGTGTTATTAAGTGCTATAGAAAACATCTTTAATTCATTCTCTATGTGCTGGATATGGAACTGTTCTTTATCAATGCTTATACGTTGTTGTTCTTGTTTTTTACACGAGGATAATATAAAAAAAAGCAATAGCACGTAAGGGCTACCAATCGTTTTAATTAACTTGTTCATTGAATTTATTTTTTATTATTTGTTTAAGTTTGACTGAAAAATTGTGACTATCATTGTTTAAACAAATAATCAAGGAGGAATAAATTTAATATATATATATATATATGTGTGTGTATGTGTAAAGAAAGTTGTTTTATCAACATATATTGGGTTTTATTAAGAGAAACAAAATTAGTGAAAAAAAAATAAATTTTAACTACGCTATATGTTAAATTTTTAAATACAATTTTCAAAACCACGGAATTTGAAATCAGTCCTAAGTAACGAAATTTAAAATAAAGTGTAGTTTTCTCTATTAAATAAATTGCAGCTTTAACTCTGTAAAAAAGCTGTTCTCATTCCTTTATTTATTTCCACTTCAAGGTTTCTATCAGGTGTTCTACATCTTTGCGAAAATATTCTACAGCAGGTGCTATGGAATCAGCATTCGGCGAAGCATAGAAATAAAGAGAGCCTCGCAAAAAATGACGGCTGCTGTCTGTAACATAGAACTGCACGGCGCTGGCAGCATTTCCTCCTACATCATACAAAATACCATGCACGTTGGGGTTTTTCCCTTTTATATTCGTTTCGTCTATATAATCTGCTTTTACGGTATGCTTAAACGTAAGTTTGTAACTATCTCTAATAAGTTTATCTAATGTATTCGTTGCATCAATGGCGGTATAACTCAAGTATATTTTGCTCTTATAATCGGGGAAAATAATATTGAACCAACAAGGGTGTGCGTGCATTTCTTCGGCATTTGCGGTATCTTTTTGGATACTTCCATACGTCGGATATTCAAACGTGAAAGGGCATAAATTATTAGCGTAGATAGTATAAGTTCGTTCTTTCGGAAAATCAATACGGAAATAGCCGTTGCGCTTGGGTGAATACGTTTCTTGGCAGGCAGCAAGCAAAAGAATACAACATATAGATAGGAAGAGTAGGTTAACTTGTTTGCGTGAAGATGGCGTAGGTGTCATTTTATTGAAGCTGATTTTAGTTTAGTGTTATTTTTACTCGTATTACGCGTACATTGTCTGCTTCTAATACTACAAATGTAAAATTTCTATACTCCTGTTGGTCGCCTTCCGAAGGGATTTCGGCATTGAGTTCCAAAATCAATCCAGCTAAGGAGTCCGCATCGCCTCGCGCATCGTCAAAGGTATCTATCGGCACATTTAATACTTTGCACACATCATTTAATGCAGTACGTCCTTCAAAAATAAAATTGTTGTTATCTATTTTTTTAAAATCGATTTCGCTTACATCGTCAAATTCATCTTTAATATCGCCTATTACTTCTTCCAATACATCTTCTAAAGTTACTAAGCCCGAAGTGCCGCCATACTCATCTACTACAATTGCCATGTGCACGCGCTTACTTTGAAAATCTTCCAACAAATCATTTATTTTTTTATTTTCTGGCACAAATAACGCAGGGCGTATTAAGGCTCTCCAATCAAAAGTATCGTCCTCGTCTATATGTTGCAATAAATCTTTGATATGCAAAACACCTTCTATCTGATCTATATCGCCTTTGTATATGGGTACTCTCGAGTATCCAGATGCTTTTACATTATTTAATACTTCTGAAAAAGTAGTATTGTATTCTAATCCTGCAATTTCCATGCGTGAGTGCATAATTTGAGAAGCGGTAATATTTCCAAACTTTACAATTCCTTTTAGTATTCGTGTGTCATTTTGTTGTGTTTCATCATCATCTAATGCATTGGCAATATCTATAGCTTCATCTATATCTTGTGCCGATACATTGTCTTTTATTCCTTCCAATCTTTTCTCAAAAAAATTAGAGGTAAAGATTAGCGCATTTACAAATGGAGAAAATATGAAGTCAAAGAATTTAAGTGTATCGATAGTAGCGCGAGTTACTTTATAATATTGCTGTGTAGCATATAGCTTAGGAATTACTTCTGCAAAAAGTACGATTATAAATGTTTCAAAAGAGATTTTTATGACAAATAATAATGCCGTGTGCGATTCGATAAAATGAGGTTGGATTACCACCTCCAATATATGTTCAAACATCAGTACGATTGCCAACGTAAATAAGGTGGTCGTTAAAACGAATGTCGCTAAAAACCGTCGAGGTTTTTTTATAAAATACAAAATCACTTTATCCGTTTTATCGGAACTTCGTTCAAGGTCGGATATTTCATTTGGGGTAAATAGGAATATGGCTACTTCTACCGCACACATCATTCCTGTAAATAGCAGCAAGAGTAGAATTAGCAGCAATTCCAATATAACGACAGTGTCAAATGGATTGAAAATTTCATTCCACGAAACTGTAAGTAGTAAATTTAACAAAAAGGGTATGGGTATTCCGTCGTCCAATGTGCTTATATTTCAATTATATTAAAATGGCAAATCATCATTTATATTAGGTTCGCTTATTGTATCCGGTGCGGCCGATTCCATGCTTGGTTTTTGCTCACTGCCCCCATGGGATGCTGAGCTGCCACTGCCGGGTTCGCGTTTATCTAAGAGTTGGAAATTTTCTACTACAATCTCCGTAATATACCGTTTATTGTTGTCTTTATCCTCCCAAGAGCGCGATTTCAACTTTCCCTCCACAAATATAGTATTTCCTTTTTTTAAAATACGCTCTGCCCGTTCTGCTACGCCTCGCCACATCACAATATTATGCCAATCGGTTACCTCTGTATAAGTACCATCTTGATTTTTATAGGCTTCATTGGTAGCCAATGGAAAATTACATACCGTAGTAGTAGGGTTCACTTTCCTTACTTCAGGATCTTTCCCTAATCTTCCAATTAAAATTACTTTGTTCACACTCATAGTTATATTTTTTTAGAAACGAAATTTACAAAAATCTGACGGATATCAAGTTCATTTTATATCTAAGATAAAAAATTTAATCTTTCTGCCAAATAGTCTCGTATTATTTTTGGGAATGCGTATTCCAACAGACTTGCCTTTGGCACTTTCAGCCACCCGAGGGGAGCAGCAGGAAGTTGCTCGCAACGTACCTCATAAAAATACGCTTTTATGTATTGGTGCGACAACGTTTGCAAATACACAAAAGGCAATGTATTGGCATTAATTTTAGCCCAAACGGGAATATGCTTCGGATTTTTTTCATCCGTATCTACATATTCGTCCAAAGGAAATTCAAACAATCCTTTCCAAATATCATTTTCTGTACGTTGTTTTAGGTAAATATATTTTTCGTTGTAAATAACAGCGTAATGCAAGGCACGTGTAATTTTTATTACTTTCTTAGCTTTTACAGGAAACTTATCAATAGTATTTAACTCTAATGCTTTGCAGGCAGTACTAAACGGACATTGGTGGCACAACGGCTGCTTAGGCTTGCAGACCAATGCCCCTAAATCCATAATTGCTTGGTTATAGACGGCAGGCTTTTTTGTATCTAATAATTTGTGGGCCAACTGTTCAAATTGTTTTTTGCCATCTGTAGTATCAATAGGCGTTTCAATTGCAAATACTCTGGATAACACTCTAAACACATTGCCATCCACTACGGCATAAGGCAATCCGTAAGCAAAAGAGGCAATTGCCGCCGCCGTATAGGTGCCTATTCCTTTTAGTTTTAAAATAGCGGCATACTCCGTCGGAAATATGCCATTGTGCTGTTCCATAATTTGCTTTGCAGCATATTGTAAATTTCGCGCTCTCGAATAATAGCCCAATCCTTCCCAAAGTTTTAACACTTCCTCTTCAGGAGCTGCCGCTAATTTTTTTATGGTAGGATATTTTTTTACAAATGCCAAATAATAAGGCAATCCTTGTTCTACACGTGTTTGCTGCAATATAATCTCCGACAGCCATATTTTATACGCCTCATTGGTATGCTTCCAGGGCAGATTTCTACGGTTCGGGTTATACCATTCCAACAATTGCACGGAAAATGATTTCATAGAAATGCAAAATAACCAATTCCGAGCGTAATAATTGCGTGAATACTATATTAAATAAACCCTAATTATGTGTATATTAGTAAGTTAGTTAAGAATAATTTCGCAACTTTGCAACACATTTAATAAATAGCCATGAGAAAAGCAGATATTATCACCACTATTTCAGAAAAAACAGGAGTGCCAAAAGTAGATGTATTAGTAGCTATGGAGGCATTTTTCAAGGAAGTAAAAGACACTTTAGCTGACGGTGAAAATCTGTACGTAAGAGGCTTTGGGAGCTTTATTGTAAAAACTAGAAAAGCAAAAATAGGGCGAAATATTAAAAAAAATATTGCCATAGAAATACCGGAGCATCAAATTCCGGCATTTAAGCCCTCTAAAGTTTTTGTAGAGCAGATTAAAGAATCCAGCGCACTACGTTTAAAAGCAAAAGAACAACAATAGTTGAGCAATAACGTGCAGCGAGGACAAATAGCATTAGGCGTAGGTACCCTTATTTTAGTTGTAGCCCTTTACTTTGCAGGAAATACCGGAGCAAAGAATAAAAAAGAGAACAACACGGATGCGCATGCGCATACCGAAAGTATTTCAATGGAACAATACGAGCAACAGCAAACGGAGAAATTGGCTGCCGGTGAAAAGGCGCAAATTACTACCCTCAAAGACTCTATTGCTGCTACCGCAGCAACGGATACTGCTACGTTGAAAAAACTATACCTGCACCTATCTGAAATTTGGAAAACCCTACATCAGCCTGCTGTTAGTGCGTTTTACTATTATCAATATGCACAAAAAGAAGGAGGAAAAAAAGTACTGGAAAATGCCGGCGACAACTTTGTGGAAGCATATAAAAGTGGTACAGACAGCATAATTTCAAATAATTTGATTACCTTTGCCCTCCGTTCTTACGAAGAAGGCGTACAAAAAGACACCGGCGATATCAATTTGCAAATCAAACTTGCCGACGCTTATGTACAAGGATCTTCTGAGCCGATGAAAGGAATTGGGATGCTGCGTGAGTTAGAACAAAAACATCCTGACAACATTTCTATTCTTATTGCCTTAGGTAGATTATCTATCCAGTCGGGGCAGTTAGATAAAGCAAAAGAACGATTTAAAAAGGTGTTGCAAAAAGAGCCACAAAATACGGAAGCATTGTATTTTATGGCAATCACCGAAGCACAACTCGGACATACGGAAGAAGCTATCCGATTATTTGAGCTATGTAAGGCGATTATCAACCATCCTGATTTTAATAAAGAAATAGACGAAATCGTCAAAAGTTTAAAAAATAAAAAAGTTTAATTATGCCTTGCGGAAAAAAAAGAAAACGTCACAAAATTGCGACACACAAACGTAAAAAGAGACTAAGAAAAAACCGTCATAAGAAAAAGTAATCTTAATTAAGTTCAAAAGAGTAAGTGCTTCTTACTCTTTTGAACTTAAACCGCACCTAATATGAATAAAGAATTAGTGATTCATGCTAATTCAAAAGGTGTTGAAATTGCTCTTCTTGAGAATAAAAAATTAGTTGAATACCATCTTGACTCCTACGAAAAGGAAGGGTTTTCTGCCGGAGATATCTATTTAGGCAGAGTAAAAAAACTCAATCCGGGATTAAATGCCGCATTCGTAGATATAGGACACGAAAAAGATGCTTTTATACATTATTCCGATTTAAGTCCCTACATCCGATCTATTCGAAAATATAGCTCGGAAGCATTTCGGGGCGAGCAATCGCACCTTTTGAGTACTTTTGAATTTGAGCCTCCCATCAAAAAGGACGGACTTATGTCCGACGTGTTAGAAAAAGGGGACATCCTTATTTTTCAAATTTCCAAAGAAGCGATATCCACCAAAGGGCCGCGTCTTACTTGCGAACTCTCTATACCGGGCAGATATACTGTTTTAGTTCCGTTTACCAATTCTATCGGAATATCTAAAAAAATAGATACGCCCGAAGAAAGAGAACGATTATTACAGGTATTACAAAAAATAAAACCCAAGAACTTTGGGGTGGTAGTGCGTACAAATGCAGCCGGAGTAGGAGAAGAAGAACTTCATTACGACATTCAAAACCTACTCCACAAGTGGAAGCTGATGACTGAAAATGTAAAATTTCAGAACCCGCCGAAACTGTTACTAAAGGAGATGAACAAAACATTCTCCATTGTTCGCGATTTAATTAATGATAGCTTTTCCAAAGTCATCACCGACAGTGCCTCACTACACGGCGATTTAAAAGCTTACATTAAAGAACACGCCCCCGAACAAGTGTCTATACTTACCAATTACACGGACAAAACCCCTTTATTTGAGGCTTTTGATATCAGTAGGCAAATAAAGGCAGCTTTTGGGAAAACGGTAACCTTAAAAAGTGGGGCTTACGTTATTTTAGAACATACGGAAGCGCTACATGTGATAGATGTAAATAGCGGGCCGAAGGTAAAAAAAGACGTATCCCAAGATACATTAGCGTTCAATACCAATGTGGAAGCGGCACAAGAAATTGCACGACAACTCCGCCTGCGTGACATCGGCGGAATTATCGTTATCGACTTCATAGATATGAAATCATCGGAATTTAAGCACAAAGTGTATGAAGCGATGCAAGACGCTATGAAGCCGGACAAAGCAAAACATGTTATTTTACCGGTAAGCAAATTTGGGCTTATGGAAATTACGCGCCAACGCATGAAAGAGCAAGTAATGATAGATACGCGCGAACCTCTATTTCATGGAAGCAATAAATACAAAGTAGATCAGCCACTACAGATCATCGACAATATAAGAGCTGAATTAATGCAGCTAAAGCCACATACAGAGAAAAACTTCTTGTTGTATGCTCATCCGTTTATTTATGCCTATTTAAAGAAAGATACTTTTTCTTTTAGAATGTATTGGTATGCTAAAACAGGAAAAATAATTCGGCTGATTCAGGATTCATCGCTGCACCTCGGTGATTACAGACTGATGACAAGATCCGGAGAAAAAGTGTAATATTTGACAATGAGGTCAAAAAATGCAAGATTCAAGTTGCAAATGCAACTTGAATCTTGCATTTACAACAAAGGCAAACTATTATCACAATTTATAACCTTTAAAAAATGTAATGAATTAGTTCAAATAAAAAGATAAATCATGACAAAATACTTAATTCTACTAACTGCTACGTTAACAACCCAAACTTGCGCAAGTATGTAGTTTTGCCTTGTGTGATAGCGTACTTGCGCGTTATTTTGATTAGTCATAAAAATGAATGGAACAAGTATCAGAGAGTGGCACAAGTATTCCACACTTATACCGACACTTCATACTTGCGCCAGACTATAGACTCTGCATGGAAAGAAATGTTCCGAACGGTCGGAAAGTAAGTAGTGAGATTTTAGAAGTTAATTTTTAATTCGTAATTTTTAATTCTTAGATTTCTTTTGTACCCTTTGCGGTAAAACTTTGTGTTCTTTGCGGTAAAAATGTTGGTTAAGAAAACTAACAAGGAATTGGGCATCTGTGGTATGCGTTCAGAGACCGCCAATATCCTTAGACACAGGTCGTCCTATGGAAGACCTGCTCTAGAGCGGTACTTATTTTATTACCGTAACCAATACAAATGGAATTGTTAGCAAAGAACTGATTATAAATGGTGGACACAATAATCAGCTATTGCCTAATTGGTCGGTATTTTTACTTTACCGTACAATGCTATACATTTTGGTTAGTGAAGACACCAACCGATAGAAATTTACCTTACATAAGTAAACTCTAAATGCGCTAAAAAATACTACCTTTAAAGTACACAAAATTATAACGCATGCTATTTTTGACAGGATTTCCCGGATTTTTAGGAAAAGAGATTTTACCTCGTTTATTAGAAAGAAACTTAAATACAAAAGCCATTTGCTTAGTGCAAGATCGTTTTATGCAGCAAGCTAAATTTGCACTTAAAGAACTGGATGAACGGTATCCAACTATTGATATTATCGGTAAAGTAGAATTGGTGGTAGGCGATATTACAGACCCTCTTCTAGGGCTGGGAGATTTATACACTGCTTATGCAAAAAAAGTAACGGAAGTTTATCATTTTGCGGCGGTGTACGATTTAGATGTGAAACGAGATTTAGCATACAAAGTAAATGTAGATGGAACGCAACACGTGCTGAATTTTTGTGCACATTGTCCCAAACTAAAAAGACATCATTATGTAAGTACGTGCTATGTAAGTGGCAATTACAAAGGCAGATTTAAAGAAACAGATTTAGAGAAAGGGCAAACGTTTAATAATTTTTATGATGAAACAAAATACCATGCGGAAGTATTAGTAAAAAAAGCCATGAATGCCGGAATGCCGACAACTATTTATCGTCCGGCAATTGTAACCGGAGATTCTAAAACCGGGGAAACTCAAAAATATGACGGGCCGTATTTTATGTTGAAATGGTTGTTGCGATTTCCGACTATCGGCATTTTTCCGACTATCGGCAAAGGGGCAAAAAACACTATGAATATTGTACCACGAGATTTTATTATTGACGCCATTACGGCATTAAGCAGTATGGAAAAATCATTGGGAAAAACGTATAACTTAGCCGATCCAAACCCACTAACTATTGAACAAATTGGCGAAGCAATGGGGAAATCCGTTGGCCGATTTATAGTAAAAGCACCCCTCCCGCTTAATGCAGCGCAAGCGGTGTGGGTATTTAAAAAACTCCCTATTATTCCGGAATTTATGGAGATTCCGACAATGGCAGTTGCCTACTTTGATCACCCTACCGATTACGATACCACAGAATCTGCGAAAGACTTAGCAGAAGCCGGCATTACTTGTCCGCACTATACGGATTATTTAGATACTATCGTCCGGTTTTTAAAAGCCAACCCTACCATCACCTCTAAGGCAATGGTATAGCTTACTCAATACATTTTTACATTTTGGAATATAGATATTAGTAAAACCCAATGATTACATCACTACGACTCGACTGGTTGGTATAATATATATATAACTATTACATATTAAAAACATTGTACATATATTTAATAGCAAGCAGCCTCTGCGTTTTTTAAGAGGCGAATTACCCCATAAAGCAAAGGAATAGAGCTAAAGACATCACATATTACTATAAAGTTAAAACTACAATCATTCAAGTCAAAAAATTATTGTATTACAACGGATTATTATTAAAAGCGTTTGTAAAAATGTACCTTTGCCCCTCAAAATAATTTATTTTCCTCTATGCAAAAAATCAGAAATATCGCCATCATTGCGCACGTTGACCACGGTAAAACTACCTTAGTTGATAAAATTCTTTGGGAATGTAAAACATTTTCAGAGCATGAAAACACGGGAGTGCTAATCTTAGACAACAATGAATTGGAGCGAGAGAGAGGTATTACCATTACGGCAAAAAATGCTGCCGTTAAATATAAAGATTACAAAATCAACTTGATTGACACCCCCGGTCACGCCGATTTTGGCGGTGAAGTAGAGCGGGTATTGAAAATGGCTGATGGCGTATTATTATTGGTAGATGCATTTGAAGGGCCGATGCCACAAACACGATTTGTATTACAAAAAGCATTGCAATTAGGTTTAAAACCAATTGTTGTGATCAATAAAGTAGATAAAGAAAACTGTACGCCTGATGAAGTACACGAGAAAGTATTTGACTTAATGTTCCAATTAGATGCTACAGAAGAACAATTAGACTTCCCTACCATTTATGGCTCCGCTAAAAATGGTTGGATGAGTACTGATTATAAGAAACCAACTACCAATGTAGTGGATTTAATGGATTGTATTATCGAACACATTCCGGCACCCAAAACTGCCGAAGGTACCGCACAGATGCAAATCACCTCGTTAGATTTCTCTTCTTTTGTGGGTCGTATTGCCGTAGGGCGTGTGTTTAGAGGCACATTAAAAACAAACATGCCCGTTGCATTGATAAAACGCGATGGCACCATATCCAAATCAAGAATAAAAGACTTGATGCTTTTTGAAGGAATGGCAAAAGTAAAAGTCGATGAAGTACCTGCCGGAGAAATATGTGCAATTGTAGGTATTGATGGATTTGAAATTGGGGACACCATCGCCGATGCGGAAAATCCGGAGGCAATGGCAGCAATTGCTATTGATGAACCAACAATGAGCATGTTGTTTACGATAAATGATTCTCCGTTTTTTGGCAAAGAAGGGAAATTTGTAACATCTCGACATATCAAAGACAGATTAAACAAAGAATTAGAGAAGAATTTGGCATTGCGTGTTCAGCAAGGCGACACGGCAGATTCTTTCTTAGTATTTGGTCGTGGTGTATTGCACTTATCCGTACTAATTGAAACGATGCGACGCGAAGGCTATGAACTACAAGTAGGACAGCCGCAAGTATTATACAAAGAAATTGATGGGCACAAATGTGAGCCGATTGAAGAATTGACTATCGACTTGCCGGAAGACAAAGCGGGTACTGCAATAGAAATGATTACCCAAAGAAAAGGCGATATGAAAAATATGCTTTTGAAAGGCAATCGTTCAATCATGGAGTTTGAAATTCCATCTCGTGGTTTAATAGGGTTGAGAACAGATATTATTACGGCTACCTCAGGGCAAGCAGTAATGGCACATCGTTTTATTAGATACGACAGGCATAAAGGTGAAATTAAAGGACGTATCAATGGCTCTATGATTTCTAAAGAAACGGGCGAAGCCATTGCTTACTCTTTAGATAAATTGCAAGACAGAGGACGTTTCTTTGTGGAAGCCGGCGACCAAGTGTATAGCGGTATGGTGATTGGCGAAAACTCTCGTCAAGATGACTTAGTGGTGAACGTTACCATTAAAAAGCAACTAACCAACGTTCGTGCATCCGGAACAGATGACAAAGCAAAATTGATACCGGTTACCAAATTTTCATTGGAAGAGGCATTAGAGTATATTCAAGGTGATGAGTATGTAGAATTAACGCCAAAATCTATTCGTTTGCGTAAAATTTATTTAGACGAAAACGAAAGAAAACGTAGAGGTAAATAAGAGTTACAAGTGTATAAAAGAGATAGGGGCAAGAATTTTTTCTTGCCCCTATCTCTTTATACAAATCTTAAAATTACAATTCGCTTCCTACAAAAGAAACTTAATACATCTTATTTATAAAAAAGATTATTTAATCTTATCGTATCTAAAAAAAGTAGCCAGCCAGTTGCTTCCTAATAATAAGGACGGAGGGGCACAATCGGTATGGTCTGAATTGCCCATGTCTATCAACTCAATAGTTGCGCCTCTTGCGCTAAAAACAGAATCGGCATACGTGGCATTATCAAAAAACACATTATCATCTCCGTGGCAATGATATAATCGCATCGGCGTAGTGGGCGTCCAATCATCTACTAAATCAAACCCTCTCAATGCTAAACGAATGGGGTATTCCGGATTGCTCTTTATTGCGGCTTTTACCGAATCTATTACCATATTACTTACAAAATTTGGAAACTTACTATTCGCATATCCCGCAGAATGATATCCATCTATAATTGCAGGAACTAAGGAATCATAAGGAGCTTTAAATATTTGGCTGTAAGAATGATATATCCCCGGATACGAATTAAATAAACTTACGGCTACATACGGCAAATAGAACGGATTAGGGTAGTATGTTGAATCAAATATCAAATTAAATTGCGATGTACGACTCAGCGCATAAGGACCTGCCATTGGAGCAGAGGCTGTTAATTTAAACTCTTTCGGGTTTTCTAATTCCAATTGTCGCTGTGCCGCCATAGTAGCATGCCCGCCTTGTGAGTAGCCAAACAGCACCACTTGCCCGTTTAATACGGCATTATGTTTTTGTTTTACTAATTTTCTGGCAGCACGTAAAATATCGCGCACCGAGTTGGCTTCTTCTCTTGGATTTAAATATAAATGTAACCCGTCGCCTGTGCCTAACCCCAAGTAATCAGGGACACAAGAAACAATTCCTTTATCGCAAGAAGCTGCCAAGTTTAACAAATATTCCGAGCCTTTTTTTACAGATGGAGCGTCGCTCTTTTTCAATGTCGTACCATGCTGGTAGCTGCTTAATGGAATAGCAAAACTGTCCACTTGTGGTACAATTATAATACCACTCGCTTTTACGGTATCGCCATTATTATTTTGCGATTTATATTCTATGGTATAAACGGTGGTGTTGTATTTTAAATGTACGAATGACGAAATCTCAGAGGGGAGCATGGCCAGTACTTGTGCCGGCGTGTAATTGTTTTCACTACTAATTCGTATGATATCTCCTAATGCGCCGGTGTATTCATAATTATCTGTATTTACTTTCTCTTTCTTACAAGAGGACAACGCAAAAAGTACTGCTGTAAACAGCAGGTAGTATTTTCTCATAAAATAGCTTTTTTAGTACATTGAATGTACGATTCTTTTTTGAAAAAAGAGTAAATCTTTTTTGATAACTATTTGTTTTAACATTCGTTATGTATTACAATTTTAAAACGTGCATTACCCTATTTTTCATCTAAAGCCATTATTTATAGTATTCAATACTTCTTCTCCCGGGCACAACACCATTTCATTCATCTTATTCAACGGCGTATCTGAAGTTTGTAACAATTGATGCAAATCTTTGCTTTCTACATCCATGTATAACAATCCTGTCAATATTTCATTATCGATATGCGATTGTTTTAATGCATTAATAGCCGATAATTTATCCTCCGGATTCCAAGCTTGTGCAATCTTATGCAGTCGCAGCCAAGAGCCATCATGAATTTCCACCATTTTGGTTTCATCCTCCGTGTATTCCATAGTTATTTCATTCATTGAAGGAACAAAATCTACTGTTCCGGTAGCCTCCACATGATGACGGACATAATCGTAAGATTTTGTAGAGCCTATATTATTATTAAAAGTAACACAAGGTGACAGAACATTTAGTAAAGCAAATCCATGATGGTTCATGGCTGCTTGTATCAGTGGAATAAGTTGCTTTTTATCGCCGCTAAAGCTTTGTGCTACAAATGTTGCTCCTAATTCTATTGCCAAAGAACACAAATCAATTCCGTGAAACATATTGATGTGTCCGGCCTTATTCTGAGAACCTTCATCTGCTGTAGCAGAATCTTGTCCTTTCGTTAATCCATAACAACCGTTATTCATTACAATATAAGTCATATTTAAATTTCGGCGAATAACGTGAGCAAACTGCCCCATTCCGATAGATGCGGAATCTCCATCGCCGGATACACCTAAATAAATCAATTCTTTATTGGCAAGATTGGCACCGGTAGCTAAAGACGGCATACGTCCATGAACGGAATTAAATCCATGAGAATTACTTAAGAAGTAGGTAGGTGTTTTGGAAGAGCAACCGATACCGGAAAGTTTTGCTACTTTATGAGGCTCTATGTCCATCTTCCAGCAGGCTTCTACAATTGCCGCACTTATGGAATCATGACCGCAGCCGGCGCACAAAGTAGATAATGCGCCTTCATAGTATTTTCGGGTATATCCTAATTTATTTTTGGGTAAATCCGGATGTGCAAAGGTCGATTTTATATACGTCATGGCAATACTATTTTAGGTTAGACAAATAGGTTTTAGGCAATTGTGGTAATATATTATTTACTATAAAATCAGCGGTTATAGGCTTACCGTCATAGTTCAATATTTTTTTTAATTTTTTAGGGTTACTATCTAATTCATTCATTAAAAGTGTGCGCATTTGTGCATCTCTATTTTGTTCTATTACAAAAACAATGTCGTGTGTTTCTATAAACTGCTCTACTGCTTTATTAAATGGAAATGCTTTTAATCGCATAGCATCTACAGATATTCCCTGTTCTGCTAAAATATCCATAGCTTCTTCGGCAGCGGGGGTTGTAGTTCCGAAGAAAATCAACCCTATATTGTTTTTTATTTTGGAGGGGTAAAAATAGGGTGTCGGAACGGCTTCTTTTGCGGTTTCAAATTTTTTCAATAATCTATCGACAACTCGAACGTATGTTGGAGAATCTTCCGAGTAAACTGCATATTCATCATGTGAAGAGCCTCTTGTAAAATAAGCCCCTTTGGTAGGGTGCGTGCCGGGTAAGGTGCGGAATGGGATGCCGTCATTATCTATATCTAAATAACGGCCGAAGCGTTGTAATTTTTCTAGCTGCTCGGCATTTAGCACCTTCCCTCTGTTATATTTTTTAGTATTATCCCATTTTAATGGGGGTGAAATATGGTCATTCATCCCCAAGTCTAAATCACTCATTACTAGTATTGGTGTTTGTAAATACTCTGCTAATTCAAATGCTTCTGCCGTCATTTCAAAACATTCTGCCGGAGTAGCCGGAATCAAAAATACATGCTTGGTATCGCCATGTGAAGCATACGCAGCCATCAACAAATCGGATTGCTGTGTACGAGTCGGCATCCCCGTGGATGGACCGGAGCGTTGAACATCGACCAATACAACGGGAATTTCTGCATAATACGCTAAGCCTAAAAATTCATTCATCAACGATAACCCCGGGCCACTGGTTGCGGTAAAAGAACGAGCGCCATTCCAATTAGCTCCTATTGCCATTCCTATTGCTGCTAATTCATCTTCTGCTTGCACTATAGCAAAATTCTTTTTTCCCGTTTGGGCATCTACTCTATATTTTTCTGCATATTTTTCAAAAGATTCGACAAAGGAAGTAGATGGGGTAATAGGATACCACGAAACGACAGTTGCTCCACCATACACTGCGCCTAACCCTCCGGCTTTATTACCATTCATCAAAATTTTATCTTTTATTAAGTCTCTGCGTTCTACTCTGATATTTAAAGGATATTCAAAATTTTCTTTTACATAATTTATGCCTAATTGCAATGCATGTACATTGGGTGCTACTAATTTTTCTTTGCCTTTGAATTGTTCTTTCACTAAGGTTTCCAAAACTTCAAATTCTATATTTAATAAAGTGGATAAAGCACCAACGTAAATGATATTTTTAAACAATTGCCTTTGGCGAGGATCGGTATATTCATTATTGCATATCTCTGTTAATGGAATAGGAATATATTGGATATCTTCACGGATATACTCTTTGTGCAAGGGTTTCGTATTATCATACAAAAAATATCCTCCACTATTTACAGAAGCAATATCACTCAGCATGCTTTGTGGATTCATGCATACCAATAAGTCCACGCTGTCTTTTCTGCCCAGGTAGCCTTTTTCGCTTATGCGTACATCGTACCAAGTGGGTAGTCCTTGTATGTTAGAGGGAAAAATATTTTTGGGTGTTGCAGGCACTCCCATTCTAAAAACAGATTTAGCGAACATCAGGTTGGCGCTTGCAGAGCCTGTACCATTTACATTGGCAAAACGTACTGTAAAATCGTTTATTTTTATTGCTGTTGAATTTATATTTAATGACATGATCCTGCTTTACTGGTTACATATAAATATTTTTGCATATCCCATGCTGCGGTTGGGCATCGTTCGGCGCATAGCCCACAATGCAAGCATACGTCTTCATCTTTTACCATTATTTTTCCTGTGGCTAAATTTTCCGAAATCAGTAAGATTTGGTCTGTATTTAACGAAGGTGCTTTTAGCCTTTGGCGAAGGTCTTCTTCCGCTCCGTTCGTAGTAAAGGTAATACAGTTTGTTGGGCATACATCCATGCAGGCATCACATTCTATACACTTAGTAAAGTCGAATGCTGTTTGCATATCGCAATTTAAACAACGCTCTGCTTCTTTAAATCCGGTTGGGAGATTATATCCCAGCTCTACTTCTTGTTTAAAATTTTGTAAGGCTTTTGCCTTTGGCACTTGCGGCACTGTAAATCTATCATCATTAGAGACAATACTATCATAAGCCCATTCATGTATTCCCATTTTTACACTATGTAAATTAGTAAATGGTGCCGGGCGTTCGTTTACGTTTTTTTGTTGGCAAAATAAGTCGATAGAAATTGCGGCTTCGTGGCCATGTGCTACCGAAGTAATTATGTTTTTGGGGCCGAATGCGGAATCACCGCCAAAGAAAACCTTTGGAATACCGGACTGAAAAGTGACGGCATCTACCACCGGAATTCCATTTTTATTAAACTCAATACCTAAGTCTCTTTCTATCCACGGAAAACTATTTTCTTGTCCTACGGCAATGAGTACATCATCGGCAGCTATGAAAACATCAGGTTCTCCTGTTGCTACTAAGTTTCTATTTCCATTTTCATCATATACGGCATGAACTTTTTCAAAATTCATCCCTATTAATTTTCCGTTTTGTAAAACAAAGTTCTTAGGGACGTGGTTGTCAATAATCGGAATATCTTCATGCACGGCATCTTCAATTTCCCAAGGGCTTGCTTTCATTTCGGAGCGCGGGCTTCGTACCACTACCTTCACGTCTTTTCCGCCTAAGCGGCGTGCAGTACGGCAGCAATCCATTGCAGTATTTCCTCCTCCTAATACAATTACTTTCTCTCCTATTTTGGTGGTGTGCTCAAATGTTACATTTGCCAACCAAACTATTCCGATGTGAATATTGGCATTTCCTTCCTCCCGTCCGGGTAATTTTAAATCTCTTCCCTTAGGTGCGCCGGTACCTATAAAAATAGCATCGTAATTTTTTTGAAGTAATTCTTTTAAACTATTAATATATGTATTAAAATGTGTATGCACTCCCAAGTCTAATATTTGATTGACTTCTTCGTCCAAAACATCTTCAGGCAATCTAAAAATAGGGATTTCACTACGCATCATTCCTCCGCCTTTTTTTTGTTCGTCAAACAGGTGAATTTCATACCCGACAACTGCCAGATCTCGAGCTACCGTTAAAGAGGATGGACCGGCACCTATCAATGCAATTTTCTTTCCATTTTTTTGTGTCGGTGCTTTGGGTAATAAGTTGCGAATATCGCCTTTGTAATCGGCGGCAACACGCTTGAGACGGCAGATAGCAACGGGTTCTTCGTCTTTTAGTCGTCCGCGCCGACAAGCCGGTTCGCATGGACGGTCGCACGTGCGTCCCAAAATTCCGGGAAATACATTTGCATCCCAGTTCACCATGTAAGATTCAGCATATTTCTCTTGAGCAATAAGGCGAATATATTCCGGCACCGGAGTGTGTGCCGGACAAGCATACTGACAATCTACCACCTTGTGGTAATACTCCGGGTCTTTTACATTTGTAGGTTCCAACTGCTATTATTTTACGGATATCAATGGTAATGTAAATTTAGTAACATTTAAGAAATGTTATAGAAATACAGCAGGAATTTTGATTTATTGTACGAAAGATAAAAAACAGATTGCTTATAAGCAATCGAAAGACAGTGAGTATTGTAAATTAATATATTATAAAAATGCAATAATAGTATCATTAAAGTATCTTAATTAATTCCTCTAAATCAACAATTTTACTAAATTTGCATAGATGGCAATTGACAATAAACTATTTAACGAAGTAAAGCATATTTTTTCTACCTATTTAGAAAGAAACAAACAGCGCAAAACACCTGAGCGTTTCTCCATTTTAGAAGAGATATACAACCGCGAAGACCACTTCGATGCAGAAGAATTGTATTTACAAATGAAGAATAACAACTTCAATGTCAGCCGTGCTACCGTATATAATACTTTAGATGTTTTGGTACAATGCGATTTGGTTACCAAGCACCAATTTGGACAAAACCACGCTATGTATGAAAAATCTTATGGCAACCGCAACCATGACCATCTTATTTGTGTGGACTGTGGTAAGGTATTTGAATTTTGCGACCCGCGATTGCATTTGGTAAAAAGCAGTGCCGGTGATTTATTTCAGCAAACTATAAAAAGCCATTCGCTTACTTTATATGGAAATTGTAACAAAGCAAATTGCGAAAACAAAAATCAAAAAACAACTAAATGAACATACGGCATTGGTTTTTTTCTTATTTACTTTTTTTATTATTTCCATTGATTTCAATCGCAGGGAGTCCCATTATTCCAACGCCGAATTCCATTGAAACTAAAGAAGGTTTCTTTTCTTATTCCAACGGATTTGATATAAAAATTACTCGTGGCGATAATGCTACCAAGCGCGTTCAGCAATTGCTTTCCGATTCTGTAATTGCAAAAAAAATACCTATTGTACCTTTTGCAAAAACAGGAATCATCTTAAACTTATTGCCTGCATCAGGCGGAGATATTTATTCCGAAAATTATACGCTTTCCATTACTCCAACTACAATTACTATTACTTCTACCGGAAATGCAGGCTTATTTTATGGTGTACAAAGCCTATTACAGCTCTTTAGAGCAAGCAACACCCGGCAAATACCGTGTGCCGAAATCAAAGATACACCGGCTTATAATTTTCGAGGGTTTCAATTAGATGTCGTGCATCACTATTTTGATGTTGCAGTACTAAAAAAATATTTAGATATCATGGCGAAATTGAAGATGAATCAATTTCAATGGCAATTATCCAGCAACGAAAAAAGCAGTGTTCAATTTAAAAATACGATAGCAAAAGCAGATACCGCAAACAGTTATACTCCGGAACAAGTGAAAGCCCTTGTAAAATATGCACAAGAACGGTTTATAAATATAATTCCTGAAATCTATTTTCCTTACGCAACATCAGACAGCGAGATTGTAAGAAACAAGCAATTAGCCGATGAAGTAATTGCTGTATTTCCGGGTACGTTTATACAAATTGGAAATGCTATTACCGATGATTCTACGCTTGCCTATTTACAGCGGAAAAACAAAAAAATAATCGGTAAAGACAAAAACATTAATTCAAGTGCAATATTACTGAGCTATAAAAGTGAAAAAAGCGGCCTCCTTGCTGCCACTAAAAACACCGATGTAATCATGGCTACCCGACAATATTGTTCCCTCGATTATTATCAAGATTGGGTAGATGAGAAAATGGAATTCAGCATGACTTTTTTACCCTTGAGTAAAGCCTATTCGTTTAGTCCTGCGGGCAAACTAAAAGATGCAAATACCATAAAGCACATTCTGGGTGGGCAGGCTTGCCTATTTACTACTTACATAAAAAATGAAGATGCGTTAGACTATCAATCCTTTCCGAGAATGCTTGCACTTGCCGAGTGTTTTTGGACAACCAAAAGCAACAAAAATTTTAAAGATTTTGAACGACGTGTAAAGATTTTGAAAGATTATTTTTACAAAGAAAAGGAAGTGTATATTGACTTAGTGCGCATCAGGCCTAAGAAGCAACAATAAGATTAAAGGTTTACCATAATTACTCCTGCCACTATAACGAGCACCCCTGCCAAATGCAATGGACTTATCTGTTCATTAAAAAGATAATAAGAAACCAAGGTAAGGCTAACTATTGTGAGGGAGAAGAATACAGCACCTGCAATGTTCAGCGAAACCCCTTTTAGAGCTTCTGTAAAACATATAGAATTTAAAAATCCAAAAATTAAAGACACGGAAAATATTGTCCATTTTTTCTTAGGATTTCCATCTGCCATGGCTGCATATTTAAAACCCGCGTTTGTAAATACATTAAATAAAATGGCAAGCCATAACCAAGAGTTTGTAAGCATAGATTTTTTGATAAATTTACAAATCCTTTGCTTATATTTTCAAAAATCTGGGTTTGTGCTGAAAAAACGGTACAAAACCGTATAAGTGGTTTATTTTTTAGGAAAAGGCAGTTTCACCGATTGGAATTTACGAATAAGCTAATAATTCTTTAATTAAAAAAACTGCGTATAAATTTTTACCTTTAGCCAACAACTATTTCACACCAATATAAAGAAAAAAATAATATGCTAGTTGACGTAATTTTAGGCTTACAATGGGGCGACGAAGGAAAGGGGAAAATTGTAGATTATTTGGCGGATAAATATGATATCATTGCCCGGTTTCAGGGAGGTCCTAATGCAGGGCACACATTAGTTATTGACGGACAAAAACATGTATTACACACTATTCCATCAGGAATTTTCCGAAGCGGAAAAATCAACTATATCGGGAATGGCGTAGTTATCGATCCTATTACGTTGGTAAAAGAAATTGAAGGACTAACGGCTATCGGTATTCCTGTGCAAGAGCGTTTAATTATTTCCAAACGAGCAAATTTAATCTTACCCACACATAAAATCTTAGATGCAGCATCTGAAGCTTCTAAAGGAACTTCAAAAATAGGCTCCACATTAAAAGGGATAGGACCAACCTACATGGATAAAACCGGAAGAAACGGCTTGCGCATCGGTGATATTCTGGAAGAAGATTTTATCGTAAAATATGAGTTGCTGAAAGCAAAACACTTGCAACTACTTCAAATCTACAACCACGATTATGAATTGCAAGAAATGGAAGATGCGTGGTTTGAAGCAATTGATAAATTGAAAGAATTAAAACAAGTAGAATCGGTATATTTTATAAACGAATCGCTGAAGAAAGGTAAAAAAATATTAGCCGAAGGCGCACAAGGCTCTATGTTAGATATTGACTTTGGTACTTATCCATTTGTTACCTCTTCGAATACCATTTCTGCAGCAGTATGCACCGGATTAGGTATTTCGCCAAAGCATATCGGAGAAGTAATAGGGATTACAAAAGCCTACTGTACACGCGTAGGAGGAGGCCCTTTTCCATCCGAATTAGAAGGTGAAACCGGTGAGAAACTACGAAAAGAAGGCGGTGAATTTGGTGCTACTACTGGCCGCCCGCGTCGCTGCGGCTGGATAGATTTACCGGCATTAAATTATGCTTGCATTATCAACGGTGTAACGAAATTGATTATCACCAAAGCAGACATATTAAATGCATTTGACGAGTTTGGGGTTTGCACGCATTATAAATACGATGGAAAGGAAACCAAAGACCTTCCTTATGACATGGTAAATAGAACGATAAATCCGACCACTATTTATTTTAAAAGCTGGGGAAATATTGACCCTACCAAAGAAATACCAACAGAACTAAAGCAATATGTTGCGTATTTAGAAACCTACTTAAATACTAAAGTAACCATGGTATCTAACGGGCCGGGAAGAGAGCAGCTTATTGACATGAACTCAACTGATTTATTGGCATAATACTCTTTGTACTATAAGTTTTTGGAATGAGGACATTCTATCCGTATGCAGTGAATGATATTGAAGCATTTAAGTTGCGACTATTATATCTTTCTGAACAAGTAACTCATTTCTGTCTCTTAGACTCTAATAATTACCCAAACTATCCACATGCTACTGTAAATAGTATTGTAGCCATTGATGCCCTTGACGTTTTTTGTGCAAACACAAATTGTCTGAATGAATTTCAGGCTTTTCTGCAGCAACACAAAGATTGGATGTTTGGATACTTAACTTATGATTTAAAAAATGAACTAGAACGCCTGACAGTCGTACAAAAACCGGATGATTTATCGTTTCCGTTATTGCAATTTTTTATTCCAAAATATATCCTCAGATTTTACACTAACCATATAGAAATAGGAGTAACGCAATATGTGCATATAGCTGAATTGGAGCAACTTCTTGCACAAGCGAAGACACCTCAAAATAACAACACATCCTCTTTAGCTATACAACATAAACAAACCAAAGAAGCATATATTGCAACTATCGAAAAAATCAAGGCGCATATACAAAACGGCGACCTCTATGAAATGAATTTCTGTCAGGAATATTTTGCCACCGATGCCGAGATAGAACCCATAAACACATTTCAGAAACTAAACGATGCCTCCAAAGCACCTTTTGCTTCTTTTTACAAAGGAACAGATCATTACTTGTTGTGCTCCAGTCCTGAACGATTTATAAAACGGCAAAACAATCAACTTATCTCGCAACCCATAAAGGGAACGAGAAAACGCCTTGCAGACACACAACTCGATTCTAATTTAAAAAATGAACTATTGAGCGATAACAAAGAGCGAAGTGAAAATGTGATGATAGTAGATTTAGTACGCAATGATTTATCGAAAGTAGCCGTTGCGGGTTCTGTGAAAGTAGAAGAACTATTTGGCATTTATACCTTTGAACAAGTACATCAGATGATTTCTACAATATCATGCACTATTCCGGATGAGCGTACTTTTATAGAAATAATAAAAGCGACCTTCCCAATGGGAAGTATGACGGGAGCACCCAAAATTGCGGCTATGCAATTTATTGAAACATTAGAGCCTTTTAAGCGGGGGTTATATTCAGGAGCTATCGGCTATCTTACACCGGAGGGGAATTTTGATTTCAATGTTGTTATTCGAAGTATCTTATACCATAAAAAGAATAAGCACCTTGCTATTCATGCAGGAAGCGCCATCACTGCGGAATGCGATGCCGAAAGAGAATACGAAGAGTGTTTATTAAAAGCCAAAGCCATGCTGCAAGCAGTAAACTAAAAAAGCCTGTCAGAAAAATCTAAACAGGCTTAAAATGCAAATTAATTATTTGTTTAATGATGATGTCCGCCGGGGCCATGAACATGTCCATGTGCCAATTCATCGGCTGTAGCCGGGCGCACTTCCACTACTGTAACAGAGAAGTTTAATTCTTTACCTGCCATTGGATGGTTAAAATCCATTACAACTACTTCCGGGGTAACTTCACATACTATGCCTTGAAATTGATTTCCTTGATTATCCATCATCGGCAAAATGTTTCCCACACGAACGGAATTTGTATCTACATTTCCTTCATTATCTTTAAAACTATCGATAGGAATACTTACAATTTCTTGTTCATTGCGTACGCCGTACCCATTTTCCGGCGAAATTTTAAAACTTACCGAATCGCCTACCGTTTTTCCAACCATATTAGACTCAAATTCCGGCAGTAACATTCCTAATCCCTGTATATAAACCAGTGGGGAGTCCGGTTGAGATTTGTCGGCAGTCACTAACTCACCGTCATTATCCACTTTTAATTCGTAGTGCACACTCACTACCATGTCTTTATTTACTAATAGCATAAAAAAAATTTGAATAAAGATAAGATTTTAAACGCAAACAGAGATGAAGGAATAAATAAGAATAGCATAAAAATCCTTAAAAAGGAATTTTGGACGAAAGTATATTGATGAAAATCAATTTTTGTTAACCTGAAATTTGCAATTAAGCAGAGGAAACTTAAAATCATTTCGCCTTTAATTCAGAAATTCTTAATACGTCTATAATGCACGATTAACGACGTTAGCGTAATTTTGTAGTATTAAAAAAGTAAAAATGGATTCAACTAAAAAATTTCAACAAGCATTTGATTCTTTATTAAATGATTTTAACACAAGAATTGATGAAGTTAAATCAAACATTCAAAATCTAACTGCTGACGTGAAAGTACAAGTAGAAGGGCAAAAGGAAAACCTACAAGAGTATGGTGAAAAAATAAAAGGCAGAATTACACAAATTGTTGACGTAGATAAAGTACGTGCAAATGTATTAGCGGAAGCAGAAAATGTAATTGACGATACTAAATTCAGAATTGAGAAATTGTTCCATTTTATCAATGAACAAGTAAATTTAGGTGGAAAGAAAGCGAAAAAAACGGCTTCTACATTTACTAAAAATGCAGAAAAATTTTCGGCTGAAATAGAAAAAGATGTAAAGAAAGCAGCTACCAAATTGGATAGCAATATTAAAAAGACGGAAGCGAAAATAGAAAAGAAAGTAGCAGCTGTAGCGAAAGAAGTAAAAGCAGCAGCAAAAAAAGCTACTCCGGCACCTGCTAAAAAAGCAGCAGCTCCAGCTAAAAAAGCAGCAGCACCTGCTAAAAAAGCTACAGCACCTGCTAAGAAAGCAGCAGCGCCTGCTAAAAAAGCAGCAGCACCTGCTAAAAAGGCTGCAGCAAAGAAACCCACTAAATAGTCATCTGTAAAATATATAAGGATTTTATTTGGTTAGTAAAATTCAAGAGGCGTGCAATTACACGCCTCTTTTTTATTCTTCTTATTCCTGTCTCGCCACTTGCTTTAGCATTATTGCAATACAAATTTATGCTATACGGCTACTGCTCTGTTATACATTTACAAATTGGAAGGAAAAATCCCTATAAAAAAATAGCTACACCATTGCAGTGTAGCCAAATTGGGGAACAACTATATTACTTGGTTATTAGTCCAACGTTATATCTTTTATAGCATTGGGACGTATTTCAATTTTTGAAGGATCTTCCGTATTGTTAAAAATCATGTAATTGGAAAAATTTGATTCTTCAGAAGAAACCGAATTATCTAATTCAATTCCATATCGTTTATAAGCAGGCTCTTTTTCCAATTCATATAAACTAATGTGGTGTTTCTGCATATCTAAAGTGATGCGCTTTTTTATTAAATCTCTTTCTAAATCTTGGTTATCGACTTCTCCGGATATTTTTTCTTCTGTTTCGAATAATGAAAATTGCGTTTCGTTCTGAGACAACTTATCGTTACTATAAGACCATTCATTTCCCAAATGTACTCTTGGTTTATCCACGATTTTTATATCTGACTCCGTTGAAGGGAGATTGATTTCAAATTCAATTTCGTTGGGATTATTTACCACTGTATGTGTTGCATCTTCTGAAGTTGTTGTGGCTGCGTCTTCTTCCGTTTCTGTATTTGCTGCACCGATTACGCCCACAATTTCATGTTGTAATTCTTCCGTTTTTTCATTTGCAGTTTCCATTGGCGGCGGCGGTGTTGTTTCTGTATTTTTTGCCGGTGGTGGAGTTGCTTCTGCTTTTTTAGACTGCAAAGTATAAACTACGCGTTCCTCCAGCTGTCGTTGCTTTTGTTTGCGTTCTTTTTGTACTTCTCCAGTCTGAAATCCGGTGGCTACTAAGGTTATTGCAATTTCGTCTGCTAAAGATTCATCTTTACATACCCCCCAAATAATTTCACAATCTGTTTGAGTTTGTGATTGTATTGATTCTGTAATTAAATCTAATTCGCGCATTTTCACGCCATTGCCATAAGTTATATATAGCACTACACCTTTTGCGCCATAGATATCAGCATCTTCTAATAAAGGAGAGTTCATGGCTTCGTTAATAGCATCAGCAGCTCTGTTTTCTCCGACGCCTTTGCCGATTCCGATAATGGCAACACCACTATTAGACATTACACGTTTTACGTCATTAAAATCCACATTTATTTTTCCCGGTTTAGTAATAATTTCAGTAATCCCTTTAGCCGCTGTTGTCAAAATATCATCAGCTTTGGAGAATGCTTCATCAATATCTAAATCAGGATAAATATCATACAATTTATTGTTAGAAATTACGATAAGTGCATCTACGTTTTCTTTCATATTTTGAATACCTCGTTCTGCTTTATCGCGTTTAGGTTTTCCTTCATTAGAGAACGGTATCGTAACAATACCAACGGTAAGTATTCCTAATTCTTTTGCAATTTTAGAAACAATTGGAGCGCCGCCGGTGCCCGTGCCACCGCCCATACCTGCCGTTACAAACACCATTTTGGTATTGTTGGACAGATACATTCTTATTTCTTCTTCCGCCTCAAGTGCGGCGCGTCTTCCTTCTTCGGGATCTGCACCGGCGCCCAAGCCTTCTAACAAGTTTGTTCCTAATTGTATTTTTGAAGATACGGGACTTTTTAATAAATCTTGTTTATCGGTATTGCACACTCCAAAGTTTACACCGGGAATACCTTGTTCGTACATATAATTTACGGCATTACAACCGCCTCCACCAACACCTAATACTTTAATAATGGAGTTATTTTCGCTAAACATTTCAAATTCCATGTTGTCTTATTTTTATGGTTTATTATTTACTTTCAAAATCTTCAATATCGGATTGAATCCACTTTCCAAATTTATTACTTAGAGAGGAAAACAAAGACACTCTTCTGCCGGCATCTCTGCCTTGTATTACTGTTTCCACATCCGTATCCGCTTTTTCTATTTTTTTAGAAATATCGATGGATTCATTTTCCAAAATCGGTGTGTTTGCTACTTCTTCTTTTACAATAATATCTTCTTTTTTTGCCGGTTTTGGAGCAAACATTTCTTCTTGTCCGTTTAATATTGCTTCTTCTCTCATTTTAAAACCACGAATCAGCAAGCCGATACCTGTAGCATAAATCGGGTTATCGACATTGGGTATTTTAGTCGATGCCAAATGTTCTCTTGGAAAACCTAATCTTGCACTTTGTCCTGTTTCGGTTTCTGTCAATCGGGCTAAATGTTGCAATTGGGAGCCACCACCGGTTAATACGATACCGCCGATTAATTTCTTTTCAAATTTCGATAAGTTAATTTGAAATGCTACATGTGCTAAAATTTCGCGCATACGGGCAGAGATAACTTTAGAGACCGCCAGTAAATTCACTTCATTTTTTCCGATTGTTCTTGATGCGCCTTCTCCTTGAATGGAAACGTGTTTGTTGCGCAATGCCTCGGAAGGGATGGCACTACCGTATTGTTTCTTCAACGATTCAGCTTGGTCTTTTAGGATTTTAAAATCTTTTAAGTCGTCTGTTATTGTGTTTCCGCCCAATGGAATTACTGCCGTGTGTCTAATTACAAAATTTTCGAAAATAGCAATATCCGTAGTACCTCCACCGATATCTACTAAGCATACGCCACCTTCCAATTCTTCTTTACTCAATACGGCATCAGCGGAAGCCAATGGCTCTAACTCAATACTTGCAACTTCTAACCCAGCGGTAATTACACAACGTTCTATATTTTGTATTGCTGCGATTGCGCCGGTAATGATATGGAAATTCCCTTCTAACCGAACGCCCATCATACCGATAGGTTCTCCGTATATTCCCGGCTCATTATCCACGATGTATTCTTGTGGCAGTACGTGTAAAATTTTATCTCCCGGTGGTAATGCCAATTTATACATTTCATTTTTCAGCTTCTGAATATCTTCATAGCTAATCCATGTTTCATTATTATTCCTCGTGAGAATACCGCGATGTTGTAAACTTTTGATATGCTGACCGGCAATACCAACGTGTACTTGTTTAAATTTTACGCCCGACTGTTGCTCTGCATCTGCCACGGCTTTTCTGATGGACTCTACGGTTTTAGCAATATTCACTACTACACCACGTTGTACGCCGAACGATGGGCAATTCCCAATGCCCAAAATTTCAATTTTTCCAAATTGATTTTTTCTGCCTACTAAAGCAGCAATTTTTGAGGTGCCGATATCAATCGCGCATACAATGTTTTCTGTAGGATTTGCTAAGTTCATCTCCATCTCGGATTTTGTTACATTATCAACTTGCATATTTCATAATTTTATTTGATACAAACCACTTGATTTTTATACATAATGTTTATAACCTTGTAATAGTCCCAACCCACCTTTCTCAACACATCAAAGTAAAAGACATCTAATTGTTTTAATTTCTTTTCCAGATTAGCAGTATCTCCTAACAAGATAGTGCAGTTTCCCAAGCGAGGAATCAGCTCCAGTTGTCCGCTATTGTTGATGTTATACTGTCCAATCATTGCGTTCCATAATTCATTTTTATTTATCAAGCGAATGGTGGAAAATAATTGTTTTAAGGCAACACTATTTACTTTTTTTGTAGAATCACATTGCTCTGTAATGTATCCCGTAACAACCGGTACTTTGGCGGTATAGTTATTCGTTGTAGGGAATTTTATTCCATCCTCATCTACATAGAACGATTGCCCTTGTTGGTTATACACTCTGAGCAACGGGATTCTTTGTTCTACTTTTATGCTTAAATTGCCTTGATTATCAACAAAAGCATTTGCATATTTTACTTGTGGAATTTGGCCAACCACTAGTTCAATGTGTTCTAAATTTTTTCCGGAAAGATTTTTCCCTTCTACCTTAAAATTACGTTGGATAACCTCTAGCACTTGGTCTTTTTCTACAAAATAATTTCCTTCAATATCATCTACGGCGATTGTTATTTTTTTCACACGCTCCCCGGAGCGATATATATTTCCTGCTATTACTAAAAATATAAACAGCCCGATTCCTATCAGCATAGAAAGACGAATAATAATATTTCGGGTAGTTTTATTCATTAGCTTTTGCTTTCTAATAATTGGGTAATAGCATTTACTTTTGTATCGATATCGCCTGCACCTACGGTTAATACAACTTCCAAATCGCTTTTATGCTCTAATACGTTTATTAGATTTTCTTTGGTAGTGATACATTTATTTTCAATGGTTACTTTATTTAAAATAATGTCGCTTGTCACACCCTGTATTGGTTTTTCGCGTGCCGGATAGATATCTAATAAAATAAGCTCATCTGCTTTGGATAAAGAAACTGCAAACTCGTCTCCTAAATCTTTAGTACGCGAGAATAGATGCGGTTGGAAAATTACGGTTAATTTTTTATTGGGATATAATTCTCTTGCTGCAGCAATAGTGGCGTCCAGTTCTCGGGGATGATGTGCGTAATCATCAATATATACAAATTTATCATTGTGTATATGCGTCTCGAATCTACGTTTTACTCCTTTAAAAGTAGCCACGGCATTTTTTATATCCTCCTCCGAAACACCAATATTTAAAGCTATTGCAGCTGCGCCTACTGCATTTTCTATATTGTGCTTGCCGCCATAATAAGAACGCACATTTTTAATTTCTCCTTGCGGATGTACAATATCAAACGTATATATTCCATTTACAACTTGTACGTTTTCTGCATGATATGCTGCTGAGGTATCTGTAAGGCTATAGCGTAAATTTACAACGGCAGGATTTAATATTTTTTGGGGTACATTGCTATTTGTAATCAGCACACCACCGCTCCGTACTTTCAAACAAAATTGATGAAATGAATTTTCAATGGCTTCTAAATTTCCATAAATATCTAAATGATCTGTATCAACGGAAGTAATTAAAGCAATATTGGGTTCTAAGTTTAAGAAAGAGCGGTCAAATTCATCTGCTTCCGCAATTGCGTATTCGTCTCCATCTATAAAATTAGAATTAAAATTAATGCAAATGCCACCTAAAAATGCGGCTACGTTTTTATTTGCTGTTTTTAAAATATGTGCAGTAATTGAGGAAGTAGAAGTTTTACCGTGCGAGCCTGCGATAGAAATATTAAACATGCTATTTGCCACCAACCCTAACACTTGCGCACGTTTCAGCAAGGTGTAGTTTTGTGCTATATACCAATTAAACTGAAGGTGATCTTTAGGAATTGCAGGAGTATAAATAATTAATTCTGCGGTTTTATCTAATGTTTCTATGCTATCTTCAAAAGTGATGGAGATACCTTCCCTTTCCAGCTCATCTGTTAATGCAGTGCGAGTTTTATCATATCCGGAAACTTGCTTTCCATGGAAATTAAAGAAGCGAGCCAGCGCACTCATCCCGATGCCGCCGATGCCTAAGAAATATATCCGTTGTATGTTCGATAAATTCGTCATTTGTTATTTTTATGGTGCAATGATTTCTGTAACAATATCATTTGCGGCGTTTATTTTAGCTAAGTTTTTGATATGTTCTGCTAATTTTCTTTGTTTATTTTCATCTTGTAATAATTCAACCGCAACAGCTCCCAATTTACCTTTTGCTTCATTGTCTTTTACTAAAATTGCAGCATCTTTATTGACCAATGCCATTGCATTTTTCGTTTGATGATCTTCGGATACATTTGGCGAAGGTATCAAAACAACCGGTTTGCCTACTATGCACAATTCCGAAATAGATAATGCACCGGCACGAGAAATAATAATATCTGCTGCGCTGTATGCCATATTCATTTCACGGATAAACTGAAGAATTTTTACGTGGGCTATTGTTCTGTTTTTAGTTCTCTCGATAATTCCGTCGTAATATCCTTTACCTGTTTGCCATAATACCTGAATATTATTTTCTGCAAATAAATCCAAACTGTTTTCAATAGCTTCATTGATGGTTTTAGCTCCTAAGCTTCCGCCGATGATTAGTATTGTTTTTTTATCTTCTGACAAATTAAAGAATTTTACAGCTTCGGATTTGAGAGGTAAATTCGCTGAAATGTCTTTTCTGACGGGGTTTCCGGTCAGAACTATTTTGCTGGGATTAAAAAACAAATTCAAATTATCGTACGCTACAAAAATCTTTTTTGCAAAGCGGGATAAAATTTTATTGGTAATTCCCGGATAAGAATTTTGCTCTTGAATAAATATTTTACCCCCTGAGAGCGCAGCCATAAACAATACAGGGCCGCTGGCATATCCGCCAACGCCAATACTGGCATCGGGTTTAAATGCTCGAACAACCTTCCACGCTTGGAATAAACTGCGCATAAGTTTAAACGGGAACCAAATATTTTTTAGCGTAAGGCTTCGCTGCAATCCCACGACTTCTAATCCTATGATTTTATATCCGGCTTGGGGCACTTTTTCCATTTCCATTCTTCCGGCTGCACCTACAAATAAAATATCGCAATCAGGTTGTTGGAGTTTCAATGCATCGGCAATAGCAATTGCGGGGAAGATATGTCCTCCGGTGCCGCCACCTGCAATAATGTATCGCTGCTGTTGATTGCTATGGTTGGATTTATTGGTCATTTATTATTTATAAATTTTAATCGGACTCTCATCAATGGGCACGTCTATATTGTTATACTTTAAACTATTAATATAATATACCGTTTGACTACAAGCACCGCTTGAGTGTTTTACTTTTCTCATTTCATACTTTACTGTAAATGTATCTATATCCGTACTTGAAAATTTTATATAACACGTAGCAACGTCATTAAAATAGATAGACACAAAAGTATCCGTGGAATTGTTAGATGTTCGGATTTTCTGATAAAAAGTGTCTTTGTCATACTTTACAAAAACAGAATCCTTATTGTATATTTTATTTGCACCAAATAATAGATTATTTCCTGTTGTTTTATCCATAAAAGAAATAGATTGCAATGCGTTCCCGTAAATATATTCTTGAGAACAACATGCAGCAAATAGGATTATGCTAATTGCTGTAACTATCTTAATACTTTTATTATTTATTTTATCCATGAATTTCATCTACTACTTTTTGTTTTGCTTTTTGTGGTGGTTTTGCTGTTTGTACTTTTTGTTCTGTGTGTCGGCTTACGCTTAAAATAATTCCCAAGGCAAATGCATTAAACCAAATACTAGATCCTCCCCAACTTATAAATGGCAAAGTAATACCCGTATTGGGCAATAGATGCACATTTACGCCCATGTGAATAATAGCTTGTAACACTAAACTCACGCCTAAGCCCACTGCCATGAGTGCACCAAAAGCACGCGGGCTATTTTTTACCAAAATGATTATTCGCCACATAAAAAGGAGGTATAAAAACAAGATAAATGCACCACCGATTAATCCGTATTCTTCAATTAAAGTGGCGTAAATAAAATCGGAAAAGGCATCCGGCAAAAAATTACATTGTGTGCTTTTGCCCGGCGCTACACGAAACAATCCGCCTTTTGCAATGGCGATATTGGCTTGTTTTTGTTGGTAAAAATCATCTGAATTTACATCAGGATTTGTCCAACTTTTAATACGCTGTATCCAAACGTCTGCACGGCCGTGGTCTTTAGCCAAAAACCAAGAAGCGGCAAAAATCATACCGGCTACTACTATTCCTCCACCAATTATTGCAAGGATAAATTTTGTACTTACTCGACCAATAAACAGCACAACGATGCAAGTCATAAACAATATTGCAGCGGATGATAAATTATCCAACATAATCAATCCGCAAATAACAACTATTGGCAGCATGATGTGAATAAGCACTTCTTTAATGTCTTTAATAACGCCTTGTTTTTTAGACAACATTCTTGCGGTGTACATAATTAATGCGAGCTTAGCAAAATCGGAAGACTGAAAGGTAAGCCCTCCCGGAATGCGTATCCAGCGGCTGGCATCATTAATTTTTACACCAAAAAATTTTGTATAGAGCAATAAAGGGATTGATATCAACAGCATCATTTGTGCAATACGCGAAAAATAGCGATGGTCAATTCTATGAACAAAGTAAATGATAAATAATCCTACACTTAAAATAAATCCATGCTTAAACAAATAATACTCCGTATTGCCTTGTTCATCTCTATAGGCTAATGAGCGCGTAGAACTATACACCAACAACAAAGAAAATGCACTTAGTATTAGCACTACGTACCAGATATACTTATCGCCTTTGATGTTATTGACTATTCTACCTATCATTTGTTTTTATTAAAAATTGATTGAATTATTGACATTACAGATTCAATACATTTCTTTTAAATTGTCTGCCTCTATCTTCATAATTTTCAAATAAATCGAAGCTGGCACAACAAGGGGATAATAATACTACATCTCCTTTATCTGCAATATTATACGCCATCCGTACTGCTTGCTCCATACTTTGAGCATCGACAATATAGCCGACTTCAGAGGCAAAAGCTGCATGTAATTTTTCATTATCTTTTCCTAAGCAAATGATGGCTTTCACTCTACTGTTTACTAAGTCTTTGAGGAGTGTATAATCATTTCCTTTATCTACCCCACCGGCAATTAACACCGTTGACTTCGTCATTGACTCCAACGCGTACCATGTAGAATTTACATTAGTGGCCTTTGAATCATTAATAAAATCTACACCTTTGATAGTGGCAACAAACTCCAAACGATGTTCAAGGTTTTGAAAATCTTCTAAGCTTTCTCTGATTTTTTCATTGCGTACCCCGACTAATTTTGCAGAGATAGCTGCAGCCATTGAGTTGTACGAGTTGTGGATTCCGTGGATAGATAGTTCGCTGATTGGCATAGTAAAGTTGTTTTTATTGAGTTGGATAATTAATTGTTCATTATGTATATACGCACCATGCTCTACCGCATGATAATAGGAAAATGGTATCTTTTGTACGTGCTGATTTACGGAAGGTAAATATTGTTTTGTCACAGCATCATCATCACAGAAGATAAAAAAATCTGATGCATCTTGGTTTTTGGTAATACTAAATTTTGAATGGATATAATTTTCAAACTTATACCCATATCTGTCTAAATGGTCTTCTGTGATATTGCATAAAATAGAAATGTAAGGCTTAAACGTTATGCAATTATCCAATTGAAAACTGCTAATTTCTAATACAAAATAGTCTTTATCTCCGGCGGCAACTTGGCGTGCAAAAGATGTTCCGATATTTCCGCCTAAGCCAACGTTTAATCCTGCTTTTTCTAAAATATGGAAAGTTAAAGAGGTGGTAGTGGTTTTTCCGTTTGTTCCGGTAATAGCAATTATCTTGGCTTTAGAAAATCGATAACCAAATTCTATTTCGGAAATAATCGGAATATTTTTTTCTTTTATTTTTTGTATGATAGGTGTTTTATCTGCAATGCCCGGACTTTTAATAATAGTAGTAGCAGACAAAATAATATCTTCAGAATGCCTCCCTTCTTCAAATGCAATTTGCAAAGCTGCTAATTCTTCTTTATAACTCGGCTTTATTTTTCCATAATCAGAAACAAATACTTCCATTCCTTGCTTCTGAGCAAGAATTGCTGCGCCTACACCGCTTTCACCACTACCTAATATGACTATTTTTTCTGCCACTTCTTATCTGATTTTTAAGGTTACGAATGTGATTACTGCCAAAAGGATACTTACAATCCAAAAGCGTAAAACAATTTTTGCTTCATGGTATCCTTCTTTCTGAAAATGATGGTGCAGTGGAGACATTTTAAAAATCCTTCTTCCTTCACCATATTTCCGTTTAGTGTATTTGAAATAGCTCACCTGTATCATCACCGACAAATTTTCTACTAAAAAAATACCGCACAACACCGGGATTAATAATTCTTTTCTTACAATGAGTGACACGGTGGCAATAACTCCACCCAACATCAAGCTGCCGGTATCGCCCATAAATACGGTAGCAGGAAATGCATTGTACCATAAAAAACCTATAGTAGCACCGATAAGTGCAGCGCAAACTATTACTACCTCTTCAGAGTTAGGGATGTATAACACATTAAGGTAATCTGCAATTTTTACGTTACCGGATATATACGCAAAAATTGCCAATGTAATCAGCACTATTGCCGATACGCCTGCTGCTAATCCATCAATACCATCGGTGAGGTTGGCAGCATTGGAAACTGCCGTTATTACGAATATTACAAATGGGATAAAAATTATCCAACCCCATTTTTGATAATCATCCGTAAATGGTTTTAGGAAATAAGAATAATCCAGCAAATTGTCTTTTAAAAACGGAATATTGGTTTTTAAGGCTTTTGTTTCGTGGGATAAAAATTTGTCGCCAACTACAATTCCTTTTCCTTCATACATTGCATTTGCCGATGGGAATACTTGAATAGGATTATCCCAATTTATCGTGCCATCTTTTTGTATTTGATATTCAAAAACATTATCAAAGTCTCTAACTTTTACTGAGGGATGGAAATACAACACACAACCTACTACTAAGCCTAATACAACTTGTGCTAATATTTTAAACTTACCCCGTAATCCTTCTTTATCTTTTTTAAAGACTTTGATATAATCATCTAAAAAGCCGATAGCGCCCATCCATAATGTAGAAACGAGCAATAAGATTACATATACATTATCTAAACGGGCAAACAACAATGTAGGAATAACAATAGCAGCTATAATAATGACCCCGCCCATGGTAGGTGTTCCTTTTTTTTGCAATTGTCCTTGCAAGCCTAAGTCGCGTACAGACTCTCCGATTTGCATTTTACGCAACCATCGAATAACACGACGACCTATGAGCATAGAAATTATCAGCGATAAGATGATAGCCAGCGAAGCACGGAATGAAATGTATTGAAATAACCGAGAGCCGGATACACCAAACGTTTCATGTAAATATTTGAATAAGTAGTATAGCATCTCTATTTTATTTATTCATTTCTAAAAATGTTTCTTGCAATATTGCCTTATCATCAAATGGATATTTTACGCCATTTATTTCTTGATATTTTTCATGTCCTTTTCCTGCTAAAAGGATAATATCTTTGGGTGCTGCTATGCTGCAGGCCACACGTATTGCTTCTCTTCTGTCTGTAATGCTCAGCACTTTATTATAATTCTGTGCCGGCACACCTGCTTTCATTTCTTTTATTATTTCGTCAGGTTGTTCATTTCTCGGATTATCTGAAGTAAGGATTACTTTATCTGCCAATTCGCTGGCGATGTGTGCCATTTCCGGTCGTTTTGCTTTATCTCTATTGCCTCCACAGCCTACTATAGTAATTACATTTTCGTTATGGCTGCGTATTTCATTTATCGTATCTAATACATTTTTTAATGCATCGGGCGTATGCGCATAATCAATAATTCCTACGTTTTTATTTACAGAAGAAACAAAAACATCAAACCGGCCTTCTGCGCCTTTTAGCGTAGATATTGCGCTTAATGCTTCTGCTTTAGGCATTCCCAACAACACGCAAGTAGCATAAATAGCCAACAAATTATATGCGTTAAACCGTCCTGTCATTTGCAAATGCACGTCAACTCCATCACAATCGATTACTAAGCCGGAAAACGCATTTTCCAAAATTTTAAATCGGAAATCTGCCAAACTTTTAATAGCATACGTATATTTTTTTGCGGCTGTATTTTGTAGCATCACCTCCCCTCTTCTATCATCTATATTGGTTAATGCAAAAGCACCATCGGGCAGTTGGTCAAAAAATTTCTTCTTTGCGTAGATGTAGTCTTGGAATGTTTTATGATAATCTAGATGGTCGTGAGTGATATTGGTAAATATCGCTCCCGTAAAATACAGTCCAGCTATTCTATCTTGATCGGCGGCATGAGAGCTTACTTCCATAAAAGCGTATTCACACTTTTCCTCTACCATTTTATTCAACAATGCGTTGATAGCAATAGGGTCGGGAGTAGTATGTGTAGAAGGGATTTCTGTATGTTGGATTTTATTTACAATAGTCGAAAGCAACCCTGATTTATACGCTTTGTCGGTATAAATTTGATGAAGCAAAGTAGCGATAGAGGTTTTGCCGTTGGTACCGGTTACGCCAATTAATTTTATTTTTTTGGATGGATGATTAAAATAATTGCAAGCCATGATAGCTGATGTTTTACGGGCATCTTGCACTTGCAGATATACTACAGCCGGCGATATTGTTTGTGGTAAATCTTCGCACACAATCGCCGCAGCACCTTGTTCTATTACTTTTGGGATAAAGGTATGCCCATCAACAGTAGTTCCTTTTACGGCAAAAAACACATCTCCTTTTGATACCTTTCGAGAATCTAATTGCAGTAAAGAGATAGCCGTAGAAGTATCGCCGATTATGGTAATCGTTTGCACTGTATTTAATATTTCTTTTAATAGCTTCATTAGTTTAATATCAATTGTATTCTACTTCCTTTTACTATCGGGCTTCCGGCCGGTATAGTTTGCATGGATACTTTTCCCTTTCCGTAAAAAGACACCACTAAGCCTTTATTTTCTAATATTGCCACCGCATCATCGGCTAACATCCCTTTTACATTAGGTACTGTTTTATCTTCAACAGGAACATTGCCAACAAAGAATTTTCCGGTAGAGTCGCTTTTCACAAATGCAAATTCCCATTCAGGTTTAAAATCGAATTTGATACGGAAGCGATTATTAATTTCTTTTATATCCTCTTTAGTACCTATTGCAAACGGTATCGGTTTATTGGCGATGGTAGAATCTTTATTGATGGCTTTTATTGTTTTTATGTCTGATGTAATAATTTTATCTGCCATAGTACGGAATATTGGAGCAGACACCGCTCCGCCTGTAGTAAGTAGCCCTTGTGGGCCGCCAACGACTACAATACAAGAGTACAATGGGTTATCCGCCGGGAAAAAGCCGACAAAAGAAGACAAGTTTTTTTGGGTAAATCCTTTGTTGTCGAAGCTCATTTTTGCGGTGCCTGTTTTTCCTGCAATTCTATAATGCGGTGTTCTAATGCTTCTGCCAGTACCATTCTCATCTTCTGTAACGCGCAGCATTATTTCTTTTGCCATTGCAGCCGCTTCGGGGCTGCAAATTTTTTCACTCGACGATTGGGGTTTATATTCTCTGATTACTTTCCCATTATCTACTACTTGCTGAATGAGGTACGGTTTTACGCGTGTGCCGGCGTTTGCTACGGCATTATAAAATGTTAATAGTTGTAAAGGGGTAAACTTCACTTCGTAACCGTGCGCTATCCATGCTAAAGACATTGCGCTCCAATTCTTAGGCTTATTGATGAATGGATTTCGCTCCCCTTTTATGCCTACATGGGTAAGTTGCGTAAGTCCGAATTGTTGTAATTTTTTATAGAATTTCTCTTTATTATTTCCATAATATTTATTCAGCCAAGTAGCTATTGCTACATTGGAGGAGATGGCAAATGCCTTTCCCGGAGTAAGGAACGTATATTGTGTATTATGGCCATCATCGGTGAGAAGGTGACCGCCAAAAACAGCGCTGGCATGATTAGTGTTTATGGAATCTTTGGGGGTAATATACCCATCATCAAACAAAGAAAGATAACCTGCCAACTTGAATACGGATCCGGGTTCATTGCTCATGCCCAATGCATAATTAAAAACTTCGCCGTATCCGCCATTTGCCATTCTGCCGAGATTGGCAATGGCTTTTATTGCGCCGGTCTTTACTTCCATTAATATAGCACAGCCAAAATCAGCTTGATACGCAGTAACAGATTGCAGCAAAGTGGACTCCGTGATATCTTGCAGCCCGATATCGATAGTAGTTACAATATCATATCCATCCTTAGGGTTTATTTGTCGTGCGCTTTTCATCGGCACCCATTCACCTCCTGCAATTTTTTGTTTTAATACCTTTCCGTTTACGCCTCTTAATATAGAATCTGCGGCTTCTTCCAAGCCTATGTTTTGTGCATTCTCCCGTTTTATGCCAATAACTCGCTTTGCTAAATAACCATACGGATTGGTGCGCTCTTGATGCATTTCAACTATCAATCCGCCTTTAAATTTCCCCTCTCTGAAAAGCGGCCATTTTTTTATTTCGTTTAATATAATGTAGTTTACTTTTGGCGCAAGCAAAAAATAACGGCGTCTTTCTTTTCTTGCTTTTTTTAATTGTTGGCGATAAGCGGCTTCTGTATTTTGATTGAAATATTTCCACATGTAATACGCCAATGAATCGACATTGCGGTCGAATATCTCTTTAGTCATTGCCTTAGAAGCAAAATCGATGTGCAATTCAAAAAAGGGTACGGAAGTGGCAAGCAGTTTATCATCTGCCGAGTAAATATTTCCTCGTTCACCGCTCACATCAAAGAACCTTGTTGTTGAGCTGTCTGCTTGTTCTTTCCAATTATTTTTTTTGTCGGTTTGAATTAAATATACTTTTCCCAACACCGCTACTCCAAATAGCGAGCATAAAGCCCCTACGAGGTATATTCGGAATAATATGTTGGATTTTATATTCAAGCGTATTAATTGTTGGTTTAGTTAGTTGTTTAATCTAAAGCATCTTTATTTATTTCAATTTTTTTAGGTGGTTCTTGTAACGATTTTAATCCATACGGTTCTACTATTTTTTGCAATTCTGATTGTTTGCTTTTTAGGTTCATTTCTGTTTTCACATTCATATATTCCCAGCGTAGTTCTTTTATTACGTCTTGTTTTTTATTAATACTTCTATTCAGCCGTACAGCAAGGTGTGTATTAAAGATTTCAAGCACGCCAACAAACACGATAGCGACGACAAAGAAGAAATTATGCATCACTTGTGCATAAGAGATAAAATCTTCTACCCCAAAAAGCTGCAAAAAACCTTCTACAATACGCTGTAGTTTTCCTTGCGGTTTGGGCGTAGGTTCATTTTCCGTTTCCACTGTATTTACTTCCGCTTCTATCATCAATTTTTTTGTGCTATTCTCAATTTTGCGCTTCGTGCTCTTGAATTTATTTTCAATTCTGTTGCACTTGCTTCTATCGGTTTTTTGGTGATTACTTTTAGATGATGTTCAAACTTTCCGAAGATGTCTTTTTCCGGTTCGCCATCAAATACGCCATTTTTCATAAAATTTTTTGTCAATCTATCTTCCAAAGAATGATAACTCATTATCACTAAGCGACCATTTGTATCTAAAACTTCTTCGCTTTGTTGTAAAAATTCTTTAATGGCATTCAATTCATCATTTACCTCAATGCGGATGGCTTGAAATACTTGTGCTAAGTATTTTACTTCAATTCCTTTGCTTACTGTTTTGCCTATTTCAACCAAATCTTTTGTGGTTTCAATAGGATGTAAGGTGCGAGCTTCTACAATTTTGTTTGCCAACGTTTTTGCATTAATAACTTCGCCGTAAAAGCCCAAAATATGCTGCAATTGCTCCGCAGAATAATTATTGACTACCTCTTTTGCGCTGATACCTTCTTTGGTGTTCATGCGCATATCCAAAGGAGCATCGAAGCGGGTAGCGAAGCCGCGGGAGGGTTCATCAATTTGGTGCGATGAAATTCCGAAATCGGCTAAGATGCCCTGAACTTTTGTTACTCCGTACAATTTTAAAAAGCGTTTTAAGTATCTGTAATTTGCTTGTATCAGGGTGAATCGGGTGTCATTAGGTATATTTCTCCTCGCATCTTCATCCACATCAAAAGCAAATAATTTTCCTTTTTCGTTTAAGTGTTCCAATATTTTTTTGGAATGTCCGCCGCCGCCAAAAGTTACATCTACATAAATTCCGTCCGGTTTTATTTGCAACCCTTCTATACATTCGTTCAGCATTACCGGAATATGATACATGTAATTTTGTTTACCGTTTTTAAAGAACTATTTATTATCACTTAATTTCGACCAAACATCATCGGCCATATCTGCAAAATTCTCCGGCTCTACAATAGTAGCAGCATACGTTTTACTGTCCCAAATTTCAATTACATCGTGAAATGCCGTTATCACTACTTCATCTGTAATGCCAACATTTTCCATTAATCTTTTGGAAAGTAGGATTCTATCGCTGCTATCTGCTTCTACTTGAGTGGCCAATTGGTAAAATGCTCGTAGGAAATTTCGCTCGTCCGTTCTGAAGTAACTAAACTTGTTCATTTCTTGTGTTACACTATCCCATTGTGTTTTTGGAAAAAGGCGAAGACATTTTCCCATTCCTTTATTCAACACAAAATGCAATCTGCTATTTTCCGGAAGTTGTTGCAAAAGATTGGTTGGCAAACGCAATCGGCCTTTGCTGTCCACTTTTACTTCATAATTTCCGGTTAAGCCTATCATTTATACGTTTGGATATTTAGATAAGCAAAAATAAAATAAAACTCACACAAATTCCCACTTCTTGCCACTTTTTACCATTGACACCAATGTTAACAACTCGAAAAATGTGCATATCTGCATATTTTATGTGCATTGCCTGTGAATTAAAAGTATAAATAGGTGATTAACAAGGCTTAATTATAAACATTGGTTTATGAACGATTTGAGAATTGTAGAAAAGATTGTGTGAATTATATCCCTAAAAACGACTCGTTGAGGGCTGAGAAGCAGTTATTTACAATAGAATATTTTTTATGAATTAAATAAAAAGATTTTAAATTTGTTTTTATGCAACAACATCCAATCATTTTATTAATACAGAAAGTTGAATCCTGCTATTCTAAAGATATTCAGAAATATTTTGCCATTATAAAAAAACAGCGTACTGAAAAATTATACAAGTTACTTGCAAGTGCAAAGAACGAAGAACAATTAGGACGCTCACTTTTATTTAAAAAATTATTCGGGAAAACATACTCTGAAAAAAATGATTATTTATGGCGCAATGAAATTCGCTTGCTAAAAGAAACTATTGAATCATTTCTAATTCAAAAACAGCATGAATATATTTCTAAGCATAACGAAGCCTATAACCAATGGCTGTTGGTGCAGATGTATGATAAAATGAAATACCTACAAGGTGTTACAGAGCAAACTGAAATTTTATCGAAAGAAAAACATGAATATGCTTCCTATCCATTTGCATTGGATGCCCAATTAATTATGGCATTAAATCTACAACACAGCATTCCCGATGTAGCTAAACGCATGGAAGCTTTTCCTCCACATATAGAAGAAAGTATCCGCACTCTGAAAGATTTATTTGCAACATACTGCTCACGGATTAACTTATCTATTGCCTTACACAATTGGCTTTGTTACAACACACAAACTGTAAAGCATATTGAGCCGATTACTGCTTATTTTGAAGAGATGCTTGCAGAAAACAACATGAGCACTTTTTATAATCATTTCAGTAATACATTTTCTACTGATTTTGATGTACGCATAGGCAATATCAACAAGGCAATTGAGGCAATTGAACCGATTGCACAGAAAAACAAACTGCAACAGGAGAACAATATCATCATACAAATGGCACTCGGCAGAGAGCTTTCTGCAAATGGTCATTTCCCAAAAGCACATGAAATATTTACTAAAATAAAGAAAATCATTGATGAAGATTTTCAGCAACACCGTACTGTCTTTTATGTAAACTATGTAACAAATTTGGTGAAAAATAGAATGTACAAAGAAGCACTTTATGTAATGGTGCATGAGTTTTCTACCGACAATTTATTATATAAAAATATGTTGTTGCAAAATCGTTTGCTATGTTATCTTTATTTGCGTGACACATTACAGTTGGAAAAATTCATCAACTACGATTTGGATACTGCACCGTTTCCGCAAAACTATATGTTGAAAGTGATTAAGTCAGCATACTTCTATTTAATAAAAGAATACGATACAGCAATTTCTATTATCAATAGTTTACTAAACGCAAAATACGCTGCCGATAATATGCAGTATTACCAGCCGGTTTCCAATATCTATAAGAAATTATACACTATTTCTCAAAAAAATAGTTTGCAAAAAAAGTGGTCTGATAAAGACGTAAAATCTTTATTAGATGACATTACTGAATTTGAAAAAACAAGCCCTGTCGAGTTTAAAAAAGTATCGGTTTACCTTTGGTTGAAAGAAGAAATTGAGAATAATTTAGTAGAAAAACACGTACCACGAATACATACAACAAATTGATTATCAAAATCTTTTGTTTGTATTTATTTAGAATTCACTCACAAAATCCAAATATTTTAGTTGTCTTCGTTTTTTGTTTGATACAAATTTGTATTACAAAAAATGATACCAATGAAAAATTTCAAATTATTCTTTATCCTCATTATTTATTGCATTTCATTTAGTGCTTGCCAAAAAGAAAACAATGAACATGAAGGTTGGCAGTTTACAAAATTAGTTAATACCTCTTTAGATGCTGATGGCAACATGACAACGTTAGATTTCTATCAGAAAAAAGGAAACGAATGGCGTGTTGTACGCATGGAACCTGATGATTATACGAGCTTCAATTTAAAAGAAATTATTACACCTAAGGATTATCAATTGCCTGTAACGGATAATGTAAATATTTTTATGACGTGTAATGCTAAGTTATTCAATCCGAGTACAAATTTGATACACACGCAAAATAAAATGAAATGGTTGCTTAACGACATACCGTCATTTAATTCAACTTTCTCATTTGCTAGCGGATTTCCCGATATTTCTACTTCCTTTAATGCTATTAATAAATTTTCTGCGGCAACGTATTCTCTAGAAAAAGCCTATAATAATGATGCTCAAACAGATACTTATATTTTCTATGATTTTCCAAATCAGAAATATTTGTATTACGGAAAAAGAAGTACAACTCCATTAATTATACAAAGCAATTTACCGGATATGTGTTCTACCTGCAATCAAATTAATTGGAAAACAATAGATGCCGTTACCAGCACCAACCAAAAAGATTTTTCATATTATTACTTTTTTGATTTTGATGCTAAGAAATTACACATCTTAGAACGTAACGATAAAAATACCGACCATCCATCTTTTTCTTTTGATAAAGGGTTTACGTTAGATTTCAGTTATTCATTTCACAAGGAATATACTTCTCCCGACAAAGATAAACCTTTTGATTTCAGTAAATAATTCTATCAATAAATTCATTCACAATTAAAATAACAGGAAATGAAAACAATTAAAACACTGAAAAGAACAATGCTATTTGCGTTGTTATTTGCTACACTGCTATTTACAGGTTGCAAAAAAGAGAAAACCTTTGACATCAATAAATTAGAAGGCTATTTAATTTTTGGAAAATACCCAGACCATGATTTAATGTTAATAGAATTTTTGCCCGGTAAAAAATTAAATATATATTTTACATCAGGCGGTGCTATTGCTTCTTACAAGATTATTGATGATAAAACTATTGAGATTGATATTGACGATACGCCCAGAATTATCATTGATAATGGTAAAGTCAGTATAACTCCTAGTTTTGACATATCAGAACTTCAGCTTATCAAAAAGCCAAGTACCAACCAATTAGAAGGAAAGACTTTTGCAGGCAAATATTACTATCCCAATGGCAACTTATTGCACCCAAAATTCTTTTATACTTTCCAAACAGGTACACAAAAAGTAGGTGTAGGTTATATCGTAGGTAGTCCTGTGCGTACCAATGATTATGAACTCATAGGCAATATCGCCGCCAGAATCCAACCGGGAGGCGATGACAGAGAAATGGTTGTACTGGTAAACGGCAAATTAGAATCCGTATATTATAATAGTTCTTCAAATAAATATCAATATGGCACATTAGAGCAACAATAATTTATTAAAGAGAGATTCCGCAAATGTAATCTGTCATTCCGAAATATCAGAACGACCAATAGGAGAAATCCAACAAGATAAAAGAGATTCCTCTCTCGCCTGAGGCGAGACGGAATGACGGCTTACTACATTCGTATGACAGTTCTCTTTAAAGTGCAAAACGATAAAAACACCGAACCATGTTTATTAACAACAGAGCAAACGCTATGTGCATTCATCTAAAACCATTGGAAGATTACCTAAAAACAAAAGGTATCGCGGAAATTTATAGAGGGCAAGTTTGGTCAAAAAATTGCAGAGAATGGATTTATTACGATGCGGTATTAGATCCCAAAAGCTTAAAAGCAAAATTTCACTTTGATGATACTATTCTGATTCACGATTATGAAGATATAAAAGTAGGTTCTGAATTAGGATTAATCTGCACCATCTGCAATGATGGAATTATGGGAACACATCCAAAATCACATTATGCTCATCAAAAGAAAGTTATTCATTAAAAAATAAAATTATTAAACACTTAAAAACAAATTTTATGCTAACATTAGAACAATACGCTTCTATTTACCTGACAATGATATCGGCAGCAGGAAACGCACAACAAGAACAAGAAATTTGCTCCTCTCACGGCTACACTTTAGCACAATGGCAAGAAGCCAAAGATTTTTATACGGCTAAAATGATGGATCCGAATGATATGGGCAAAACTGCTATGGCATTTTCCGCTGCAATGATGCAAGGGGCAACACCTGTGCAACCGCAACAACAACAGCAAACGCTCACTCCTTCAGATTTTACAGCAAACAACATTCAAATCTACATTAGCGAATTTGATGTACAAATGGTGGAATTTCTCAACCGACAAACACAGCAGCATATCGTATTGCAACTTGGCTTTGATGCAAAAGATGATTTTGAAAAAAAATACATCAATGGCAGAGTACATATTTCTATCAACGACCAATCGTACAGTATTTACGGAGGCGTAGAAAAAGTAGAACTCAGCAGCACAGCCGTAAAATTCATTTTTGATGAGGAAGGCAAAGCACGTATGCAATGTGGAAGTATTACAGTTTTGTACAACATCAATGGTAAATTGTATAATTACCTGAAAAGAAAAATGCAGTTTATGTACAAGAATATTTTGAGTATAAAAGAAGAAAGTACACCAAAAGAATATGTAGTAAATGGCATTACTTTAAATGATGAATGGGGTACATTTTCTACCGACAGCATGAAAGTAAGTATTCGACCAAACTTGCAAAACATCAAAGAAACAGGCAAATATCCACAAGCTGTTTTTGTAGATTTTATGTCGGCAACCATTGGAAAAGACAATAATGAAATGGCATTATTAAATGAAGTGGAAGCCTGTCTGAAAGATACACTCGAATATGATTTGGCAGCAGTAATGTTGTTTCATGTTACCGATAATGAAAAGCGAAGATTTTTTATTTATACAGGTTTGAGTCAAAAAGATTTTATGACACGTATCAATGAAGCATTTCGTTTATTGCCACAATTACCATTAAATTTTTCCGGCGGCGAAGATGCTGCTTGGGCAAACTATGCCGGTTGTTTGGGCGATTATAATTTATATAAATAGTTGACGGCTGTTTGTTCACAGTGAACAGTGAACAGTGAACTAAAAACTAAAAGTGAGTGCGTCATTTCGAACGAGGAACGAGTGAGAAATCCCGACGAGTTTGGGTAAAGTTATTTTCATATCTAGATACCTCCTAACGTCGGCATGACGACTCGCATTTATAGACAAAATCCGGTGAACCGTCATCGAACAAAAAATAAAAAAAATGGATAAAAAAATAATCAATAAAGATACAGGCGAGCTTTGTTTTGATAATGGTTTTGTTGTTTCTAAGAATACAACATTAGAAGAACTTCTTAGACATTTCGGAAAAGATAAAATTACAAAGTCAGAATACAATCGCAATGTGTACATTCTTCAACAACAAAAGCTGGGGAAGTATTACTTAAAATTCTATTTCTACTTTGGCAAACAACACCTAAATAAAATTGAATTTGAAGTAGAAACAAAACCAATAGAACGCATTCCTTGGAGCAGCAACCGAGATGTGGAAACACGCTGGATTGCCCGACAACTAGACGATAAAAGCAATTTCAAATGGGACATGAATAAGGCAGGAAGGCATTATCATTTGCAGTACGATTGGGGTAGTATAGGAGTTTATTACGATTTTAAAAATGGAACGTTCAGTAGTGTTTTAGTATATAAATAGTTTAAAAAAGAGAGTCTGCTGAATAATTAATTAAATGATTATCAACAACATACAACATATAAAATAAAATCAAACATCACAAATCGATAAAATCTCTGTTGCTCTCAATAATAAAATCAAACAACTTTGTTTTATAAAAATAAAACTATGAAAAACACATTGCCGCTCGCTTTCTTATTGCTTTTTTTCACAGCAAGAGCAGAAGATAACAACACCATCAAAACCAACGCCACCTGCACCTTAGGTCAGGAAAGAATTATCAAAGAATTGAAAAAATTAGATGGTGTGTTTGATGTAAAAATAGACAATAAAGGAACGATTACTTTAGATTACAGTTCAGATGGAACACCTTATAACGAACTTGTCAAAAAAGTAACCGAATGTGGATTTACCGCAAACGGCATTGAACCAAAAAATGGCGATAAAGATTTATGCAAATCATCATCTAAAAGTGCCGACCGTCATTTCGACCAACGGGAGAAATCCCAACAAGTTAAAAAAGATTCCTCACTACGTTCGGAATGACAACAGCGAAGTAATCTTGAGATTGTTTGCTTCTCGCTCAATAACGGCAAGAAAAATAAATTATTAACTACAAAAAAATTAAATCATGAACAAAATTATTTTATTAATTACAATGGCACTCTTATTAGCAGTTGCTTGTAATAAAGAAGACAAGAAAGTAAATCCGACTCCCGGCGTAGCCCAATTTTCTTCTGGTGGCGGACATACTATGCTGCTAAAAACAGACGGTACGCTATATGGCACTGGGTGGAACGATCGTGGTTTTCTGGGAATAGGTAGTGCTACCAATCCTAATAAGTGGGTAAAAGTTTTAGATGGTGTAAAATCTGTTACCGCAGGTTACCAAGAAACGTTTATCATTAAAAATGATAATACCGTTTGGGCAACAGGACGTAATTTGTCCGGTAATTTGGGCGATGGCACTAAAGATATGAGAACTTCTTTTGTAAAGGTTGCGGATAACGGCAAAGCCGTTTTTGCATGTCGTTACAACACTTTTATTCTTAAAAATGATAATTCACTTTGGGCAACAGGCAAAAATGAAGATGGAATGTTAGGCATTGGTGCAACACCTGCCGAAACAAGCACTTTTGTAAAAGTAACGGACAATGTAAAATCTGTAGCCGTGGGAACTTGGCATACACTTATTTTGAAAACAAATGGTACTGTATGGGCTGTTGGGTTTAATAATGGTGGACGATTAGGCGATGGCACTTATGTAACTAAAACAGAATTAGTAAAAGTTGCTGATAATATAACAGCAGTTGCGGCAGGATATAGTTATAGTCTGTTACTTAAAAACGATAAAACAGTTTGGGCTTGCGGGTGGAACGATGTAGGGCAATTCGGCATTACCACCTCAGACCTTGGGGTACCAACATTTATCAAAGTAGCAGAAAATGTTAACTATATTGCAGCAGGCGTACATAGTGAATACAGTGTTATCATAAAAACAGACAATACACTCTGGGTTACGGGGTCGAACGGTTACGGACAATTAGCCACAGGAAATACTAATACTCTACTTACTTGGGTAAAAGCAGCAGACAATGTAAAAGCAATGAGTGCCGGTACAGCACATCTTACTATCCAAAAAACAGACGGCACACTATGGGCAGCCGGTGCAAATGATGCTTCTCAGTTAGGCACAGATGAAGCTACTGCCCCAAAAACCTCTTTTGTAAAAGTCGTTATTCCTTAATTATTCATCCTGAAATATAAAACAGAGAAAATAAATTAATGCACAAAAAAAATCACAGAAAATGAAAGCAAAACTTCACAAACTCAAAAAATTACTTTCTAATTTATTGAGTAAAAAAACAATCATTATTTTTTACATAACAAGTTTTCTTTTCTTGTCGTGCAATAATAGCAAAAGTAAAAGCACTACGGTAGAAGATGTTATTCAGAAAGCCAAAGAAACAACGGCAGTCGTAGCCAAAGAAGGACGTGGGAATATTAGTTTGCAATGCAGTGGAAAAACTTACGAAATCAACGGCGTATGTGGTGCATTAACCAGTATGGGCAGTGTTTCCATTGTCGTTAAAGACGATAGCACCAAGCTAAAAGTATTTACTATTGATTTCTCAACCGACCAGTTGCCAACCTCTTCCTCTTCTTACAAAATTATAAAAAATGCTGACGATAAAGATGCCCATTACGTATCCATAGGCTACAACGACATGCGACAACCACAAATGATTTGGGAATCGGACAATGCCACCGGAAAATTAGATTTTACAGTAAATGGCGATGAAATAAAATGCTCGTTTTCCAACTTGAAATTACAAGCAAACGAATTTTTCAATAAAGGTGAACTAAATAATCCGGCTATAGTTTCCGGCGAACTAACATTGTATAAAAATTAAAAAAGAGAATCTAAAATGCGAGCCGTCTTTTCGAGCGAGGTACGAGTGAGTTTCGAACGTTCGGAATGACGGTTCTCATTAAAGTGTGAGATTCAATAACGACAAAAAAATTAATAACTTGCTAAAAAACAAAAAGAATGAACAGAATTATTTTATTATTTGCAATGACAATCTTGTTAGCGATTGGCTGCAAAAAAGACAAAGTACAAACAGAGTTACCTGCCAACTACACTAATCAAGGTACTATCACAGTTGCCAAGAAAAACATTTCTATCTGCATTTATGATAACAGCGTAGAAGATGGCGATATTGTTGATTTAATATTTAACGGGAAAGCATTGGTAACAAATTATGAATTGAAAAACGCAGAAAAATGCTTCAATGTTACTTTAGAAAACGGCAATAATTGGATTGGCATTATTGCTAAAAATGAAGGCACAAATCCTCCGGCATCTGTTACCGTCAAAATAAATGATGGTGTAAGTGAACAGTCATTCGACATTGATGGAGAAATAGACCATCCGGGTGGTTACATCATTAAACTATAAGAAGAATTTTTATTCAATAATATCTGTCTTTGGTAGAATGTAAAATAGATTGATAGCTGATATTGAGTATTGCCTGTTTTTACTCATTTTTCATTTTTTGTAAGCGAAGCCTTGCGGCTTCGCTTTTTTATAAAAAAAATCCGAAACAGTTTGTTTCGGATTCTATTCTATCATTCTCAGTGCTGTGGTAGGAGTTTTTGTTCTAACCAAAGAAACGGGGAATAATGTCTTAAATATGGAAATTGTTGGATATTGAGTGCTGCTTTCACTTTTTCATATCGTTGTACTTGCGCCGGCGTTAGCTTTATTTTTCCATTTTTAAAAACCGCAGCTATCATAAAGTTCATCAATTCTGTTGCCGGAATAAAATTGACATCTATTTCCTGCATCAACTTGGAACGCAACAGATTGGTTATTTCGGAATGGGCAAACTCAAATTCATTTTCCATCAAAAAAGCGTTGCATTGACACAGTCGGAAATAAATTTTTTCGTGCGGTTGTATTAAATTATAATCTTGGCTATTCACTAAGGCATGAATGGCTGGCGCATTTTCCATAAAAAGATAACAACTCAAACTGCGTATGGCGCATTCTGTTTTTAATTTTGAATCTCTTGCGGCTTCTTCTTCCAATAAATGTATTAACTCAATCGCTTTAGCAAATTGTTTTTGCTTGCTGCAATTCGTTGCATAATTAAGGAAGATAGTTTTATAATTCAGATACTGTTCTTTGGGGATTATTATTATGGCTTGTTCAAAATATTTATTTCCATTTTTAAAATCTCCGAGTATAGAATAGCGCGTGCCGATAAGATGAAGTGCCTTTGCTTTATAATGCAAGAAGCGCGGATGATAATTAACCAAAATGGTTGCCAGCCGGACGGTTTCTTCGTAAATGTGCAATGAAATATCCGTTGCCGGGCTGTCGATTTTCAGGTAGGCAATGCCGTTAAGTATAATCAATTTAGCTTCTTCATTTACAAATTCATCTGCAATTTTCAATACTTCTTCTACAACAATTTCTTCGAAAAAAGTATTTGTAAGTTGCTTGTGATAATAATTATGCATGCACTTTAAATACCACGATTTTGCCTGCCGTATTTCTGCTTCTTGCTGAGAATTTTGCAAATAATTTTTTGTAATCACTCCCATTAGCCGCTCTTTTTCTTTGAGTGGCAAATGGCTTTTCATCAAATAGTCTGCATATTTATCGTTTATCCTATTTTTGCCGGAAAATGAATATGAAACAGCAGTCGAAATTTCGTTGTACACGTACTCGGCTTCTTTAAATAATTTTAAATCGAGGTACAAATTTATTCTTTCTTCTTGCTGCCATTCTTCATCATTTTTTATTTGCGCTTTCCAACGTTTTTGTATCAGTATGTCTTCAATAAAATCTGCTAAGCGACTTTGATCTGTGCGAAAAATGGCATCGCCTTTGGGTGTCCATTTTTTTTTATACACTCTTAAATATATTTCTTCACGGTTAAATGGTGTTTGTATTAGCAGATGGATTGCGGTAAATAATGGCAGATACATTTTATTTTGCTGCGCCTTTATTTGGGTTTTAACAAAATCAATATCTGAGCTTGACAATGCGTGAATAAGTTGAACAAGACGTATTTCTTTCATACCATTTGGAAAAATACAATTTAATAGTAAATATTCCAAAGTCCGTTTTGGTGTTATTCACCAAAACATAAACTAAAGATTGTTGGAAAAGAATTCCAACAATGACGAAGTATTTAATATCTTATCGGTAGAAAATAATTCCCGAATACTCAGTCAAAGTGTCCGTTTGCTCAATAGCCGCACTTGCTCCATCAAAAAACAATACAACTCTAATTAATTAACTATCAAGTAATTACAGTTAATTTCAACATACTGCTTGCTGCAAAAACACAATTCTTGTATTGATAGATTTTTGTCCGCAGACTACTTTTACAATAGAGAAAACGTAATTTATTCACACTAAAACAACCTCTATGAAACGTATTCAATCATTAATTTCTATTGCGGTATTGTTGTTATTCACCGCATGCACGCCTACTAATATTGCTCCTACAGGGGGCGGTACAAATAACACAACATCGGGGACAACACCTACAAGAACAACCACAGCCACAATTACCGTAAAAGGAAGCCACATCATAACTTCTTGCGGGGATACCATTGTACTAAAGGGCGTAAACTATGCGGCGTATAGTTGGGGCTGGAACAATAACGAAAATCTATTCCCGGAGATTGCAAAAAGTGGTGCCAATGCCGTGCGCATCGTTTGGTATAAAACCAATTCCGGACCGGCATATAGCAATATGGCTTTATTGGATTCTGCTCTTGCTCGTTGTATTAAAAACAAGATGATTCCGATACTTGAACTGCACGACGAAACGTGCAATAATAATAGTACTTCGATGATAGCAACGGCGAATTGGTACACACAAACAGCCGTAAAAAATATCCTGATAAAATATCAAAAATGGATAATCATCAATCCGTTAAATGAAGCAGGGTATGTACTCTGGAATGGCAACAATGCAACGGCATTAAACACTTTTAAAACTACCTATAAAACCATTATTACCAACTTGCGAAATGCAGGGTTAAACATGCCATTACTATTAGATGCTAGTGATTGTGGGCAACACTTAAATGTATGGAAAACCATAAGCACGGAAATGCAAACATACGATCCAAAGCACAATTTAATTTTCAGTGCCCATGCTTATTGGAGTTCGTATGCAGGTACAGCAGCAGCAATTACTACGCTGTTGCAAGATGCATCCACTTGGAACGTACCAATAGTGTTGGGTGAAGTAGCCAACAAACAAGATGACAATAATGGAAATTGTACGCTACCATTAGACCTATCTACTACATTACAAAAATGCGAACAATACAAAATTGGTTGGTTAGCCTGGGTATGGACGGCGGATAACTGCGGTAGCAGACAAATGACAACAAACGGCAATTTTAACGCTCTTACATCTTATGGAAATCAATTGATAAATACTTCGCCTTATGGGTTAAAATTTGCCAAACGGCCCGACTGTTTCTAACCGCATTTTATAAATAACAAAACTAATTTCATGAAAACAAACAAAATCAACAAAACAATTAGCATTATCCTTGCTGCATTTCTTTTTATTTCGTTTTCGGCTTGTAAAAAAGACAACTTAGCCACTGGTGGCGGGTATATCGAATACACCGTTGATGGGAAAACTTACCAACAAACCGATGCTGTAAGTGCCGTATTTATTGGCGGGAAATTTCAGGGATTATCCGATGGAAATTTAGATGCAAAAATTGGGGATAGCCAAGATATTAGCATTATCATCGGCACTGCGTACAGCCCTATGAAATTAATTTTTAGAATTGATGGGGTTTCCTATGGTAATCTTGGGAACACGTCGAAAGCAAAAGTAACCTTTACCAAGAACGAAACTAATTTATTAGAAGGTACATTTGAAGGAATTATTAAAGAAGATATAGGAAAACCGGCAAAAACGATAAGCGGGAAATTTAGCATAAAATCAATTACAAGAATCTAAAAAAATATCAATTATGAAAAAGATAGTATATAGCACATTACTTTTGTTATTTAGTATAGCAATTAGTGCCTGCAAAAAAGAGTGTAAAGTATGCCCAACTTGTAGTAATTACGAATACATTGAATACACTATGGATGGAAAAACGTATAAGATAGATACAGGAGTTACTGCTTTATTTAATTCCGCCAATTTTGTAAAACTAAGCGCAAATAATGGTACTGCGACAATGGCACCTCATCTATTAGGTTATACTGGAATACCTATTAATGAAGGAGATAGTAATGGAAACTTTGACTTTAGATTTAAGACAGCTGATGGCTATTACATTTCAATCTTAGCACAAAATACTTCTGTTACATTTACAAAAATAGGAGATACTATGCTGGAAGGAACTTTTGAAGGAAAGGTGAAATCGGAAAATGGCGGAGAAAGTCCATTCAAAACAATTACCGGGAAATTTTATACTACCCACATTATAAATCTTGGTGGGTAACTACTTTCCGAAGTCCGTTTTGGTGTTCTTCACCAAAACATAAACTAAAGATTGTTGGAAAAGAATTCCAACAATGGCGGTAGAAAGGAATTCCAACAATGGCGAGCAAAAATAAAAAAGCCCGAAGAAATACTTCGAGCTTTTTATATTTTACAAACAGAATAATTATCTGTCGTCGCGTTCTCTGGCTCTATCTACCAAAGATTTCTCTTTGCCTTTGTTGCGCTTATATACCGCTATAATGGTATCGGCGTCTTCTTTATTGGTAGCGAAAAAAGAAAAATTATCCAAGATACGGATATCGTCAATTTTTCTAGATTCCACGCCTGCTGTATTTCTCAATTCGTCTAATAAAGCACGTGGAGTCATGCCGTCTGCTCTGCCTTTAGCAAAAAACAATCGCTGCGAAGAACCGCCTCCTCTTTTTGGTGCGCCGTTGCGGCCGCCATCTCTATCTCTTCTGTCGCTAAATCGTCCTTCTCTTCTATCGCCTCCACGGGTACCTCTGTTATCTCTACCACTTCTGTCGCCTCTATTAAATTCTTCTTTGGGAGCTACTTCCTTTATTTGCTTATAGGCCTTCGGATTCAGTTCATCTTTGGCAAAATGTTTTATCAATGCCGCCACCAATACTTCCGCCTCTTTGTCTTGGATTAATTCTTTTGCGAAGGACAAATACGCTTCATAATGCTCTGTCCCTATAATGGTTTCCACGCTTTCTACCAATCTGCGTTTCTTTATCTTCACCATTTCAAAGGCATCCGGCAATTTGCCTTTTTTCATTTTTGTTTTAGCAATACGCTCTACAAACAACAATTTTCTTCTTTCGTCCGGCGAAATAATAGCAATTGCTTTTCCTAATTTTCCGGCACGTCCGGTGCGTCCAATTCTGTGTACATAGGATTCCGGATCTTGCGGCAACCCGTAGTTGATGACATGGGTTAAATCCGAAATATCGATACCGCGCGCAGCCACGTCTGTAGCAACCAGCACGCCAAATTTATTGGTCTTAAATTGCTTTACTACTTTTTCTCTAAGGTTTTGTTGTATATCGCCATGCAGGGCATCTGCGGTATATCCCTTATCGTTCAAGTGGTTGGATATTTCTACCACTTCCGCTTTCGTGTTGCAAAAGATAATACCGTAAAAATCTTCTTCCACATCCAATACTCGGCACAAGGCATCAAAGCGGTCGCGATCCGGTACTTCAAAATACGACTGTTCGATATTCACGTTCGTAATTTCTTGTTTGGCGATGCGTACCATTTCAAATTTTCCCATATAGCGTTTGGCTAATGCTAAAATTCGATCCGGCATAGTCGCTGAAAACAGTAACATTCGGCGGGTTTCGTTGCACGATTTTAAAATCAACTCGATGTCGTCAATAAAGCCCATGTTCAACATCTCATCCGCTTCGTCTAATACTACGTATTTTACTTCATCAAGGATCAATTTTTTTCTTTCGATTAAGTCAATCACACGTCCGGGCGTACCCACCACTACATGTGTACCTTTCTCCAATTCGCGCATCTGCTGGCTGATGGGCGCACCACCGTAAACAGTAGTAATCCATATTTTTTTAGTCCCTTTAAAACTTTTAATTTCTTCTGCTACTTGGATGGCTAACTCGCGGGTAGGCGCTAATACCAACGCCTGCACACTTCGTTGCGCAGGGTCAAAGCGTTCTAAAATAGGCAACCCGAAAGCAGCCGTTTTTCCGGTGCCGGTTTGCGCTTGTCCTACTACGTCTAAATTGCCGTTAAGCAAAAGCGGTATCGTTTGTTCTTGTATGGGGGTCGGCGATTCGTAGCCTTTTTTTTCTAATGCGTCTAAAATTTCCTCACTTAATCCTAACGCTCTAAATCCTTCCATGTTATTTTATTTAGGGGGCAAAGATACGGCTATTCCAACAATAAAGTTGCGGTTGAATAGGTGTAGGATGTTGTGATTGAGTTAATTAACCCAAAAAACTGTACTATGATGTGCATGAACGGTAGCGATTCCCTCGTATCCTTTTGTACTATCGGCACTTCTCCCTATCCGTAGGAGCCCCCTTAGCAAAGTCCTGCAAAACATCCACAGAAGTGTTACTGTAAATTAACAAAAGATAATTAATTTCCAAACGCTTGCATACAGTTTGCGATACCGTTAAGAACATAACAATTTTTAGGTTAAATTAATTGACAAAACTCAATTAAAGCGTAACTTTATAGTGCAAATACCTTGTAGTATTGCGAATGGACATAAAAATAGTCTTTTATATAAAAAATAAATGCGTATGAAATTCAACTCTTTACACTTTAAATTTTTTGGGCTTTTGGTTTTAAGTTTGCTCCTTTCTCCTTGCTATATGAAAGGACAAACTTATAAAATTCCGTCTGGTAGTTACGATAATATTGCTAATCCAACTCAGCCTTTTCCTTTTGGTACTACAAATGATTACATGTATTCTGTTTCATTATATACTATCAGTGAAATTGGTAATAGTGGAAATATTTCAAGAGTTTATTGGCCCAACAGGAATGGTTTTAATCCTCAAACACAGACAATTTTATTTAAAAACGACCACAGCTTCTGTTTTAGACCCTGCTCTAACTTTTACCCAATATGTTAGTGGTGCTACACAAGTGAATACCGGAACAATTGGCACAAGTTCGGCTGCAAACTCGTTAAGTTTTTCAACAACTTCTTTTCCTTATGATGGTAGCCAAAATTTACTCGTAATTGTAAAAAGTGTAAGATCATCAGGTTCAAATAACGACCCACAGGTACAATATAATACAAGCAACAGCAGACATATTCAATGGGTTGCTTCAGGTTCTGATCCAAGTGGTAATACAGGGACGTTAACTAACAACCGTCCTAATTTCGGATTTGATATGACAAGTGCAAAAGCTTTAGCTTGTGCAGACGGGAATTGTTATTGTATTCCAACTTATACAAATGTTGGTGATAAACTTAATTCCTTTACCACTACCGGAGGTTCAAATAATATTAATGATGCTGATAATACAACCGGAACATACAAAAATAAATATAGTACACAGTATGTAGAAGTTGCAGCAGGCAGTACATTTGATTTTTCAAGCCCTATTACAGGGCAGAATACAAATTTTTATATATGGATAGATTGGAATAAGAATAACATATTTGAAGCAAGTGAAGTCGTATTTTCACAATATAAATCTGGTAATGGTCTTTCTTTTTCAGGAACTATAAATGTGCCTTCAGGTCAAGCAAATGGTAATTACAGAATGCGTGTAAGAACTGCTTACACAGGTGGAGTTTCTGGTACTGTTTATCCATGTAATAATTATGATTACGGTCAGGCAAGAGATTATAAAGTAGTTGTCGTAAACCCTACCTGTAGCGGAAAACCAACTGGTGGAACATTATCGATTAGTCCGGCTGTTGGAACTCCTGGCTCCAATGCTAACGGAACAGTTAGTGGTGACACGCCTTATGAACCCGGAATTTCATACTGGTGGGAATCTTCAAGCGACGGAATTACTTGGAATACTATTGCTGGACAGACAAGTGCTAATTTGTCGGTAGCACAAGCGGGAACTCAAGACTTATATTATCGTCGTATCACGAAATGTAGTGTATCCGGAGATACTGCTCGTTCTACTATTGCTATGTACTCTACTTTTACCAATGACTGGCCTACTTTTTCAGCTTGGTTTAAAGCAGAGGGTTTACCAGCCGGAAAAGTTACAAGTTGGACAGGTTCCGGAACGCCGGGAATAACGGTTACCGCAACACCATCCGTCAACCAACCCACACTAATAGATGGCTCTGTTAATTACAAACAATTTAACTACCGCGATAGAGTAAAATTTGATGCCAGCAACAATACCTATTTATCGAATACCTCTCCGGCTTCCAACTTATTAGGAAACGATGGAGGCACTATTTTTGGAGCTTTTAACAACATAACATCGGATGCAACAGATTTCTTTTATTCGCCAACAGTTTTATACCAGCTAAAAGTAGGGTTTAGATATCAGAGCAGTTCTACTTCAGCAAATACAGGATACACAAGAGAATTTACCGGTACCGCTCCTCCGACTACAGAGCTTGATAATTCTTCTTCCCGTATTATAACCGGTTGGGGAATAAATTTAACAGCAGGAAGAGTTAGAGGCGGTCAATTTAATGGTGTAGATCTGACTAATTTTATTGATAATAATAGCACATATACGCCTAAAATTTCAGCCGGTAAGTTTGTATTTGGCAAAAGAATTGATAATAATAACGTAGATAATCTTGAGAAATCAGACAATTCTATGGCGGAGTTCATTATGATGAATACGCCGGCTACCGCTTCTCAACGTGATAAAATTGAAAGTTATTTAGCTCTACAATACGGCAGCACTAGAGGAAATAATTCCGGTACTGCTACTACGTATAATTATATTTCAACAAAAGGTGCAACCATATATGATAAATCTGCAAATTCGGGATTCACCAATGATATTGCCGGTATTGGTAGAGATGATGTTAGTACATTAAATCAAAAGCAATCTATTTCTGTCAATGTTACCGATCCGGTTACGGTTTCATTAGGAAGTGGTGCTATTCCAAGCAAGAATAGTGCAAATAGTAATACTTTTAGTAGTAATTATTCTTTCTTTATTTGGGGAAATAATGGCAAAATTCCTCAAACGGTGTATGGAGATGCATCCTTGCAGGCTAATTTACCGCCTTCCTTAGGCCCCAATGCCGCCAGAATAGCTCGTATATGGAAAGCACAAATTACTAATTTCAGCCAAGCCGTAGCCGTTGGCTTTGAAACTTCTTTATTGAGAAACTACTTGCCACTTACCAACTTACGGTTACTCGTATGGAATGACCCTACTAACTGGACAGGCGCTACTGTAATTAGTGGTGCTACCTTAAATGGGAGTAGAATAGAGTTTAGCGTACCTGCAAGCACCATCACTTCAGCGATGCCTTATTTTACGTTAGCGACCATAGATTATAGTGCAACACCACTGCCGGTAGAACTAATTTCATTTAATGCCGTACTGAACGCTCAAAATATGGTGGATGTGACGTGGGCAACTGCCAGCGAGCTAAACAGTTGTTATTTTGCGGTAGAACGCTCCAAAGATGCGGTCAACTGGGAAACGGTGGGCACTATAAAAGGGGCAGGCAACAGCAACGCCCTGCTCAACTATTCCACACAAGACAAAGATCCTTACGCGGGCCTATCCTATTATCGCTTAAAACAAGTGGACTTAGACAGCACTTTCCAATATTCTAAAATGGTAGCGGTAAAGTTGAATAAAAATATTTTGGGAATTTACCCCAACCCTGCAAGCGACGTAATGAATATCATATTCAGTAGCGACAAAGATCAGGAGATCTTTATCGAAGTTATTAATTCCATTGGACAGTTGGTTCAAAAAGAGCATTTTAATGTGATAAGAGGCAGCAATAGTCTAAATATAAATGTGTCGAAATTAGCAGGCGGCGTTTATTTTATAAACTTAAAAACAGACACGCCTAACAATGTAGAAAAAGCACGTTTTACGGTAGTCAGACAATAACCACAGCGGTATCGGTGGGTGAAAACACCCACCGATACCGCAAATTATATATACCCCAACAAATTAGGATCAATTTCTTTGGCATACGCCAAAATTCCGCCTTTTAGTTGGTAGATATTACTAAAGCCTTTCGCCTGTAATTGTCGGATAGCCTGCAAGCTGCGAGCACCACTTTTACAATGTATGATTACTTTTTTATCTCGGGCAATTTGGTTTAGGTGTTCCCCAATTTTGGATACCGGAATTAGCGTTCCGCCCAAGTTGGCTGTTTTGTATTCTTCGGGTTCGCGCACATCTATCAATTGAAAGTCGGCAGCATTATCCTGCATTTGTTTTAATTCTTGTACAGTAATTTCCCGTATTGTAGCAGTGGCTGTTCCTTCATTGCCGCTACAAAATTGGTTATAGTCTATCAATGCCGTTATCGTTGGCTGCACGCCGGTTATTGGGTTATTGGGGTCTTTATTGATTTTAAATAGTTGTGTAGTAAAATGCAGTGCATCAAACGTAAAAAGGCGACCGCTTAAAGGCTCACCGATGCCTGTACAAATTTTAATAACTTCATTGGCTTGCATGCTGCCGATTATTCCGGGCAATACGCCCAGCACGCCACCTTCGGCACAACTCGGTACTGTGCCCGGCGGTGGCGGTTCCGGAAAAACATCTCGATAATTAGGGCCGTTATTATAGTTAAATACCGCCACTTGCCCTACAAATCGGTGAATAGAAGCATATACATTCGGGATACCGGCAAAAACACAAGCATCATTAACGAGATAGCGAGTAGGAAAATTATCCGTACCATCTGCTACTACATCGTAATTTTTTACTATCTGCATGGCGTTACGGCTACTCAATGGTTCTTCGTAGGTAATAATATTTATATACGGATTTAAGCGGAGCAGGTGGGCTTTAGCGGCGGCGGTTTTTGCTTTTCCTACATCATCAACAGAAAATAACACTTGGCGTTGTAAATTACTTAGCTCTACCGTATCAAAATCTACAATACCGATAGTGCCCACACCGGCAGCGGCAAGGTACAACAAAAGTGGACTGCCCAACCCGCCGGCGCCGACCACCAATACTTTGGCGGCTTTTAGTTTTTCTTGTCCTTCACGATTAAACTCGGGAATGCGTATATGCCGCGAATAACGCTCCAACTCTTCCGGGCTAAGGGTTATCTCTTGCATCTATTTTTTTAAATAGGTAAGAAGAATTTCCTACACGGAAAATTCTTTTAAATATTGTTTCATTTCTTGTTGTAATTTTTGAGCTTCTGCTCTTGCTCTTTCGGCAAAGTCTTTCCCGTTAGAGGCATAGATAATACTGCGCGTGGCATTTACCAATAAACCCACTTCTTTATTCATTCCGTATTGAGATAGTTTCTGCAAATCTCCGCCTTGTGCGCCCACTCCCGGCACTAACAAGAAATTATCGGGGCAAAATTTTCGTATTTCTTCAAAATATTCTTCTTTAGTAGCGCCCACCACAAACATCATATTTTCCGGCGTGCCATATTGCATGCACTTTTCCATAACCAGCTGATACAACGGTTTTTTATTTACTTTCAAAAATTGAAAATCCTGTGCGCCCTTGTTGGAAGTCAATCCTAAAACGATTGCCCATTTGTTTTTTAGTTCTAAAAATGGTTTTATGGAATCTTCGCCCATATATGGAGCAATGGTAATGGCATCAAACGGGAGGTTTTCCAAAAATGCTTTAGCGTACATATTCGAAGTGTTACCGATGTCGCCGCGTTTGGCATCGGCAATGGTAAATATATTTTCGGGAATATGGCGTACTGTTTTTTCTAAAGTTTCCCAGCCTTTTGCTCCATACATTTCGTAGAAAGCGATATTCGGTTTATACGCTACGCATACATCGTGCGTGGCCTCTATTATTTGTTTATTAAACTCTAAAATCGGATTTTTATACTTTAGTAAATGAGGTGGTATTTTGGTAATATCTGTATCTAACCCTACACACAAATAGGATTTTTTTTTCTTTATTTGTTGAATAAGTTGTTTTCTGGTCATGCTATTTATAGACTGTTGCCAATGCTATTATATCGCTTCTACGGCAATAATTTCCGGTACAAAATTTTTGATTGTGCTTTCCACGCCCGCTTTCATGGTAGATGCGCTCATTTTACAGCCATCGCAATTGCCAAGCAATTTTACTTGGGCTACGCCTTCCGCTGTTATTCCTATTAATTCAATGTCACCTCCATCCGATTGCAAAAACGGTCGAATGTTATTCAACGCATTTTGCACTCTTTCATACAATTCATTTTTATTTTCGTCGGATGTACTCATTGACACAAATTTACGATATTACTTCTAATTTTTTATTGGAAGCGTTTTGTACGGCAATTTGTCGGGCGACCGTTTGTCCTAATTGTTCAAATGCTTTTCCGGCTTCCGTTATTGGCTGCAATGCGATAGGTTTTCCAAAATCTCCCCCTTCTCTTATCTCTTGTTCTATCGGCAATTCGCCCAAAAAATGTACTTCAAACTGTTGTGCTAATAAGCGACCTCCACCTTTTCCGAAGATGTAGTATTTGTTTTCGGGCAATTCGGGAGGGGTGAAATACGACATATTTTCTACCACGCCCAAAACGGGAACATTTACAGATTCTAACTGATAAAAAGCGATGGCTTTGCGTGCATCTGCCAAAGCTACCTCTTGTGGGGTAGTAACTACTACTGCGCCGGTAACCGGAACTAACTGCGCCAGTGTAAGATGGATATCGCCGGTGCCGGGAGGTAAGTCTAATACTAAATAGTCTAATTCTTCCCACAATACGTCTGTAATGATTTGGCGTAAGGCAGATGTTGCCATAGGACCGCGCCATGCTACGGGCTGTTTGTCTTGTATTAAAAATCCGATAGACATTACCTGCATGCCTAAATAATCTACCGGTACTATTTTATTTTTACCTTCTACTTGCCGGATGCTTGGTCGCTCATTTTGTAATCCTAACATGGTAGGAACGGAAGGGCCGTAAATATCGGCATCTATTAAACCTACTTTTGCGCCGCTACGCAATAAGGCTAAGGCCAAATTTACGGAAACGGTAGATTTTCCCACCCCGCCTTTCCCCGAAGCTACGGTAATAATATTTTTTACGTTGGGTAGAATATCAGATTTTACATCTCGCAAGGTGGTTACTCTGGAAGAAAAATCGATAGTTACTTTCACGGTGTTCGAAACCAATTGAGCAATTGCATTTCGGCAGTCATTTTCTAATTGTTCTTTCAGTGGACATGCCGGCGTGGTGAGTTCAATCGTAAATTTTATTTCATCATCGGTAAATGATAAATCTTTAATCATTTTCAAGGTTACCAAGTCTTTTTTAAAATCGGGGTCCTCTACTTGGGATAAGGCATGAAGTATTTGTTGTTCAGAAAATTTCATAATCTATATTAAGCGTTCTAAATGAAATTCCGAAAATGCTCAGAAGGTGAAAAGGTAGTTCTGAGACTATCAGAATCTATGGTAATTTCAAGGCACAAATTTACATCTATAAAACCGTTTTATAGCATTTTGGTTGTGTTAAGAGATTACTAAGACAAAAAAATACGGTATTGCTAATTATTCTGCTCTTTGTTTTTCTGTTTTTGAAATAAAATCGGCGATAATCTTTGCGGTGTTCTGAGGGTGTATCATGTGGTATAAATGCTCGCGAAAGAAGTCGTTTTCATACGGGTCTGTTACGTCTTTTATCTCTACGCCTTTCCCTTCATACAAACGAGGGACAAACTTCGCCACTCCGTCGCGGTCGCTTTTTAGTATCAGCACCGGAATTTTATGTTTTGGCATGTTTATTAATCCTGTTTGATTATCAAACTTGTAAGATTCTTTGATGGCGGAATGTGCTTGGATAACGAAAACCTTTGCAGGCACTTTATTCAACGCTTTTTCTATGGGAATACGGTTCAGCTGTGGCAATGAATCCATGCTTGTCATCAAAAAAACGATACGGTTTTTTATGGCTTTCCAAATTCCTTTATCCCCGATTGTATCTTGTTTTACAAGGCGTTCCATTAATGCAATACTACGCTTGCGCACACCTCTTTTGGTATCAAAAGGAACTATTCTTCTGAATGCGGCAAACAATGGTTTTTCCACCAAATTCTCTGCTAACGACATGGAAGGCACTATCACATCGTCTAAAAATCCGAGTAAGGCGTGTTTCGTTTCTTCTCCAAAAAACGGATTAGCGCCAATTCTACCGTGTAGATATTTTTTTATCCCCGGATAATCGTCTATATTTTGATCCATCATTAAGAAATAAGTATTTCCCATGGAGTGGTCGAATAGATAAACGGGATGTCCTTTTTCTCCAAAATATTCTACAACGGCTTCGATGTTTTTAGCGACGTGTGCAGAATAATCATTCGGCGGTAAATCGGACGGAATAGATCCATAATGCATGGCCGCAGCAATATATTTGGTAGAGGCTACATTGGTGAGCAATCCATCGAAAGAATTAAGTCCTAAAAACCCGTGAATAAGGATAATTACGGGTAATTTCTCTTTGGCATTTTCTTTATACGGATTGGGTAAATCAATTATAATATTGCTGATGCCATAAGGCGTATTTCGCTGCACGGTAATGGTTGGCCACGTCAGTGCTTTATCGTCTATAAAAACGGCAAGACGTTCTTTTACGTTATCCATAAATCGGATAAAACTCGGGCTTTCGTTAGGTTCTCCATACGTACTGAATAACCAAGCTAAGGTTCTTCGTTTATCTGATTTAGTGGCTAAAAATGCGACCCTGTTTGCTTTCAGCAAAAAATATGGAGTGGCTGTAATTTCTTTTTCTTTCCCTATCGTTACTATCGTATAAATTTCTTTCGATTCGAATGCTTTTGATTTACGCTCAATGCCGCCAATTCTGCCTTTAGGGTTAGAAGCCAAGAATACATAATCAAAGCTATTTTTTTTATTTTCTGTAAAAAATTTACGTATAGTTTTGTTTAAATCTTCTAAGGATTCTTCAATGGCCTCCTCATCTACGGTTCTGCCTAATACTTGCTCTGTAGTAATTAATCCTTTGCGCAACAGTTTTTTTAAAAATTCTGCTGCCGTAAAAATGCCTTCTAAGTTTTCTTGGCTCTTTAGTGGAGAATTTAGAAACGTATAATAAATGTACTCGGGATTTTTTATCCGATGATAATGTTCTACAATGTTTTTATAAGCACCTACCGGCGACTGTCCGTGCGATAGGCAAACTAAAAATTTTTGTTTTTTTGTGGTAACCGCATTTACATGTTTTACGAAGTCTTTGCTTACCGCTTTATCAAATTCTTCTTGTGTTTTAAAATACTTGGTGTCCGGTGCTATGTATGTCGTTCTCGATTCGTGTTCCATTTGGGGGTGTTGCTAATTTGTTTCACTAATGTACTAAATATCCTAATTAATTGGTATTTGTTAGGTAAAATAGTTAATGTACATCAATAATTTTGGGTTTATCTAAAAATGATTCTTTAAAAAAATGCGATGATTTTTTTCACTTTTATTGCTGTATTTTTTCTCGTGTATAAAAAACAAACTGACACAATACCTCGACACTGAAAAAAACAGCACTCTTATACAATCTTAGTCACCATTATTTCCAAAAAACAGGTAAATTGTATCGTCATTTAGGATTATGGTATCACTATTTTCATTACTACACTAAAAGTTGTTTGTTTTTTATTGGAGCTTAGGCGCATTTGTATTTAATTTTTCATCTTTTTAAAAATAAATTTTATGAAAAAAACGCTTAAAATATTGTTCGTTGTAATAGTTATTATTTCAGCAGCAGGAATTGCCTATCTTAAATTGATACTCCCTACGGCAGGGCCTACAGAAGATATAAAAATTATTTCAACGCCGGAGCGCATACAACATGGCAAATACTTAGCAAACCATGTAGCTGTATGTATCGATTGTCACTCCCAAAGAGATTGGACAAAATTTTCTGGTCCGTTGGTGGCCGGTACAGAAGGAATGGGTGGTGAAGCATTTACCAAAGACTTAGGATTTCCCGGCACTTTTTATGCTAAAAATATTACCCCATCGGAAATGGGCAGCTGGACAGATGGTGCGTTATTACATGCCATATCCTGTGGAATTACGAAAGAAAAAACAGCACTATTTCCTTTAATGCCTTACCGCTCTTATGGGCAATTGGATAAAGAAGATTTGTTGGATATCATCGCATATTTAAGAACACTAAAACCGATACCGAACAAAGTGCCGGCTTCCGTACCGGCATTTCCTTTTAATTTGATACTAAACACTATACCTACAGCTGCGCATTTCACCAAAAAGCCGGACAAGGGCATTACACCGTTATACGGTGGATACTTAGTAAAAATGGCCTCTTGCGATGACTGCCATACCGATGTGATAAATGGGAAAAAAGTGCAAGGAATGGATTTTGCCGGCGGTAGAGTATTTAATTTTCCGGGAGCTAAGAAAATTATTTCTGACAACATTACCCCCGATAAAGCTACCGGCATCGGAGAATGGACCGAAGATATGTTTGTCAGTAAATTTAAAGCATACGCAGATACAAAAACTTTAGCAGATTATAAATCGCCGAAAGACTACCAAACGGTGATGCCGTGGAGCATGTATGCCGGAATGGATACTGTTGATTTAAAAGCAATTTATGCTTACTTAAAAACGCTAAAACCCATACAACATAAAGTAATCTCCAATCCGAATTAAACGATTGGAATTTTATTCATGATAGATTTTGCGATTGTAAAATGTTTAAGGAAACTTTGCAATTCTTGCGTAGAGATTTGTTTTATTACATTTAGTTTTTCTCTCAGCGGATCTACTTGTGCGCCATGTTTCCAGAAGCGGTAACACACGTGAGGGCCGGTAGCGAGTCCTGTGCTGCCTACGTATCCGATTACTTGTCCTTGCTGCACGCGCGCACCATTGCGGATACCACGTGCAAAACGCACCATGTGCAGGTACTGTGTTTCATACATCCGGTCGTGTCGGATTTTTACATAATTCCCATTGTTTTGGGTAAACTGTGCTGCTGTTACCACACCGGAAGCAGTAGCAATAATTGGAGCGCCTTGCGGAGCGGCAAAATCTGTACCCAAATGTGCTTTTTCTACTTGCAACACCGGATGAAAACGATGCAGATTATATCGGGAAACGATGTTTCCGCCTTTTTGCAGTGGCGACTTTAAAAATGCTGTTTTTAAATAATGCCCTTTCTCATCGGCGTATTGGAAACTGCTATCCTCTTCTATAAAATAATCGACAGCATAAATGGGTTTTTTCTTGGTTTTACAACAAATGGCTTCTACATGACCGTAGTCTAAAAATCTGCCGTTAATGCTTAATTGCTGGTAAATAAATTGCAAGGTATCTCCTTTCCGCAAGCTGTTGATGTTATATTTCCCATTATAAGCTTTATTCAGTTGCTCTATTAATTTAGTATCTAAATGATGTTCTTTAAATGTTTTAGCTACTGATTTTTTAATTACTGCTGCAAATTTTATCTCTGTTGTATCTATTTTTTTTTCATACAATGACACTTGCAATGGACAGAAATAAATAGGTTTTTGTCTGTTCGCCAAATGGTGTTTTCTCTTCAGCAGGGCTACTCTTTTTTTATTACTTTCGGAAGCCGGCCATTCTTTTGCTTTATGATATTCTATTGCATTGGTGTCGGTACAATTAGCTATTATATATTCATATTCGGAAAGTTTAAATACTATGTATTGCAAAGCCGTTGTATGGTCTGTTTCTTTGGTAATTGTAAAGTATTTTTGTTTAGCCGCTAAATTGGAAAAATCAACATATTCTTTAGTATCTTCTATAAATTGTGCGTATTGATACTTATTTAACTTTAGAGTTGTAAATAATTTTTGAAGATTATCCCGTTTTCCTAATTCTTTTTCTTTTACACAGAAGCTATCTACGTCTATGCCTAAAAAATCTATCGGTTTAGGGTGGATACAGACTTCTTGTTCTTTTGCAACAAGAGTATCCTTTGCCGTTTTTAAGACAACAGCAGTATGTTCATTTTTCCCATTGCGTTGGCAGGAAACAAGAACAAACAATAAGAGTATAAAAATAAATAGTTGTTTCGGCATGCGCTCTATTAATAAGATTGCAGTGCTAAGATACGGAAATGAATATTTATTGTTTGTTAAGTATTACACTAAGTAACGCCACCCGTCAAATAGAATAGTAGTGGGATAGCCAGCAAAAGCCTGATAAACTCAAGAATTTTCGACCATTTCCTACCTTCAAATAAAGTTCCTATAGAAATAGTTGAAAGAATAATAAAGCCTACCGATACAAATTCTTGATAGCTGTTAAATTTTTCAATGTTAAATAAAAAGTAGGCAACAAATGCCAGCAATGTTACAAATTGCGTGACGATATATACATGCATTTGCGGAAAAGCATCTGCATCATATCGTAATCTGGAGGCATCTATTTCTTTTGGCACAATGGGGCCGCCTAAATATTCCGGACGCCAGCCCGGTGCTTTTAGCATTACAAGAAAAAAATCTTTACCATTTTTTACTTTAGAGAGTTGGTCGGCAATCCAGCCATAGTAGTCAAAATTAGCTACGGCGATATTCCAACTTTTCAGCTGCGAAGTAGTGCCGTAAAATACTTTTTCTTCCTCTTTTTGGAATGTACCAAACATTCTATCATAAATAATAAAAGTACCGCCGTGGTTTTTGTCTATATATTTTGGGTTTACACCATGATGCACTCGATGATGCGATGGCGTATTAAAAACAAACTCAAACCATACCGGCATTTTTTCGATAAAGCGGGTATGTATCCAAAATTGATATAGTGTTTGTATTTGCGCCACAAGGATAAAAGAAACCGGATCAAAGCCAATAAATGCCAGTGGTAAATAAAACCAAAAGGAGCCAAATACTTGCGTGGCGGATTGCCGCAATGCTACCGACAAATTATATTCTTCGCTTTGGTGATGTACCACGTGTGTTCCCCATAAAATACTCACTTCATGCGATAGGCGATGAAACCAATAATAGAAAAAATCTACTCCGATTAAAAGCAGTAGCCATGTGTACCATTTTGGAGTAATGGTGGCGATGCGATAATTTTCGTAAATCCAAATATAGATTCCGATATTCAGCAATTTCAATAATACGCCGGTTACTTGTTGTACAATGCCGGTATGGATATTGCTAATCGTATCGTTTAATCTGTAGTAATTAGTTTTTTTTATTTTATCTACAATTACCTCTATTGCAATTAAAACTATAAACGCCGGTATGGAATATACGATTAACGATTTCATTCTTTAAATGTACTAAAATAAAGGCAGCAATTTTAATGGAATATACTTAACCGAGGGAGTTGGAGCGCTTCTTATTTATTTTGATTCGGGGACAAAAATATATAAATCTTCACTATCTCGTTTCATCCAATAATTTTCTCGAGCGTATTTTTCCATTTTGTCGATGCCGGAAAATAATTCTTGTTGTTCATTTTTTATACCGGCAATTTCTTTGGTATAATAGGTTTCTTCTTTGGTAAGTTTATGCAATTGCAATGCTAATTTTATCTGAGAAGAAAGTGTGTTTTGCGTGAAGAATAACAAATACACAAAATAGCCTGCAAATAAGAGAAAGAATTTATTTCTTAAAATAGCCGGAATTTTTTCTTTCAATTTTGGGTCAATGACAGCCATAGTGTAAAAGTAATTAGTAATTAGTAATTAGTAGAAAGATTTTTTTGAACGACTGTGTATACTCATTTTAGAATCTTCTTTTAGACAATAGTCTCTTGAAACAATTAAAGCACCTGACAATTTATATCAGGTGCCTTAGTTTTAATTTTTTACTATTTTCTAAAAAAACCGATATCCTTTTCCGGGATATAATGCTTCTTCGCCCAATTCTTCTTCTATGCGGAGCAGTTGGTTATATTTTGCCATTCTATCACTTCGAGAGGCAGAGCCTGTTTTTATTTGTCCGCAATTTAAGGCTACCGCCAAGTCAGCAATGGTACTGTCTTCGGTTTCGCCGCTACGGTGGCTCATTACAGAAGTATATTTATTTCTATGGGCTAAATCAACCGCTTCGATAGTTTCGGTTAATGAGCCAATTTGATTTACTTTTACCAAAATGGAGTTCGCTACATTATTTTTGATGCCTTCGCTTAATCGTTTTACATTCGTTACAAATAAATCATCCCCTACCAACTGGCATTTATTCCCAATCGTTTCTGTCAATAATTTCCAGCCTTTCCAATCGTCTTCTGCCAAGCCGTCTTCGATAGAAACAATGGGATATTTTTTCACCCATTTTGCCCAATATTCTACCATTTCTTCGCTGGTCAATGTTTTATTATCCGATTTATGGAATATATATTTCTTTTTCTTGGCATCATAAAATTCTGATGCTGCTGCATCCATAGCAATTTTCACTTGGTCGCCCGGTTTGTATCCTGCGCTTTCTATTGCTTTTAATACGGTTTCGATGGCTTCTTCATTGCTTTTTATTTCAGGGGCAAAACCACCTTCGTCGCCTACATTCGTTGAGTAGCCTTTTGCTTTCAATACTTTTTTTAGATGATGAAAAATCTCTACTCCCATTCTCAATCCGTCAGAGAATGTATCGGCACCTATGGGTACAATCATAAATTCCTGAAAATCAATTTTATTATCGGCATGTGCACCGCCATTCAAGATATTCATTAACGGAATTGGCAAGGTGCGTGCATTTGTTCCGCCAACGTATCGGTACAATGGCAATCCTGCTGCTTGTGCACCGGCTTTTGCTGCGGCCATAGATACCGCCAAAATAGCGTTTGCACCTAATTTTTTCTTATTTTCTGTTCCATCTAATTGCAGTAAAATAGTATCAATTTCTCGTTGATTTAAGACATTTTCGCCTACTAATGCTTCTGCTATATGGGTATTTACATTGGCTACTGCTTTTGTAACGCCCTTGCCCATGTATGCTTTTCCTCCATCGCGCAATTCTACGGCTTCGTGTGTTCCTGTAGATGCACCGGATGGCACTGCGGCTCTACCAATAATACCGCTTTCTGTAATTACATCTGCCTCTACGGTAGGGTTACCGCGAGAATCTAAAATTTGTCTGGCATGAACGGAAATAATGTGGCTCATTGTTATGTATTTAGTATTAAGAATTGAGTAATAAGAACTATTATTTTTTAGATTTTCCCAATATATAGTATTGTATCATAGGCAAAAGTAACGATTTCGTTTTGTTTATGGGCATTAAATAAATCAACGATGGCATTTCTTAGCTGTGGAAAATTTTTATCGTCTTCATTAGGCATATAAGAAGAAGAAACAATGCGCCCAATCAGTCCTTGCAAATCGAATTTCTGTTCATAGTTCAAAATAATTTTTTTATATTTATTTGGAGCAAAAAAATCTGAAATAATTTCTGCGGAAATATTTCGGTGCGTCACCTCGTTATAATCTATAGAAAATTGCTTAATAAGTTGCTCATAATCTTGCTGAAAAGCATTTTGCTTTTTTCTGTCATTCCAAATCAAACATAAGTATGCATCTTTTTTTGCAATACGTTTAAATTCGGATTTAGCTTTTTTTCTATCCAACCAATGAAAGGCTTGTGCGCAGACAATTAAATCAATACTATTGTCTTGTAAGGTGGTTTGCTCTGCACTGCCATGCAGGCTGATGAATTTTTCAAACGCATTTAACCAACCTTCTGCGGCTTTACGCATCGGCTCGTTAGGCTCAATACCATAAACGCTATTGCCGTTTTCCAAAAATAATTTAGCAGATATACCCGTACCGCTTCCAATATCTGCTACTACTTTTTTGGAATCAAAAAGTATTTCTTTTTCCAATATCGAAATAATCTCTTTGGGATACCCGGGGCGATATTTCATGTAATTTTCTACTCTTGAGGAAAAGCGTTGTTTATAATTCATACCGTAAATATATTCAAGTTTTCAGTACATAGTTCTTTTCGTTATCTCGGTGAAATTTTGTACCTTTGCATACTTAAATTTTTCAACTTATGAATTTTCAACTAACCGAGGAACAGTTACAAATACGAGAAATGGCGCGCAATTTCACTCAAAAGGTTTTAAAGCCGGGAGTAATTGACCGCGATAGAGATATGATTCATCCCACTGAATTTTTGAAACAAATGGGAGAACTGGGTTTTATGGGCATGATGGTAGATCCAAAATACGGCGGTGGCGGTATGGATACTATTTCGTATGCCATTGCTATGGAAGAAATCTCTAAGTTAGATTCTTCTTGCTCTGTTGCCATGTCGGTAAATAACTCCTTAGTATGTTGGGGCTTAGAGAAGTATGGTAATGAAGCGCAGAAACAAAAATATTTAGTTCCATTAGCTAAAGGAGAAAAATTAGGAGCATTTGCACTAAGCGAACCGGAAGCCGGTAGTGATGCGACTTCTCAAAAAACAATAGCAGAAGACAAAGGCGATTATTATTTATTAAACGGGACAAAAAACTGGATTACCAACGGCGGAAAAGCCGACACCTATTTAGTAATTGCACAAACGCATCCGGAGTTAAAACATAAAGGTATCAATGTATTTATTGTAGAAAAAGGAATGCCGGGATTTGCGATTGGCGCAAAGGAAGATAAATTAGGCATACGCGCTTCTGACACGCATTCCTTACTTTTTACAGATGTAAAAGTGCCAAAAGAAAATAGAATTGGCGAGGATGGTTTTGGGTTTAAGTTTGCTATGGAAACTTTATCCGGTGGCAGAATTGGCATTGCAGCACAAGCATTAGGAATTGCTGCCGGTGCTTATGAATTAGCCGTAGAATATGCAAAAGTCCGTAAAGCTTTCGGCACTGAAATTGCCAATCACCAAATTATCCAATTTAAGTTGGCAGATATGGCTACAGAAATAGAAGCTGCCAGATTATTGGTTTATAAAGCAGCTTGGTTAAAAGACACACATCAGGATTATACTACTGCTTCTGCAATGGCAAAAGTATTTGCATCAGAAGTAGCTATGCGCGTAACAACAGAAGCGGTACAAATACATGGCGGTTACGGCTACGTAAAAGAATACCATGTAGAGCGGTTAATGCGCGATGCAAAAATCACTCAAATTTACGAAGGCACTTCAGAGGTTCAGCGCATCGTAATTTCAAGAGGAGTACTTTCCGGAAAAATATAATCCCTTATTTGTTGCCGTGCTGCATCAAGCAATTTCAAAAAAGTTATCCTTTATTTCAATAAAAAATCCCCGATGTAATGTCGGGGATTTTTAGTATTTGAACTTAACCTGTTATTGCAATTTGAACGTCACCGGAAGAGTGTAATATACCTTCACGGCTTTTCCGCGTTGTGAGCCCGGCGTCCATTTAGGCATGGCTTTTACTACGCGAATGGCTTCATCGCCACAGCCTCCACCAACTCCATCTTTCAAGACAATAGGATCTTTAACCGTTCCATCTGTATCTATATAGAATTTTACAATTACCTTACCTTCTAATCCATTTTCACGAGCTAATGATGGATAACGAATATTCTTTTGCAGGAATTTCATTAATTCCGGAATCCCCCCCGGGTACCCTGGCATTACCTCTGCTCTGTCGAAGATTTCCGGCTCTTTGGGTGGTGGTGGTGGTGGTGCGGCAGTCACCGGACCATCTCCGCCTTTATCTTCTACCAATGCTTTCGCATCTTTATTTCCTTCTACCGTTTTTTCGGAAATTTTAGTGTCTTTAATATCTTCTACCTTTGTTATTTGTTTTTCCTCCGGCACTTCTTCGTCTTTTTTCGCTATCATTTCTACAAACTTGATAGTAGGACGTACCGGCGGTGGCGGTGGCGGTGGCGGTGGCGGTGGCGGTGCATCAACTGGTGGTGGTGTTTCCTCCAATTTTACGTCTGTCATTTCTATGTTTACGGCTTTTTCTTTTTTATCAGAGAATGAAAAGATATTAAAGCGCAATAACAATAAGAGGATGATAAATCCGGATAATGCAATTGCAAACCCTCTTAATGTATGTTTGTAAATTAATTTACGCAATACATAAGCACCATATTCTTTGTTTTTTCTATCAAAGATTATATCATCCCACGAGGCATTTTTGAAATCTAAATTATTGCTCATTTATATTTTTTTAGGATGTTTTATTATTGTGAAACGCTTGCATTACCTCCATTCTTTATTGCTTCCAATTCTAATGGGCTCACATCTTGAATAGCGTAAATTTTGGTTTTGGTAATATCCATTTCATCTAAAATATCTACCATATTTTTATACGTTGCGTCGTCGGTAAGTTTTATCAATACAACCATTTTGCTGTCTCCTTTGTCATCTAATCCCCATTTTGCTTTTACTTCTGCTTGTCTTTTCAGAATTATATCACGAAGTCCTTTTGGGGTATAATCTGTTTTCTTCAAGCCTGCTACTACAACATCCGGATAATACCAAAGTACATCATCTTTATCCGCAATGAGGTTTAGTACTTTTGATCCTGCCACCGGTTCCGGTTTTACCGTTTCATCAGTGGGTTTCTTAGGCATAGCTAAATCCATAGCTACGGATTTCGATAATTGTGTGGTTAGCATAAAGAAAGAAATCAATAAGAAAGCCAAGTCAACCATTGGGGTTAAATCGACACGGGTAGATAATTTTTTGGAACGGACGCCACCTTTGTGCTTGCCATGCCCGCCGCCCGATGAGGTATCTATATCTGCCATTATTTTTCTTTTTAAGATTAATCAACTTTTCCTTCTAAAGAGGTGATAAGTTTGTACTTGTACACATCTTTTTCTTTAAATACGTCTATCATGCGTTTAACTCCTTTGATATTAGACGTTCTATCTCCTTTAATAGCAATCGGAGGGTTGTCTAAATTTTCGGTTTCGGCATATACATATCTAACCGCCATAACCCAGTCGCCCAATTGGTTGTTAGTGGAGTCCATCGGAATACCTGTCAGTTGTCCATCTGCTCTCATTTGGGTGAGCTGGTCGGTATTTTTAGTTACTACCTGCGGTAGCATTTGAATCGGAACGCCAACTAAATCTAATTTGGTAAAAAGTTTTTTGGTTTTGTCGTCTATAGCTCCGTATTTATTTTGAGTAATAGAGATTAGTTTATCCAAAATTTGTTCTCTTTTTTCGGGTTTGTCGATAGCCATATACGCTTTACCGTCTTTATCAATCGAAAACGTAACCATATCCTCTGCTACTGCATTTTCAGCACGAGAGGTAGGCGTTGTAATGGGTACGATTTCGGTAGGACGAAACTTTGCTGTTAGGATAAAGAACGTTAACAGCAAAAATGAAACATCACACATAGCGGTCATATCTACGTAAGTGCTCTGTCTCGGAACTTTTACTTTAGGCATACTATATTTATATTATAGTGTAAAACAGATTAGTGTTTACGTCCAGCAAATGTTTGAGAGATGCTATATCCCATTTCATCGATGCTGTAAGTAAGTTTGTCAATTTTTTGTGTACAAAGATTATAGAAAATAATCGCTATTGCAGAGGTGAAGATACCTAAAGCGGTATTAACTAACGCTTCTGAGATACCGGATGCGAGCTGATCCGGATTTGGATTTCCGTTTACTGCTAATGCAGAGAACGCTTTAATCATACCGATTACGGTACCTAATAATGCGATTAATGTTCCTACGGATGCGATAGTAGATAAAATCCACATATTTTTTTCTAATGCCGGTAATTCTAAAGAAGTAGTTTCTTCAATTTCTTTTTGAATGGTTAATAATTTTTGCTCACCGGATAATTCTGTGTTTTTTTCCATATCAGAATAAACATGCAAACCGGAGCGGATTACACTCGCTACAGCGCCTTGTTGTTTATGGCACTCTTGCATGGCCCCATTGATATCATTGTTGGTTAGGCTGCTTTTTATTTTTTGCAAGAAAACATCTAATGAACCTGTGCCCGCAGCTTTAGAGATAGTTAACAAGCGTTCTATAGCAAAAGTGATACAAGTAATGAAGATAGCCATAAGGAAAGGTACGATAACTCCACCTTTGTAAAATAAGCCGATGATATTTTTCTCGTGTCCTTTTTCATCGATTTGTGATTTAAAAACGGTGTAGAACAAAATATTGCAAAGAATAATTGCAACAAGAACTACTAAACCGGCTCCTAATCCACCGGACTTCTTTTTTGTTTGTGCCTGAGCCATAAATGTCAATTTAAGTTTTAAATGATGTTTATTAAGATTTTAATTTTAATAAGGCTGTAAAAATATACTATTTTTTGGTTTATCCTATGGGTAGGAACGAAAAATATGATGTTTTTATTGTGTACACTGCTTAAGTGAACTGAATTAAGAAACGTTCTCTAACCAAAAATAAGGATGTTTGCGCTCCTTTATAGGCGAGTGGACGAGATACTCTTTAATTGAAGGGATTGCTACGCTTTTATAATAATGGTTAATTATTAGCGATGGATGTTTTGTTTGGCGGTTTTCATGATAGCGCTAAAATATCCATTTTGTATCTATATTGTATCCTTATTTTATCTATAAAGGTTACTTTCCGATACAGAATTTACTAAATATATTATCTAACAGATCCTCTGTTGTGATATCGCCTGTTATTTCGGATAACGCATGAAGGGCATATCTGATATCTTGTGCTAAAAAATCTCCGGTAACTCTATTTTGTAATGCTGCACTTACTTTATCTAAGGATTGATAGCAATTGGTCAAAGCCTCAAAGTGTCTGATATTAGTTACTAATGTATCGTCTTTTAAATAAGGGTTAATCCCAATTGCATCTACTAGATACTCCTTTAGTGCAGGTATATTTTGTTTTTTTTCTGCACTTATTTCAAATATAGGGTAACTGCTTTTTGTTAACTCATTAATTGAAGATGCTAACATTCCCAAAGCGTGTTCATGACAAAGATCGCATTTATTGGCAACTAAAATAATATTTAGGTTATTATTATTAAGTTTATGTATATCCTCTAATACTTGCAATTCCGACAAATCATTAGCATCAAAAATATATAGCAGAATAGCCGCATTTTTTATTTGCTCGTATGTTTTCTTTACGCCGATAGCTTCTATCGTATCTGAGGCATCTCTAATTCCTGCGGTATCGATGAGCCGGAATGTAGTTCCCGAAATGTTTATAGGCACTTCTATCGTGTCTCGTGTGGTGCCGGCTATATTACTTACAATTGCTCGCTCTTCATTTACAAGTGCATTTAGCAAAGTAGATTTTCCGGCATTCGGTCGTCCGGCTAACACTACCGGCACGCCGTTTTTTATCACATTCCCTACGCTAAAAGAATCGGTCATGTGTCGGATGGTACTGCTTAGTTCATTTATAATTGCCTGCAGGTCATCTCTGTCTGCAAACACTACATCTTCTTCTCCAAAATCTAATTCTAGCTCTATTAATGAAGCAAAATGAATAAGTTTTTCTCGTAATTTTTTTATTTCTTCCGAAAACCCCCCTTTCATTTGTGTTATCGCACTTCGATGAGAAGATTCACTGTCTGCGGCAATTAAATCCGCTACTGCTTCTGCCTGAGATAAGTCAAACCGCCCATTAATAAATGCTCTCAACGTAAATTCTCCGGGCTTGGCAGCGCGTGCTCCGCTTTTCAGCAATATTTCTATTACTTTTTGTAGAATATATGGAGAACCATGGCAAGAAATTTCTACTACATTCTCTTTAGTATAAGAATGTGGCGCAAGAAATAAACTAACTACCACTTCATCGAGTACCTGATTGCCATCTAAAATTTTTCCAAAATGCAATGTATGAGAAGCTTGCTGCAATAAATTTTTCCCCTTAAATATGGAATTTGTTATCGCTACAGATTGTGCCCCGGAAAGGCGAATAACTCCTATGGCGCCCATTCCCGAAGGGGTAGATAATGCCACGATAGTATCTGAAAAATCCGGTGGAAGCATGCCTTTCAAGTATTAAAAATCACAAAACTACACAATCAGCAGGACTTTTTTGACAAATACGAATAACGCAAATTGTTTAAAACTTAAAAAAATATAACACTATTTAAGAAAATGACAAAAATCATTAACAGACATTTCTGTATATAATTAGAAGTTAGTTTATTACCTTTGTCCGTTCAACAACCCATTATAATGAAAAAAATTGCTACACTGTGCCTTTTGATATGCTCAGTTTTGTTTGTTTACCCTCAAGGAATAGGAAATATCACCGGCGCACTTACCGGTTCATCTGTTACCACTGCCGCTGCAAATGCGGTAAAGCAATTGCAAACTATAGCTACCATACCGGGAGCAAGCGCAACAACTGGGAATAGTATGTCACAACTTCAGTTATTAGGGTTAGATCCTACAACAATACAAAAATACCTAAAATCAAAAGCGGATGCTGCTGCAGCTCCACAAGACCAAGCAAACCCTTTACAAGATATTTTACAAACAATATTTAGTATAAAAGCGCAGCAAGACTCTATACAAACAAAAGTAGATAGTTTATATAGATACAACCAACCGAACAACCAAGTAAAACCCAGCGAAATTTTTGGACATGATTTCTTCGGAACAGGAAGATTAGCGTTGTTTTCTAAATCTACAGACTCCAAAGCACCGGATTCTTATGTATTAGGGGTTGGAGATGAAATCAGCATTGCTGTTTGGGGCTATGCAGATTACAACAACAAATTCAAAGTAAATGACGATGGATATATTCAAATCCCTGAATTTGGCAGAATATATGTAAGCGGGCTTACATTTGGTGCTGTAAAAGCCCAAATCGGCAAACGATTAGCCACTTTTATTAATCCAGCCAATACAAAATACGAGATTACCTTAAACTATTCTAGAACTATCGACATCAATATTGTAGGGGAAGTAAACGCTCCGGGCACTTATCAAATCCCGGCTATCAACTCGGTATATAATGCTATTAATGCTGCAAATGGAATTACGGATATCGGTAGTGTTCGCGATATACAAGTGCGGAGAAACGGAAAAACTATCAAACGTTTTGATGTTTATGAATTCTTATTCAATCCATTACTTCAAGAAGATTTTTTCCTGCAAAAAGGAGATTTTATTTATGTATCTACCCAACAACGATTAATAAAAGTAAGTGGTGCTGTTCGCCGTCCTGCTAAATACGAATTGCTAAAAGGTGAAAATCTAAAAGAAGTTATAAAATTTGCCGGTGGCTTAGCTCCGGATGCCTATACAAAATCTATACAAGTTACAAGAACCAATAAAGATAAATCCGAAATCATAGATGTAGATTACGAGCAACTCGTAAACTCCAACTCCAATTTCGAATTAAAAGACGGAGATGCTGTAAATGTTTCTACTATTCCGGGAGGTATCGAAAATGCAGTATCTATCAGTGGCCCTATTAAATATTCCGGAAGATATGAATTGAAAAACGGCTACAGAATTTCCGATTTAATAAAAATTGCCGGCGGCATAAAATTAGATGCTTACTTAGACAGAGCATACATCCGAAGAAAATTAGACGACAACACACATGTGATTCAAAAATTTTCATTAAAAAACATTTTATTAGATGAAAACTCCGCAGATAATTTATTATTAAAACGCTCCGACGAAATACAGCTTTTTTCTAAAGATGATTTTATTGAAAAATTTGCGGTGAGCATTGATGGTTCTGTGCTAAAACCAACTATTATGGAATATAGCGAAGGACTTACCTTAAACGATTTATTATTCTATGCCGGTGGACTAAAAAAAGAAGCAGCAAATTCAAAAATAGAAATATCCCGTGTAATGGATGTAGATACCTCTGCAGATGCTGAAAAAAAATACACCCCTCAACGTGTATTGGTGCAAACGGTAAATATAGGCGCAAATTTAGAAATCGACGATGCGTCTAAAGCGTTTGCTTTAGCACCGATGGATAGAGTTTTTGTACGGAAAGAATATGGCTTTGAAGACCAATCTGTGGTAGTATTAAAAGGAGAAGTAAAATACCCCGGTACTTATCCAATTCTCAAAAAAGATGAAAAGGTATTAGATCTTATTGAAAGAGCCGGTGGACTTACTCCTTATGCTTTTGTACGAAATGCAAAACTTACCCGACCGGACAACTATTTAAACAAAACCATCTTCCAACTTAAAGATGCATTTGCAGATGCAGCCTCAAGGGCAAACTTAATCTTAAAACCTGGTGACACCATCGAAATCCCAACCGTAAACCAATTGGTTGGCATAAAAGGGGCAATTCGTTACCCAAATTTAGATAGTAACCAAACTATTAACGGAAAATTTGTTCCGGGCAAAAGTGCCCGTTGGTACATAAAACATTATGCCGGAGGCTTTAAAAAAGGAGCTTATAAAAAATCAACTATGGTAATTTATCCTAATAGAAAAGTAGAATATACCCACTCTTTTATTGGAATAAAAAGATACCCGATTGTAGATAACGAAGGAGCAGTAATTACAGTAGAGATGAAACAAAAAACGCCAAAGCCACCGAAAGGTCCGGAATCTGTACTTAACTGGAATATTGTGCTGCCAAGTGTCATTGCTGCACTTACTTCAGTAGCCTCTACTATAACTTTAATCTTTCTATTGAAAAAGTAACCAATATGCAACAACAACAGTTCGCAGAAGAAGATATTCGCTTAGTGGACGTCTTAGAGTCCTTTAAAAGCTACTTACTCTTTTTGTTAAAAAAATGGTACTTATCGATAGTTGGAGTAGCTGCGTTTACCCTCGGTGGATTCTTCTTCGCAAAACTCTCTGCTCCTTCCTATATTTCCTATATTTCATTCAATGCACCCGACTCTAGAATGAGTGCCATGGGTGGTATGATGTCCATGATGGGTTTATCTTTTGCCGGTGGTTCTACCAACGACGTGTTAACAGGTATTTTCACCTCGCGCAATGTGTTCCTTAATTCGATGTTGACAGATGTAGAAATAAATGGTAAAAAAGACAAACTCGCTAATTTCTATTTCCACGCATTAAAATATGATGATGGTTTTGAGAAAGACCCTGTACTGAAAAATTTTAAATTCAAAGCAAATAACATCAACGAAATCAGCAAACAAGAAATGGATTTCTTTGGAATAATGTATAGTGATTATTATGATGGCCTTTTAACCGCTGAATATGATATCCCTTCGGGATTAATCCGCGCAGAATTAGAAACACCAGATTATGATGTATCCAGAATTACAGGTGCTACCGTATTATCGAACACTATAAAGTTTTTCCAAAACAAACAATTAGATAATGCCAAAACATCATTGAGCAATGCCTCTAAACGCTTAGATTCCATTAATGCCGAAATAATTTCAAGACAGAAGCTCATTGCAGAATCTCAAGATCAAAATATTTTTAATAAAAAACGCATTGAGGTTGTAGATCAACAAAAAATCATGCAGGAAATTGGTGTTTTAACTGCAATGTACAACGATGCTTCTACCTCTAAAGAAAATGCAAAGGCAGGTTTAACCCCACAAAATAATATCGTCCGTATCATCGACGATCCTATGTTTTCCACCGCTCCGAAACACAAAAGTAAATGGTTATTCGCCGCAATCGGTTTTGCTGCGAGCATCGTATTGATAATTATACCATTACTTATGCAAAAAGCAATTATCGACGGTCGTGAAGAAGATCGTATCAAAGCGCTAAAAGCACAAGAAACCTCCGCAACAGAAGTAGCTTAAGCACTGTACTTTTACTTTAAGTTTGATTATCTTTACCATACATTAGTGGTATAAATAAATATTTCCGTAATGCAAGATATAGATTTCTATAAGCTACAATTAGCAGACGCCCAACAACAAGTAGCCGCTCTCCAAAAAAGTATCGAAGAACTGCAACAGCAGCACCACGAACCCATTGCCATTATTGGCATGGCAATGCGCTTACCCGGAAAAATTAAAAATGCACACGACCTTTGGAACGTATTAATAAATGGAATAGATTGCATTGAAGAAATTCCCGCAAATCGTTGGGATAAAAATGCACTATATGATCCGGACCCTAATGCACCCGGAAAACTATATATTAAAGAAGGTGGGTTTATTGAAGATATTGAATATCTTGATGGACAATTCTTCAACATCTCTCCCATTGAATTAGAAAGTACCGATCCACAGCAACGCATTTTATTAGAAGTAACGCACGAAGCTTTCGAGAACGCCGGAATTAATATAGATACCCTTATTGGTTCTGACACGGGTGTATTTATCGGCATCGATAATGTAGATTACCAAATCAACCAAGTGCACTCCCCCGATTTGAAATTAATTTCAGGATATTGCTATACCGGAACAGGCCCTACCGGCGCCTCGGGTAGAATTTCTTATACCATGGGCTTGCGAGGCCCTTGCATGACAATAGATACTGCCTGCTCTTCGGCACTTACCTGCACACATGTTGCCCTACAAGCATTACGCAATAACGATTGCAAAATGGCGGTTGTGGGCGCAGCAAGTATTATTTCAGAACCCGCTCAATCCCTCAATTTTTGCCGATTAGGTGCACTATCACCGGAGGCTCGCTGCAAATCGTTTGATGATGCTGCTAACGGATATATCCGCTCCGAAGGAGTTTGTGTCATGATTATTAAAAAATTATCGGATGCACAAAAAGATGACGATAACATCTTGGCAATTATCAAAGGCTCTGCCGTAAATCAAGATGGCAAAAGCAAACGCCTCACCGCACCCAGCACCGCCGCTCAAGGGTTGATGCATCAAGCGGCACTAAAAAATGCACAACTACAACCATCGGATATTGACTACATCGAAGCGCACGGCACCGGCACTAAAGTCGGTGATCCGGTAGAAGTAAATGGACTCTTATTAGCATATAAAAATTTTAAAACCAAAGAAAATCCTTTATATATCGGTGCTATAAAATCCAATATCGGACACATGGAATGTAATGCCGGAATGGCGAGTATATTCAAAGTCGTTCTTGGATTGCAACACAACATCATTCCAAAATCTATCCATTTCCACACCCCCAATACATTAATAGATTGGGCGAATATTCCAATTACTGTTGCGAAAGATAATATACCATGGAATAAAAAGGCTGAAAAATTCCGATATGCCGGCGTAAGTGGTTTTGGCGCAACCGGCTCTAATGCACATATCATCATTGGTGATGTACCTGAAAATATTTATGTCACTAACAAACAGCCAGTACGCAATGATATTTTCATTTTACCATTATCCGCAAAAAGTGAGCAAGCACTTATTGATTTAGCTAAAAATTATGCAGATTTTATTCAACACAGCCAACATAGTTTAGAAGATATTTGTGCGATGGCAGCCTTGCGCCGTGCGCATTTTAGTTTAAGAGAAACATTCATTGCTTCTTCTAAAATTGAATTAATAGAAAAACTGAACGATTTTGCCACCAATAATTTTTATGAAAACAAAAATAAATTTGACACAAAAGATAAGATAAAAACTATTTTTGTCTTCCCCGGACAAGGTGCACAATGGATAGGTATGGGCAAGACTTTATTAGCTACAGAGCCTGTATATAAAAGTGCCTTAGAAGAGTGTACTGCGGTTTTCTCTAAATATGTAGATTGGAATTTATTAGAGGAAATTAATAAGCCGGAATCAGAAAGCCGATTGAATGAAATTGACATCATACAACCGATATTGGTAGCGGTTGAAATTGCATTGGCGAACTTGTGGATGAGCAAAGGCATTATTCCTGATGCCGTAATTGGTCATAGTATGGGAGAGGTGGCTGCAGCTTACGTAGCCGGGAATATTTCTTTAGATGATGCTGCAAAAATCATTATTACTCGTAGCAAACTAATGAAGCAATTGAGTGGCAAAGGCGAAATGGGTGCCACAGATTTGTCCGAAGAAGAAGCAAATGAACTGATAAAAGGCCATGAAAGCAAATTATCTGTTGCGGTGATCAACAGCAAAAACTCATTAGTGATTTCCGGCGAGCCAAATGCATTGAATGAAGTATTTGCAACATTAGAATCACAAGGTCGTTTTAATAGAAAAATAAAAGTAGATGTCGCTTCACATTCTCCGCAGATGGATAGCATTATGCAAGATTTAGCCGATGCTTTACAATCTGTGCAACCGCAAAATTCAAGCATTGAATTTTATTCTACTGCTTTAACTAAAATAGTTTCCGGTGAAAATTTAGATGCAGAATATTGGACTAAAAATCTAAGAAACACGGTACAGTTTGGCAATGCTGTTCAGCACGCTTTACAAGAGGCACAAGTGGCATTTATAGAAATGAGTCCGCACCCAACATTGATTCATGCAATGAATGAAAACATTCAAGAAGCAAAAGCGGTGGCTATACCCTCTTTTGTTCGAGATAAAAATGAAGTGATAGAATTTTATTCTAATTTTTCTGAGTTGCACGCAAGCGGCTATCCAATAGATTGGAAAAATATTTATCCAAACATTGGAGCATTTGTTTTACTTCCAACGTATGCGTGGCAAAAGGAGCGCTATTGGTTCGACCAAAAACCGGAGATCACAACAATAAGTGCAACTAACAAGACTGATGTTACGACTAATTTATATCAATTCAATTGGCAAGAAATATCCATAAACACAAACACTCCGGCAAAAAACATTTTAATTATTGGAGATAACGAAGCATACAATAACATCGTTGAAAATGCGCTAAAACAAAAAGGCCGTCAGGCAACAACACTTACTTCTGATGCTTCTTTAAATGGTACAAGTGCGGATTTAATTGTTTTACTTACCGCTTTATCCAATGAAACAACTTCTGATATTTCATTGGAACAAGGAATTCTTCCATTGCAAAAGATTATTCGCTATTTAAACGAAAGCAATCAACATCCAAAAATTTGTATAATTACAAATGGGGCTTTTATTGTAGGGCAAGATACATCTGCTCATCTTAATGCGGCTACATTAACAGGAATTTTGCGCACGTTAGAAAATGAGCACGAAGAGATTAATTTCTTACAGATTGATATTTCTAAAGAAATCCTTTCTACAGAAATCGCCAAAGCAATCGAATTCATTTTTGCAGATAACCGCTTCAAAGAAATTGCAATACGGAACAACTCGACTTTTACAAATGCTGTCGAAAAAATAAAATCATTACCCAATACCACAAAAAAAATAAACTCCGAAAAAACGTATATCGTTGTTGGCGGAACAAGTGGATTAGGATTAACTACGGTAAAATGGCTAACGGAACATCAAGCAAAACACATCGTCGTTATTAGCAGAAGTGGTGCTAAAGAAGAAGCACAGCAATTATTTGAAAGCTATACCTCGACAGGAATACAAATACAAGATATTCGTGTAGATGTGAGCGATAAAGCTTCTTTACAAAATGCATTAGCTCCACTAAATAATATTGGAGGCGTTTTCTACGCTGCGGGCATTTTAGAAGATGGTGCTTTTGAAAATTTAACGCCGCAACAATTCACTAAAATATTAAATATAAAAAGCATTGGAGCTTGGAATATGCATGAGCTAACGCAACATTCAAACGTAGATTTCTTTGTGTTGTATTCTTCTGCTGCGGGAATTGTCGGTTCTGCCGGACAATCGAATTATAATGCTGCTAATACATACATGGATGCGTTAGCACATTTCAGAAAAGCTAATCACTTAGCGGCTTTATCTGTTGACTTTGGAACTATCGCTGCCATTGGGTTAGCTGCTCGGCAAGAGAACCGTGCAGATAGATTAGCGGAACAAGGGGTTTCTGCAATACTTCCTCAAAATTTGGCGGCTTACTTCGATGCTGTTTTCCTAAGCGAAGAAACACAAGTCATGGCTATGCAAATTGATTTCTCAAAATGGGCACAATACAACCAAGCTGTTTTGAAAAATCATTTTTACAGCAAAGTAATCGAACAGCAAACAGCCCCAGAAAGTACAACAAAAGAAGAACATAGTTTTGCATCGGCAGAAGAATATAAGAAGCATATCAAAAACAGAATTAAACAACACATTTCTTCTGCAACGAAACTAAATACGGCAAAAATAAAAGAAGAAGAAACTTTTAAAAGTTTAGGATTAGATTCTTTACATGCATTGCAACTCAAAAACAAACTGCAAGACGATTTTAGTTTATCGCTAAATGTAGCTGTAGTTTGGCAATATCCGACAGTACAAAAATTGGCAGACTTTTTAGCGAAAGAATTAAAGGTAGAAGAGCTATATAACAAGAGTGAAAGTGAAAAGAAGCAAGAAGAAACTACTTCAACTACAACAACAAACTCGACTATTGATTTAGAAACCGAAGTGAAAAATTTATCATTGGAAGATTTAATGAAAGAATTAAGTGGTAAAGTAGATTAATTTTTACGCTATTAGTTGGCGTGCCACCTGCCAATTACCAGCCCATAAATTAAAATGGATATTTTTTCTGTGAAAAAATTTGCAGGTAACAAAATTATTACCTATTTTCGTTTTGATATAATACAAAATGCCTGAAATATTTAGACAATCAGGTTTTATTTTCAAATTTTATTCCGATGACCACGAACCTATACATGTTCATATTGTGAAAGCAGGCAAGGAAGTAATTTTTGAAGTTTCAGAAACAGGTATAAGATTGCGCAATAATTACGGCATGAAAAATAGCGATGTAAAAACAATAGCAACGTTGGTACAAGAAAATAAAGCACTGATTATAAAAACTTGGACAGATTTTTTTATTTATAAAAAATAAACGATGATAACAAAAGACGATATTATAAAAATAGGATTCACGAATCATTCTATTTTTGTTATTGACAAAAACGGCAATACAGGTGAATTGTTTTTTGCCGATTTCCCTCGATTGGCAAACGCGAGTAAAGCACAGCGAAAAAATTATACTGTTTCTCCTTTCGGTTTGCATTGGGAAGAGTTAGACGAAGACTTGAGTTTCAACGGTTTCTTTAACTATAAAAATGAAAGCAATGAGATAGCTGATTTTTTTCGCGAGTTTCCCGAAATAAGCATGGGAAAACTTGCCGAACGTATCGGCATCAGCCCGACTATGTTAAGGCATTACGCTTGCGGCACTAAAACGCCATCTTTAAAAAGAAAAAAAGAAATTGAGAACACTATACACCAAATTGCTCAAAAATTGGCAGAAGTGCAGTTGGTACTGAGTTGATGAAACTTTTATTACAATTCTTCTTTTGCCGATATTTAGCACAGCATAGCTACAACGTTATATCGTGCTGTCAACTGCAAACCAATAAAATCACTATCTTTGGAATAGCATCTATTTTATGAAAAAGAAAATAGATACTATGGCCGTAGCAAGAGTGAATACCCCTTGAGGGCGAGAAAATGAAAAACAAATTTGAATCACAAAATGACCAATTAACGTATGAGCGATCAAATACAACAAATGCAAGAGATTCTACAAAAATCTCTTATCAAAATAAAAAAATTAGAGCTTGAATTAGCGCAAGCTAAAGAACATACTGCTGCACCAAAAGAAGATATTGCTGTTGTAGGAACCGGCGTTCGCTTAGCGGGCGGAATTACTTCTACCCAAAAATTATGGCAACTTTTACAAGCTCAAAAATCTGTCATTACTAAAATTCCGAAAGAGCGATTTGACGTAGAGGAGATTTATAGCTCGGATACTTCTATTCCCGGAAAAACGGTTTCTCGTTACGGTGCATTTTTAACCAATGATGTTCGTGCTTTTGATGCTGATTTTTTTGGCGTTCCTCCACGCGAAGCAAAATCTGTTGACCCCTTGCAACGCATGATTTTAGAGGTAATTTACGAAGCTTTAGAAAATGCAGGCATTCCTTCCAACACACTAAAAGACAGCAACACCGGCGTTTTTATTGCATTAGGAAATTCCGATTACATCCAAGCTCGTTTTCGCAGCGGCAACTTAGAAACGGTTGATGTGTATGACACAACGGGCATTCCATTCGGTACGGCTTGCGGGCGTGTTTCTTATTTATATGATTTAAAAGGAACAAGTTTTGCATTAGATGCGGCGTGTGCTTCTTCTATGTTAGCGGTGCACTTAGCCAATGAAGAATTGAACAATAAAAAGTGCGATACGGCCATTGTTGCTTCTGCCAATTTGTTGCTCACGCCCGAACCATATATTGGTTTATCTAAGTTAGGTTCGCTTTCTCCGAACGAGCAATGCCGTGCATTTGCCAATGATGCAGAAGGATATGTGCGTGGCGAAGGTTGCGGCGTTGTTATTCTAAAGCGATTGTCTGATGCCCAAAAAGCAAACGACAATATCGAAGTGATTATCAAAGGCTCTGCCGTAAAACACAATGGGAAAAGCAATGGGTTTACTGCACCAAATCCCGAAATACAAATTGCGACTATAAAAGATGCTTTGAAAGCAGCTAATTTATCGGTGAATGATATTGACTATGTAGAAGCGCACGGTATTGGCAATCGTTTTACCGATGCTTTGGAAATTCAGGCTATACACGATGGGTATAAAGGAAGAAGCAAACCTATTTATGTTGGCTCGGTAAAAGCAAATGTAGGGCACTTGGAAGCCGGAACAGGCATGCCGATGTTGTTTAAAGTCATTGAGATTTTAAAGCATAAAAAAATTCCGGCACAAATCAATATTTCATCTTTAAATGAAGATGTAGATTGGAATGCAATCAATGCAAAAGTGAGTACGGAAGAAATTGAATGGAAGAATGATAACAATGCGCCATTCCGAGCAGCTATTAACCTTTCCGGGTATAGCGGCACTAACGTGCATATAATTTTCGAAGAAGCTCCGACTAAAAAACAAAGCGATGAAATAGCTGCGCCGTATCATTTTGTGCTAAGTGCTAAAGATTCAACCGCATTAAAAAATACAGCTCAAAAATATTTATTAGAAACAGATTGGCAAAAATATACGTTATCGGAAATTTGTTACACCTTGCAAATGGCAAGAAATAATTTCGGATATCGATTCGCAATCGTTGCTACTACTCCTCAAGATATTATTGATGGATTGAATGATTTCGTCCAAGATATTCCATCGGAAAAATACACGACCTCCAATCCTGAAAAAGAGGCTGAAACAGCGTTTTTGTTTACCGGACAGGGCGCACAATACTACGGAATGTGCCAGACATTGTACGAAACATTTGATGTGTTTAAAAATAGTGTTGACGAATGTGAAATCATTATCCAACAACAAGCACAATACTCCATCAAAGAAATTCTATGGGGAAATGTAGTGGATAAAAATCTAATTCATCAAACCCAATATACACAACCTGCGCTCTTTGTTATAGAATATGCTTTGGCAAAATTATGGCAAAGTATAGGCGTGCAACCTGCCGCATTAATTGGGCATAGTATTGGAGAGATAACCGCTTTAACAGTTGCCGAAGCAATAGCATTACAAGATGCATTGAAGTTGGTAATTGCACGTGCATTATTGATGAACGCTTTACCTTTGCAAATAGGCAGCATGGCGTCCGTTTTCTGTAATGAAGAAACACTAAAGCCATTTTTAGAACAATCAAACGTTGATTTAGCGGCGGTAAATTCTATTCGAAATTGTACTATATCGGGTAAAAAAGAAGATGTAGAAAGTTTGGTAGAACAATTAAAAGCGCATCAAATAAAGGCGGTGACATTAAATGTTTCGCACGCTTTCCACTCCCGATTAATGGAACCAATTCTGGAAAAATTTATTGCATTTGTCCAACAATTCCAATTCAACCCACCTACTATTCCGGTTATCTCTAATCTTACCGGAAAAGAAATAACAAAAGAAGAATTAAATGCAAACTATTTTGCCAATCATATTCGGCAAGCCGTACAATTTTCTAACGGAATTGAATATTTGCAAAAAGATTTAGCGATTGAAAATTATTTAGAAATCGGGCCTAATCCTGTATTGATTAATTTAGCTAAACAAACAAATATTAATCCTAATGCAGCTTGGTGGTTTTCTGTAAAAAAAGGCGAAGACGATGTTCTGAATTTCCATAAAACAGTAAGCCGATTTTATGGTACCGGTGCAGCAATAAATTGGAATACGTTTTATGAAAACAAAAAAATAAACCGTGTGGTGCTGCCTACGTACGGATGGAATTGGAAAGTATATTGGGAAAATCCGGTAAGACAGCAAATCGTTCACCGTTCTCCATCTACAGGAAATATAGATATACTAAAACAAAATGCCGGCAGCAGCAAACCCAACCCTATCGAGCAACAACCGAAAGCCACGCGCGAAACCTTATTGGCTTATATGCAAATAGAAGCCGCAAAAGTGTTAGGACTGGAAGCCGGGCAAAAAGTGGACATCCACAAAACCTATCGTGAGCAGGGCTTTGACAGCATGATGAGCGGCGAGTTTTTAACGTTAATGGAAAAGCACATCGGCAGCGAATTAAAAATGGACGTCATACACCAATACAATACGCCGAAAGAACTGCATCGCTATTGGATAGATACTTACTTTGGCGGTGGTGAAGTAGATACAACGCAAGCAGTTACAATGGCAGATATTATGTTCAATCAGGAAATGGAACATACCCACCACGGCGATTGGCATGAGATACAACCTGAAGATGGTTTACTGTTGAGATGGTTTAAAAAATTAGACAAAAAATTGCCAGCCGTAAAATAATTTAGTCACATTGGGCTTTTTTAAAACAATGCCAATTAGCAAAACCGCTGAGTAATACACTCACCGTGTGGTTGTATAGTTGCAAGTAATATGGCTTGCTATTTTTTAAAATATTTTGACAATACTTTATCTCGGAGTTTTAAAAACGGCAGCTCTATGTGTTTGTAATTTAAGTTAGAAATATAATATACAACAAGTACATACAACACAACAAATAGGCTTACGCTGTATAGGTTTATACGTGCTACTGCCATAAAAATTAAAATTGCAATATTTAAAATAATCGTCATTTGCAATAAATACATAGAATACGAAATGATACTCGTATGCGTAAAAAAGCGATGTAGGTTTTCATTTTTAAGTTGTACCGATTCTATCTTTGGCAACATCAGCAATACGCCTATTCCATTAAAAATAAAATTTAAGTTAGTGATATATGCATGATGCACCGGTAAAAACTCGTTTAAAATGCAAAACAAATACATTGTATTAAGGAGAAGTATAATCCCTCCAATTTTAAAAAAAGCATTTTTATACTGCTCCCACTTTTGTTTATACACTATCGAAAAATAAGCCGCCAGCGTACCGTAAGCAATCGAATCTAAGCGGATAAACGTAATCATTCTGTAGTCAAAAAAACTTTTAGCATTTACAAATACAAAATCTTTAGCATAAAAATAACGGAGAATAGGAGATACAATAAGCAGGAATAGAACTATTGCCAAAAAATGTTTTTGTGTCAACGTGTTTTTATTGCCGAGCGTAAGTATATAAATAAAAAGCGGTACAATTACGTAATACCATTCTTCTATGCATAAGCTCCACGTTTCGGCATAAAAATTATAAATTTTAGGCGATAGATTTTGAGTAAATGTAAGGTTGTAAATAGGAAAAAAGAAATGTCGTTTCGATACCACCAATAATGCAAATACAACAAAGGTGAGGAAATAATAATTGGGTAGCGTTCTAAACCAACGACTCACTAAAAATTTTTTGAGAGCGGTAGTAGTGTTTTGCTCAGCGACAAAACTTTTGAACATCATTTTGCCAATTAAATAGCCGCTCAGCACAAAAAAAACATCTACACCATCGGGCAGCGGCAACCACACAATGGGAATTATTTTAGCGGCATAAAGTACAATGGCAATATGCATTAACAATACATTCCAAATAGCGATACTCCGCAAAATATCCAAGCCTATGTTTCTATTCTTCATCTTCAATTTTTAGAAATGAAGAATAGAAGCCAAATATTATATATATATATATATATATATATATATATGTGTGTGTGTTAATACTTATCTGTGGTTGGTTCATATTTATATTTGTAGTAAGCTATACAATAGTAACACAAATAAATGTATTATTCAGACACAAATTTTAGCCAAAGTTTTGAAAATAAAGAATTTTAAAAACGCATAAAATGTTGTAAATCATTAGCATAATACAAATTTAAATGGGGAGTTTTGTCCTACTTTTCAGGAATTTACCGATTTTCCCGATACGTTACTATTTTTTATCCGCTTCTCCAGATACTCATAAGAAACGGCTGAAAGTAAAATAGTAAGCACAAACGATAACGGAAAAATATACAAATAATGAAAATGTAAGTGCATATATAAATACACCACACCATAGATAGCCAACATCTGGTACATATAAATCCCATACGAGATTTGCCCCAAATAGCGCAGTATGCTGTTTTCTAAAAAATAGGCTTTATTGTCTTTAATCAAATAAAATAGTACACAGATAAATAACACACAATAAAGCTCATACGTTAAGAAGGGAACTCTTGCACCAATTGCAAATAAAACAAACAACAATACTAACGAAAAATAGAACACCCATTTTTGCGTAAGCCAATAAAAATAACGGTGTTTATGTATAAACAAATAAGCGCCGATAGCCCCGATAAACATGCAGTTTACTCTGTTATAAATAATCAAAATAACACTAAAATTTATAGCCCGTTGGAAGATGGGTTTGGCTAAGATTTCAGTATGTGAAAATTGAATAACAATAAAGAGTAAAATAGCAGCCGAGTAATAAATTCCAATTAAGGTAAATATCAACCGCTTAAATTTATGCACGTACTTTTTTAGCAGCGCAGGATACAGAAAATAAAAAATTTCTTCTACCCCAATACTCCAAACATGCCCTGCCGGAATGGTGCTATTGCCTGTGGCCACCATTAACGCCAAAGCAACCTGAGGCAGCAAAATAAAATACCAAATTTTGGTGCTAAAATCAGAAAGGTGGATAGTGCTGTAAGGAAATGCAGAGGCATCCATCAATACCAGTTTGTCATCTATATATTGCAACGGCGTGTGCGGCAGTACCCATAAATGAAGGATTACTATCAGATAGTATAGCGGCATAATACGTTTGGCACGCGACAAATAAAATGTACGCAGTGAAATAGTATCGGTAGCCTTATTTTCTTGTAATAATAAAAACGTAATCAGAAAACCACTTAATGCAAAAAACATAGAAACGGCTACGGGGCCAAAGGCTTTGAATGCATCCACTTTTTGGTAGATATTACTAATCTGCATCACTTGCAATACTACGGCTACGTGCTGTAGCAATACCATACCCGCTAAAATAAAACGAATACCGTTGAGGTTAGGGAAATACGTTTTGGATGACATTTGTTGCTAATGTTCAGTAAAAACAAAGATTTGTAAACGGCAAAGATACACTTTACAAATAAAAATTTATACGTTTAGTACTTAAATAGCTTTATACTCTTATTGAACGATCCAAAATTTATTGAACATATATAAATACCTTTAGGAAGATGCTGAAACTGATTGGATATATCTATAGAGATAGAAGTCAGATCTTTTACATCTAAATAAATTGGTTGTTCTACTTCAACTCCTAATAAGTTATAGAAAGACACATATCCATTATAGTCAATTAAAGGTTGTGAAAGTGTAATTTCTATCTTATTACTTGAACTTAGAAACTTAATTTTTACTTCTTCCTCATTAATTTGTTTTATATTAAAAATAATATCGTTAGAATTTGAAACTCTGTTATTTGAAATGTTATTTTTTTCAGGAATAGAGGTCTGATTGGTAAAATTACTTTGTACTATCCCACATTCTGTGGATACAATGAATGTTGAGTTTAGATTATTTTTAGCAATGTTATCGTATTCATGTGCTCCAGAAAAAAAACATATTGGGTCATTTATATGACACATATAATAACTTAACGCAGCTTGATTTAGTGTATAAAGACCAATGCTATACTTGTAGAAAGGAGAATTTTGTAACTGAGTAGGTTTTATGTAGTTAATTGCGTTTGCTGGAATGGAATTATTAATTATACCATTAAAATAAGAAGTAGTAGCGACTAAGGCTTGATAACTTTGAAATTCTGTGTATTGATAATAGAGTAAATTCTGTAGATTAGTATTAACATAATTTGTCACTTGGGTGTTAGTTAATATATTATTATATGGTGGTGTAATACTTCCATTTATTGTATTTTGTGGTAATGTTGTTGGCCATTCTCCTATATTGGCATCATCGTATGCTGGAGACTCAAATGAATGAACACCATAACAATTCAAATACATACTATAGTTTATATTATTGGATTGTAGTATGTTTTTACAGCCTCTCATTCCCAAGATTTTTGGACCTAATGTGGTAGAACTATCTGGATTAACAAGTATATCACCTGCACCAGCAAACCAAATACTCGGTATATTGTCAGCAGATGTTATAATACTTCCTAATGCCTCAGTTGGTGCTGGTAATCCGCCTCCCATTGCCATTATTCCCCTTACACCATTATTACTAATTACATTAGAGTAATTAAGTTTGTTTTTTACACAAGTATAATAAGGATTAGTATTCCAATTGTTATTGCTACCATATCCATAAAACAGTGCAGTATTGGCACCTAAACTTCCACCAGCTAAAAATAATGCAGTGGTATCTATTTGTAACACATTGCTATTGTTTACTACATATTTACGTGCTTCATTACTTATAAATAAGTTAATAAACATAGTGGACAAGAACTTATCTTTTGGCGTGTTATTAGGAGCTACATTACAATAATTACTCACTTTATCTATAAAATAATCAGATGTATTTTTATTTGTTCCATTAGTATTGGGATTAGTAGAGCCTGCATTTTCATAATATGCTACTATATAACCACGCATAGCAAAATCTACAGCATATCTATTAGATAAGTACCAGTTACTAAATGTTTCTCCACTGCCAGGTGATATTAGAATACATCGTTTTTTTTGTGTTGGATTATAAATAGGCTGGAGAATCATCATTCGCAAACTATCCGGACCAAATTTAATTTTCTTAATTTTTAAGTACGAATTTATTGGGTAATCTATACCAAAACTTCCATTTGTGTATATTGCACTTAGTCGCTGTGAAATATCCAATATACTCATATTGTAAGCATTTTGATTATTATTTCCCATGTAACTTGCTGGAACTGTAAAAACATTAGTATTTACATCTGTATAATTAAAATACGTATTGAATTGTGCTTTTACTACACCTATAATAAATATTTGAAAGAATATTGAAACTATAAATTTATTTTTCATAAGCTATATTTCTTTCGAAAATAGAAATTAAATTTGATTAAAAAAAATTTTGACGGACACAAATTTTAGCCAAAGTTTTGAAAATAAAGAATTTTAAAAACGCATAAAACATTGTAAATCATTAGTGTAATATAGATATATAGGGAGTGTTTTGTCATAAGTTTGATGATTTTAAGTGTATTTTTAAGAGCTGTACGTTGCTCAAAGTAATGTGCTGGTAGTATAAATTGCCAATACTACCGCCGTATTTTTACTGTATTAATCAAAAAAATCTATGTATCTATGTATTACTAACATTTATGAAAGCTATTCTTTTACATCATGCCGGTGGCGACAAATATGTTTTTAGAAATTTGCAGCAAGCGCTTTTACCGGAAATTGAAAGCCTCTCGTTTGAGCTTCCCGGAAGGGGCGATCGCTTTTCTGAACGTTTCGTAGTAAGTTTAGAAGATGCTGTAAATAACATTTACACTCAATTGACAAATGAAAACATTAACGATTTTATTGTTGTAGGAAACAGCATGGGTGCTATCATCGCTTTTTTGTTAGTGCATAAATTAAAACAAGCAAACCACCCTTTGCCTAAGCATTTGTTTTTAGCTTCGCGATTAAGTCCTGATGCGTACAAAAATGAACCGAATGTTATTGGTATTCCTTCTGACGATTTTTGGAAAGTGGTACAGCAATATGATGGCGTACCCGAAGGCTTATTGGCACATAAAGAATTAAGAGAATTTTATGAGCCTGTTCTGCGCAGCGATTTTGAATTATTGCAGCATTTCAATCAAGCATTTAAGCAGATAGAAGCACTAAATATGCCGACTTCTATTTTATTTGGCGACAAAGATACCCGTAATGTGGATATGGAAAAAATGCAAGGCTGGCAAAAATTTTTCACTAATGCTATTGACATTATTCCTTTTGAAGGAAGACACTTTTTCTTGTATGAAAACGAAGAAGTGCCTAATTATATAAAATCGAAAGTTTAATGTTACTTACACAAAACTACAACTATATTCGAACACGATAGTTATAGAGAAAATCAATACCCATAGATTATCTTATTCTTTTTTATCTGCTTGCTACATCTATTTTTTTCGGGCAATGGCTTTACGATGGAATTATTTTTTGCACTTCCTTTGGTACGAAGTACGAGCGTTCAATTTACGAAATTTTTTCTCCGTTAGTTATCTCGCAAATCGATACTGCCAACCGTATTGTACTATTTTTACTTTCGTATAATTATTTGCATATTCGATAATTATTATCTAATATTGCAATGTAAATACTTTGTGTTATGTCAAACTGGGACGATAAAGCTAAACGACTATTAAAGTCGGAATTAGTCAAACGAGGGGTATCAAATGCTGATTTGGTTCATTTACTCAACGAAATTGGAGTGGAAGAAACCAAGGCGAGTATTGACAGCAAAATCAGTCGTGGTAGTTTTAGTGCTACTTTTTTATTGCAATGTTTGACGGTTATCGGTTGTCGAAAATTGGAAATTGAAGATTATGAAAGTCAGTTGTTAATGGTTGCAGAACCCAATGAACCCTATAAAATTTCAAGAAGATGAACAGTAACAAAGTGAAATTTATTGATTTATTCGCTGGTTTGGGCGGTATTCGTTTGGGGTTTGAACAAGCATTCAAAAATGCAGGTGTAGAAACCGAATGTGTGATGACTTCGGAAATAAAACCTTATGCAGTTAAAACGTTGAAACATAATTTCGGACACGATTTTTTGGCAGGAGATATTTTTGAAATCCGAAATGAATTTATTCCTGACTTTGATTTTTTGTTGGGAGGTTTTCCTTGTCAGCCGTTTAGTGCAGGCGGAAAAAGGCAAGGTTTTTTAGACACGAGAGGGACTTTGTTTTTTGAGATTGAACGCATTTTGAGAGAGAAAAAACCCTACGGTTTTATTTTAGAAAATGTGGAAGGTCTGATAAAACACGATTTAGAAAACAAAAATGACGAAATAGGTAGAACCTTAAAAACGATTTTACATAAACTTGAAAATGAGTTGGGTTATAAAACGAGTTGGAAAATTTTTGATAGTTTGGAATTTGGTTTGCCACAATCACGCAAGCGAATTTTTATTGTTGGCACAAAAGATGAAAAAATAGATTTAAACGGAAATAAACCTCGTTTTAATGTTTTGGAAAGTATTTTGGAAAGCGGTTTGCCAACCTTAAAATCTGATTTTATTGACAAATTATTGTCGCATTTTTCTTTGGAAGATTTGTATGGAAAATCTATAAAAGACAAGCGTGGCGGAGAAAACAATATTCATAGTTGGGATATTGAAATCAAAGGTAGTGTTTCAAAACAACAAGCCGAAATTCTTAATCAACTCTTCAAACAAAGGCGAAAAAAACAATGGGCAGAAGAAATTGGTATTGATTGGATGGACGGAATGCCTTTGACTTTGGAACAAATAAACACCTTTATTGATTTACCAAAAACTGAATTAAAAACCTTGTTAGATGATTTAACTTCAAAAGGATATTTGAAGTTGGAACATCCAAAAAAGTTAGTTAAAATTCAAACTGAAAATGGTATTGTAACTTCTCGTGAATATGATGAAACCAAACCGAAAGGGTATAATATAGTAACCGGAAAATTGAGTTTTGAGGTAAACAAAGTTTTAGACCCAAAAGATATTGCACCAACTTTGGTGGCAACCGATGTTTCTCGCTTAGCTGTTCCCGATGGAAATGGTTTGCGTAGATTGACTATTCGTGAGGGGTTGCGACTGTTCGGCTATCCCGAATGGTATGAAATTCCCACAAAAGAATACGATGCTTTCGATTTATTGGGAAATACGGTTGCCGTTCCTGTGGTGGAATTTGTAGCCAATAAATTAGCCGAAGTTTACGTTAGCGAACTTGTAGTTTAATTCCCGTGTGTTCTTCATAATTTTTCAAAACATTTTTGAGCCAATGTCCATTGGTATGCCTTGTTTGTGGGTATTGGTAGCGAGTTTCGTTGAGTGCCAAAAGAAAATCTTCCAACGAAGAAAAAGGTTTAAATTTTGTTCTTTCAGAATACCAAGTTGAAGGACGAATATTGTAAATGACGCTTTTCTTTTCTTGAACTTTTAGCGGATAAGTTCCGCTCGGGCAAGCCAATTCCCAAATCTTTTTTATCCAAACATCTTTGATGGTTAGTTCGCTTCCTTTCATTTGATAAGCAAAGATCAGATAGTCAGAATTTAAGCGATAAGCCGAAGTCAAAAGTGAATTGCAATAAGCATCAAAGTTAGCCAAGTCAAATCCCGGACCTCTATCCCAATCAAAAGATTTTACTTCAAGAAGTCCTAATTTCTTGTTGTGCTTGTCGAGATAAAAGTCGGGAAATACTTGTGAGTTCGGATTTTCTTCAAACTCAACAGTTTCTTTCATCATCCACGCTTTCAGCCATTCTTGTAAAAGGTTTCCAACGGTATCTTTGGTTTCTATAGAAATTGTCAGGTCTTTGAGCGAAAAATTGATCACTCCTTTTTCGCCGATAATTTTGTATTCGTTAACCAATTTGTTGTACAATTCTGCTCCTGATAGCTTCATTTTGTTTATCTTTTGAGTTCTGCAAAGTAAGTATTTTTTTCAATCTTTGTTTTGGTGTCTGGTCGAGAAATATGGCAAATATAGATTTCCTATACAAAAGCTGCGGCTATATTCAAACACGGATTTTGCGGGTATAACAGCTATTGCGCCGATTTTCTATCTATGTAAATCTGTGTTCTATATATGCTATATTTGTGATAGCAAGAAATGAATAACCTCATTCACATATACTATATCCGGCAAGCGGAGAAATTATCGGAAGAAGTTTTTCAGCAATTCTTATTTCAATTACCCAATGCGATGCAACAAGATATTGCCAACTACAAGCATTGGCAAAGTGCGCAGGCTTCTCTTTTAGGAAAAATAATTTTGCAATACGGCTTCCGGCAACTTCAGATTAATCATTCTTTGGAGGAGCTAAAAACCACCGAAAAAGGCAGACCATTTATTAATTCAGAAATTGACTTCAATATTTCTCATTCCGGAGCATTTATCATTTGTGCTATTGCCACTAAAAACAAAGTAGGAATCGACATTGAAAAACATCGTATTTTAAAACAAGATATTGCGGAGAAATATTTCACTCAAGAAGAGCAAACTTTTATTGCTCATTCCCAAAATCCGACCTCTGCATTTTTTGATTTATGGGCGATAAAAGAAAGCGCCATAAAATGCGATGGCAGAGGGGTAGAAATTTTAAAAGAAACCTCTATACTACTGCCTGTTTCATCGCAAGGTTATGTAAAATGTCTGGCAGCCCCCTTTTATTACACGCAATTGCAGATTTCCGAAGGGTATAGCACTGCCGTAAGCAGTCCGGCCGTTTTTGAGGTAGCTGTTGCACAACTTTTATTAACGGATTTAGGGTAGAAAAAATCCCGTTTCTGTTTATATCTTTGTACAAATATGTTACTCGCTTTAGCAGATATCATACGGGCAATATTGCTAACTATTCGGCAATGGTTTTTCAGGTTCATTCCGCGCCAAAGTTATTTGTACATGGCTTGCGGTGGCATCAATTTAGTATTTGATATGGCGGTGTTTTATGTTGCTTATCACTATCTTTTTTTAGGACAAAATTTCAAAACACCGTTTTTTACATTTAGTCCGCACATCGCTTCATTAATCGTAGCATTTAGTTGTAGTACGCCTACGGGTTTTTTTCTGAGCCGCTATGTAGTATGGACAACTTCTACCGTGCAAGCCAAGCAGCAAGCCGCAGGATATCTGACGGTGGTATTTATTTGCATATTGCTAAACGTAGGATTTCTGAAGCTCTTTATTGAGACCTTTTATTTTTATCCGCTGCCGGCAAAGTTGCTCACTTCGGTGCTTGTAGTGGCAACCTCTTATGTATTACAGCGATATTATGCGTTTAAAGTGCATAAATCGGTAGAGCCGGCTAATTAGCTTCCGTTTTTTGCAGCAAAGGCACTAATTGCTTTGCAAATTCCTGACTTAATAATTTTGCTCCCTTATCATTCAAATGGTGAAAATTATAGCCGTATTCTATAGCATAGAATTTAGGATATTTACGAATGTCTCCTAACTCAATTTTTGTTCCCGCCGGCATGGCATTAAAAACGGGCAACAACAAACTATATGATGTCCTTGCTTTGGGTGGCAACATAAATATCATTTGAATGCCGCGTTTCTTGCATTTGTTATACGCATTCATACACAACTTCACCATAGAGGCGTTTGGAATAGCTGTTTCTTTATAGTTTTCAAATGAATGTAATACTTTTTCGTTCAGTGCTTTATAATATGGGTCTGTGCCTTGTTCAAAGCGGTGGCGAGATTCTAAAAGCAACGTGTCTTCCCATTTATATTCCATAAAAAGATGTGTCTCTTCATAGTCATACGGATAGAATCCATTTTTATTTTTGCCGATGTAATTCGTATCCAAATAAGATTTATCGAAATAAAACTTTAACATATCGGGAACCGTTCCGACATCAAACATATTTTCTATCCAACTTGACACCCAGAAAGCGCCCATTTTTGCTCTATATTTTAATGGCTCATTCATGGAGGGCAACGTGCTAAGTGCATTGTAGGTAGAGCTTGCTGTATGCCAAGAAACCCATTTGGGGGTATGAAGGTTTGCTTTAAAAAAATAGGCTTCACTGCTAATGCTAAAGAAAATATATTTCAAATTTGGGTTGCGTATAGCTAATAATCCGTCTAAATCATTTAATTGCTGGATGATGCCATGACCGTCCACACCCAAATTAAAAGAATGAAAATCTAATCCATTTTTTTGGGCTATGCTATCTATTATTTGTGGGTCGATGTGGCGATACTCTAAACTACCTCCTAAATAAACGGCATTGTAATTTTCTGCATGTTTCTTATAATATTCATACTTTACCGTTTGTGTGGCATCGCCCCAATAGAACGGCATAAAATAACGCACAACAGACGACAACACAAGCAGTATTACGCCCAAAATTGCAATATATATTATCGTCTTTTTTAGCATCTTCTAATATTGAAAATAAACGAATGAAGTGTTATTAAAAATTCCAAACCAAACAATGCACACTAACAATAAAATATAAATCGTCCAACGAGTGGTTTTTGTTTTTGCCAATACCACTGTCTCAATTTTCACATCTCCAATTACGGCTTCTGTAAGTATCAATACACTCATAAAAAACAACACAATCACAAACTGCACTATGCCTTGATGTATCATCCATCCATGAAAATAACCAGCCGTGTGAAGTTTAAACAAATTACCATAAATGGCCTTCGCCATTACCGTCCAAGATACTTGCGCTGTTGGATGCATATAGTTAATGGCTTGTTGTGCCGTATGCACTCTAAATAACAAAAAACAGAAAACGAAAATCGCTACTGTTACTACGCTATGCATCCAGTCGGGGAAATATTTTTCAAATAACTTGTAACTGTTGCTGGGTTTAATAACTCTAAGCACATTGGCTTGCCACCAATATCTAATTGCCATAAATACACCGACCATTGTAAATGCCAAAACCATTGGCCAGTTTGCGCCATGCCACAAGCCGCAAATTGCCAATACAAAAATTACATTGAATATTACTCGCTTGCTGCTGGCTTTATATGCGCCCAAATAAAAAAACACATAATCGGTGAGCCAAGTGGACAGCGAAATGTGCCAGCGTGTCCAAATGTCGGCTAAGTTTTTGGCAAACAACGGGCGTTTAAAGTTTTCCATCACATCAATCCCTAACACTTTTGCTGCGCCGATGGCAATGTCGGAATAGCCCGAAAAATCGCAATACACTTGCATAAAGAAAAAGAAGCCGCCGACAATAGTTGTCCATCCCGAAATCTCATTGTAATGCAGATACATGTCATCTACATAAAAAGCTAACCTATCCGCAATAACTACTTTTTTAAATAATCCCCAAGCCATTCGAAACAAGCCTAAGCGCATTCTGTCATAATCAAAGCTGTGGGCTTCGTGCAATTGCGGCAATAGATTTTTAGCCCGCTCGATAGGGCCATTCACCATCACCGGCCAGAAGGCTGTAAACGATGCAAAATACCCAAATTGTTGTTCGGCTTTCGTTACCCCTTTATAGACATCTATGGTGTAGCTAAGCGACTGAAAGGTAAGGAACGAAACCCCTACCGGCACCACCCAAGTATTAAACCACGGCTCGGGTACAAACCATGGAATATGAAACAAGGCTAAAAACTCACGGATATTGGTATCCACAAAATTCAAATATTTGAACGTAAAAAGAATGCCTAAATTCCCTGCCATGCTCAAAAACAGCCACTTTTTCTTTTTCGCAATTGTTATAGATTTTTCAATCATCTTGCCGGCAACAAAATCGTTGCACGTGATAACAAAAAGAATGACGGCAAAAAAGGGACTAAAATTTCCATAAAAATAATAACCGCCGGCTACCAATATTTTCCATTGGTGTTGTTTAGGAACAGAAAAATACAACCAACAGAAAATGGGAAAGAAAAGCAGAAAATGTAAGGAGTTAAACAGCATTCGTTGGTATTTGTACTTGCAGCAGTTATTTTAGTAAACTGTATAGAACAAAAATAATAAAAATTGTGGTATGCAATTCATTAAATACAATGATTACTTTTGTATAAGTAGATATGCCTTCAACTATTCAATTTTATAAAGACAAACTACAGCGTGCATTACAAGATAAACATTTTGGTTTTGTCTTAAAAGGCAGCTTATCTACCGCCGTTTCATTGTTCTTTGTACAAGGGCTGCGTTTTATTTCGGGTGTTTTGATTGGTCGTTTTTATGGAGCAGAGGCTTCCGGAAGGCTGACGTTAATCGTTACCGTAATGGGTATTTTTTCTATTTTTATAAATTTTGGCGTAAAAGAAGCCCTGCAAAAATTGATTCCCGAATACCGCGAGAAATACAATTTAAAATCGGCATATTCCGTATTTCTAAAAGGGAACAAATTAATTTTACTGTTTTCGGTTGTGGCGGCAATTATTTTATATCTCATTGCGCCGAGGCTCTGTAGTTATTGGGAGGAGCCGGATATGGTAAATTTGTTTCGTATTTCAGGGCTGTTTCTTCCGTTTTTTGTATTAGGAGATTTGAATTATTTCAGCTTGAGGGCTGCGCTAAAAGTACATACCGCCAATATGTCTCTAATTCTGCCCACGGTTATTCGGCTGGTGGCTTTATTGTGTGTAACTTTTTATTTTTTCCACCCCGATAATCCGATTTATTTACATTGGGCAACACTTTGTATATTGCCGTGGCTGTTTTCGCTACCTCCTATTTACAAATATTTCCACAAACCCGCTGCACTCGAAAAAAAACAAACAAACGTTGAGCACAAAGATATATTGAACATTGCATTTCCAATGTTGATGACGTATGCTGCATTTTTAGTTTCCAATAGTGCCGATGTTTTTATATTAAAGGCCTATCAAATCGGCACCGACAAAGTAGGAATTTATAAAACCTGTACCAATATTTCTATGCTGGCAGCTACTTTGTTGGTGGCATTAAATACAACCGTACAACCCAAGATGACGCAATTATACACGCAAAAAAATTTAGTAGAAGTTCAACGTATTTCCGTAAAATCTTCAAAGTTGATTTTTTGGTTGAGTTTGCCGGTATTTATTGGCATGCTGTTTTTCTCTAAGCAAGTCATGTGGTTATATGGCAAAGATTTTTCTACCGGTGCATTATCACTATCTATAATGACGGTGGGGCAAGTATTTAACACACTATGCGGACCGGTAGCACAGTTGTTAAATGCAACGGGCTATCACAAGCAGTTTAGAAATATTTCATTTTTAGGGGCAATCCTAAATATTGTGCTCAATTTGCTTTTAGTGCCGAAATACGGAATTGAAGGGGCTGCCGCCGCCAATGCCATCAGTATGATATTATGGAATGTGACAGGTACTTTTTATATAAAAAAAACATTTGGGTTTTATATTGCCTATGTACCCTTTTTTAAATTGAATAAAAGATGACAGTTGCCGTGTATTTACCGGAGAATGTACCATACAGCATGAAATATTGTGCTTGGAATATTATGGCCATTTGCGAAAAAAAATATTCGGTTAAATTTATATCCTTTTCTTCTCTGCAAAATATTCCTGAAACCAATATTGATGTTTTATGGGATCCGCGCTGTGGTGGTGGCATTGCACCTCCGGTTATTTTTAGAAAAATGAACAAACCTTTAGTGCTAACCGTACACGGAATGGCCATGTTTACGCTGCCGTTAACCACTTTTCACCTTACTATCTCCCAACAAATAAAAGGCTATTTTAAGAGCGCAAAAGAACGTTTGAAATGGAAAATAATGACGCCGCACATTGCACAGATAATGACGGTAAGCGAATACACCAAAAGTGAGCTATTGAGTACAATACACTTTCCGGCAGCGAAGATAAGTGCTGTTTGGAATGGTATCGACCACGAAAAATTTCATCCTGCAGCAGAAAAAAAGGAAGCGCAAGCGCCTTATTTTTTCACGGTAATTTCCTATCAAAAGAAAAAAAATTTTGAGCGACTGATTGAAGCTTACACACAATTAGAGGAAGCTACCCGGCCTGATTTAATAGCCATTGTAAAGCCTTACACTCCGACGAATGAAATCAAAAAAATAAAAGGCTTACACATCATCAACACCCCGATAGAAGAACAGCAACTGATAGCCTATTACCAACAAGCTTTGGCTTTAGTATTTGTATCGCTGCATGAAGGCTTCGGATTGCCGATTGTAGAAGCTATGGCATGTGGTATTCCGGTTATCACCTCCTCTACTACTTCTTGCAAAGAAATTGCCGGAGATGCCGCCTTATTGGTAAATCCTACTTCCACCAATGACATTGCCGATGCTATGCGAAAACTATCCGACAGCAAAGCACTGCGACAACAATTGTCGTACAAAGGGCTTGAACGTGCAAAAGATTTTAGTTGGGAAAAATCGGCTGCTGCGTTTTATGAGATACTCCTGAAATCGACCACCTCTAACTAAAAATGCCACTCGGTGTATCGAATGGCATTTACAATTAATTAGAGCAATTTATTTTTTCCTGTCGTAATGACAACAGTCGGGAAGATTGTTATAAGCAGCATCTTCTGCTTTAAATTTTTCGGTATCGTGTCCGGCTTTCGCTACATTTTGCTCAATCTGATCTATCGTTATTTTTAACGGATTAAATGTAACTGTCAAGATATTGGAAGCCTCTTCCCATTCTGCTTTTTTTACGCCATCTGTTTTAGCGGCTTTCTCAATCCTCTTTTTACAAGAATCACAATTTCCGCTTACCTTAAAAGATGCTTTTGTCATCGGTGCTTTGGCATCGGCAAGAGCAATAGTTGCAAACAGCAGCAACATTCCGGCAAAAAATGTTTTAATATTCATGGTATTATTTTTAGTTCTACTTATTTCTTTTCCAATTTCATGCCACATTCTGAGCAAGTACCCGGTTTATCGGAAGTAATATTACTATGCATAGGACACACATATTTCCCTGCGGTGTTTTTGTTGTCTGCATCTTCTTTACAGCATTTTTTCTTTTCATCTTTACTACACGCAGTGGAGTCTTTCTTTTCGCAAGATGCTTTTTCACCGGACGAGCATTTATTGCAGCAATTTTCTTCTTTTGCACAGTGTCCGCTGCAATCGTCTTTTTTGCAGCAGCTTGATTTTTCACAATTCTTACCCTCTTTGCAGTGATTGTTGCAAGCGGTTAAACCCAATAGGGTAGCAGTTATTACCATTAATACTACTGCTACTGATTTCATTTTTTTCATACTTTTTTATTTTTTGTTTAATGAATAAATATTCTAAATCCGCCATATACTGTTGCTCCCATCAGTGGAGCATACACCTGATAGGTGTCAAAATAGGAAGTATTAGGCATTCCTAATATAGGATTTTTTTGTCGATAATTTGTCATGTTTTCTACCCCTACAAACAATTCTGCATTTTTGAAATATTTGAGTATTTGTGCATTCAACAGAACGTACCGTTTGGAATAGCGTTTTCCGGATTCGCCGGCAAAACTATTAGGCAATCTGCGCTTACCATTAATACTCATGTTCACATCAAACTGCCATTGTTGGTTAGGCGTTTTATAGCTCAATGCAACCAATCCTTTATGTAAGGCCTGCAATGGTTTTTGCATCAATATACCATGATAAGTAGAGCGTACATCTTCCAATCTGTATGCAGCCTTCACATCTAATCCTTTTAAAAGTTCGTAATTAAATTCTATCAGCAAACTATTTGAAAATGATTTACCTCGTAAATTATATATTGTTGCTGTATTATCCGCATTATCAATATCTACAATTGCTTGTTTTTGAAAATCTGTTCGAAAAAAATCCACCGAAACACTTCCCTCTCTATGCAACAAATAAAACTTTTGTGTAAAGCTGATGCCATAATTCCAACCGCTTTCTATCTTCGGTTGTTCTAAGAAATTGATTTGTCGGGAGCTTGCCAATAAGGACTGATTTTCTGTTAACACGTTTGGTACTCTAAATCCTCTACCGGCAGCAATTCTCAGCGTAGTTTTGTCTGTCAATGTAAAACGAGCATGCAGCCTTGGATTAATTTGAAATCCAACACGAGAATGATAATCTCCGCGAATACCTGCTACTATTGCTATTTTAGTGTTCCACTTAAACGTATATTCTGCAAATACTCCGGGCACAAAATCCTGGTGCTTTATCGATAAAGTGTCTAAAGTTTCTTTTAAATTATCATACACAAAATTTAAGCCGGTAACTATGGTATGGTTATCATTTTTTATAGTAGTTTGATACAATAAATTTCCGGTAAATGTACCTTGTCGGGTATCCATTTTTTTTGAACCATAGTTGGAATTTTGTTGGTGATAAACGCCGGAAAATTGAGAACCTAAGCTACTTTCGTGGTTGATAATATAACCAGTTTTTGCGAAAGCCTCTACCCGTTTTGTATTGATACCAATTTTGTATAAAGGCATTGCACTCATAGAATCTCCGTAGTTATTTTTATACTGCCCCGCTATACGGTTTTCGCTTAAAACTTTTACCATATATTGTCCTTCTACCTTATCGGTATGATAATTCCAACGGTTTAGTAGATTATATTGTTTAAGTAACGGTTGGTCTAAAAAACCATCTTTGTTACCGTCTTCTTTTACCGGCATAAATGCGCCGTTAGCCATTAGCACCGTTCCGAGTTTTGAATTTAATTTATGATTAAGAATCAGGTTGGTTTCTACACGAGCATTCTGGTTGGCAAACATGTCGAAATATAATTTAGTTGAATCGTTGAAGCTATTTTTAAACTCCACATCCATAGAGCCGGTAATACCTTCATAGCTGTTTTTTACAGAAGGTACGCCCTTAGACACAGAGATAGATTTCATCCAAGGTGCAGGAATATGATCAAGCCCGAAAGTGGCGGTAAGTCCGCGCATAAATGGCACGCCTTCCAATAAATTCTGAACATAAATTCCACTCAGCCCTAACAACCGGATTTCCTTTGCGCCAGTAACTGCATCGCTATAATTTACGTCTGCAGATGCATTCGTTTGGAAGCTCTCCGACAAATTACAGCATGCTGCTTTTTTTAGCTCGCCGGCTTCTATTTTTTCAGTTTTCATAGCAGTCATCGACGAGATGTAATTGGTTTGTCGTTTTGCTTTCACTTGCACTTCGTGCAGATGTACTTCGGGATGCAATTTTACATTTATATTTTCCCGTTTTGCTATTTTTATCGTATCTGTTTCATAGCCCACGTAGCTAATTTCCAGCAAGGCAGGCAAACTATCGGGGAAATCAATTTCAGCGATTCCTAACTCATTGCTTGTGCCGCCGATTGCCGTATTTAACCATTGCACATTTGCGCCGTATAATAACTCTTTCGTTTTATTGTCGCTGATGGTAATTTTAAGTTTTTCTGTTGCTTGGCTATAAGTAGAATGCTGCAGTAGTAATAGCATCACAAAAAGCCAAACATAATTTATTTTTTGCATAATTGTTGTTTAAGATGAAAAATATTGATTAGTCAATATTCTTATCTACTAACAACGAAACACCTGCAATTTTACAGCAGATGGCTGTAATAATGACTGAATATAAGCTGCATTGGAAGGAGGTGCCAATCCTGAATAAAAAGTGGTGACGTGTACCGTACCGGGTATATATGCAGATAAATACCCATGAGAAAAATATTGAAAGGCAGTTGGCTGTTTGAGCACCACTTGATTAGCTATAAACCCTTCTACATTTAATTTACTAAAATACTGTTTATGGTTACAGCAATTGTTTTTGTTGGTTGGTTGGTTGGTCTTCGCACAGCATGAAGCTGCCGGTTTCTCCATCTTACAAGTAATTTTCCCAAATATGGAATATGCTTTGGCGTTTGAAGAAGTACAAATATGCTCAAAAATAGCAATACCATTGCTTGCCACTAAAAATAGTAGTGCGACTAACAATGCAGATATTTTAAACTTGTATTTCATACCGACTATGCAAAGTTACAGATAATTTATCATAGGCATTTGTAAAATTATAGATAGGATTTGTAAAATTTATCCTAAAAATTCAAATAAACTTGTTATCTTTAATTAAATACGAGGAAGATTATGGCATTAATTGATATTATAAAAAAAATTACTAAAACAAACGAGGACGAGGTGGATCAGTTTCTTACACGTTTTCCTAATAAAGTAGGCTCTTATGGTTATGACCCATGGGGATTTAATATCAATGGGATAAAGCCATTTGTGGGAATGGGGAAATTTTTCTATGAAAATTATTTTCGTGTGGAAGCTCATGGCTTAGAAAATATTCCCAAAGACGGGAGATGCCTTATTATATCCAATCATAGCGGGCAATTGCCAATAGATGCGATGATGTTGGGATATTCACTTGTTACCAATAAATATGCACCGCGAGCACCGAAAGGAATGTATGAACGCTTTGTGCCGCAAGTTCCATTTATCAGTTCGATATTTTCGCAGTGGGGCGGTTCGGTAGGCGACCCTGAGAATTGTGTAAAAATGTTGAATAATGACGAGGCGGTGATCGTATTTCCGGAGGGTGCAAGAGGGATTTCGAAGCCCTTCCGAAAACGATACGAATTGCAGCGTTTCGGTCTTGGATTTATGTACATGGCTTTGCAAACAAAATCGCCAATAATTCCGGTGGGCATGGTAGGGTTTGAAGAATCTATGATTAATTTCGGGAACATGGATCGGATTCAAAAGTTAATTGGGTTTCCGGCTGCACCTATGTTAATTCCGTTTGTTTTTCCCACAAAAGTAATAATCAACATTGGCAAACCTATGTATTTTTCGAGTGATATTACTCGCGAATATCAAGTGCAAGAAAAGGTAGATGAGGTAAAAGCGGAAGTAAAAAGATTAATGAATATCGGATTGGAACAACGTAAATCTATTTTTTAATTTTTGAAGGAAACAAGAGGAGGTGTCGTTTCACGACACCTCCTCTTGTTTATAATTACTAAATCAGATTTATGAGAACTGCAAAGCTTCTTTTATTTTCTTTTTTTCCAAAGCCAGTTCCAATACCTCATCCATTTCTTCTACATAATGGAATTTTAATCCTTTAATAAATTCTGCCGGTACTTCTTCTACATCTTTAGCATTTTCATTACACAAAATAATTTCTTTAATGCCGGCACGTTTTGCTGCTAATATTTTTTCTTTGATGCCACCCACCGGCAACACCTTACCTCTTAGTGTAATTTCGCCGGTTAATGCTGTAAATGATTTTATTTTCCGTTGGGTAAATAATGATGCCAATGCGGAATATATGGCAATTCCGGCGCTCGGACCATCTTTAGGAATCGCACCTTCCGGTACATGAATATGTAAATTCCAATCCGTGAAGGCTTGTTTTGGAATTTGCAACTCCTCTGCTTTCGATTGTAAATAACTGAGTGCCGTATTAAAAGATTCTTTCATTACAGTACCTAAGTTTCCGGTAATTGTCAGTTGTCCTTTCCCTCTGCTTGCCGAAGTTTCTATAAAAAGAATATCTCCGCCCATCGGTGTCCACGCCAATCCGATAGCTACACCACATGGATTATTTTCCGAATACTTATCGTGATTATATTTTGGTTTTCCCAAAATTCGGGTTATATCGTCTGTTGAAATGGTGGGGTTATAGGCTTCTTCCAAAGCTACGCTTTTGGCTACGTTTCGCATCATTGAAGCAATTACTCTATCTAACTCCCGCACTCCACTTTCATACGTATAATTATGTATCAAAAACTGTATTGCTTTTTCATTTAGTTTTATTTGGCTGGCTTTTAGTCCATGTGCTTCGCGTTGCTTAGTCACTAAATGTTTTTTGGCAATTTCAGTTTTCTCTTCCATAGAATACCCACTGAGGTGAATAATTTCCATTCGGTCTCGCAAAGCGGGTTGTATGTCGCCCAAGCTATTTGCCGTTGCTATAAATAATACTTTAGATAAGTCGTATTCTAATTCTAAAAAATTGTCATAAAAGGTAGTATTTTGTTCGGGGTCTAATACTTCTAACAAGGCAGAAGATGGATCGCCACGATGGTCTTTTCCTACTTTATCAATTTCATCTAAAATAAAAACGGGATTGGAAGATTGTACTTTTTTCAAAGACTGAATAATTCTACCGGGCATTGCGCCGATATATGTTTTTCGATGTCCGCGAATTTCGCTTTCATCATGCAGTCCGCCTAATGACATCCGTACATATTTTCGGTCTAATGCACGTGCAATGCTTCTTCCTAATGATGTTTTTCCTACTCCGGGAGGGCCAATAAAACAGAGTATCGGCGATTTCATATCTCCTTTTAATTTTAATACGGCAAGGTATTCTAAAATTCTATCTTTTATTTTATCTAATCCAAAATGGTCTTCATCTAAAATTTTTTTACCTCGTTTTAGATCAAAATTATCTTTTGTAATATCATTCCATGGCAATTCCACCATCAAATCCAAGTAATTTAAAATCACTGAATATTCAGCAGCTGCCGGATTAATGCGTTGCAGTTTTGCGATTTCTTTTTCAAAAGCATTTGCCACTGCTTCGCTCCATTTTTTCTCTTTAGCTTTTTCTTTTAGTCTATTTATTTCTTCCTGGTACATATCTCCGCCCAATTCTTCTTGGATGGCACGTATCTGTTGGTTTAAGAAATAATCGCGCTGTTGCTTATCAATATCTGTTTTGGTTTTATTATGGATATTGGCTTTTAATTCTTGCAATTGTAACTCTTGATGTAGATACATCAATACTTGCTGTACTCGTTCTGTAGGGTTATTATTTTCAAGAATTTGTTGTTTTTGGGCGGCTTCAATATTGAGGTTTGAGGTAATGAAATTGGTTAGGTATTTAATATTATTGATGTTATTCAATACAATCTTAGCTTCGTTGGGAATATGCGGAGAAAGTTCGATGATTTTTGAAGCCATATCTTTCAAATTATCCATCATCGCTTTCTCTTGTTGTTCATCGCGCATTACTGTATCCGTAATGTAGTTTACCTCTGCTTCTATTATCGGTTCAGAGGCGGTATATTGCGTAACGATGAATCGTCTTACGCCCTGCAAAATCAAGGTATGGCTGCCGTCGGGCATCGTAAGCATTTTTAAAATTCTTGCTACCGTGCCGGTTTGGAATAAGTCTTTAGGTTCAGGTTCTTCTACTTTTGTATCTAATTGAGCCAAAACACCGATATACTTATTGTCTTTATACGCTTTTTTTACTGCTTTTATGGATTTTTCTCTACCGGCAGAAATTGGAATTATTACCCCCGGAAAAAGCACATTATTTCGGAGTGGGAGTATAGGTAATTTCTTAGGTAATTGGTCGTTTTGGGTGTTGTCTTCTTCTTCTATGGATAACAATGGAACCATTTCTACATCACCGTCCATCATATTGGATAATTCTATTTTTTCAAACATAGCGCACTAAAATACTTTAATTTCGACAAATTGTCACTAACCATCCTTTTTTGATGGCAAAAGAATTAATGCAAGATGTATGCCGAACTGTATTTTCTTAAAGAAGTAGTAATTTTGGCAGTGTTATTTTCTATTTTGTGCATCAGATATTATTGTTATTTTTGCAACCCGAAATATTCGGAACTAAAAAATTAGGAGACGTGTCCGAGTGGTTGAAGGAGCACGCCTGGAAAGTGTGTATATGGGAAACTGTATCGCGAGTTCGAATCTCGCCGTCTCCGCCACTTTTTTCATTTTATAGCTATTCCCTTAGTAATGTTCATTAACATTTAGTATTAAAAAATTAGCGGAATACGTATATATTTGCTTCATGCAAAAATACATACTACTCCTACTGTTTTTAATGGGCCACACAAAGATAAACACCCAAGAAATAAATTTCAGCAAAGCAACTGCAGCCTTAAACACGACATCGAAGCATTATACACTTTCGAGTAGCTATTATCAGCAAGAAAAATCTGCTCAAGATATTGCATTAAGAAAAGCCAAACGGTTGAAAATTGCCGGCTTAGTATTCACCTCTTTAGGTGCAGCAGGAGTTGTAACCACTACACCGTTTGTTGCACTTTATTCCGCCATAGGCAGAGGTACGTGGGCGGGTAATTTAGTTTCAAGTATTGTAGGTATTTATGGGTATTCACCGAGTGCTGCCTGTTTAATTACCGGCATCCCCATGACAATAGTTGGCTATAAGAAAGCCAAGAAAATAACCCGATTACAGGAAAAAGAATTTTAGTTTATGCGGTTTGCATTCGCCTTTCCAATGGTGCTATTCATAAATAAAACGCCAAGGGCTGGCGGCCTCCAACTCTAAGGATAATTCCAGCAGCAGTTTATCTTGTCCGTGTGGGGCAACAAATTGTACGCCTACCGGCATATCGTTAGAGGCTACACCCAATGGCAATGAAATTGCCGGCGCACCGGATATATTAAATAAGGGCAAATAAGTAGCAAAATCAGAACCTCTATATACCAATTCATCACCGGGTAAATCGGGTGAAAAATAGCCGATTTTTGGTGTACGCTTTGCCGTTACTGCTGTCATCAGTACATCATATTTCTGATACATATCTCTTTCCGTTACTTTAGATGCATTAACCAAAGCCCTCACGCTACTGATTAATTTAAGTTTTCTTTTCGAAAAAGTATTAGCCAAAGAATGTGTAAATGGGTCTTGTACTTTTGATTTATCTACACGTACGCCTTGCGATATACGTCCGAAATTGATAGACATATATGCTAAAAATCCGTAATAGGTAACATAATTAAGCGTCATTTCCTCAATATCTACCGGTACTTTTATCATTTCTACCGTATGACCTAATGTTTCTAACAATCTCGCAGTTTCTAATTGCACGCGCCATGTATCTTCATCCATATACCCTTGCTGTCCATCGGCTATATTTTCGAACATGGCAATCTTCAATCGTCTTTTCAGTGGCGCATTTACGGCTCCGATTTGGGGCAATTTTTTATTATAATGATATTTTTCTGCTTCAGTATAAAACGTTATCGTATCTCGTACGCTGCGGGTAAGCACCCCTTGATAGGCAATATTTACAGGTAGTGTTTCAGTACCTTGCATATAATATACTCTATCGCGCGTCGGTTTTAGCCCTACCAACCCACAGCACGATGCAGGAATTCGGGTAGAGCCTGCTCCATCATTTGCGGTAGCAATGGGTACTACTCCACTAGCGACCAACGCTGAAGAGCCGGACGAAGAGCCTCCGGTGGTATAATCTGTATCCCAAGGATTGCGCGTTGTATAGAGTTTATCGTTTTCGGTACTACAAATAAATGCAAACTCCGGCAGTGTGCTTTTTCCTAAGCAATTTACCCCCGACGAGAAAAATTGGTTAACGAACTTACTGTTCTTTTTGGCAATTTTAGAATTATAAGCATCTGCCCCTTTTTGCGTTGGAAGCCCTTGAATAAAGTCGTTGTCCTTTACAAAAGTAGGAACACCAAAAAATGCTCCATTTGAATTTAATTTGGACTCATTTAAAGCAGAATCATACGTTTTTAATACGATAGCATTTAGCTCCGGATTTACCTTTTCCGCTCTGGCTATTGCCGCTTCAGTTACTTCTTTTACAGAAACTTTTTTTAATTTAATGGCTTCTGCTAATGCCGTAGCATCCATAGTTCCTAATGCATCGTCAGAAAATGCGTTTATTCTTTTTCCCATACTTTAAAAATAACAAGATTATACCACTTAAAAACTAATACTTAAAAATAAAGTGACAAAAACACCGTCTATTTCATATTATTTGACAAAAAGCAAATCGGGATATTTTTTATCTTTGTTGGAATGCAAACCGGCAATAACTCATTTTTGGCTACTGCTATAGAATTTCTAAAAGGTGTAGGTCCTGAGCGAGCTGATGTTTTAAAAAAAGAAGCCGGCATTTATAGTTTCGGAGATTTATTAAAACTCTACCCTTATCGTTATATCGACAGAACCCGATTTTATTCTACTCAGCATATTGACAATACACAAACCTATATCCAATTAAAAGGGAAAATAAAAGACCTACGTGAAATTGGCGAAGGCAGATCCAAACGGCTTACGGCTTTATTTTATGATAACGACGGTGCTATTGAATTGGTTTGGTTTCAAGGGATAAAGTGGCTTGTAAAAAGTTTGGACACAAAAGAAACGTATGTATTGTTTGGTAAACCCTCTTGGTTTAATGGAAAGCTGAATATCACACATCCCGAGTTAGAGAAATTAGCTTCTTTTGATGAAGCTCCAATTGGAACATTTCGGGCTATGTACAATACCTCCGAAAAAATGAAAACGAAAGGCTTAGACAGCAAAGGTATTTCTAAGTTGATGCAAATATTATTGCTGCAATTAAAGCCGGAGCATATATTGGAGAATCTGCCATCAGCCATTGGAGCTAAATATAAACTTTTATCTCGTTTTGAAGCATTCCGAAACATTCACTTGCCGGCAACGTTAGCACTGCAAGAAGCCGCAGTAAAGCGATTGAAATTTGAAGAATTATTTCTCATTCAACTTCAGCTTTTACAAAGAAAAATTATACATAAACGAGCACGCGGAATTGTTTTAGATAAGATTGATATTTATTTTAAAACATGCTACGAGCAGGCATTACCATTTGAATTAACCGGCGCACAAAAGCGGGTATTAAAAGAAATCCGACGAGATACGCTTAATGGTGCTCAGATGAATCGGCTACTGCAAGGTGATGTAGGCAGCGGAAAAACTATCGTTGCTTTATTGTCTATGCTAATGGCGGTGGACAATCACTACCAAGCAGCGTTAATGGCGCCAACAGAAATTTTAGCTCAGCAACACTATATTGGGTTAAAAGAATTATGCGATAAAATCGGCGTGCGTATCGCTCTATTAACCGGTTCATCAAAAAGTAAAGAACGCAAGCAACTCTTAGCCGATTTATTATCCGGCGATATTCAAATTCTTTTAGGCACTCATGCATTATTAGAGGATGTTGTACAATTCCGACAACTCGGCATGGTGGTGATTGATGAACAGCACCGTTTTGGTGTGGCACAACGGGCTAAACTTTGGAAGAAGAACGAAATTCCTCCACATATTCTTGTGATGACGGCAACTCCCATTCCGCGCACTTTAGCGATGACGCTTTATGGTGATTTAGATGTTTCTGTTTTAGATGAATTACCGCCGGGGCGCAAGCCCATCCAAACGGTGCACAGATACGAAGCTCAACGGCTGGTGGTGTTTAAGTTTGTTCGCGAGGAAATAGCAAAAGGCCGTCAGGTGTACATTGTTTATCCTTTGATTGAAGAAAGCGAGAAATTAGATTTGATAGATTTGCAAAATGGTTTTGAAAGTATTTCCCGCGCATTTCCGTTGCCACAATACAACGTCAGCATAGTGCATGGCAAGATGAAACCGGAGAACAAGGATTTTGAGATGACACGTTTTGTGAAAGGCGAAACACAAATAATGGTGGCGACGACCGTGATAGAAGTAGGCGTAAACGTACCGAATGCCAGTGTGATGATTATTGAAAATGCGGAGCGTTTCGGGCTATCACAGCTGCATCAGCTGCGCGGGCGCGTAGGGCGTGGTGCAGAGCAATCCTATTGTATTTTGATGACCTCACACAAGCTGACGGCAGATGGCAAAACGAGAATAAAGACAATGTGCGATACCAACGATGGATTTAAGATTTCTGAAGTAGATTTGCGGTTGCGCGGCCCCGGCGATATGGAAGGTACTCAACAAAGCGGCAACATTGGGCTGCGGCTTGCCAACTTAGCCACTGACGGCCCGATTATAGAGGAGGCAAGAAAAACAGCAATTGATTTATTGGAAGAAGACCCCAATTTATCCAATGCTGAAAACGAACATTTGAAATTATATTTGCAACACCAAAAGGGCAGCGGCAGTGCTTGGGGGAAGATTAGTTAAGAAATTAAATATACCCGTTTATAACAGCCAAATTCAGGTATATACAAGTTATCGGGCATGCCTGACAAAACCCGACGAACGATAAAAAATTGTAAGTTTTCTTGCTTATTGTTGTCTAATTAGGTAACTTTGGTTTGTGCAAAGACAAGTTGTTGCCTACAAGCATTATTTCCTGGACTTCTATAACGATCAAACAGATGACGTCTAAAGAAAAATCGAATGGACTTTAAACTTGATTAAAGTAACACCTAATGTGCCGAAGAAATATTTTGACCACATGACTGGCACAAAAGGACTTTATGAAATCCGTGTTGAAGTTGGAAGCAATATTTTTCGCATTTTTTCCTTCTTCGACAAAGGAAATTAATTGTGCTTGGTAATGGCTTTCAAAAGAAAACACAAAAGACGCCTAAGCAAGAAATTGAAAAGGCTTTAAAAATAATGGAGGAATACAAAAATGAAAAAGGTAAATAAAAATATCACAACTCTTGACGAAATCCTCGACAAGAAATATGGTAAACGCGGCTCTAAAAAACGTGAAAAATGGGAGCAAGACTTTGAAGCCTTTAGACTTGGTGTTATGCTTGAAGAAGTGCGCACAAAACTTGGAATGACACAAGAAGAACTTGCGGACAAATGCGGAACAAATAAATCATACATCTCTCGCATCGAAAATAATGCGTCAGACATTCGCTTATCTACCTTAATGAAAATTATCCAACAAGGACTGGGTGGGCATCTCAAATTGACCTTACAATTATAAGGTAAGACCCGCTAAGCAAATAACCCCAATCGAGCAGAGAGGTATCCTCCTGCGACTGTGTTATTTATCAGCAGTGTCTCTCGCAAAGGACGCTGCGTTAGTTGATGTAAAATGTTTACCTAATTTCTTTCTTAACCCCACGCAGAGTCCCTTTCAGGAGACGCTGCTAGCAAAATAAGATTAGTTAATTCCTTCTTTAATATTCTAATACAAATTTTACCTTTTTAAGCAAGTGCATATCATTTTTTCTGAATGTGGCGGCCGTAAAAGTTGCCAGCCTGCCTTGTGCATCTGCGGTATAAGTGAAATAGGTTTCTACATTATTACTCCATGCTTTTGTTGGTATTTTATAGTAATTGACAGAGGTAGGCAATGCTAATAATAAATTTGTAGGCAATTCGATAGTGCAGGAATTATAGTAATTTATAAAAAGCAAATACGGCAACTGGTTGTTGAATTTTTTATATGTCGTTATAATGGTATCCACAGTGTTGCAAGCGGCTGTATTAAAAGACATTTGCTTAAAAATAGTGTCAAAAGTATATTTAAAACTCCAAGAGAAATTTTGCGACGGCACTATAGAGGCAAACTGAATTGTTTGAATTTGAGAAAGAGAATCAAAACTCAAAAGAGTAGAATCTATCGTAGGGGTTGATTGAGTTGCATACTTATACAATGTATTATTTATCGGATTATAATAAATTCTGTCGGAGTTTCCGAATACGGTATTGTACTTGGCTACTACCATTTTTTCGGCTGCAAATTGCGTATAGTCAAATACATATTGTTTCGCATTGCTGATATTAATACTATCAAACCTATTGTTCAATGTATCGTATGCGTAGCGAATAAAATAATTTAGGTGTTCGGTATTGCTGCCGGTGTCTGTTTCGAAAACTGAAATTTTTGACGGCTGTTGGGCTAAATTAATTCTTGGAATATCGGTGTTTTTCTTTTTGCAAGCGAAAAGAAAAACCGACAGAAACAGAATGTATTTATACATATTATTTATTGAGGCACTACACCATTCCCCACTACTTTGGCTTTCCCACTTTTTCCCTTTCCTTTATTTGGGTCTTTTGGGCTTTTCATTTGCTGTTTGCGGTTGGCTTCAATTTTTTTCCAGTCGTTGTATTGGTCGGCAGGGCAGCCTACCCCTTCGTGACACGACATAACGGCCATGGAACCGACAAAAATTAAAAGCGCATAAAGGAGTTTTCTATTTTCCATAAAAATAAAAGTAGTGATATTCTGCAAAATACGCAAGGTAATTAAGATAAAATAGCAGTTGCTTCTATCTCTACCAGCAAATCATCGGATATCAGTTTAGAAATTTGATACATTCCTGTCGTTGGTTTTATCTCTGAAAAAAATTCGCCATGCGCTTTTCCAATTGCTTCCCATTGAGTGATGTCTGTACAAAAGATACGGGTACGTACTACGTCATTCATCGATGCGCCCATTTCCGTCAATACTTTTTCAAATTTTTGAAGGATGCATTTTACTTGTTCATAAACATCACCTTTGCCTACTACTTCGCCATTTACGGTAGCTGTAGTACCTGATATTTCGATAACATTGCCAACTTTTACCGCTCGTGCATATCCAATTATAGGTTCCCACGGTGAGCCTTCTGTGTAGGTTTGTCTGTTGTTACTCATTTTTATGTATTGTTTTTATTACTTTAAAAATCAAATCCGGTTCGTATCCTTTTTGGGTTGCAAAATATATCAACTTTTGCTTTACTTTATTTTCATTTGGTTCATTTATCAGTTGTTGGTTTTTCTTTTCCAATACCCTTTTCAGTCGTTGAAAGTACATATCTTCATCAATATGTTCAATGCTTTGCTTTATTTTATTTACATCAATTTTTTTTTGTTGTAATGCTGCAGCAATTTTTCTACGTCCCCAGCTTTTACTATTAAACTTACCTCTTGTATAAGCGTCAATAAATCTATTTTCATTCAGTAGGTTGTTTTCTATTAAATATTGAAGATAAAAATCTACTTCTCCGGCTTCTACTTTTAAGGCAACTAATTTTTGTTTTACTTCTGATTCGCAACGCTCACGATATGCGCAGTACGATTCTAATTTTTTAATAATCTGTTCTTGAGATAGTAGTTTTTGCTGCATTATATCGTTTTTCTAAATATCCCAAACAGGGTTTCTTTTGCTTTTAATCATATAGCGCAGGTTCAATACAAACGTAAGGATTAGATATAAAATAACCGGAGAGCCTAATGCTATAAAGGAAGTGTAAATAAAAAACAATCTTACACGCTTAGAGGGGATAGACATTTTTCTACCCAAATATGCGCAAACACCGTAAATACGCATTTCTATAATATCGCGCAGTGATTTGAATTGGAATAATTTAAGTGGTTTTTCTAATATCACACACTAAAGTTAATTATTCCATGCAAATAAACTACACTGTTTGTTTTAAAATTTTATGTCCTATACTACATTCCAAGCATTTTTTTTGAGTACAATATTGGTCGTATAATTCCATCATTGCTTGTGTGTCAAAAGCATTGTTCTGTGTCCATTTTGTTTTCGTAAATTCAATTAGTTTATGATTTGCTTCTGCTTGTGTGTTAGATAAAAGTAGTATTGATTTATCTATCCATTTATTGTCATTGGTATATTTCCCGTAAGCGTATAACAAAGGAGCGAACACATTTATCTTCAAAACATCCTTAAACGCTTTGCCCATTTTTTTATTTTTGGGTGTGCTGATTTTATCTAAAACATAGTGTGTTTCCCAAAATTCGGAACCGCTTATGTCTTCCAAAAAATCAAAAATTTCGTTCTTTAAAATCTGTTGAAACAAGGGGAAGCGTTGTAATAACTGTGCAAACCATGCTATACGGATAGTAGGAAAAGATATGGGGCGAATGCGCAGCAATTGCCAGTATTGTTCGGGCATTTGCTGAAGTTGGTATTTATGTTTTAGAAAATGGTATTCTCTTTTTAGCTCTATTGCATATTGCTCCACAAAATCTTTGTTTAACAGTCCTGCTGTGCCCAATAGCAATGCTTCTATCTGCATTAAATTATCGGCGTGTTTAAGCAGTATTTTATAATCTAACCGATGTGTTAATTGCTCGAATGCTTCTTTATTGATATGGCTTCCAAAATATTTTCCAAGCAAGGTATAGGTTACATGTTCCCAATCGTTGTTTGCATTTTGTAGTTCTTGAAATATACCATCAGATTTTCGTTCTAATCGTTGTATCAAGAGTCTTTCTTTCCATTTCTCTACTGTAAAATCATCTACAGCAGCTGCTTGGTTTAGGCAAATAACGGGTTGTTGAAGCTGCATCATATTTTCATATCGTTCTAATAAAATCGGCGGAATGCGCCCATTTAATTGGAGTGTCGGAATGTCTATATTTATACTTCCATCATTGTAAACCACGTGTAAGATTACATTATTGTACTTTTTGTCATTGTTGTGTTTATGGGTTATCCAATCGGAGGCGTTGATATGTAATTCAATATTTCCAACCAGAATAATATCGTCAATTTTTATTTTAGCGTTCCAAAAATCGGGACCTGCATCTTTGTTGTATCTTCCAAAATCCAATATTTGCAGAGATGTCCCATGAGTGGTTTGCAAATCTTTTGTGTTAAACAATTTATACTGCCAGATAAAATGCAATAACTGTTCTTTCATACTGCCATGCTTCTTGTATTGAGATACATTTGCACATTGATTTCCATAAAATGGAATGTTAAATATTAAATCATGCTGTTTTGGGAAGGCATTTGGTGGAGGTATAAAAAAATAGGCTGTCTTTTAGACAGCCTATTGGAACTTTATTTTTTAAAGCCGGTTATGGTTTCACGGGTGTTGGTTTTACCGGTGCTGGTTTTGCATCGGGTAATTTCAAGTATGTTTTCACCAATGCTATTATATTATCTGCTTCATCTGCAAACAAAATAGAGCCTGCTGCTGAATCGAATACGTAGGTATAACCGTTTGCTTTTGCAACTGCTTTTATTGCTTCATTTGCTTTTAATAAAATGGGTGCATATAATTTGTCTTTTTTTGCATCAATTTTATCTTGTGCTGATTGTTGGAAATCCGTGATACGTTTTTCTAAATCTGCTAATTCTTTGCTCAAAACTTCTACTTGTTCTTCCGACATAGTTTTAGATTTTTGTTGAGCTTCCATTGCTTTCTTTTGGTACTCTGTGTACATTTGTTGCGCTAGTACATCTAATTCCGAGGCATATTTGCTTATTGCAGTATCTGCTTTTGAAGACTCCGGCATTAAACTGATTAATTCTGAGGAATTAAGATATCCAAATTTTACTGGTTTTTGTGCAAACGTGCTCGCTACTACGGCAATCATCACGATAAAAAGGGAACTGATTTTTTTCATTGTTGTTCTGTTTAAATTTATTATTGTTAATTATTGATTATACAAATTACATGCCTAATTTTTTTAATACTTCCTCGCTCACATCATACTGCGGATTGGTGTAAAGCATTGCAGCCGTACCGGAAGCTTTATCAAATATAAAATCGTAGGTACGCATTTGTGCTATTTTCTGCACAGCATCAAATACTTTATCTTGTATTGGTTGGATTAATTCTTGTCTTTTTTTGAATAAATCACCATTCATTCCAAAGCGATTTTTTTGTAAATCTTTTAATTCATCTTCTGCTTTTACGATGGCATCTTCGCGTTGTTTTTTTAAGTCTGCGGTGAGCAAAAATTCTTCTGCCTGATACTTTGAGTACATTTTTTTTAGGGCATCATTTTTTTGGTCAATTTCCTTTTGCCATGCTGCTGCTTGGTCGTCTAATTTTTGTTGTGCTGCCTTATAATCGGGCAGTTTTTCCAAGATATATTTAGTATCTACGTACGCAAAACGTTGTGCATTAGCCGCAAAAGATAGCACTACCAAACATACCATTAATAACATTACTTTCTTCATAACTATTTATTTTTTTAGCGTTACAAAAATTATTCCGGTTCAAATCCAAGGATAAAGGATATATTTCCATTTTTGGCAATATAATCAAAAAATCCACTTGTTGATTTTATCGGACTACCATTAGCACTATCAAATCTCACGCCATAATCTATGCCGATTAATCCGAACATTGGCAATACCGCACGCACACCGATTCCTACACTCTTTTTTAATTTGAATGGGTTGTATTCTTTAAAAGATTGGTAAGTGTTTGCGGTTTCAAAAAACATCAATCCATAGATAGTTGCAGATGGATTTAATGAAAACGGATATCTTAATTCCAGCAAGAATTTATTATAAATCGGGTCACCTCCCGCAGTGGAGTAATCGCCTTCAAAACCTCGGTGAGCAATGATATCGGTACCGAACAAGGTAATATTGGAAGGAATACCGTTACCTCCTACTTGGAAGCGTTCAAAAGGAGTGATTCCTAATTTTTTATTATACGTTCCTAAGAAACCAAATTTTGCAGCGGCGTGTAATACTAATTTTGATTTGCCTAAAGACTGATACCAATCAATATTTACTTTCCATTTGTGGTATTCTATTAATTTGTATCTTTCTGCTAGCGTTTTGCCCTCGTAATTATTGTCTTTTCTGAATAATGAATAAGGCGGTGTGAACTGTAATGATGCTTCAATCTTAGCACCACCTGTTGGGAAAATCGGTTGGTTGATGGAATTTCTCGATAGAGATATCTTAAAATTTAAGTTGTTGAATTTACCGCTATCTAAAGGGGTATTTCCGACATAGTATCTGTTACTAAAATGGTCTAAATTATACCCATAATAGTTAGCAGATGCTTGAACGATAAAGAAGTCATCAGGTTTTTTCAACCGTGTGCCTAATGACATTGACACCCCTGTAGTGGTTTGTTTTCCTAAAACAGAAGTTCCTGAAACGTCTTGTATTCTGGAGTGAAAGGTTGCCAACGTAAATGCGTTTGGTTTTTTGCCGCCCAACCATGGTTCTGTAAAGGAGAAGTTGTAATTTTGATAGCGTTTTCCGTTGCTTTCTACTCTAATTGTCAATTGCTGTCCGTCGCCGGTAGGCAATGGAGACCACGCTTTTTTGTTAAAGATATTTCTTAACGAGAAATTATTAAACTTCAATCCTAAAGTACCGATCAAACCGCCTTGCTTTCCGCCCCATCCTGCTGATAATTCTACTTGGTCTGCAGATTTTTCTTTTACCGTATATTTTATATCCACCGTTCCATCTACCGGATTTGGAATTGGATCTACTTTTGTTTCTTGTGGATCGAAGAATCCGAGATTTGCTATTTCCCGTTGGGAGCGTATTAAGTCTGAGCGACTGAATTTGTCGCCCGGATAAGTGCGAAGTTCTCTACGAATTACATTCTCGTTTGTTTTATCGTTCCCTTCAATTATTACATTTTTTATAGTGGCTTGCGGACCTTCATTTATCCGGATTTCTAAATCTATAGAATCATTTTCTACGGCAGTTTCTACCGGATTAATACTAAAGAATAAATACCCATCATCATAGTACAAAGAGCTGATGTCGCCTCCGTCGGGATCTTGATTGAGTTTTTTCCCTAATCTTGATGCGTTATAGATATCTCCTTTGTTTATACTCAACACTTTAGATAATGCCTCGGATGGGAATTTGGAATTACCTTTAAAATTTATATTTCTGAAGTAATATCTATGCCCTTCATCGATATTCATTTTTATGCTCACATTGCCATCCGGATCATTGATTACGGTATCGGCAGTTATTTTTGCATCTCTGAATCCATTATTATTGTAATAGTCGATTAAATTTTGTTTATCGTCTTCGTATTTTGTTTCATTGAATTTTGTTCCTTTAAATGCCAATCTAAATCTATCTAAAAAGAAGTCTTTTACAGAATTGGAGTTCAGGTTAGCTAAAGAATAAAGAATATCTTTTATTTTTTGTTTTATCGGTCTTCCATCTTGCAAAGGAATTTCTACTCTTGAGCGTTCCCGAGTACTTTTCATGGCTTTGCGCATTTTGGTAAGTTCGCCGTATTGTCGTCCGTCAAATTCTATGTTATTGATTTGGACTTTGTTGCCTTTATCTACATTTACAACTACGGAGGCACTATTTACTAAGCCTTCATCTTTTTTCTCTACAATCGTAACGACAGAATGTAAGTATGATTTTTCTTCAAATTTATCAATAATAATATTTCGAATATTTTGCTTTAATGCATCTGTTAATGGCTTGCCTTTTAAAGACTCCAATTTCTTTTTTATATCATCGGCATCATTTTTCTTTAATCCGCGTAATGTTATTGCACTCAATCTTGGGCGTTCTTGTACATCCACCGTCAGATATACTTTATCGCCTTCCAATTTATCGGCATACACACTTACATTTCCGAATAATCCTTGTTTCCAAAGATTCTTAATGCATTTAGTTATTTCATCGCCCGGAATGGAAATATTTTCGTCCATTTTCAACCCTGTCAATGATCGGATAATATTTTTATCGAGGTATTGTGTACCGGAAATTTCCAATGCTGCAATTTTATATTTTTTGGGTTCTCTGTAGTTGACAATAGTAGTATCGATTACTTGTGCTTTAGACGATTGATAAGCAAATAGGAAACCAAAAATCAGCAGTGTGGTTATTTTATTAGATAGAATCATTGTTGTATGTCAGTTGATGGGAGTAATTGTTCATTGATTTGTTCGCCGGTCATTCCGAATCTTCGTTCCCGATGTTGGAAGTTATATATTGCTTGAAATAGGTCGTTTTTAGTATATTCCGGCCAAAATTTTTCGGTGAAATAGAGTTCTGTGTATGCCATTTGCCACAATAAGAAGTTACTAATTCTGTGCTCGCCGCTGGTTCGAATCATTAGCTCGGGGTCAGGCATGGCCGCGGTATATAGGTTGTTGGATATTGTTTGTTGGGTTATTTCTTCCACTTGTATTTTTCCGGATTTCACATCGGCGGCAATTTTTTTGACGGTCTCTGTCATTTCTTCTCTTGCGCCATAGCTCAATGCCAACGTCAACGTCATACGCGTATTATTTTTGGTGGCTTCCATTACTTCCGCCAAGGCTTTGCGGTTTGATTCCGGTAAATTATGGATATGTCCGATTACATTGAGCCGGATGTTGTTTTTTTGAAGTGTTTTTATTTCTCTTCCAATGGTCAGAAATAAGAGTTCCATTAATGCGGAAACTTCCATTTTGGGGCGATTCCAATTTTCTGTGGAAAAGGCATACAGCGTCAAGTACTTCACCCCTATTTCAGCGCAGCCTTCAGTTACTTCTCGTACGGCTTTCACTCCATTTTTATGTCCGAAAATCCTATGTTTACCTTGTGCCTTTGCCCAACGTCCGTTTCCGTCCATGATAATGGCAATATGCTCCGGCAGCTTTGCGGTGTCTATTTTTTCTTTATAGGATATTGTTTCTTCCAACTTCAAATTGTATTTTCTATTTTTATGATTATAATACTTTAGGACATTTAAGAGTATGAATGGTATAGGTAACGCCAACGCCTACAAACATAAATCTATCTTTATCTTTGCTGGTTCCTCTTTGTTTTCCGGGTATGCCTATTTTACCGGCAGATCGGTCTGCTAATTTAGGCCCTATGTTTACGCCATTTACATAGTAATTTACATCATCCGTTTCTGCATACGAGCCACTCACATCATCTAAATAATCTGTAAAGGTGATACGGCTGCTGGCTTCAATATTTAAAGCCCAATTTCTATTTAAAGCAATTTTTATACCTAACCCATACGGAATAGCAAAGGCATATTGGTCGTATCCTCTGTTTTTTGTAGGATGATTGGCAGATTTCTGCCCTTCTGTTCCTACGGATTCTAAAATATATCTTTTCCCGTCTAAGTAAGTATATGGGTTATAATAAAACACGCTTGCTCCGATAAAAAGATAAGGCGTCCAAAATTTTGTACCTCTGGATTTTACCGTAGAATAGTTAAAGAAATTAATTTCGAATGTAGCTGCTAATTCTGCAATGTGAGATTGAAAGCTAAGGTTACGGGCTTGCAGGTATGGATAGCGTTTGATCCGTTTATCGGCGGCATCTAAAAATCCGTAATTAAACGCAGCCCGCACGGCCATTCTATTGTTAAAATTATAGCGATAAAAAATCCCCGAAGCCCATCTTGCATCTTTGAAAGACATGTTTGGGTTTAAATCGCCAAGATAAACAGATGTGCCTGCCCATCCTCCAAATTCATTTTCTTGGGCAAAGGCGTGCTTACTGCTCCAACCGATGGTTAGCAATAGGCAAAGTATATGTAAACCCTTTCTCAATGAGGATGTTTAAAAAGCAAACAAAGATACATTTTTACCCTTAATTTTTGAAGAAAGGGTTGGTTTATAAGAATATAATAAAGAGGATATAGGGAAAATTCACATTTTTTAAGTCATTTCCATAAATGAACGTATGATTATTAATCTTGTCTGCCTTAAAATGAGTGTGCCAATTTAATAAAGCAGAAAATACAACTATATAACTTATTATTTGAATATCGTTTTAAAATAGTCGATAGTAAGCGGTAATCCTTGCTCAAAACTGTATTGCGGAGCATAGCCCAAAAGAGTTTTTGCTTTAGAAATATCTGCTAATGAATCGCGGATATCTCCGGCGCGCGGCGCGCGATGGATTGCTTTAATATCTTTTTTCAATGCTAAACGTATAGCTTCATACATTTGGTTGATGGTAAAACGCTCCCCAAAAGCCACATTATATGCTTGATTGAATGCAGCGGGGTTATTCGTTGTTAACCCTAAAATATTTGCTTGTACGGCATTATGTACAAAAGTAAGGTCGCGAGATTGCTCACCATCGCCATTTACAAAAGGGGCTTTGTTTTCTAATAAGGCTTTGATAAACAAAGGCATTACGGCGGCATACTCTCCATACGGATCCTGCTTAGGCCCGAATACATTGAAATACCGCAACCCTATTAGCTCCATAGCATAGCATCTTGAAAACACATTAGCATAAACCTCATTGGTGTATTTTGTAACGGCATACGGTGACAATGGATTTCCTATTCGTTCTTCTTTTTTAGGTAAATTGGGTTCATCGCCATATACAGAAGAGGAGGAGGCATATACAAATCGTTTAATTCCGGCGTTTTTGGCAGCCGTGAGCATATTTACAAATCCACCGATATTGACATCATTGGTTGTTATAGGGTCTTTGATGGAACGCGGAACAGAGCCTATGGCAGCTTGATGGCAAACGGCATCCATTGCGTTTACCGCTTGTTCGCAATCCGCCGGATGGCGCAAATCCCCTTCTAAAAATTCAAAATTGGGGTGCGATTGGAATTCTTTAATATTATCGAAATTGCCAGTTGCCAAATTATCAAATACACGAACTTTTGCTCCATGCTCAAGCAGATATTGTGTTACATTTGAGCCAATAAATCCGGCACCGCCGGTTACTAGTATTCTTTTATTTTCGAGTGTAGTGAGATGGATAGCTTGTTTGTACATAAAATTGAATGCGCTAATTTAACGAATTAAATGGAGTTTTCCTTTGGCAAAAAATGCACCGCGAACCCCTAAGGGCTGTAAGGTAATATTTTCTAATTCTAACTCATTTATTACCCCATGAATCCAATCGGTTTCATTTTGAAATTTGTTAATTTCTTCTTGTGCCTGCGTTTTGGCATGAAATAAATCTTCTTCAAAATTATATTGTAAAAATTCGGTGAGGAATTGGATGATATGTTCGTGGTAGATATGGTCGATAGTATTTAGCACAAAACTTCCGGATTCTAATTCGTATTGCAGGTGGTTTACTTTTATTACGTCTTTGGGTTGGTGATAGCTCAAGAATCCTTTTAAACAAGCCACACCATGCATTTTTCGTTTCCAAAACCATCTTTTAGATTCTAATACAAAAGGCAGATGAACTACTGCTTTTTCACCTTCGCTGCCAAACATAAATTTCTCTATATGCAGGTAGTATTTATTTTCTTCTATCGGAAAAGTTTGATTGCCAAAGTGGTGATTAAAAAATTTATCAATTTCGACATAGGTCATGTATGCATTTATGTTTACATCAAAATTGTAAGAGGCTAAGTTTTTATGATTTTCATCGAAATTGAGGGTTAAAAAATTAATGGTGCGTTCTATACGGCGTTGTACCAAGTTTTCGAGTGTACTATTTATGGACAGTCTTACTTTGGCAGTGTCGATTTCTAATTCTGTATCGGCTTCGTAGATTTCAATGGGTTGTAAAGTAAAAAGTTGCTTTAGGCGATCGCCGGAAAAAACATACTCTTGGACTTGCTTCCAAAAATCGCTGAACAAACCTCCACCGAGTATGCTTTCAAATATTGCCATAGGATTGCACAAATGTACATATTATACAACAATAGAATAAGCAGTTAGGTAAAGATTTCTTTTTTGTGGATTTTTTTGTACGTATATGCGCTTACAACCCCAGCTTTTTTAAGTAAAATTCTAATTGTCCTTTTTCTAAGGGCGTTTCAAAAAATGCTTTTATGTTTTTGGAGTTGTTAATAACCATCGTGGCCGGAATACTACCCTGCCAGCGCTTATCTATCCGTGCCAGCCACGAAAAATCAGTGCTTTCATTTAACACATAAACAGGTGCTTGCACGCCTAATTTTTTCATCTTAGCCGGTAATTTTTTTATCGTACCAATGTTATCTAAGCTAACGAAAATCAATTGAGTAGCGGTGTTTTTGTGCTCTTCGTAAAATTTGTTTAAAATGGGCATTTCTTGCATGCAAGGTCCGCACCAAGTAGCAAAAAAATTAACAATATACGTTGTATCGTTAGGCTTTGTATATACTTTTTTAAGGTCGTCAATCTTTACCATCGGAATTGCCTCTTGTGCCTTTGTACTAATGGCAACTATAATAAACACGAATGTCGAGATAATTTTATTTTTGCTCATACACTCAAATGTACAAAATGCCTGCCACTTTTTGAAAACTAAAATCTATCACGGGTTAATTCTACTATTTTCAAAATTGTCCTTTGTTCATTTTTGCTATTGAAGAATGGATACCGAATTTTGATTATTACCTTTGCAAACATGTTGCAACAGAAAAGAATACAAACTGCAGATTGGGTTAGCTTTACTATGCTATCCGGTATTTGGGGGTTTTCCTTTTATTTTATCAAAAAGGGGTTGTTGTTATTTTCGCCGCTACAGGTAGCTGCATTCCGCATGAGCATTGCTTTTTTGGCGTTGCTCCCATTAATTATTTGGAATATAAAAAAGCTACATTTGCCTAAAAAAAAATGGAAGTTTATTCCGCTATTAGCATTATTTGGTAATTTAATTCCTGCCATTTTGTTTAGCACGGCGGAAACACAAATAGACAGTGGGCTTGCTGGAATTTTGAATGCTACTACGCCGTTGTTTGCGCTATCCGTAGGGTATTTATATTTTAAAGTACCGCTTACACAAAATAAAATTATTGGGGTGATTATTGGGTTTATTGGAGCTGCAATGATTATAATATCACAACAAGTAAGTTTTACCAATATTAATGTATATGTGCTGCTGCCGCTATTGGCAACCGTTTGCTATGGTTTAAATGCAAATATTTTCAAAGCTAATTTTCAAACTGAAAATCCCGTTACAGTGGCGTTGTTGCAATATAGTTTTGGGGCACCATTTACACTAATTTATTTACTGTATTCGGGCGCTTTTCACACCATTCACCATGATCCGGTATTAGCATGGAGCAGTGTAAAATATCTATTATTATTAGGCGCTTTTGGCACGGGATATTCTTTGGTGTTTTTTAATATTTTAATACAAAGAACCTCTGCTTTATTTGGTACTATGACGACTTATTTAATTCCGATTGTATCGGTGGCAATAGGATTATTAGACAAGGAGCAAATATTGCCTATTCATTTTTTCGGGTTATTCATAATATTAATCGGAGTTTATATTGGCAGCCGAAATTAATGACTGTTTTTAGCCCTTGAGAAAACTTGAGCATGTTTGTTTTTATCGCCAAAGGTGGGGCAGTTACACTTTTTAGATTTAGAAGCTGCACAAGAAGTAACAAAAAGAACAATTAAAAGCAGTACAGTCATCCTTAGTATGCTGTTTGTGATATTATGATTAGATTTGTTGTTAAATAACATACTATAAATTTATAAAAAAAATGGCATTACTACTTCCTTGCAGAGATAAAACGCCACAATTTGGAGAGAATTGTTTTTTAGCCCCAAATGCAACAATTGTTGGCGATGTGGAAATGGGCAATGAATGCAGTGTTTGGTTTAATGCAGTGGTGCGTGGCGATGTAAATTCTGTTCGCATTGGCAACAAAGTAAATATCCAAGATAATGTGGTCATACATTGCACTTATGAAAAAACAAAAACAATTATCGGCGATAATGTTTCCATAGCACATAGTGCAATTGTGCACGGCTGCACTTTAGAAGACAACGTGATGGTAGGCATGGGCGCAATAGTGATGGATAATTGCTATGTAGAAAAAAATGCGTTAATTGCTGCAGGTTCGGTAGTTTTGGAAAATACGCGTGTGGAAGCGGGAAGTATTTATGCCGGTGTGCCTGCTAAAAAAGTAAAACAATTAGACGAAGCAACATTTAAAAATCAGAATGAACGCATTGCCAATAATTATGTAAAATACTCCGGTTGGTTTAAATAATATTTACACACTATAAAATGCTAAAATAGCCTCTAGTATTCTATTTTTTAAAGTGTCTATTTCTAATTCAAAATACATTGGCAATCGAACGAGGCAATCGGAGTAATGATCTGCCAAAGGTAAGTTTCGTGCATCATGTTTTTTTTCGTAGAATGGGCTTTTATGCAAGCTAAGGTAATGAAAGACGGCAAGTATATCAGCATCTTTGAGGTGCTTTATTAATGCCGTGCGTTCCTCCAGTGAGTTGCAAACAAGATAATACATGTGCGCATTGTTCGTTGCATAATTTGGGATAAACGGCAATTGTATTTTATTTTTTATCTGCTGCAAGCCATCGTTATATGTATTCCAAAGTGCAATCCGCTTTGCTTGTATTGTAGAAATATGCTCTAATTGAGCGTATAAAAATGCAGCAATTATATCTGACGGTAGAAAGGAGGAGCCGATATCTACCCAATTGTATTTATCGACTTCGCCTCTGAAAAACTTACTCCTATTGGTTCCTTTTTCTCTAATAATTTCGGCACGTTCGATAAAACGTTCGTCATTGATTGCCAGCAATCCACCTTCGCCGGAAATAATATTTTTGGTTTCGTGAAAAGAAAATGCAGCTAAATGACCGATACTTCCTAAGGGTTTTACTGTACCGGTTTTATCCGTATAAAAACTATCTATGGCCTGTGCGGCATCTTCTACTACAAATAAATTATGGCGGTTAGCAATATTCATTATAACGTCCATATTACAAGCAACTCCTGCATAATGCACTACAACGATTGCTTTGGTTTTAGAGGTTATTAGTGCTTCGATTTGGTGTTCGTCCATTCCAGGATGTTCCTTTTTGCTATCCATAAATACCGGCTTTGCGCCACGCAATAAAAAGGCATTTACAGTGGATACAAAGGTATAAGAAGGCACTATCACCTCATCGCCGGCTTTAATATCTAATAAAATAGCACACATCTCTAAGGCATCGGTGCAGGAGGTAGTGAGTAGGGCTTTTTTAAATCCATACTTATCTTCAAAAAAAGTGTGGCATTTTTTTGTAAAAATTCCGTCTCCGGATATTTTACCCGAACGAACGGCTTGTTCGATATATATTGTTTCGTTGCCAAGCAGAAATGGTTTATTAAAAGGTATGTGCATATATCAACGATTCCAATAATGATAAACATGAATGCTACTCTCCACTGTAAAGCCGCATTGCTCGTACAACCTACAGGCGGAACTATTTTGCTTCTGGGTAGTTACTTTTATAGTTTTAAAATTACTACAGAATGCTGTAAATATAGCCTTTTGGATTAATTTCTGCCCAATTCCACTTCCTCTAAAATTGCTATCTACGGCTAATAACCCGATTTGAATATATGTTTGTTTATCTATCAATGTAATAAAACCGGTTGGATGCGCTTGATTATTGCTCACCAAAATAAAATCAGCATTTTCTTTTTGTACCGATGCGGTTATCCATTGTTGATACAGAGCTTCATACTGCGTAGTGTTGAAATTTTTATCTAAATTAAATCGAGAGTACTGCCCGGCTGCAAAAGACAATTTTAGCAATTGTTCGTTTACGGAGGGCAAAGTATAGTTGTATATTTCAGGTATGTCTATTGCGTTTATAATCTTTTTTGTGTAGGTCAATTTAATATCTATCGGCGGAATCGATAATTCGGAAATTTTATTTATAGCATTTAGATTGTAGGAATCTTCAAAAATATAAATTAAATCGTAATGTTTTTTTTCTTCCTGGAAAATTACCTTATCAAAACTACCGGGTAGTATTCTTCCAATTTTCAGATGAAAGAAATTTGAATCCCAAATCAAAGGCTCTATCAAGGTAAATTCAATTTTTTATCAATAATGTAGATGGGTCTATTTTTTACGCCCTCAAAGGTTTTACCTATATACAACCCTAAAACCCCTAAGATAGAAATAATAAGTCCGCCCAGAAACCAAATAGATATGATTATACTGGTATATCCGGGTACTGCAATTTTATGTAGTGCATTAAGAATAAAGTAATACAATCCCACTAACATGGAAACAAAGGAAATAAACAAACCGATGCCAGTAAAAATACGGATAGGCTTGTCGGAATACGCTAAAATAACATCCAATGCCAACTTGAGTTTCCGGCTGAAGTTATAGTTGGTTTGCCCGGAATGACGGTGTGCATGTTCAATATTAATAGCTGTTTTTTTAAAACCAACCCAGAGCACCATCGTTGGAAAAAACCGAATAGACTCCCTAAGGGTGCATACTGCTTTAATAACTTTAGAATGATAAATTCCAAAATTTGCCACCGTATAATCAATCGGTGTTCCTGTTAAGAAGCCCAGAGTCCGCCAAAAAATCTTTGAGAAAATGTGTTTAAAAAAGGTATCTTTTCTGTCGTGCCGTCTTGCTAAAACAACGTCAAAGCCTTCTTGGGTTTTATTGTATAATTTTATGATTTCACTTGGTTGGTCTTGCAAATCGCAGTCCATTACAACTATCCAATCTCCTATTGCATTATCTAAACCTGCAGTGATAGCATAATGTTGTCCAAAATTTCTACTCAGGTTTATTCCTTTTACCTTTTTGTCTTTAGTGCTTTCTTCCTCTATCTTCGTCCATGACTTATCGGTAGAGGCATCATTTACCAAAATAATTTCATACTCATCTGTAATTGCTCTTAGATGCTTGTGCAACTGTAACACCAACTCAGGTATTATGTTTTCCGCATTATAAACAGGAGACACTACAGAAATATGCATGGAATAAAGTTAAGCAATGCCGCTCAAATTTTTATCCTTTCAAAGGCAAATGTCAACTATTTTCCCAATTCCTTTTTAAAATATTCTAACGTGATTTTCAAACCAGCTGCTCTCTCTACTTTTGGCTCCCAGCCTAAAATATTTTTGGCTTTGGTGATGTCCGGTTGCCGTTGTTTTGGGTCATCTGTCGGCAAAGGCAAGAAGGTTAATTTCGACTTTGTATCTATTAGTTTTAAGATTTCTTCGGCAAATTGCAGTAAGGTTATTTCTTGTGGATTGCCAATGTTTACGGGCAAATGATAATCACTCAACAGCAGCTTATAAATTCCATCAATTAAATCAGCTACATAACAGAAGGAACGGGTTTGAGAGCCATCGCCAAAGATAGTTAAATCTTCTCCATTCAATGCCTGGCTCATAAATGCCGGTAACGCTCGTCCGTCGTCTAATCGCATACGAGGACCGTACGTATTAAAGATGCGCACTATCCTTGTTTCAACGCCATGAAAATTATGATATGCCATGGTGATGGCTTCTTGGAATCGCTTAGCTTCATCATATACTCCACGTGGTCCTACGGGATTTACATTACCCCAATATTCTTCCGGTTGTGGGTGCACTGTTGGGTCACCATATACTTCTGAAGTAGAAGCTATCAGCATTCGTGCTTTTTTTTCTTTTGCTAATCCTAATAAGTTATGTGTTCCTAAAGAGCCTACCTTTAATGTTTGTATAGGCATTTTCAAATAATCTATCGGCGATGCAGGCGATGCAAAATGCAGAATATAATCCAACTTTCCGGGAACGTGTACAAATCGACTTACATCATGATGGTAATATTCAAAATCTTTGGATGGAAATAGATGTTCTATATTTTTGATATTTCCTGTAATCAAATTATCCATCCCGATTACATGAAATCCTTCTTTCAAAAATCTATCACATAAATGAGAGCCTAAAAAGCCGGCTGCACCTGTAATTAATACTCGTTTTTTAGTTGGAGTCATTTTAAGTTGATTTATTGTAGTGCGCTATTATTTATTTGCAGTAATGGTTTTTCTGCCGATACTATTATAGTAAAATCCTTCTTTTTCTAAAACATCTAAATCATACAAGTTTCTACCATCAAAAATTACCGGTTGTTTTAGTGCAGATTTTACTCTTGAGAAATCAGGTGTTCTAAACTCTGTCCACTCTGTTAGGATAACTAAAAAATCGGCTTGTTCTATTGCTTTATAATAATTATCTGCAAACTGTAAATTAGATTTATTTACGGTGGGTAATGTAGTAAAATATTGTTCAACATTCGGCATCGCCTCCGGGTCGTATGCTACAATTTCTGCTCCGGCATTTAGCAAGTCTTCTATAATATACAATGAAGGTGCTTCTCGAATGTCATCGGTATTGGGCTTAAAAGCCAACCCCCAAATGGCAATTTTCTTATTGCTTAAATCTGCACCGTATTGATTGATAATTTTTTCTACGATAAGATGTTTTTGCCGATCATTTACATGCATTACCGCTTTAAGAATTTTAAAATCATAATTATTATCTTCGGCTGTTTTTGCTAATGCTTGTACGTCTTTCGGAAAGCAACTTCCGCCATATCCTATACCCGGAAAAAGAAAACGTTTCCCAATTCTATTGTCTGTTCCCATACCTTGTCGGACGGTTTCGACATCAGCTCCTGTTTTTTCACAAAGATTTGCCAATTCGTTCATAAAAGAAATTCGGGTAGCCAAATAGGAATTTGCCGCATATTTAGTCATTTCCGAGCTACGTTCGTCCATAAAGATAATTGGGTTGCCTTGCCGAACAAATGGGCGGTAAAGCTCTTCCATTAATTTTCTGGCGCGCTCCGAAGTAGTGCCTACCACTACTCTGTCGGGCTTCATAAAATCATCTACGGCTACGCCTTCACGTAAAAACTCAGGATTCGACACCACGTCAAAATCAACAATAGCATGTTTTGCTATAGCTGCGTGGGTTTTTTGCGCTGTACCTACCGGCACCGTACTTTTGTTTATGATTACTTTATACTCTTTGATTATTTTACCGAGTTGGTCTGCTACGCCGAGCACATATCTTAAATCTGCTGCACCATCTTCGCCGGGCGGAGTGGGTAGTGCCAAAAAGATCAAAGTAGCGTTTTTCACCGCTTCTTCTAAGTTGGTGGTAAATTGCAGTCTTTCTTCTTTAATATTTCTCAAAAACAGCACTTCCAATCCAGGTTCATAAATTGGAATTTTTCCTGTGTTCATTTTTTCTACTTTTGCAGTATCAATATCTACGCATACTACATTATTTCCTGTTTCTGCCAAACATGTACCGGAAACCAAACCTACGTACCCTGTTCCAATTACGGCTATATTCATTTATAATTCGAATTAAAAATTTTCCAAAAAGCAAATATACTAAATAGTTCTTATTTCTTAGTTATGGGAGGAGTAGATGAAGCCATTGCATTTTTCTTTTGTGCATCTGCCAAAATAAATAAGGCAATGTAGTAAAAAGGCATAAATGGGATTTTATAACGTGCTAAAGCTCCAAAATTAAAGCTGGTAAATCCTACAGCAAAAGCAAATATAATGGAAAATATAAGGCAAAACTGAACTTCAGGGTTATTTGCAATAAGCTTTAAGAAATTTAAAAAACCGGCTCTAAACAATAGTGTAACCGTAAGATACAAGGTTACTATCCCTTCTAATGAAGCGGCTAATAGTATTGGTTTTCTTATTTCCCAAATATATGGTCTAAACAAGGCAACATTTATGGCTTTAGGGGCTACTTTCAATAAGCCCATTGGTGAATAATCTATATCTCCAAGAGTATAGAACGAGCCGCTACTTTGCCCACTTGCAGTTACTAACCAGTTTTGTGTATCTTTTGCGGTGCGCATTAATTCTTCGAATGCGTATCGCTCTGCGTACGATGCCATTAATTTCAAAACGAACACCCCTGCAACAGATGCCAATGCAACAAATATAGGCGTTGCCATTGCTTTTAAAAATGGGCTTTTAATATTATAACGATATCTTGCAAATACCCATACTGACAGCGCCGGCAAAAAGGCTAATATTATATACACCTTTAATGAAAATACTATAAATATACTAACAGCAATCATGAATAAAAACTTCAACTTATTTCCTTTCTTAAAAAAGAGGTTATAAGCGCTATAAGTAAGCATTCCTAAACCACCCATACATAAAGAGTCTTTCATTACTCCTGTTCCCCAGAAAAAAACAGATGGAATAAATAAACAGGCAATAGCCATTTGCTTCTTTAGCTGTGGATACATGTCATAGAAGGTAGTGTATAATTTCCAGCAGCCATAAAAAGCAAACATTGTAAAGGTGATACTGGTAAGCAAAAAAGACCCCAGAAAAAATAAAAGGCAAAATGCGGCTAACCATATTACAATTGCGGTTGTACCATCTAATAAAAAGAGGCCATTTTCTATAAAATAATCATTCTCATGTAAAAACCGAGTGGCATAAAACCCTTTAGGGTTAAAAATTAGCTGAGGCAGTATAGATGGTTCATTAAACAGTACCCTTAAAGCACCCATAGCATAATGGTAATAGTTTATTGTATCCCCACCATTATAATAATAATCATACATTAATGCGGTTAAAATACATCCTGCTAACCGAACATACCATGCTTTCATAAAGTATTCTTGGTAATGCTCTGGTTTATTGGCTATATATTTTTTTAGTGTTTTATGAATCCAATATATATATAGGGGCACCAATAAGAAATCCGAAACAAAAAAAATAGGTTGATGTAGAAAAAAATTTATTTGCTGTGGGTACAAATACATATAAATGCTTACTAACGTTAAAACAATCCGAAATTACTAATTCATACAAATATACTCACTTTTAGCAATCCCTCTTGATATTCTGCTCAATATTAACGTACACAATAGTATTTATAGCAAAAAACACTCCGATTCAACATGTCCATAAAGCTTTGTTCAAGTATAAAAAACCATCTAATTCTTTTAATTGGTCGGTTATAGTGTACAAATACCGTTTCAGCTCTTTTAAATTAAAATTTAAGATTTGATTGGGAACAACATTTCGGGTATCATTGGATTCTTTTATTACAACATAGCAATTCTTTTCCTTATGTTTCCAACAGTGAAATAAGTAGCTACCAGCTATTATCGAAAACAGCAGCTGCTCAGAATTTTCAGGTACTATACAAGTGGAATAGTTCTTTTTCATACGATTTTTAAACAAAGATGTTAAGCTACTACGCCAAAACATGTCGTTTTAAAAATTAATATGCTGCCAAAATTTGTTTTGCAATTCGTTTGTGTTCTGTTATCAGCCATTTAGGCTGTAATACTTTCACCTGATTTCCAAAGGATAATATTTTTTGTATCAATTCGTAATTAATAATCATAAAATATTCTATAACGACACCATCTACGGTAGCATTTTTTATTACTTGCGATCGATGCATTGGTACCGTCTCTAAATATTTTGCCTGCATAGCAGTAAATAACAATTGTACCACTTCACGATTTTCATTTTCGCTATGAATACCTATCATTCTATCGAAGTGCTCTTTAATGTCAATATTTTTATTTCTAACAAATTTTTGCTTACCTACTTCTATCGATTCTATTCTTTCCAATCCAAATTTTAAAATAGTAGAAGAAGAATCTGCAATTCCCACCACATACCATCGCTGCTGATATTCTTTTAATGCATACGGTTGAAATATATATTTTTTTGATTTGTCCGATAGAAATTTCTTATAAATAAACTCAATTTTCCTGTTCTTGCTTATCGCTTCTAAAATCTTATTAATATGTTCTACTCCGCTTTTTGCTGTTGTCTCGCTGAATAAAACAGTGGTAGAATTATTGGGATTATTTTTCACATAATCCATGAGGTGAGTTGAAATAGATTGAGATTGGAGGAAATGAATCATCTTTTGCGTTAAGTCATTCTTCTCTATGTAATACCCTCTGTGGTATCTATCATATTCTACAGCTATTTCGAAATCGGAGCGCAGTTGTTCCAAATCACGCTGAATTGTTCTGTCTGATACTTCAATATCCTGATTTTCTAAATGGCGTACTAAATCTGCTAATGTGGGGTATTTAGCCGTTTGGATTTTATCTACAATTGAAGCATATCTTTTTAATTTTGTAGTTACTGACATTACTTTTTTTAATGAAGGTACTGTAAATTACATCTCTAAAGATATAACAATAAAAAACAAAGCACAAAGCAACAAATATCATGCGCGCCATTATCCAACGAGTAGCCCGAGCAACAGTAAAAATAGACGATAAAATTAACGGTAAGATAGGTATAGGATTACTGGTTTTATTGGGAATTGAAAACGAGGACAGTAGCAGCGACATCGACTGGCTTATAAAAAAAATTATACAACTACGTATCTTCTCTGATGCCGAAGGCAAAATGAATTTATCAGTGCAAGACGTAGGCGGTGATATCTTACTTGTTTCTCAATTTACGTTATTTGCTTCTACTAAAAAAGGCAATCGACCAAGTTTTATACAAGCCGCAAAGCCTGACGTTGCAATTCCATTATACGAAAAAATGATTATCGAATTGGAAAAGCATTTAGGGAAAAAAATTGCAACGGGTGTTTTTGGTGCGGATATGCAAGTAGAATTAATAAACGACGGACCTGTTACCCTCTTCTTAGACAGTAAAAACATAGTATAAAACTCCCCTAACGTTCTTTCCCAAAATAACAAAAATAACGAAAGGAACAAGTATTTTTCCTTCTTTTTAAAATATAAATTCAAACGTTCTAATTGTTATTTTTTTCAATTTTACAAAATGAAATCTCATTATTTTTTCACGACCAAACAGCTCTATTGTTGAAACTTTTCATTACCGCTAAAAACACTAACAACTCATTCATAATCAACATCTACAACGTTACTCACACCCCCAATAAACAGCTTGTGGAAAAGAAATGTTAAAATTCCTAAATCAATAAAGTAGCTTTAAGGTATCGGAAACGATGAAACATAACAGCTCCCTTTTTTTTCGAACAGATTGGTTTATTTTTTAATTTTTTATACGTTATGAATACTGCATTAGCTACTGAAAAACTATTACAAGAAAGTGACAACCGCTTTGTCTTATTCCCGATAAAACACGATGCCATTTGGGCGATGTACAAAAAACATTTAGCCGCTCATTGGGTAACGGAAGAAGTAGATCTCAGCCAAGATATAGTAGATTGGAATCAAAAATTAAATGACAACGAGCGACATTTCATCAAACATGTTTTAGCTTTTTTTGCCGCCAGCGATGGAATTGTAAATGAAAACCTGGTAGTAAATTTTATGCAAGATGTAACCATCCCCGAAGCACGTTGCTTTTATGGATTTCAAGTAGCTATCGAAAATATCCATGCAGAAATGTATTCGCTATTAATAGACACTTTTATAAAAGACAATACCGAGAAAAATAAAATGTTCAACGCCATAGAAACGGTGGATTGTGTAAAGAAGAAAGCAAATTGGGCTTTAAAATGGATTGAATCTTCTCCATCTTTTGCACATCGTTTAGTCGCTTTTGCAGCCGTTGAAGGTATTTTCTTTAGCGGTAGCTTTTGTTCAATCTATTGGCTTACCGACAGAGGATTAATGAAAGGATTAGGAAAATCAAATGAGTTCATCAGCCGAGATGAAGGCATGCACTGCGATTTTGCTTGTTTGCTTTATTCTATGTTAGAAAACAAGCTTAGCCAAGAAGAAATTTATCAAATTATATGTGATGCAGTAGAATGTGAAAAAATATTTGTTCAAGATTCTTTACCGGTTTCGTTAATCGGAATGAATGAAAAACTTATGTGCGAATACATCGAATTTTGTGCTGACAGATTAATTGTTTCATTAGGCTACCCAAAAGTTTATAATGCGCAAAACCCATTCCCTTTCATGGAAAAAATATCCACGCAAGGAAAAACGAATTTCTTTGAAGAGCGAACTACAGAATATGTAAAAGCCGGTGTAGAATCAGGGGAAAAAGTATTTGATACAGACGATGATTTTTAATTTATTCTTCTATTAGAAGTTCACAATAAAAAAACTATAGATTATGTTCGTTATTAAGCGTGACGGAAGAAAAGAACCTGTCCACTTCGACAAAATTACTGCGCGAATCAGTAAATTATCCTTTGGATTAAATTCCACGTTTGTAATACCACACAGAGTAGCACAAGCCGTAATACAAGGGCTTTACGATGGAGTAACTACTACCGAATTAGATGAATTAGCCGCACGCACCAGTGCCAACATGACGGTAATACATCCCGAATATGCTGTATTAGCAGCCCGTATTGCGGTATCTAATTTGCATAAAAACACTAAGAAGAATTTTTCCCGTATTATAGAAGAATTATACAACTACGTCGATCCAAAAACAAATGCGAAAGCGCCTTTAATTGCCGATGATGTATATGAAATCATCCAGAACAATAAAGATAGATTAGATGCTGCCATCGTTCATCACCGCGATTACAACTACGATTTCTTTGGGTTTAAAACCTTAGAAAAATCTTACTTATTGCGAATGCATGGAAAAATTGTAGAGCGTCCGCAACACATGCTTATGCGAGTAGCTGTCGGCATTCATAAACACGATATTGACGCAGCCATCCAAACCTATGATTTGATGTCGGAAAAATGGTTTACCCATGCCACACCAACATTATATAATGCAGGAACACCAAAAGCACAGCTATCTTCTTGCTTCTTACTGACGATGAAAGACGACAGCATCAAAGGTATTTATGATACACTGAAAAACTGTGCCGAAATCTCCCAGTCGGCCGGTGGAATTGGATTAAGCATACACAATGTAAGAGCCAAAGGAAGTTACATCAAAGGAACAGGCGGCGAAAGCAACGGCTTAGTACCGATGCTGCAAGTATTTAATTCAACAGCGAGATACGTTGACCAAGGCGGAGGAAAACGCAAAGGCGCTTTTGCCATTTACTTAGAGCCATGGCATGCCGATATTTTTGATTTCTTAGATTTAAGACGGCCACACGGGAAAGAAGAAATGAAAGCTCGTGATTTGTTTTTCGCACTGTGGATTCCCGATTTGTTTATGAAACGCGTGAAAGAAAATGGTAAATGGTCATTGATGTGTCCGAATGAATGTCCGGGGTTGTGTGATACATACGGCGACGAATTTGAAGCACTATACACTAAATATGAAGCGGAAGGAAAATTCAGAAAACAAATAAATGCTCAAGAATTATGGTTTCATATTTTAGATGCACAAACAGAAACGGGAAACCCGTTTATGTTATACAAAGACCATGTTAACAGAAAGTCCAATCAGAAGAATTTAGGGGTTATCCGTTCGAGCAATTTATGCACTGAAATTGTAGAATATACAGCCCCGGACGAAGTAGCGGTTTGCAATTTAGCCTCTATCAATTTAAGCAGATTTGTAGATACGGAAAAACGAACTTTTGATTTTGAAAAATTAAGAGAAATTACGTATATCGTTACCAAAAACCTAAACAAAGTAATCGACATCAATTACTATCCGGTAGAAGAAGCACGCAAAAGCAATATGCGTCACCGGCCGGTAGGCTTAGGCGTACAAGGCTTGGCAGATGTTTTCTTAATGTTGCGGCATCCGTTTGAAAGTGATGAAGCACGCATCTTAAACACCAATATTTTTGAAACAATTTACTACGCTGCTTTATGTGCATCTAAAGATCTGGCAAAGATAGAAGGTGCTTATGAGAGCTACCAAGGTGCTCCAATTTCACAAGGACAATTCCAATTTGACATGTGGAATGTAACTCCAAGCAACCGTTGGGATTGGGAAACACTGCGTCAAGAAATATTGCAATATGGAGTACGCAACAGCTTATTGGTAGCTCCTATGCCAACGGCTTCTACTTCGCAAATTTTAGGAAATAATGAATGTTTTGAACCCTATACCTCTAACATTTATACACGTCGTGTGTTGAGCGGCCAGTTCTTGGTAGTGAACAAACATTTACTGAAAGATTTAATAGAATTAGAACTTTGGAGTGAAGAGATGAAAAATGCCATCATTGCCAATAATGGCTCTATTCAATCTATCGAAGGTATTCCACAAGAAATAAAAGACTTGTACAAAACAGCTTGGGAAATAAAGCAACGTGCGATAATAGACATGGCGGCAGATCGTGGAGCATTCATTGACCAGAGCCAAAGTTTAAATTTATTTATGGAATCGCCGAACTATAAAAAGTTGACTTCTGCACATTTTTATGCTTGGGAAAAAGGATTGAAAACCGGTATGTATTACTTGCGTTCCCGCCCGGCAGTAGATCCTATCAAATTTACAGTAGATACAGAAAAAGCAAAAGCGGCTACGGCAATTGCAGACAAAATAAATGCAGATAAAAATGTAGCACCAATATATGAAAGCGTTGCCAATGCACAACAAGAAATTTTTGCAGTTGCCGAACCTACTATTCAAGAAAAAACAATAGAGGAAAGAGCCGCAGAATTTGGCATGAGCGTAGAAGAATTCACAGCTGCACAAAAAGTATGCTCTTTGGAAAATCCCGGAGAATGTGAAATGTGTGGAAGCTAACCTAACGCATAACATTCACAATAAAATTGAAAAACCCGAGCTAAGACTTCGGGTTTTTTTATACCAATTTACACGGTACAACTAAGTCTTCGCTGCAATAATACGCCGCACACAATCGATGAAAACCATCTGCAATTATCAATATTCCGTCCATGCGAACTAATAAAATGGGAGATAGTTTTTTACCTTTTTTTATTTTCTTTAAATTTTCTTTTACATGGATATTTTCCGGAGGTAACAACTGCAATTTCCCTGCTCTAAAAATATCTTTACTCTTTTTGAAAACTACTTTTGCTTTCTGTAGTGCTATTTCTTTTTGTTTTGCCTCTTGCGGCGTCATTATCAATTCCAAATAATCAAAGGCTGCCGGATAATCATGTTCTTCTGGTGCATCAAGCCATAATTTTGCTGGTTGCTGTTTCATGTGTATATTTGATTTTAAAGTGCTTTTAAAAACAGAAATCAATAAGAATACGACAAGATGACGTCATCTTGTATCATATTTCGCACTAAGGCATCATGATGATTTTGCTTGCCGCTTACATGCCATTCCATTATAAATCCTTCAGGCGTTTTTGTTTGTTTTTGTAATTTATATTTTAAATGAAACTGTGCAAATAATTGCTCACAATGCGCCATGCCTTCAATTGTTTTAAAATTCATGGTGTAAATTTGGATTTTATGTAAAGCTTCAATTTTATTTTGCAACGGCACCATTAACCGCAGTACTGCAAAAAGAATTACAGTTCCTAAAGCAGCAAGTGTAAAATAACCTGCCCCGGCGCACATCCCTAATGATGCGGTAGCCCAAACTGCACTTGCGGTAGTAATACCGCCAATTTTATTGTTGCTTTCTTTATATATGATTCCGGCACCCAAAAATCCGATACCCGTTACGATGTTAGCCGCCAATCTATCGGGATTGTTTATGCCGATAGCAATAGATAAAATAGTAAACAAGCAAGAACCAAAGGACACTAAGATAAAAGTACGCAACCCCGCAGATTTATTCTGAAACTCACGCTCCATTCCAATACTGCTACCAATTACTATAGATAATAATATGCTTAGAATTTGACTTATAAACGTATTGGCACTAATCATTGCTGTTTTTAAAAATCGTCTTACCACCAAATTTATATCATAAATGCAAATATTGTGCGATTTTATGTGGCACTTAACACTATTTCACATCAAGAAATGGTACGCTTACCTGTCTTCTTCTTCAATCTCAATTTTGTATAATATATCTCCTCTAAAGCAATTAAATTCAAAAGCGCGTTTGTCACCAAGTTTATATACCTTCTCGATGTAAATTGGGTTATATTTTAATTGCAAAGAATCATACGCTCTTTTATATTTATCCGGCAATTCGTTCGCATTTATTTGTCTTTCTATTTCAAATCCATCGCTTAGCGCAAACTCAAGTGCAAAGTTGCTGTTGCGCCAATTCATTGTTGTTTCATCATATCTGTTTTTTCCAAACGAAATTTTATCCTCCATTAAGATGTGGTGCGAAGTGCTAAAAAACAAAAATATACCTGACACAGCCATTGCCCCATACCCTATTTTTCGAAACATATATTCGCTTAAATAGGGTAAAACATATTTAACCGTATATGCAGAAACAATTGTTGCTCCTGCAATGGCAATGCCTAAAAAAAATGCATTTTTAGAATACAATCCAAGCAAAATATATATCACTAATTTGATGAGGTGTAAAAACACCTCATTTGCTGCACGGGTAGCTACAATTTGCTCTTTTGACAGACCGTATCGTAAGTAAAAACGGTTAAACAGTAATCCAATAGCACCCGTTACACCGGAAACAAACCCGGCAAAAAATCCTACTAAAGCCAAGACAAACACAGGATAAGGGCGTTCTTCTTTTTCTTGCGCTCTATGCGTTCTGAAAAGCTCCGGAATATTTCCCATTAAAAATAAAGCAACAATCAATTGTAAATAAATTGGATTTACATACTTCATCAACCATGCACCTAACAATACCGCAGGAATAGAAAAAGGAACAAACCAAAGGAATATTTTCCAACATATATGCTTTCGGAATACGACTATACGTGATGCAGAGCTGGTAAACGTACCTACGGTAAGCGCAAACGGCACTTCCGATGCATGTAAAAGAATATTTAGCAATGGCAACAATATCAAACTTGCGCCGCCACCACATATTGCGCTTATCCAAAAAGCGAAAATAGTAGCAATAAACAACAAGCTTATTTTGAACAGCATACGTATTGGTTTATTTCCAAGCTAAAACTAATAGTCCACTAAATATAAACGAACAGCCTAATGCAATTTTCCATGTTAATTGTTCGTGTAAAAACACAAATGACAATAAGAGCGTAATCAAAATACTGCCTTTGTCGATGAGCGCCACCTCCGATACATTTCCAATCTTTATAGCTTTGTAATAAAATATCCAAGACAATGAAGTTGTTAATGCCGAAACGCCCAACAATGCTGTATCTTTCATCGTCAGATTGGAAAAATCTTTATGCTGATTGAAAATAAAAACATTTATCCAAACGAATACAAATACAAAACAAGTTCTTACGGCAAGTCCGGCATCAGCGCTAACATTCTTCAACCCTGCCTTAGCAATAACGGCGGTAAGTCCGGCAAAAACCATAGATATAACTGCAAAAAATTGGTATTGTTTCATATCGATATTTTGATGCGTTTTAACATTGAATTTTGCTTATCATGCATTATGCTTTACAAAAGTATTTTGTTGCCACAAATAAATGTACTAAAAATTGTTATTAAGAATAAATAAATAGGCAACCTATATACTTTCGCAATTTCTGAACAAAAGATAAGAGCAAGAAGTGCATTAGAAAGAAAAGTTGATTAAATTTAGTATCTAATTTAAAAAACATGACGGCAACTACAATATCTCCATTAAAAGAACTCCTCGACAGACAGCGTGATTTTTTTGAAAGCAATACCACTCGGGATGTGGACTATCGCATTAAGCAACTTAAAAAATTAAAAAAAGCACTACAAGTCAATGAGCAAGAAATTTACACTGCATTATATACCGACTTTAAGAAATCGGCATTTGAAACCTATGCTACCGAAATGGGACTCTTGTACGATGAAATTGGCTGCATGCTCAAAAACATAAAGAAATGGGCTATTCCGGAGACCGTAAAAGATACGGTGGTTAACTTTCCTTCTCGTAATTATATTTACCCCGAGCCTTATGGGGTATGCCTGATTATTGGAGCGTGGAACTATCCACTACAACTCACGTTACTACCAATTATTGGGGCTATGGCTGCCGGAAATACATGTATCATTAAACCCCCTCGCGCAGCGATAAATACCTACCGCATTATTCAAAATATAATTGGCAAAAATTTTGACGATAATTACATAGCGGTGCTTGATGAGCAAACGGACAACAACGAAATGCTTGCGTACCGCTACGACTATATTTTTTTTACCGGCAGCACCGAAGTAGGCAAAACTATAGCTCGTGCAGCAGCAGAATTTTTAACGCCAACCACTTTAGAATTAGGCGGAAAAAGTCCTTGCATTGTAGATAAGCAAGTAGATATTGAAGTTGCAGCAAAACGTATTGCTTGGGGTAAATTTTTAAATGGCGGACAAACCTGCGTAGCTCCGGATTATTTATTACTTCACGAGTCGGTGAAAGCTAAATTTTATACTGCTTTTGAGAATGCCGTTATTTCTTTTTATGGAAAAAATCCACAGGCGAGTGCCGATTTTCCGAGAATCATTAACGATAAACATTTCAAAAGATTATCCGCCATGCTAACGGACGGAAAAATAATTGTAGGCGGAAAAACAGATGCTGAAACACGATATATTTCGCCGACGCTCATTGAGATAAATTCGTTAGAACATCCGTTAATGCAAGAAGAAATTTTTGGTCCTATATTGCCCGTAATTTCAATTGCCTCTATAGAAGAAGCTATCCGCATTGTAAAGCAATTTGAAAAACCGTTGGCTTTTTATATCTTCTCTAACAACTACAACAACCAGCAAAAGTGCTTAAATACGGTACAATTTGGTGGCGGCTGCATTAACGATACTGTAGCACATTTAGCCAATGACGGCTTGCCTTTTGGCGGTGTGGGCAGCAGTGGCGTAGGGGCTTATCACGGCAAATATAGTTTCGATACGTTTACACACAAAAAATCAATATGCCATAAAGTAACTTGGCCGGATGTGCCATTGCGCTATCCGCCATACAGCGGAAAATTAGGCATCGTAAAGCAAGTGATGAAGTAATATTTATGGGTAGTTTGTTTCAGGAGAAGGAAAAATACTTTTCAATATAAGTACCACGCATGATGCTGCCACGAATGGGAAAGTGAATTGCGGAAAAGACAAATTATTCATTCCTACGCTGATAACGGATGCAAGCACCACGGAGAGCAAAGCCCAAATTCCTGCTTTGAGTTTTATCTCTGCAAAAGCAATTGCACACAATACCGCATTGTAACTTGCCAATCCCAATTTGATATTTTCAATTGGAACTCCAAGTGGGAAAGCAATATACCCTGCGAGTACGGCTCCACAAAGGCCATATAATGCAGCAATGGGGGAGTTTATAAATACCCCGACAAAAAATATAGCTCCGGCTAGTCTATTTTCTTGAAAAATAACCTGACTATATCCTCTTAAAGCAAAACCAAAATCAGCAGCCGGTAAAACATTCCTCATCGTCGAGGTTAGCTTTATTTCGGGGGAAAAGTAATCTATAAAAAAAATTAATCCCCAAGTCACTAGCACAAAAGGTAATGTAAAAACAGTTATTCGTTTGGTGATAAAAAAATGTTGTAACACTACGGATATAATTGCCCCTACAATGATGCTGCACCAAATAATTACTGTTGGTTGGTATAGTAAAACGAGTGCAGCTCCTATTAATGCTGCGTTAAACCCGTAAAGACCTTTGTTTATACTTTCTGTATCGTACTTAAAAATATGGGCGACTATTGTAGCTATGCAAACGGCAGCTATTATGGCTATTCCCATTTTAACCGAGCCAACTAATACTCCAATTAAAAACAAAAAACCTGTTAATGCATTGTCTTGAAGCATTATCTGTCCTATTCCTTTTAAGCATGAAATTATCCCCGCAAATTGTATATCTGCTTTTGGATGCATTGGATTGTTTAATGCCATACTTAGATATAGTTATGGGTATTATCAGAGAATGCCGATAGACATAGCATTCCTTTTACCTCTTAGAACGGTAAGTCATCCTCTATGGTTGCAGCCGGCGGAATGTCGGCCTCCGTAAAAGCAGCTGCCGATGATGCAGGGTAAGCGGCAGCCGTACTGTTTGCGCTACCGGATGAATTTTTATTTATCCTCCACGCTTTAGCGTCGGTGTACCATTTTCCGTTAAACTCACGGCTTTCCAAGTCAAATTCTACGGAAATATCTTTACCCTCTACAAAAGCCTCACTGTTGGTTAATTCACTCCAAAAAACCATGGCTACTTTTTTAGGGAACTTACCGCCTTCTACTTCTATTATTACTTGTTGTTTTTTCCAAGTTCCGTTTTTGCCTTCTCCTGTTTCTACCGGCATCACTTTATACACTTTTCCTATAAGCTCCATCGTTGTATTTATTTTTTGCAAAAATACACAATTGAATGTTGTCTGATGCTTAAAACCCATTTTTTATTTGCAACTACCCGCACAAATTTGTACGCATAAATTTCGAGTATGTTTTAAGTTGCAATCTTGCTCTATATTACTCGATGTTGTAGGTAGCCAAGATATTGGTGTCATATTGCTAAGCGTATTACAGCGTTGCTTTTACCTACAGCATTATGTAAATAAATTCTTGTATATTTGACAGTTAAAAAAGTAACTATTGAATCTGCTGGACATCCGTCATATTTCCAAAGTTTTTCAGGATACGCATGCATTGCAAGATGTAAGTTTGAGCATACAGCCCAATAAAATATATGGGTTGCTTGGTCCTAATGGTGCCGGAAAAACTACACTCATCCGAAACATAACCCGTATTTTTTTTCCCGATCAAGGGCAAATTTTGTATAAAGGGCTGCCGCTTTCGGAGCAGCATCAAAATTGTATTGGCTACATGCCCGAAGAACGAGGGCTGTACAAAAAAATGAAAGTTCGGGAGCAGTTAATTTATTTTGCTCGGCTGCGTGGTTTTTCCAAACAAGATGCGGAAGCTAAAATTTCATTTTGGCTAAAAAAGTTAGCTATCGAAAGTTGGAGTAACAAAACGATAGAAGAACTCTCTAAAGGAATGCAGCAAAAAATACAATTCGTTGCAACCGTACTACACGAACCCGAATTATTGATTTTAGATGAACCGTTTTCGGGCTTAGATCCGGTGAATGCGGAAATCATAAAGCAAGAGATTTTTGAATTACATCAGAAAGGAGCTACCATAATTTTCTCGACACATCGGATGGAAAATGTAGAAGAAATTTGTGAAGATATTTTCTTAATTAATAAAGGAAAAATTATTTTAGAAGGCAATGTACAAACCATCAAACAGCAATACAAAAAACATTTAATACGGGTGGATATTTTGGAAGATGCTTCCAATCATTCTACTTTTGGCAATTTGAATATTATCGAGCAAACACCAACCTATCTAATTTTTAAATTATCCGAGCAACAAAAACCGAATGATATTTTAAAAATTTTAATCCAAAATAACATCGAAATCGTTGGTATGACGGAGATTTTACCTTCTGTAAATGAAATTTTTATACAAGCCGTAAATGCAACTTCTTAACTTATTATTGTTTTTCTATGACTAAGATTTGGTACATCATCCAACGAGAATATAGCACGAGAGTAAGAAAAAAATCCTTTATCCTGCTTACCCTGCTTTTGCCGGTAATGATGGGAGTACTATCCGTAGCATTAATAGCCATTGCTACGAATGCTCAAGAAAAACTCACCATTGCCGTAAAAGATGATAGCGGCATCTTTGAAGATAAATTTAGAGGAATGGATGTCGGGGAGAGTTTGCGTTTTAAATATTTAACCAACAATCCTCAACCCATTGATTCAATAAAAGACAAGTACAAAAATATTGATTGCGACGGTATTTTATATATTCCCAAAATCGACATCAACCGACCGTTGGGTATCGCCTATTATTCCGATAATGAATTGGGGATTACCACTGAAGATTATATACAGAAAAAAATATCGGAAGAAATTCGGAAACGCGCATTAGCCGAGCGCAACTATAATGTAGATACCATTGAGACCTTGAACAAGCAAATCAGCATTGAAAAAATTATCAATAACCAACAAAAAAAAGGAGGTTCGGAAGTAGCCGGAATGTTTGGATACGTTTGCGGTTTTCTCATTTATATATTTTTGATAGTATATGGCGCAATGGTAATGCGCAGTGTAACAGAGGAAAAAACAAATCGGATTGTAGAAGTATTGGTGACTACAGTGCGTCCGTTCCAATTGATGATAGGGAAGATTATAGGGATTGGTGCGGTAGGGCTTACGCAATTTGTATTATGGGGAATTTTAATTGCCGGAATAAATATGCTGCTGCCAATTTTTATGGGCGATAAAATAATGGAAATGCAGGCATTGCAGCAAAGTGCTCAATTCGCTTCAACGCCGGATACCACGAAGCTATTGATTGAAATCAGTAATGCATTTCATGATTTAGCCATCGGCAGAATTGTTTTCAGTTTTATATTTTATTTTATTTTCGGGTATTTGTTTTATGCCTCACAGTTTGCCGCAGTAGGTGCTGCAATGACCGACGACAGCGATGCCCAATCGTTCACTTATCCGATTACTATTCCCATTATTATATCCATGGTATTGATGTCGGTTACGCTATCACAGCCATTTTCATCAGCCGCCTTTTGGGGTTCTATGCTGCCATTTTCCTCCCCTATTATCATGATTACCCGTATTCCGTTTCATGTACCTTGGTGGGAGCAAATTTTATCTATGTTTATCTTATTGGCAAGTGCTTTGGCGATGGTATATGTAGCTGCAAAAATATATAGAGTAGGCATTTTAATACAAGGAAAGAAAATTACCTTTAAAGAAATCGGAAAATGGATTTTTGTAAAATGACAGTTTTTCTATTGTTTAAATACGCATATTCTTCACAACATAACCACATCTACCCGCCTCTATTTCTCCGGTCGCATTTGCGGAAAGAATAGTACTTCTTGGATAGAGGCTTGATTGGACAGCAACATCGCCAATCGGTCTATTCCAAAGCCGATACCGGAAGTAGGCGGCATACCGTATTCCAACGCCCGCAAGAAATCCGTATCGATATACATCGCTTCATTGTCGCCACGCTCCATCAGTTTTACTTGTTCCTCAAAACGCTCGCGTTGGTCTATCGGGTCATTCAGTTCTGAATACGCATTGGCCACTTCTTTACCGTTTATCATCAATTCAAACCGCTCTACCAAGCCTTCTTTGCTGCGGTGCTTTTTGGTCAATGGCGACATCTCCACCGGATAATCGATAATAAACGTAGGTTGGATATAATTGTGTTCGCAGCGTGCTCCAAATATCTCATCTATCAGCTTCCCTTTGCCCATAGTGTTGTCCACTTCAATTTTCAATTGCTTGCATACCTCACGCAATTCTGCTTCCTCCATTCCAGATACATCAAAACCGGTATATGTTTTTATAGCATCATAAATAGAAATTCGTTTGTAGGGGGCTTTGAAATTAATCATGTTTTCGCCTACTTGTACAAAGGTATTTCCATTGGTATCTAATGCTGTTTTTTCCAACAATTGCTCGGTGGTTTCCATCATCCAGAAATAATCTTTGTAGGCTACATAAAACTCCAATACGGTAAATTCCGGATTGTGTGTTCTGTCCATCCCTTCGTTTCTAAAATTTCGAGAAAATTCGTACACCCAATCAAAGCCGCCTACTATTAATCTCTTCAAATATAGCTCATTCGCAATGCGCAGGTACAACGGAATGTCTAACGCATTGTGGTGCGTAACAAATGGGCGTGCAGCAGCACCACCGGGAATGCTTTGCAGCACGGGCGTATCTACTTCTAATGCCCCTTTTTCGTTTAAAAATTCCCGTATAGAATTCAACAATTTGGTGCGTTTTATAAATGTTTCACGCACATTGGCATTTACCACCAAATCTACATATCGTTGGCGGTAGCGCATTTCCGGGTCAGAAAACGCATCGAATATATTTCCTTGCTCATCAGTTTTTACTACCGGCAATGGGCGCAAGGCTTTGGATAATAAAGTAAACTCGGTAGCATGCACCGTTATTTCGCCCATTTTAGTAATAAAAGCATATCCTTTTACACCTATAAAATCGCCTAAGTCTAATAATTTAGCAAAAAGTGCATCGTATAATGTTTTATCTTCACCTGGGCAGATGTCATCTCTGCGAACATAGATTTGAATACGTCCTGTGCTATCTTGCAATTCTGCAAAGGTAGCTTTTCCGGCGGTGCGTGTAGCCATCAATCGGCCGGCAATGCATACTTCTTGATAATTTAGGCGATGTTTTGTGCCATCTTCTGTTATTTGTTCTTTGTAATTTTCTTTTATTTCTGTGGCAGAAGCGTTTACCGGATATAATGCTGCCGGATAGGGATCGATACCTAAGGCTTTTATTTTCTCTAATTTCTCTCTACGAATTTGTTCTTGTTCAGAAAGTTGCATATTTATAAATTTTGTTCCGATTGTTCGGAATGCAAAGATACGGAATAGTGAATAGTGAATAGTGGATAGAGGATAGTTTTTTTTGAATTTTATTGTTGTTGTGAATGTAGTACTTGCCCACAACGGGTTTAGTTGCTCAGCAGGGTCTCCCATGCTAGCTCCGCATTGTTAAAACCCGGCTCGTAAGTTTAGCAATGCCTAGCTTCAGCGTTGGCTTGCGTAACTTGTACGTGTAAGTCAGCTAAGTTTACAACTTGGCAAACATCACGACACGAAAACTTAGTAGTTATGGCCATGGTTGTCTTACTTTCTAATGATGAAATTCATTGATGGTTGAATTCCTTTAGTATAAACTAAACTGTCATTATACCATATTTTTTTTAATTGTTATACTACTACTATTGGTAAGCATTTCACACTTAATGGTAGCAAGATTCAAGTTGCAAATGCAACTTTTTGGTTTAATAATTTTTTGTAAATATAGTTAATTGGATTTTCAAAATCTAATCGTTTACGTTCTCTTTAGCTAGTTTCGTTGATTTGTATTTTCAAACTTAAATGAATTTGAGTAGTAGCAAGTTGCAAACTTGCTTTATTTATCCTCACAAGTTACGCTACGCTAAACTGCGAGAGCCGAGGCTGTAATTTTTAATATGTTGCATGAAAATCAAACCAGCTGATAGTACTCAAAGGTATGTTTTTTTCAAACTGAAAATGCTCCTTAAAAAGCAAAGCAACTTCTTCAGCTGATTTCCACACACCATCTGTATCTTCTCCAAATGGACCAGAACTTTTAATAGGAAATTTCCAATCTATAAAACCAGAAGTACGATGCATTATACCATTAATTAAATACCGTTTGTAATGATGTAATTTAGATTTTTCTTTACTGATTTTTAATTCTTTAAAACGGTCTGCTTGATTAATAATTTTAAATTTTGAATACCCTATATCTTTTAACTTAAATAACCAGTCAACATGTACAGCTTCACAAGACAAATATTTCGGTAAACTATTTTTATTGAGTGATTCAATAGCATGTATATCATAGCCTTCAATATCTATTTTTAAATAATAAGGTAATCCATATTTATTAATTAAATCTTCAGTTCTAATACATTCTACTTCTATTTTGTGGCATTGAGTATTTGAACGACATCCAATTTCTTTATCAAATGAACTCCACTCCGAACAGTAATCATTTACCCAGAAATCTAAAATTCTATTTTCATTAGCAATACCAATATTTAATAATATTAATTGACCGTTTGCAATATAATTTTTAAATTTTAATTTTCCATAATCAGTTAGCATTGGATTGGCTTCAACAGCCACTACTTTATATCCTTTTTCTAGGTAATATTTTGTGTCTTCGCCTTTGTGGAAACCAATATCAAATATTAAATTCTTCTCCATTTTAATTTACTTTTAGGTTAGTTCTTAGATTCAAGAATGAAATGCAACTTTTTGGTTTAATAATTTTTTGTAAATATAGTTAATTGGATTTTCAAAATCTAATCGTTTACGTTCTCTTTAGTTAGTTTCGTTGATTTGTATTTTCAAACTTAAATGCCTCGCCTTTGTTGGTGTTCTTCTCCAACAAACCACTTCCCGTATTGTATTGCAACTCAATCATCCGCATGTGTCAAAAAAAAATCCCAATCCTTTCCCCTTGTCGTTGTTGGAGCTCTTCTCCAACAAACCACCATACCGTAAATATACGTTTTAAAAGTACATTAGTTGTTGGTGACGTTTACTTCGCTTTGGCTTCGTAAACTAACACCAACAACGGCAAGAGCGAAGAAATACGCAATCCGTTTTACAAAAATGAATGCTATTAATTTAAGTATGTAACAGTAATTGCAATCCTTAAAAAGAGTATCTGCAGCAAACAAACTACTCAAAATTGATTAGTATAATTCATTAACCAATTCTTCCGTAAGTTGGTTGTAAGGAACTTGTACTGTGTTCCAGCCTAATTTTTTGGGTGCAATTAAGTTCTCTGCTTTATCATCAAAGAAAATAATTTCTTCCGCCGTAATGCCGTGCTGCTGCATCACAAATTCATAGATCTGTTTTTCTGGTTTGCGAAGTCCAATTTCTTGCGAATAATAAACGGTATGGAAATTCTCTTGCAAGATATCTTCTGCATACGTTTGCAACATATACTGCTGAAAGGATTGTACATGGATGGCGTTGGTATTGCTCAATAAAATTAATCGATAGTGCTGTTTTAATCGCTTAATGAGTTCTACTCTATGCTGCGGAATATCTAATAAAATGGCATTCCAATGTTGTCTTATCTTTTGTTCCGTTTTGTTTTCGGGAGTTGCTATTGATTCCATTTTCGATAAAAACTCCGAAGTTGTAATATTTCCGGTTTCTAAATCTCTGAAATAACCTGACAAATGCAATTGCAGTAAACCCGCTTGTTCAAAATTAGGCAGTAAATCTTGAAACATCCAATCCTGCTCTTTTTTTAGATTAATAATGACTCCGCCAAAGTCAAATACCAACGTAGAGATAGATTTTTTCATGGTAATTTTTAAAATTATAAATTACACAATCATTCCGGCGGCAACGGTTTCATTGGTCGCTTCATCTACTAAAATTAAACTTCCGGTAATTCTATTTTTTCTATAACTATCAAAGAATAGTGGTACTGTTGTGCGTATAGTTACTCTCCCGATGTCATTCAATCCAATTTCGATTTCATCTTCTATGCGTTGTAATGTATTTATGTTGAGTTTGTATTTTGCTTCTTTAATAATACACTTACATTCTTTGGACGTGTGGCGTAAAATATATTTGCCACGCGGAATCATTTTTTGTTCATTCATCCAGCAGAGCATTACATCAAATTCTTGTTCTACTTGCGGCATGTTGTTTTCACGTACAATCATATCGCCGCGAGAAATATCTATTTCATCTTCGAGTGTAATGGTAACGCTTTGAGGCGCAAATGCTTCTTGTAAGTCACCGTCCATCGTAACGATAGCTTTTATTTTGGAAGAGAAGCCACTTGGCAGGGCTTTCACTTTATCGCCCACCCGAAACACCCCACTGGCTATTCTTCCGGCGTATCCTCTAAAATCGTGATATTCATTTTTCATTGGGCGAACTACATATTGCACAGGGAAACGCGCATCGATATGGTTTAAGTCGGAGCCGATGTGTATGGTTTCTAAAAGATACATCAATGTAGGTCCTTGGTACCAATTCATATTTTCGGAGCGGTGAACCACGTTATCTCCTTTTAATGCGGAAATTGGAAGAAAATGTACGTCTTTAATATCTAATTTTGAAGCAAATGCTTTATAATCGGCTACCGTTTTATTGAATATTTTTTCGTCCCAATCTACTAAGTCCATTTTATTTACACAAACAATAATATGTGGTATTTGCAATAAGGAGGCAATATAAGAATGGCGGTGTGTTTGCTCAATTATTCCTTTGCGGGCATCTACTAAAATGATAGCCAAGTTAGCGGTAGATGCACCTGTTACCATGTTGCGGGTGTACTGAATATGTCCGGGCGTATCGGCAATGATGAACTTACGCTTAGGGGTAGAAAAATATCGGTATGCTACATCAATCGTAATTCCTTGCTCCCGTTCGGCGCGTAAGCCATCTGTGAGTAAAGCCAAGTTCACATAATCTTCACCGCGTTTTTGTGATGCAGCTTCAATAGCATCTAATTGGTCTTGGAAAATAGATTTGCTATCATACAGCAATCGTCCGATGAGTGTTGATTTTCCGTCATCTACGCTTCCTGCTGTCGTAAAGCGTAGCAATTCCATGTCTAAGTAGGCTTTACTGTCGAAGTTGTCTATATCTTGTGCTGTTGTCATTGTATATTTTGTTTTATTCGTCATTGCGAGGTACAAAGCAATTTGTTTTCTTATCGAGATTGCTTCACTTCGTTCGCAATGACGGTGCTCCTTATCAATTAAAAATACCCTTGTTTTTTTCTGTCTTCCATGGCTGCTTCACTGCGCTTATCGTCGGCACGCGTACCGCGCTCGGTGGTGCGTGAAGATGCTACTTCTTGGATAATATCTTCTACGGTAGCTGCGCCGGAAAATACGGCGCCGGTGCAGGTGATATCTCCGATAGTTCTAAACCGAACTATTTTCTCTTCTGCAACTTCGTTTGGTTTTTTTTGCATAAATTCTGTATCGGCATACCATACGCCATCACGTTCAAATACTTTGCGTTTATGAGAAAAGTATAAGCTTGGCATTTCAATTTTTTCTTGATAAATATATTGCCATACATCCATTTCTGTCCAATTGGAAATTGGGAATACGCGGAAGTGCTCGCCAATATGTTTTCGTCCATTAAAGATAGTCCAAAGTTCAGGTCGTTGATTTTTAGGATCCCACTGTCCAAACTCATCTCGGTGCGAGAAAAAGCGCTCCTTTGCTCGAGCTTTTTCTTCATCTCTGCGAGCGCCGCCAATTGCACAATCGAATTTATTTTTTTCTATTGCTTCGAGTAATGGTACTGTTTGCAAGGCATTGCGCGATGCGGTATATCCTTTTTCTTCCCGAACCATGCCTTTATCAATCGCTTCTTGCACAGATGCCACGATTAGTCTAAGTCCATATTTTTTTACTAGTTTATCTCTAAAATCTATTGTTTCTTGGAAGTTATGCCCGGTATCTACATGTAATAAGGAAAATGGAATACTTGCCGGATAAAATGCTTTTAATGCTAAATGTAAAACGGTAATAGAGTCTTTGCCACCGGAGAATAATAGACATGGATTTTCAAACTGAGCCGCAACCTCGCGCAATACAAAAATGGATTCTGCTTCGAGTTCTTTGAGATGGTTTAAGTGATAGTCGGTCATGGAATAGTAATGTGTAATGAATAATGAGTAGCGAGTTATTCTACTTATATTTTGCTGTTTTTAATTTTTGCAATAAAAAAAGTATAAATTGTTTCGATGCTTTGCTCGATAGTTTGCTCAGCCGTTTTTATTTCTAATGCCGGTTGTTTCGGCGCTTCGAAAGGAGCGTCTAATCCGGTAAAATTTTTTATTTCTCCGTTTAATGCTTTTTGATATAATCCTTTTACATCTCGTTTAGCGCATTCTTCAAAGCTTGCATTTATATATACTTCATAAAAATCATTTGTGCCGATAATTTCTTTGGCTACATTGCGAACGTCTTGTGTTGGGCTTACAAAAGAGTTTATCGTAATCACTCCGGTATCTAAGAATAATTTGTTAATCTCTGCGATACGCCTGATATTCTCCAATCTGTCTTCCTCTGTGAATCCAAGATTTTTATTAATTCCGGTTCTTACGTTATCACCATCTAATATTTTCACCAAAAAACCGGCTTCGTGTAATTTTCGTTCTAACCCTTGTGCAATGGTGCTTTTGCCGGAACCGGACAATCCCGTCATCCAAATACAAATTGCTTTTTGTCTTAATAAATTTTCCTTATCGCTGCGTTGTAGCAATTGATGAAAGATGGGATGAATATGTGTATTAGCTTCCGCCATTTTTACAAAGGTACATATTTTTATTAAATTCTTATAGTATATCGACTTTATAGAGTAATAACCTTGCTAAATTTATGGTGTTTTAACATTCGATTTAAAAACTATAAGTCTATTTCTACCTGAGTAGCCAATAAATCGTCTAAGTTTTCTCTACGGCGGATGAGTTTTGCTTGTCCGTTATTGATTAATACTTCTGCCGGTCTATATCTTGAGTTGTAATTCGAGGCCATAGAATATCCGTAAGCACCTGCATTGTGTAGTGCTAAAATATCTCCTTCGTGCACTTCATTTAATTTTCTATCCCATCCAAAAGTATCCGTTTCGCAGATATACCCCACAACGCTGTAAATGCGCTGTATGCCATTTGGATTGGAAACATTGGTAATGTGGTGATAGGCATCATACATCATTGGGCGGATAAGGTGGTTCTGACCGGAATCAACGCCGGCAAATACGGTAGATGTTGTTTGTTTGATGACGTTGGTTCTGACGAATAAGTATCCGGATTCACTTACTAAAAATTTTCCCGGTTCAAAAATGATGGTTAAATCTCTACCGTATTCTTTACAAAATTCGTCAAATCTGGAGCCTAATTTTTTTCCTAAATCGTCAATATCTGTTGTATTGTCTTCTGCTTTGTATTTTACTTTAAATCCGCTACCAAAATCCATAAATTCCAAATCTTTGAAATTTTTTGCAGCTTCAAATAATATTTCTGCTCCGTTTAAAAACACATCTGCATCTAAAATATCGGAACCGGTGTGCATGTGCAATCCGTTCACTTTAATTTTATTAGTGGCTACCACGCGCTCTAAATGGCGTAATTGATAAATTGAAATTCCAAACTTCGAGTCGATATGTCCGGTAGAAATTTTCTTATTTCCACCTGCCATAATATGAGGATTTATACGAACACAAACGGGGTAATTGCTACCATACAGCGTTCCGAATTGCTCTAAAATAGAGATATTATCAATGTTTATTTGCACGCCAAATCCTACGGCTTTATTAATCTCATCGATATTTACACAATTTGGGGTGTACATAATTCTATTCGGTTCAAATCCTGCTTTTAGTCCCAGCTGCACCTCTTGGATAGAAACGGTATCTAAATTTGCGCCTAAGTTTTTTATAAACTTTAATATATTAATATTCGTTAATGCTTTGCAAGCGTAGCTAATCTTTAAGTTTTTATTGGGAAAGGCGCCCATTAATTTTTTATACTGACGCTCTATTGTTGCTGCATTATATACGTATAATGGAGTTCCAAATTCACGGCAAAGTTCTAAGACAGACACGCCACCAATTTCATAGTGACCATTTACTAATTCCATATTGAAGGATACTTATTTTGAGATGCTAATATAATTATTGATTTGTAATTTGAGATTTATTAAAAGATTAAACACTATATTTTTAATTTTTGTGGGGGAATTTATGAAAATAGTTTTAATCTCGATAGCGCATTTTGGGCTCTCCTACTTCGCGTTGGTGTCTTGTTTGTATCTTTTCAGGATTATTGTATTGTTGGTTATTTTCCTGTTGTTCCGGTCTTTCATATCCAATTATTATTTCTCGTCCATCCGTAGATTCAACAGAGGAGTAATTGTCTTGATTAAATTTTGGTCTCGAAAATGGATCTTGCGATGTTTGTTGTGCGGAGTTATTGTAATAAGCATTGCTACCGTAGGTCATAGAATCAGTACCGTACATATTATGCATGTAGGGATTACTACCCGGAGTTGTTGTTGTTATGTTATACCCATAAGCATCTACGGTAGAATTATCTGCACTATTTTGTGCATTTTGTCGTGCTTTTTGTTCGGCTATTGCTCCCCAGTCTCTACCTAAGGTGTCATTTCCTACCATTACCACTTGTGTCGGATCATAAGGCGTAATAGAATCCTTAATAAAGTACCCGAACAAAAGCACAATGCCTATTATGGTAAAAAACTTCCCTTTCATTGTTGTATTTAATATAACGTTGCTTCCATCAATATAGTTTGGCAAAAATTATTTTTCATCGCCCATCCAGCGTTTAAGTATTGGAATTAATAAAAATAAAACTACTCCACCGCCAATAGCCACATATACTATTTTCATAAATACCCCGCTGTATATTGCGAGCGATTCAACAGGCGTTACTGTTGCTGTGCCTCCTTCTGAATGGATGGCCATTAGTGTTCCAATTACACCAGCTAAATGCTGTCCTAAGGCGGACGCTAAGAACCAAAATCCCATCATCATGCCGGTAAATTTAGGCGGCGACAACTTCGTAATCATTGACAGCCCGATGGGTGAAATACATAGCTCTCCAGTGGTTAGCATCAAATATCCTAAAGCGTACCACAAAAAACTAACCCGCCCGTCTGTAGCTAATTTCGCCCCTACAATAAATAAAAGAAACCCTAAGCCTAATTGAAAAAATGATACTGTAAATTTCATAGGTGTAGAAGGTTCTTTTCCTTTCTTATCCAACCAAACCCAAAGCCATGCAAAAGGGAAACTTAGAATAATAATATAAAATGGATTTATGGAATTGTTAATCGCCGCAGCGCTTATGCCGAATGTATTTACGTTTCGTTCCGTATATAAATTAAGCGAGCCACCACCTTGTTCATAAAAAGCCCAAAACAGTACAGAAAATGCAACCATAACTATTGCTGCTAACATTTTATTACGTGCTTCTTTTTCTTGTTTAAATGCAATAACCACCATTGCTACCGTAGCGATGATTGCAATGGGAAACATGATTTTTCCCATCAAAGTATAATTATGAAACAAGAAGATGAAAACAGGTATTATGATGAGTGAGCCAATCAGTACAGATAACTGCTTAGGCAGGGCTACCTCATTTCCGGTTTCTTCTTTAGGCACTAAGCCAATTTCACCCAACGATTTTTGACCAAATAAAAAAGTAATTAAGCCTAAAACCATAAAAACGCCTGCTAGTCCAAATCCGTAGTGCCAGCTGTTTTCTGCCGTAATAAAATTAAAATGCTTGTATCCGTTTTGTCCTAATTCGCCACACAATAGGCCGCCGATAAAGGCACCTAAGTTAACGCCCATATAAAAGATTGAAAAAGCACTATCTCGGCGCGCATCGTCATCGCGGTATAAGCGACCTACCATTGTAGAGATATTCGGTTTAAAAAAACCATTTCCCGAAATTAAAAAAGCCATTCCTGCAAAAAAAGACCACTCTGCCGGAACGGCTAATATCAAATGCCCGATAGCCATTAATGCGCCTCCTAAAATAATTGCTCTACGGTATCCCAAAACTTTATCTGCTGCGATACCTCCAAACAATGGCATTAAATATACTAATGCGGTATAAGTTCCGTAAATTAAATTGGCTTTAGCATCGGCATATTTCAGTTGATGCACCATAAATAATACCAATAATGCACGCATTCCATAAAACGAAAATCGTTCCCACATTTCGGTGAAAAACAACAAGGCTAATTGTTTGGGGTGTCCTTTTACGTTATCCGCAATGTAGGCACCGTGTGGGGCTTGCATAGAAATACTGCTGCCGGAAGATGGAAATGTAGTTGACATTTAGTTGATTTACAGCCGAAAGATACGAAAAAATTAAATTATTCTTCCTTAAAAAAGGTAAAACGAAGTGCTGCAATACCTCCAATTATTGCCGGAATAATGAGATTTATAAACCAAAGTAGCACTGTAGTTGCAATAATAGCAATAGCATCTCCGGTAAAAGGAGAAAGAAAATAAGCCGCCACATTACCTCTAAATCCAAAATCTAATAATGCAATGTTAAACGGGTTTATCGTTTGCACAAAAAACATAGCGGCTACAACTTTTAATGCCGTAAAAAAAGGAATTGATATACCAAAAAACTGAAGTAATAATGCAAATTGCAAACAGTAAATTCCATATCGAAAGGCGGACAGTATCTCCAAAATAAAAAATTCTTTATTGCTGTATAAATCTATTATATGAATATATTTATACACCTTTTTAAACACGCTGAAATTGGAAAATTTGGCACTTACCACATCTATATTGTAATACACGAAATGGATAGCAATAACCATCCATCCGTAAATGAATAAAAAAGCAACTAATAAATAATTATCCATTTTATTGTGTGCTAAAGAATACAACAACAAGCCTAATGCACCAAAAGATAAATTTACAACCATTTGGGCAACACTACCCAGTAAGGTAGAAACTATTGCTTCTTTCCGGTCGGTATTTAATGCAAAAATACGTCCGCCAAATTCTCCTATACGACTGGGCGTAAATAATGAAAATGTAACGCCAAATAAAATTCCTTCAATCGCTTCTAACCATGAAACCGGGTGTAATTTATCGATTAATAATTTCCATTTAACGCTTTCTATTGTCCAGTTTAACAGCATTAGCACAATCACGGCGGTTAGCAGCAAATAACTCCCTTGAAAATTGAGCACAAAATGATGGTATGCAATTTCTATTTTTTCATTAGAAAACAATTGACGATACAACACAAACATCAAGCCTCCGAATATCAATATTTTGATAATCGTATTGAGTAATTTATTTTGTAAAAGTTGTTTCATGAAGCGCTCAAAGATAATTTCTTTTTTTACATTAATAATTACAGAATGAACTGTTATTTTTATACCGTGGCAACAAACACTAAACAACCTGCTAAGCGCATTATTTTAGGTGTAGATCCCGGTACGCAAGTAACAGGATATGGAATTATACTATCCGATGGCAATACCTTAGAATTAATAGCGATTGGCTGCATTCGCACCGAAAAATTTGATGACCACTACGACCGATTGCAATGTATCTTCGATCGCTTATTGGAAATTATTTTGGCGTATCGACCTCAAGTATTAGCCATTGAAGCTCCATTTTTTGGCAAAAATGTACAATCGATGCTGAAGCTCGGACGTGCTCAAGGCATGGCTATTGCAGCTGCATTATCTCAAAAAATTCCGGTTCAAGAATATTCTCCCAAAAAAATAAAACAAAGCATCACCGGAAATGGAAATGCCGCCAAAGAACAGGTAGCTGCCATGTTGGGGCATATTTTAAAAACCGATGTATTACCCAAACAATTAGATGCCACCGATGGTCTGGCAGCGGCTGTTTGTCATCATTTTTCTATGCGAGGAGTGAGCACCGGCAGCAAAAAATATAGCGGTTGGGAAGCATTCATTAAAGACAATCCAAAACGGGTGCAATAAACCTACCTTACTTTAGGTATTTTTCAGCGTTTAATGATTTTATTTAGAACCAATCTAAATAATTTTTTTATCTTTACACTATGTTAAAGTATCCATTTTTAGTTCATCAAATCAGCACGGAAATTTCATTAGTGAAATCTTGTCAATTGGGATGTGATTGCAAAAAAAAATGCTGCAAAAAATATAAATACGGAAAACGTTGTAAATCGTGTCCGAAGAAGAAAGACTAATTTTCGGTTAGGCTGATAACTATATTGACAAAAAGATGCTATCAATTTTAAAATGCCGTTTACCTAAAACAGCTTATTCAGCGTCTAGATAATCCTCAAAAAATCTCCACTCTCCAATCACACATCTTATATCTAATTGCTATCTTTGCCGCATGTCTGAACTTTATATTTACAACACACTGACACGGCAAAAGGAAAAATTTGAACCCTTTAATCCTCCTTATGTTGGTTTGTATTGCTGTGGTCCAACCGTTTATTCCGATGTGCATTTAGGAAATACGCGCACGTTTATTTCTTTCGATTTAGTGTATCGTTATTTAAAGTTTTCAGGCTATGCCGTACGTTATGTGCGCAACATCACCGATGCCGGGCATTTAACGAATGAAGCAGGGGAAGGGAAAAACCGCATGGAAGACCAAGCCAAATTAGAAAAATTGGAGCCTATGGAAATCGTACAAAAATACACGGTAGGATTTCATGAAATATGCAGGATTTTCAATATTTTACCGCCTACTATTGAACCCACTGCCACCGGACATATTGTAGAACAAATAGAAATGGCGCAACAATTGATTGACAATGGTGTAGCCTATACTTCCAATGGTAGTGTGTATTTTGATGTAAATGCCTACAATGCCAAAGGCTATAATTATGGCAAACTCTCTGGCAGAAATACCGAAGAACTCATTGCCGGCTACCGCGATTTAGACGGGCAAGAGGAAAAACGCAATCCGATTGATTTTGCCTTATGGAAAAAAGCGTCTCCCGAGCATATCATGCAATGGAGTTCGCCTTGGGGCAAAGGCTTTCCGGGCTGGCATCTCGAATGTTCTGTAATGAGCACCAAATATCTTGGAAAACAATTCGACATACATGCCGGCGGCATGGATTTAAAATTTCCGCACCACGAATGTGAGATTGCTCAAAATGTAGGAGCATGCGGGAAAGAACCCGTGCGCTATTGGATGCATACCAATATGTTGAATTTTAATGGGCAAAAGATGAGCAAATCGTTAGGGAATTCTATTTTGCCAATGCAGTTTATTACGGGCGACCATCCCTTATTAGATAAAGCCTATACCGCAATGACTGTACGCTTCTTATTTATGCAATCGCATTATTCTTCCGAATTAGATATTACCATAAAAGGACTACAAGATGCAGAAAAAGGATTGCGCAAATTGATGAATGCGGCTAAATACTTAGCGCAACTTAAATTTGAATTAGAAAAAACAGATGAACAACAAGAAAAAGAAATTATAGAACATTGTACTGCTTGTAAAGAGGTAATGGACGATGATTTTAATGCGCCAAAGTTGATAGCGGTACTTTATGAATTGGCAACTCGAATAAATACCTATCACAATGCCGGAAACAAAGTAGCACCATTGTCAAAGGCTACTTTTAAATTATTACAAAAAACGTATTATGGATTTTTGTTCGATGTTTTAGGATTGCAAGAGGATACAAATATGGGCGGGAATGATGCATTAGACAAAGTAATGCAATTGGTGATAGACATTCGCAAGCAATCTCGCGACAATAAAGACTGGGCGACATCCGATAAAATTCGCGATGGACTAAAAGACGCCGGCATTGCCATAAAAGACAGTAAAGATGGAACAACGTATGAAGTTAATTAGTCAATGGGCAACAGTCAATGGGCAATGGTTATCGTCATTGCGAGGAACGAAACCTGACTGCCGAACAGGCTGGCTGGCTGTTTGCAATAAATTTGCAATTATATTAATGATACCCATTTTGATGGCATCTTCTTGTAATACAAAAAGAGAATCTTCCTCCGCAGAAAGTGTTTCGACAGAAAATACAGCAGGCAATAAAATATCAAAACCAGAATTTTCGCCTGATTCCGCTTATTTTTTCACACAACAACAAGTAGATTTTGGTCCTCGTGTACCGGGCACACCGGCACAGCTAAAATGTGCTGCCTATTTTGAGCAAAAACTAAAAAGCTATGGTGCAGAAGTAGTGGTACAAAAAACCAAAGTAGTAGTATATTCAGGAAAAACAGTTCCATGTATAAATATTATTGCTTCCTATAATCCGGCGGCAAAGCGCCGCTTGATGATATGCACCCACTGGGATGCACGCCCGTTTGCCGACCAAGGCGATAGTGCTGTGGGCAGCCCAATATTAGCTGCAGATGATGGCGCAAGCGGATCTGCCATCTTATTGGAAATTGCTCGACAAATGCAAAAAAAACAACCCGAAATTGGAGTAGATTTAGTTTTTTTAGATGTGGAAGATTATGGACAACCGGAGTATGATTTAAATCAAAAGCAAGGCGATTTTTACTGTTTGGGCACGCAGTATTGGTGCAAAAATCCACATGTACCCAACTATAAGGCAGAAAATGGAATTTTATTGGATATGGTAGGAGCGAAAGATGCTACCTTTACCTTTGAGGGCGTTTCGATGCAATATGCCCCACAATTTATGAAACAAGTATGGAATACTGCCGAAAAGTTGGGCTATGGGAATTTCTTTATTCGAGAAATAACTGACCCGATTATCGACGACCATTACTACATCAATCAAATGGCTAAAATTCCAACTATAGATATCATCAGTCGAACCCATAATACCCGCAGTGGGTTTCCAAAGCACTGGCACACCCATCAAGACAATATGTCGGTAATCGATAAAATAACGCTGCAAGCCGTAGGAGAAACGGTATTGGCGACTATTTATACTTTTTAGGCTATCTAATTTTAAAAGAAAATAAAATTCTGCATTCGTTTTTAAAAATTAAAAGTAAAAACGTACATTTGCACTTCTTCCGAATAATTTATCGGAATAGGAATCACAGATTCAGGTCCTGTAGCTCAGCTGGTTAGAGCACCTGACTCATAATCAGGGGGTCCATGGTTCGAGCCCATGCAGGACCACTTCGTAGTCAAGCAGTTAGAGAGAAATTCTTTAGCTGCTTTTTTCGTTGTATAAATATTGTACAAATGAGCGGTAATGCTATTGTTGTCTGCCTACATTACATATCTAATTTACTATTATAAATCAATGTCGTTTAGTTAAGCGAATATATTTATAAAATCTTATAATTCATTGACTTTGGTTTTTTAATTTTGTGGTTTCTGGGTTCTCTTCTATTGGGTCGTACAATTTCTATTGTTTTATGCAAGATATGGTCTAATGTTTTTAAGAAGTTTTTTATCTTTTTCTTTACAAAAACTCCAACTATAGATTCATTCATCAATGCTAAGGCATTTGTTCTATTAATTTGCTTTGGATGCTGGTGGGGGTTTTGTTTGCTTTGTTCACGCACTTTTTGTTCTATAGGAAAACTCATAATAGCACACATATTCATCATAAATATGGCTGCATAAAAATCTTGTTTTACAGATAAAGCCGTTTTGCCAGAGAAGGATTCGATGTTGGCTCTTTGCTTAAATAATTTATAGGCTTCTTCAATATTCCATCGCTTGTGATAGAGCCATTTTAAATCTTCTAAGGTATAGCTATCGTCTATTAACGATGTACATAATATTTCTTTGATTCCATTTCCCAATTCTATGACTACCAATCGTGCGCTTACCGTATGGTGTGAGGCATTAAATTGTGCTTGTAGCTCAAGGGCTTTTTTAGGTAGTGTGAAGGTGATTAGTTTATCGGTTTGCCCAGATTCTAACATCTGATTGACTTCGTTCCACCAATTGTCTTTTAATCGCACACAAAAATCAAGTTTTCGTTGTTGTAATTCATACAACAAAGCAATACTTGGATAACCTCTGTCTAACAATAAAAGGTCATTTTCTTTAAACACTATTTCTGTTAATTGCTGCTTTAATAAAGTAGTTTCATGTGTTTTGAATGGAGCTATTTTTGCATTTAGGGTAACTAGATTAAATACATCATAAACCAATGAAATACGTGCAAGTGAATGTTTGGCATCTGCCTTGGGACCAAATTCTGAAACACCAAATTCCTCTGCGATGCTTTTGCTATTGGGCAATTGTAACGTAGAACCATCACAGGCTAATACACGATGTTTGTCCCACGCCAAATAAGGGGCATCTGTATAAAATATTTCAACAGATGAGTCACTAAGTTCTATAAAACCATTATACTTTAATTTGGCTCGTGCTTGTGTTAATGCACCTTTGGTTACTTTTTGGATACTATAATCAGAATCTGATATCTTTCCGAAAAAACTGTTTAGTTCCCGCTGTATAGACCGTTGCAATAGTTGTGTAATAAATAAAAATGTAATTGGAAATGTTAAAATTCTATCTCGAATAAATCCTATGCAGCCATAAGTATTACGGCTTTTAAAATCTTCTTCATGTAGATTCTTGTTTATATGTTTTAATAATTTACCCCTATAATACTGTGCTTTGGTTTTGCTGCACAAATTTAATCTTTTTATCCATTTTTTCCTTAACTAAACGACATTGAATTTTAATTCCATATCTTTATATTATGTTGGAATAAACAGTCATTTGTCATGAAAGTGTCGCCTTTGAGCGTTATCGTCAGTAATGATGTGATTTAGTTTTTAATGAACAATAATTACAGGGAGTATATTCCTATGCTACCATGAGAGTAAAGGAATCAAGCGCGTTTCTATGTAAATGTGTGAGAACGCGAGAGAAGACAAAATGAATCTGAATTTTTTTAAGCAGAAAGCCAGTTAGCGAAATGCAATTGCTTGAATCGACAATGGAATGTACGAAAATAGAAATTATATTACATTATAAATTATGTTTTTATAATCTTTTTGTTATACATTTTATCTTCTTTGGTACGAATCACAAGGGTGTATTCTCCTGCTGGGAGCATAGATATATCCAAGTTCCATTCAATACCACTAAAGGAATCGTTGAGTAAGATATTGCCATAAATATCGCAAATCTGAAATTGCACATACGGAACAAACCCAGATAATTGTACAATAAAATTGCCACTTGTTGGGTTTGGATATACTTTGCGTAACTCGATAATTTCATCACTTGATAAAGTTTTTACAGAATTATCAGTCTTTGACTTTAAGAGTGTGTCAGTTTGCGCTTTTGCAAAAAGTGAATCTGGATTTGCCATTCTGCCTGACTCTGTCGGCGGCCCGGTAGGACAAACAAAGATATATTCTCGATAGACTCGATTTCCGTTATCATCATAGTAATAATAGAAATTGCGGTATCGAGGATAGCCTGAGCATGGCAATATTTGTGCTTTGATTTTAATGTTTAATCCTGAAAGGATAATTACTAATAATACAAGTATATTCTTCATGTTTTTTCTTTTAACCGTTATTTATTGTTATTATTCTACAAGATGATAGGTGATGCCATCTTCATAGGAAAATTGAATCAATCCTTTTGTTTTTGAATAAATAAAATCTTTTGCTTTGTTATCACCTAAAATAAATGGATAGGAGCTTGTATTATAAAACTTACCCACCTCGTAATACGTCCTGTTATTTATCACAATACTATCTATACACATTATGAGATTGCCAAAGTTGCTTGAACAATTAAGTGTTGCGGTATTATTATAGGTATAGATACTCGCAAAAGCAGAACGTGCAGGATCATACTGGTAAATCCTCGGATAGATATAAAAATAAAAGGAATTATCAGATGACGAAATAAGCCGTATAGTGAGGAATGTGTCATTGAGAAGTGTTGCTGTTGTGTCTCTTAATGTATATTCTATTATTTCTACCTTTTGAAATGGGTCACACCCAAGGCATCTACTTTCTGTAGTAATTTTACTTGTTATAGAAACTTTTACCGTAAATGAATCATTGTTTGTTCCTTTGAATGAAATCAATTGATTATTGGTATATGGTGCCATGTCCTTATAAAATTGTGGCATCTGTACAATGGGTAAATCTTTTTCTCTTTTACAGCTAACGATAATAACGATTATAGTTATGATGTAAAAGATTTTGTTTATTTCTTTCATGTTTAATAATTTAAATTCTTTAAGCTGAAACAAGTAATAAATGTATCTCTATTCGAAAAATTTTAACCAATATTCATCAATCATTTTAGTATTTGATCCAAGGCCGAAACATAAGTTATTAACAAAATCATCATAATATATAGATGACAAACCGGTTCTTTTCATTCTGTCATCTGACCATTTTTTACTCAATTCTATAGACTTAAAAAAGCATTCTTTTAATTTATTCCTATCAATACTAATGATTGTGCCTTCTTTGATAAATTTCATTAGTTGACAAATTGTGCTTGTATTATACTCATAGGAATTAAAAGATTTTGTGAGAAAATATATTGTATTTTCCAAACTCAATTGTTGTTCAATTGCCAAATGCTGTAATCTATTATTATTAGAAAGGTAATTGTAGAGTATTGACTTTTCTATTGAAGTAAAATCATGATTTACAATATCACTTTCTGTCATTGCTGGATATACTAATTCGCACTTGCCTCCATCTTCTATATAACTACGAATAAGATAAACTCTTTTATCACCATTAATAGCCTTTAAAATGTTTAATGCATTCTCATATTCATATAATGGATAAGAAGCCCATATAATAGCCATCTGTATTTTTAAATCTGTATTGTTCTTATTAGCGAATATTAAACTTTCCATACTCGGAATTACTACACTAAATACAGTATCTAATATGGTTTCTTTGTTTGAATAACAACTAATTATATTGGATACTTCATTGTATATGTCTTTGTTATCGATCATAAATAAGCTATTTAAATAATAAATATAAAGGATTTTTTATGGTGTTTATATATGTATTAAAATTATTAGTAATATTATACATGTTAATACCCCCCGGTAAAACCGTACCGGCTTTATCTATAAATACATTAATGCGATAGATTTGACCATTAAATTTTGTTATTATACTATTTGAACCACGTGATAATAAGCCTCCTTTATCCCAATCTAATATGTTACTAACAATTTTTTCCATTTTAATGCTATTGTCAATTGCGTGTTCTGCTGTAAAGATATGCGGATTGGTTGCTTCTTTTGCAATAAATTCAGTAATATCTAATTTTTTGATAATTGATTCTCCATCATGAATAATAGGGGTAGCCTTATTATTCATGGTATTAACATTTTTGCTAGACACATTAGGTGTGGTCTCAGAAACCGCTGGGGCACTTTTGCCTTTGATAAATTGTGCAATCTTCGAACCTAACACATTTAAAGCACCTCCGGTGACTCCGGCAATAAAGGCAGATTTCACATAATCTCCGAGCCCCATTAACTGATCTCCAAAACCATAATGATTTGCTATGCTTTGAATTAAGTTGGTTGGAATGGAGGCAATGGCACTACTAATAAATCCGATCCCAAATGTCCCAATGGCAGCACTAACACTCGCCAGTGCTCCTGCAATATAGGCACCGGAGGCTCCTCCGACTGCACCCGCGATCGCACCCACCCCAAAGGCTTTAAATCCATCCCAAAACCCATTTATTTTGCCCTGTGCAAACTTGACGGCAAAATTGGCAATTCCTCCAATAGCAGCACCAACAATAGCAGCAATAGCTACTACAGGAAGTACCTGACCGCTTGGATCGCTATATTTTAATGGATTATTTAACCCGTAGCTATATCGGTTATATCCTTGTGCTGAATACGGGTCTTCAATATAGTTATCAGGACTTAAAAAACGACCGATAATTGGGTCGTAGATACGTCCATTCATATTGATTAAATCAAATACTGCCAAGTGTTCATGGCCAGTATAACCTCGATACAACCATTGTGGATTATTTGCAAAGGCAGTCTCGCCGGAAATATATTGCCAGGTATTCGGATCTCGATATCTGCCCCACGCATCAAAATTCTGCTCTGCGATAATAACTGCACTTTCGTTGGTAACTGTGAGGATTGAACCAAGATTATCGGTGTAGGTATAATTAAATTTATCAACACCATTCTCACGCACAATCATGCATACAATTTTCCCACCTGCTTGGATATAATGAATTTGGTTCTTGAGTTGGGTTTGTCCACCAATAATATCTCTGTTTACTTCATAATCTTGAAAGTATAAACGATCTGAAACAGGATCTCCGTTGGAAAATACACTGATTGCTCTTTGATAGTTTGCACTGTAGGTGTATTGAACAATGTAAGATTGCTCATAAATTGCTGAGGGTTGATTAAATGGAGTGTATTCTATATACTGCGGATTTATGCTGATATCACTATTTTCATATTGTGTTGGACTTTGAATAGTTGCTTTTATATGACTAACAGCATGAATTTTATCAGGATCATACGTATATGTTCCTGCATCTGTTTTTTGAGTAATGTTTCCGTTATCTGCATAGTTGATTTGTTTTAATGTCTGTCCATTGACTTGCATGGAAATAAGGCGATCCAATCCATCAAATCCAAAATCCTCGTAACGGCTCTTGATCGCATCGGTTCGTCTCGTGATATTACCTGTTTGATCGTTATAGGTATAACTGAGGTTTTGAATATTTGGAGTGAGGTAGTTAATCGGTTTTCCATACGCATCAAAGGTTAAAGTAGTCGTTTTTCCATTCCCGAGAACATACGAACTATATTCATTGTAAGCATTGATTGTTTTGGTTTCAAAGATTGTTTTTGTATCATTACTGTTTTTGATAAAGGTTAAATAACCATTGGCATCGTAATATCGTTTTATCAAGAGTCCTGACGGGTAGGTATAAGTAGCTACATTGTTACAAGCATCGTATGTTTGGCTAGATATGTAATTTACACCCGCAATGGTTTTTTTATAACTATTTACTCTGTTATAATTATCGTATGAATATTCTTCATTTATTCCATTAAATCCAGTTATTAATCGTAGCAAGATTCAAGTTGCATTTCATTCTTGAATCTAAGTATTAATAATTGTCAGATTAAATCTAAACTTCTATATTTTATACTAAGCTCTTTTTTATCTAACAGTCTATAAAATCTCACTTGCACTCTTGTTTGTTTTTGATTTGTGCATAAAAAGCTTCGTATTGGGGTAAAATATTTTCGATACTAAATCGGTGGGCTTGCTCAAATGCTTGTTGCTTAAATTGAGTTAATTGTTTTTCATTTCGAAGCAGTTCCAAGGTTTTAGTTGCCATTCCGTCAACGTCTCCTACGTTCAATAAAAAGCCGGTTTGCCCATCTATATTTACTTCGGGAATACCGCCTGCATTACTCGATACTACGGGTACTTCGCAAGCCATTGCCTCTAATGCTGCCAAGCCAAAACTCTCGCTTTCGGACGGCAATAAAAACACATCTGCAATAGCCAGTAATTCTTCTACGGCTTCTTGTTTTCCTAAAAAGCGAACATCTAAATTAGGGCACAAACTACGGGCTAATTTCTCCGCAGGTTGTCGTTCAGGGCCATCGCCTATCATTAATAATTTAGCCGGTATTTCTTGCGATACTTTATGAAAAACATGCACTACATCGTCCACTCGTTTTACTTTTCTAAAATTAGAGGTGTGTATTAATATTTTCTCTCCGTTGGGAGCTATTGCTTTTTTAAAATGCTCTTTATTGGTTTTTTTAAAACGAGAAAAATCAATGAAGTTAGGAATTACTTCAATTTCATTTTTTATAGCAAAATGAGCATAAGTGTCTTGCTTTAAACTCTCTGAAACCGCCGTTACCCCACAAGATTGATTAATGGAATAGGTTACCACAGGTTCATACGTGGCATCGCGCCCTACTAAGGTAATATCCGTACCGTGCAAAGTAGTAATAACCGGCACACTAATCCCTTTTTGTAATAAAATTTGACGTGCCATATACGCTGCCGAAGCATGTGGTATGGCGTAATGCACATGAAAAATATCTAATTTTTCATTTATCGCTACATCTACTAATTTACTGGCTAATGCAGTTTCATAAGGTGCGTAATCGAATAACGGATAATCATTTAAACTTACTTCGTGGAAAAAAATATTTTCATTGAAGGTGTCTAATAATCGAGCGGGTTCTTTATACGTAATAAAATGTACTTTATGTCCTTTTTGAGCAAGTCCTTTGCCCAATTCCGTAGCAATTACACCACTCCCTCCAAATGTAGGGTAACAAACAATTCCTATACGCATAACCATACAAAGGTAGTAATGTAATAATAAAATTTAGAAGGAATAGTTCAATACTTTAACAGCAAAGTATGCTGTCACCATCCGTTTAGTAGATTTATTGCTATTTATTTCAATTGCTTATTCATCTTTAAACCACAGTCCAAAAAGGAGATATAGTTATCTACATTTTTAGAAAAATCGTATGCTGCCGGTTGGTTGAGTAGTTGTTCTTTCGTGTTCAGCAAAATATATTGCGGCTGCGAGTTTGTTTTAAAATATCTTGCTTGGAAGTCGCTCCATTTTTGCCCTACGGTTTTCACTTCTCGTTCTTTTCCTGTAGCATCCGAAGTGTACCATTCTGTTTGTGGCAGTTCTTTTCTATCATCTACATAAAGAGAAATTACTACATAATCTTTCAATCGTTCTACTACTTTTTCGTCTGTCCAAACATTATCTTCAATTTTTCTACAATTCACACAGCCAAAGCCTGTAAAATCTAATAAAACGGGCATATTGTGCTGTTTAGCATACGCCATGCCCTCCGTATAATCTTTAAAATGTTTGAATTTTTCTTCGTTCGTTGATTTGAAATTATAGGATGTTGGTGGAATTAATCCGCTAAATAAACTTACCGGCTTATAATTCACTAAAGCGTATATTAAATAGAGTGTAAACAATAACGTTACGCCTCCAATTCCTTTTACAATCGTGGTAGGTTTATTTTTAAAAAATATTCCTAAACAATACAATGTCATTATCCCAAAAATGAGTATCCAGATAACCATAAAAGGCTCAAAACGTAAAACACCCCAATTCATCGTCATATCTACTGTGGATAAGAATTTGAAAGCCAAAGCTAATTCTACAAAACCCAACACCATTTTTACGGTAGTCATCCATCCGCCGGATTTTGGCAATGATTTTAACCATTGAGGGAATAACGCAAATAACGTAAATGGTAATGCTAATGCTAAACCGAAGCCAAACATACCCAATGCTGGTTTTATAGGAATATAGTTGAAAAGTGTAGGGCCTCCACCGGTGGCGGCTTCTACCAATAAAGTACCGATAATTGGGCCGGTACAGGAGAATGAAACTAATGCTAATGTAAATGCCATAAAAAAGATACCGATATTGCCGCCTCTACCGGACAAGCTATCGGTTTTATTAGCCCAAGAGGAGGGTAGCGTAATTTCATAAAAGCCAAAAAAGGAGATTGCAAAGGCAACAAAAACGACGAAAAACAATAAATTAAACCAAATATTGGTACTCATTGCATTGAGTGCATCGGAGCCAAAAATCCCTGTAATTAGCAAGCCCAAGGATACGTAAATTAAAATGATAGAAACCCCATAGAGTAAGGCTTTTTTGATTCCATCTTTGCGGTCTTTGCCTCCTTTGGTAAAAAAACTTACGGTAAGCGGCACCATCGGAAATACGCAGGGCGTAAGCAACGCCACTAAGCCCCCTAAAAATCCTAATAAAAATAAGATTAAGTAGCTTCTGTCTTTCGTTTCGCTATTGATGCTGCATGAATTTTTTGCAGTACTCCAATCAAATTTTGCGGCAGTATCGGATAATGTAGTCGCATTTACTGCTGGTGGTTGGGTGGTTGGGCTTTGTATTTGCGCTGCTGTATCGGAATGCTTTTCTGCTGCTGTTGTAACACTACTTCCATCGAAAGAGATGGCAAATTTTTCGGGACCAAAGGGCATGCAGCCTACTTCATCCTTACATACTTGTCCGTCAAATTCTCCTTTTAGAATGGCAGTTGGTGTTTTAATTTTTACCTTTTGTACAAAGGTTACATCGCCATCAAAAGAAGTGACATCTACGCCAAACAGCTCATCAAATTTGGTATGTTTTTTTGCTATTTCTTGTACTTTACCGATTAATTCAATGTCTTTATTTTTTTCAAATCGGAATTGTGTCGGAAGTGGTCCTCCCTCTTTGGTGAACTGAGAAAACGTGTGCCAGTCATCATCTAAATTACAACTAAATTTGACGTTATATTCTGTTTCAGAAATTTTTTCCACACTGCTTTTCCAGGTGATGTGTTGCTCTAAAGCGGCTTTCGACAGCATTGGAAATAGAAGGAATAAAACAGCCAACACAATAGACCGGAATGCACCAATAGGATTATTTTTTTTTAAAAAGAAAGAAAAAAAAGAAACGGTTTGTTGTTGAATAAAATAATCCTGCATGATGTATTGATTTAATGAATGCGTCTTATTCGCAATATTGCTATCGGGTGTTATGCGTGAGTCAAATCCATCAGCGACTCAAAAAGTTTTCTGCCGTCTGTATTTCCCAATACGTCCTCTGCGGAGCGTTCGGGATGGGGCATCATACCAAATACATTTCTACCGGCATTACAAATGCCTGCAATGTTTTCTACTGAACCATTAGGATTTGCAGCGGCGGTAATATTGCCTTGTTCATCACAATATTTGAATAAAATCTGATCGTTTTGTTTTAGTTGTTGTAAAGTGTTTGCATCGGCAAAATAACGCCCTTCGCCATGTGCTACCGGCACATTCAGGGCTTTTGACAAATCTAAATTTTTAGTAATGGCAGATTGGTTAGTTTGCGGAATGATGTATTGATTTTGGCAGATAAATCGTTGTTGCTCATTCATCAGTAATGCACCCGGCAAAAGGTGGCTTTCGCATAATACTTGGAAGCCATTACAGATACCCCAAACATACCCCCCGTTGTTTGCATGTGCTATCACTTTTTCCATAATGGGAGAAAAACGTGCGATAGCACCACATCGTAAATAATCACCGTAGGAAAAGCCGCCCGGAATCATAATACAATCTTCTGTCGTTAAGTCTTGCAAATCGGTATCTTTATGCCATAAGATGCGCGTATCACTCTGCATTACCTTTTGGCATACATGAATTACGTCTCTGTCGCAATTAGAACCGGGAAAAACCACTACTCCAAATTTCATTAGTAAGTATTAAAATTGTTTACAAAATTAGTTTAATTATCTATTGTTGTTTGTAACAAAAATTACAGTACAAAGATAATAATCTATACTCGGGGCTACCCTGTTTTACATATTATTAACATAAGCAATATCAAGACGCTATTTACAAAAACATCCTTGTTCATTCGTAAAACGGCTTGTACGCTTTATCCTATAGTAAACAAGAGAACACGATAAATGTTGTGCTATTTATAGCTTAAAATGAAGTGGAGAAAAAGCAATAGTAAAAATAAGTACTATTCTATTCTTGCACGGCGTTATTTAAAAAATCAATAAAGGGCTTTGCGGTTTCTGACAGTGCAACGAGTTGTTGTACAAAGTCGGGTTGTATAAGTTCTTTGTCGCTAATCTTTGTACTAACGGTATAGCTTTTCAACTTCAAAAATTCTATTGCTTCATTCGTTTCTTCATAGCCTTTTGGAGTGCGCTTCAGCTTATTTTCTGCGTTTATTTCCGAAAAGTAAGACACAAATGTTTTGGCATGTATTATTTTTTTAAAATCGATAAAATTATAATCTATCTCTTGCCGAATTTGTGCAAGCTGCTCCGGTGTCGGCATATAATTTCCGGCGCCAAAAAAACAATTTCTCGGCTCTATGTGTAAGTAATAGCCTGCAAGGTTTGCCTGCTTTGCTCCTTTGGTCAAGTATGCCCCTAAGTTGGTTTTGTAGGGATTTTTATTCGCCGAAAATCGGATATCTCTATTTATTCGAAAAATACATTTCTGAGGTTCTAAATGGGCAATGCTGCCGTCTATTTTTCCGTATTGGGTTATCCACAATGCTACTAATTGCTTTACCTCGCTTTGAGAAGATACATAGCGAGTTCTATTTTTTTCAAACCATTCTTTATTATTATTCTTGCTTAATTCTTTTAAAAAAACAAGTGTATTATTTGTCAGCATGTTTTTTTAATTTTTGCTCATTTTTGATAATCATTTCTAACGTATCTTTTTTCAGCAATTCTACTGTTTCGTTTCGTATGGTCAAAAATGCATGACGGATGCCGCAAGTAACTTCATCTTCACATTCTTCGCATTTTTCGTAGTATTTATGGGTAACGCAAGGTAATAATCCTATCGCGCCGTCAAAATAACGGATAATTTCGGCAAGATTTACTTCTGATGGATGTTTAATAAGATAGTATCCTCCACCTTTTCCTTTTTTGGAATTTAACACTCCGGCATTTCGCAAATCCAATAAGATAGATTCTAAGAATTTTTTTGGAATGCGTTCATGTTCGGCTATTTCACTAATCAGCACGGGTTCTTTAGGTGGTTTTTTAGCTAAGAAAACCAATGCATTTATGGCGTATTTCGTTTTTTTAGATAACATTTAGTATAAATGATAAAAGCTAAGATACTGTTTTTTTTACGAGTATTTTATTTCTCTATAGATTAAGTAGAATTCTGTTGAAACATTTATTCTTGTGTATAAAAAATAATGCGATTTTATTTACATCTTGCTACTTTTGCAGTATGAGTTTTAAGTACAATGCTACCACTTTAGCAACGCTGGAATCTATTTTCAAAGAAAACCAATATGTGGTTCGCTATGAGAAAGGCCGATTTCAGTCGGGGTATTGTATTTTGCAAGATAAAAGGGTGGTGGTGATAAATAAATTTTATGAAACGGAAGCCCGTATCAATGCATTAATAGAAATTTTATCTCAAATAGAATTAGATTTAAGTTTATTGGATGAAAAACAGCTGAAATTATACGAGCAGTTGGCACAACACAAATTAGAAATTTAAGTACTTCCATTTTTTTAAATCTTTTTACCTTTAATTAATGAAATTTACTTTCTTAGGCACCGGTACCTCGCAAGGTGTTCCTGTAATTACGTGCAACTGTGCGGTATGCACTTCTACTGACGTTAGAGACAACAGAATGCGAACTTCTTTATTAGTGCAATCAGAGAAAACAACCCTTGTTATCGACACCGGTCCTGATTTTCGCTCGCAAATGTTGCGCGAGAAGGTGCAAGACTTAGATGCCGTAGTATATACACATGGGCACAAGGACCACGTGGCCGGATTGGATGATATTCGCCCATTCAATTATATGAAAAACAAAACAATAGAAGTATATGCCGAAGTGCGGGTGCAGGAGGTATTAAAACGGGAGTTTGCCTATGCCTTTCAGCAACACCACTACCCGGGAGCACCACAAATCCATCTGAATACTATTTCTGAAACGACATTCACCATTGGAGATATTTCTTTAATTCCTATCCGTTTAATGCATAACGAATTGCCGGTTTTAGGGTTTAGAATAAATGATTTTACCTACATTACGGATGCTAATTTTATCAGCGAGCAAGAGCTTGAAAAAATAAAAGGGAGTAAAATATTAGTTTTAAATGCGTTACGAAGAGAGAAACATTTTTCGCATTTTAATTTGGACGAAGCCATTGAAATTGCCAATAAGATAAATCCCGATAGGGCTTATTTTACACACATCTCGCACCATTTAGGTAAGTATAAAGACCTAGAGCAAGAACTACCCGACAATATGCATTTGGCGTATGATGGATTGGCATTAGAATTATAAAAACAACCGCTTATCGTTTAGGCTTATACTTGGAAGCTGCCAGTATTTTTTGTCCGTCGGTGAGTGCAATCAACTGTTTTAAAGTGGTATTTGGGTGTTCTTTCATATAGGCTTGAACAATTTGCCACCCCAGCCAGGCGCCCACTCTGCCGGGGCTTTCCTTGGGCATACCATAAGTAGTAGGCCCTTCTTTTACGTATTTATATTGCTCAAATTTAGTATTATACAATAATTCATGATCTAAGAAATACGCCCAAATTTGCGGTTCATTATCTACACAAAATTTCCAATGTTTTTCATCATATTTAATAATGTCATTCGGTTTTTTATCAGGCAGTAAACTTTGTATAAAATATAAAATTTTCCCTTCTGCAATCATCTTATCCAACAGCGTTGATTTATCGCCCGGTACAGGTACGATATTCGCCCCCAAAACATTGGCACAATCTATTGCCATATATTTTTTATCTAACGAAGGAATCATATACGTATATTCCATAAAGATAGACGGATAATAAATATATTTTGGCCCTAAGTATTTATCTAAAGAGATTCCTAAAATAGAATCGGTGGCAGTAAACACAGAATAGGAAAACTCCGAAATGCAGGTATATACTTTGGGAGTTGGCTTTTCCGGAAAATAACTCTTGTAATTGGCAAAGGCTGTTTTTAAATCTTCTTTCAAAAAATCTATATTTTTAAATTTCTCTTGCACGGTATCATATAATCCTTTCATCGCTTTTTTGGCAATAAAATCACGCATTACGTTTAATTGCACCTGCTTATCTCCAATTGCCGGAATATTTAAAACTTGGTTGTAAAAAACGTTATAAAACACAGGGTATTTAGCTTGGAGTTTCTCCAATTCTGCTTCCATGGCATTGGGATTACAGGCAAATAGCTCTTGCTCAAAACGAATAATATCTACCGATATCGAAGCGGCTTTTACTTCTTTTTCCTTTTTGGGCAGCTGGTTAGATGTTCTGTTGCACGTACAAGCAGTTGCCGCCATTACCACTACGGCTACAAATATATATCGGATTCTGTTTTTCATATCAAAGAGAATAAACGTGTGCAAAAATAAGATAAAATAGGTAGGTATATCTACAAACTTCTTACTTTTATATTTTCAATCAGCAATACAATAAATAATACGCATGAAAATAGGGATTGCCCAACAAAACTATAGAATTGGAGATTTTTCGGGAAACTTTGAAAAAATAAAAAACGCCATTGAGCAAGGTATTGCGGCACAAGCAGATTTAATGCTGTTCAGTGAATTGACGGTGTGTGGTTATCCTCCGCGCGATTTTTTGGAGTTCAACCATTTCATTCAGCAATGCGAGCAAATAATACAGCAAATTGCACAAGTTGCCGGAACACAAATTGCCGTAGTGGTTGGCGCACCCTCTGTCAATCCGCTTAAAGAAGGAAAAAATTTACACAATTCCGCATACTTTATAGAACACGGAAAAGTGAAAAATATTATACATAAAACGCTATTGCCAACGTATGATATTTTTGATGAATATCGATACTTTGAGCCCAATAAAGATTTTAATGTTATAAATTTTAAAGGGAAAAAAATTGCAATAACTATTTGCGAAGATATTTGGGATACGGGGAATGCAGACCCCATGTATCGCATTCGTCCGGTGGAAGAATTAGCAAAATTAACCCCTGATGTTCTGTTGAATTTATCTGCATCGCCTTTCAATTATCATCAAGCAAAAGACAGGTTGGAAATTATACGTAAAAATGCCACTACCTACCGTTTGCCTATATTTTATTGTAATTGCGTGGGTGCGCAAACGGAATTAATCTTTGACGGCGGCTCGGTGGCTATGAATGCAAACGGGGAGTTGATTGCTGAAATGCCTTATTTTGAATCGAGTGTGCGATTTTTTGAATTGACCGACAGCAATCATATCTTGGCATTAGACCATTCATCAACTCAACAAGAACAAGATAAAAATCCGATTAAACTAATCCACGATGCGCTTATTTGTGGTATTCAAAATTATTTTGAAAAATTAGGGTTTAAAAAAGCAATTGTAGGGCTAAGCGGTGGTGTAGATTCTGCTTTAGTATTGGTATTGGCAGTTCGTGCATTAGGTAAAGAAAATGTACTTAGCGTGCTGATGCCGTCGCAATTTTCTACTTCGCACTCGGTTGAGGATAGTTTGAAGTTAGTAGAAAACTTGGGATCGCCATACAAGATTATTCCTATCAAAGAAGTTTTTGACGTGTATGAAAAAATATTGCAACCGCATTTTGAAAATAAGCCATTTGATGTAACAGAAGAAAATTTACAAGCTCGAATAAGAGGAAACTATTTAATGGCGTTATCGAATAAGTTTGGGTATATCTTACTAAACACTACGAATAAAAGTGAAGCAGCAGTAGGCTACGGCACTTTATACGGCGACATGTGCGGCGGTATTGCAGTGCTGGCCGATGTATATAAAACTCAGATTTACGAGATTTGCAACTATATCAATAAAGAGGAAGAAATTATACCGAATCACATATTAACCAAAGCTCCGAGTGCCGAGTTGCGACCGGGGCAAAAAGACGCTGACTCTCTACCCGACTACAATGTGTTAGATAAAATATTGTACCAATACATCGAGCAACATCAAGGTCCGGACGAAATTGAAAAAATGGGATATGATGCTCCCTTAATAACCCGTATTTTGCGTATGGTAAACAGAAATGAATTTAAACGCCACCAAACGCCGCCAATACTACGGGTATCGTCTAAGGCTTTTGGCAGTGGCAGAAGATTACCAATAGTCGGAAAATACTTAGAGTAATAACAGCCTGAAAATTAAAAAGGAATTGGCTGCCTTTGCAGCCAATTCCTTTTTAATCGTTATATAGATTACTTTTTATTCTCTAGTATTTTATTGATAACAAAAGCAAGATGCGCACGATGTGCTACCGTAGCTGCATCGCCGCCTGTATTGGATTTCATCCAAGCTAAAATGCGTGTAATCTCTCCATAAGCTGCTGACTTTGACGTGTAGGAATAAGCAGATTTATCGTCGATAATATTCAATAATCTGCTTACGTATTCTTCTTGTAGGTTTTGTCGGATAGAAGAAACCGTCCCGCCTAAATCCTCTAAAAATATACCGTTAGTCGCATCTTTCAAAACGGAAGTAAGAGCGTATTTATTCCCATACATCTTACTATCTGTGATACGTTGCATTACATTATTATTCAACAACTGATCCAACACTGCCTTTTGTGCATTTAATATTCTACTATGAATTTTTGGGTCTTCATTTTCACTTCTAAAATCGTATCCGCGACGCTGCATTTGCAAATAGGCAAAAATATCATTTGGTGCTTTAAATGCATTTTTTGAAAATGCGTATTTTGTCAATAATTGCATGGCTCGTTTTTGTTCATTAAATGGAGTTGGGGTAAACGGCTTATCTTTACTGTCTTGCCCCACAAAGTTTCTATTTACAAAAATACCCCCAATGTATCTACTGATAATATTTAAACTTCTGGAATAATGTCCGGTAAGTGTTAAATATGCACTGCGTAATTCATGGTAAGATTGGTTAGAAGTACTATATTTTGCTAATAGTTTAGGCAATGCATTGTTTACCATTTTTATATTATTTTCAGCATATCCCATTGCATCGTCAGACATGTCGCTAATGTTGGCTCTCGGATCAATGCCTCTGCCTACGCTGCGCATATCGTCCGCATCATTCATAAATCTATTTTCCCGTTTATCGGATGCTGACAATATTTTTTGTAATACGGCATTGTCTTTGTTTTCGTTTTCCGTCGGTGTGTATCCATATTGTATTGCCCAATGATCATAAAGGCCGGGTTTGATATCAAAAAATAAACCTTGTTTGTTTTTGTCGGAAGAAATATTTGGAATAGTATAATCCATTACCGAGGCTGTTAATCCTACCGTTGCACCTAAAACCGGATCATTCATTTGCTCTGGTGTATGTAATTGGGAGGCGATAAAATTATGGTTTAATCCAAAAGTATGTCCCACTTCATGTAGCACTAAATCATATAACGCCTGTTTCATAAATTCGTCTTTGTCGATATCAGAAAATCCGAATGCTTCTAACATTTGCGAGCCATACAAAATATTCTGGTGCATTGCATCGCCAAAGGAGCAGTTGTCATAATTTAAAGTAGAAATCGGCTGCATATTATCTAATGCGGCAACGTCATATAATTTCTCTAAAGGCAATCTGTTCGTTAAATAAATGAACTCCAGCATAATGTCTGCACCTAAAATTTCGCCGGTCAGTGGGTTTACAAAACTTGGTCCGTAGCCGCCATACGGTGGATGAGGAGACGACACCCAGCGCAACACGTTATACCGAATATCCTCGGCTTCCCAAGTTGCTGAATCGGGCTGTTCGTAACATTCCACCGCATTTTTAAAACCTGCACTTTCAAATGCTTCATTCCATGCTAATACTGCATTTTTTATTATTGGACGAAATTCTTTTGGTGTCGTATTTTCTATCCACCATACAATAGGTTTTTTAGGTTCCGATATTTTATCCTCAGGGTTTTTCTTTTCCAAATTCCATCGGTGAATGACATCTCTCCAAGGGATTGCATTGGTGGTAGTCTGGTCATTAATTTTATCGATAAAATATCCCACACGCGGATCGTCAAATCTGGGTTTGTATGTATTGTCCGGAACGGCAATCAGAGCATGTTGTAATTTTACCGAAACAAATCGAGCATCGGTTACTTCTTCTTTTCCTTCATTCGTTGGTGCCGGATTATCATATACATACTCCACGGCGACATCCGTATTTTCGGGATAATTTTTTATTGCTAAATATTTAGATTTTTTGGCGCTTAACGAGCCCAAGGCAAATGCGTCGGATCTTTCGCCCGGCTGTTTAGAGGGCTTTATTTGTGTAAAATTTTCACCTAAAAATAAATTGTCTGCATCTATCAAATACGTTTTCTTTTTCGATTTTTCATCTGTTGTAAGTGCCGCAATTTTTTCTGAATAAAAAAGTGGCTGATTAATGTTTGCATCTTTTGATTTACTTAAAGCATTGGTAGAGTCAAAATAATAGTTTGTATTACGCAAAGTAAAGTCGATACGGTCAAAATAGCGTTCAATTTTAAAAACAGCGTTATCCTTAAAACCACCTCTAGCATAGCCTGCATCCACTACACCATCTAATACATACGCAAAGTATATGTATTCTTTTCCTATTTTATCTTCTGTAATTTCTAAATATGTTTTTCCGGTAGTAGTATCTTGATAGATATTGAAAAGACCGCTGTATTTTTTGCATTTATCGGCTACTTCTTTTACGGATTTAAACACCGGTTTATCTTTCTTGGCTGCAGTATCTTTCAGTGCAGATTTAAGCGTATCTGTCATTACCTTTACGGCAGCTGATTTACCTTGTTTTTTTGTTCTTTTTGCCGACAAATTAAAAGAAAACAAGCTTACGCTTAGCACTAAAACAAAGACTTTGAAATGTATTTTCATCAGGAAATAATTTCAGCAAAGGTACAATTTCTGTAGGATTTAAAAGAATGTAGAAAAATGAAAACACTATCAAAAACCGGCGAGTTCTACAATTTCTGCATATTCATCTACATTGCTAATACCGGATTTTTGCTCTGGCTGACAGGTAATTTGTATGCCGTAAGGTTGAAAATATTCAATTATTGGCAAAATGTTTTCTTTAGTAAAAACGGTATCTATAAAGACATGATGTTGGGAAATAAATTTTTTCAGCCGATTTATTTCCGGCGTTAAAAAATCAGATAACTGCTTGTTTTCGGAAAAAATATCTTGCAATCGGTGTTCTTCAATTTTTAGTACAATAAAATCTGAATCTGAAAATTCTACAGTATCCTTGATAAGATTTGTATCGGTTATCGACAAAAATTTATCAAAAACAAAATCTTCTTTTTGTGGATGATTAAAAGGGATTTGAATATCACTCAGCCCGATTTTACCGGCAATAAACTCTATTTCTTCTTTGCTTTGATGGTGTCCGAACTCTCCGACCAATATGGGATGATGCAGCCACTTTATTATTTCATTTGCTTTCTCTATTTGGATATTTTGAGGATGTAAAACATCAAAACAAAAACCTAAATAATTAGCTCCGATTGCACTAAAAAACCGAGCATCGGTAAGGTTGGAAATAGAGGATATTTTGAGTTGCATTTTCACATTTTTTATTCAAGAAAAATATTTTTTATCCATTCATTCTTTGGTGCTAATTGTTGCTCTATACTTAATGAAGTAATGCCCTTCGATAGAAAATATCAGCAATAGAAATGCGCCAAATTGATGCAATACCCCTAACACAACGGGAATTTCGCCTTTAGTATATAGCAACGTGGAAACACCTAACACAACTTGCAGCAACACCGTCACCAACAACAACCAACGCGTGCGATGGAATTGAAATTGCGCTGCAACGTTCTTCGTTTTAAAGAAAATAAAAATCACGTAAAAAAACAGTAGATATGCGATATTGCGATGGATAAATTGCAGCAACATCCTTACCGAAAATTCAATATTATCTTTTATAGAAAAATCTATACCGGCGGGGTAGTAATGCCCGCTCATACTTGGCCATGTAGTACACACCAAAGCCGCTTTGGAACCCGCCACTAAAGAGCCTACAGCGATTTGAATAAAAACAAGTGCTATAAGAATGGAAAACAGAATTCTATTCCCAGCGTCATAAGTGTGGTGTTGTTTGGGATACAGATACTCTAACGCCGTGCGTAATACATAGGCTACAATTATCGTTGCCACTAAAATATGCGACATCAAATTTACCGGATTTACTAAAACGGTATCTTGTTTTAGTCCGCTTTTTACCATTATCCATCCAACAGCTCCGGCAACGCCTCCCAATACAATCGCAATTACAATTTTAATAACATCTGCTTTGAATACTATTTTTTTATACATAAAATACAGCAACGGAATAATGGCCGCCAGTGCTGTAATTCGTGCCCACAACCGATGAAACCACTCCCAAAAATAAATGTGTTTAAATTGTGACAAGGTCATTGAGGTGTTCACCAATTTATATTGCCCGTATTGTTGGTACTTAATAAATGCAATTGTCCAATCCTGCTCGTTAGTGGGTGGAAATGCTCCTAAAATAGCCTTCCATTCTGTTATCGATAAACCACTGCCGGTAAGGCGCGTAATACCTCCCAATATGATTTGTCCGAGGAGCATTCCCACTCCGACAACAAACCAAATACCTAATATTTTCTTGCGTTTTGCTTCGTCCATAGCTGTATTATTTTATCAAGAGTACACTTTTAATATCTGTATGCAATCATTGTTTTAATTGCATTGCTATTTTTTCTATTGTTTCCTCTAGTGAAATAAAAGTATAACCGAGTGTTTGTTTTATTTTAGCATTCGAGTATTCAAATTTTTCTAAAGAAATTTTTACATTTTCCTTCGTGATATTTCGTTTTCTTCGAGTAAAAAAGGATACCATCCAATCTAATAAAATAAAGAAAGCCGCTAAAAAAGAGGTTAGCATGCGCTTAGGTGGCGGCACTTGTAGTTGTGCAGCTATTTTGTAAAAATAATTTTTAAAGGAAGTGTTTTCAGCAACTAAAATAAATCGCTCTGCTGTTATTTGCATTTCTGCCAGTTGAATACAAATCGCTGCTACATCTTCGACAGCTACAAATCCGTTTGTTCCATTTGTATAAAATGGCATTTTTTGGTGTTGTATTCGCTTAAAGATACGTAGAGTAGCTTTGTCGTCTTTTCCCCACCCTAGTATTATCCCCGGATTGACAATTACGGCATTTAATCCTTCTGCAATGCCTCTAAAAATTTCTCGCTCCGCCAACATTTTTGTAATACCATAATGCGTAGTCCATTTATTTTTTTCCCACTTGGTTTCTTCTGTTATTAATTCATCCGGCTTGCCGCCAATAGCTGCAATAGAACTTACGTGTACAATTTTTTCTATCTCGGAAGCAAGCGCAATATTTACAACATTCGCTGTTCCTTCAATATTCGTTTTATACATTATGTCATAATTTGTACTATCATAACTAACAACAGCAGCACAATGTATAATTTTTTTAACTCCGATAAATGCGTTTTCTAATGATGTGACATCTAAAATATCCCCCTCTACTATCTCTAATCTATGTTGAATATCTTGCAAATGAGCAATCGTAGAAGTAGGGCGAATGAGGATGCGTACACGTTCCCCTTTAGCAACTAAATGCCTCGCTACTACTGCGCCTAAAAATCCAGATGCTCCGGTTACGAGAAACATACTGCAAAGATAGGCAAGTATTTAGTATTAATTAAATTAGATAACTATTAAGGATGATATATTGCGCCGCCGATTGAATTTTTTGAAGCACCGGTAACAGATGCCAAGCAATTCGGCAGCTCCAGTAAGCGCAACAGCCCTATCGTCGCCATTGCCAGTGCTTCTTTGTATTGAACGGTAAGCACATCCGGCACAACTACTTTTATAGGGGAGTGCTGCTGTAATCTATGTATCAAAAAAGAATTTAAAGCACCGCCACCGCTTACAAACAATGATTGGTGCGTAGGTACGTTAGCGACCCGAATGGATTTACTTACCTGCAGGACAATATGCTCTACCATTGTGGCTAATTTATCTTCTGTAGAAATAGTAAATTTTTCTATACAAGTTATCCAATCGGTATATACATGCTCGCTGCCCAAAGATTTTGGTGGAGATTGGTTACAAAATTCAATTCCATTTAAAGCTTCTAAAAGCGTATTATTTATTGCGCCGTTTTTTGCCCAATTTCCATCTTTATCAAAGGCTGCATTTTTTTGTTTTGCCAAGAAATTCAGTACAGTGTTTGCTGCACATACATCATACGCAATGATGCTATTTAACTTATCTATTTTGTTCGCAAAAGAAATATTAGCTATTCCGCCAATATTCAAAAAAGCAGAAAATTCAGGAAACAGGTATTTTTCTGCTATCGGTACTATCGGTGCACCTTGCCCACCATACGCCACGTCGGAGGTGCGTAAATCGCAAATTACTTTTGTGTTGGTTTGCGCAGCAATTTGTGCGCCACAGCCTATTTGAGTGGTAAATCCGGAATTGGGTTGGTGAAAAATAGTTTGTCCGTGCGAACAAATAAAATCAAGAGACCGTATTTTGTTTTTTTGGATAAATTCATTGGTTAAAATCCCAAAATATTTACCTATCTCTGTATGCAATTGTGCAAAACCCAAAGCTGTTAAATTGGGTGCTTCGCGCAATTGTTCTCGAAAAACAGAGGTATATTCTATGCAATCTGCTTCTATAATAGTATAGTCGATAGCTATGTGATGATTGTCGGATAGGTTGTTTGTTTTTAATTCCACATAACAAATGTCTAAGCCATCTAAAGAACTGCCACTCATTAATCCGATTGCGAAGAAGGTATTTTTTTTATGTAACATAAATCACCAAAAAATCAATAGACAAAACGTAAATTTACACAAATCTAAAAAAGCATTTTATTATTTATTGGAAATTATCGGTTACATATCTGCATTATTTATTGGGCTGTCACTCGGATTAATTGGCAGTGGCGGCACTATTTTGGCATTACCTATTTTTGTTTATTTATTTGGGATTAGAGATATGATGGCCGCCACGCATTATTCTATGTTTGTGGTTGGCATAACCGCTTTAGTAGGTGCCGTAAGAAAACACAAAGAAGGGTATGTTGACATAAAAACTGCTATATATTTTTTGATTCCTTCTCTAATAAGTTTGTCTCTTACCCGTAAAATTATACTTCCATCAATTCCTGCAAACATTATATCATTTGGTGAATTTGTCCTTACGAAAAATTTATTTTTATTGTTATTATTTTCTATTGTTATGCTTATTTCATCCATTTCTATGATTCGTAATGCGAAGAAAGAAGACATAGATTGTTTTGCAAAAATCCCTGATGCAAACGCACATCCAATACAGACAGCCGCTATGGCATTATTGGTAGGTGCATTAACGGCTTTAGTAGGTGCGGGGGGCGGCTTTTTAATTATTCCTACGCTGGTATTGCTAAAAGAGCATTGTATGAAACGTGCTATCGGAACCTCTCTAATCATTATTACGGCCAACTCATTGATAGGCTTTGCGAGTGATTTACATGTGGCGGTTCAATGGAATATGATATTGTTATTTTCTGCCATTGCCATTATTGGTATGCTTATAGGTATTCAATTATCGGACAGATTGAAAGGAGCAACTTTAAAGCGAATTTTTGGCATTATGGTACTAATAATGGGCATATACATTATCTTTAAAGAATTATTTTCATGAAAGAACAACCTTTAAAAACTAGTGCTTCATTTTGGGATGAGCTTTGGAAAACCAACCTTACAGGCTGGGATTTAAAAGCAGTATCGCCACCGCTGAAAGCATTTATAGACACACTCGAAGACAAGTCTATTTCCATTTTAATTCCCGGATGTGGCAATGCTTATGAAGCTGAATACTTATTATCTAATGGCTTTTCGCAAATAACGGTCATCGACATCTCCCCTACGCTTGCTACTCAACTTTTAGAAAAATTCTCTGCATATATTGGCAAAGAATTAACGGTCATTTGCGGTGATTTTTTTAAACATACGGGGCAGTATGATTTAATTTTAGAGCAAACATTTTTTTGTGCATTAGATCCTAATCTACGAATTGCGTATGTAGCACAAATGCATAATTTATTAAAACCCAATGGTAAATTAGCCGGCTTATTGTTTAACACAACTTTTCAAGGAGGCCCTCCGTTTGGCGGCAGCAAAGATGAATATATTTCTGTTTTTGAAAAACAATTCAATATTTATAAAATGGCAGAATGTACCAACTCCGCAAAGCCAAGGTTGGGGACTGAATTATTTATAGAACTCACTCCAAAAAAATAATTTTTTCAGAATTTACTATGGATATAAAACCAAAAAAAAGTGTGTTTTTCCTTCGGTGTCCAACTTGTGGAAAAGGAAGATTGTTTAAACACGCACCTTACAATTTACCTAAAGTTTTAGACATGAATACCCATTGCGAATATTGCAAGGAAGATTTTGTGGTAGAAACCGGTTTTTATTTCGGCGCCATGTATATGAGTTATATAATCACCAGCGGACTATGCTTGCTGATGCTTCCCATTTATTATTTATTCAATCCTACACGCGATAAATTTTTAGATAATGCAGGATACTATATTCTTGCCTGCGCTATCATGCTGGTGGCTGCTGCTCCTTATGTAGTACAATTATCTCGAGCAATATGGCTAAAGTTGCATGTTATTTATTTTAAGAAAAAATATAACGAGCAAGATTAAAAATGGACGATAATTTATAGTTAGCATTTATTACAATATACTCAAAAAAAGCTGGGAAAATATAACGAAACAGGGTGTAGTTCACAAATGAAAATATATCAACTTTTTGTCCATTACTCCTACAAATAATATAAAAGAAAGAGGCTGTCACTAATTGAGACAGCCTCTTTCTTTATTTAATTTCTTATGGTGTACCTTAGAATGGACATACCTTACATGGATCTACCTGCATATCGAAACGCTCCAACGATTTTAAGTCTATGTTCTTTCCTATCACCCTAAATGTCGTTCTTCGGTTTCTTTGGTGCT
>JAXLUA010000004.1:0-317980 GCA_046329805.1 Chitinophagales bacterium
TATTTCGTGTTTCGGATATCTTTTTGTGCCTTGGCTTTCATTCGTAAAATCATAGATACTTACCTTATTTTTTGTGGATGTGTTTTTTTGAAGCTATCATCGATATTGTTAATTTTAATATTAATACATAAAAAAACCATCTGTATAAAACAGATGGTTAAATTTATATATGCTTTTGTCGTATTTTATTTACATTATTCGGCAATTCATAAAAAATTATTTTCCAGGGCGTAAGCTGCGCACCACTTTTCCGGCTTGCCACATTTCGCTATCACGTAGTTCTTTTAATTCTACTTCTAATTTTTCTCTATAATCCGGTTGTGAATTGGTATCGATAGAGCGTTGGGCTTCTTCGCCTGCCGCTACTTTTGCATATAATTCTTTAAACACCGGGAGTACAGCTTCACGGAAAGGACCTTTCCAATCTAAAGCGCCACGTTGCGCCGTGGTAGAACAGTTTCCATACATCCAATCCATACCGTTCTCAGATACCAACTTGATTAAGGATTCTGTCAATTCTTCTACCGTTTCATTAAATGCTTCTGATGGAGAGTGCCCGTTTTCACGCAATACGCTATATTGTGCTTCCATGATACCTGCTAAAGCTCCCATTAATACGCCTCGCTCGCCGGTCAAATCAGAATATACTTCTTTTTGGAAAGTAGTTTCAAACAAATAGCCTGAGCCAATACCGATACCTAAAGCGATAGTTCTGTCATGTGCTTTGCCTGTTGCATCTTGGAAAATAGCGTAAGAAGAGTTTAATCCTTTACCTTCCAAGAATAAACGACGCAAAGATGTTCCGGAGCCTTTAGGGGCAGTTAAAATTACATCTACATCGGCAGGTGGAACGATTCCTGTGCGCTCTTTGTAGGTGATTCCAAATCCGTGAGAGAAATAAAGTGCTTTTCCTGCTGTTAGGTGTTTTTTTACAGTAGGCCACAATTCTATCTGTGCAGCGTCTGATAATAAATACATTATTATTGTAGCTTTAGCAAGCGCTTCTTCCGGTTCGAATAGTGTAGTACCTGCAACAAAGCCGTCTGCTATGGCTTTGTCCCAAGATTTAGAGGGTTGACGTTGTCCAACGATGACGTTAAATCCATTATCTCGTAAGTTTAATGCTTGTCCCGGCCCTTGTACGCCATATCCAATAATAGCGATTACTTCGTCTTTTAATACTTCTTTTGCTTTTGCTAACGGAAATTCTTCACGTGTTACTACGTTTTCTTCTACTCCGCCAAAATTCATTACTGCCATGATTTTTTTGATTTAAGATTTACAACTTTAAGTTTAATATAATTATTTAATTAATTTAGCTTCAAAAATATCAATTTGTTTATTGATTTGTTTTAATAGATTTTCAGCAGCCCAATCTTCCGCATTAAACTCAATGGTGAACTGTCCTTCTTCTTCTTTTATTTTAGTAAAAGAAAAATTGGTTACGTCCACTCGTCGGCGAGAAAAAATCAACATAAATCTGCCAATTAAAACCGGCTGATTATACGATAATATTTGTAATTTATATGGTTTCATGTTGTTTATTGAGGTTCTAAAATTACGTCACTGCAAGCTTTTCCGCTTGGCACCATCGGGAATAAGTTTTCTTCTTTTTCTATAACCACCTCCAATACATAAGGTCCTTTATGTGCAAACATGACATCTAAAGCTGCACTTAATTCTTCTCGTTGCTCTACTTTAGCGGCAGACAGTCCAAATCCTTTAGAGATGGCAACAAAGTCGGGGTTTTTCAGTTCTACGGAGGAGTAGCGATTGTCAAAAAACAGTTGCTGCCATTGGCGTACCATCCCCAGATAATTGTTATTAAAAAGTACAATTTTCACATTTAAGTCGTGCTGCCAAATAGTACCTAATTCTTGCAAGGTCATTTGAAAGCAACCATCCCCCACCACTACCACCGTCATTCTATCGGGTGCTGCCATTTGTGCGCCGATAGCTGCCGGTATAGAGAATCCCATTGTACCTAATCCACCGCTACTTACCCAAGAGTTTGGTTTTCGGTAATTATAATACCGCATGGCATACATTTGATGCTGCCCTACATCGGGAACAATGATAGCATTACCTTTGGTTTTATGATCTATTAAGCTCATGATTTCGCCCATTTTGATACCACCGTGTGTCGGGTGAATAGCATGTTCGATAACCAATGCCTGTTCTTGTTTGTCTAATTCTTTAAATGTTTGAATCCAGTCGTTGTGCGTAGTGCTATTTACCAAAGGCAGTAATTCGGTTAATGCTTCTTTAGCATCTGCTACTATACCTACTGTAGATTTTACTACTTTGTCAATTTCCGCTTCGTCAATATCTATATGAATGATTTTTGCTTGTTTGGCAAAACGGGTTACATCGCCCGTTACGCGATCATCGAAGCGCATACCAATGGCTATTAGCACATCGCATTCGTTCATTTTTATATTCACGGAATAATTTCCGTGCATTCCCGGAAGACCTACGTAATTTTCATGTGCCGGGTTTATTCCACCCAATCCTTGCATCGTAAGGGTTACCGGAATGCCTGTTTTAGTGGAAAATTCTTCTAATTCTTTTCTTGACTTCGAAATTATAACACCTTGACCAGCAATAATTAAAGGTTTTTTTGCTAAATTAATAATTTCAGCTGCAGATTTTAGCTTTTGCGTATCCATTTTAGGATGAGCAATATATCCTCTTACTTCTGTACAAGAAGTATATCCTTGCCATTCCATCAATTCAAATTGTGCGTTTTTGGTAATATCAATGAGTACCGGTCCCGGTTTTCCGGAGTTGGCAATAAAAAATGCTTTTGCCAAAACGGTCGGTATTTCAGCGGCTCTTGTTATTTGGTAATTCCATTTTGTAATTGGCATTGAAACACCGATTACATCTGTTTCCTGAAATGCATCGGTACCTAATAAATGCATTGGTACTTGTCCTGTAATACACACCATCGGCGTGCTGTCCATAATAGCATCGGCAATACCGGTAATTAAGTTGGTAGCTCCCGGACCGGAAGTAGCAAAACAAACGGCAGCTTTTCCTTTTATACGTCCCCACCCTTCTGCGGCATGTACAGCACCTTGTTCGTGTCGGGTAAGAATGTGTTTTATTTTGTCCATATAATGCCAAAGCGCATCATATATCGGCATTATTGCACCACCGGGATATCCGTAAATAACTTCAATTCCTTCAGCTATCAAGGATTTAATAACTGCTTCTGAGCCTGTAATTTGATTTTTTGCTGATTCTGACATTGCAATACACTATGATATTTTACAAATCTAACAAATTCACTTCTTTTTATTTGCTTGGCGTATTGTTACTGTCAAATAATAGTAATTTCTTAATGTAAATGCTAAATATCAAAGAATGTTTTTCAGAAATGGTATTTTACATCAACAGGATAGCAAATCTAACAAATGTTTCCATTCTTGGTTAATGGTTAGAAAGTGTTTTCCTGTTTTATGCAATGGTGTGGTAATAATCGTGTTGTTATTAACTCCCACCATTACATTGTAATTTCCGGCGGCAAGTGCATCTACCGCCGCTACGCCTAAACGAGAGGCTAATATTCTATCATTGGCAGACGGGTTTCCGCCACGCAATAAATGACCTAACACCAATGTTTTTATATCGTATTCGGGATGTTTTATTTTAAATTCTTTTGCAATTTCTAATACTCCGCCCGCATCATCTCCTTCTGCTACTACAATTATATATGATTCTTTTTGTTTTCCTTTTTTTAATTTAATTGATATTTCCTCTAAATCTGTTTTTATTTCGGGAATTAAAATATCTTCTGCACCGGCGGCTAATCCCGACGCAAGTGCAATGGTACCAACATCTCTGCCCATTACTTCTATAAAAAACAATCTTCCTAAAGCATTTGCGGTATCTCTCACTTTATCGATTAATTCTACTGCGGTAGCAACCGCCGAATCAAATCCGATGGTGTAATCTGTGCCATATAAATCATTATCTATAGTTCCGGGAATGCCTACAAACGGTATATTGTATTTTTGTGTAAATGCTTGCGCACCTCTAAAAGTTCCATCTCCTCCTATTACTACTACGCCATCAATATTTTTCTCTTTTAAATTATTAAATGCTTGTTGCATACCTTCGTTAGTAGGAAAGCGTTTGCTTCGTGATGTTTTTAAAATTGTACCACCTCTATGGATAATATTTCCTACGGAACGGGAATCCATTGTTATAAATTCTGCATCTACCAAGCCTTCGTATCCATTTTTAATTCCAAAAACGTTAATGGACTTAGAAACGGCTGTCCGAACAACGGCACGGATACAGGCATTCATTCCGGGCGCGTCACCTCCCGAGGTAAGTACGGCAATATTTTTCATTTCTATCTGCAATTTATTCGTTTATAAATCTACAATTTGTAATTCAATATCCGACAAAAAAAAGACCTGTACGGATAGCGCAGGTCTTTAGTATAACAAATCTCAATAAACAGGATTAAATATCATCTGTTACGCAACCTTCACTTGCGGAGGACACACTTTTAGCATATTTATATAAAACGCCATTTTTAGCTTTAAGAGCCGGTGCTTTCCATTCACTTCTTCTTACAGTTAGTTCTTCATCCGATAATACTACATCAATTGTATTTTTTACGGCATCAATTATTATTTTGTCGCCATTTTTTACTAAGGCGATATTTCCTCCGTTTTGCGCTTCTGGGGTAACGTGTCCGACTACAAACCCATGAGAGCCACCACTAAAGCGACCATCCGTAATTAAGGCTACCTCTTTTCCCAACCCCTCTCCCATTAATACAGAAGTTGGCTTTAGCATTTCGGGCATTCCGGGGCCTCCTTTAGGACCGATGTATCTGATTACCACTACATCTCCGGCTTTTACTTTTTTGGCTTGCATGGCATCAATGGCTTCTTGTTCTGAGTCGAAGCAATTTGCAGTGCCTTCGAAACGCTCTCCTTCTTTTCCCGTTATTTTAGCAACCGCACCTTCGCTTGCGATGTTTCCAAATAATATTCTTATATGGCTGGTCGCTTTTATCGGGTTGGATATAGGATGTAATAAATCTTGGTCATCCGGTAATGCGGGAAGGTGTTCTAAATTTTCTGCAACTGTTTTTCCGGTTACGGTTAAGCAATCGCCATGTAATAATCCTTCTTTCAGTAAATATTTCATTACTGCCGGTACACCACCTATTTTATGCAAGTCTTCCATTACATATTTTCCACTTGGACGGAAATCTGCTAAAAGTGGTGTTGTATTTCCTAATCGGACAAAATCTTCGATGGTTAGTTTCACACCAATTGTTTTAGCCATCGCAATTAAGTGCATAACAGCATTGGTGCTGCCACCTAAAACAATGACCATGCGGATAGCATTTTCAAATGCTTTAAACGTCATGATATCGCTTGGCTTGATATCTTTTTCCAATATATTCCGAATGGCTTTAGCAGCGGCTACTAATTCATTTTTTTTATCCTCGCTCATTGCCGGATTGCTTGCCGAATAGGGTAAACTCATTCCTAACGTTTCGATTGCCGATGCCATGGTATTGGCAGTGTACATTCCGCCGCAAGCACCAGCTCCCGGGCAAGCATGTTCTATCACGCCTTTAAAATCTTCTTGTGATATTGTGCCGGCAAACTTTTTCCCTAAAGCTTCGAATGCAGAGACTACATCTAATTTTTCACCTTTATAATGTCCGGGTGCGATTGTACCTCCGTAAATCATTAGGGATGGGCGGTTTAGTCGGGACATTCCCATAATTACGCCGGGCATATTTTTATCACATCCTGCGATAGAAATAATTGCATCATAAAATTGTGCACCGGCATTGGTTTCGATGGAATCTGCAATTACTTCGCGAGACACTAAAGAATAGCGCATTCCGGAAGTTCCCATAGAAATCCCATCGCTTACGCCGATAGTAAAAAAATTAAGCGCTACCAAATTTTGTTGTGCAACTAAGTTTCTTAATTTGGCGGCTAAGGCATTTAAGTGCATATTACAAGGGTTACCATCCCACCCGGTAGAGGCAATTCCAACTTGTGCTTTTTTGAAATCTTCATCTGTTAAACCTATCGCATGGAGCATAGCTTGTGCGGCGGGTTGGGTTGGGTCTTGTGTTACTGTTTTTGAGTATTTGTTTATTTCTGACATACCGGTTTATTTGGATTGGCAAATTAACAAAAGTTTGAGGATTTTTTACTCCAAAAAAGAAATACGCAGTTGTGAATAACTGTTTGAGCAAAAAATTAATACTAATATTAAATTTAAGTAAAAGGATATCAATATGGAGCATAAGAAAATTGAAATTGACGTCCACAAGTATTTTACCACTATATTTCTGGTAGTGCTTATTTCATTATTTCTATGGGTAACATTTGGGCGTTAAAAAGTATTTGTAAGTGCACTAAAATTTATTTTAGTTAATGGATTACACTCCTACCTTATCTACAAAACGGCGATCGATATGTACAGTTGCATTTAATTTAAACAAAATGGAATACAATCCGAAAAATGCACGATGTAAGTAAATAGCATGTTTTGAACCTCGAAGCGCATTAGGGTTTCTAAATTGTTTATTAGAAATTATGTCTTCTCCGTGTGTCCGTAAATCATCGTAATAATTTTGGTCGCCGAAATAAAAAATATCCGATTTCATAGGTTTGGAAATATTTTTTATTGCACGTAGCGCATTTTCATAAAACAATTTTGTGGTTTCCTTATCGTCGGAATCACGTAAAAAATCTAATCCTTTTAAGCAGGTAAATAATTTAGTATTGTCATTCACTACCTCCTCTTTTACCAAAGAAAAATAGAAATTATAAAAATCGTCGGGGATTGTTTTCACACAGCCGAAATCTAATACCACTAACTGAGAATCGGCAGTAACTAAAAAATTGCCGGGATGAGGATCTGCGTGGAAGCGATGATGTTCATGGATAGACGTGTGCAGAAAATCCATCAATGCTTGTCCTATTTTATTTTTTTTATCTTGATCTGTTTCTGTATCTATAAATTGCTGCAATGGCATTGCTTCTATCCATTCCATAGTCAATATTTTTTTGGCGGACCATTCGGGATAGTATTTGGGTATAATTAAATTGGGTATGCTTTTAGATTCTTGTGCGATTTGAGTGCCATTTTTCAATTCTAATTCAAAGTCACATTCCTCTGTGAGTCGTTCTTCAAATTCTTGAAAATATTGCTGCATGTCTTTTTCTTTCACCCCGAGTATGCGTAAAATCAAAGGTTTTACTAAGTTTAAATCGGAATGAATACTATCTGCAACGCCCGGATATTGCAACTTTACGGCTAGTTTCTTTCCATTTTTCCAAGCTTCATGCACTTGTCCGATGCTGGCAGCATGTACTGCTCTACGGTTGAATTTATCAAAAATTTCTTCGGGAGGTTTACCGATATATTTTAGAAATGTATTTACTACTAATGGTTCACTCAACGCCATTGCACTATTTTGCGCCAACGCTAATTTATCGGCATACGCTTTGGGCAAACTATTTTCCATACTTATCATCTGCGCAATTTTTAGCGCCGTGCCTTTTAACTGGCTCATCAACTTAAACAATTCCTCCGCATTTTCTCTGTCGAGTTCTTCATCGTCAATATCTTTATTAAATACTTTTTGTGCATTATGCTTTAGATAATTAGCACCAACTTTCATACTTGTACGAAATACACTTGATGCGCGTGCAACTTTAGAGGTCGGAATTTTATTTTGCTCTTCTGTCATCGAAATTTATTTAAAGTGTATTTAGTTCGTAATATATTGTAGTTTAAGTTAATCGTCAATAACCATTTGTGATTACTTATTTCATCTGTAGGTTTATTTTATTGAAGTACGCAACTTTATATAATTTTGCAGCCAATCAACCCCTGAATCTATAGCGTTTGGCGCTAATAAATCGAATGAAAAATGAATAGTTTTTTCTACCATCACGTCTGAATTTTCTTTATAGTTGCTTTTATCATTTGCCCAAAAAAAGAGAATAGTCCAAAATGCATTCCACAAAATAGTTTGGTAGTAATTGGCGATAAGCGGACGTGCTTGGATTTCTCCTGAGTTTGTACCTTCAAAAATCAAATCATCTGTAAACTTTTTAAAATTAGCTTTTAAATCTTTAAGCCCTTGTTGTTGCCACGGGTATTTATTTTTTTGTATGCTTGCAGTAAAATCAGCTTCTTGTGCTGCAATATTTTGTAAAAAGGTAAAAACAAATGCTAACATTTTCTCGCGAACGGAATATTGAACATAATTTTCATCGGTGTGACAGATGGCTACTGTTTTATTAAAAACAGCAGTAAAATCAGGTGTTGTAAGTGTAGTCATTAGAAGAAGGTTCAGCTATTAAACGTTGAAAAAGACAAAATCGTTTTGAGAATTTATCATTTATTCAAAATTACTTCTATTAATACATTATTTTTGTTAGAAATTGTTAAGCATGCACAGTATTGAATCTTTACGAGAGCTATTTACAAACTATATGAACAGTGAATCCTTTAAGGACGAGCCTAAAAATCTATACGAGCCGAATAATTATTTTTTACAAATAGGCGGAAAACGTTTGCGTCCGACACTATTGCTTTTAGCTACTGATTTATTTGGAGGTGATGTTTCCGCTTCACTACCGGCTGCATTATCAATTGAGTATTTTCATAATTTTACGTTGATACACGATGATGTAATGGATAATGCTCCGGTAAGGCGTGGATTCAAAACTGTGCATACAAAATACAATTTGAATACAGCGATATTAAGCGGTGATGTATTATTAGTTAAAGGGTTTCAGTACCTAAGCAAGCTTAACGAAGCGCATTTGAAAACGATTTTCGATATATACACCCAAACAGCTGTTGACGTTTGCGAAGGGCAGCAACTCGATATAGATTTTGAAACTCAAGCGCACGTAAGTCATGAGGATTATATAGAAATGATACGTTTAAAGACTTCTGTATTGCTGGCTGCGAGTATGCAAATTGGGGCTATTTTAGGCAATGCAGCACAGGCCGATGCCGCATTAATTTATAAATATGCTGAAAACTTAGGTTTGGCTTTTCAGATACAAGATGATATTTTAGATTGTTTTGGGGAAGAAGCTTTAGTGGGGAAACAACCGGGCGGCGATATTATTCAAAATAAAAAAACGCTTTTGTTGATTGAAGCATTAAAACGCTGCAATCTCAATAAGGACACTCGATTAAAAGAGTGGATGGCAAAAACATCATTTATTGCAACGGAGAAAGTAGAACAAGTAAAGGCTATTTTTGAACAATATGAACTTAAAGAATACGGTATTGCTATCCGCAATTTTTATGTACAACAAGCGATGAATGCTTTAGAAAACATACAACTTTCGGAAGAACGTAAAACGGTATTAAAAAGTTTAGTGGAGCATTTGGTAGTAAGAGCATTTTAATTCCTATTTAGAATTTTGCATTTTTAGCCCAATTAATTACTAATTGTTTTTGAGCATCTGACAGAACTGCATTTCGGTGTATTAGCGTGTAGCTTTTTAGCGGCATATCTCCTTCTTCAATTTCATGTACTACTTCTTTCAGTTTTTTTATTTTTCGTTCCGGCTTATACGCTCCAAACTCAGAAAAGTTTAATTTTTCTTTTCCATTATTGACATGTTTTTGGAGCCAAAATGCTATCGGCTGTATATTATTATACCAAGGGTATATTGTATTATTGCTATGGCAATCGTAGCATGCTGTTTTTAAAACTTGCAGCACATCATCGGGAACAGCAGTTACTTTTGTAATATCCGAAGGTAATATTTCTGTAGATTCATTTTTTTTGGGATGAATAAATTGTAGAGCGACAAGAATTAAAATCAATACAATTGCAATATTTCGTTTCATAATAGATATATTTAACAACAAATCTAACAATTATAAACTACAAATGGCTCAATTATTCTTTATATGCATATTCATTTTATCTGCTACTACCCTGCACGCTGCTGAATATTTAAAAATAATGTACATTGCTGATACAACAGCAAATTGCGGCGATGCTAAATGTTTGTACTACAGAAATTCACCGGAAGAGCAGTACCGGATTTTAACGGTGCCTATTGAGGGATTTACCTATAAAGAAGGTTTCGAATATTGTATTCTTGTTGCTGCAAAAAACATTGACAGTTTACATACCATTTACAAGCTACAAGATATAAAAGCAAAAATTAAACTACAAAAAAATACAGATACTTCCCATTCTGCTGCAATAAATGACACTGCATGGTGGTTGTATAAATTGAGGATGAAAGATGGAGGCATCCGTACGTTTACGCTGCAAAAAGCCTATCTAAAATTTGATTTTTACACCCATACATTTATCGGATACAGCGATTGTAATACCATTTCCGGAGAATTTACAATAACAGCTACTGCAATAAAATTTGACAATATCGTTTCTTCCAACATTGCCTGTGGGAAACACTCTATTGATAAAGAATTTATGCAACTGCTTTATACCGCCGATACCATAAAGATAAGCGGGAAACTATTGTATTTAACGAAAAGAAAAACGCTATTAGGCTTATTTACCTTAAAGAAATAAATTACAGTGTTTTAATTTCTGCAACTAATTCTGTCAATGCTTTTTTTGCATCGCCAAAGAACATAGAACATTTTGGATCGTAGAACAATAAGTTATCAATTCCGGCGTATCCTGCATTCATAGAGCGTTTGTTTACAACGATATGTTTTGCTCTATCTACTTCTAATATTGGCATACCATAAATTGGAGAACTTGGATCTGTTTTTGCTGCCGGATTTACAACATCATTTGCGCCAACTACCAACACCACATCTGTTTGCTCAAACTCCGGATTAATGTCTTCCATTTCCACTAATTTATCATATTCTACATTTGATTCTGCCAACAATACGTTCATGTGTCCCGGCATACGACCTGCAACCGGATGAATAGCATATTTTACTTCTACGCCGCGATCTTCCAATAATTTCTCTAACTCATGAATTACGTGTTGGGCTTGTGCAACAGCTAAGCCATAGCCCGGCACTATTACTACTTTCTTTGAATAGTTTAGCAAAACGGCTAAGTCGGTTACTTGTATATCTTTTATTGTGCCTTCTACTTCGGAGCTTCCTGCAGCAGCGCCACCGCCGCCGAATGCACCAAATATAACATTGCTCAAAGGTCTGTTCATTGCTTTACACATGGCTAAAGTTAACAACGTACCTGCTGAGCCAACTAAGATACCGCCGGTTAGCATTGGCTTGTTATCGTATAAGAAACCACCGAATGCAGCAGCTAAGCCTGTAAAGGAATTTAATAATGAAATTACGACCGGCATATCTGCACCTCCAATCGGAATAGTAAATAAAATACCATATACAATAGCGACAGCAAATAATAACCATATAATAGAAGCGGGTAAAACAGCGGCTTTTATTACTACTAAAACAGAAAACCCTAAGACAACCAGCAATAGCGCATTATTAAAAATATTGTATTGAGGCAATCGGATAGGTTTTTTCATAGTACCTTCCAATTTTAAATACGCAATAATAGAACCCGAAAAGGAAATTGTTCCAATGACCATTCCTGCAATGATAAATGCTAATGCTTTCGGATTATTCAAATTGTGCTGAAATTCTGTCAACCCGATTAATGCAGCACAAGCACCTCCCATACCGTTAAACATGGAAACAAGTTCCGGCATTTTGGTCATTTCCACGCTTTTTGCTTTCCACCAACCAATAGCAGTACCGATAGCGATTGCCGCAAATATTAAGATAAGCTTTAATGCACTACGAGATGCTTCTTCATATTTAAACAAAAAAATAGTTCCCAAAATAGCAACAGTCATACCAAATGCACCTATCAAATTTCCTTGCCGTGCTGTTTTGGCATTTCCCATCATTTTTAATCCCAATATAAATGTTACTGATCCTATTAAATAACATATTTCTAAAATTCCGTTCATTATATTAATTTAATTTAATAATTGAGTAATTAAATAATTCAGTAATGCTTTTATTTTTTATCATTAATAAATTACTTCATTAATTAATTTTATTGATTTATTTCTTTTTAAACATTTCTAACATTCTATCGGTCACTACAAAGCCGCCTACTACATTTAGCGTACCTAAGATAACCGCTAAAAATCCTAAGGAAAGACCAAATATATTATTGGGTTCTGTATCTAACATTACAATGATTGCGCCTACAATTACTACGCCATGAATGGCATTTGCACCGGACATCAATGGGGTGTGTAATACGGTTGGCACACCGCCGATTACTTCTACTCCAACAAATATTGCCAAGATGATGAAGTAAATCATTTCACGATTTTCTACAAAAAAATTGAATATTTCCATAATTATAATTTTAGTATTAAAATAAGGTAGTCATAAAATAATGCGTTAAAATCAAACTAGTAGTTGTGTAATTAATTAATTTGTTTAACCCCATTATAAACAATCAAACTACCTTTGGTAATTTCTTCTTCCATTTCCCATTTAAAGCCATCTTTAGTAGCTAAATGGTATAAAAGTGTTTGAATATTTTTAGCGTATAAATCGCTGGCATTCATTGGTAATAAGGATGGAATATTTCCTTCACCAATGATAGTAACACCATTGATAGTTACATTTTCATTTAGCTTACTTCCTACCACATTTCCGCCTTGTTCTACGGCCATATCTAAAATAACAGAGCCAAATTTCATGGATTTTACCATTTCTTCCGTTACTAAAACCGGTGCTTTTCTTCCCGGAATTAATGCCGTTGTTATAACAATATCAGCCTCAGCGACATGCTTACTTACTAATTCTTGTTGCTTTTTCAAAAATTCTTCCGATACTCCTTTCACATAACCGCCTTCCATTTTGATAGTGTCGTCGCCTTTCACTTCAATAAATTTTCCGCCTAAGGACTGCACTTGTTCTTTTGTTTCAGGACGAATATCTGATACTTCTACCATTGCCCCTAATCGTTTTGCGGTGGCGATGGCTTGTAAGCCGGCTACTCCTGCACCAAAAATCACCACTTTTGCCGGTTTTATAGTCCCCGCTGCAGTAGTCATCATCGGGAAAATTTTCCCTAAGGTATCGGCGCACATAATAACGGCTTTGTATCCGGCTAAGTTGGCTTGTGACGATAAAGCGTCCATTTTTTGTGCACGTGAAATACGAGGTACTGCATCCATTGAAAAAGCAGATATACCGGCTTTTTCACATGCGCTCACCAATTCAGGATTAGTAGCTGCCCACATAAACGACATCAAGATGCCACCTTTTTTCATCAGTGCCACTTCTTCGGGTTGTGGAGCATTTACTTTCAATACAATATCAGCTGCATATACTGTATTTTTATCCGTTAATGTTGCTCCGGCTTCTTTATAATTCTCATCAGAGAAATACGAATTTAAACCTGCGCCTGCTTCTACTTGCACTTGGAAACCTTGTTTTATCAAATCTTTTGCGATAGCAGGAGTAATGGATACCCTGTTTTCTTTAAATTTGGTTTCTTTTGGAATACCTATAATCATGAAACGTAAAAATTTTGTTCGCTAAAATAAGAATGTTAATCATTTTATTCTCTATTGTCGATAAAAATTCAACTATTGTTAAAATAAAAGTGTTTTTTAGTAGAAATAGTAGAAATTTAACGGAAATGTCAAAAAATAGTATATAGAGCAATGGAAAAACGTATAAGCATACCTATTTTATTTGTTGTACTTATGTGGGTTATCAATGTGATACAATTTATTTTTCATTTAGATTTTGGGGCATTAGGCATACATCCCAAAGATAAAAGCACTTTGATTGGCATTCTTACGGCTCCGCTTATACACGGAAATTGGGAGCATTTACTATCCAATTCTTTGCCTTTGTTTATTTTCGGCGTTGTATTGTTTCTTATTTATCCAAGTATTGCGTTGCGGGTTTGGATATTGAATTATATCATTACCGGATTTTTAGTTTGGTGCTTTGCACGTACCGGCTCCTATCATATTGGAGCAAGCGGCATTATTTATGGATTAGGCGCATTTTTATTGTGTAGTGGGTTTTTAAGAATGGATATGAGCTCCATTGCTATTGCAAGTGGTGTTTCTATATTTTATGGTGGGATGGTATGGGGGTTGTTTCCGCTACAGCCTAATGTATCTTGGGAATCTCACGTAATGGGCGGAATAACAGGGGCTGCTCTTGCGTATATTTATCGAAATAAAAAAGAAAGAAATGTAGAAATAGCGGCTGAGGAAACAGAAAACACAAAACGAAAATCGTTCGAAGATTTTATCAATCATCAAAAATAACTTCTTTAAATGGATTCCGAATAGTGTATTCCGGTGGTTTAATGCGTTCTAAAATATACGGGATAACAGCATTCATCATTGGATTACTCATTTTTATATAGGCTTGCAGCGGCACAGGATATGCCCCAATAGTGGTTTTTATTTCTGTTGCCGTTCTACCAAAATGTATCGTTGGTTTTTTTTGCTCAATACCCATCCGCACAAAATCCAACAACATTCTATTATATAATTTCTGTTGCTGATTAATGGTGTAATCTAAACCTATGTAATGCACGTGTAACATGTAATCATCCACATTAAAAATAAATGCAAAGCCCACCATTACCGAATTTTTATAATAACCGAGTAACATACATTTACTGCCGTATATTTTTTTTGCTACTTCAAAAAACTCGATATTCAAAGCTGCCATATTAAAAGCAACATGATTAACGACATTCGTGTACAATCGAGTGATATCTTTTTTGTGGTTTTTAATTTCTTCTAAAGATAAATTCTTGACTTCTATATCTTGTGATACAGCAAGTACTTTATTTGCTCTAATTCTATATTTTGAAGATAATGAATTCAAATAATCAGTATAGCTATGCCAATGCGGACGAACTTGCAGAAACAAGTCTGGCTCTGTAACAAATGGATGAAAGCCATTACGACACAAATCCATACATTTTACATCTTCTGCTTTATATACGTTCGATAATAAAAATGTTTTAGGAGCATGTACGGCAAATGAGGCTTTAACACTGTTAAATATTTGTTCCACATGAGGCAAAACGTCCTCTTCGTTAGTACAAATAATTCCTTTATCTCCGGTGAAAAACACATTGCCCAAGTTTAATAGATAGGTATATTTTTGGGAAAAATAATTTTTCAAAAATCCTTTTATCCCTTTTATTTCTTCGTTTGAATAGTGCGTTAAATTCTTATAGGGGAAATAAATCCGTTGGGTATATAACGCAGCAATTATTTTATGCTCTTTATACACTAACACGTATCGAAATGCAATTGATTGGTGCAACTCTTCAATTATTTTCAGAAAAGAATACGTTTGATAGAATAAAATTTGCTTGTTTACAGCATTCCATTGCTCTTCTCCTATTTTATCTATAGTATCAAAAATTTGAATGGAATACACTGTATTTAATTGTATCGACTGTATCGGCATATAATAATTTACAACAACAACCGTTCATGTTTTTTGTTTCAATTATTTTTTAGGATAAATTCAGTTTATTTCATTATTTTAGTATAAAATACTCCACATGTTAGGATTTGTAAATGGATTAATTTTCTCCAATGCTTTTGAGTGGTATTTCCATAAAAATGTATTGCATGGGCAAGGGAAAAAGAAAGGTAACTTTTGGCGGTTTCATTGGGCTATTCACCACAAAACTACCATTCAACAAAACTTCCGCGATTCAGACTACGAACATTCTATTTGGGAAGCATGGGATCCGCAAAGCAAAGAAGCGGTTGCATTAGCTACCGGTGCGGCTATTGTTTCCCCCTTATTTTGGGTAGCTCCCGGCTTTACTATGGGCGTGTGGTTTTCTGCTTGGAATTATTATCGTGTACATAAAAAATCACACCTCGATCCGGAATGGGCCTATAAATATTTACCTTGGCATTACGACCACCACATGGCACCCGACCAAGATAAAAATTGGTGCGTCACCTTTCCGCTATGGGATTATGTGATGGGCACTCGGCTGCATTACAAAGGAACGGAGCGTGAAAAAATAGACATTGAACGCAGAATGCGCAAAGCAACTGTAGTGGCAAATAAAAAAATAATACCAACTTCATTTACAAAAATTACTGAAAATTAAAATTCTTTGTACTATTGTACATGAATTTTAAATACATACAAATTACCGTGCTCCTCTTTATCGGATTATCCTTTAATGCTTGTAAGCACAAAGCCCAATCGGATTCAGAAAAATTTAATGCCGTTGAAAGTGATACTTTAAAATATTCGTTGTTTTCCTTAGATACTACAGATGCAGCGTGCCTGCAAAAATATAAAAACTGCCCCAATGCAACCGTTAGCTATCCTATTTTTAACACACCGGATACTTCATTAAATGCGTATTTAAACTCAGAAGTATTAAAAATAGTTCTATACAATACGGATACTTCTTCTTACACCTCTCCCATTGAATCGGTGGAAAGTTATTTTAAGGAGAATGCCGATTTAAAAAAAGAAGGCGATTATGATGATGAAAGTTCGGCATGGACGAATGACAATAATGTTTCCGTTTATCATAAATTAGGGCAATATATTACCATAAAATCTTACCATCAATCGTATCAAGGTGGTGCCCACCCCATTGCAACAACTAATTTCTACACATTTGATATACTCAATAAAAAGCAGCTAAAAGCAAGTGATATTTTAAACCTTAGCGATACCGCCTTATTGCGAATAGGACAGCAATATTTTAAATCTGATAACAATATTGAAGACACTGCTTCTTTATCCGGCTTGGGATATTTTATATTCGGAGATGGTGATAATTATGAAGAAAGTGCTGCTTACGGAAAATTTCGTTTTAATGACAATTTTGCTATCACTAAAAATGGGATTGAGTTTCAATACAACCCTTATGAGATGGCACCGTATGCTGCCGGCGCACCAAGTGTAACTATTCCTTACAATAGTATTCAGCCTTTTCTGAAAATTAAAATTTGGTAATCAATCAAACACAATCACCTTATTGTTTTTATGTCCATTGACGGATAGGCTTAGCAGGTATGCACCTTTTGGCAAGCTCAAATCAGTATTGGAAAGCTGAATCTGATGCCCCCCAAGCTCTACCTCTTGCTTCTGTTGATACAATAATTTCCCTGTCAAATCAAACAGTTCAACAACAACCGTTGAGGGTTTATCGGAAGTATATTGTACAGTCACAAAATCAGTAGTAGGATTAGGGAAAACCTGCCATTCAGTAGCCGTTTTAGTAATAGCTTTTCGTTCTTGTTTTAGTAAAATACTGGTAGCTGCAAAACGCTTTATTTCATTGCCATTGGCAAATACGGTAACTGAATAAACACCTTCAGGTATATCTAATTTATTTTTACAAATAAATACTGCTTTAGTTTCGTCATACACAAAAGAAATTGGTATCAATTTTTCGTTTAAAACATTTCCACTCATATCCATATTTCTGCTTAAAAAACCATCTACGGTTGTGGTTGCCGCCAATTCCGGCCAATTATTTAATTTTACTTCAAAATCTAAAGGTTCTTCTTTATAGCTTGTTTTATCTGAATGTGTATTTATTTCTATAGATGCAGAGTTACCGTCTTTCAATAACCCCGTAACAGGAATAGAAGTTTGAATAGTATATTTTTGATTAGATGCCAAAGTAGATAAATCTATTTCATGGAAAATATCCAACATCCCTTGTGTGCTTAAAGTTAACGGCATCGTTTTTACTAAACGATGTTGTTCATCATATACCTCTATTTTTTCGTTGGCACATGTTCCTACCAAATACAATTTATTTTCAGAAGCGGTATTGATAGAGAATGTATTTCCTTGTATAAATTGCATGTCTGAAGCAGCAGTGACGCTAATATCCGTGGGTACATTTTCGGTGGCAAGTGGCTGGTTTGCTTTTCTCAAAACAGGATGCAATTTGAAATATTCAATTTCAGGTTGTACAATATTCCAAGCATAAGACGACAGTAATTCATCGATATGGTTTAAGTAAGACTGCTGCGAAGGTGGGCGTTGTGATATTTCGATACTACCCGGACGTAAACTGGAATAATATGGCGCTAAGCCATCGTTTAAATGATGATTTTTCGCAGGGTTTTCATATTTAGGTTGTACGTTGGAAATATCTGTTAATATACCTGTGATTCCCATAAATGTTGACATTAAGCCTCCTGCAAAATTACCAAATCCGGGAATGTCTAAACATAGCGGTTGGTAATCCCGAAACACCACTTTAAGCATGTCATCGGGAATGGCACCGGGAAATTGTGTGGCATGTTGGTATCCCCAAGCAGCGTAACAATGAAATTTCTCCGGTCTGTTATTCGGATGATTGTCTATCATTGGGCGTACCACCCCTGCCATATATGCCGTTTGCATTTGGTAAGTGCCTTTCCCTTTAAATATCGGACCGACAATAGGTATTGCTTCTAAGATGGTTCGGAAAAACGGAACAGAAATTAAGTCCGCTAATGGCGCCCCCCAATAGGGTGTAGATAAAGTAATTACGCCTTGCACAGAATCCCAAACATTTTCATTATATAAGGCATAATCCATATCGTAGCCTCCTTTGCTATGGCATACTGCGATAACTTTATCCGTGTTGTAATGGCGGCAAGTTTCTCGTATCATTTGTGCTATCACACGTCCATTATCCTCATAAGCATCACTAAAAGAATGAAAGAAAAAGGCGGTACGGTATCCGGCATTATAGCTATTTTCGTACCATTTATTTTTTGCCATAAACCACGCAAAACCATTATCAAACCAGCCGTGTACAAAAACTACTACCGGTTGGTTTTGCGCATTGGGTGGTATAGCGCCAAAAACAATATTATTAAGTTTAGCCGGCACTTCATTACAACGCAATAATGCCGGCGGTTTTATTACGGTTGAGGTTATCGTTTGTGCAAAAGCTGCTACATTAATCGACACCATTAAACATAGGATATATATTGTTTTCATCATTTTAGTTTTTACTAAAGTAAGATACATAAAAATATGAAAAGTAGATGTAAAAGGAAGTAGAATTAAAGGATTCCTTCTGTTTCTCCGATTCCTTCGCGAGTAACCAAAGGAGCATCACCGGTACAGTCTATAATTGTTGAAGGTTTGTAACCACCAATGCCGCCATCAATTACAATATCTACCAAATTTTCATATCGTTCATAAATGGCGTTAGGGTCGGTAATATAATCTATGATATCATCTTCATGGTGTACGGATGTAGTAAGAATTGGATGACCTAACTCTTGTACAATCTTTTGTGGAATTGGATTATTCGGCACGCGGATACCGATAGTTCGCTTATTGTTTTTAAATAATTTGGGAATGGAATTATTAGCTTTTAAAATAAAGGTATAAGGGCCGGGCAAGCATCGTTTCAGTAGTTTATAGGTCGGCGTATCTACATTTAAGGTATAATCACTAAGATGGCTTAAATCATTAAAGATAAAAGAGAAATTCATCTTTTCTACTTTCACTTTTTTTATTTGGCAAATTTTCTCTACTGCGCTTTTATTAAACACATCGCATCCCATGCCATATACAGTATCTGTAGGGTAGATTATTATCCCTCCATCGTGCAAGCATTCTACAATTTGCTTCATCTTGCGCATATCTATGTTATGAGGAAATAATTCTATGAGCATAGTGGATAATGGTTAATGATATTCCGATTTATCGGAAGGTAAATAATGTTACATCTCACATTTCAAATCCCTCATCTCACATCTCAAATCTCAAATCTCAAATATCCTCACGCTACTGCTTTGGCTACCAATTCAGCGGCTTCGGACAATAGTATGGCTGATTCTACTTTTAAACCTGAATCCGTTATCATTTGTTTAGCAATATCGGCATTTGTGCCTTGTAAACGCACGATAATAGGAATATCTATAGTACCGATGTTTTTATAGGCTTCGATAACACCTTCTGCCACTCTATCACATCGAACGATACCGCCAAAAATATTTATCAAAATTGCTTTTACATGCGGGTCTTTCATGATTATACGGAATGCTTTTTCTACACGTTCTGCATTAGCCGTTCCGCCAACATCCAAAAAGTTTGCCGGCTCTCCGCCACTCAATTTTATAATATCCATTGTTGCCATTGCTAATCCGGCGCCATTTACCATACATCCCACATTTCCGTCTAATTTCACATAGTTCAAATCTGCTTCTCCGGCTTCCACTTCTGTCGGATCTTCTTCTAATAAATCGCGCTGTGCTTCCAAATCAGGATGTCTGAACAATGCATTATCATCTAAATTTACTTTTGCATCTACCGCAATTATTTTTTCATCTGATGTTTTTAACACAGGATTTATCTCAAACATGCTGGAATCTGATGCCTCGTAAGCCTTGTACAAACTTTGAACGAATACGACCATTTCTTTAAATGCATTACCACTCAATCCTAAATTAAATGCAATACGTCTGGCTTGGAAAGGTTGCACTCCTACAGCAGGATCCACCCATTCTTTAAAAATTTTATCGGGGGTATGTTCTGCTACCTCCTCAATATCCATTCCTCCTTCGGTAGAATACATTATCACATTACATTCTTTTTTTCTGTCTAACAAAACAGACATATAAAATTCTTTAGTAGGAGTTGCTCCCGGATAATAGGAATCTTCCGCAATGAATATTTTGTGTACTACTTTTCCGTGCGGGCCGGTTTGAGGGGTTACCAAAGTCATTCCTAAAATTTGGCCGGCTTTTTCTTTAAGTGCTTCTAAGTTTGGGGCAAATTTTACGCCACCGCCTTTTCCTCTTCCGCCGGCATGTATTTGCGCTTTCACTACCACGCCCTCACTTCCTGTTCGAGCATGTATTTGTTCCCATGCAGCTACAGCTTGTTCTACCGTTTCAGCTACAATACCTTCTTGTACTCTTACTCCAAATTTTTTTAATAGGTCTTTACCTTGGTATTCGTGTAAATTCATTGTAATTATTTTTTTTATTAACAAAGAGCTAAACTTTTTAATAGAAATTCGTCTAATTGCTCTTTTAAAGCAACAAAATTAGTAAAGTAATAAGTAATTAAGTAAAAAGTTTCCGATAAAATTTTGTTTTTGTTATAATTGCATAAAAAATAAAGTATTAGAACCTCAATTGACATACTAAGAAAGTCGCAACAACTGGAATTGTTGATGCATTTGCATCCCTATTGCTATTCTTATGCCATTTTAGATAAGGAAAATAATCAAATTATTGATTTTGAAGCAAAAGTAATTGATCAAAATATAGGGAAATATTTACACAACGACTCCATTGCTATATGGTTTTCTGACCGGCAGGAGTTATTGGGATTGCCATTTAAAAATAGTAAAGTGGCCATTTACTCTCCGGAATTTACCATTTTACCGGACAAGACAGAAAAACCGGCAGAAGTTTTTAGATTACTTGGCTTTTCTGACAATGAAAACCTTACCTATCTTAAAAACAAAATTTCAGATACGTTTTACGTTTACTATGCATTGCCCGATAAAACCATCAACTATATTGAAAACCAACTACCCAATGTTGAATTTTATTGTACCGATTACGGCTTGCTGAATTTTTACAATACAAAACTTTCCTTCAAAAATTATTTGGCATTAAATATATATGGAGAAGAGTTGACTATTTGTTATAAAAAAGATGGGAGCAATCATTTTTACAATAAATTTCCTATAAAAGCAAAGGAGGATTTACTGTATTACATTCGGTTATCTTATGAGCATTTAGGATTAGATTTGAATGAATTCCCCTCTATTTTATATGGATTTATAGAAGAAAAATCACCGATGTACTCTACAACGTATGGGTATGTTCGGAATTTTGAAATCGACAGAACCTTAAAAAATACACTTCCTTTTTTATATGGCATCGAAGATATTCCTTTACATTACTACATGAATTTATTAGGAATGGGCTTATAGAAAGTAAGTGCTCAATAATTAATTAGCATAAATAGAAACAAAATGAGGATTATCTCCGGAACATTAAAAGGTAAACGCTTTTATCCTCCAAAAAACATTCCTGCGCGTCCTACAACAGATTTCGCAAAAGAAGCATTATTTAATATTCTCAATAATCAATTTGATTTCTCGGAAGTAAAATTCTTGGATTTATTTGCCGGCACCGGTAGTTTGGATATGGAAATATTCTCCCGGGGTTGTACCGATATCACCTCTGTGGATATGAGCAAAATCAGCTTGGGTTTTATAAAAAAAATGAGTGAAGAAGTTAAAATTCCCAACCATAAAATCATCTTTGGAGATGCTATACAATTTGCAAAAAATTGCACCCAACAATATGATTTAATTTTTGCCGGACCTCCGTATGCTTTAGAAGTAATCGATGAAATTCCGGATATTATTTTTGACAAAAACTTACTACGGGAAAATGGCTTATTTGTCTTAGAAACCTCTCCAAAACATGATTTTACGGAGCATCCAAAATTATTGGAAGTTAGAAATTACGGACAAACGCATTTTTGGTTCTTTGGCGATGAAACGGAAGAGGAAGATGACATTGCAGAATAAATATTGAACAAAAAAAGAATTACAAACGCACTCAATTTATGTCCCAGTGAAAAGATTTTACAGTCCGAATATTCAAGCAAATTTCATTTATTTAGAAGATGAAGAGGCACAACATTGCACTAAAGTTCTGCGGTGTAAAACAAACGATAAAATAGAAGTATTAAACGGAAGCGGCATACTCTATCAAGGTGTCATTTCAAATATTCAAAAAAATGAAGTGCAAGTCGAAATCGAAGGCATCCTAAAACAAGAAAATGAAAATAAGCAAAAACTTTCGATAGCCATTTGCCCTACCAAAAACCCTGCACGCTTAGAGTGGTTTTTAGAAAAAGCTACTGAAATTGGAATCGCAGCTATTTATCCTATCCTATCAGAACGAACAGAAAAAGAAACTATAAAACAAGAACGACTGCAACAAATTATTGTTTCAGCTGCCAAGCAAAGTGGGCAATTATATTTTCCGGTATTACATCCAATACAACCTTTTAAAAAATTTATTTCGGAAGAACATGCCGACATACAGCAACATTTTATAGCGCATTGCGAAGCGCCCAAAAAACAGTTGAAATCAGTGTACGAGAAAGATAATACAGCTTTAATTCTTATCGGACCGGAAGGCGATTTTACGCCTACTGAAATACAAGCTGCTCTTAACAGAAATTATATTCCCGTTTCGCTCGGAAATTCTATATTGCGGGTAGAAACGGCAGGCATTGTTGCCTGTACTACGATTCAATTACTAAATGATGAAAGCTAAACCAATACTTCTATTACTGTTGTTTTGTAGTTGCACAGTTGCTCTTTTAGGGCAATCAAAATCAACGGCAAAAATCGGATTGCTAAAATACAAAGGCGGCGGGGATTGGTATGCCAATCCAACCTCATTGCCCAACTTAGCAAAATTTTGTAATCAGAACTTAAACACTAATTTAAGCATCGACATTAATGAAGTGGAGTCCGGAAGTGCGGCACTTTTTAATTATCCTTTTGTGCATATTACAGGGCATGGGAATATTATTTTCACCGACCAAGAAGCAGATAACATAAGAACCTATTTAATAGGCGGTGGCTTTTTACATGTTTCTGACAATTACGGAATTGACCCTTACATTCGCAAAGCCATGAAAAAAGTATTTCCGGAACTGGAATTTGTAGAATTGCCGGTTTCACACCCAATTTACCATCAAAAATATGATTTCCCCAACGGCTTACCTAAAATACATGAACATGACGGAAAACCCGCACAAGGATTTGGAATAATTTATCAAGGCAGATTAGTTTGTTTTTATGATTATGAATGCGATTTAGGAGATGGATGGGAAGACCAATCGGTGCATAAAGACCCCGAAGAAACAAGACTTAAAGCGTTGAAAATGGGAGCGAATATCATTCAATATGCATTTACTAAATAGATTTGAGATTTGAGATGTGAGATGTGAGATGCAGGGTATAACCCATTTAACTTTCAATAAATTGGGATAGCATTTCTTTTCACTAATATTTTCATAAATATCTTTTTATCTTTACCACAATGAAACCACCTATCATTGCTCCATCTGTTTTATCTGCAAACTTTAGCAACTTGCAACGTGATTTTGAAATGTTAAACAACAGCGTTGCGGAATACATCCATATTGATGTCATGGATGGTGTTTTTGTGCCTAATATTTCCTTTGGCTTTCCGCTTATACAAGCAATGCGCAAATTAAGCACTAAAACATTTGACGTACATTTGATGATTGTAGAACCAGATAAATATATAGAACAGTTTAAAAACGCCGGCGCCGATATTCTTTCGGTACATTATGAGGCTTCTACGCATCTACATCGTACGCTGCAAAAAATACATACCACGGGAATGCGTGCAGGCGTTGCCATCAATCCGCATACCTCTGTTGCCTTGTTAGAAGATGTAATCAACGATGTAGATATTGTGTGTATGATGAGTGTAAACCCCGGATTTGGCGGTCAAAAATTTATTGAAAATACTTTTCATAAAATCTCTGCTTTAAAAGAACTAATTTTAAAAAGAAATGCACACACCCTTATAGAAATTGATGGCGGAGTAGCTTTACAGAATGCAGCACAATTACTCAAATGCGGCGCAGATGTATTAGTTGCCGGAAATACCGTTTTCAATTCGGAAAACCCACTTCAGACCATACAACAATTAAAAAATATCGTTTAGCTATTTTCGTTTACCTTATGATGCGAACCCTTCTCTTAGCTGCAATTTTATCAATGGTGCTATTTACTGCAAATGCACAAATAAATATTGTAGTAAAAGGGAAAATCACCGATTATAAAAACACCCCCATTGCCAATATTTCAATTTCGCAAGTAGGAACGCATAATGGTACTACCTCCAACTCCAAAGGGTTTTATGCTATTGAGGTCACTTACGAAGACTCCTGTGTAATTGAGTTTTCAGGCGTAGAATATCTAAGAAAAAGGATAATTATTTATCCTACTAATAAAGCCACCATTTTCAAAGATATTCAACTACTACAAAATGAAAATTTGATAGATACCGTAGAAATTACGGCTACAAAAAGTAAATCCGGAGAAACGGTACTGCAAGCAAAGAGTGCGGAATATTTCCCCAACCCAACCGGTGATGTAGGCACCGTTATCAAAACATTAGGGCAAGGTGTGCAATCGAACAATGAACTATCGGGGCAATACAATGTACGAGGCGGAAATTATGATGAAAATCTGGTGTACGTAAACGACTTTGAAATTTACAGACCCTTTCTAATCTCCAGCGGGCAGCAAGAGGGATTGAGTTTTACCAATTTGGATTTAACAGATAAGCTCTATTTTTCGGGCGGTGGATTTGAAGCAAAATACGGCGATAAAATGTCATCCGTGTTAAACATAAAATACAAATCGCCAAAAGAATTTCACGGCTCCGTGATGGCAAGTATATTAGGCGTAAATGCACATGTTGAAGGTGCCGCATATTCCAAAAAAGACAGCGTAAATGAAAATCCGAAATTCACATACCTCGTGGGGATGCGCTACAAAACAAACGGTTATTTATTGGGTAGTTTAGATAAAAAAGGAGAATATAATCCTAATTTTTTTGACCTGCAAACCGATTTCCATATCAAACCAAGCATAAAACACGATATAGAAATTTTAGCTAATCACTCTTTCAATGATTATAAATTTACACCCGTAACAGAAAATACGCGCGCAGGCACGTTTGATAAGCTCCTACAATTCTCCGTCGATTTTGATGGTAAAGAAAAGGATAGATTTGAAAATACAATGGTGGGTATTTCTTATAAATATTTACCCAACACCAAATTGAGTTTAAAATTCCTTTCTTCCTTTTGGAAAATGAAAGAAGCCGAATCGTTTGATATTACAAGTTATTATTCATTAGATGAAATAGAAATAGATCCGAGCAGTGATAATTTTGGAAATAAAAAAGCCAACTTAGCTATCGGTGCATTTCACGATTGGGAGCGTAATAAACTAAATGCCATAGTTGCCAATGTTGCACATTTAGGAAAATATAGTATAAAAGACAAGCAAAGCGCAAAAGAGAAACATCTCTTAGAATGGGGAGCTACTTTCCAATACGAAAAGATTAATGACGAACTTAGCGAATGGCAGCGCATCGACTCCGCCGGGTATTCTATACCATATTCTGGAACTTCAATCACTTTTCCATATCATATAAAATCCAAAAACAATCTTACTTCGTTTCGTACGCACGGCTATTTTCAAGATACATGGAGCATTATTAACACGGACTCGACGCAGCTGACATTAATTGCCGGAATACGCTATAATTATTGGAATGTCAACCGTGAATTTTTAGTAAGCCCGCGCATGCAACTCATCTATCATCCTAAATTAAAAAGTGATGTAACTTTCCGATTAGCAGGTGGTATGTATGTTCAGCCTCCGTTTTACAGAGAATTACGCCAGTTAGATGGCACCATCAACCGGCAGGTAAAAGCACAACAATCCTACCATGTAGTGTTGGGGGCAGACTATAATTTCAAAATAAAAAATAGAAAATTCAAATTCTCGGCAGAAGCCTATTACAAATATATCCGAAACTTAAATCCCTATGAAATTGAAGATGTACGCATTCGATATTTTGCACAAAACAATGCGAAAGGATATGCTACAGGTTTTGATTTACGCTTATTTGGTGAAATGATAAAAGGAGCAGATTCTTGGATTACCGTTTCTTATTTGAATACTAAAGAAAATATCAACAATGATTATTATTACACGTATAAAGATAGCTTAGGAAACATTTACAACTCGCCAAAAGCTACCACTAACCGTATCACGGATACGCTCACCAATTACCCTGGATATATCCGCAGACCCACCGACCAAGCCCTGTTTGTGAGCTTTTATTTTCAAGATTATTTAGAGAAATACAAGCGTTTTAAAGTGCATTTTAATTTGGTAATCGGCACCGGATTACCTTATGGCCCGCCCGACCACAATAGATACAAAGATGTATTAAAAATGCCTCCCTATCGCCGCTTAGATATTGGGTTCTCGGCATTATTGCTCAATGGGCAAAAAAGAGCCTTGAAAAAGCCCAATAGTATTGGTGCAAAATTTGAAAATATCTGGGCAAGCTTTGAAGTATTTAATATTATTGGTATTAGAAATACACTCTCCTACAGATGGATAAAAGATACAGAAAATAATCTTTGGGCAATTCCAAATTACCTGACCTCTCGAAGGTTTAATTTTAAATTGAATATTACTTGGTAAACAAAAGGCTGCCCTTTTGTGGCAGCCTTTTGTTTATTTATTAGTTAGCTATTGAGGTGATTATAAAAACCACGACATCAATTTCTTTATTAAGTTGGCACCACTTTCTGTATAAGGCGGATATCGCTGTGCGATGTCGGCTAAAGTAGATTTTTTCAACACTCCTTTTAAGTGGCTGAACGTATCGAAACTCAACTTACCGTGATAAGCACCGATACCACTCTCTCCTACGCCGCCAAATGGCAACTCAAACTGCCCAACATGCATCAAACACTCATTGATAGAAGCATTTCCTGATGAGGTTTTACTTAAAATTTTCTCTTGATACATTTTATCATCTGAAAAAATATACAATGCCAAAGGTTTGTTTCGTGCATTTACAAAATTAATAGCATCATCTAATTTTTCATATTCAATAATAGGCATTATTGGCCCAAAAATTTCCTCATTCATTACTTCGTCATCGGGCGAAACATTATCTAACAAAGTAGGTGCAATATATAAATTACTAATGTCTGTTTGTCCACCTAAGAGTACATTTCCTTTTTCTATAAATCTGCTCAAGCGCAAGAAATGTTTTTCATTTATTATGCGTCCAAAATCGGGGCTTTGCTGCGGGTTATTGCCGTAAAATTCTTTTACCGTTTTTGCAAATAATTCTACAAACCGTTGTTTGGCTTTTTTATCTACCAATACATAATCGGGTGCTACGCAGGTTTGCCCTGCATTCGTAAATTTCCCCCATACCAATCTTTTGATTCCCCAATTTTCATTAAAGTTTTCATCGACAAAACAGGGGCTTTTTCCGCCTAATTCTAACGTAACCGGCGTTAGATGTTTGGCAGCCATCTGATAAATATGACGACCTACATCGGGGCTTCCGGTAAAGAAAATATAATCGAATTTATGTTCCAATAATTCATTGCTTTGCGTAGTGTTGCACAATACTACTTTTAGCAATCCTTCCTCAAAGTTCGGGTTAATCAATCGTTCCATTAATTTTGCCGTGTTTTCCGACATACTAGACGGGCGCAGCAAGCACGTATTTCCTGCAGCTATAGCTCCTACCACCGGCGACAATGCCAACTGAAACGGATAGTTCCACGGGGCAATGATGTAGGTGCATCCATAAGGCTCTGCCTGTATCCACGAAGAACCTAACTGATGGAATAAAGGTGTTTTTACCTTGCGGGGTTTTGACAGCGTACGGATATCTTTTAACGTATGATCGATATCGGCAATCATAAACCCGATTTCGGTGGTATATGCCTCTAAGCCTGATTTATTCAAATCTTTTTGAAGGGCTTCTTTTATTTGATGTTCATTTTCGACGATAAGTTGTCGTAATTTTTTTAGCTGTTCTATTCTGAAATCTACATCTTTAGTTTTGCCCGAAGCAAAAAACGCCCGCTGCTTATTTACAAGCGTAGCTGCATCAAATGTAGTTGTGGGTGTTTGCTCAATTACTGTTGACATGGTATTTTATTTATATCGTTGCTAATTTATTATTTTTTATTTGGAATTCAGTACAAATCTTACACAAATATTGGTACTGTTTTTTCGTTATTTATTTCCAAATACAGTATATAAACCGCATTTTGCTCTTATTTGTTTACATTTCTTCACATTATAATAGAATATTTTATTTTGCGGAACAAAATTTGATAATATATTTGCACGTTATAAAACAAAAATTACAAAAATGAAAAAACAATTTTTAGTATTATCGTTTGCAGCGCTTGCAGTTGCTTCAGTACTTACGGGTTGCGATCCTAAAACAAAAACTTGTGCAGTAAATGAAACCAGCACTTTGGGAGGATACAAAGGTTCCCATTCTATCTTAGGCGGTGTTTATACCTTTGATGATTCTTTAACGGTTACAGACCCATCTCCGAACGACAATAAGATTTCCATTAAAAGCGACCAATTGGGGGTGCCTTTAATCGGTACTTTTGACCCAAATAATTGTGGTAAAGTGTTATTGGATTCTGTTATGATAGCTTCTCAAACAATTAGCACGGTTACATTAACCAATATACGCGCCGGTGGATACGGAATTGTTAACGGAACAAAAATAAATACGGTTATTAACATCGGATCGGGTACTGCTACTATTGGTGCTACTGTTATCCCATTGGCAGGACAATCCTTAACAGGGGTATTTACAAAACAATAATTTATTTCACAGCTTGAAGAGCCTTAAATGGCTCTTTTTTTTTGTGGTTTAAACTCATTGGAAAAACACAAGCACTATATTATTTATTGATAAAAAGCAAGAAAATAGAATTATTCGAAAAATGATTTAAAAACACGAAAATAACTTTCGTTTTAAAGATATAAATGATACTTTTGGTAAACTTTCATTCACACTTAAAAAACATTTACAAAATGAAAAAAACAATCTTTTTAACTGCAATAGTTGCTTTTTTTGCAGCTACATTTTTAACAACAAGCTGTACTGACAGCAAAAAAGGACCTACTTGTTATAATTCAGCTGGGTTAGACACTGGTGCACACACTATTTATCTTAATGGTAACACATTATCTATCCTTCCTTTAATACATGATAGCTTAACTGTTGTAAGTGTTACAAGTGACTCTGTTACTATCAAATCTTTATCTTTAGGAGGTCAAACTCTTACAGGAAAATTAGATAAAAATGATTGTAATAAAATCATTTTAGATTCACTTATTATTGGCAGCGGACCTACAGACACTATCAAGATTCCAACTACACTTCCATTACCTGGAGGTGCAGTTAAAATATGGAGCGTGAGAGCAGGTGGTTCTGGTACAATTACAGCGAACGGAGCTACGACAACTTTGAATATTGCCAAAGCGAAAACAAATATCACTGTTGCTGGTATTGACCTTACCAATATTCCATCTCCACCAATTGTTTCAACATTAAGCCTAAAAGGAACTTTCTTAAAAGTACATTAATTGTATAATTTAAAAAAAGAACTCCAACCATCGTGTTGGAGTTTTTTTTTAGCAAATGTCAAATTATTATCTTTTTATTTTCAGATTATTTAACATATTTTAGCGGTTCGACATAAATTAAAGCCAAACATTTAAAATCAACCGCATGAAGAATTTTTTCCTGTTATTGGTATCCATTATTAGTGTGCAAGTATTTGCTCAGAAAGGCACACTAAAAGGAAGTATCAAAGACGCAAAAAGCAACGAAGCACTTATTGGTGTCAATGTTTCTGTAGAAAACAGCACCATAGGGTCTATCACCAATGAAGCTGGAACGTATGAATTAGAACTTGAACCGGGAAACTATAAAATAGTATTCAGCTATGTCGGATACGACAACATTGTTAAACCGGTAACGATTAAAGCCAACCAAACCGTAACCTTAGATGTTGCTATGGGAGAAGTGCAAAGCATGTTAGACGAATTAGTAGTGACCAGCAGTAAATTTGAACGTAAAATCGGGGAAGAAAGCGTATCAATAGATGTAATAAAGCCTGCGGCTTTAGAAAAGCAAAATCTAAATGACGTAAAAGACGCATTGAATAAAAGTTCGGGGGTAACAGTAGTGGACGGGCAACCCAATATTCGTGGTGGCTCAGGATATTCTTACGGAGCAGGTTCTCGCGTATTATTATTATTAGATGATTTACCTATTTTACAAGCCGACGCAGGGTTTCCGGCGTGGTCCGGCTTACCGGTAGAAAATATCGGGCAAATAGAAATAATAAAAGGAGCAGCATCGGCATTATACGGTTCATCGGCTATGAACGGAATTGTGAATATCCGTACGGCATACCCAACTTCTAAACCATTTTTCAAAATGTCCACTTTTGGTTCTGTGGTAGATAATCCAACTAAAAAAGATTATATCTACGATCCGGTGGCAGGCGTAATCGTAAGAGATACCAGCATCAACAAACAATGGTGGAAATTAGACAGCATACACATGAAAGCGGAAGTAATGGGTGCAGATACAACGATAAAAAATGACTTAAACAGACGACCTTATGAAGCGGGTTTCTCTTTTGCTTACAGACAAAAAGTAAATAAATTAGACATTGTAGCCGGAGGTATGTTCTTAAAAAGACAAGGCTCTAAATGGGGAGACAACGAAACCAGAGGTCGTGTTACAATTGATTTAAGATACCGTATCAATGAAAAAATAAGCGTTGGGGTAAATACCAATATCCAAGCATCCAAAAGCCAAACATTCTTTTTGTGGGGCGGAAACGGAATAGATAAATACTTACCCAGCTCTACGACAGGCGTACCTACCTACTCCAGAAGCTTTAGAGCAAGTATTGACCCTTTTTTCAGATATAACGACTCCAAAGGAAACAGTCATAAAATTTTAGGAAGATACACCCGTACCGCAATTGACAACAGCAATAACCAAAGTAATTCCAATGATTATATTTATGGAGAATACCAATACCAGCGAAGAATAGAGAAATGGAACTTTACAGTTACTGCAGGTGCTGTGGCTAACTATGTTCACTCTACCTCTCAATTATTTGGTGATACCATTCATACCGGAACAAACGTTGCAGGCTATTTCCAGTTGGATAAAAAATTCTTTAACCGCTTAAACATTACCTATGGTTTCCGTTTTGAATCGAACCACTTGGATAAACAAAAATGGGAAACCAAACCGGTATCGCGCTTGGGAATTAGTGTGCAAGCAGCAAAATACACCTATATCCGTACTTCTTTCGGACAAGGCTACCGCTTCCCTACTATTGCCGAAAAATTCGTTCAAACACAGTTAGGTACCGGATTTGGTATTTATCCGAATAGAAATTTAACTTCTGAAACCGGATTTACTTTTGAAGCTGGTGTCAAACAAGGAATTAAGTTAGGTAAATATGTTCGTGCATTTGCCGATTTAGCTGCTTTCTATTCCCAATACAAAAACATGATGGAATTTAACTTAGTGAATACGCCCACGCTTGGTTTTCAAGCGAATAACGTAAAAAGCAATACCATGATTTATGGATTAGAAGCAACTATCGGCGGAGAAGGGAAATTATTTGGAAAATTCCCAACTACCGTAAACTTAGGCTATACGTATATTGTACCTAAATATAAAAACTACGACCCTACAAGCGATGAATATAAAGGAACAGCACAATACAACGTATTAAAATACCGTTTCCGCCATCAATTTATTGGCTCATGGGATGTTGATTTCAAAGGATTCACTATCGGCTTAACCGGACAATATTATAGCTTTATGGAAAGCGTAGATGCCGTATTTGCATTTATTTTGCCAAGTTATAATGCCTACGCTGCTTCGCACTTGAAAAAAGGCTACACGATGAACGATGCGCATCCTAAATTTAAAGGCGACTTTGTTTTAGATACCCGTATCGGTTATCACTTTACAAAAGAAAATAGAGATTTTAACTTTTCTTTTATAATTAAAAACATTACCAACAGAGAATATACCCTGCGCCCAACCCTTGTGGAAGCTCCTCGTACGTATGGATTCCGCATGGATATGACATTTAATTAACAATAGCTAAATTATAGTTTTACAACAAACTTTTATACACTACCCATTAATAGGTAATGTGTATAAAAGTTTGTTTTTTTTTAGGGTAAATGCAGTTTGCAGCGTATTTTTGCGTAAACAAATAATTCATGAATTTCAAAAAATTAATTGTATTTAACATCTCCTTTTTATTATCCACTCTTTACACACTTGCTGCTGACGGCACTATCAAAGGAAAGATTACAGATACCAATACCAAAGAGGCTCTAATTGGCGTTAATGTAACCACGGACAACAACCTATCCACTATCTCTGATGTAAACGGAGAATACGAGCTAAAAGCACCGGAAGGCACTTACACACTTACGTTTTCTTATGTTGGCTATACGACTAACAGTCAAAAAGTAAAAGTAAAAGCCGATGAAACCACTTCATTGGATTTAAAACTAGAAGATGAAGCAAAAAATGTTTTAGGAAATGACTTAGTTATTACAGGTTCACTTTATCAAAAACATGCCTCTGAAGAAGTAATTTCTGTAGATGTAATAAAACCCAAACAATTAGCCACCTCTAATATATTGCGCATAGATGAAGTAGCACGAAGAGTTTCCGGTTTAAACATCGCAGATGGGCAAGCAAACATTCGTGCAGGAAGTGGTTGGTCCTATGGCGTTGGTTCACGTGTAATGATGGTTCTAGATGGATTACCATTATTATCACCAGACAGAGGTGATGTAAAGTGGTCATTATTACCTACAGAATCCGTTGGACAGATTGAAGTACTAAAAGGAGCTTCTTCTGTATTGTATGGTTCGTCTGCTATGAATGGTACTATTAGCTTACAAACTCAAAAACCGACATCAACTCCAGTAACTAGAATTACCTCTTTTATGAGTTTTATTACTAAACCAAAGAGAGAAATAACTAAATATTGGGATTTCCCTAAACCATCAGTTGGATTTTCTTTTATGCGTGCCCATAAACCAACCAATAACTTTGAATATAATGTTGGTGGTAGTTTTTATTTAAACAACCAAGTATACGACAATGGCTTAGAATACTTAGCAAGAGTTAATTATAGACTAAAGTGGACAAGCAAAAAAAATCCTAAACTATCATGGGGTTTTGCTGGTAATTTTATGTACAATAGAGAATACGAATTTTTTTATTGGCAAGATGATACATCTGGTGCTTATAAGGCTGCTGCTGATAATAAATTTGAAAATATTAGATTAACTGTAGATCCATATGTTACATTCTATGATAAGAAAAACAATAGACACGAAATTAAAACTAGAACTTACTTCAATAGACCTTCATTTAATACTAAAACAATACTTTCTAACATAAACTACCAGTTTATAAAAAATTATGCACAGAAAGAGTTAACAATAATTACTGGCTTAGATGAGCAATTTTTATGGATAAATGTTCCAGCATTTGTTAATGGTGGCAAGAAGAAAGCAAATATTTTAGCAGGTTTCTTACAGCTAGAAAAGAAATACAAAAGATTAACTTTGGTTGGTGGTGTAAGATTTGAATATTTTGCATATCAAAAACTTTCTGGTGTAACTGGAGCAGAGTTTAGAGATAAAAATGGAAAATTAAAATTCTATCTACCAGGACAATGGAGAGCTGGTTTAAATTACCAAGCAGCTAAAAATACTTACTTACGTTTTAATATAGGACAAGCGTATCGTTTCCCTAGTTTTGCTGAAAGATTCGTAAATGAGCAAGTTGGTGATATTGGCGGTCAAAGAGCTTTAGCTATATTACCTAATACAAGTTTAGTACCTGAATATGGTTGGACATCTGAAATTGGATTTAAACAAATAATAAAATCTAAAAGAAGCAATTTATACAATGGTGTAGTTGATTTTGCATTCTTTTGGCAAGAATATAAAAATATTGTTGAAACAGAAACTGTATTTAATGACACAACTGTAAATGCACTTATAAAATTAAGATTTAACAATATTACTAGAGCTAGAATTGCAGGATGGGATATATCATTTAAAAATGAGCTAAACTATGGCAAACATAGAGCCTCTTTCAATATAGGATATACTTATGCATTGCCGGCAGCTTTAAATACAGGGTCTATTTACGGCTTAGATAATGTCGGTACATTCTTGAAATACTTATTCAAATATTCTTACCAACGTGTGGGTAGCGATACGGCAGAACAATTGTTAAAATACAGAAATAGACACTTGCTAACACTTGATATGGATTATACGTACAACAATTTCTTCAACATAGGATTTGATGCTCGTTTTTACAGCAAAATGGAAAACTTTGATAAAATATTTATCGCCATTCCGGGAGTTTCCGACTATCTGGCAAACAGTGCAAATGTGAGAGGCTATTTTGTAATGAATACACGTATGTTTTTTACCGTTAAGAAAAAACACAACCTTGGTTTAATCGTTAATAATATTTTAAATACTGAATACTGGCTGCGGGTAGGCAGATTAGAACCTCCGAGGTCGGTCACGTTACAATACCGAATAGAATTTTAAAAATATACTTTATAAAATCCTCCGCTTTCGGGAGGATTTTTTTATTTTTAGACATGAAAAATCCAACATACTCCGATTATAATTCTCTTTTCAAAAATTTGCAATTACCCCTTGCCTACTGCAACTTAGATTTATTAGATAAAAATTGTGCTGACATTGCACAACGCGCAAGTAAAAGCAATAAAACATTGCGCATTGCTTCCAAGTCATTGCGTTGTGTTGCTGTAATAAAACATATTTTACAATCAAATTCCATATACAAAGGCATTATGTGTTTTACAGGAAATGAAGCCTTGTTTTTATCGGAACAAGGGCTTGACGATTTGCTGTTAGGCTATCCCATTATGAATAAAACAGAAATAGAAAAAATATGCCAAGCCACAAAAGCCGGAAAAAAAATAGTATTAATGGTAGATAGTGAAACACACTTACAACTCATTAACGAAATAGCCCAACAAGTAGGCATACAACAGCCGGTTTGTATCGATATAGATATGTCCACCGATTTTCCGGGAATACACTTTGGGGTTATGCGCTCTCCTTTAACCACCGTAGAAAACACAAAAACATTAGTAGATAAATTTGAAAAATATAAAAACCTGAAACTGTCCGGCGTAATGGGATACGAAGCACAAATTGCCGGTGTAGGCGATCACAATCCGGCTAACGGCATAAAAAATTACCTTATTCCATTTTTAAAAAAATTATCTATCTCTGATTATTCCAAACGAAGAAAAGCTATTGTACAGTACATACAATCCAAAGGATATAAATTAGATTTTGTAAATGCAGGAGGAACAGGGAGTATAGAAAGCAGTATTCAAGAAAATTGGGTAACAGAAGTAACCGTAGGTTCGGGCTTCTATGCACCTGCCTTGTTCGATTATTATGACAAATTTAAACACCAGCCTGCAGTGGGATTTGCCCTGCAAATTGTACGAAAACCCAAAGATGGATTCTATACTTGCTTAGGTGGCGGATACATTGCAAGCGGTACTGTCGGTATCGACAAACAGCCCAAACCATATTTGCCAAGTGGAATTACACTGACAGAAAATGAAGGCACCGGAGAAGTACAAACCCCTTTTGAATACAAAGGGAAAGAAAAAATAAACATCGGTGATACCATACTTTTTAGGCATAGCAAAGCCGGTGAAATTTGCGAACGATTTAATGAACTCTACTTAATTGCAAATGGTAAAATAACAGAAAGCGTCCCTACGTACAGAGGGCAAGGCAAATGCTTTTTGTAATATTTAAAAAATTGATTTTACTTTATTTACAGCCTAAAACATATATATATTTATGATTGAATATCAGGAAGCAACCATTAGAAAACTATCCTTCCAAACCATTGGCGAGCACCCGGCAAAAATAAATCCTCCTTATATTTATGAATATGAAAGCGAGGAAGAAGAAGAGATTTTAAAAAAGATATTTCTAAAACCATTTACGGCTACGCATACGACGTATGAGTTTACGCATACTATCGACTTAGAATTACATCCGTTATTCAAATTATCAAAAGCAATTTATAACAGCAGTGATTTTGAAGAAACCTCTAAACATATTTTGCAACATCTATATTCCGTTTCTAAACATCCTAATATTAATGACGGCGATTTATTTATTCTAAAATTTGACGATGTAAAACTCAACCAAAAGCTATATACTGCATTAGGTATTTATAAAATTGAAAATAAAGAAAATTTCTTGGAAACGCAGCAAAATTCCGCAGGAACGAGCCTTGCAATTAAACAAGGAATTAGTGGTAAAAAACCGGATAAAGCATGTTTAATACTATTTTCGGAGGAACCCTATACGGTATTAGTAATAGATAATAACACAAAAGGCATTGACACCGATTATTGGATAAATGATTTTATAAATGTAACCCCCAAAAACGATAACATCAATAATACCAACCATTTCCTATCGCTTACCAAATCGTTTATTACCGAACAATTTCCGGAAGAATATCAAGTTTCAAAAACAGACCAAATTGATTTATTAAACCGCTCCGTACAATATTTTAAAAAACATGAAAACTTCGATAAAGAAGAGTTTGAAAACGAAGTATTGCAAGCACCGAATGTAATAGATTCTTTCAGAAATTTTGATGAATCTTATCAGAAATATAATGGATTAGAGCTGCAACCTTCATTTGAGATTTCTCTGCAAGCCGTAAAAAAACAAGCCCGAATTTTCAAAAGTGTTTTAAAATTAGACCGAAATTTCCATGTCTATATTCATGGCAACCGCGAATGGATAGAACAAGGGATAGACGAAGATGGAAGAAAATATTATAAATTATTCTACCAAGAAGAAAATTAAGACACTAACAACATTTTTTTTCACTAAAAAATAAAATGACACCACTGCAATATATCACCATTAATAGGTATATTGGAGGTCAAATTCAATAAGATATGACTGTATTAGAATCTAATGCCATTAAAATCAGCAATCCGATTAATGGAACAACCCTTTACGAAATAGATGAAATAACCGATGCACAAGCGCAGACGTATTTTGAAAAAGCCAGAGCAATACAACCCAAAATACAAGCAATGAGCGTAGAACAACGCATTGCAGAGGTATATAAAATCAGAGATTACGTAATTGCCAACAGCGATTTTATTTTAGATTGTATTATTGCGGAAACCGGCAAAGCACGCACGGACGCATTTGCTGCCGAAGTATTTGAAGTTACAGATGTTATTGACGTTTACAGAAAATTAGCACCCAAAACTTTAAAAGACAGAAAAGTGCCGCAGCCTATCTTCTTGATGGAAAAAAAATCAATGCAGTATGTAGAACCATTAGGTACGGTTTTGGTTATTACCCCTTGGAACTTTCCTTTCTATCAGGTAATTGTTCCATCGCTAATGTCGTTTTTGGCCGGAAATGCCACAATAGTAAAACCCTCAGAAGTAACCCCGCTGAAACCCCTCTGGGAGCATTTTTTTGCAACAAGCGGATTTATGAAAGATGCCATACAAGTAGTGGTGGGCGGCAAAGAAACAGGTGCCAAATTACTGGCACACCGCCCCGATAAAGTACATTTTACCGGAAGTGTAAAAACAGGACGTAAATTAATGGAAGCCTGCGCCCAGCAACTAATTCCTATTGATTTGGAATTAGGAGGCAAAGACCCAAGTATCGTTTTTGATGATGTAGATATCGATAGAACAGTAAATGGAATTATGTGGGGTGCATTTACCAATGCCGGACAAAACTGTACCGGAATCGAGCGATTATATGTGCAAGAAGGCATTTACGACAAATTGGTTCCTTATTTGGTGGAAAGAACAAAACGACTTAGAACTTCGCACCCTAACAGAGATACAAAATCACCGGAAGACTGCGATGTAGGTGCTATTACGGCATCCTTTCAAGTAAAAGTAATTGAAGAACATATCGAAGATGCATTAGCCAAAGGTGCAAAATTATTATGTGGCGGTATTCAAGAAAAAGGCTCACACCATATTCCACCGACCATTTTTGAAAACTGCAACCACACCATGAAAGTAGCGGCAGAAGAAACCTTTGGCCCTACCTTGGCGATAATGAAATTTAAAACCGAAGAAGAAGCCATACAATTAGCCAACGACTCGCCTTATGGACTAAGTGCATCGGTATGGAGCAAGGATATAGAACGCGGCAAACGAGTGGCACGTGCGCTAAAATGCGGTAATGTTTGCGTAAACAATCACATGCTCAATGAAGCCAATCCGTACCTGCCTTTTGGAGGAATAAAAGACAGCGGAATTGGGCGATTTAAAGGCGAAGATGGCTTATTGGTATTTTGTAATTTAAAATCGGTATTGTTAGATAAACAAGGTAAATTGATAGAAGCACAATGGTATCCATACACCGCATCGAAATATAAATTATTATTTGCTGTAATGGTAAGCTGGTTTGGAAAATCAAGAAATTACTTTAAATTTATAAAAAATGTATTGCCATTAGATGCTATCGGAAACAAAGAACGGTTTCAGTAGTAATTTACCTTATAAATAAAAAAAAAACAGAGTAAATACTCTGTTTTTTTTATATACGTAAGATTATTTACTTTGGAAGTATCACATTTATAAAAGCTGCTTCATCGAAATTAGGTTTACGTACAGTAGATTTCAAATCTATTTCATTACATATTATTTGATTACTATTCTCTACTCTATTAATTTCCATTAAGGCAAATTTTGTTTTCTTTTTGATTAAAAAGAATGCATTTCCTCCAAAACGAACCGGTAATTTTTCATTTATTATACGATCTATCATTTTTTGTTTTGGCTCTGATGCGAAGTGTTTACTTTCTATTGGTATTTTATTGAATTGATCTACAATCAAATCACCGATGCAGTTTTCTATAAATACTATATATACCTCTGCTGATGTATGGGTGGTTTGGGAAGGTACTACAAATGGAGTATTTAATGGTATTTGCGCAAAAAGTTGCTGTTTTGAAAAAAGGATAAAATTAATAGCCAATAGAAAAATGGAAAGTTTAGTTTTCATAGTATAAATATCTTTATGACATTAAGTTTGAAGAAATTAATAATTAGTAACCCCTAAAGACAAGAACTTCAACTGCAATTATTTCATTACTCAATTCTTTATTAATTTATGAATATGCCGTTTCCCCATTTCGTCTATAAAAGAAATTGTATAAGCACCACTTGCCAAATAATTTGTTTCAATTTGCAAAGTATTTAATCCCTTTTGTAAAGAAATATCTTTGCTAATTATTTCTTGTCCTAACATATTTACAATATTCAAATTTGATTTACAAGCAACATTAGATTGTATAAGAATAGTAATATCGCCACTAGTAGGATTAGGGAAAATACTTATAAATCCATTATTTGGAACTTCACTTACAGGAATATTTATTACGTTGCTATATTTGAATGAACCATCAAGATCCATCATTTTTAAACGATAATAATTATCTCCGATAGCTGGATGAATATCACTAAAAGTGTATGTTCGTGGTATATTAGAATTTCCGGCAGCTTGCACAGAACCAATATTTATCCATTGTTGCGGTTGAGTAGCTTTTTCAATTTCAAATCTGTCTGTATTTAATTCTGAAGCTGTATTCCAATTTAAGAAATTCACATTATTATCATGATATCCGCTAAAAGAAACAAGTTCTACCGGAAGCGGTGAACCAATTCCACCTTTAGTATGGAATCTGAACGTAGAGAATGATGGAATTGACAACTCATATTCAGTAGAACCGCTCGGCCCACCCCCTACAGATGGAGTTATTGCAGTTACATCATCCATTTCATTTTTTGAAACAGCTAAATCTCCTGCATTTGTAGTATAACCATAGCAAACAAAATAGTTTCCACCAGTAGCTGTGTTCCAAGAATTAAGTTCTGATGAATAGTTTGAATAATCAGCATTGGTAAAAAATAATTTAATATTTGATGGATTCCCTACCGTGGGTTGATATTGAGGGGTAATAGTGTACCATCGTTTCATAGATAATTCCGGAATTCCAAACAAGTTCCATCTCTACCTAAGCCTCCATTTCCATGTTTAGGGGAATAGTAGCCACCATCATGTGTTATTGTTTCAATGGTTACTTTTATTTTAACATTTCCTAAGTTCTGACCGTTACTATTAATTGCCGCAATAATACCACCTGCGTCATTTCTGAAATAATGCCATAAATTATCGTTTACAATACATTCTTTTTCTTCAGTAGCGGAAACAATAACACCTATAGAACTTTGATCACCAATAATAACGGCAATTTTACTCAATGCTGAGCTAACGCCACAACTATTGCGCCCACGAACGTAATAAGTTGTAGTCTGTGTTGGAGTAACCGTAAATACAGGATTATTGGACGTACTTGTCTGAATTGCCGTTGGAGTTCCAAATGCAGGATCATCATCAAACAAATCCCAATTATCAAATGCGGCGTATGCTTTTGTTGCAGTTACATTAATTGTAAATGCCAATGGGTTACCGTTATAGCATTGTGCACCAGTGATAGACATTGCAGTTGGGGCATTGGGGATATCGATTACATTAAAATAGTCAAAAACAGGGCGACTCCATCCGCAACAATTATGGCGCTCGCGATAGCGTATCCAATATTTACCTACTGTATTAATTATAGGAGTGATAAAACTAGATGAGGTAGAAGTAAAAATTGGCGTAGCAGCAGTATTACCATCAGCAAAAACGATATATTCATATTGTTGAATATTACCTACATCAAAAGAGTTTGATTTTCCGATATCTATTGTTCCACCTTTACAAATTACTTTAGTAGCAGGCGCAATGGTTATTGCTGGCAAAGAACGGTTATCTGCAGCCGTATATAAGAATTTATTTAAGTTAGTTGCTGTAGGTGTAGTGTTTACCGTTAAATTAAAGAATTTATTTGCATCGTCAGTAGTAACCTTTAATGCAGGAGAAGACAAGCCAAAAGAACTTGAGCCGGGCGTTAAATCAGAAACCAATGATAAACCTGAAGGTAAAGAAGCTAATGAAAAGCCTGTAGAATTTTTTATATCAATTTCTGAATTGTTACACATTTTCCCACTGATATTACTTCTTTTAGAGAAATTATCGAGAGTAATGGTAGATAGGAATGGAATAGAAGCTGTAAGTGTGGAAGTAGTTATTCCATTAACAACTTTAGCAGCAGTTATGCCGTTTACACCATTACCACCTGTACCTCCTTTTCCGCCAGTTCCACCGGTTCCACCATTTCCACCTTTGTAATTACAAATAGTAGCAACACAATAAACATCGCTTTGTGTGCCTCCATTATTACCAGACAATCCATTACTACCCATTGCTCCTGTTCCTCCAACACCTGCTGCTCCTACTGCAACAATAACATCAATGATATTTGAATTACTAGAAGATTTTTCCCAAATACCTATAGCTGCACCACCTCCCAAACCACCCGATCCTCCGGAACCTCCTTGTCCACCTTTTCCTCCACCAGAGCCCCATTGTGCGTTACAAGCAGTAGATTCAGTACACGAAATAACAACCCACACTCTTTCCCTACTCCCAGTGCTTCCCCCACCACCTCCACCACCTTGGCCTCCACCACCAGGCCCACCAGATTCACTTTGTCCTCCAGGTATAAAATAATTATCAGTCAAATCATAATTTGATGTAATGATACCATTTGCACCTGCCTTTCCATTACCTCCGGTTTTACCATTACCACCACTTCCGGGACAAACTAAACTAGGGCAACTAGCTTTTCCTCTCGTACCACCTGCACCGCCATTTGTAGAATTATTGCTTCCAACACCTCCACCGTTTCCGCCGTTACCCCCAGCACCTGCTGTAGTTACTCCATTATCTCCATTCACACCTGCTCCCCCATCACCGCCATCACCTCCAGTGCTGCCGCCTCCAGCTGCAGGCGTTGATCCATCCTTACCTTTTCCGGCATTACCAACAGAAATATTTAATCGTGAAAGTGTGTAGTTAGAAGAATTATTAATAATTAAAAAAGCATAGTTACTCATCCCTCTATAGCTGGCATCGTAAACTCCATCTGGTGTATTGGCAGTTATTATGTCTAAATCCTTTACCGTCCATCCTATTTTGCCGTCAGATTTAAAAGCTGCTACATGGCGCACCCCTGAAACAGCTTCGTTGCCACTAAAAGTAATAATTGTTTTATCGGTCGAATGACTGGATTTTTCCCAAAACTCACTAGAAGTACCACTGCGTACATACCCTCCTTCAATTACGCAGTTATTCGGAATGTTTACGATGTTACCGTCTGTTCCTGTACCTTTTGCAACACGAATATATAAAGGATTTACCGTAGCAGCTTTACTAATCGTTTTATATGGATTTGAAGGGCGTCCGTTACCTGTTGCATCATTTCCGGCCATAGGATCCACATACGTTATAGTACAAGCCGGTGCCGTACAAAATGGGTCTGTTGCAGCATCATGTACGATTACTTTCACAGAATTAGAATTGGTTACTAATGCAGCAAAAGTATTAGGGCAAGCAGAAGATAAAACTGCACGATAAAAAATTGTACTTATACCCGATGGTGTATATGTATAAGTAAATATTGATTGATTTGTATTAACTGTTGTATTTAATGTACCTGATATATCAGACCAAGGACCACTTGCAGAAGAAGCAGACTGCCATTTCACCCAGCGGCCAAGTGTCCAACCGTGAAATGCATTAGAAACAACTGACAATGTAATTGGTAAACCGGAACACACATGACGTTCACTACCACCGTAACTAATATCATCCGGCTGAGTTGTTATAGTTGGGGGTGAAGCAAAATCCCAATATAAATCCAAACGTTCTATACCGTAATCCCCGGCATTTGCACCATCATAGCTGCTTGCTATACCACCACAAGAACCACCGCCGTTGCGACCATGCGTGCTTAAAAATGAACCTGTATTAAATGCACCATAATAGCTTTTAGTTGCACAAGGTGCATAATTCCAATAGTCGATTGTACCTATAGTTGACCATCCAAAACAATTATCATCGGCGTTAACACACAAATTTCCACCACTATTACCTTGATCTTGGTAATGAACACAAAGTGGAGTATAAGATTCATCTTCTTCCCAACTTCGCATATTAACTCTTATATAACTTGCGGGAACATTGGTAAAAGATGGCAATGTTATTGTTTTTGTGTATGTATTGCACGCTAATCTAGCCGGAGGACCATAAGTATTTGAGCCATAATCTATATTATTTGTAACATCTGAATAAGTATAATTATCGTACCCAAACCTTAATTGCCAGCGTGGGTGTGGATAGTTATCATAAATATAACCTCCAATTCCATCATTATCGCATTGGAAATTATGTTTTAAATTGTAAATTGTTCCACTAAAATTTACATTTTGAGCTAATACAACATTTGTATATAAACAGCTCATAGAGATTAAAAGAAAATAAGATACGCTTAGGTTTAAACCTTTGTAGATACTTTTCATTATGGTTTGTTTTATGGTTTTAAATAATTTAGATATTACTACCTATACTGTCACAAATATATAGCTGATATATATCTATGTCAATACACAAATACAGTAATTCTTTTATTAGATTACCCCTATTTTTATGTAATCTGCTTAATTACCATTGAAAGTCAAGATATATTTTATAAAACGTCTTTAGCAATTTATCATAATTTGTTTAATTTAATTCCTAATTTAGAGAAAACAAATACCTTTGTTCTTCACTTATAACAACCAACAATGATACCAACCAAAGGATATGCTGTACACCACGCAGCGGATAAATTAGCACCATGGAAATTTGAACGCCGTGCTGTAGGCGCAGAAGATGTTTATATAGCAATTGACTACTGTGGCATCTGTCACTCTGATATACACCAAGTGCGCAGTGAATGGGCAAAAGGAATATATCCCATGGTACCAGGACATGAAATAGTAGGAAGAGTACTAAAAATAGGTAGTAATGTGCATAAGTTTAAAATTGGAGATATTGTAGGCGTTGGCTGCATGGTTGATTCCTGCGGAGAGTGTACACAATGCCACACCGGACGCGAGCAATTTTGCGAAAAAGGCGAAACTGTATTTACCTATAATGCGCTGGAAAGGGACAAAAAAACACCTACGTATGGCGGTTATTCTAATGGCATTGTAGTACAACAAAATTTTGTTTTAAAAGTATCCGACAAACTACCTTTGCAAGGGGTAGCTCCATTGCTTTGTGCCGGTATTACTACCTACTCTCCGCTGCGGAAATGGAAAATTGGAAAAGGACATAAAGTAGCCGTTTTGGGCTTGGGCGGACTGGGGCACCTAGCGGTAAAATTTGCTGTGGCCTTTGGCGCCGAAGTAACTGTTTTGAGCACTTCTCCTACTAAAGAAAAGGATGCTTTAAAACTTGGTGCACATCATTTTTGTTTAACAACAGATGCTGTTCAGGTAAAAAAATACACTGCCTATTTTGATTTTATTGTAGATACCGTTTCGGCGGCACACAACTACGATATGTATTTAAAAATGCTGGCTGCCAATGGCGTGCAGATTTTAGTAGGCATCCCCTCTACCCCTATACAATTTAGCGGATTTTCGCTATTAACCAATGGCAGAACGCTCACGGCGTCTTCTATTGGCGGCATACCCGAAACACAAGAAATGTTGGACTATTGCGCCGAAAACAATATAGTTTCAGACGTAGAAGTGATACCCATAAGCTACTGCAATGAAGCCTATGAACGAGTGCTAAAAAGCGATGTAAAATACCGCTTTGTAATAGATATGAAAACGCTGGAGTAAGAAAAAATTGGAATAAGTAAACCTCATGGGTTTTGTAGTATAAAACATACTAACAAGCTTTATAAGTAAATTTAAAACATTGTATATTTACCTCATAAACGAATCAGCTTATGAAATTATATACCATTGATACTGGTTTTTTTAAATTAGACGGTGGCGCCATGTTTGGCGTAGTGCCCAAAACGATGTGGCAAAAACTGAACCCTCCCGACGAGGAGAATATGTGTACATGGGCAATGCGCTGCTTGCTGGTAGAGGACAATAATAGACTGCTGCTTATCGATACCGGTATGGGAGATTTTATTAGCGATACCTACCAAAAACGCTACCAACCACATGGGGAGGATACGCTTGAAAAATCATTAGCCAAACACGGATTTACCCCCAACGACATTACGGATGTTTTTCTTACACACTTACATTTCGACCATTGTATTGGGGCATTAAAAAATGACGGAAACGGCAAGCCCACCTTGCGTTTTCCCAATGCGATACATTGGTCATCATATTCACAATGGGAATCGGCACTAAAACCCAACGCTCGTGAAAAAGCTTCTTACCTTAAAGAATATTTAGAAGCCATTGCCGACTCCGGAAAATTACGCTTTGTAGAAAAAGAAGATTTAGGAATGGAAAATATTGCCATAGAATATGTTTTTGGCCATACCGAATCGATGATGTTGTGTCACATTTATAAAGGCACACAAACCATATCGTATTGCGCCGATTTAATCCCGTCACGACATCACATTCGACTTCCATTTGTTATGGCATACGATATTCGACCATTAGACACATTGCGAGAAAAATCTATTTTCTTAGAAAAAGCTTTCGAGAATAAGCATATTTTATTTTTTGAACACGACAAAGACATAGAATGTTGCACCTTAAAAAGAACTGAAAAAGGCATAGAAGTTGATAAGCTAATGAAGTTGGAAGAAATCTAAATTAATCTATCGTTTATGTTCCTCAAAAAAATAATTCCAATTGTTTTATTTTGCTTTGCAAATGCTGCATTTGCACAAATAGACAAAGCCGATAAATTAATTGCTGACTACAAATATGCACAAGCCATAGCGTTATTAAAACCAACTGCCGACAAAGGAAATATTAGAGCCGTACGTAAAATAGCGGAATGTTATAGAAAAATAAATGATTACGAAAATGCAGAAAAATACTATGCCATTGTAGTTGCAGATAAAAACGCAGTACCAAAATCGTTTTTGTATTATGGGCAAGTTTTAATTACCAACGAAAAATGTAACGAGGCTAAAATATGGTTAGAAAAATTTATTCTGGCAAAAACCGATAAAGATAGTGTGCTTGCGAAAACACTATTAGAATCCTGCATAGCCGGAAAAGTATCACTAAATACAACCAGAAACTGTACAGTTCAAAACCTGAAAGCACTCAATTCATCGTCTTCAGATTTTTGTGCATTTCCGTATGAAAATGGCATAGTATTCACCTCTGCACGACAAGGAAAGATAAACGGCACTTCGGGGTTGGGCTACCAAGCAGTGTATTATGCCCGTTATAAAAAAGACTCTACTTTTGAAATAGAAGCACTAAAAGGAGTAGTGAACACAAAAGGCTACAATAGCGGCCCCGCATGTATCGACACCTTACACGACGTGATTTATTTTACTAAAAATAATTTTCAATATGGCGATGCGGTTGCGAATAAAAAAGGAGAAGTAACTTTGAAAATATTTTCCGCTAAGAAAAACAGAGATGCATGGCATGATATAAAAGAATTAGAATTAAACGATGTGGAATATTCGTGTGCTTTCCCAAGTATCAACAAAGACGGGAATATTTTATTTTTCACTTCTGACAGAGGTGGCGGCTTTGGCGGAAAAGATATCTATTATTCTGTTTTGCAAAATGGGGTATGGAGCAAGCCCAAAAATGCCGGGAAAAATATAAATACGTCCGGCGATGAGCGTTATCCATTTATCCATAGTGACGGAACGCTTTTCTTCTCCTCTACCGGATTGCCCGGAAATGGAGGTATGGATATTTTTAAATCAGTTCCTAATAAATTAGGAGAATGGGGAAAGCCGGAAAACTTAGGTAAACCGTTCAACAGCACTGCCGATGATTTTGGTTTCTACTTAGATGGAAATTATGAATACGGGTATTTTTCTTCTAACAGAAGTGGAGGCATGGGAAATGACGACATCTATAGTTTTCAATACAACGATATTCCTTTTGAATTGAATTTATATGCAAACGGAAAACCTGCTGACAGCATACACATACGAATTATTAAAGACGGATTAAAAATAAATGAAGGTGTTTTCGACAAAAAACTAACGGATTATTTACTACCCAACTGCACCTACCTATTTGAATGTACTAAAGAAGGATTTGTATCAGAACAAGTAATTATTAAAACAACTACCGCAAAAAAGCCAATCAGCAAACCGATAAATTTATTGGCAAAATAAAACGCAAACGCACTAAAAATATTCCAGAAAGTTAGTATCCTTCCCTGAAACTATTCTTTTATATCTATTATGCAATAAATGCCCGATAGTATCCTCCCAATTGAGTTTTAGTTTATGACCATTGATACTTTCAATACCCGCAACTTCCGTTGCAGTACCTGTAAAAAATGCACCATCGGCTTCTATCACATCTTCTACGCCAAATTGTTTTTCAATTACTTCTACGCCCATTTGCTTGGCAATATCAATCAGTGTAGCACGGGTGATGCTAGGAAAAATATTAGTCAACGGAGGTACAATTAATTGCTCGTTTTTCTCCATAAAAAAAGAAGCACCGGGGCCGGTAGCAATATACCCTTCTACATCTAACAGCAATGCATCGTCATATCCTTTTTGATGTGCCTCGCGTGTAGCTAAAATGGAATTTACATAATTCCCCGTCACCTTGGTATCTACAGGCATGGTACGCGGATGTGGACGCCGCCAGGAGGAAACCAATACTTTCAGATGATTCGATTGATAGTATCTATTCCATTTCCAACACGTCATTAAAAAATTAGGTTTATCCGCATCTATAGCCCGAAGCGTCATATTTTTATCCATAAATACCATAGGCCGAATGTAGGCTTCTCGCAAATTATTGCGCTCTAATAATTCATACGCATAATTCACTAATTCCGGCACTGAATAAGGTATGTTGATATTCAATTTCACTGCCGAATTGGTTAATCGTTCAAAATGGCTACGCGCTTTAAAAATATGCGTTCCTTGCATCCCTACATACGCTCTAAGTCCATCAAATGCGCCATAGCCGTAATGCAAAGTCTGATTAAACGGGCTAATCCTAAAATCTTTTACATGCTTAAATTCTCCATTAAAAAAGAGTATCGATTTATCATTATGGTATAACATACCGTAATTTATAAAATAAATCGTATAAAAATCAAAATTAACTTCAATTTTTCAGCAAACAATATAATTACACATTTCAAGAGCAAAACGAAATAGCGCTATTTAATGATTATTTATTTTAAAATTTGAAGCGAACCATGTAAATTACAATCAAATTAAATTTAATATGCAACGAGATTGGTGGAAATGGGGCGATTCTAAGGAAATTAAACACATTACAGATTACCCCAAACTAAAAATACAACTGGAAGAACGCTGGAAAACAAACTTGAGAGAAGATTTTTTTCCTCCCAAAAAATTTGAATTACCTGTATTAACAGAAAAGAAAAAAAATACCATCAAAGATATTTTTGCAACGATATCTCCTAAAAAAGTATCCTTTAGCGATGATGACAGATTATACGTTTCTCTTGGTAAAAGTTATTATGATGTCATCCGGATTTTTGATGGCAAAGGCTTTGTATCACCGGATGTTGTCATCACTCCGTCATCTCACGATGAAATACAATACATCCTCACAAAAGCTTCGGAATACAATGTTCACATCATTCCATACGGAGGCGGCACCAATGTCGTAGGCGCTCTATCTATGGATAATATAGTAGATCGAACAGAAATAAAATGCACCTTAGATTTACGAAAATACAAGCGTTTGCTACATTTAGATACCGAAAATTTACTGGCAACATTTGAAGCCGGAATCTTAGGACCTGAGTTAGAGCGTATTTTAAACGACAAAGGGTACACCTTAGGGCATTTTCCTCAATCGTTTGAATACTCTACGTTAGGCGGCTGGGTAGTAACGCGGGGTGCAGGACAAGAGTCCACTTATTACGGCAAAATGGAAGACTTAGTAGAACGCATAAAAGTTGCCACTCCGGTCGGCACACTCGAAAGTAATTCCTATTCACACGATGCATCCGGCGTAAATGTATTGCCTTTTTTTATTGGAAGCGAAGGAACGCTGGGCGTAGTAACTGAAGTAACCGTGAAAATAAAAAAAATACCTAAGAATTACAGATGGGTAGTAGCTCTATTTCCAGATTTTGAGCAAGGAACAAACTACATGAAAGAGTTGGCGCAAGCTGGAGTAAAACCTTCTGTAGTGAGATTATCAGATGCTAATGAAACTAATTTATTTTCGAAAATGGCCGCTTCACACGAGCAGCCGGGGTGGGTAAACGACTTGAAAAAGGAAGCTCAAAAATTAATATTACAATGGAAAAATTTAAGTGCCCCTTGCGTCTTAATTATGCGGTTTCCACAAACAGCTATCAGCATTTCTTCTCAAATAATTTTTGCAAAAGACTTAGTAGCCAAACACAAAGGTATGATTGCGCCGGCAACTATTGGCGACAAATGGGCGGAAAGCAGATTCAAGCTACCCTATTTAAGAGACACCTTAGTAGAGCATTCCATTTATATAGATACAATGGAAACATTAGTACAATGGAAAGATACACAAAAATTACATCAAGCACTTACTAAAGAATTAAGTAAATCTGCAGCATTCAATAAAACAAAAGGTATATTTTTAGCGCATATTTCCCATATTTATCCAAATGCTGCATGCATGTATTTTACATTAATTACGCCTATGCTCCGCGGCAGAGAAATAGAACAATGGCAAGAAATTAAAGACGTAGTAACGAATATTATTTTACAACACAATGGCTCAGTTTCACATCATCACAGCGTAGGATTGGATCATCAAAAATGGTATAAAAAATATACGGACAGTTTAGCCTTAGAAGTATTACGTGCTGTGAAACAACGCTTAGACCCGAAAGGGATTATGAATCCCGGAAAATTATTCAGCTAACATAAAATGTATGACACAACGTGCTTCCAATATCCAACATGCTTCATCGGAACTCTTCGATTTGATAGTGATTGGTGGCGGAATTACAGGCGCAGGAATTGCATTTACAGCAGCAAAAAAAGGCTGGAAAACGGCAATTATAGATAAAGAAGATTTTGCATTTGGAACGAGCTCCCGCTCTGCAAAAATGATTCATGGCGGGTTGCGCTATTTACAAAATTTACAAGTAAAATTAGTAAAAGAAGCCCTGCACGAACGAGAGCATTTGCTAAAACAATATCCGCATTTAGTAAAACCGCAACCTTTCTTTATGCCGGTTTATAAATCAGCATTAAGTAAAATAAAATTAGGGATTGGGCTCTCAGGCTACGACTATCTAACCGGAGGCAGCAGCATGCCAAAGCACAAAGAAATTAGCACCAACGAAATAAAAGAACGTTTCCCACAATTAAAAGCAAACGCCATCAAAGGTGGATTTATATATTATGATGCAAAAACTAACGATGCCCGATTAACCAACGAAGTTGTTCAAGATGCCGCAGAATTAGGGACAATTGTGCTAAATTATTTTGAGCTTAAAGAATTTCATACCGCTCACTCGAATATAAATGAAATCACTTGCACCGACAAGTTATCCGGCACTACGCACCACTTAAAATCTAAAGTAATTGTAATAGCAACAGGGATTTGGACAGATGAGCTAATGCACAAACTAAACGCAGAAGACCACCGCAAATACATGATGCCGAGCAAAGGCATTCACTTAATAGTATCTGCAGAGCATTTACCCAAAGACTGCGTACTACTATTGCCTACTGCTAACGGCGACGGACGTATGCTTTGGTGTATGCCGTGGGAAGAAAATTTAACTCTCATTGGAACTACGGATACTGATTACAAAGAAAGCAAAGAACAAGTATTGGTACAAAAAGAAGAAGTAACCTATATTTTGGATAGTGTAAATGCGCAACTGAAAGAAAAAAAATTAACAGAAGAAGATATCTTGAGCGTGTACGCCGGCATCCGGCCACTGCTTAATGATAATGACGAGCACAAAAAAAGCAACCAGCGTTCCAGAGATTATCAAATTTGGTGGAATACTGAAAATATACTTACTATTTCCGGCGGTAAATTGACTTCGTTTTTATCCATGGCAGAAAATTGTATAAACACAATTGAAGAAAAGAAAATATTACCGGCTACAACTGCTATAGAAATTAAAAAAACATCCACAGCGCAGAAAAATAATTACACAGAAAAATACGGAAGTAGAAATGCACTATTAATAGAAAATATTGCGCAAGAAAACACACACTACGCTACGCTATTTAAAAACTATCCCTATTCCACTGCTGAAATTATATTTTTTATACGCCATCAATATGCGGAAAAATTAGACGATATACTTACCCGTCGAACACTAATTACTTATCAGATGAAAAATTATGACGAAGAATTGGTAGAAAATGTATTAAATATTATGGCAAAAGAGTTAAATTGGAATAATGAACGTATCGAGATGGAAAAATACGATTATAAAAAATCGTGGTTATTGATGCATTCATGGAAATAATTCAACCCATTATTTATGAAAATAGCATTTCTGATTAATGGCTCCGCAAAAGGGCTGAATAAACTAACGCAAGATATACAAACTACGTTTAAAGAATATGAGCCCAACATTTTTCTAACAGAAAGAGAAGGGCACAATACAGAACTTGCTCAAACTGCCGTTACCCGCGGATACGACACAATTATTATTTGTGGCGGTGATGGCTCTTTAAATGAAGGAATAAACGGCATAATTCAAGCTTTTAAAACAGGAGTAGGTGATGCGCATGAGGCTTACAATTGGTCGCAAATTTCAAAAATTAAAGTAGGCGTTTTCCCTTATGGCAGCGGCAATGATTTTTCAAAAACGGTACAGATTCCTCGGGAATTAAATGATTTGAAAGGGCTAATACAACAACAACATACGCAACTTATTGATATTGGTTGGGCTTCATTTTTTTCGGCAGCCAATGAGCTTAAACATCGTTTTTTTATAAACATCACCGATGTTGGTATGGGAGGTGAAACGGTTTTGAAATTGCAAAATAAATTCACCCGGAAATTAGGGGCTGATATCAATTATTTTTGGGCAATAACCTCTACTATAGCCACTTATACTAAAGTAAACGTACGAGCGGTAGGTAGTAATTTTACTTGGGAAGGAAAAATTATGAATTTTGTAGTTGCCAACGGTAAATATTTTGGAAATGGGTTAGGTGTTGCACCGGAAGCTTCTGTCACCGATGGGCAATTTGAAATTGTGGTAGTAGGCGATATTTCCTTGATGGATTATTTAAAAAATTTAAAGAAAATAAAAGAAAGTCAAAAAATAAACCACCCCGAAGTTCATTATTTCAGAACCGATAGCGTACAAATTGAGTCGCTGGAAGCTAATAATATTTCTATAGACATGGATGGTGAATTTATCGGGTTTGCTCCGATGACTTTAATAAATTTACCACAAAAAATAAGATTTATTTGTTAGTTTTTACCATTGCTACATGTGGTATTCCGTCTTCTAAGTACCCCTCTCCTACTGTAGTAAATCCAAGGCTTTCATAGAATTTTTGTAAATATTGCTGTGCGGATATTTTTATCGGAATAGTAGGAAACAGAGTTTCCATCTCCATTAACGCTTGTTGCATCAATGCTCTGCCGATACCTTGTTTTCTATAAGCTTTATGTGATACTACCCTACCAATAGAAGTATAATTTTGATAGGAAACATTTTCTGGAACTAAACGACAATAAGCAACTAAAATATCATCTATATAATACTGTAAATGCCAACAAAAACGGTCTTTTCCATCAATATCCTCATAAATACAATTTTGCTCTACTTGAAATACCGCTTCACGAAGCTGTAATAATTCATATAGTTCATTACAGTTTAGTTCATTGAAATGTTTAAGTACAAACGGCATAGTTATTCCCCGAAATATTCGGCATAAATATTTTCTGTTTCTTGCAATTTAATGCTATGCAACTGGCACCCTTTTATATGCGGCAACAGTTGTTCCCAAATAATTTTTACTAAATTTTCTGTAGTCGGATGAATTGTTTTAGGGATAAAATCAACATCTAAATTGAGATTGGTATGATCTAATTTATCAACGATGACTTCTTTAATAATTCTACTTAAATCCTTTACGTTTACAATAAATCCGATTTCAGGATCGGGAATACCTTTCACCGTTACAAAAAGTACATAATTATGTCCGTGCCAATTTTTGTTGGCACATTTACCAAAGGTTACTTCATTCTCTTCTTCCGACCAATGGTTATTATACAGACGATGTGCTGCATTAAAGGTTTCTCTTCTTGTTAAATATATCACCCTGCAAAGGTATATAGAAGCAGTTATTAATTACGCATAAAAAGATTATTTTTTAATTACCTAAAGTGTACAAAAAAGATAAGAAATGTAGCACTATACATAGTTGTAGGTAATGCAAAACCTACGCTTCTGCAAAACTAAAAGAGGGTTTGCCAACGCTCAAGCTAACACAAAACACCACACCTGCCCGTCCGGCAGGCGGGTTTAATTTTCAAAAGAGCCAAAAGAGCCGTTTTTATGCCACTCATCCAAAGAATAATATTTCATATTAAAATCATCAGGTTGAACCTGATGATTAAATTTTAAAACAAAAAAATGTTTATTACTGAATGATATTTTATATCTTTATTATCAGAATAAACCTGACATATTGAATATAGAAAGAAAAAACATATCGACACAATCTGCCCAACTTCTATCGTACTTCAACGAGCAGAACAGAGTTTGTTTTGATATAGATTTGGCTCAAAAAGCATTACCAAATTCAAAAGTAGGAACAATTCGGGAACTGTTGAGTGGTATGACCAGACGAGGACTTTTAATGCGTTTGAAAGAAGGTATTTATCACATCATACCGTATGAAGTCAACGCTGAAACATTTATGCCTGATTGGCATTTGATTGCGGAACATATCGTGAATGATGCTCAACATTACATTGGTTACTATTCAGCTTTGCAAATTCACAACTTAATTACGCAACCCTCTTTGAAAGAACAAATTGTTGTGTCAAAACAGTTGCGACCTTCGGAAATCATAATCAAAGAAGTGCCGTTTCAATTTATCTATCACAACGAGAAACATTTTTTCGGTGCAAAAAAAATATGGATTGATAGTTTTCATAAAGTGTTGTGTTCTGACTTGGAAAAGACCTTTATTGATTGCTTGTTCAAACCAGATTATGCAGGTGGAATTGTGGAAATAGCAAGAGCCATTTACATTTCAAAAGACAAAATTAAATACAACACTTTACTTGACTATGCAAATCGTTTTGGTTCGCAAGCCGTGATAAAGCGTTTGGGATTTTTATTAGAATTATTGGAAATACAAACCAACATTATAGATGAATTGCAAAAACTAAAAACAGCTTCCTATATCGCTCTTGATACAGAATTACCCAAGAAAGGGACATACAACAAGCGTTGGAGTATTTTACAAAATTTAGAAACAGAAACCATTAAATCGGCGATTTTCACGTGATTAAACCGGGAGAAATACAGCAAAAAGCAAGAACAGTTGGTGTTCGAGACCAGCAAATTGAAAAGGATTATATTCTTTCGTGGATTTTGTTTGGAGTTTCACAACACGAACAACTTTCCAAAGCAATCGTGTTTAAAGGTGGAACTGTATTGAAAAAAATCTATTTTGAAGATTACCGATTTTCAGAAGACCTTGATTTTACTTTGTTGAAAAACGATGCTTCGTCAAGCTCAGCACAAGCAAGCAACGAACACATTTTTGAATGGTTTAGTCAAACTTTTGATTTAATCAAAGAAGAAGCCAACATTCCTCTTGAAATAATTGATGATAACCAACACGAAGACGGAGGCATCAATTTCTACATCAGCTATATTGGTCCGCTTGGTGGACAAGGGAGTAACAAGCGCGTGAAAGTTGATATTTCTCGAAGCGAACAATTGGTTTTTGAGCCTGTAATGAAAAGTGTTTTTACAGATTATACCGATTTAGAGGAACATCAATTATTGTGCTATCCATTGGAAGAAGTGTTGGTTGAAAAAATGCGTTCAGTAATGCAACGGATGCAAGCTCGTGATTTTTACGACTTATGGTATTTACTGGAAGAACACGGAATGGATGTAGATTTTTATGTGAGTGAGTTTAAAGCAAAATGCGAAAGTAAAAATTTGAAAACCGAAGATTTTCCAACAAAACTCAATGAACGTTTACCTCAATACAAAGGACGTTGGCAAAGTTCGTTGAAAGAACAAATTAAAGATTTGCCCGATTTTGAACAAGTGGAACGGGAAGTGATGAGACATTTAAAAAAGATAAAATTTTAAGCAGATATGAAAAAGTTAAGTGTAATAGATTTTTTCTGCGGAGCAGGAGGCTTTTCTGAAGGTTTCAGACAAATGGGCTTTGAAATTATGTATGGTTTCGACCATTGGAAACCAGCTGTAGATACTTTTAATCACAATTTCAACCTGAACTGCGAACCCAAAAACATTCTTGATTTCAAAAATTCTATAGAAGAAATTGAAAATTTGCCAGATACAGATGTAATTATTGGCAGTCCTCCTTGTGTTAGTTTTTCAAGTTCCAATAAATGTGGAAATGCTGACAAATCATTGGGAGTTGAATTAACAGAAACTTTTCTAAGAGTTGTTGCGGTAAAAAAGCACCAACCAAACTCACTCCTTAAAGCGTGGTTTATGGAAAATGTTGTGAATTCCAAAAGATATTTACAAACAGCTTACACTTTTAAAGATTTAGGATTAACTGATTGGGCTAACAAAAATAGAATAAGCCCACTAAAAGTTGCTATTGATTTATATGAAAATACAGCCATCATTAATTCTGCAGACTATGGATCATATCAGGCAAGAAAACGATTAATTTCAGGAGAAATAATCAAAAAGAAAAAGTTATCTATCCCAATTACAACACATTCCGAAACTAATGAGAAAGGTAAACTTTCTTATAACTGTATTAAAAATGTGAAAAATGTATTTCCAAGTCCGTTTTCTCAATTAAGTGCTATAAAAATCAAAGACCCGCAATATCCGTTGGATATTGCAATGGGAGATATTTATGATCACTTTTATGACACAGGAGTTTATTGCAGTGAATGGAGATTTTCAAAATACTGGAAAACCAATCATCCGTTTATGGGTAAAATGTCTTTCCCTGAAAATGAAAATAAACCAAGTAGAACAATTACTGCTACCAAAATAGCAAATTCAAGAGAGTCTATAATTTATAAATCTGAAATAAAAAGGACAGGCGATGGAGAGTATCGTTTACCAACAGTAAGAGAAGCTGCCATTTATATGGGATTCCCTATCACTTATCAATTTCTAGGTTCAGAAAATACTAAATGGAGGCTTGTTGGAAATGCCGTTTGTTGTGCAGTAAGTAGAGCATTCGCAAAAACAGTTCTCAAAGAATTAAAAATCAAAGAACCAAAAGGATTAACAATTTCAGAAACACCTATTTTGGACGGAGTAACCAATTTGAATACATTTAAATTAAAAGAATTCAACAATCCTCCTATCAAAAATAAAGGTTCAAGATTTAGGCGACACGCTATTAAAGAAGGTAATATAACTGTAACATTGTCAAATTACGACATTGAAAAAAATGGAAAATCAGAAGGCAAATGGTACACCTCTATCCAATATGGAACAGGAAAAGGATTTCCAATTCAGAAAATAAAAGATAACTTCTATAAAGAAATTGAAAGTATTATACAGAGTCAAAATAAAGGAAATGACTTTGTAAAAATAATTAATAACGGATTTTCAGAAAAAATAGCCAAATCTTCTTTGATGCAAGAAATGTATGAAAAACAAAACTCCATATCCAAGTATAAAGAACCTACTGAATTAGTTGATGAAATCACAATTATATTGGACAAATTAAAAATTGATGACAAAAAAATAAAGCAAGAACAGAATAGAATATTTTTACACAAAGAAGAAGTGCCTATTAGACAATTGTTTGCTCTATATGCAATCAATAAAATAGCTTCAAAAACAAATACTGAAAAACAATAATTAAAATGCCAGTTAACTTTCATCCAAATAACCCAATAGATGCTTTAGAGAGCATTATCGTTAAAGAAGACGGAAGTCCTCTTCAAGGAGAGATTGCTGTTTACAGAAAACTTTGGGAAGACCTGAACAAAAGTGAAATTGAGTGGGATGTTTGGCACGATTTAAAATTGCCCGAACATTCAGACAATTACAATTATTACAAAAAGACAAGTGCACAGATTGATTTTGTTATTCTTTCTAAATACGGATTGATTGTATTGGAAGTAAAAGGTGGTACAATCTCTACAAAAGATAATATGTTCTATTATGGAAAAAATTTTGAAACTCCTATGAAACAAAATCCTTTCAAGCAAGTGGAAGGATATAAATTTACTTTAAAGGACAATGTTCTCAATAATTTGAAAAATTGTTTCTTCTGTGAAGTTGTTGCTTTTCCTCACGTTGATTATCCTTTTGATTCAAAACTGATTGACTCCAATTTATTATGGACAGCCTACAACTCTCCAAGTTTTAATAATTCGATTGAAGAATTCCTTTTGAGAGCGATTGAATATTCAAAAAACAAGCATAAACGACATTTTAGAAACTATGAAGACCTTACTGCTAAAGAGTATTCTACAATCAAAAAAATATTAAGCCCAAAAATTGGAGATAGAAATCATAATACTTCTATCAACACATTGGAATGGCTCGGAATCCATAACATTGAAATTCTTGAAAGTCTCTACAAAAATCAAAGAATATTAATTGAAGGACCTCCCGGTACAGGAAAAACAACGCTTGCCAAAGCATTTATTGATAAACAAACTGATAAAAAGGGAATCTACTTATGCTGGAACAATCTTTTGATGCACTTTACAAAATCATTATTAGATGAACGAAAGCTATTAAACAACGTAGAAGTTACAACATTCTTTAGATTTTTTCAGAAGTTGAATCCAGAAATTGATTTCGAAAAACTGAGTAGGTTTTCTGAAGATGAATTTTATAATTTGGTCAAAGAGACTATTTTAAGGTTAGAGCAAGAAAATAAGTTAGTTCCTTATGACTTTATTGTTATAGATGAAGCTCAGGATTTGTTTGATAAAGGGCTGGATTTGTTTATTAATTCTTTTTCAGGTTATAATGGAAAAGGACTTATAAATGGAAATTCACTTGTTTTGTATGATATAGACCAAAGCTATTCCAATAGTGGACGAAATGTTTCTGAACTTGCAGATTTGATTTCAGAGTACTATTCTCATTTCAAATTGAATGAAGTAAAACGAAGTGTTCAAAACCCTGATATTAGAAAATTAAGTGCCGAAATTTTAGATAATCCAGAAGTAATTACTGGTAGTGATTTTGGAGATTTATATTCTAACATTCCTATTGCTTATCACGAAGATTTACAAAGCGTAAAGAAACACATTGTAAAAACAATTTTAACTCCCATTCGTGAAACAGATTCTTCTTTAAAAGGAAGTGATTGTGTTATTTTGATTGAATCAACTTTTCTGAAAGGGAGCTACAAGGGAAGTGAAGATTTAAGAGAATTGTTGATAATTAAAGATATTGAAGAGTTGAATGAATCAAATATCGGAGATACCGCAAATAAACTCCGCTATACATCAATCTTAAAATACAAAGGTTTAGAAAAGAAAAATGTTTATTTGGTTATTTCTAAACCATCAGAACTCAACAAATACGAAATGTTTGTGGGAATTACTCGTGCAATGCTAAATGTAGAAATTAATATAGTGGAATAATGAATTTGATAGACCAACATATTCGTAAGCATTTATCTCATTTTCAAGATGAAGAAGATTCATTCTTTCAGGAAATTATTGCATTGATTCAAAGTAAAGAAAAAGATAAGAATGCTCTTTTACTGCGTTACATTCATTTGCTCTTAAATGAATCATTAGGCGAAAATAGCCAAGAGACAAAAACATTACATCTACATTTTGAATATGACCTTGATGATGATTCATTGTTAGTTATTGCTCAATATCTTTTAATACGTTTTTTCATAGAAAGTAGAAAAATTAATGTTTCAGCTTCAGATGATAGTAATATTCAAATAATAAAAACAAAACTTAGTTCAAAATTGAGAAAACTTGCCGTATGTCCTAATGAAGCGAGTGGAAAGAACGGAGGAAATAGGATTTATAAAAACTGGATTAAGGAGAAAGAAAACATTCGGACATTGATTGATTTTTATGACAAATTGAATAATGATATTTCAATTAATATGATTTTCAATTGTCAAGTTCGATTAGCGAATTCCATAAACGAATTTCTTGCTACAAATCCCTATGCTTGTGCAATTGAAGATTACAATCTCTATCCGACATTTAATCTATTAAATACCAAATTAACCTTAAATCAAATAGACGAAAAGGATAATTCAATCATCGATAATTTACAAACAGTTGTTCTATTTGATTGTGAAAAAAAGAGTTTAATGCAGAATTTTTCTTTAAAGGATATAAAAGATTTTGATGTTAATCTAAAAAGGTATTTAGTTCTATCGTTCGGTAACAAAAATAAATCTGTTCAAAGTCTAAGAGATAAACTGGAATTGATTCAGAGCAGATTCAAACTATCTAATAATGAGAGTTATCCAATTCTTAAATCTGAAATTGGCTATGCTTTAAATCTTGAAAATAAGAAACATATCCCTGTTTCATTCTTTGGTATTGAGAATTCCAGTTTTGGGGATACTTTTTTACTTGAAACGAATGTTCAAGATCTATATGAGTTACGCTCTGTAAAAATGATGAATTTGTATTCTTTGTGTTTTAACGAAGAAATAAAAGATTTCATACTAAATGAATTATTCTCTAAAAATGATACTTCTGAAATAATATCTGATGAAACCAAGCAAAGACTTTTAGATTTAAGTGAAGAAGATTTAACAACATTAAAAGATTCTTTAGGAAATGTTTTGGATTTGATAATTCAATCTGATTTCAAACAAGGATTATCTACCAAGATAAACAATGAAACTATATTGATTGTTGATGATTTGATAATTAAAACAAAAGGGATAAAGAAACTTCTATTCTCTGCTCTTGAATTGTCAAGCAAAAACAAACTGGAATCTTGGTCTGACTTTAAATATATTGAAGGTAGAAATATTCTAATTTTATCTTATCAAGACCAAGGGAAATATCCATATTATTTCTATCCTAATATTATTGAAACTACCGTTCCGAAAGAAGTCATTATTTATGCCATCTACCACAAATTTTTATTTTCCAATAGGTATCAATGGGCTAAATACAATATAGCAAAAGAACTACATAAAATCTCAGACCACCCAATAAGGCAAAAATATTTTCAATGGCAAAGGTTAAAAGATTCAATTAAGGGTTTACGTCCACAAAATCCAGATAATACAAATTGGGATTTAGAACAGCAATATTCGGGTAATACAGAAAGAGAAATAATAAAACTTAAATTAAAAGGAGAAAGAGAAAGAACATATAACAGTTCGGATTTTTTTATCTATTCCATTGATGAAAAACAAACTTTTAGGGTTGAGAAAATAGGTTTTATCTGTGAAACACTTGATGAAGATGACACCTGTTATCTTCTTAACCTCGATGAAATACAAGAAAGTATCAATTTGTTTGAAAAGATGACTGACACAAGTCAACAAGAAGAAGAGTTAAATATCATCAGACGGCAATTTCAATTAAATGATTCAGAATCGGGACGACTTTGGAAACTTTTATTGAAAAAGAGAGCATCAAGCTCTAACGAGGAAACCTTGTATAATGAATTAAAGACTTTTTTAGAAAATAAGGGACTTAAAATTGTTTCCTCTTTCCATTTTAAAAATAATTGGCTTAATCCTGAAAGCGAATCTATTGCCCCACTTAGCAAAAAAGTATTTATAGAATTATGCAGTTTTCTTAATCTTCCTAAAACATATTTCATACTTATACAAAGACTAAGAAATTCATCAAAACAAGCAAGTCGCCACAGTACCCGACAGATGAACCGACTTTTACAAGATTTGTTCAATGACGGTTGTTTTGATGAAAAGCGAGATGCAAAACAGATTATCACTAATAATCTCGAAAACTACAAAAGAAAACATCCTTTGGATGAACTGGGTATTGATGAAAAATATTTGGGAGAAAATTTAATTGCTTTGGTTGAACTAATACAATCAGAAGTAAAACTAAGAGAATTGGAAAAATTCAAAAAGATTGAATAATGAACAAAGTATTACAAAAGAGAAACGCTTTAGAAACCTTTATTCGAGAGCAAACATTGGGACCAGGAATAAATGGATATAAGTATGTTGACTTAGAAGATGACATTTTAATGGAAAAGAATCTTTTCATTGAACCACCCATAAAATATGACTCGGAAATATTGGATATAGTTCCTGCAGCTATTTACAGTACGGGAATTCTTTTCCCCGAAGATAAAAGTGGAACTTGTGAAGAAGGTGCTATTCTCGACAATAATGAACAAACAGAAACAAAAGACGGATCAGAGAAAAAAGATTCTCAAGACAATAGTATGGAAACAGAAGATGTTTCCAATGGTATAGAATTAAATCAGATGTATCCAAAAACGATGGGGCTTACTTTTTGTTTAAATGATAAGTGTTTAGAAAACGGAGAAATTGAATTTGCTGTTTCATTTAGGTATTACAAAAAGTTGAAACAAGATAAAGAAGGTAAATTCAACAATAAATATGGATTGTTGTGTGAAGTTGATGTAGAAGAATTAAGAACCTTTTTGAAACAACAAAATTTAATTCAATTTTCAATCCTTACAAAGGTCAAAACAATTTAATTTTATTATCCAAAATCAGTTCAGAACAAATCGCTGAATTGAAAACAACTATTCGAAGTATTCAAAAAAACTATGCAGAAAGTTTATATGATAAGGTTAGTAAAATTCACAGTTTTCAAAGTTTATCAAAAGAGAAAAGTTATTTGAGCAACTTAAAATCTACTATTTATTACGAGCTTAAAAATTCTATCACAGATAGTATTAAAAGACAAGAATTATATGCAATTACACAAGAAATCGAATTGATTGAAAATATTTCTGAACATCTACGAGATCTTTTAGATATCTATTCAGGAGGTTATGGATTATGGCAATCGAATCCCATTAAGAAAATAGTAAAGCTAAAAAACATTGACTTTCCAAAGCCCAAAAATAAAATTTCGTTTTTGTACAATAAACCACAACCAACAGATAACATTGTTATAGTTGATGAAAATGGGAAGGAAAAAATCGGATTAGAACATCTTTTTAAATTTAACATAGAAGATAAGGGCGATGAATATGCTTCACTATCTGCTTGCATCCAACTAAGCAGGGATTCAAGAAAAGAAACCAATAAGATTTTTGTAAAAGTTCAATTAATAAACACAAGTACCGTCTTTACATTAGACAAAGAAAAAGATAGCAGATATTTCTCAACCTTTAATGAAGTCGTAAATCAACGAACATTCTTTGGTATTAAGATTTCTGTTAAAAATGAATTTTTATTGCCTTATTCAGATTATAATTATTCAAAAAATGAATCAGGAGTTTACAACGAAGACACTACTACTCAATTTATTTACGACCAATTCAAGGACTATGCTATTGGTCACGGCTGTTCTGCAAAATGGGATGGTGTAAAGAAAAAGGTGGAAACAGAGTATTTACCTGAATGTGAAACTCCTGATATTGATCCGATACCAAGAGACAAAAATAAGTCCGCAGTAACGAATCAAGACGGAGTTTTTATACTACCTATGTTTTTGGAAAATTCTCAAGCTCAAGAATTCAAATGGCTTTCTGATTTTTCTGATGTAACTGATAATAATGTAATTGAAGGTTTATTAACTTTTGTTGATTCCTATGGTCAATGGATTGAGAATAAAAAGGGTAATATCAAATATCAATCTGAATTTAAAGAGATTGCTCATCAAGAATTAGAAAAATGTGAACAAGATTATCAGCGAATGAAAGAAAACGTTGAAACTTTATTGAAAGGTGAAAACAACAAAGATAATCTTGCATCATTTCGGTTGATGAACAGTGCAATGTTTATGCAATTATGGCATTCTGTAAAAGTTAAACAGAATGAAGTAATTTTAATGCTTGAAAATAAGGATTTTAATTCTTTTGATTTCAACTTTTATAAAGAAGCTGATGACAAACTATTTTCTCAATCAGAATCTGCTGGTTGGAGAGCTTTTCAGTTAGCGTTTATCCTCTTGAATCTTGACGGAATTTTCAAACCAGAAAATGATGAAAATTGGGAAAGGAGAAACGAGTGGGTTGATTTGGTTTGGTTTCCAACAGGAGGTGGAAAAACAGAAGCATATCTTGGGTTAATTGCTCTTACAATTATCAATAGAAGAAAACTTCATAAAGAAGAAGGTGGCGGAGTTGCCTCCATTATGCGATACACTTTGCGACTACTAACAATGCAACAATTTCAGAGAGCTTCATTGCTAATAATGGCTTTGGAATTAATAAGACGTTGGAATCAATATGGATTGGGAAATGAACCAATCACAATTGGATTGTGGGTTGGAGACAATTCATTACCCAACAAAACAGAAGATTTAATAACTGAATTTGAAAAATTAAATAACAAGCAACATAATAAAATACCGTTTTCAAATTGCCCTTGGTGTGGAGGTAATATTGAAGGAGAAGATAAAGAAGACTCCGAAAATCTTAATAACAGAAAAAATCAATGGTATTCAAAAAGAGTTCATTTAAAATGCTCTAATGACAAATGCTCTTTTTCATATCCGAAAAGACGAGCAAGAGTTAGACAAAATGACCAAGGAGCAATTCCTGTTTGTTTATCAGATGAAATCATCTATCAACATCCTCCAACATTGCTATTCGGAACGGTTGATAAGTTTGCACAATTGGCACATAAAGTAAATGGGAATGAAAATGGTAGAAATAAAGATTCAAGACGATTATTTGGCAATGGAAATTGGGAACAAAGCAAACCTCAAAATGGTTACTTGCCTCCTGATTTGATTATTCAAGATGAACTACATTTATTACTTGGTCCGCTTGGTTCGGCTGTTGCATTGTTTGAATCAGCTGTTGACCAACTTTGCACAAGAGAAGACGGGACAAGACCTAAAATAATTTCTTCAACTGCTACCACTCGGAATACGCAATTGCAGATTGCAGCTCTGTTTGACAGAAAAGTAAATCTTTTCCCAAAACCTGGAGTTGAATGTGATGATTCGTTCTTTGCCTTTTATCGAAGGAAATTCGAAAATGGAGAAAAGGAAAATGAAGAATACTTATCCAAACGAAAATACATTGGTGTGTTGCCGACAGGTAGAACACAAATCTGGATGCAAATGAGATTAGCAGCTATCATAATGACACATAGGGCAATATTTGAGCTGCAAGAATTACAGGATAAAAGCCCTTTTGACATTGATGCATACAGCAACTTTGAAAAAGCAATGGATTATTATCATACAACTATTTCTTATTTCAACAGTTTAAAAGAAGTCGGAAAAACCCAATCTCAGGTACAAACCTATATTTTAAAAGAACTTCGCAGAGTTTTCAATAGAGTGATTCGTCCACAAAAGTTAATGCACTCACTTTATACTTATGGGCCAATTCAAGAATCTGAATTAACTGGAAGATTATCTGGTGAAGAAGTGAAAAATGAACTCAAAAGCGTTGAAACGAAATGGAACTCTATAAATAGGTTTGCAAATATTGAAAATGATGAAACCGTACGAGGAAGTGTTCCTCCAGAATTTGTTGTAGCAACCAATATGATTTCTGTTGGAATTGATGTTTCGAGATTCAATACCATCATTATGAATTCAATGCCACGTAATACAGCCGAGTATATTCAAGCGAGTAGTCGTGTAGCGAGAAATGATTATGGTTTAGTTTTAATCGTACACCATCCATTTAGAGCAAGAGATATGTCTCATTATGAAAAATTCATTGAATTTCACGAGAAGATGTATAGTTATGTAGAGCCAATTTCCATTACTCCGTTTACAAAAAAATCTGTTGAACGATATATGGGATTGTATTTGGCTACAATGATTCGTCATACCACAAGATTCACAGATAGAGAATCCGCGAGGAATATTTCCACTATTTCGAATGAAGAACTTTCTTCAATTATTTCTGAGTTGACAGAATATTTTAGCGATAGAAAAATAAGACTTTCAAACTTTGATAAACTAATTAACAATCTTCTAAAAGAAGAGAATGTTACCCAAATCAAACAATGGATTAAAGAAGCTTTTGAGGAATGGAAAGAATTAGAGGAAAATCTCGATGACTCAACAGATTTAGTTTTTAATCGAAAGAAAAATGGAACTAATCAAGCCAGAAAACAAGAGCAACTTTATGTTGATATAGAAGAGTATGAAGGAAATATTCATAGTAAAAAATGGCAAGTCCCAATGTCTTTGCGAGTAATAGAACCAGAGGCAGCAATAAAAATAAATTCTATTTAAAATGAAAATATTAAACACCAACCAATATAATCAAGGGATTGGAAAGTATAAACTACTATCTTCTACAGCAGGAGTTGGATCAATCATAACAACTAAAGTTGGTTCTTATGTGTTGATTTCTGATATAAATAAATGGAAATTCATAAGGTGGGCAAATTCCAAAATAGAAACAATCCGTTCAAACAATTCTGATGACAGGAAAATTTATGAAGTAAGTAAATCCGAAATAGTAAGCCGAGGCATTGACTTTATAGATGACCAACGGTTTATTCGTTTTATAAAGACCGAAAAAGAGCTTAATAATTTGGTTTGTCTGATAGGTGTCCCTCATATGGCTCTTAATGAATCTTTTAATACACCAAATTGGAAAAATCATCCAATAAAAACAGCGTTGGAAAATACAGGTGAATCTGGAACTTCAAATGATTATATGATTGTTGGGACACATTTTCCTAAATGGTTTAAAAACAGGAAAGGAGAGCTAAAAAACATTTCACAATGGAAAGAAATGTGGGAAAAAGAAGGGCGAAGAAATAATGGAACTCCTACTATTAATGATTTTGCCCCTCCAAGAGATGCTTCAGATTTTATAAAAGAATATAAAAGAAAAAATATTGAAGGGCGTGAAGTTAATTTTCGAGAATACAGAGAACTAGAGCAACTAAATTTATCGCTAATTTGTCCCAATGGGCATCTATCGGATATTCCTTGGTCAAGGTTTTTAGCTTGGAAAACATTAAAAGAAACATTTAAATTAAAGAAAGATGATAACGGTGAGGACTTATTTTCGATAGACCCTTGTTGTAGTAATCCCAACCTAATTTGGACAGAAAGTAAAACAAAGTCAGAGGGTTATGGAAGTATTTATATAGAGTGTAAAAGCTGTGGCAAAAAAGGAAATCTTGAAGGGATAAACAATCTAAAACCCAAGTGCAACGGACAAAAGCCTTGGGAAATTGAAATAACAAATCCAGAATTTATTCCATTTGAACAGTGTTTTATTAGTGGTGAGCAACAAAATGGTCGTGAAACAATGCAAGTTTCATTGGTAACAGCAAATAATGTTTATTACGCCAATGGATTTTCAAGTCTATTTATTCCAATGCACCTCGCAGAAGATATATCTAAAGAATTACTTGATGCACTTGAAATATTGGAGGAACGATACAATAAAAGAAATACAAATAATCCTATCACAAAAGAAGATTATTGGACAAAGAAAGTAACAGATGATTTTGATGAATTTTTAAGTGATAACGATATCATTGTGAACTCTGATAAACAACAATTTGAAAATTCATTGAAAAACTTGTTTTTAAACAGTGATGAAGAGCAATCATCTGACCCTTATGAAGAATATAGATGGCAAGAGTATAGATGTTTTTCAAACAATTCTTCTATCCCTAACATAGAAGAAAACAAAGGACTTACCTTTCAAGATATTGAATTACCTATTGAATTGAAACAATTCTTCAATAAAATACAACAAGTTGAAGAACTAAAAGTAACAAATATTCAATTTGATTTTACTCGAGTTAAACCCAAAGAACGAATAGTACGACTTAATGAACAAGGGGGAAAAGTTGTTGAAGAAGCATCAACTGGTCAAAATATTTTTTCAAATAAGAAAGATGAATTATTCATACTACCAGCAAATGAAACCTATGGAGAAGGTTTGTTTTTTCAATTCAATGACGAAGCTATAGATAAATGGTTAAATGAAAATTCAAACCAATTAGATGGAAGATTCTCAAGATTTCTTAATAGAGAAATTGACCAAAAAGAACAAGGTGCAGGATTAAAACAAAAAATCAAAAATAATGGCATCAAGCATTTCCTAATCCATTCATTTTCTCATCTAATGATGAGAGAATTGGAGTTTTCTTGTGGTTATCCAACAGCAAGTTTAAAAGAAAGGTTATTTATTTCAAATACACCTAATAAAACAATGTCAGGCGTGTTGATTTATACAGCAGAAGGTTCAGAAGGAAGTATGGGAGGTTTGGTATCACAAGGAGAACCTGAAAAAATATTGGAAATTATAAAAAAAGGACTTGAAAGATCTATTAATTGTTCATCAGATCCACTATGTTGGGAATCAGATGGGCAAGGTATTTTTGATTTGAATTTATCAGCGTGTTTTTCTTGTTCATTAGTAGCTGAAACAGCTTGTGAAGAAATGAATTTAGGGTTAGATAGAAGAGTTTTAGTTGATGAGGAGTTTGGTTATTTAGTGAATTAATAGATTAATGCCAAAGCTATTTGCAAGCAATTACTCACATTTTTTATTTATTTTCAGTAATGTTCGTGATTTAAAAATTGCATTTTCCAACCGCACAACTGCGAAGCAATCACGAGTACCATAAAGAAAATTAAAAACTTCACAAGTAAAGCCAAACAAAAAATGCAAAAGAGCTACCAAGCAAACGCACGACAAAGCGACCGAAAGCAAAACGACTGAAAACGGCACTACCTACAACAAGTAGTTGTACACCACAAACAACAATATTTATGAAAAATTAAACCTATTTTTGAATAAAAACATGGATTCGTTTGAAATACAAGGAGAAATAATCCAACTCAATCAATTACTAAAAGCATTAGGGTGGGTTGAAAATGGTGCGCAAGCCAATAGTGTAATAGAGGAAGGACTGGTAAAAGTAAATGGGAAAAAGGAACTCCGAAAGCGAAATAAATTAGAAAAAGGAAGCATCGTAGAATTTCAAAAGCAAAAAGTGAAAATAGAATAAAATGAATATTTTGTCAATGCAAGGACAGAATTCAGCTAAATTTAGTCAATACGTTGACAATTTTAAAAACATCTTAAAAAATATAATCTAAATAATTACTTGGATTTATTACTTTAAATTTTGCTTTTGGGTACGCATTAGCAAAAGCTATCGGAACTTTAGGCTGTTTTTTAGCAGAATACTTAAACTCAAATGCACTTATTTTTTTATTGTCTTCTTCTAATAAATCAATCTCTTGTTGATCGTAAGTACGCCAAAAATAATAAGTAGTATCTTGCTGTAAATAGGTATTGCGTTTTAATCTTTCTGTAAATATATAATTCTCCCAAAGTGCTCCTTTTTCCTCCTCTCTTCGCAGTGCCAATGGATTAAAATCGCCGATTACAGCATTTCTAATACCATTATCTAAAAAATACCACCGCTGACTTTTAGAAATTTCTTTGCGCAAATTATTACTGTACGCGCCAACTTTATACAACACAAAAACTTTCGTGAGCAAATTCAAATATTTTTCTACCGTGTTTTTGCTGATACCCAGCGAATTGCCTAATTCATTATACGAAACTTCTTTGCCAACCTGATATGCAATCATTTTTAATAAACTATGTAAGATTGATGCATTACGAATACCATCTAACACCAAAATATCTTTTAACAAATATGAATGCACTAAGCTATTCAGATAATTCTTTTTTTCCTTCAATGTATCTAATTGCCAAAGCTCAGGATACGAACCATAAATAAGTCGCTCTTCTAAATTTTGCTTAGTTTCAACTGCATTTTCGTGCTGTGCAATTTCCTGTTGTTGCAATGCATATAAGAACAATGTATTGCTTCTGCCTGTAAGTGGCTCGCCGGAAAGGTTTAAAATATCAAATGCAGAAGAGCCTGTTACCAATAGCTTCAACCCTTTGATGGAATCTACCATTAGCTTTAGTTTCTTACCGATATCAGGAATATTTTGTGCTTCATCAATTACTAATAAATCATTGCCATTTAAAATTCGGGTATAATTTTTTACGGTTTTGGTTGCCAATAATTCTAAGGTAGCATCATCTTCGCCGTTTAAGAATAAGTAAGGTCGTTTGTAATTAGATAGAAATTGCTCCAAAAGTATAGATTTTCCAACTCTTCTAGCTCCGAGTAGTAAGGTTACTTTCTGTGGTTTCAGCGATTTTGCCAATACTGATTGTTGTGTTCTAATAAAATCCATACGCTAATATAACTAAATTCTGTCAATACATTGACAATAATTATCTAAATTCTGTCAATGCAATGACAATATTTAGCTAAATTCTGTCAATATGTTGACAATTTTTACATAAAAATAGTCAATAAAGCGATAAATAAAATACAAATCAATCTAAAAATCTATTTAAAACAGCACCAGTAAACACTATTTTATTTTCTATTTTTAATAATCTCATCTACCACGCTCGGATCTAAAAGCGTGGTAGTATCGCCTAAGTTATTCAATTCTCCTTCCACAATTTTCCGTAAAATTCGACGCATAATTTTACCACTTCGAGTTTTAGGCAATGCTGCTACTATTTGGATTTTATCCGGCTTTGCAATAGGCGAAATTATTTTACTTACTGTATTTTTTATTTCATTTTCAAAGGAAATAATATTCAACATTTTCAAACTATTGTCAACGCCGGCACCTTCTGCTAAAGGAGCCTCGGTATCTACAATTCCCTTTTCTATACTTTCTTTATCAACAATTACAAATGCATAAATGCCCTGTCCTTTTATATCGTGTGGGTAGCCTACTACTGCGCTTTCTACTACGTTTGGATGTTCGTTTATGGCATTCTCTACTTCGGCAGTGCCTAATCGATGGCCGCTTACATTCATCACATCATCTACCCTTCCTATAATTCTATAATAGCCATCTTCATCTCTTTTACAGCCATCACCGGTAAAGTATAAATTCTCATACGTCGAGAAATATGCTAAGCGACAGCGCTCATGATCGCCATACGTAGTTCTTATAATCCCGGGCCACGGAAATTTAATACATAGAAATCCTTCTACATTATTTCCGGTCACTTCGTAGCCGCCGCTATCTACTAAAACGGGCTGAATGCCCGGCAGAGGCAACGTAGCATAAGCCGGCTTGGTAGGCGTTATATTTGCTATTGGTGCAATCATTATTCCGGCGGTTTCTGTTTGCCACCATGTATCCACCACCGGGCATTTTTGTTTACCAATATTTTCATGATACCAATACCATGCTTCTTCATTTATCGGCTCTCCTACCGAGCCTATTACTTTCAAGGAATCTAATTTATAAGGTTTTACATACTCTAATCCGCTTGCCATTAAAGAACGGATTGCCGTAGGTGCCGTATAAAATTTGGTAACTTGTAGCTTATCTATTGTCGCCCAAAAACGTCCGGCATCGGGATAAGTAGGAACACCTTCAAAGAGTACGGTAGTAGCGCCGCTTAGCAGTGGCCCATAAATGATATAAGAATGTCCCGTTATCCAACCTATATCTGCCGTGCACCAAAAAACATCATCTGCTTCATATTGAAAGACATTGATAAAAGTGTAATAAACAAACGTCATGTATCCGGCACACGTATGCACGACACCTTTAGGTTTCCCGGTACTTCCGGAAGTATATAAAATAAAAAGCGGATCTTCACTATCCATTTCTACGGCATCAAAATGTGCTGCTGCTTTATTTATTTCATTATGCCACCACACATCACGACCCATTTGCATGTTTATAGGGTCATTGGTATGTTTAAATACAATAACTTTTTCTATTGAAGGCGTTTGAGTCAAGGCTTCATCGCAGATTTCTTTTAAATGAACTGTTTTATTTCCTCGATATAAACCATCGGCAGTAATTAATAATTTACAAGAGGCATCGTTTATTCTATCTATTAAGGAGCGTGCAGAGAATCCGGCAAATACAACCGAATGGATTGCACCGATTCTTGCGCATGCCAATACCGCTATTGCCAACTCCGGAATCATGGGTATGTAAAGGCAAACTCTATCTCCTTTGGAGATGCCATTATTCTGCAACACGTTGGCAAATCGGCAAACTTCGTCTAATAATTCTTTATAGGTTAATATCCTATTGGGTACATTTACATCATTACTTTCCCAAACAATAGCAGGTTTATTAGGGGTAACTGCGGCATGTCTATCTAAACAATTCTCCGTAATATTTAGTTTTCCGTTTAAAAACCATTTTACATTGGGTTCTTTAAAATTCCAATCTAATACCTTATCCCATTTCTTTTTCCAATGAAAAGTATCCGCTATTTCAGACCAAAATAACTCAGGATTTTCAATGCTTTTTTTATATACTTCTTGATATTGCTCAAAACTGGTTATTTTATGTTGCATGACATTATTATTTACAAAATGAAAAATATAGTTTGAAAATTAAGCTAAAATATTAAAACCGACAAACAAATACATAAGGAGATTTTACAACTTCTTGTTCAACAAAATTGTACTTTTGTATAAATCTTTTTTTATATGAGCCGATTTACGCTTTATTTAGCACTGTTAATTTCTAATTCCATATTCGCTAAAAACAATAAGGCGGGGAATGCACTAAGTTACCCAGTTACCAATAAAATAAGTCATTCAGACACCTATTTTGGCACAACGGTAGAAGATCCCTATCAATGGTTAGAAAATGACACATCGGCAGAAACAGCGGCATGGGTGGCTGCTGAAAACAAAGTAACTTTCGATTATCTTTCAAAAATCCCTTATCGAGAAGTAATTCGAAAACGATTTAATGAACTATACAATTACACTAAAATATCACTACCTCAATATTCCGGTGATTATATATTTTTTAAGAAGAAAGAAGGACTACAAAACCAGCCTGTTATTTATGTGCAGAAAACATTAACCGGTACACCTATTATTTTAGCCGACCCTAATGCGTATGACCCTTCGGGGCTTACTTCTATTTCAATAAATTCTGTTTCTACAGATAATCGATATGTTGTTCTTGAATATAGTGTTGCTGGTAGTGATTGGCATTATTTTCGAGTTTTTGACTTGTTGACTAAATCCTATTTAGAAGATAAAATAGAATGGATAAAATCTACTTATGCGGCATGGTATAAAGATGGATTTTATTATTCAAGATACGATAAACCCTCCGGCTCTATGCTTTCACAAATCAATTCGAACGAAAAAGTATATTTTCATCAATTGGGCACCGCGCAAGCCAACGACAGGTTGGTTTACAGCAACCTGCAAGACTCTTTGGTAAAGCCATCTTTACTACTCTCTGATGATTTAACCTATCAATTTTTATATTTATTTAAAGGCACTTATGGATATGAAGTCTATTGGAAAAAAACTGCAGATAGTGGCTACAACTTCAAACCGCTATTTACAGGATTTGATTATGAAAGTAACGTGTTGGATGTAATTAACGATAAATTTATTGTACAAACAAACAACGGTGCTCCAAATGGGAAATTAGTGCAAGTTGACCCAAATAATCCTGACAAAAGCAATTGGAGAGAAATATTACCGGAACAAAAAAGCGTATTGGAATCCGTAACCTTGACCGGATTTAAAATAACTGCTGTTTATTTAGAAAATGCTTGCAATAAAATGTATGTTTTTGACATAAACGGGAAAAACAAAAAAGAAATTGCGCTTCCCGGACCGGGCACTATAAGTATTTCAGGTGGAAAACGAGAGGAGCATTTAATATTTTACAATTATTATTCATTTACTTATCCAAGTAGTGTTTTTGTATATAATACATTAACGGGTTATTCTCAACTTTTCATGAAAACAGATGTAAAATTTAACCCCAGCGATTTTGAATCAAAACAAGAATGGTATAAAAGCAAAGACGGAACAAAAATCCCTATGTTTATTGTATATAAAAAAGGGTTGAAATTAGATAAAAAAAATCCAACGTATTTGTATAGCTATGGCGGTTTTAATATAAATATGACGCCGTACTTTTCCATCGGATTAATTTTGTTGTTAGAAAACGGCGGAGTATATGCCATGCCCAATATTCGGGGTGGCGGAGAGTATGGAGAAGAATGGCATCAAGCAGGAATGCTAACTAAGAAACAAAATGTATTTGATGATTTTATTGCTGCAGCAGAATATCTTATAAAGAAAAAATATACCTCCAAAGAAAAATTGGCAATTGCAGGGCGCTCCAATGGCGGCTTGCTGGTGGGGGCTTGCATGACGCAGCGACCCGACTTATACAAAGTAGCATTTCCGGGCGTTGGGGTAATGGATATGCTGAGGTTTCAAAAATTTACGGTTGGGCATGGCTGGGTTACTGAATTTGGCAGCTCCGACCAAAGCAAAGAAATGTTTGAATATTTAAAAGGATATTCTCCGTATCACAACTTAAAGCCGAATACAAAATATCCTGCTACGCTGGTACAAACGGCTGACCACGATGACCGAGTAGTGCCGGCACATAGTTTTAAATTTGCTGCAAGACTGCAAGAGTATGCTACTAAAGACAATCCCGAATTGATTCGTATAGAAACCAATGCAGGACATGGTGACGGAAAGCCTACCTCAAAAATAATAGAAGACCTCACCGACCATTGGAGTTTTTTCTTTTGGAATATGGGTTTAAAAACGTTATCGTTTCCTTATAATTACAAAAATTAATTGAAGACATACAAAGATTTATATCGTAAATTTTGCAAAGGAAATACAACTATTCCTATTTTCTTGCAACCGTTTTGGTTAGACACTGTAGCTGATGCATGGGATGTTTTGCTTGAAGTAGAAGGTACGCATAACGAAACGATAGTTGCTGTATTGCCCTATTGCATTAAGGGTAATATTATTACGAAAAGAATTTACTTACCGGATGTAAGCTTTTATCAATCTATTTATTTTATAAAAAAAATAACCGTGCAGCAACAACAACAAATTGCTGTAAGTTTATTTGCTAAAATTCCATTTACCTTAAAATCGTATTTCAAATTTATTCCCGAATGCACTAAAATAAACCTTACCACTTTGGGGTATAAAAAAGAAATTTATACTACTTATGCTCTTCAAAACAGCAAAAGTTATGTACTCAACAAACACCATCAGCGACAGGTGCAAAAAGGAGTAAAACAACAGTACCACATAAAGGAAAGTAAAAACCTAAACGCCTCTTATGAGTTAATAGAAGATACTTTTTTACGAAAAAATATAAAACCTAAATTATCGCTCAGCATGTATCAGCAAATAAATACAGTAGTGCAAAAGTATCATTGCGGACAAATTTTAGACTGCGTAGATAAGGATAAAAATTTACTGGCTACGATACTATTTGTAGAAGACAATGCTTGCATTTACTATTTGTTTAGTGGATATAATATAAATTTTAAAAACTCTGGTGCTATTACATTTTTATTGCATCATATTATACAGCAAGCAATCGAAAAAGGAAAGACATTTAATTTTTGCGGAAGCAGTAATAAAAATATTGCCAATTATTTTGTAGGCTTTGGAGCACAACCTATGGAGATTCCGATTTGGAAAAAGGGAATACTCTAATACCACAAGCGTGCTTTTACTTGATGCAGATATTGCATTCCGGCAGCATTCATAACCTCTCGCTTAGCAACACCCATTCGCTTAAAAAGACTTCTAATACTTTTTATATACATTCCCAAAGCACCTTTTGATTTATAAAGAAAAAAAGCACTCCATAATATAAAATGACTGCAAACATATAACATTGGAAGGTGTTTGTACACTACAATCATTTTATTTTCAAACATTCTGGCATAAGTTACTTTACTTGGCTCTCTCCCATCCGGATTTTGCTTATGAATCATTAATAATTCTTTTGTAAACAAAATTGAATAGCCTGCTTTTATAGTAGCGTAACTTAAATCGTATTCCTCCATACCATAGAAAAAATCTTCTTGATAGTAACCTGTTTGTTCTATTAATGATTTAGGAAAAACATGTCCATAGCCAAAGAAAAGATTATAAAAAACTTCTTGCTTACCTTCTATCAATTTAGGATTTTTCAGAGGCATATCATATTTTCCAGAAAATGGATTTTTGCCTAAAAAGCCTATTATTGCTAATTTTCTATTTTCATATTTTTTGTATAAATCAAGAATTTGTTGGATAACGTTTGTGTTGGCAATTTCTGAATCATCATCCATAAATAACAAATATTTTCCGGTAGCTTCTTTGATACATAAATTGCGACCACCTGCAACACCTAAGTTTTCATTTGAATTGATGTAGTTGATTTTATCTCTGTCACCTTTGGGTAAGGTGTTTAAATAATTTTCAAAAATTTTATATTCTTGTGTAGAGCCGTTATTTAAAACAACAATTTCTTTAGTCCAACCTTGTACTTCGTCTAATAGCAACACATTTTTCACAGCATCAATAGTATCTGCTGCTCTATTATAACTAATTATTACAAACGAAAAAATTGCATCCATGTTACTCTGTCGTTATTTCACTTCTTTCCTTTCTGAAATAAAGAATGCATAACCCAATGATTACAATATAAAAAATAGCGTTGCCTAACAATAATACATTATTGGTCATTGCATATAATTTTGGCCTAAACTCGAAAGTGATTTTATGTTCGCCGGCATTTACTTTCATGCCTCGCAAAATATAATTCACCCGAATATGGTCTGCCGGTTTTCCGTCAATATAAGAAATCCAATCTTCGTTTGGGCGATAGATAACTTCGGAGAACACAACAAACTCATCTTTTGGCGATTTAAAAGTATATTCCAATTTCATTGGATTTTTAGTGTCTATTTCTCGAATAAAACGTGTGTCATTTTGTGCAGAAGAATCTATGTTGGGAGTAAATCCATTGATGTATTTTGCAAATTCATTATTTACAATTGCTGTTTGCGCCGGATTACTATTTCGCACTTTCAATATTTCCTCTTCCGGTGTATTTACAATTTCTAAATTATTTACAAACCAAGCATTTCCTAAAGCGTTCGGATTGTGAATTACACCATTCGCTTCGGGAGTTTGTTTTAAATATTTAGTATTCAGCATATTTAAAAAATTGGTTTTCGCAAACCCTCCTTTATTCAGTAGTTGAAAATCATAACTTAATCCATATTCAATTACGTCTTGATAGCGGCGTAATTTTGCAGGGCTATAGCCGCCGATTGTTCTATGGTAGTAGGCAGGACTTGCGCTATTAAACACATCTCCGGTAAAATCAACCATGCGTGCGCCGGTTTTATTATCCGCCAAGATAGCAGCATCTGCCGGTGTTTCCGGGAATGCGCTCATTTCTAAAGAAGCAGTATCTTCAAAATCATTGGAGTTCAAATACCGTTTGTCTATCATCCAGAAATCTAACAGTATTAACAAGGTTAATACTGCAACTATCGAAGACGGTTGACGGAATTTTTGTGTAGCAAAGCTTGCCAATACAATAACTGCTAATGCAACGAAAAATAAGGAACGTATAGCATCGCTACGCATGGCAGAAGCTCTGTCGTCTTTTAAAGAAGTATAAATAGCATTGGAAAAATTTTGGTCGCCCGTCATTTGCGTTAGTTGTGCCTTAAATTGGTCATCCGTAGATTTTCCGTCTTGCACGGCTTTGGATTGAAAAGAAAAAACTGCGCTCATCACAATAAAGAATACCAACAAACCTCCGGTTATTGCTGCCGATAGTTTAAGTGTTTTTATTCTATCTTCTTTGGTAGAAATAGTATCATCAAAGAAATCTTTTAGTCCTAAAACCCCTAAAACAACCATTAATACTTCTGTTAAAGCAAGTATCATTGTTGGAGCTCTAAATTTATTGAAGCCCGGTAAATAATCATACAATAAACGATAAAACAGTTCAAAGTTCTTCCCTAAAGCTATCAAAATGGTAAAAATAACACATCCGATTATCCATTTTTTCAAATCTCCTTTATAGGCAAAAGCTCCAAAGAAAAATAAGAAAATAATTATCGCACCTAAATAAATAGGGCCTTGTACAAACGGTTCACTTCCCCAGTATAGCGGCATGTGCTGCGCAAATTGTTCTGCTTGCTGTGGAGAAACTCCTTTGGAAGTAAGCGTTTTATACACTTTAGAATTTTCGTCTAACGAGGCTGACGATGATCCACCTACAAAATTAGGTACCACCAAACTTCCTAGTTCTTCTATTCCAAAACTCCAATTTGTTGCATAATCAAATCCGACCCCTTTTTCTTTTGCAGCACTTGCTGTTTTTGCTGTTTCGTTGGGGTCCATTTTGGTGTGGTTCAAGATATCGCCACCGCGGGTAGTCTCTTTAGAAAAATCGTTAATAAAGTAATTATCAAAGTTCATCATCCCAGAAACAGCGATAGCTACTACTAAAATTAGCCCTGAAATAACGGAATGTTTAACCTCTTTGCGAGCCAATGCTTTTACCAACTCAACAGCTGTGTATATACCGATTAGAATAAAGCTGTAATAAGCTATTTGCACGTGTCGTTCTGCTACTATCTCATTTGCAAAAATGAAGAATAAGATGGCTCCCCAAATATATTTTTTATGCATTACCAGCCAAGCACCGGCAAGTAATGGTAAAAACATGGCAATGGTATTTACTTTAGTGATGTGTCCTGCATCTAAACTTACAATATTAGAGGTACAAAATCCTACGCCGATTGCGCCTAATACAGAATAAGATACTTTGCGCGTTAAAACATACAGTCCGATAAATGCACAAATCATTAAAAAGAACATTTCTAATGCCGGTGCAGGGATTTCAAAAAGTATTTTAGCTAAAATTGTACGTGGAGCATATTCTATAGCTTTAGGAAAATCATATCCACCCATTAAAAATGCCGGCATACCACTAAACATGCGAGACGACCACATGGCGGCATGTCCGGTGGCTGCTTTATAGTCGGCACTTTCTTTATTAAGTGCGATATATTGTGTGCTATCGTGAGCAGAAAGTTTCATTCCCTGCATCAATGGCATATTATATAAAAATGCTAATGCCAAAAAGAAGGCAATGATTGCCGGAATTAATACCTTATTGGAAAGTTGTATTCCTGAATTTGTATTGGATACCTTTTGATTACTAGCGCTTCGTGGCGATTTTGTTGTAGCTGAGGCTGGTGTTATCGGTTGTTTTTTTGCCATTGGAAATTATTTATTGGGCTAAATTACAATTTTATCCATTCTATAGGGCAGATATCTTTTGAATTAATGGAGGTATCTGTGAACCATTGCTTAGGCGCAATCACTATTTTATCTGAATTAGGATTTAGCCATGCTCCCCACCAGCTAAAAGTACTATTCGCTATAATATGATGTTTGCATGCACTCATCAATTGCATATCCAAATAGGCGGTCGTCGGTGTATGATTATTTGTTACAAAAAATGTAGGAAAATCTAATTTTAGGTTTTGCTGCACCCATTGTACATCATCTGAAAAAACAAAAAATTCCGGGTTAGAAATTTGAGCGGCAATCACTGAAATAGCATTTTTGTAATATTCTAAAGATAAGGAGGTAAATTTTTGAGCATTTTTAGCAATAGAAAGGTAATCGCCGCGACGAATATGAATGGATACAGAATTTTTCTGTTTTATTTTCGCCATCCATTCTTGATTATCTTTATCTAATGCCGGCAAAAAGGTAAAATCTTTTCTAAGGTCTTGGGTAATATTTTTAAAATAACTTTCGCTTTGAAAGTTGCCAATTAAAAAACTATTGTCGCTGCTCTTAAGTATTGTTTGGTCAAAATTAAATTGGGTTTCTTGCACTATATGATACCGATTTTTATTCCATAATTCTCTTACTATATATTCTGCTTTTGCAAAAGGATATAGCCATGGGCTACTTTTTATAAAATTCGAAGATATGGCTGCTCTTATATTAAAAATAGAAAGTTCATATTGCATGGAGGTTGCTATTTTTTTCAACGGCAATTTACTTTGCAAATAAGATGTATCTAAGGTTAGTGTTGTTTTATTGGCATCTGCAAGATTTTTACCCAATGCGTATTGAAATAGTTGATTTCCTAAGCCACCTCTTAATTGTACTACGATCATGCGTTCAAATTTTGAGTTGTATATCCATAGAAAAAAATAATGTTACCTTTGTATGGTTAAAACAACTAATTGATTTCAAAGATAAAAAATATATACACATTAATAATAGCTCGGGTAATGCTATTTTATATAATTCCATTTAAAAGGAATTGTTATATTACTTGTACCGGTAAAAAAGATGGCATGGGCGCACAAGCGCAAGCAATTTATTCGGCAATGTTATATTGTAAATTGAATAAAATCACATATTGCCATAGCCCCTTAAAAAGCATTGCACACAACACCGATAACAACCCCGATTTTGCCAACGATGTTGAACAATTTTTCAATTTTAGTGATGGAGAGACAGCAATAAAAGAGGTAGTAGCTGACCTGGAAATAATAGACTTAGACAATAGTACTTTAAAAACAATTTTTATCCTATTTAATTACCTATTTTCTACTAATTGCAAGTATATATTTTCACGCTCTCATTTTCATAATTACATAAACCGACATGCTGCTGAATATCCAATAATTCAGAAAGAGCTAAGAAGAAAATTTTATAAATATGCCAAACCTGAAACCGCTGTTTATAATGCTAATGAAATAAATATTGCAGTACATCTTAGACGCGGTGATGTGAACAAAACATATACAACAAGGTTTACAGACAACAATAAAATCATTCAATTATTACAGCAACTGCAACAACTTTCAATTAATTCATCGGTATCATTTAAAATTCATATTTTCTCGCAAGGCAAGGAAGAAGATTTTTTAGAATTTAAGCCGTATGCGTCCATTCATCTAAATGGAAATATATTTGAAGATTTTATGTATCTGACTAAAGCCGATATTTTATTTATGGCAAAAAGTTCTTACAGTTATTGTGCGGCATTACTTTCTGAAGGGCTCATTATTTATGAACCATTTTGGCATCCTCCTCTTAAAGATTGGAAAATAATAAATTACAATTCAAATTTATCAGAGGATATAAAGTGCGCAATTCGAGATTACAAAAAATAAATTAATTGCTTTTTATCGTTGCTAAAGCAGTTTTCAGCTGTTTAAAAAACAATGTAAAAACCAACAGAACAAATAAAAGCATTTTTACCGCTATCAATATCCAAATATTAGAAATAAAATAGGCAAGCAACTGCCCTGCACCCAAAACGGCAAATAGGATAACTATATAATCCGTCAGTACGGTCCAGCGGGGCACCGACAAATCTGTATAAAACTTACAAACTAAGTAGGTAGCAGAAAACAAAACGGTATAAGAAGTTAAAGTAGTATATGCCGCCACTTGGTAGCCATACTTTGGGATAAGGAGTAAGTTCAAAATAAAGTTTACAATTGCCGTTGTCAAAAAACTAATGTAGAATAATTTTACTTTTTTGGAATAGTATAAAAAGAAATTGTAAATCTCAGCAATATCAGAAAGAACGTATCCCATAATCAAAATTGGCAATAGATGTAATGCCTCATTAAACTCGGGTTTAAATGATAAAATACGTCCTGCATCTCCACCAAAAAAAATAAAAATACTTGCCAACACCGTTATCAATTTAAACATGCTTCTGATTTGCTCTACAACTTCTACATTCTTATTTTCTTTTAATAAATTAAATAGCGTAGGCCGATTTGCCGTAACAAATGATTGTGAAAATCCTGAATAAATAACAGCAAATTTATAGGCATAACTATATACACCGGAGGCGGAATTGCCTTGTATATTATTTATCAAAACTAAATCAATATAACTGATAATATAACTACTAAGCCCAATGGGTATAAAGGCGGTAGCGTATTTTATAATTTCCAATTTGTTCGGAAGCACTTCACTAAATCCGATATATTTTCTAAAATACAATAAAAGCAGTAGCACAGATACAAGCAACATAGCTGTATATTCTCCGGCAATACGTCCTAAATAATTTTTGCTAAAATACCAGATAAAAAGAATAGATGCTCCTACGCGCAGAAACTGCATAATTAACTGCCACACTCCGGTGCGAATACTTAGCTGTTGTGCATTATTGTAGGTTACAAAAAAATTCAAAATAATAGTAGAGAAAATACCTATCGGAATCCAAATAAATACATCGCCGGGCAGGTTTACTGTTTTTAGTAAAATATGTTTAAAAACTAACAATAAAACTACTCCGATAATAAACGAAAAAAAGGACATTCGCAGTAAAAACTGCATCAAAGGTTGCTTGTTTAATTTTTGTTCAAAATAATATCTATAAAAACCGGCATATAAATTCAACGATATTAAAACAGATAAAAAGCGAATCGTATTATTATACACTTCATACACCCCGAAATCATCCGGAGCTAATAATTTTGTAAAAACAGGAATTGATAGCACTGTGATTACTTGCGTCAAGGCTAACGACAATAAATACACAGAACCATGTCTCAACGTATCATAAAATGAAAGCTGCCGGATATGTTTGATTACTTTTTTCAAAATACGTATTTTACATTAAGGGGTACTTGCTTTATTTAATAATCCATGTAGCAGGACATAAGTCGATTTCTTCTGTTTTTACATTATTATCCCAATGCTTTGGAATTATAATCCTTTTGTCTGGGTTGGGATTTAACCATGCAGCCCACCAGCTAAATGTGCTATTAGCAATGATATTGTGTTTGCAATTACTCATCATATAAAAATCACTCAAAATAGATTTTCCTTGTACCATCGTGCTGTTTGCATCCCATTCCATTTCCCGTTTCACCCATTCTGCATCATCTGTAAATAAAAAGAAATGCACCTCTTCTCCCAGTTCCCGTTTTACAAATTCAATTGTTTTAGCATAATAATCTTTTGAGCACAACCCATGTGCTTCCATAGATGACAAATTGCGGATATAATCACAGCGGCGGATATGCACTGCCACGGATAGTTTGTTTTTCATATCCTCTAACCATTCATTTGTTTTTGGAATAAATTCCTCTTTCATGGTTAGCTCTTCTATTAAAATATCTGCAATGGGTTTAAAATATTTATGTGATTGAAAATACCCACTCAAATAATAATTCCCTCTCAATTCCAATACTTGCTCATTAAAGCCAAATCCTTCAAACTTATATTTTTTGTATTTGTGAAAAGGAATAATTTTGGAAATTAATTTCTCTGAGCTGGAATATTTGCCGGCATGAAACTCTTTGAGCAAATGTTCCTCTGCAATTTCTGCTTTAATATTAAATGCATTTAATTCATACTTCCATGCAGGTCGATCCTGTTTAAAATCGAAATAGGAAGTATCTAAAAATAATTCTGTATTATTCAGATGTGCTAAATGTCTGGCGGCAGCATATTGGAATAATTGATTCCCTAATCCACCTTTTAATCTTACAATTATCATTTTTTTATTGAATACGAATTTTGTATTTTGTCGTAAAATTACAAAATGTTATTCATAGGAACAGGAAAAGGTGATATTACTGCATTTTTTAAAGGGGTCGGACTTTTAGGATACGGGCTCCCTCAGCATTATATGGAGGATATTGCTACCCCACTTTATTCAAGAGCATATATTTTTGAACAATTAGACAAAAGCCAAAAGGTCTGTTTGGTAAATTGCGAATTAGGGTTTATTACGCCGTCATTAAAGCAGGGCGTTTTAGATTACCTTAAAAAGCACCACGCTGATTTACAATACAATACCAGCAATTTATTGCTATCGGCACAGCATACGCATTGTGGCCCAAGTGGATATTCTTATCATGTATTATTCAATATGTCCACCCCCGGATTTCATCAAGGAATATATGATAAAATTGTAAATGGAATTGTTGAATCGATTGTAGAAGCAGAAAAAAACAAGCAAAAAGCCAATATCCAACTTGGTAAGAGCACATTTGCTCCGGATATTCCTGTCAGTTTCAACCGAACCATTGAGGCGTACAATACCAATCCGGAGGTTACAACCAAGCTTTCTTATGAAACTCGTCATTTAGGAGTGGACAGAGAAATGACCTTACTGCATTTTATAGCAGAAAATGGACAACCGTTGGGAAGCATAAATTGGTTTGCGGTGCATACCTCCAATTTGCCTAATAATTTTTACAAAATATGCTCCGACAATAAAGGATTTGCGGCCACTTATTTAGAAGAAAATTTTAAAAAGGAAAACCCTAATTACATTGCAGCTTTTGCGCAAGGCGCCTGTGGAGACGTGTCGGCACGAGTGAAATACAATAAAAAACTACCAGCACAGCGCGGAAAATGGGAAGGTTATTTCCCCGACGATTTAAAAAGTTCAAAATTCAACGGCAACTTGCAATTCGAAAAAGCCAAGGAAATAATTACTCAAAAAAATACCCCTATAACAAGTGAAACCATAGACAGTATTTCTGTTTATATAGATTTTAGCAATATCGATATTTCTACAAAATTCACTAATGGAACCGCAGGCTGTGTTACCAGTCCATCGTGCATGGGAGTAGCCTTTTTAGAAGGTTCTATAATGGATGGCCCCGGACTACCTTTGTTTTTAGGAAAATTTGCCAGAAAATTAGCCCAACATGCCAGAAATAGCGAATTAAAACTTGCCACAAAAAATGGAGGTGAATATGAGCAATTCATTCTCCGAAAAAACAAAGCACAAGCCGTAAAAGATATTGGCGTAGCCAGTGGAGAAAGAAAATTTCTGGGAAACTTAGCTCCCGAAAAAATTCCGTTGCCCGGCTTCGTTGATGAAACTATATTGAATATTAAAAAATTATCCAAACAAGGTGCTTTCGAATCACCCAACCCTTGGACACCACAAGTACTAACTTTACAAATTTTACAAGTTGGAAGTATCGGTATTTGTGCATTTCCATTTGAGATAACTACAGTAGCCAGTTGGCGTTTGAAAAAAACGTTAGAAGACGCCTTAAAACCCAAAGGAATAGCGTTTGTTATATTGGCGCCGTATTCTAATGAATACAATGGGTATATTACGACAACTGAAGAATATCAACTACAAATGTACGAAGCAGGACACAACGTTTTTGGGCAATGGAGTTTAAATGCACTGCAACAAAAATTTGCAGAACTATCTGAAGAATTTGTAAAAGCAAAAGAAGATAGAAATATTGAAAATGGCGTACACCCGGAAGTATTTACAGAAAGTGAATTGAAAAAACAAACCTATATACCAAGTAAAAGAGCAATAAAGCTGAATAAAACAACCTAAATTATGCGGAAAGTATATAAAAATGCAACAGAAGCATTGCACGATGTAACGGACAACATGACAATCATCTTTGGCGGTTTTGGCTTATGTGGTATTCCTGAAAATAGTATTGCAGCCTTAGTGAAAAAAAATACTAAAGGACTTACTTGTATTTCCAACAATGCCGGCATAGATGATTTTGGATTGGGACTACTCCTAAAAAATCATCAGATAAAAAAGATGATAGCCTCTTATGTAGGAGAAAATGCTGAATTTGAACGGCAACTACTACACGGAGAATTAGAAGTAGAATTAATTCCACAAGGAACTTTAGCAGAGCGATGTAGAGCTACGGCGGCGGGCATTCCGGCATTTTTCACTCCGGCAGGTTACGGCACAGAAGTAGCCGAAGGCAAAGAAGTGCGGGAGTTTGACGGCAAGATGCATATTTTAGAACATCGCTTTTATGCTGATTTTGCAATAGTAAAAGCGTGGAAGGGAGATACCAACGGCAACCTTATCTACAGAGCTGCAACACGAAATTTTAATTTACCGATGGCGGGAGCCGGAAAAATAACAATTGCCGAAGTAGAACATTTAGTACCTGCGGGCGAGTTAGATCCTGACCAAATACATACTCCCGGAATTTTTGTAAAACGAATTTTTCAAGGAGAGCATTTTGAAAAAAGAATAGAAAAAGTAACGGTGCGGGAAAGATGAATGAATATTGTTTAGTAGAAAGTAGTAAGTATCAAGTAATAAGAAACGAATGAAAACACCTCAACTTTTGCCTTTTGCCTAACTATACTACTAATAATGCGTAATGATAAATCTCAACTATTAACTTATAACTTATAAACCATGTTAGATAAAAACGGAATTGCCAAACGGATTGCCAAAGAATTACAAGATGGATTTTATGTAAACCTTGGAATAGGCATCCCTACTTTGGTCGCAAACTATGTTCCCGAAGGAATGAATGTTACCTTCCAATCCGAAAATGGAATGTTGGGCATGGGGCCATTTCCCATAAAAGGCGAAGAAGATGCAGACGTTATAAATGCAGGCAAACAAACGGTAACGATGTTGCCGGGCGGCGTTTATTTTGATTCGGCGACCAGCTTTGCAATGATCCGAGGCGGACATGTAGATTTGACCGTTTTAGGGGCGATGGAAGTATCTGAAACCGGCGATATTGCCAATTGGAAAATACCCGGAAAAATGGTGAAAGGCATGGGGGGTGCCATGGATTTGGTGGCTTCCGCTAAAAATATAATTGTAGCCATGCAGCATATCAATAAAGCCGGCGAAAGCAAATTACTTCCCAAGTGTACACTTCCATTAACGGGTATCGGTTGTGTAAAAAAGATTGTTACGGAATTAGCGTACTTAGAAGTAACAGAAAACGGTTTTAAATTATTGGAACGCGCTCCGGGAGTTTCGGTAGAAGAAATACGAAATGCAACTTTAGGCAAATTGATTATCGAAGGTAATATTCCCGAAATGCAAATCGATTAATTACAACAACGGAACATCAATAAATAATTTCACATTTCCATCTGCGCCTTTAGAGCGTTCTTTCATGGCGTTCAATTTGTGCTCATCGTTACATATAATCAAAAAGAGATATTCGTCGTTCAAAACGCTTTTCTTTATATTGAAATAAGGATCACCCGGATATGAATTAAGATTGGTAACCTTGCACTTATGTTGCTTGTTGTAATGCGAAGCAATACCCTTCAATAGAATTTCTACATTTTTAGGGCTGCCCACAATCATTACCGGATACAAAATATTATCTGTCAGCTTCATTTTTGCCACTGCTTTAAATAATCCTTGCGGATTTTCTAATTGAAAAGCAAAATAGTCGCCCCAATTTATTGCAAAACAAACTGCGTCCATATTGCCATTTTCATCCGGCACCATGTATATTCTCGATGATTTTGAATACGCCAGTATCTTATCTATTACATTTAAAAATTCATCTTCAGAATTTATATGGAAGAATGTGTATTTATCTTTCTGTTGTTTTAATTTTTGATAATATTGTTTTAGTTTTTCTCTATCTTCTGAAATATCTATACATTTTTCAAAATATTTTTTGCTTCCAAAAAATTTATTGATTTTAGTGTTATTGGTAAATGCCCATTTTTCATAATGCTTTTCATACAGCTTTGTATTCAACTCTAATGCTTCATTGATAGCTTGATTTTCTTTTCCCATTGCACCATACGTAAATGCTGTATTTTTTTCTACGCCGACTATACTATGCATGATGCTGAACATGAGCGTAAATATTTTTTTACGTCTATAGATTTTTTTATTGTTTTCCACTCGTTCACTTACGCGAAGCATATTGTAATAATAACCATCATATCGAGTGTTGTCATGATAAATATCCATTCTATTTACATGAATATACCCGACCACATTAAATTCTCGTTTTCCATTTTCATTTAATTTTTGTGGATGCAATACTAACACCACTAATGCATTCGTATTGATAGATAAAACTGAGTTTGGGAAATTATGAAAATACGCTTGAAAAGCAAATTTCCCTTGTCCGCTGTTATTTATATGCTTTTCCGGAACAGAAATTATATCTCGGCATTGATGGAAAAAATATTGAGTATCGGGTACAAACCCTAGTCCGTCTAAAATATCTCCCATTCTGGGTAAAAAATTTATGTCGGTAACAACAATCTCTAATGGTTCTTCAAAAATATCATAGGAGTCTATATCAATATTCTGGTAGGAAAAAGAATTATCACTATTTTTTTCTACTCTTTTATAATTTCTCTTTTGCATACGTAAATTTCTATACAAAAATAGACTTGATTTTTAATGTTAGCTATTGACTTTCAAAAAAATAGCATTGCATTAACGTAGTTTAGTCCTATTTTAATAAAAATACCAATTAATCAGTAGTTAGTAGTCAGTAGCATTTTATCACATACTTTTACGCTTAAAACAAAATTAGCACATCAGGATTTTTTAAGAAATAATTTTATATTGTTTTCCGGGCAAGGTAGTAATTATCCCTTTCATTTCTAATTGCAACAATACGCTCGACAAAACACTCATAGGAAATTGTGCGTGTTGTGTCAACTTGTCTATATGTATTTTTTCTTCTTGTTTTAAAATAGAATAGATTTTCTCTTCTTGTTCATTCAACTCTAAAAACAGCTGTGGCTGAATGGGCGGCGATATCTTGTCCGAAGTACTCAAATCCCAATTCATAAAATCAATAATGTCTTTTGCAGAAGTAACCAATTGGGCTTTGTGGTTTTTAATTAAATTCATGCACCCGATTGAATATTCATCGGAAATTCTTCCCGGAAAAGCAAACACATCTTTATTGTAATTATTGGCAAATTCTGCGGTAATCAATGCACCACCGGAGGCTGCCGACTCAATTACAATTGTAGCATCTGTCATACCGGCAACAATTCGGTTTCTATCCGGAAAGTTTTGTCTATCCGGTATAGTGCCACTCAGGAAATCGGAAACTAATGCACCATTTTCTTGCAATTTTTCTGCTGTATTTTTATGTTGTGCAGGATATAATCTATCTAATCCATGTGCCAAAACGGCAATATTTTGCATACCTACTTTATTGGCGGCTTTATGTGCACAAATATCAATACCGAAGGCTAAACCGCTCACTAAATTTACGTCATATTTAGCAAGTTCTACTATCAGCTGTTCCGTAATTTCTTTTCCTTGTTCGGTAGCGTGTCGTGTACCAATTACGTTTACAAATCTATCTTTATTAAAATCAAAATTCCCTTTACAGTATAATATCAATGGGGCATCAGGGCAATTTAGTAATCGTTTGGGGTAGCGTTTATCATAATACAATAATGCTTGTATGTTATTCTTTTCTATGAATTTTAATTCTTGTTCTGCTCTTAAAAATACGTCTTTTGTATCTTCAAAAACTGCGGCTATTTTTTGGCCTACGCCATTTATTTTTTGTAATCGTGCCGACGACAGTTTAAACAATTGCTCTACGCCACCGGCATAGCTGATTAGTTGTTTTGCATTATTATCTCCTATTCCTTTCAGTAAGCTTAAAGCAATTCCAAAATACAACTCATTATCCATCGTACATTGAGATACAAAAAGAGTTGATTTTCCATAAAAAAAGAAAAAAAAATTAAAAATCGGTGTAGCGATTAAACATATTAGTACGGAAGCTAATTCCCATAAATAAATTATCTTGTCGTATCGTTGGGTTTTTTAAGTATCTGTAATTTACAAATGCCTCGATTGCCAAATTTATTTTTGGATTTATCAAATACCCACCGCGGGCTTCTACGTTTATCAATCTTGTTTTTACGCCTTGCAAAAAGGTATTATTATAAGCAGTACCCAAATTTGGCGCAATTAAATAATCTGATATAAAAATATTACTTCCATTGTGTTCAAAATTTGCGTCTCTACCTTGTACTGCAAATTGTAATTTGGCGGATGCCGTCCAATGTTTATACCAATAATTAATAAAAGTAACCGACTCTAAAAAGTTAGCTCCCAATGGATGTGCTAAGGCTTGATTATAATTGGTATAGTTTTGTTCAGGAGCTTTGTGTGCATATACGTAAGGACGTACAAGGTTCAGCTCTGTCTGAAAATCTAAATGTTTTACTTTAAATAAATCATACCCTTTGTAGCCGAACTGGGCAGCTACTTTAGTACGATAAAAGCCTTTACCTTTTCTGGCAGAGGCAACATCCATATCATCTAACATAATTTGAGTATAGAAAATTTGTTTTGGTGAGGCTTTAAATTTCATTCCGATGCCCAACACTACGTTATCCGGCGACCCCAAAGCAAACTCCACCGGGCGGATAAACGCTACGGGAATAAGGTAACTGACTTCCATACCGCGCACTCGGTTAGAGTCGTTATGAAACCAAGTAACCCCTTCAAAGAAATTAAATTGCATCCACTTCGTTACGTCCACCGATACTAAATGGTATGCACCATACTTTGTTTTAAAATGAGTCGGATTATTGTCCACAGTAAACCCGTTTACTGGTCCATATCGCATTACATTTAACAAATAAACATACTTGATGCGCCAAAAATTGGTGGTTAATTTTAAATATGGATTGTTAGAAGAATTATCGCTCAAAAATAATGACCGATAGCCTTCTCCCCAAAATTGCTTATCGTTCCCGATTTGAGCGTTAAAATATTTATTGGGTGAATAAGACAGATAGCCCGAAAACAGTTGCGAATTTATTCTATTCCCTTTAAAATTTGCTCGTCGATAGCCAGTAAGCACGCCATACTCTGTGGCATAGTCCGATACTTGTCTTAAATAATTTTCTGTAACACCTTGATAGGTGAAGGACATGGAAACTTTTCTGCCTAAATTGGCCTCAAATTTTAACCCATACCCGGCAGTATATCTTAGCTTTTTTGAATTAATATCATATCCAACTTGCATATCCAAAACCGGATTAAGCGCAAAATAGAATTTTTGACGTTTGGTGGAAGCTGAAATAAAATCGCCGTTTAGCAATCCAACCCTAAATCCGTGTTTTGAGGAATCCGTTATAAATCCTAATTCTTGCAGTGCAGAATCGCCGATAGCAGCTTTTACTTCTGCCATATTATAAGGCTTTGCCGCTGTAATAAAATGGGAAGATGTGTTAATATATCGCTCTAACCTATTTTGCATTTCATAGTTCAATGGAAAATTGAGTTGTTGTGCAAAAGCGACAGACGCTATTTGAGTACAGATAAGGAAGAGTATTTTTCTCATGATAAAACGTTCGCTAAAATAAACGTTTATACTTTAATAAAGTAGCTATCCGGCAAAAAGTTACGCCCAAAAGTTAATTTCGGGGAATAATTATCAGTAATTTATCATTTTATGATTTCATTGAAAAAAAATATACGACTAATTAATTTATATCCTCCCTATTTAGGGTCTGGAATTTCTATAAAAGCGGTAAATGAAGATTTTACAAAAATTAGCGTGCAATTAAAAATGCATTGGTATAATAGAAATGCGGTAGGAACACATTTTGGAGGTTCGCTTTACAGTATGTGCGACCCTTTTTATATGTTTATCCTTATGGAGCATTTGGGCAAAGATTATATCGTATGGGATAAAGCCGCTACTATCCATTTTCGCAAACCGGGGTTAAAAACGGTGTTTGCCACTTTTGAGATTACTACGGAAGAAATAGCAGCGATAAAAGATCAGGTAGATAAAAGTGGTAAAGGTGATTTTACGTTTACCACCACTATTAATGGCGAAGATGGTGCACTTATTGCAGAGGTAGAAAAAGTGGTATATGTGCGGAATAAACTTTTTGAAAAAAAAGAAAGAACGTCATAAAAACAACGTTCTTCCTAACACCACAAAAAAGAATTTATACGCTATAATTTAGTACGTGTCCACGTATCCGATTTGCCTATAAATTTGAGCTTACATACATATCCCCGTAAATGCAACGTACCATCGGGTTGGAGTTTCATTTTTCCGCAATATACTGTGCCTTTTTTATATACATTTCCATTTATAAATTCGCCGCTGGCTTCATCCCATTTAAAATTATATACCGTTTTCAATCCCATCACCGGCACATTGCGTTTGGCAGGGTCATCATTATCAACATCGGTTCTTGGTTTTCCATTTTTATCTAATGGAGATTTCATCCATACTACTTTGCCTTCTATCGTGCCGATATTTGTTTTGGAAAGTTCTATTTTATAATCCTTCTCTCCTACCATCCATACGCCAGAAATATCAGGCTCAACGGCAAAAACTGTAATTTTAGCGAGTAGTGCAATCGCTAACAGAGAAACTATATGCTTCATTGTTATTATTTAGCAAATAAAATTCAAATTTCGTGCCAACCTATTTGCCCAACGCATTTAACAGACAATAAAATGTAAAAAATGTACGGAAAGAAAAAACAAATTTATTTTAGGAATAGTGCTAATTTGCTTTTTTAGACAATTCCACTATTTTATGATAGGGACAACTTGGAGATTTCATTAACTTTTCAGGCCCTAATGCTTCAATAATATAACCATCGGGGTAGGTTTTATGAGGATAATCTCGAGTGCGTATATAGGGTTTAAACTGTGGTACAAGGTTTAACACTTTGCTTCGTGTGCGCAAAGCTATTTTTACTATTTTTCGCAACGGTTTACCGGGGTTTTTGTACTTAAATGCATTTAGCAGATTAGGTTGCATTACGGCGTGTAAAAATGGGCGGGCAGGTTCATATAAAAATTCAGGTAGATACCAGCTTAACATCAGATTTTCTGTGATGTTGGATATTTTCACATTAGCTTCTGAATAAACAAAATTTTGCTGTTCATAGCTATCAAAAAAATTCCGAAATGCTACAATAGAGTCCGGAATATTTTTAATACCCATCTGCTCCCCTATTTCTTTCCAAACATAAAAACCTGCCAATTCTTCTTTACTCGTTAATTTTCGATAGCCAAACTGATTTATCCAATCATACACTCCAAACATAATAGTGCCTAATACGTACAAATAATCATCATTGCTGATTTTATAATTAGAATGTATCCAATTCATTTGTTGTAAAGCGCGCCACCCTTTTCCGTTTTTATCTTGTATTCCATTTTCTATTATTTCGCTCAATAAAATATCTGTATCGTCATATCTTTTTTGTGCATTAGTGGTAAATGCTCCCGAACGGAATAACGTATTAGAGATAGAAGGAACGGCATAGGTTTTATAAAGGGAGAGTTCTAAAGCTCGGTTAAAATCCCAAGGAAATTCATAAAACAAAGATAAACGAATAATTTCCCATGCATCCTTTTTGGGGTCTAAGGTTTCAATCTTTCGGAGTGTAGGGGTTTTGAACACACTATCTTTTTATACAATGTACAAAATAAAAACGAAAAACGCCAACCTTTCGGTTAGCGTTCTATTTTCTTGGTAATTAATATTACTTATTCGGCTGTGGGGTCAAGCGCAAATACGGCTTAATCGTTTTAAACCCTTTGGGGAATTTTGTAGTAGCTTCAGCATCTGAAATATGTGGAGCAATCACCACCTCCTCTCCTTCTACCCAATTTACCGGAGTGGCAACACTATAGTTTGCGGTTAGTTGCAAAGAATCGATAACGCGAAGAATTTCATTGAAATTTCTTCCAGTAGAGGCAGGATAGGTAATAGTAAGTTTTATTTTTTTATCCGGACCGATAACAAATACGCTGCGCACCGTAAATTTTTCTGAAGCATTTGGGTGCATCATATCATATAAGTTAGCAATTTTTTTATCCGGATCCGCAATAATAGGAAAATTCATTACTACATGTTGCGTTTCTTCAATATCTTTTACCCAGCCATTGTGCGATGCTAAATCATCTACACTTAATGCCAAAACTTTTACATTTCGTTTGGCAAATTCATCTTTTAATTTTGCTGTAAATCCCAACTCCGTAGTACACACCGGTGTATAATCTGCGGGATGAGAGAATAACACCCCCCAACTGTTTCCAAGCCATTCGTGAAAATTAATTGTTCCTGCTGTTGTTTCTGCTGTGAAATTCGGAGCTTCATCGCCTAATCGTAGTGACATATTTATAGATTTAATTATTAGAAATAAAGTATCCATGCAAACTTACAGCTTTACTTATCTTTCTTATACTAAAGTATTTTAAAAAAAATGTACATTTAGGAAAAATAACATTTATGCAGACCATCCGAATGACACAATTATTTAATGCTTCTCAGCGAGAAGTGTTTGATTTTCTTAGTAATCACAATAATTTAGGTAAAATTTTAAATGCAAATATCGAAAGAATTAGAGATGCAGAAGGTTTAGATCCCAATGGGTTAGGCTCTGTTAGAAGTATAAAATTAGGTATTGAATTGGTACAAGAAACCGTAACTACTTTTGAAGCGCCTAACCTAATAGAATATACCATTACCAGCAATGCCCCGATAAATTACCATTTAGGACGGTTAGAATTTTCTACACCGGAAAAAGGAAAAACTTTATTAACTTACACTATTGATATGGAAACAAAAATTCCATTTGCAGATAGTGCATTATTATTCGTATTAAAAACAATTATTTCAAACGGATTAAAAAAATTAGCTTCAAAATATAAGTAATGTTTCCGAAAAAAACACCGCAGAAAAAAGAACTGCAACGTTTACACTTTTTGCAAGATTTTGATGCGCCAATCAAAAATGTTTTTTCATTTTTTAGCGATCATAATCGTTTGGGTGAAATATATCCTGCATTTATTCGGAGAATTACAGATGCCCCCAATCCTGCAAATTGCAATGATGTAGGCTCCTCACGCGTCATCGTGCGCATACCGCTGGTAATGCAAGAAACCATTACACAATATATAGAAAACAACTATTTAGAATATAAAATAACATTAGGCAGCCCTTTGAAAAACCATATCGGGAAAATGAAATTCATAGAACTATCTCCTTCTAAAACACGGTTGGAATACATCATTGAATTTGAACCTTGGATTCCTTATACCGGATTTTTATTATCTCAAATAAATTCAAAAGTTGTACAAGATGCTTTAGGTACACTTGCCATTAAATTTAAGCAAAATCCCAATTATTAATTTGCGCTCTCATTTAGTTCCCATTTTATTTTCCTTTACATTTTTTAACTATACCCCATTAAACCCATTCGGATTTATACAGTCTATGTAGTAATAAAATAAAAAAAAGAACATGAAAAAGCAATTAATTTCACTACCGGCAATCCTAATTTCAGGAACATTGATTTTAGGATTCTCCTCTTGCAAGAAAGATGTAACAGATGCAGTAAATCCTGCGTCTGAAGTATCGTCTGCGCAGAGTTTAAACACTATGGAAACGGAAGATAACAACGTACAAATCATGGCAGACCAAGCCGAATCGGGTGGTGATGTAAATTTGAGATTGCAACCCACTGATAATGCTTCTGTAGATTTAATTACATCTTGTGCGATTATTACACGCGATACTACTTCATCTCCTAAAGTAACTACTATTGACTTTGGTACTGGATGTACGAATGCACATGGCGATACCCGTAAAGGAAAAATTATCATTTCGCACACCGGTCCATACAGAGATTCCGGTACAGTTATTCATATTACTACTAATAATTACTACTTAAACGGCAACAAAATTGACATCAATAAAACTATCACCAATAACGGCTTAAATGAAAGAGGCAATCTAACCTTTACGATACATTCTGTACGAATTATCACCTATCCGGATGGCACTACCAGCACCAGCACCTTTGACAAAGTAAAAGAATGGTTGCAAGGAGCAAATACACCAAGAGATTTTAGCGATGATGTGTATAGAATTACCGGAACAGGAACACATATTTCTCGCTCAGGGGTAGTATATGATGCTGCTACGATTACGCCGCTTATTAGAAAAGTAGTTTGTCATCAGTTTGTAAGTGGTGATTTAAAAGTAGTAAGACATGCTGCACACACCAGTTATTTTGTAATTGATTACGGTACAGGTGAATGTGATGATACGGCAACGGTGACTTTAGGAAACGGCAAAGCTTATACCATAGACTTAAAATTACATTAATAACGGAGAATAAAAACAGATAAATAGTGAATGGCTAAACGAAAAGTTTAGCCATTTCTTTATGTAATGAATGAATTAAAAGGACTTTAGGTGCTTAAGGTTCAAAGCATAACCAAAGGGATATCTTTCGGTAAGGGAATGCGTCTGGATTGGGGATACCTTTTTTTAACAACGTAAGCAGGTACTGCAAATACACTACCTGTCTCACGTTGTCTAAACTTAATTTTGATATAGCGCAAAAGCACTAACGATAATAATAAAAGCATTGGGTAAGGTCTTTATGTAAATCAAATTTGTATAAAAAAAATGAAAAGCGCAAGTAAAAAATTAATTTTTAACAAAATAAATAATAGCACTTCACACAAAATACTACTTGACAGAAAAACTTTTTTTGTTTAAATTTGGTTTATAATATAAACTACTTTATTTTTGCACATAATTTATAAAGCAATGGAAGAAAAGAACATCTCGGAACAAGAAGGCTTAGCCATCATTCAGAATATGATAGCGCAAAGCAAACAAAGGATTGTAGATAGAAGCAAATACTTTTTAATGTGGGGTATAGCTGTATTTATTTGTGCGATTGCTCAGTATGTATTACTTAAAAATTTACAAACGGGCACACAAAAGGTATGGTTGCTAATGCCTTTATTAGCTGTGGTACAAGTGGTGCTATCTTATCGTGATAGGAAAATAGAACGAGTAGTAACATTTACCAGAAATGCCATAAGTTCGGTTTGGATTTCATTAGGTATCGGCTTTTTTATTCTTGCATTTTTATCTGCTCGAATTTCATTCGACATGTTTCCATTCTTAATACTGTTTTATGCAATCGGTACATTTATTACAGGAAGGATAATAGAATTTAGGCCGTTAATTATTGGTGGTGCATTTAGCTTTTTATTAAGTATCGGCATTACATATATAGATGGCCCTGAAAAACTATTGGTACTGGCGCTCTCCGTTTTAGTTTCTTACATTATTCCGGGCATTTTATTAAAAAGAGAATTTAAAAAGGAACAAAAAGCATAATGCATCAATGCTACTCTTATGAAAAATTTTAAAGAATTAGATCCGCTGTTACACTCTCAACTTCGTTTAGCGATAATATCTGTTTTGGTGGGTGTAAAAGAAGCCGATTTTAGTTATTTATTAGATATAACGCATGCTACTAACGGAAATTTAAGTGTGCAAATCGGGAAATTAAAGGATGCTGAATATATTGAAGTAAAAAAATCTTTTGAAAATAATTATCCAAAGACCACCTGTAAAATTACACGTAAAGGACAAAAAGCATTCGAAAAATACGTAGAAGATATACAACACTATTTATCACCTAAAAAATAAGAACAATGGAAAACAAAGATGAAAAACTGTGGTTAATTGCCACCCAACGTGCCCAATTTAAAGGCAAGGTATTTACCTATTTAGCTGTTAATGCTTTTTTATGGATATTATGGTGGTTTACCCATGGGAGCAACAACATTAAAATCGACAACGATGTAATTCCGTGGCCGGCGTGGGTAAGCTTGGGTTGGGGCTTTGGGTTAGTATTAAAGTATGTAAAAATCTATCACTTTAAAAGTGAAGACAGCATACAAAAAGAGTACGACAAGCTAAAAAACAATTAATTTTTAAGCGGGCTTATGTGCAATTACTTGTAAGCCTGCTTTTAAATAATTTCTGATATCATCATTTTGGTAATGGGGGTCTTTGGCATCTTTCTTAATTTTTTTACCCAAGCGAACGATAATGGTGTTTTCATCGGGTATTACAAAAATAAATTGCCCTAAAATACCTCTGAAATAAGGGATTTTGTGATTTTCATAATTTATTATCCAAGTTTGGTAGCCATACCAATCGCAGGTATTCCCATGTTCATCTTTTAAATAAGAAGCCGGTGTGGTCATTTGTGCAAGATATGCAGAATCGATTACTTGGAGGCTGTCCCAACGCCCATGTTGCAAAACCAATTGCCCTAATCTTGCAAAATCTCTTGCTGTAGCATTGAGGCAACAAAATGATTTTTCTATTCCGTTTTTGTCTGTACTCCAGAGTGCATCGCTTTCTGCGCCAAGAGGTTTCCATAAATACTCGTCGGCACAAGCTGCTAATGTTTTTCCCGAAACATTTTTTATTATATAGCCCAATATTTGTGTACAGCAGCTTTGGTATTCCCAGCGTTTACCTTGTTGTTGGTCTGATCGAATCGATAGCTTTTTCATAAGCGCATCCAAATCATTTCCGTAATACGATTCTGCTGTAAGCGAAAAAATATTCCAATAAGATTCTGTCCAATCTATATCGGCACTCATGGTAATAACGTCTTTAATCGTCAATTTCCCGGAAGGAATTTGAGTAAGCTGTGGTACATATTTTTTTACATCATCGTCCAAAGAATGGATTTTGCCTAATGAAATCATTTTACCAATCAGCATTGCATTTACGGTTTTAGCCATTGAAAAAGAACCGCTAATTGTGCCTTTGTTGTAATTTTCAGCATAGCGTTCGTACACAATTTTCCCATTTTTTATTACTAAAAATGCACATGTTTGGCGTTCATCAAAAAATCGCAGTAACTCAGCAGAGGGAGCCGTTTTATTATAGGTTTCACTCACTAACCAAGGTTTGGGCGTAGATGATTCTTCCAAAATATGGTTAGGAAATAATTTATAATCATCTACATCCGCAAAGTTGTGCTTTAAACCCATTTGCACATGATATGGAAGTACAAAATATATACCTACCAATACTATGATAAGTATAAAAAATTTAAGTAGTTTCTTCATTTATTAAAAATAAAAAAAGCAGACGATAAATTCTCTATCTGCTTTATATTTCTTACAAGAGGAATGAAATATTATTCTAAAACTTTTAGTCGTACGTTAAAAAAATACGCATCTGTACCATCATCAAAAAGAATTTTACCGGAATAATAACCATCGCCTTGGTTCGTTAGCCCGTCGACCACTGTTCCTTTTTTACGTAAATAGTTGCTTTTGGAGGAATAATAAGAATCATTTGGACCAACTTCCATTACCATAACCTTAGTTCCTTTTTTCATAGTACCGGAAGAGGCTTCCGACGTATTTTTTGACGTAGAGGAGTTAGCGCTTGTAGATTTAGAGAACGAAGTAATCTTTTTCAATTTCACTAAGTAGAAAAATGGAGATGAACCATTATTCAATTTAACTGTTCCTGAATATCCGTTATCCTCTCCTTTGAATTTTACATCTGAAGAAGCAACACCTTCTTGTCCAATATACTTTTCTTTGCTGTCGTAATAACTATCCTCCGGACTCACTGCAGTTACTTTTACTTTGTCGCCGGATTTTATTGTCGCATCCCAAGCTGCTTTATTCCATTCGGTATAATCTTTTTCGCCCTTATCGCCGTCGGTGCCAAGCCAATCCAAATCATCGTCATCAGAAGAGGTGGAATTTGAGGACTTGTTTGATTCTGTTGGATTAGAAACTTTTGGTACAGGGTCTTTAGAAAATTTTGCTTTATAAAAATAGGCAGTACTTCCATCATCAAACAAAAAATTGCCGGAATAAAACCCGTCAGATTTCATGGTAAGGTCATATTTATTAGGAACACCTTTTTTACCTATATAATTTGATCTATTACTATAATAAGAGTCATCCGGGCTTAAATCCGCAACATATACCGAAGTACCTTTTGATATTGTGCCTGTTATAAATTTAATACCGGAACTCCCTTTAGTAGTACTATTACTTGCACTATTGGCGGTTGAAGTAGTTGAATTGCTCGTTGATACCGACTGTAGTTTTACTTTGTAAAAGTAATAGCTTTTACCGTTATCTAATTTAATACTCCCACCTACATACCCTGATTCATCGGGTGTTAGGGTAGCATCTGCTACGCCTGTTTGTCCTTCTATTTCGGAGCGACTGGAATAATAGGCATCCGCTGAAGGTACTTCTATTACTTTAAACTTCTCTCCTTTCGCTATGGTTTTCGAGGTTAATGCAGCAAGCGCATCTGACGATTTATAATTAATATATGGTGATGGTTTTGAGGAAGAGCTTTGGGTAGTGGTGGATGAGGTTGAACTTCCACTGAGAGCTTTTATTTTCACACTGGTAAAATAGCAAGTTCTGCCGGAGGAAAGTTTTAGTGAACCGGAATAAAAACCATCGCCATTATTTACCAAATCACCAACTGCCGTAGCATCTTTACCTACAAAATTTTCGTTTTCATCGAAGTAGCTGTCTTTTTCACCAACTTCTAAAATTTTAACACTCGCTCCTTTGGTTATCGTTTTTTGAGCATAAGTCATTAATACCAAGCAAAGAGCGAACAAAAATAGCGTGTATTTTTTCATGGTTATATAGATTTATGAATTGAAATTAAAATTTCTTTTACGTAATTGCAATTTACATACCATTTATTGGAAAATTAATACCCAAATTATGGTATTATGAAGAAATTAGAAACGAGAAGGATAAATTTCAGTATTCCACTGAGCAATAATATTACAGCAACCCTCTGCCGGTATCGTCCTAAAAAAAGTTTACAGGTTAAAGGTTAAATCCTGCTATAAGTTTACAGTAGTTTAAATTTTGTTGTGTTGCATTTGGTTAACTATGGTTGATTCTGTGGATATGGAACACTCGTAATATTAAACGCTGTAATTTTATTTAGTATCAGCCTTATGCTTCTTATTAATAAAATTCTTTACAATCTGTGTAAATACAAAATCTTTTTGTAAACCACTACCACATGCAATAGACCCAAAAGAAAGTATTGCATTATTTTTATTTTCAATAATAACAATATCACCACCGCCATTATTTGGATTAGTACCTTTTGCTAATACGACAGCATTTTTTGGAGTATTGTTATTGATTTTATCCATTTCATCACCGCTTAATCCTCTGCCATCAATACCATGCGTTCCAAATACGTCACCATTTTTTATTGAGCAATTCTGGAATAACCAATGGCTTGCATCTAGCACCTTATAACTGCAATAAGTTTCGTATCCTGCATCGGTATAAGCATTACCCCAATATGCAGACTCACTTGAAAATTGTGTGTGCCAAGTACCTGCAGGAATTAATGTGTTATCTAAGAACGTACCATCTTTATGACATTCAACGGTTTGAAAATTATTTGAAAATTGGATTTTGTAATATGCCTGATTGCCACCTAATGAAATAATATTTTTAGTAGTTGAAAATTTGGATAATGCTTCAAACATTTTGGTAGAAAAATATTCGCAATGTTGCGCAAATATAATTGTATTAGCATCTGTAAATAATTCTGGATGTGCCTCTAAATAATAATCAGGATATACATTGCATTTATAATTTTCATAAAAGAAATTATAGATGTTTTGAAAGATAAATAAATCATGACCGACTAAAATAGAATCAAACAAGCAAGATACAAGTGGGCGTTGCGTAGATAATTGATACACACAACTATCATCTTTGGTGTTTACATAAAAACATTTTCCATTATAATGATTATACGCATGCCATGTAGTAACCGGTGCCAATAGTATCAATTTTGATTTTTTTGTACTGTTAATGATTAGTGGCACATTGAATGTTGATGTAGCGTCTTTTAATTGCACACAATACGTATTTGGAACTAAATTTTTGGTATCTATTTCGATATTATTTTCATTAGATACTGCTATGTCTTGTAGTTTCTTAAATTGGTAATTATCAATAGGGAGCAGTAATTGTATAGATTTTAATGTAGAAGTATTTTGTAATTGAATCGTTACCTTCTCACCTTGTGTGTAGATAATCTTTTCAGTAAAACCAGTTAGTTTTGTTTCGTAAGTTTCTCGAGGTTTGGTATTCACGCATGGATTTTTTACAATTTCTGCATCGTGTTTTACACTCTCAAAAACTGATGCAATATTGTATTTCTGTATTCTTCTTTGCAACTCTTTCTTATATTGAGTGTTTGAAATAAAATGTTTTTCATAAACTGTTTGTAAAAAAGATTCGTTTAATAAATCTTGGTAATTTTTCACGGTAGCGTTCTTTGTATGAAAAGCCAACTCATTCAAAATATTGTACGTTAATGGATTGAACACGAAGTTTGGCAAAGTATCTTTAAATGGGAAATAGTTTGTTTCTGTAATCTTTAGACTATCTGCATAGCAAGTGTCGCTAGACCAGTTATACGCATATAACTTCATTTTGCCTGTTTGTATTGTATCTGGTGTTTTTATTAATAAATGCAAATAATACCAACCGTCATTACTATTGGTAATTGTTGGGCTATGCGTACCTAACCAACCATACCATTGCGATTCTGTTGCAAGATTTACGGTGTAGTGCTTAGATTGAACTTTTAATTGAATATCATAATAAGTATTTGGCTTTACCTTTGCATCAATGGTAAATCCGAAATTATGCTTGGGCGAAAGTTCAATTGCCAATACATTATTTTTATCTTTTGCAATAGTGCCAATATTTACTACAGTATAGTTTGCATCTTGGCTCGTTGTTTTCTGTGATGATAGTAAAAATGAGCTGGATAATTGATTGCTTGTACAACCAACCATCCAGTAACAAATTGTTATTAGAATAAAAGATTGCAGGTATTTCATATTTTACAAAGGTACTTACTACATCAATACGCAGTACAAGCATCTATGTTAAATTCTACAGCAGTACCTAGATGTACATCCGCTCTGATGCGAGTCTATTTTTTCAGTAGAAATCTCCAATGCGTTGGTAAGTAGCAAAGGGACTCTGCGAAATAGCCCGCAGCGTCCTTTTCAAGAATCTCTGATACGAAATAAAAACTTAGCAACCTTTGTGTAAGCCTTTGTGCCCTTTGCTGTTATGTTTGTATTTAACTAAACGATAAAAAAATCGTATAATTTTTCTATATTTGTAAAAAAGACAGAGATGGAATTGACCATTAAAATTGATCCTAGGAAAAAAGAAGCAAAAGCACTCGTAGCTTATTTGCAAAATTTGTCTTTTGTGGATATTGACAGTAAAAAACACTCAAAATCTATTAGAAAAACTAAAAAAGCATCTGCAAGCGATTTCGTAAAAAAATGGGCAGGTTTTCTGAAAAATAAAGATACAGATAGTAGCAAATATGATTATCTTATGGATAAATACAAATGAGAAAGGTATTGTTAGACACCAATATTATTTTAGATATTGAACTGGAATGAAAAGAGTTCTTTGAAGATGCCGTGCAATTATTTAAACTTATTGACAAAAGAAAAATTATTGGTTACATAACCGCTACTACTATTACAGATATTTACTACATTTCAAAGAAAGAAAAAGGGCATCAAGAAGCAATTGGATTCATCAAAAATCTTATAAAAGTAACTGAACTTATTGGAATAGACAAAGAAATTATCCTGTCTGCACTTGCAACCGATTTGAAAGATTTTGAAGATGCCGTACAAATAATGGCTTCTGAATTGAATGAAGTAGAAATTATCCTGACAAGAAATAAACAGGATTTTTTACATACTTTTATAAAAATTCTTACTCCGAAAGAATTTTTAACTGATTATAAGAATAAGTTCATTTAAATTAGCTTAGTGTTCTATTGGGATGATGACATTCATGGTCGGGAGTTACTTAAACTACTTATTCAAGTATGCTGCGTTGCCTTAAAACGTGGTGTACTTATGCGTACTTAACCTTAAAGAACTTAGCAACCTTTGTGTAAGCCTTCGTTCTCTTTGCGGTTTAATATTTTTTTTAACTCCAAACTCGCGCAAGCATGCGTTATTAGTGCAAAACGTACAAAATAAAGTTCTTCATTGTTTGCAAACTTATACTTTCTACTCATGTCATATACGCTATACTTTAAAAGTAGAAAATTATATTATAACACAATAAATAAAACACATTATTTATTTACCTTAAAAAACTTTTATCTTACTTCCGTACAAGTACACCACGCTTATTGCTTAACGGCATACTTGCCAGTTGGTTTCATTAGTGGCAATAACGTTACAGCAACCCTCTGCCGGTTTTATTGAGTTGGTTCTTATTTTTTAAATCTTTCATCAAAGAATCTAATACGCCATTAATAAAATCTTTACTTTTTGGAGTGCTATACTCCTTGGCAATATCTAAGTATTCGTTAATAGTTACTTTTACCGGAATACTTGGGAAATACAAGAACTCGGACAAAGCCATTCGTATTAAAATTACATCAACTACCGCCAAGCGATCGGTCTCCCAGTTTTTTAGTTTGGGTTCTATTTGTGCCTGATGTTCTTTTTTATGGCGAATCGTTTCATGAAATAAATCGGTGCCAAACTGTTTAACTTCAATAAATTTATCTTTTAGTTTGCCGTTTTCCAGTTGTAGTTTAAGCGAATTTTTACTCTTATCCAACACATCGTAAACGGCTTCAACCACATACTCTGCGTCTTCTGCCCAATTGGTAAATAATTCTTCGATGATGGTAATAAAATTCTCATCAGACAGTAAGATTTCATCTAAAAGAAAGCGTAATATTTTTCTGTCTTCATCTAAATTAAATTCTACCGTATTTTCTAAATAGTTTTGATAGGTTGTGGAAGAGACCAATTTTTTATACCAATTACGGATATCATCTTCTTCTATTAGTGCTGCAGTATGAGCATTTTTTATTTCAGTCAAAAATTCTTTATCGTTGTTCAAATATTGAATAAGTATATTGCTCAACAATTTGGTATTAAAATTTTTGTCTTTCTCGTTTTTTATGTATTTCCCTGCTTTTATTCTCGCATCTACTTCCACAAAATTGGCAACCTCCCGAATACAGTAAAGTATATATAAATATTGATCTTTAACGGATAAAATACTCTTTTCTAAATAGTGTTCATATTGAGCGGCAGAAGCAGAGGCTGTACTTTCATAAGCATAGATGTATTGCATGGTTTTTATTCGGACGCTTCTTCTTGTAATCATAGGGCAATGAACTTTATGATGCAAAGATAGTTGTAATAAAAGAAATTCAAAAGCGACTATCAGTGGTTTGTGTTAATTAAAAATTAACCATTAATAAATTAGCAATTAATAGTAATTTTGCACGTCAATATTTTCAACAATAACGCTATGAAAGCACTCCGAGCCGTAAATAAATATTTTATAAAATACAAATGGCTGCTTTTATTGGGTATTATTTTTGTTATCACTTCCAATATTTTTGGGTTGTACACGCCCGAATATATTAGATATTCTATAGATATTATTTCTGACAATCTGACTACCTATCATTTAGCCGATGGATTTAGCAATCAACAAAAAATAACTACTCAATTTTTCTATTATATCTTATTTTTTGCTGTTATTATTTTAATTACCTCTTTAATAAAGGGCTTATTAATGTTTTTTATGCGGCAAACCATTATTGTAATGTCGCGCAAGGTGGAATACGATCAGAAAAATGAACTGTACCAACAGTACCAGCGGCTGAACACTTCATTTTACAAACGCAACAACACCGGTGATTTAATGAGTCGCATTAGTGAAGATGTTTCTCGTGTCCGAATGTATATCGGCCCGGCAATAATGTATTTAATTAACACTACTGCCTTATTTGTTTTAGTAATTACGGTAATGTTTAACATCAATGCCTATTTGAGTTTTATTGTTCTCCTTCCCTTACCTATTTTAGTATATGCTATTTACAAAGTAAGTGACATTATCAATATAAAAAGCGAACAAATCTCTATTGCTTTATCAGGGCTTACCACAAGGGCGCAAGAAGTATTCTCCGGTATTAGAGTAATACAATCATTTGCCATTAACAAACAAATAGAACAAGAATTTTACAAAGCGAACGAAGACTATAAAGAAAAAAATATTTCTCTCGCCAAAGTAGATTCATTCTTTGCACCGCTAATGCTGTTACTAATCGGGCTAAGCACCTTATTAGTTGTATATATAGGAGGTATTGAAGTAAATAACGGAAGCTTTACTACCGGAAATATTGCGGAATTTGTATTTTATATAAACATGCTTACCTGGCCTGTTGCTTCTTTAGGCTGGTGTATCTCGCTCATCCAAAGAGCAGAAGCCTCACAGAAACGCATTAATGATTTCTTAGAGGATAAAAGTGAAATTGTCAATCAACCGAAAGTTGCTTTTGAGAAAATTAAAAACATCACATTCGACAATGTAACGTTCATTTACCCGGATACCGGCATACAAGCATTGACCGATATAAATTTCAACTTAAACAATGGGGAAAAAATGGCTATCGTAGGGAAAACCGGAAGTGGAAAATCCACCATTGCAGAATTGCTGTTGCGCACTTATGATACCACTAAAGGAAAAGTACGCATCAATAATGAAGACATAAAAGACATTAACTTAATAGATTACAGAAATAAAATAGGTTATACCCCGCAAGAGGTATTTTTATTTTCTGATACCGTAAAAAACAATATTTTATTTGGCACGGAAAATAACACCGATGCAAAAACCAATATAGAGGAAGTAAAAAGAATCGCTACAATTGCTCATGTAGATAACGACATTCAGCAACTTGCCAAAGGCTATGAAACAATAGTGGGCGAAAGAGGCGTAATGCTTTCCGGCGGACAAAAACAACGGATTTCCATTGCACGCTCTTTGATTAAAAACCCTGAATGGGTGATATTAGACGATTGCCTATCGGCAGTTGACGCAAAAACAGAACGTACCATTTTAGAAAACCTAGAAAAAACATTAAAAAACAAAACGGTGATATTTATTACCCATCGCATTTTTTCAGTGATGAATTTTGATAAAATTATCGTTTTGGAAGATGGAAGAATTGCAGAACAAGGAAGCCATTCGGCATTAATGGAAAAGAAAGGAATTTATTTTGACATTTATCAATTACAACAAGCAACCGAGCAACATGAAGTATAGGTTATTAACATCATAGCTTGCATGTTAACTTCTAAATTTTTTCACGTCTGATTTTTAGGATATTATTGTAATTAATAAAAATAATTGAAACGTGGAGAACGAAAAAAATTTTGACAAAAACGGAGTGTATTCCAAACGTGTTAGAGCCGGCAAGCGCAGAACCTATTTCTTTGATGTACGTACTACTCGAGGAAATGATTATTACCTAACCATTACAGAAAGCAAAAAAAGAGCAGACGATGACTCTTACGAACGGCACAAAATTTTCATTTACAAAGAGGATTTTGTAAAATTCGTAAATGCCATGCAAGAAACTGTAGATTATATCAAAACAGACTTACTACCGGATTATGATTTTGATGCGCACAACCATGATTACGATGACGAAAATGGAAGCGATGATGAACCAAAACACTCAAGCAAAGCTTCAGAAACAACACCAGAAACACCTTCGGCGGCAACAGGTTTCACCCCAAAAGCTACAACTGATGACGCAGAAAAATGGGACTAATTTCTCTTTCTAAAAAAATAAAAAACAGCCTATAAACAGGCTGTTTTTTTTATACCAATTTATAAAAAGAAAACACAAAATAGACCTCTTCAAATTACGCTATATCTGTAAAAAAAATTACTTTTGCAAATATGGAAATCTCTAAAGAAGAATTAATATTAGATGCGCTCAAACACGAAGTGCCTTCTTTTAGCGATTTCAGCACAATGGAATTGGCAGATTTCTTAAACGACCATCCCGAATATAGCCAGAAAACAATCACGACATTAGAGCCGCACCGAGCCGTAAAAACACTCAAATTTTTAGATTTAAAACTACAAAAGAAATTAGTACACACACTTCCCTCCAATAAAGTTGCCGAGTTGATTCAGAATATGCATTTTGATGACCGTACAGCTTTGCTTAGTGAATTAACCAGCGAATCCGTAAAAAAATTAGTACTATTCTTACCACACGACGACAGAATTGAAACATTAGCATTATTGGGCTACCCTGAAGATAGCGTAGGACGATTAATGAACCCAGATTATATTGAGGTAAAAGACTATCATACCGTACAAGAAGCGTTGAATAAAATAAGAAAACTTGGACGGACAATAGAGAATATTAATTTTATTTATATAATTGATGATGCAGACAAATTAATTGACGACATCAACCTTAAAGAATTGCTTATTGCTGCGCCCGATACCAAGCTTAATGATTTAATAGACCGAAAATACTTGGCATTGCACGTAAATGACGACCAAGAAACAGCTGCCTCTGTTTTCCGGAAAAGCAATAGAGCCGTTTTGCCGGTTATTGATGACGACGATGTACTTTTAGGGATTGTTACCGTTGATGACATCTTGCGGGTAGAAAGCGAAGAGGCCACCGAAGATATTCATAAAATCGGGGGAACTGAAGCTTTGGATGAGCCGTACATGAGTACAGCCTTATTCGAACTTATAAAAAAACGTGCCGGATGGTTAGTTATACTATTTTTTGGCGAAATGCTCACCGCCACGGCTATGGGTTTTTTCCAAGATGAAATTAGCAAAGCCGTAGTATTAGCCTTGTTTATTCCATTAATTATTTCGAGCGGAGGAAACTCCGGCTCACAAGCGTCCACATTGATTATTCGAGCAATGGCATTAGACGAAATCACCTTTAAAGATTGGTGGCGGGTAATGCGGCGCGAAATTTTATCCGGCTTAGCCTTAGGTGGAATATTAGGAATCATCGGATTTTTACGCATAGCCATCTGGTCAATGTTTACACCAATTTATGGCGAACATTGGTTTTTGGTAGGACTTACCGTTGCCTTTTCATTAGTAGGAGTAGTTTTATGGGGTACCCTCTCAGGCTCCATGTTACCGATAGTGCTAAAGCGATTAGGGGCCGACCCTGCCACCTCCTCCGCTCCTTTTGTAGCAACTTTAGTTGATGTAACAGGGTTGATTATTTATTTTGTGGTGGCTTCCTTGTTTCTGCATGGTACATTGTTGTAATTCTTACAGCAGCTCCTTTCTTATAAAAACCGAACACAAACATAACTTAAAAATAGAGTATAGTTTTGTACCTTTGCGGTTCAAATAAAATTACTCAGAAAATAATTTCAATCAAACACTATGGGATTACAATGTGGCATAGTCGGATTACCCAATGTAGGGAAATCTACTTTATTTAATGCCGTTTCAAACAATGCAAAAGCACAAGCCAGCAATTACCGTTTTTGTACGATAGAACCCAACGTAGGCTTGGTAGATGTACCGGACGATCGTTTAAATAAATTAGCAGAAATCGTACAACCCAACCGAATAGTGCCCACCACAATTGAGTTTGTGGACATAGCCGGTTTAGTAAAAGGAGCTTCTAAGGGGGAAGGCTTGGGAAACAAATTTTTGGCAAACATAAGAGAAGTAGATGCCATTATCCATGTAATACGCTGCTTTGAGGATGAAAATATTTTACGTGAAGAAGGAGCTATAAATCCAATTGGCGATAAAGAAATTATAGATACGGAATTGCAATTAAAAGATTTAGACAGTGTAGAAAAGAAATTAGCACGGATACAAAAACAAGCCCGAGTGGGCGGCGATGCAAAAGCCAAGCAAGAATATGATATTTTATTGCAATGCCAGCAATGTTTGAGCGATGGGAAAAATATTCGTTCACTCCAACATAGTAAAGAAGATAAATTAGCTTATTCCGATTTATGCTTATTAACCGACAAACCTGTTTTATATGTAGCCAATGTAGATGAAGCATCTATACTAACCGGTAATAAGTATTCCGCAGCATTACAAAAAATGGCCGAAGAAGAAGCGGCCGAAGTAATAATACTCAACAACTCGGTGGAAGCACAAATATCAGAAATGGAGCAAGAGGATAAAGCTTTATTTCAATCAGAATATGGGCTGACAGAACCGGGATTAAATCGATTAATACGTACGGCATATAAATTGCTTAACTTAATTACTTATTTTACTGCCGGTGTACAAGAAGTACGTGCGTGGACTATCCATGAAGGCTGGAAAGCCCCACAAGCAGCAAGCGTTATTCATACCGACTTTGAAAGAGGTTTTATAAAAGCAGAGGTAATTGCCTACCATGATTTTATACAATATAAATCGGAGGCTGCCTGCAGGGAAAATGGAAAATTGCGCATTGAAGGAAAAGAGTATTTAGTGAAAGATGGCGATGTAATGCATTTTCGATTCAACGTTTAAAAAACTAAGCATTGCAACAATGAAATAAAATAGTATCTTTGTCAATCATTTATTAATTATAAAACTCATAAATTAAAGAACATGGGACGTGGTGATAAAAAAACCAAAAAAGGAAAAATTTTTGCAGGCTCTTTCGGAAAATCAAGACCGCACAAAGTAAAAAAAACAACTGTAGCAGCTCCTAAAAAGGAAGAAGCACCAGCTAAAGCGAAAAGAACAAAAGCGGCAAAGGCTGCTGAATAATCAACATCAGATTGGGCGATAATACAATAGGCTGTCCTTGCGGACAGCCTATACTTTTTACATAAAAAGCCCTGATAGGAACTATCAGGGCAAAACACGCAAAAAGATACGATGAATCTGTAGATTGAATAAGTTTTGGGAGAAACTATCATCGTATGTCTATATAGCAGCAGTTATTTTTCTGCTCTATTTTTATCATAAAAACAATACCATGTTGTGATAAATAATACTACCATCATTAATATTTCACGATTTTCCATAGTTATTTAGTTTATACATTAAATGTAAACCATTAAAAAGAAAACATATAAAGAACTTATTAAGCGGCATTTAGAGTGATTAAACGGTAATGCGCTAAAAAAATAGTTTGCCTTATTTATTCCAAACAAAGCAAACTACTTAATTGTAAAAAATATGTACGTTTTATGGTCATGGTGTGGCTCAAAATTCTAAATAATCCACGGATTTAACAATACATGATTTTAATAAAAAAATGAGTTTTTTAAACAAAAAACATCCCTATTTTTATGTAGTACGATAGAGGCTTATTTTGTTTTTTGCTGTTGTTTTAAATCTTTAACAACACTATGTACCATATTTTCAGCACAAAATGCCCCTAAGGTGAGGTATTTATTTACACGGTTTTCTTTCATCCCCATCAAACCAAAAATTTGCTTAGCAGAATATCCTTGATGGTAATATTTTTCTACTTCACCGGCAAATTCTTCAAAAAATTGAAGTTTATTTTTTAAGTGCTGCTTCCCGTTTTGTGTTTTAGGATTATGAGAGCAGAACAAAACATCAAAATCTAAGGCTATTAATTTTTTAAGCGACTCTATTTGTGTAAGCAAACTTTCGAAAGAGGCAAAATATTTTATTTTATCTGCAACATATAAATCTCCGGAAAACAACCACCCTTTATTAGGTTCGTAGTAGCAATAATGGTCATTGCAATGCCCCGGCGCATAAATTGGATGTAAAGCAAAATTTTTAGTGTGTATAATATCCTTTTCGTATAGTGGTTTTAGGTGGGCTTCGCCTACACTGCCACTTAGCAGCCTTGACAATGGCGATACTTTTAATCCTTTTTTCAAGATATTAACACATTCGGGATGTGCATACGCATCAACTTGTAAGGTATCCATCAAAAACGCAACATTGCCACTATGGTCTTCGTGGTGATGGGTGAGAATAATTTTTGAAATTGGATGTTGTTGAGCCACTTTTATTATGTTGGTTCTGTTTAAACTCTGCGCAGTATCAATCAATACATCACCCACAACAAAAGCATATACCGTTTGCACATTACTACCTAATCTATAAACACTAAAACGATAATAGTTTACGCCGTCAAATTCATAATTCATTTTTCTGATAGCCATGCTGCTTCCTTTATTAATAAAGGCTAAAAATACTTGATATCTACTTATAATATTGTGAAAAAAGTTTTTTATATTGTTAAATAAATCCTTGTTTATGAGAAAATATACTATTGGTGGCAGTATTTTGCTGGTATTGGTGGCTGCAATTACCTTTTTTTTGACGAAGACTATGATGTTGATGCAAATTGACAAAGCGGTTCAAATTCACATCAAAGATCAAATTCCTTTAGAGGCAAAAATAGATAGCAGTGTTTACATTTCTCTACTGAATGATTTACAAACACAAATCAAAGTAAATGATAAATTGAAAATAAAATTAAACGAGCAATTTGATGTGCCTTTGAAGATGAATCTAAAAGTACCCTTAAATACAGAGGTTTTCATGGATCAAGTGCTCGACTTGAAATTCGATTTGCCCGTAGATATAAACTTAGACCAAAATGAGATGCCACTCAAAAACTTGGTTATCCCATTCAATAAAAAATTAAACATCAATGATTCGTTAGCAGTAGATTTCAATATCCCTTTAGATACCAAAATCCGTACTAATTTCAAGCATTTTTTCAATATATCATTACCCGTAAAAGCTACTATTCCCGTAAAAGTAAATATCCCGGTAAACCAGCCGCTACAAGTACAAGATACATTAGTATTAAGCATGCAAGATTACCACATTCCCTTAAAAACAACTATCCCTGTAGTAGCCAAAGTACCCGTAAAACAACTGGTAAAAATACAAGGAGAATTAATGGTGCCGGTAAGCCAAACCGTACCTATTAATTTAAAAAAAGATATTTCCGCACCGGTGCTTGAACCTTTTACGGCTACTGTAAAAACAACGAACGATTTACAAACCAGTTTTAAATCTTTGCTACATACCAATGCTACTTTTTCTCAGCCGCTGCGCGTCGTTGAAATGGATTCGCTTCGCATAGAACCAAGCAAAGTGAAGATCATTGTAAAATAAGCACCTATTAGATTATTAAAGTTGATGTTGGAGATAATTTAAGTACGTTTAAAATATAAACAGGGCAAGCTAAAACCCATTAGAATAGGCAGACAAATATTGAAACCAATGAAGACATTCTTTTCTCTTACAACACTTTTTCTGATTTCCATTTTACTATTTACAGGTTGCTCGCAATCAAAGCAGGTAAAATCTGAAACGGCAGTTGATAACACAGAAATTTCAAAGCAACAAGTTGACAGTGCGTTTAAAAAAATGTGGAAGAACGTTACATTAACAAATCTTGCCAATTATATGAAAACTGATGTCGCTGAGAATTTTTATGCAATTGATGCAGATGGTGTAACCGCCAATATGGAAGAAACGCTTGCGGACACTACTCGGCTAAGAATGCTTGAATTTTTGAAGTTTAAATTTTTTGACCAAAAAATAAAAGTATATGACCATGTGGCAATTTTAAATGGACGAGTCCAAGCATTTTCAAATGATAAATATGCTGCAGAAATATTGTACACTGCTATTTTTGTAAAGCAGAATGGAATTTGGAAATATAAAAATTGGCAAGGAACTTGGTCAAAAAATTCACCGCCACCACCAGCTTTTTCAGGTAATAAGAAATAATAGTCATTTTTTTTCAGCAGAGTCTCCAATGCGTTGGTACGTAGCAAGGCAGGGACTCTGCGAAATAGCCCGCAGCGTCCTTTTCAAGAGACTCTGCTACGAAATAAAAATAGAGTATTACACAATAAATAAAACACGTTATTTATTTTTTTGCAGCTTGCTTTTTTCTTCTTCTGTATTCGCCAAAAGAAATCATTTTCTTATCGTGCTCATCCCAAAGGTTAGAGCGTAATGTTTTTAGGCTTTGCCAAAATGTAATAGTATTGGTATGTTTTAAAAAAACAGGATTTTCATTATGGCATTTTCGTAAATAATAATTCGGAATTGCCGGACTTAAATGATGTATATGGTGGTAGCCGATATTCCCTGACAGCCAATGAAACACACGAGGTAATTTGTAATACGTGCTTCCTTTTATTGCAGCCACTACATAATTCCACTCTTCTTTTTTAGCTTTAAAAATATGCTCGTATTGATGTTGGATATAAAAAAACCAGAGTGCATAAATTCCAAAGAAAAACAAATTGGTAAACTGTACTACTAAAAAACGTTCTACTCCAAAAATATATGCCAATAAAGCATAAACGATTATGAACAATGCGTTGCTGACATTCACACTCTTTTTTACATTTTTAAAATAATCATTATTAGCAAAAGCAAAGCGATTATAAAACACAACATAGATAAACCCACCTATTGTAAATAAATACAACGGGTTTCTATACACTCTATAATAGATTTTTTGCTTCCACGTAGCATTAGCATATTGTTCCGTAGTAAATACTTCTATATCTCCGATATCGCTTACTTCTAATTGTCCGTTGTGGGCATGATGAAAATTGTGGTTGCGTGCCCAATAGCGATACGGAATAAGCGTGCACACACTGCAAACCGTTCCTACAATTTCGTTCATGGTTTTATATTTGGTAAACGAACTATGTCCGCAATCATGCTGGATAATAAATATACGAGAAAGGAGGAAGCCATTTAGCAATGCAACTAACGCCGACAAGAAAAATGATTTATCGTATAAGTATAGCTGTAAGGATATTAATAGCACATAAAAAATAAAACTATTCGCGATTTGCAAGATAGCCTGTTTGGTATTCGGTACTTGATATTTACGAATTATTTGGTTCCAGTTTTTTAAATCTTCGAGTAATTGATCTTTGCTAAAAGTATTCATGGGTTGCGTTTACTATGCAATGATAAGCATAAAATACTGTTTAACAGAGTAGTACAGAAAGGTTAAGCTATTCATAAAAATTACTTAAAATTCTTCCACATCATGCTTTCCATCGGCTTAGGTGAACGATGGTTATATTTTGCCGAAGATTTCTTATTGTATGCATTTTCAATAGCACCATCTACCGCAAAATAAATGAGCTGCCCGACCGGCATACCCGGATATATGCGCACCGGCTGTATGCAAGAAATCTCCAATGTCCAATGATTACAGAAGCCCACATCACCTTTGCCGGCAGTAGCGTGTATGTCTATTCCTAATCTTCCCATTGATGATTTTCCTTCTAAAAATGGAACATGTGCATGCGTTTCCGTATATTCTAATGTAGCACCCAAATAAAGTGTTCCGGGTTCTAAAACAAATCCTTCTTCAGGAATTTCGAAATGCTGAATAGGATTATGGATTTTAGCATCTAATATCGGGTGGGTATAAGTAGCAAAATGCTTGCTTAAATGCACGTCGTACGAGTTGGTTCCAAGGCATGTTCTTTGGAAGGGCTCAATAATAATAGTGCCTTTTTCTATTTCTTGCAAAATTCCTTTATCTGTCAAAATCATGGCGCAAATTTACATAAATTAAAAGTATGTAGTTAGTATCGGAAGGCTAAATAAATATGCTTACAATCCGCTGCCGAAATTACTCAGTCCCCCAAGTCCGCCGCTACCCATTCCTCCAAAAATTCCGGTATCGAAGAAGCCTTTTTGTTTTTGCAATTTCAGCCAATTAAACTGCTGCGATGTAACATATACAGACATATAAAATCCTTTTTGGAATCCGACGGGCGTCCACTTAAATTCCATCTGCCAGCAATGCAAATCGCGAATTACGGCTATATCTGTACGGGTAATGGTTTTATTGGTCAAGTCAAAACCGGATGATACGGTTAGTTTCCATTTTTTAGTAATATTGACGTCTAATCCCAAAGCGAGTGTCTGCATGATTGCTGTTGTATCTTTTTTATTGTTCTTATATCTCGATACACTTAAACTGTATTGATAATTAATAGACCACGGGATAGAGAAATTATAATACCCTTTTTCATACACGCTTCTCGGATAAAATTGATTATTTATATCTTGATTTTTTAATAAAGACTGGTTCAGTTCTTTCGTATCTTGCATTCCCTTTTTAGAGCGAATACTACCCGATGCGGACAAACTCAAGCTTGTTAATCGAAAAAAGCGTTTTCTTTCTTTCCAATAAAATTGATTTGTAGGTCGATTTAAGCTATCAATAGAATAGGGATCCATGATGGCGTTCATACTTAAATTCAGTTTATCGGTAATATGTGTACTTGCTGCTATATTTAATGGAGAAAAACGCTTGGTCAGCATATTATAACTCATTCCAAAAGATAAATTATCTAACAAGGTAATTTTTTTGGTGTGGTTAATCGTATCTTTTTTAGAATATACTTTTATTTCAAGCGTATTGGAGAAACTTAACCCTATGTTACCTTGTTTGGTAGAAGGTATAATTCCATTGTTTTGGAAAATGGAATATTTACCGATATTTCCCAAACTGTCCACTTGTACGGAGCGCATATAATTCCAACCCGGTTTGGTAAAATCAGGACTGAAATTAAAATTCAAACTTGGTCGAAAAACATGGCGTATTGCTTTTAGTTTCCCTTTTTTAAATAAAAAAGTACCATAAAGTTGCGTAGTAAAACTGGTGTTAAAATTAAAATCCCGATAGGCTTTAAATCCATATTTTGTATCTGTAATGGCTTGGTTATACAACGTATCGAGTGCCCCTGTTCTATCGTTTTTTTGTATATATTGATTATAATACGTTTTGTTAATATAACTAAAATACCAATTTTCACGATAAGTAAACCCTACGTTCATATTTAAGTATTTAAACAAGGAGAAATTCCCCGAAATTGGCAAGTAGTGTGTAATGCTATTGCGCATATTCTTTACTGTATTCTTAGTAAAAAATGTAGAGTCGGTAGCATTTATTTGGTTAACGGCATTCAAATCATAAGAAAAACCGATATTTTCATACCATTTTCGTGTAGTGGCAGCTACTTTTCGTTGAAAAGGATTGATACGCGTTACACTAAACGTGAACTGTGGCAAACTCAATGAAATTTGCTTCGATTGTGTATTTTGATTTAAGTTGGTGTTTATAGCAATTCTATAAGGTTTTCCCGGCCAAAATTTACTATAAGAAATACTGGAAGAAAAGTTAGTAGCCAATACACTTTGCGGATCGCGGGAGTTTAAATATTGATACGTTTTATTACTAACGATATTTAAGTTGATATTAAAACTACTATTAAACATTTTCTTTGGATCCATATTCATTTGCCATTGAATACCAAAGTTTAATGGAGGTTTTTGTCGGTGAGGATTAAACCGTTCATACTGTGAACCGCCGCGTTGCTGATTTATGTTGAAACTTAAATTTCCGGTGAATTTGTAGATTTTTTTATAGGCTAAATTTGCATGTAGCCCCCAACTTCCCAACGTATAAATATCTGCGGAAGTAGTAAGCGCCATCCGATCGTTTATTTTCCAAAAATACCCTACATTATTTAAGAAAAAACCTAAACTTGCGCTCTGTCCATACGTCGGCATCAGCAACCCTGTTCCTTTGGTTTTTATATTGGGCAGCATGGCAAACGGTAAAAACAATGGCGTACGCACTCCGGCAATAACAATATCCGCCGGTTTGCCTACCATAATTTTATCTTTTATCACTTTAGCTTTGCCAATTTCCACATAAAAATGTGGATCATCTAAATCACAAGTGGTATAGCGCGCTCCTTTAATATACAAAGTAGTACTGTCAATCGCTTTCACTTGCATGCCATGCAGATAGCCTTCTAATTGCTTCATCACCAATCCCCTACTTTTACCTTTTTTAGTTTTAAAATTAAATCGGGCTTCATCCGCAACATATTCTCCGCTGGCATCTTTAAATTCTACACGTTTCATAGTCCCCAAACTGTCGTCAAAAGTAGCATGTGCATAAACTTCGCTGCTATCCCAATTAAATTGGATATAACCGGCTTTCATATCCATTTCTTGATATTTTATTGAAGCACGACCATACAGATATACTGTTTTATTGGGAATATCATAGATTATAGAATCTTCCGCTTTATACTTTACATTATCCTCCAAATCATTTTCGGCAATTTTCACAGGATTTGCATCCACATTTGTGGAATTATTTCGAATGCTATCTGTGTCTGATTTTAGTACTTTTGGTTCAAGATTTGCTTTACTTATGGTATCGCGCATCATTTTGATGTTTTTAGTGTTATTCATTTGTGCAAATAAACTAAACGACATAAAAACTATGCAATAACTAACAATGAGACCTTTATTTAAAATAAATCGCAACAAGAATAAAATATTTGTATCCCTTATGAGTTTCAAAAGTATGTTTATTGCCTCAAAAATACGTATTGTCTGCTTAATATTTTTACTATCTATTCACACAATTGGACAATGTGTAACGAAGACCGCAGCAAATTATAAAATAAAAACAATTGTATTGGATGCCGGACACGGCGGACACGACACCGGATGCCACGGACCGACAGGAGCTTACGAAAAAGATGTAACACTAAGTGTTATTTTATTGGTGGGCAAAATGATTGAACAAAAATATCCTGACATTAAAGTATTATACTCCAGAAAAACGGATGTTTTTATCCCATTGCAAGATAGAGCCTTATTGGCTAACAATAATAATGCCGACTTATTTTTAAGTGTACACTGCAATGCCAACCCCAATAAATCGGCGTATGGTGCCGAAACCTTTTTAATGGGATTGCACGTTTCTCAGGCCAACTTAGATGTAGCAAAACGTGAAAATGCCGTTATTAAATTAGAAGATAACTACCAGAAAAAATACGAGGGATTTGACCCTGATTCCCCAGAAGCGATGATTGCTTTATCGTTAGCTCAAAATGCAAACATAGAGCAAAGTTCTTATTTGGCCAGTAAAGTACAAGATAAATTGACCAATAAATTAAACCGATTTAATCGAGGAGTGAAACAAGCCGGGTTTTGGGTATTATATAGAACCACTTGCCCTTCCATATTAATAGAAACAGGCTTTTTAACCAACAAAACGGAAGAAAAATATTTAACCTCTGATGATGGGCAGCAAGAATTGGCAAAAGCCATTTTTGAAGCTTTTGAAGAATATAAAAATACGGTAGAGAAAGGCAGCAGCCGACTTACCCCGCCAATTATTACTACACAAGATAACAATGGAGCTATAAAAGATACTGACACACCGGTAATACTTACCAAGCCTATTATAACTAAAAATACTAATTCCAACACAACAGATAATCCAACAAAAGTTTCCGATAATTCTGTAAACAATAAAGGAATTATTTATAAAGTTCAAATAAAATCATCCAAAAGCCTTTTACCTCAAACAGATAAGGCATATAAGCTATACGACAATTTAAAATATGAGAAAGCGGATGGATTGTATAAATATGCGTATTCTCCATTTACAGATTACGACTTAGCTTCTAAAGTACTGAGAAAAGTACGCACTTCCGGTTTCAACGATGCCTTTATTGTAGTATATAAAGATGGGGTAAAACTTTCTGCTACAGAGGCAAAACCGTATCTTAAATAAAATAGACGAATATTTTTTGCAACTTTTTAATAGCTCAATTTAAAAAGTTATATTTTTATTTTTTTATCCTTATATTTGGTGATTCTAAAAAAAGCATTATCCTTGAAAAATAAAAACGAAATTTTAGTTGGTTCACTTACAGTAATAGGAATCGCAATTTTTATCTTAGGCTTTAAGTACTTACAAGGAGATAATATTTTCTCACGTAGTAAATATGTATATCTTATCGCTGACCGTGTACCCGGTATCTCCGGCTCCAGTCCTGTAATGGAAAATGATGTACCGATTGGAAGAGTAACTGAAGTAGCCGTATCCAATAGTGCCAACTACAAATATAAAGCACTGATAAAGCTAAAACTAAAAAGTGGCGTAGAGGTGCCAAAAGATAGTAAGTTTATCATTTACGCATTAGATATGTTGGGGAAAATGGGTGTTGGTTTAGTACGCGGCACAGACCCCAAAGAAGCTACAGAAGCAGACACCATGATGTGTTTGGTAAAAGGAAATTCTATTGACCAAGGCGTAAATTTAATCGCTGAATTGAAACCAAGAATCGACAGTACACTAAAGTCTTTTCAATATTTAGCTACCAATTTAGATAATCAATTAGGTCACGGTGAAAATAGTTTATTGAAAAAAGCCGTAGCTGATTTGAGTGTCACCATGCAATCTATAAACAAACTGGCGGTAAATGCCGACAAAATGATTTCTACCTTAAATACCACATTGACAGACAACAAATCTAATATTGACGGTATAATGGCTAACGTAAAAAGATTAACCGCTGAAAATGGCAAATTAGACTCTATATTAACCAATTTTGAAAAATTCTCTGCCAAAGCCGCTGATTTAGATTTAGCTTCTACGCTGGAAAGTGCAAAAGGCAGTTTAGAACAAGTAAAGAAAACACTTTCTCTAATTAATGATGGCGATGGTACCATTTCTAAATTATTGAAAGAAGACGGTGCTTACAAAGACATCACTAAAACCATACAATCACTTAATGCCGTATTAACCGACTTAAAAGCAAATCCTAAAAAATACATCAGCCTTTCATTAATTGACAGAACTAAAACATACACCTTTACAGATACTTCCGTACAGCAGTTTTTACAAAACAACCCGAAAGCAGCAAAAAAAATAAAGAAAAGTAGCAAGTAATTAACAGAAAGTAATTCTACAAAATAGTATTTTAGCCATTGCTCTTGCAGTGGCTATTTTATTGAAAGCAATTGAATACTAAAATAACGACATATCGCCCCAATAAATACTTCAAAATATTTTTTTGTATTTATTGCCTATTATTTTTTGAGAGTATTTTTGCACAAAAGGCAATTTACTTCCCTCTTGTTCCGAAAGACACTTCACATAAAAAAAAGATAGAAATAATTAAATCCGACTCTTTGCTGTACGAAACAAAAGAATTAGGAAAATACCGTAAGCTAATCGGACATGTACAACTAAAACATAACGATGCATGGATGTATTGCGATAGTGCGATAATCGATATCGATGCCAACTACATGACGGCGTATGGAAAACAAGTACATATAAAAAAAGGCGACAGCATAGATGTTTGGGGAAATTATTTAGAATATTTCGGAGATCAAAAACTTGGACGGCTTACCGGTATGTGTTCCATGCGTGATAAAACAATGGTACTTACCGCACCGGAATTAAACTACAATACCGAAACCGATGTCGGTTCTTATATGAGTGGTGGAAGAGTAATAAATAAAGAAACCACCATTACCAGTGCTATCGGCTATTATTTTCACAAAAATAGTGAAGCCGCATTTTATGGAGATGTAATTTTAAAATCACCGGAAAATACTATTTATGCCGATTCGATGCGCTATAATACCGACAAGGAAATTGCATATTTTATTACTAAAACAACCATCATTGATAAAGACAGCAATATAATTGTAACCAATAGCGGATATTACGATACTAAAAGAGAAAAAGCATTTTTAGGAAATAATGCTACCATAAAAAAAGGCGATGCCAAAGTAAGCGCACAAACTATCGACTACGATAAAAAGTCAAAAATAGCCATAGCGGAAGGAAATGTTGTGTATCAAGACAGCTCGGAGCGGACAACCATTTTGAGTAATTATATTTATTCAAACGAAGAAAAAGCCTTAGTAAAAGCATACAAAGATCCTTTGATGATTTCCGTTTCTGAAGATGAAAAAGATACTTTATATTTAAGTGCAGACACCTTGTTTAGTTATAAAATTTTAAATACCGACTCGGCAAAACTAAAAGATACAATAGAGAATAACGACTCTATAAAAATTGTAAAAGCATGGCACCATACCAAAATGATACAAGGGAAAATGAGTGCAATAGCAGATTCTATGTTTTATTCCGAAGCGGATTCCATTTTTAAACTTTATACTAATCCAATACTTTGGATGGACTCCACGCAAATCAGTGGTGACTCCATTTATTTATACAATAAAAATAAAGGAATAGAGCGAATAGATATTTTCAATAATTCATTTATTATTCGCTTACAAGATGCAGAGGTATATAACCAGATTAAGGGGAAATTTATTCAAGCATATATCTACGACAAAAAAATAAATTTAGTACATGTAGATGGCAATGCAGAAAGTATTTATTTTATAAAAGAAAAAGACGCTTACAACGGCGCCAATAAATCGGTTTCAGGATTTATAAAAGTATATTTCAAAGATGGAGATGTCCATAGAATAAAGCTAACCGGAGCACCCGAAGCTGAATTTACGCCCATGAAAAAAATAAATTTAAGCACCTTTCGGTTAGATAATTTTCAATGGAATGGCAGCCTACAACCTAAAAGCAAATACGATGTAATTAGAGATAAAAAACAATACGAAAAATATGTAGAAGGACTTCCTATAAAAAAAGTGGAAATTTCTTCAGAACCCAAACCACAGAAAGACCCCCAAAAATAAAGTATTAACTATCTGCTCAACTAATTATTTTTCAAATTAGCTTTCTCTTTTTCCAACCAATCCTCTACCATTTCCTTCGTTAATGCCAGGTGAGCATCAGCAATAATTTTCAAAGCCTCTTTATTATTTAAAATCTCCTGTTCTACTTGTGCCTTATCAATATTCGTTGTAAGAGTTAGTTTTTTATTCAACTCATGATTCCTGAAATTGATATTTTCTATGGTACTTAATTCGATTTCATGCTCGATATTTTTTAATTTTTCATCATAAGGTCCTTTGTCAGAAAATAATTTTGACAACACCGGCGCCGTTTCGATACAAATAAATAAAAGCATGATGAATATACTCGGAAGTTGTGGCAATTTCGACAATCCATCTAACCGTGCCATTAAGCCATCATAATTATTAATTGTTGGTTGTGCGTTTGCCACGGCAGTGTCGCGCATTGCTTTATTTTTTAAAATTTGCTGCTCGCGCTCATCTATCAGCGGCTGGTATTTTGCTTGTAAGGATTTCCAATCTTGTTCCACCTTGTCAAACTGTTGTTTTTTTTCTTTAAACACAGGGCCTTTCCCTAATTTATTAGTACCGCGCGTACCTTCGGCTTCTCCAATAAATGCGGCATACAAAGAATCTTTCGAAGTGGCAAGGTTAGCGATTTCGCTTTTATACCCCAAAATTTCTTTGCGCAAGCTATCTTCTATCGGATTAAATTGTTGTTCTGTTTTGCGTTGTGTTTGAATGGCAAACTCCCGTTGTTGTTCCGCTACCTTTTGAGCAATTTCCTTTTCAAAAATTTTTAATTCTAATGGCTTGGCGATAACAATTCCTAATATCACCGCCAAAATAAGTCGAGGCAATACCAACTTAAATTCATTCCAAAACAATTCATCTTTACGAATAGTAGAAACAATAAATCTGTCTAAATTAAAAATGACCAACCCCCAAACCATACCAAAAGCTGCTGCCGTGTACGTGTTTTTAAATACACTAAATAACGCATAACCGCCCGAAAGCATAGCAAGCACTCCTGTAAAAAAAACGGTAGCCCCAATTCCTACATATTTATTATGTTCGGATTGCGGACAGTCCATCAGCACGTCTTGATTGGCACCTGAGCACCACCAAAAGAATTTAGTAAATCCACTTACATTTTGTATCGGATAACTTGTATTATTTTTAAATTCTTCCATTTTTATTTTTTATTTATTGTTTGGTATAAATAGTCTTTTAATTTTTGGCTTATTGTTTTGGGTACAATTTTCTTTTGCAATACTTCGTGTAATGGAGTAGTGATTGGCGTATTTGGTTTTACAATTGGCTGTTCAACAAAAACGTCCGGAAATTTTATTCCTTCCGGCAGTACGGTATTTAGTTGTAGCTGAATTTTTATTTCCGGTTTATTGGAAAATAATTTATCGGTTATATTTTGCGGAAAAACACGAACAAAAATAGTCTGCTGCAACTCCTGCGCTTTATTCTTTGCCGTAATCGTATAAGAAGTATTTTGTGTGGGATAAAAAGCTTTTCGTCCCACAGCTTTCACCAATCCTACGCCGCTTATCATAATTAAATCCGCATTGATAATATTCCAATCAATTTCTATATATTGCCCTTTCAATATACCTACATAATTGGGGAAATCCACAGAGGTATAGTTCAAATACCGATGGTGGAGTGTGGCATCAACGGTATAAATTGAATATGAAATAATAGGTTCATTTATATTTTCTTCTTCAGAAGTAAATGTAGCTAATTCCACCTCTTTAGGTGTTTTCGTTTTCTTTCTATTTAATAAAAAGAAAAGAAACAAAAAACTAACCAATGTAATACTTGCTGTTACCAATATTATTCTTTTAATTTATGACAAACGACACATTACCGATAAATACGTCGGAATAAACTAAAAAGTATTACAAGAAGTTCCTATTGGAATTAATTTAAGAAATATTAAGAGTAGAGTAGAAGAAAAAATGGGGACAACGATGGGGTTCGAACCCACGACCCTCGGAACCACAATCCGATGCTCTAACCAACTGAGCTACGATGTCCGTATAAAATCAAAAATAGAAGTGCAAAGATACTGATTTATTTCAAATTCCAAAACCATTTCTATTTTACGTCGTACAATTATTTTTGCTTTTTATTAATTATCAATCCAATAGAGAATTAGTGAAAAATTTGTTAATAAAAATTTCATAACAGATTTTAACAAATATGGAATTGCACTTCATTTACAATCGTAATACATTTGATTAATTAAAACACATTAATAATGAAAAAAGTATTCTCCGCCATTGTAGCATTAGTAATGCTTACATTCGTGGCACAAGCCCAAGCTCCGGCTGCCTCTGCACCGGCTTCCAAACCTACTGCTACTAAAAAAGTAGAACCTGCTAAAAAAGCTGAAGAACCTAAAAAAGCAACTGAAGCGAAAAAAGCTGAAGAACCAAAAAAAGCAAAAGAAGCAAAAAAGGTAGAGTCAAAATCTGAAGCTAAATTAAAAGCAGATGGTACACCGGACATGCGCTACAAAGAAAACAAAGAAGCAAAAACAAAAGAAGCACCTGGTCCTAAAAAGAAAGATGGTACACCAGACATGCGTTACAAATCAAACAAAGAAGCCGGCAAAAAATAAGTTGTTGATGCTTTAAAAACAAAAAATCCCGAAGTAAAACTGCTTCGGGATTTTTTTTATTCTTACAATAGATTAATATCTATAGTATTCCCCTGACTTGTCCCCTTTAAATTTAGTGCGGTTATAAGTTACTGTATGTCAGGTGATTAAGATTTTATTTTAGTATTTTCACCGCACTAAGGGTTTTTTTATGAAAATTAGGACAGTAAAGACAGCTTCGCAAGCCAATGCGATTCAAGTGGTTCAGTATCAAAATGGCAAGCGGATTATCATGCAACACATCGGTTCAGCACACAATGATGCAGAGCTTGAGGAGTTGATGGCTATAGCACAAGAATGGATAAAAGATTACACTAAACAACTGTCTGTTTTTCCTGATGAAAGTCCTAATAAACTATTACACCTCAATCATTGTACCTTTATTGGTGTTCAATACCGTTATTTCTATGAACAGATTACTTTAATTCAAGAGCGATTTGGATTTGACCAGCTCCCATCTTTATTGAATGACTTGGTATGTATGAGGATATTTGAACCGGCTTCCAAACTTCGTTCATTAGAATTATTGGAACAATTTTTTGGTATCAAACACAATCGAAAGAGTTATTACAAGATAGCTCCTGAATGTATTGAGCTAAAAGAGACCGTAGAGAGCAAAGTAGTAACATTTGCTCAAGAATATTATTCGTTCAACTTCGATATTGTATTTTATGATGTAACCACACTGTACTTTGAGACATTTGAAGAAGATGATTTACGGAAGAATGGTTTTTCTAAAGATAATAAATCCCAACAACCACAAATATTGATAGCCTTGATGGTTAGCAAAGAAGGTTTCCCTATAGGTTATGAAATATTTAGTGGCAACACTTTTGAAGGACATACAATTATTCCGGTTGTCAAATCATTTATTGAAAGAAACAAGGTAAAAGAATTTACAGTAGTTGCCGATGCAGCAATGATTAGTTCGGAAAACATTACCCAACTAACTCAAAACAATATCAACTATATTGTAGGGGCAAGATTGGGCAATATATCGACAGATTTGCTCAAAATCATAGATAAAAAAATGGATAGACAAGATGGAAAAAGTATTAGAATAAAAACAGAATTAGGTTATCTGATATGTAGTTATTCTGCTGTTCGGTATCGCAAAGATTTGTATGAGATGAATAAGCAAATCGAAAAAGCAAAACAAGTAATAGCTACACCTTCCAAAGTAAAGAAAACAAAGTTTACCCAGAACAATAAACAACAAATAGAACTAAATGAAGCCCTTATCGAAAAAACAAAAAAACTACTCGGAATTAAAGGTTATTACACCAATTTGGAAGAAAAGACTGTAAACAATAAAACAATCATAGAGCGTTATCACGAACTTTATAGAATAGAACAGGCTTTCAGAGTATCAAAAAACGATTTACAGGCCAGACCTATTTTTCACTTCAAGGAACAACCTATTAAATTACACATTCTAATTTGTTTTATGGCACTGGTCATATCAAAGCACATTGAAATTAAAGCAAATGTGTCCATACGAAAGTTCTTGTATGAAGCAAAAAAAATAGTGGACGGACAAATCCTCAATCTTATGACCAACAAAACCGTTTCAATCAAAGCTGAGTCAAGCGAAAAAATGAAGGAAATAGAGGGAAAATTATTTCCACCGCACTAAAAGGGACAAGTCAGGAAAAAAGGTAGAGTCAAAATCTGAAGCTAAATTAAAAGCAGATGGTACACCGGACATGCGCTACAAAGAAAACAAAGAAGCAAAAACAAAAGAAGCACCTGGTCCTAAAAAGAAAGATGGTACACCAGACATGCGTTACAAATCAAACAAAGAAGCCGGCAAAAAATAAGTTGTTGATGCTTTAAAAACAAAAAATCCCGAAGTAAAACTGCTTCGGGATTTTTTTTATTCTTACAATAGATTAATATCTATAGTATTCCGGTTTGTACGGTCCTTCTGTAGGAATATTTAAATAAGCACTTTGTGTCGGTGTTAAAACATCTAACTCTACTCCTATTTTTTTCAAATGCAAACGCGCTACTTTTTCATCTAAATGCTTAGGTAGCATATATACCTTATTTTCGTATTTTTCGCTATTCAACCATAATTCTAATTGAGCAATTACTTGATTGGAAAAGGAGTTTGACATTACAAAAGAAGGGTGTCCTGTTGCACAGCCTAAATTGACCAAACGACCTTCTGCTAATAAGATAATATCTTTACCTTCTATCGTATATAAATCTACTTGCGGTTTTACTGTATTTTTGGTATGTCCGTAATGGTTATTCAACCATGCAACATCAATTTCAATATCAAAGTGGCCGATATTACAAACAATCGTTTTATCTTTCATAGATTTAAAATGTTCGCCGGTGATAATGTCTCTACAACCTGTAGTCGTCACCACAATATCTGCTTCTTTAACGGCATCTGCCATTTTCTTCACTTCGTATCCTTCCATCGCTGCTTGCAACGCACATATCGGATCGATTTCCGTAACAATTACACGTGCACCTGCCCCACGTAGTGATTCGGCAGAACCCTTGCCAACATCGCCGAAGCCGGCAACTACGGCTACCTTACCTGCCATCATTACGTCTGTAGCTCTGCGGATAGCATCCACACAACTTTCGCGACAACCGTATTTATTATCAAATTTCGATTTAGTAACTGAGTCGTTTATATTAATTGCAGGTATCAATAAAGTACCTGCTTCCATGCGCTCGTATAAACGATGCACACCTGTTGTAGTTTCTTCAGACAATCCTTTAATTCCTTTTGCTAATTCAGGGTATTTATCAAAAACCATATTGGTTAAATCGCCACCATCATCCAAAATCATGTTTAATGGGCGTTCCGCAGAACCGAAAAATAATGTTTGTTCTATACACCAATTAAATTCCTCTTCATTCATACCTTTCCAAGCAAATACAGGAATACCGGCAGCAGCGATAGCAGCAGCGGCATGGTCTTGAGTAGAAAAGATATTACAAGAAGACCAAGTTACTTCTGCACCTAATTCTACTAATGTTTCAATTAACACGGCAGTTTGGATGGTCATGTGTAAACATCCTGCAATACGCGCCCCTTTTAGTGGCTTTGAAGCGCCAAATTCTTCACGAAGCGCCATTAAACCCGGCATCTCTGCTTCTGCTAACGTTATTTCTTTTCTGCCCCATTCTGCTAAGGACATGTCTTTCACCTTATATTTAAGGTCAAAATCAATGGAAGGAGTTGTTGTTGACATATTAAAATTTTGTGGGGCAAAGGTATAAAATCGAATCTGAATTTGAATTGTCTTAGGGCAACAAATCCGATCAATACGAAAAAAAATCTCCGCTTTTTAAATTCATTTTTCCAGAAAAATAGTACTAAAAAGTAAAAATAATTACAAAATTTTAAGAAAAAAGGGTGTTTTATATGCTATTTTCTTGTTAAAAGCACCTAATTAATAAAAAAGTAACAAAAATTAAGCAACTAAAAGGTAAAATATTTAAAAAAAAAAGCAACATTTGTTTTAGTAAAAATAAATAATATGAAAGAAATTATGCAACGCGAAATCGCCCTCACCTTAGTAAAGGACACGTTTTCCAGACTACTATGTGATTACCTACACCTATCTAAGGTGTCTTCCCCTTTAATCGTATTAGATGGCACCGGCGTTAATGATGACTTAAATAGCATCGAAAGACCAGTAGCCTTTCCAATAAAATCTTTAAATGAGCAAAGAGCCGTAGTCGTACATTCTTTAGCCAAATGGAAACGTCTTAGATTAAAACAATTAGAAGTAGAAGCCGGAAGAGGTATTTTAACAGACATGCGTGCTTTGCGCCCTGATGAAGATTACAGTCCGATTCATTCTATATATGTGGATCAATGGGATTGGGAAAAACACATCACCGCTGCGGACAGAAATTTAACGTTTTTAAGAGATACGGTACGGGCTATTTATGAAGCACTGAAAGAAACAGAACAAATCGTATATCAACATTATCCGGAATTGCCACCGACATTACCTAAAGATATTCACTTTATACATGCTGAAGAGTTATTGCAAAAATATCCAACGCTGACCCCTAAAGAAAGAGAAAATGCGGCAGCTAAAGAATATGGAGCTATATTTATTATGGGCATAGGCGGAAAACTTTCGCATGGAGAAGCTCATGATGGTCGTGCCGCAGATTACGATGACTGGAGTACTAAAAACGAAGAAGGATATTTTGGCCTAAATGGTGATATCATCGTATGGCATCCTGCATTGCAAGCGGCCTTTGAAATTTCTTCTATGGGTATTCGTGTGGACAAATTAGCGATGAATGTGCAATTAGCAGAAAAAAATATGGAAGATAAGAAATCCCTTTCTTTCCATAAAATGTTACTTGCCGGAGAGCTAACAGAAAGCATCGGTGGGGGTATCGGACAATCTCGTTTATGTATGTATATGCTGAAAAAGACACATATCGGAGAAGTGCAAGTTAGTGTTTGGTCAGCGGAAGTAAGACAACAAATGGCTGAAAAAGGAGTAACATTACTTTAAAAAAATTATCGGATATTCTTTTTTATTCTACTTAATGAAGTAGGAGTGACACCGATAAAAGAAGCTAAATATTTTTGCGGAATTGATTGCAATAATTCTGGTTTATTTAATAAATCAAGATAGCGTTGTTCTGCTGAATCGCGTTGCAATGCTGTAAATCGTTGTAATAAATTCAGGATAACGTCTTCCCAGAATTTGCGCATCAATTCTTGCATTTTCGGATATTTTACATATAAATTCTCTAATTCGCTTTTGGGCAAGTATAATATTTCTGTATCTTCTATTGCCTGCAAAAAATAATCGGAAGGCTGCCCGCTGATAAAGCTATACATTTCTATTGCAGAGGAATGTTTTAAGGCAAACCAAACAGATACTTCTATCTCATCGTGGATATAAAATAAACGCAAACACCCACTCTGCACAAATACCAAATCTTTACATACCATGCCTTGTTTTAATACAAATTCATTTTTCTTTACTTTTTGAAAATGAAATTTTGCAATAATCTCTTCCGTCTCTGCATCGGAGAGATGTACGTATTCATTAAAAAATCGTTTAAGTTCTATTGACATAGTCCAACAATAACACAAAATAAAAAGAGTTAGAAGTATCTATACTTCTAAACTACAAATGTAGTAATTTTACGCTTTATGTTTTCTTCAATCGAGCCTCTTATTGAATGTGTACCCAATTTTTCTGTGGGAAGAAACACCGCAATTATTTCCGCTATTGCAGATAGTATAAGAGCTATTGATGGCGTAAAATTAATGCATACAGACATCGGACAGGATGCCAATAGAACCGTATTCACTTTTGCCGGAAATCCGCAATCCGTGTTAAAAGCGGCATACAATGCCATAAAAACAGCAGAACAGCTCATAGATATGCGCCAGCATCATGGTGCACATCCGCGAATGGGTGCTTGTGATGTTTGCCCGCTTATCCCCTTGCAACACATAACAATGGAAGAGGTAGTAGCACTTACGCATCAGCTGGGAAAACAATTAGGCGACAGTGGCATTCCCGTATATTTATATGAATATGCAGCAACGCAAGAATTTAGAAAAAATTTAGCCAACCTCAGAAAAGGAGAATACGAAGTCATTCCGGTGAAATTAAAAAATGAAAATTGGAAACCCGATTTCGGACCGCAATACTTTCATCCGACATTTGGAATGATGGCATTAGGTGCCCGAAAATTTTTAATCGCCTACAATATCAATTTAAATACAACAGAGGTGCAAGTGGGTAAGGAAATTGCTCAGTCAATTAGAAAAATAAGAGCACGTAATGACAATAGCTATTTATCTAATTTATTTCAAAATGTAAAAGCAATTGGATGGTTTATGGAGGAATACAATTGCGTGCAAGTATCCACCAATATTACCGATTTTGAGAAAAGCCCTATTATAAATGTATTTACTGAAATAAAGCATTTAGCAAAAGAACATGGAGTTGAAACCAATGGCAGTGAACTGATTGGGCTTATTCCGAAACAAGCACTGCAACATCCGGTAATGACGATGGAAGAGGCGATAAATTACTTAGGATTAAATACGGTAAAACCTTTCGACAAAGACATTAATATTATTGAATACAACTTAGGAATATCTAAATAACATGCAAATTTTACAGCATCCGGCTACTTTATTTATATTATTCATCATAGGCATACTCGGGCAAAAACTCCCGTACTTGCCGGCAAATACAGCAAAGCGTATCAATAAATTTATTTTATATGTTCCGCTTCCGGCGATAGTTTTAACCAAAATTCCATTTTTAGAATTTAATAAGGATATGTTATTCCCTATTGCATCGGCTTGGATAACTTTTTTTGGTGCCGCCTTGTTTGCCTACTTATTTTGCAAATGGAAAAAATACGACAATAAAACAATGGCCTGCTTAGTATTGTGCTGTGGATTAGGAAATACTTCTTTTGTAGGATTTCCATTCCTAACTTACTTTTATGGAGCAGACAGTTTAAAGTATGCCATCTTAGTTGACCAACCGGGAAGTTTTCTTTTACTCTCTACTTTTGGCGTAATTGTTGCAACTTATTTTAGTGCCGATGAATTAGGTTGGAAAGGAATTATTTATCGATTAATTTCATTTCCTCCATTTCTGTTGTTCATTTTTGCGTTGTTTATCCAAAAAGAATTTATTTCAGGAATGGTATATGATGGTTTGAATGGATTAGGTAAGTTAATGACACCATTGGCATTACTGTCTTTAGGATTGCAATTCAAACTAAATATAAAAGAAGTGCCTTGGAAAAAATTGAGCGCAGGGCTGGCGTATAAGCTATTATTAGCTCCTGCAATCATTTACTTTTTATACTTTATACTTTTAAAACAAAGAGGCGAACTTCATGCCGTATCGCTAATTGAATGTGCGATGCCACCAATGATTACGTCTTCTATCCTTGCCTCCGACCACGATTTAGATGCAGAATTAGCCAACACACTGCCTACACTCGGTATTATTGCTGCTGTGCCCACACTGCTGTTTTGGAAATGGGTAATAGAAATGTATTAAACCTCCGACAAAACGTCTATAATACTGGAATACATATTATCGAAATACGCAGGAATAGCACTTTTTTTCACCCAAATAGCTTGCTCTATATCTTCTTCCAATTGAGGAACAAGTTTTCCGGTAAAAGAGGTCTCCATCTCATACCAGTGCGAAATTTTCAGTGCCAATTTATCTCCAATCCAATAAGAATGATACGTGGCGATGTTATCTAAATTTTGAAACCGTATAGGCTTAATTAGCTGTACTTGTTGCAATCCGGTTTCTTCTATTACTTCACGTATTGCGGCTTGTTCTATAGTTTCTCCTTTATCGATTTTACCTTTGGGTAAATCCCAAAATCCTCTTCGATGAATTAATAATATCTCGCCTGATGCATTATAAACCACACCGCCGGCAGCTTCAATACACTTAAAAAATGAACATACCTCTTCAAACATCATGTTCACCTCTTTATGAAATAGAATAACATCGTTGGGATTATTGTTATTTAGAATGATTTTTAAAATAGCAGAAAAATTAGTACTGTCAACATAAGGTTCGACAATAAAATTATCATTCATCAAATTTTTTATTTGAGTAGGATTTTGGCAAAGAAATAGCCGCTTGTTATTGATAAAAAGTTTATACATTTACGCATTCAATTTTTATTGTGAATTATTAACGCACCGAAATTAAAAAATAAACTTAAACTTACTACACCTTTATAATTTTACATTATGGAAAACAACAGTTTCAAAGAAAAACTTGCAGAACAATTACTGACAATAAAAGCCATTCAAATACAGCCGCAAGCACCATTTACATGGGCAAGTGGACTACAGTCTCCGGTGTATTGCGACAATCGAAAATTATTATCCTACCCGGATATTCGGAATATGGTAAAAAACGGATTGGTAGAATTAGCAAAAGAATATTTTCCCGAAACAGAATGTATTGCGGGAGTTGCTACTGCCGGTATTCCGCATGGTGCTCTACTGGCAGATGCATTAGAATTACCGTTTGTATATGTGCGCTCAAAGCCAAAAGAACACGGATTAAGCAATACAATAGAAGGCGATTTAAGACATGGAGCAAGAGTTTTAGTAGTAGAAGATACCATTTCTACAGGTGGAAGCTCGCTAAAAGCAGTAAACGATTTGCGCAAATCAGGGGCTGAGGTAGTAGGCATGGTTGCTATTTATAAATATGGATTTGAAAATGCTCGCCAACGTTTTGAAGATGCCGGAGTGGTATTAAAAACGCTGACAAATTATGACTTTCTATTACGAGCAGCCATACAAACAGGATACATTTCAAAAGATGAATTAGATACATTAAACGAATGGCGCGCTAACCCAACGGAGTGGAATAAATAGAAAATAACTACAATTGCAAAAAAACGATTTATGATTTTTTTATCTATTAATTTATTCAGTTGGCAAACATGGGCAGTGCCTCTCATTGGAGCATTTATCGGTTGGATTACCAATTGGATAGCCATAAAAATGTTATTTCATCCACGCAAACCTGTAAAAGTTTTATTCTTGACTTTTCATGGTATTTTCCCAAAAAACAAACCTCGTATTGCCAATAAATTGGGGATAGTTGTTCAGCGGGATTTAATAAACTTTGGGGATATAAAAACAAGATTGCAAGACCCCGATGCGCTAAATAATTTCAAAGAAGAAATTGCTATTCGGGTAGATAATGCTATCCGAGATAGAATAGAAAAAAGCGGACTTTTAAATGTAATTGTACCGGACCAGCTGATACAAAGTGTACATAAAACTATCGTAGATGAGATAGAGCGAAACTTACCCACCGTCATTGGTTCTTCTATTGATAAAATTGAAGAAAAATTAGACATCCAACAGTTGGTAGAAAATAAAGTAAGCAATTTCTCGGATGAAAAATTAGAACAATTATTATTAGATATCACAGCGAAAGAATTTACGTTTATTGAATTAATCGGAGGGGTATTAGGTTTTATTATAGGAATAATACAACTTATTATTAGCTCTATTTAAGAAAAACGATACAACATAAAAAGCAGGATTTTTCAAAAATGAAAAATCCTGCTTTTTATTCAATCAAAATCTCGAGTTACTTTACTTTGCAGGTTACTCCGGAAACAGAAATGGCTTGCTGTACTTGATTACAAGATTTTTTAGCATCTGCCATTTTGGTATGCGGATATGTAGCCATCACACGCGTAGTTACGCCGTCCGTGCATTCGCAATTCCAATCTTTAACGCAAGAAGTTGTAGTGACAGCAATAAAACTTAGCAAAATTCCAATTTTCAGATTTTTCATACAATAAAAATTTATGGTTAGTAATACTTAAATGTATTTAATTCTGAGCAAAAGCGCAAGTAGTATTTAAAATCTACAATTTACCATGAGCAAGATCACTGCTATAAAGTTTAACAAATATTAGCAGTGGTATATTTTTTTTTGTGTCAATTTTATAATACCAACTAAAATCTATACCGATGAAAAGAGTATATAAACTAAAAAGTATCCTATTGACAGTAACATTCGGTGCCGTATTATTTACTGCGTGTGATAGTACAAATACATCGATACAATCCTCTCCTGCTGCTTCCACAACAGCCAGTATAACCTATCAGGATTTTTATGATGGATTGTCCTCTTATGGTTTGTGGATAAACTATCCGGTATATGGCAATGTGTGGAGACCACAATTAGAGGCAGGGTTTCGCCCTTATGATACAGATGGGCATTGGGCTTATACAAATTATGGATGGACTTGGGTATCGGATTACAGCTGGGGTTGGGCGCCTTTTCATTATGGCAGATGGCTGTATGACGACATTTATGGTTGGTTGTGGATACCGGGATATGAATGGTCGCCTGCATGGGTAACATGGGGATATACCGGAAACTATTATTGTTGGGCACCTCTAATGCCCGGTATTAGCTTAGGCGTTAATTACAGCGAGTGGACTCCACATTCTATATATTGGAATGCGGTAGATAAAGCACATATTTACGATAGAAACATTGGTACAATTACTGCTCCGAGAGAAGTGATTAACAATATCCAAAATAATATTACAGTAATAAATAATTACAATAAAACAGATATTCATAAACAAATTTATTCTAAAGGACCTAATATAGAAGAAGTAGAAAAATATACCAATAAAACCATTGCTCCTATTACAATACACGAAGTAAATACGGTTAAAGAAATAGGAGAAGTAAATAAAGTAAATAATAATGTAGTAAACAATAAAACTGTCAATACTATCTCAACTAACAAAATGCCTAACAGCAATCCAATTAATGATGTGGAGGTAAATAAAAATCAAAATCAAATAAATGTGTATAAGCCAATAGTCTTACATCCGCAACCTCGCGAATTTAGAGTATTTGAAAATAATACCCCTACACATCCTGTTATTTCAAATGAAGAAAAACCTATAGGGCCAAGAACAGAGCAATGGGATAATACGTACCGATTACCGACACATACTTCTCCTTATTTTTCGAATCCTACATTTCACTTAACTGCACCACGAGTACCGGAAGGGAATTTTAGAAAACACTAATTCACCGATATATTATACAGATTGCACTAAAAATAATTCTTCCGCTTGGCGCAGTACTGTATCAATACCATTAATGTCTGTACCGCCGGCAGTAGCGTAAAACGGTTGGCCGCCGCCGCCTCCTTTTATTGCTTTTGCAAGTTCTTTTACCATATTTCCGGCGTGAAACTTGAAGTTTTTTACCAAATCATCAGAGATAATTATTGAAATAAAAGGTTTATCATTAATGTTTGCAACAGCGACAAAAAACAAATTCTCAAATTCATTTTTAATGTCATATTGAATCTTTTTCAAGCTATCTGCATTTACCCCATCAATCTTTTCTATCAATACATTTGCATTGTTTCTGTTTGTTACTTTGGAGCGTAATTGTTGTTTTATAATCTCTACTTTTTCGTTTTGATAGTTGGCGATTTCTTTTTTTAAAGTTACTGTTTCCTCTTGCAGCAATTGAATAGTTTTCACTACATCCTTCGGATTTTTCACTGTTTCTTTTACCGCTGCTAATTCTTTAATTTTATCATTTACATATTGAAGTGCTAATTCACCGGAAACGGCTTCAACGCGGCGAACACCTGCAGCTACTGCACTTTCGGCAGTTATTTTAAACAACCCTAATTCACCTGTACTACCTACATGTGTGCCACCGCATAATTCTATGCTATATTTTTCATCCATTATTACTACACGCACTACATCGCCATATTTTTCGCCAAACAATGCCATTGCACCTAATTTCTCTGCTTCTTTTTTCGGCATTTCTTTTATTACAACCGGAATATTTTGTCTGATTTTTTCATTTACTATGGCTTCCACTTTTTCAATTTCCGCATCAGTCATTTTTGCAAAATGAGAAAAGTCGAAACGCAAATACGCTGCATTGTTTAAAGAGCCTTTTTGTGCTACATGTTTTCCTAAAACTTGCTGTAACGCAGCATGTAATAAATGTGTAGCGGAATGGTGAATGGTTGTCTTTTTGCGCGTAATTTTATCTACTTGTGCCCATATTTCACCCGATAAATCTGCTGGAATTTCATCGGTAAAATGAACGATAAGGTCATTTTCTTTTTTGGTATCCGTAATGGTAAATGGTAAATTATTTATCGTTAATTGTCCTATATCTCCTACTTGTCCGCCGCTTTCAGCATAAAATGGTGTTTTATCCAATACCACTTGAAATTGCTCTTTTCCTTTTGTTTTTATTTTTCTGTATTTTAATATGTTGGCTTTAGTTTCTAATGTATCATATCCAACGAATACCGATTTTCCATCTTGCAAAGTAATCCAATCATCTACATTTAATTCGGTAGCGGCACGGCTGCGTTCTTTTTGTTTTTTCAATTCCTCTTCAAAGCCTATTTCATCTACGGTATATCCTTTTTCCGAGGCGATTAAATTGGTTAAATCAATTGGAAAACCATAAGTATCCAATAATTCAAAAGCGGCTTTGCCTTCAATAGTTTTATCGGAATCTTTAATGATATTATCCAATCTTTTTAACCCATTATCCAATGTTTTCAAAAATGAATTTTCTTCTTCCAATATCACTCGGCTTACAAAATCTATTTGTTGTTGCAATTCCGGGAATACCTCTTCAAATTGTTTGGCTAAAACCGGAGCTAATAAATGCAGCAGCGGTTCTTTTCTGTCTAAGTAGGAAAAATAATACCTGACGGCTCTGCGTAAAATTCTACGAATTACATACCCTGCGCCGGTATTTCCCGGTAATTGCCCGTCAGCAATAGTAAATGCGACTGCACGAATATGATCCGCTAATACACGGAAAGCAATGGCTTCTTTACTGTCACTGCCATCGTATTTTTTGTTTACCAACTTTTCGGTGGCTGCAATTGTGCCGCTAAATACATCTGTATCGTAATTTGAGGATTTCCCTTGAATTACACGTACCAAACGCTCAAAGCCCATTCCGGTATCTACATGTTTTGCGGGCAAAACTTCTAAGCTGCCATCTTTTTTTCTGTTAAATTGAATAAATACGTTATTCCAAATTTCAATTACTTGCGGGTGGTCATTATTCACCAACGTTTTACCGTCAATAGCTTTACGTTCTGCATCCGGGCGGCAATCTACATGAATTTCTGTACATGGACCACATGGACCCATTTCGCCCATTTCCCAAAAATTATCTTTTTTGTTTCCTAATAAAATTCGGTCTTCTGCAATTACTTTTTTCCATTCGTTATATGCTTCCATATCTTTAGGGATATTCTCAGCTTCATTTCCTTCAAATATGGTTACGTATAGTCTGTCTTTATCTAATTTTAAAACATCTGTCAGTAATTCCCAACTCCATGCTATCGCTTCGGGTTTAAAATAGCCGACTGTTGAATCTTTTGGATCGCCAAAGCTCCAATTCCCTAACATCTCAAATAAGGTATGGTGATAGGTATCTACGCCTACTTCTTCTAAGTCGTTGTGCTTACCCGAAACGCGCAAGCATTTTTGCGTGTCTGCAATACGGGGGCTGCTTGGCTTGCCAATGCCCAAGAAAAAATCTTTGAACGGCGCCATACCGGAATTTATAAATAATAAGGTTGGATCGTTTTTTACTAATAACGGTGCTGAAGGCACAATCTGGTGTCCTTTGCTTTTAAAAAAATCTAAAAATGCTTTGCGTATTTCAGCAGCTGACAAATTATTATTCATGTTGCAAAGGTAATTATTTGCCTTGCAATTTTAAATAGGTGATTTTAACAATTAAAAGATTCTTGGTTATTTATCCACGTAAAATAGTTTAGCATTTTGCATAAATAACTTTCACCTCTTCATGTATGTATTTATACTGTAATTGTTGATGGCTTTTAAAATTAAATACTTGTCCGTTTGTGCGTACTTCTCGTATTTTCTCAAAGTCTAAATTAACAAACAGCCATTTTGCGGCTTGCGGTGTACCTATTGTCAGAATACCGTCTTCGGGAAAATTGATATCCGGGGTGGAATAAGCGGCGGCATAGCCGAAGTTGATATCTACAGCAGGTGCCCAAAGTGCATCTTGCACCACTTGCGCAACTACAACATACGCTTGGTTTTCCATTGCACGAGCTCTTGCGCCTACATGCACACGAGTAGCTCCCCGCATAGTTTCCGTACAGCTTGGCGACAGTATCAGTTCTGCGCCGGCATTACATAATACATTTGCACCTAATGCAAATTCTATATCGTAACAAATTTGTATGCCAAATTTCCCCCAGTCGGCTTCAAAAACGGTTACTATTTTTTCTCCGGAATGTATGCCCCATGTTTCATCTTCGTAGCGTGTCATAAAAAATTTATCTTGATACCCAATATTTCCTTTATTACTAAAAACATACACCCGATTAAAAAAGGAACTTCCCGATTGGAAAATAAAACTTGGTGCTACAATTATTGTATTATATTTTTTGGCAAGAAGAATAAAAAAATCACAAAAGACATCATGCAGTTTTTGCAATTCAATTAGTTGTTGATGGATATTTTGTTGGATTTCTTTCGTAAATATACTTGTTAATTCTATTGCGCCATACTCCGGAAACAACAGTATATCTGCATTTTCTACCGCAGCAGATTGCACCCATTCTTCTATATGAGATTTCCAATCTTCAATAGAATTAAAAAATGTAATGGGATATTGTGCGGTTGCTATTTTACAATTCATTTTAAATCTGCTTTATCCAAAAAATTAAATCTTTACTGTCCGTGTAATTTTTATCTATATCTTGCCAATCCATCTTACAAATTAGTTGTTCGTTTTTTTGATACCCTTTTTTAATCCAAAATGCATCGTGAGGTACATAATTATTGGGTTTTAAGGGATGATTATCTTGCCGAAGTACAGCGCAAAATGTAGTAAATTTATACTTTTTGAACGATTGCGCATGTGCTTCGCGTTCCATAAAAAAACGATGTCCCAATCCTCTGCTGCGATATTGGGGCAATAGTAAGCTTTCTCCAAAATAAAAGATTTCAGTGCAATTAAAATTTGCATTTTTGAAAGGAAGTTGTACTGCTTCTGTTTCATCTTTTAGTGGAATACAAGTAGTTGCGCCCACCATTTTATCTTGTTCATATACCGCAAACAAAAGTGCTTCTTTCGATGAGGAATATGTTTTAATATATTCGTATTCATACGCTAATGTTCCTTCGTATAAATATGGAAATTCTCTAAAAACAGAGATTCGTAACTGTGCAAAATCAGTAGCGACTTTATTGATATCCTCTCCGTAGAAATGTGAAAAAGAGATAGTATTCATTATTCGGAAACCATTACTATCCACTTACTTAAATTATAGTACGTAGTGATGCGTATAATTTTATCATTAGAAACTTCTAAAAAAGCCCCTGCTTGCAAGTTATAGGTTTGTCCGTGTGCTTCGGGTAGTCCCTTCTCTCCTCTTTTGTAAGCACCATTTACGGTAAATTCGGCTGCAATACGAGTTCCGGAAGGTTCTGTAAAAAAAACTAAATCCGTCAGTTTTTCTTCATAAGAAGTATCCATTTTATGTAAAAATTCTTTAAAGAGCATTTTCCCAATTCTTACTTCTCCTTCATTCGGTTCATGTCGTATGGAATCATCTACTAATGCCAACATTCCGTTCCAATCTTTATTATTGAAACATTGATAATAATCTTGCACAATATTTAATGCAGTACGAGTAGTCATAAAATATAGTTTAATTGGTTATTTTCATCATCATAAATATAGAAAAAATTAACGATACAAAACAAAATAAGAGGAATAGAATATAGCTTACTGCAAAAACAAATAATTTTTAGATACAGTTGATTAGCAATGAATTGTTAATCTATTTGAAAAGTATTGGATTAATTGTACATTTGTAATTCTTGACAAGATGCAGAAGGATAAATATTTTTACAACCCCAATACGCTAAAGTACGAGAAATATAAACTCAGTATTTGGCAGCGTTTTATACGAGTTACGGGCTTCTTTACCTCAGCCTTTTTCTTTGGGTTTTTAGCAATGGTTTTTGGATATAAATTTTTTGACAATCCGGATGTACGCTCTGAAAAATTACAACTCAGCCGGATGCAAGAAAAATATGCTATTTTAAATAAGCGTATCAACTCGTTGTCAAAAGTATTGAAAGATATGGGAGACAGAGATGACAATATTTACAGAGTAATATTTGAAGCCGATCCCTTACCGGATAATTTAAGAAATGGAGGTATCAATAAATCAACGATATATGATGAGTTGAAAGATTTGCCCGAGTCAGAACTTATATCTAATACGTTAATGAAATTAGAAGGAATTGAAAAACGAGCGTATGTTCAATCTAAATCCTATGATGAGTTAGCAAAGATGATAAAAAACAAAGAAGAAATGTTGGCATCAATACCAGCCATCCAGCCTGTTTCCAATAAAGATTTAAAACGTATTGCCTCCGGCTTCGGTATGCGGATAGATCCGGTATATAAAACGCCTCACATGCATACCGGGCTTGATTTTACGGCCGAAATCGGTACGCCGGTATATGCAACCGGAGACGGCATAATTGAGGTTGCGGGTTCGCAAGGAGATGGATACGGCAATAAAGTATTAATCAATCATGGATTTGGATATGAAACATTGTACGGGCACAACAGTAAAATTTTAGTTAGAGCCGGACAGCGTGTAAAACGAGGGCAAACGATTGCTTTAGTTGGCAGCACGGGCAAAAGCACCGGTCCGCACTGCCATTATGAAGTATGGAAAAATGGCACAAAAATTGACCCGGTAAATTACTTCTTTAACGATATAACACCGGAACAATACGACCAAATTCTGAAAATAGTAGAACAAGGAAATCAATCATTCGATTAAAAAATAACATTATGCCTTATAAAGATAAAGAAATTGAGAAATTGTATTTTAGTATTAGCGAAGTTGCTAAAAAATTTGATGTTGCCCCTTCTTTAATCCGATTTTGGGAAACAGAATTTGACAGTTTAAAACCTAGAAAGACCGCAAAAGGAAATAGGCTTTACTCTAAAAAAGATATTGAAAATTTTAGTTTAATCTATCATTTAGTAAAAGAGAAAGGCTATACCTTAGATGGGGCTAAAAAGAAATTAAAAGAGGGCACTACTACGGCTACTACTGCCGAAGGTAAAACCTCTGCAAATACAGCGGTGGTCGCCCACTTAAAAAATATACGTAAATTTCTTGAAACCATGTACAACGAATTATAATGAACAACAAATATCTGCTATTGATTAGCGCAACTGCAATATTATTGCAATCTTGTTGGAATAAAAACCACTCTAACAGTTTGGAAAATCCATCTCCTTACTTTAAAAACTTTATGACAGGAAATGAGGAAACTGTTTTGAGAAATATAGGATTTAACGTATCTCCGGAAGAACTGAAAAAACAGGAAACTTCAAAACTTTATGAAGAAACCCCGGACCACTTATTTTATGAATATTCATTCCCTACCGATAGTACTCCTTTTTCAGAATATGCCAATATCCAATACTTTTTTAATGAGGATAATCAATTAGATATCATAACTGCAGATATTTACATGAGCGATTCTTTGCAAGAAAATAAATTAAGAAATAATTTAACGGATTATTTCAATCAACGTTATGGATTGGCTACAAAAGATGATAATGGCGAGGAGGTTTGGAGTGGAAAATATAAAGATAAAAACGCCAAAACTACTTACAAATATACAGTGGACATTAAAGATTTAGAAGATGATGACTACGGTGTATCTATCGAATATGTACGGGAGTAAATGCTACCAAACGGCATGGTGATCTTCACAAACACCAAAAGCAGTAAACTTTTCAGAAACTCCATCTATTTGCACCGTTCCATCGATAGTGCCAAAGGGTTGGATGAATTTGCTCTTCATAACAATTGCACTTATATTTTCTGCTCGAGCGCCTTTGGGCGATAAATGGCAATTCAATATGCCGTCTTGTGTCGTAATTTGCCAATCTGTTTTGCCTAATGGTGGTTGCATTTTAAAAGATGCCGAAGACAACAACGTTTTCTGACCATCTACCCAAAGTATATTTTCCAAATTCGCATTAAATCTATCTACCAGATTGACACCAATTTGTTTGCCGCTCTCTGTTTTTCCTATAAAAGACATCCAATTCCAAATCGTTTCTCTTGGTGGGTAGCCTTTTGTAAAATCTATCGAACCATATTTGCCACTGCTCGCATAAGTATGCACACCGCCATTGTTAATTTGAATTTTAACCGGCAAGCAATTATTTTTATACGTAAAATTAAAAGGTCTGTTGCCATCGGAAGGAGCTACAATGCTTGCGCCGTCTGCGTTGTTTTCCAACTCAATATGCATTTTATACTTCCCTGTATATTGAAGATGTATTTTTCCTTTAGTTGTTTTTATGGAATAACCTCCCAGCTCCCATTCGCTATACAAATTAGGGTTAAAATCTGACGAGAATCCCAAAGGAACTGTTGTTTTATCTTCTTCAAAAACACCGTCTTTAAACGCATAAAAATAGGAAAATGCAGTAGCTACCATTCCGGCATCTGCTATCGCAAAGCCGGCAATTAGTTCAGGACTATATACCCCAATAAAAATCCATGTTTTTCGCTCCGAGCGACGCTTTTTAGTTATTGTACCTTTTTTATCCCAATATTCAGTATCTACATTTTCGATAAGATTATCATAAACCCCAAAAGGCAAAAGGGTATTATTTAGAAATAATGCAGTCTGTTGGGGATGTATCATGGTTAAAGATACAATTTATCCCAAACAATGTCTATACTTAAATTGGGTTTTTATACTTGCGTTCCGTACAATTCTGCACGTTGTTCTTTTACTCTTGCATCCGTCAAGTATTCATCATACGTCATCATTTTATCCAACGTTCCATTTGGAGTAATTTCGATAATTCTGTTCGCAATTGTATGTGTAAAAGTATGGTCATGTGATGTAAACACAACCGTTCCGGGATAATCTATTAGCCCATTATTTAAAGCCGTAATAGATTCGAGGTCTAAGTGGTTGGTAGGCTCATCTAAAATTAAGAAATTTGCTTCTTCCAACATTGTTTTACTCATCATACAGCGTACTTTTTCGCCACCGGACAATACAGTACATTTTTTTAAAGACTCTTCGCCGCTGAACAACATTCTGCCTAAAAATCCGCGTACAAATGTTTCATCTTTTTCTACAGAATATTGTCTTAGCCAATCTACTAAGTTCAAGTCCGAATTTTGGAAATATGCGGCATTGTCATTAGGCACGTACGATTTGGTAATCGTTATTCCGTATTTTATTTCGCCGCTTGTTGGTGTTTGCTCACCGGCTAAAACTTTAAAGAAATTAGAAACCGCCAAACCTTCTTTAGAAATAAAAGCAATTTTATCGCCTTTATTTACTGTAAATGTTACATTTTTAAACAACGTAGTTCCATCTTCCGTTTTGTAAGCTAAATTATGAACATCTAAAATCATATCTCCGGCTTCACGCGATTGTTTGAAAATAATTCCCGGATATTTTCTGCTCGATGGTTGTATTTGTTCTATATCTAATTTATCTAATGCCTTTTTACGAGAGGTTGCTTGTTTTGATTTGGAGGCATTTGCGCTGAATCGGGCAATAAAATCTAATAATTCGGCTTTTTTGGCTTCGTTTTTCTTATTCTTATCTGCGCGTTGTTTTAATAATAACTGTGAGGTTTCATACCAGAAAGTATAGTTACCCGTAAATAAATTTATTTTACTAAAATCAATATCTACAATGTGCGTACACACCATATCTAAAAAGTGGCGGTCGTGAGAAACTACAATTACTGTATTTTTAAAATCGGCTAAAAAATCTTCTAACCAAGCAATCGTATTTACATCCAAATCATTGGTAGGCTCATCTAAAATTAAAATATCCGGATTGCCAAATAAAGCCTGTACTAATAATACTTTAATCTTATCCGAAGAAGGTAGGTCTTTCATTAATTTATAATGACGGTCTTCCTTCACGCCTAAATTACTCAACATTTCCGCTGCGTCACTCTCCGCATTCCATCCATCCATTTCCGCAAATTCTGCTTCCAACTCTCCTACACGATGTCCGTCTTCATCAGAAAAGTCTTCCTTAGCATACAAGGCATCTTTTTCTTTCATGATGTCATACAAACGTTTATTGCCCATCATTACGGTATCGATAACTGTATTTTCATCAAATTCAAAGTGATTCTGTTTCAGTACCGACATACGTTCTCCCGGAGTAATATCGATATTCCCCATTGTGGACTCTATTTCTCCGGATAGTATTTTTAGAAATGTAGATTTCCCCGACCCATTTGCCCCAATTACGCCGTAGCAATTTCCTGCCGTAAATTTTATATTTACTTCATCAAACAAAACTCGTTTCCCGTATTGTAGCGATAGATTATTAACAGTAATCATGTGATTTTGAAAATTTTGTGCAAAGATACAAATTTGAACGGTTCTTTTTAAAGTTTATCCGTTATAAAATGGATTTAATATTTATTTGAACTCCTCCAAAAAAAATGCTCCCACTTTAAGAAGGAGCAGCTATATAGCAATAAGTATAAAGTAATAAAAAAAGGCAAGTTACTTACAGCGCACCGCTCAACCAACTACCTTTGCTGCCTTCCGACCCTGGAGGATTTGTCAGGAGCTGGTCGTATAAGACTTGCCCGGCTGCAAAGTTAAACTTTTATTTAGGATTTCTATTTAAAAATTAAGTTAAATAAAAAAATAAGGCATTATGTTACTCATTTTGGTGCTTTATTTGCATTTCATATTTTACTTCTTATTTTTATGCCATGACAGATATAGATTTTAATGCGAATGAAGATGCTATGCGCTTGGCGGTAGATGATTTAAAAGCCAGATTGCAAAAAATATATCTTGGCGGTGGGCAAAAGAAAATTGACGCTGAACATAAAAAGGGAAAACTAACGGCACGAGAGCGAATACAATATCTCTTGGATAAAGATTCGGGTTTCTTAGAAATAGCACCACTTGCCGGGTATGATATGTATCAAGAAATCGGAGGATGCCCTTCGGGTGGCGTTATAGCCGGTATTGGAAATGTATCGGGCAGACAGTGCATGATTATCGCCAATGACGCTACCGTAAAAGCCGGTGCATGGTTTCCCATTACCGGTAAAAAGAATTTGCGGGCACAAGAGATTGCGATGGAAAATAGATTGCCCGTTATTTATTTAGTAGATAGCGCAGGGGCCTATTTACCGATGCAAGATGAAATATTCCCTGACAAAGAAAATTTTGGGCGAATTTTTAGAAATAATGCAAAAATGTCTTCGATGGGCATACCTCAAATCGCTGCTATTATGGGAAGTTGCGTTGCCGGCGGTGCTTATCTGCCAATTATGAGCGACGAAAGCTTAATAGTAGAAGGAACAGGAAGTATATTTTTAGCGGGGCCTTATTTGGTAAAATCAGCCATTGGAGAAAACGTAGATAAAGAAACATTAGGTGGCGCAGTAACACAAACAGCAATTAGCGGCGTTTGCGATTACAAAATGAAAGACGACAAAGAATGTTTGGATACCATAAAAAAACTGATAGATAAATACGGAAAATTCGATACCGCCGGTTTCGACAGAGTAAAACCCAAAAAACCAAAGTTAAACGAAAAAGATATTTACGGAATTTTTTCTACTACTAAACCTTACGATGTTCGAGAGGTAATAAAACGATTAGCAGATAACTCTGAAATTACAGAATACAAAGAAGATTACGGGCAAACCATTGTATGCGCTTATGCCCGAATTGAGGGCTGGAGTGTAGGATTTGTAGCTAACCAACGCTCGATAGTAAAAAATAAAAAAGGAGAAGTACAAATTGGGGGGGTTATTTATTCTGACTCTGCGGATAAAGCCGCTCGATTTATCATGTTGTGCAATCAGAAGAAGATTCCACTTGTATTTTTGCAAGATGTAACCGGATTTATGGTCGGTAGCCGCAGCGAACATAATGGAATAATAAAAGATGGCGCAAAAATGGTAAATGCCGTAGCCAATTCCACTGTTCCAAAATTTACCATTATTACCGGAAACTCTTACGGTGCCGGAAATTATGCCATGTGCGGTAAAGCTTACGATCCGCGGTTGATAGCCGCATGGCCAACCGGCAAAATTGCGGTAATGGGCGCAGAACAAGCCGCTAAAACAATTTTGCAAATGCAAGTGGGTGCGTTAGAGGCTAAAAATGCTGATGCAATGCCGGAAGAAGAAAAAGAAAAAATTTTAACTGAAATTAGAGATAAATATTACAATACCACTACCCCTTATTATGCCGCAGCTCGTTTATGGGTAGATGCCATTATTGACCCATTAGATACCAGAAAATGGATATCGACCGGAATTGAAGCGGCAAATAATGCTCCCGTAGAAAAATTCAACGTAGGCGTTTTACAAATATAAATAATACAATTAATAAATAAATACAATGAAATTCAGTAAATCAATTATCGTAGTTGCAATTTTATCACTAACATTTTTTGCTTGTAAGAAAAAAAATGAAAATCAGACTGTTTTAGACAATGAAATTATCCAAAAATACCTAAAGGATAATTCTTTAGTAGCAGATACAACAAGAGGGATATATTATATCATATCTGATACGGGAACAGTAAATCACCCAACTGCCACTTCAATTGTTTCGGTTTATTACAAAGGATATTTAACTGACGGCACCACGTTTGACCAAAGCATTCCGGGGCTTCCAAGAGAATTTCCGCTTCAAGGCGTAATTAAAGGATGGCAAATCGGAGTACCATTAATCGGCAAAGGCGGAAAAATAAAATTATTAATTCCATCAGCGTTAGGGTATGGTGCGAGTAAAACAGGCGCTATTCCGGCAAATTCTGTTTTGATATTTGATATTGAATTATCGACCTTTAGATAATAATTTTGCTTTTTTTAGAAAAAAAATGAGACGGCATTGCACCGTCTCTCTAAAAAAGCTATGCAAAATACTACATCCATTTCGCAACGAATGCATTAAGGTCTTTTCGTAATTTATTGAATAAAATTTCAAACGTTTGTACTCGCTCACGCATATCGGCATGGTCTTCTACTTTACGTCTGTTCGTCGCCGTTGTATTGGCTTCTACATCATTTACAATTTCTACTTCATGGTCAGCAATATCATGGCGCAATACATCTATCTGCTCTGCTTGTATAATCAATTTATTTTGAAAACGCTCTACCAATCCATGCATTTCTCTATCTGTATTTTTAATAGAAACCTCTTCTAATCTTTTTTTCAAAACGGTTAAATCCTCTTCGTAAAAAGAAATCATCTTTAGCCATTGTCTATGTTCTTTGTGTAATTCTACTAGTGTTTTAAGTTCCGGCATATCCTTTATTTTACCATACAAAGTTCCGGGTATTTTAGAGAACACAAAATGATATTTATCATACGAGTGTATGATAAAATTCAAGAACACAAAAATAATCAGCTAATTTTCAGCATCGCTTTTTCTTCTTGTTGTAAAAAGAAATGCGGATAATATTGATGCAGTAATAGCACAAACATATCATGAGGAACATCGTGGAAAGAGCCGTATGATTTGAGATATTCCATAAACAGCCCGCCTTGCTTGTCATATTCCTGAAAAACAGAATCGTGTTCTCCATCAAATTCTAAAGGCTGAACGCCTAAATGCAGGCATAACTCTTTATTAAAAGCCGGTGTTGCTTTTACCCATTTTCCATCTAAATACATTTCGCTGCAGGCATGAAAAACTAAAACATCTGTATTTAGTATTTTTACTAATTTCTCTACTCCTATATGATTTTTCACATCAAAAAAACAAAATCGACTTGGAATATCCGCTACTCTCAAACAAGCATTTAATAAACAAGCTTTTTCTATACAGTAGCCACTTTTACTTTCTCTATTAAAAATGTTGCTCGCTTTCATAGCGTTATGATGCAAATCAATATTGTATGGATTATATTTCCAACCATCGCGAACGGCATTATATAATAATATCGCAATTTTTTTCTTGTCGATTTCTTTTCCGATGGTGTTCTTTACAAATCTGCGAATATCAGGTTGTTCACAATCTACAAAATAGGTAGGTTGTAAATACAAATCAATACCTAAGGGTGCGTTATTCATCTTGTAAAGATATAAAAGCGATAAAGTTTTCAATATTTGCTTACTCAAAAAAACTAAAATTTTCATCATTTAATAACGAATGTGGGTAAAAATCAAATGCGTGCCGACAAAAAAATGTAACTTAGCGTTTTAATTGTTATGTCCACAGATTTAGAACAAAAGACACCAAAGAAAAGCAAACCCACGTATGCGTATGCCATCGTCAGCATAGCCATGATTTTATTTATCATCGGCTTATTTTCGTTTGGAGTTTACACCGTTCAAAAGGAAATAAATAAAATAAAAGAAGGCGTTCAGATTGATTTGAATTTAAAAACAGATGTAAGCGACGAGCAGAAAACGGCTATTGCTGCCTATTTGAAAAAACAAAATTATATAGCAAAAATTGAATATAAAAGCAAAGAAGTAGCCGCTCAACAGTTCGAAAAAGAATTAGGACAAAATTTCACAGAAATATTAGGCGAAAATCCTTTATATGATGCATATATCATTAACTTAAAAGCAGATTTTTCTAATCCTGATTTTGTAAAAGATGTAAAATCCGCCTTTGTAGGGTTGCCGGGTGTGCAAGAAGTGGCCTATTCCGATTTAGCAGTTCGCACTACCGCAGCTACCCTAAAACCAATTACAATCGGCGTGATAATATTGAGTATTATTATGCTTATCGTTGCATTTTTAATCATAGACAACACCATCCGGCTAATGATGTATTCTCAGCGTTTTACCATTAGAAGTATGCAATTAATAGGTGCAAATGAGTGGTTTATCATCAAGCCGTATATACAAAAAGCGGTAATATCGGGAATAATAAGTGCTGTAATTGCAATAATAGCATTGGCGGGAATTATCTATTTAACAATTTATAAGTTTTCATTGGAAATTACAGGCAGAGATTTTGTACTTTTGGCAAGTATTGCAGCAGGATTAGTATTTTTTGGTATTATAATCTCCATCACAAGTACTTTTTTTGCTGTAAATAAATACCTGAAGATAAAATTAGATGAGCTATATTAATAAAATATCATGGCAAAAAATCAACCTATAAAAACTACGCCTACCGCAAAAGCACCAAAAGCTACGGTAAGAAATACCACCTCGGCAAAAACTTCGTCAGGTAGCTGGCTTCGTTTTCCAACCAGCCAAAATACCTATTTGTTATTTGATAAAACAAACTACATACTTTTAGCTGTCGGCGGCATATTTATTATTTTAGGTTTTATATTAATGAGTGGCGGAAACACAGATCCAAAGGTATTTAATGCTGCTGAAATTTACTCCTTCAGACGTATTACCTTAGCTCCAATAACGGTATTAATCGGCTTTGCCATAGTTGCGATTGCTATTTTAAAAAAGCCAAGCGATACCAACAAAGCAATATAATATACGATACGGATTTTTATTATTACAAACACTGATAATTCTTCCAAATGACATTAGTACACGCAGTTATCCTTGCAATTATTGAAGGATTAACAGAATTTTTGCCTATATCTTCGACGGCGCACATGAAGATTACGGATTATTTAATAGGCATTCCTGAAACTCCCTTTAGAAATTTGTATGAAATAATAGTCCAATTAGCCGCCATACTTGCCGTAGTATTATTGTATTGGAAAAAGTTTTTTGACTTTAAGAACATTCGATTTTACATTAAACTAATTATTGCAGTAATACCTGCATTATTTTTTGGAGCTTTATTAAAAAAGCATATCGACAGTATGTTGAGCAACTTAGCATTTATTGCATTAGTGATGATTGCCGGTGGCGTAATTTTATTATTTGCAGATAAGCTATTTACAAAAAACAAAATTGATACCGATGAAAAAATAGACAATATCGCCGCATTAAAAATTGGTTTCTTTCAAGTATTGAGTATTTTATTTCCGGGGCTGAGCCGTAGTGCTGCCACCATTATTGGAGGTATGAGTATTGGATTAACGAAAAAGACCGCCGCAGAATTTTCTTTTTTCTTAGCGGTACCTACCATGTTAGCCGCAAGTGCTAAAAGTACTTTAGATGTAATACAAGAAGGCAGCGTTCATTTTGGGACAAATGAAATAATAGTAATGGCAGTAGGCTGTTTTATTTCTTTCCTTGTTGCATTAGCCGCCGTAAAATCGTTTATTGAATTTATTCAAAAATTCGGATTCCGCTTTTTCGGTATTTACAGAATACTCGTCGGTTCTTTAATTTTGCTTTTACTTACCCTTCATCCTTAATCTATCCATGGAGGATTTAAATTTTACGGAAGGTGCTGTTATACTTATTGACAAACCCTTAGACTGGACGAGTTTTGATGTGGTGAATAAAATAAAATTTGCTTTAAAGAAAAAATATGGTGTCCTAAAAATTGGCCACGCCGGCACCTTAGACCCTAAAGCTACGGGGTTATTGATAGTATGTACCGGAAAAAAGACGAAAGAAATTCAACAAATCCAAGATGCCGATAAAGAATATACCGGCAGTATTTTTTTAGGTGCAACTACCGAATGTTACGATACAGAACGACCGGTTAATCAGACGTATGATATTAGCAGCATTACCCCACAAGAAATTCTGAATTGTGCCCATAGTTTTATTGGAGAACAAGAGCAATTTCCACCGGCGCATTCCGCAGTGAAAATAAATGGGAAACGCGCATATACATTAGCACGTAAAGGGCAAGAGGTAGAAATGAAAGCAAAAACGATTGTTATAAAAAGATTTGAACTTACTGCCATAGAAATCCCTTTAGTGCATTTCACTGTTTCTTGTACTAAAGGCACCTATATCCGCAGCCTGGCAAATGATTTTGGCAAGCGTTTGAATAGTGGCGCTTATTTACATTCGCTAAGAAGAACAAAAATTGGAAATTATTCGGTCGAGGATGCCTATTCTGTTGCGCAAATTATTGAAATTATTAAATAAATTGCACCACGGATAAATATGCAAACGCACAAAGGACTAAACCAACTCCCCAATTTCAAAAATGCGGTATTAACTATCGGTACTTATGACGGAGTGCATTTCGGGCACCAGCAGATAATAAAACGCATTAATGACATTGCCCACGAAATAGATGGGGAAAGCGTGATGCTTACTTTCGATCCTCATCCGCGCTTAGTATTAAATCCCAATGATGATAAACTCAAGCTGATATCTACGATAGATGAAAAGGAGGAGCTTCTTGAAAAATTTGGATTAGACCATTTAGTAATAGCAGAATTTTCTAAAGAATTTGCAGCTATGGAAGCAGAAGAATATGTAGAAAAGGTGCTTATTAATAATTTTCATCCAAAGTGTATTGTCATCGGATACGATCATCGATTTGGGAAAAACAGAAAAGGAGATATAGCGCTTTTAAAAAAATTAGCCTCAAAATATAAATATACATTAGAAGAGATTTCGGCACAAACATTAGATGAAATCTCTGTAAGTTCAACAAAAGTACGCAATGCTTTATTGGATGGAGATATAAAACACGCCAACCAATTTTTGGCACATCCTTTTACCATAAAAGGAAAAGTAATCCATGGCGATAAAATTGGAAGAGTATTAGGATTTCCGACAGCAAATATTGAAATATCCAATCCACATAAACTAATTCCGGCTTCGGGCGTGTATGCCGTAAAAATAAAAATTGAAAACGTATTTTATAAAGGCGCACTAAGCATCGGCTATCGGGAAACAGTTTTCGATAATAGTAAGCTTACGATTGAAGTATTTATTTTAGATTTTGAGGGAGATTTATACAACAAAAATTTAGACTTAATATTTGTAGAATATCTTCGCCCGCAAATAAAATATGAAAATTGGGATTTACTGAAAATACAAATAGAAAAAGACGTAGAGCAAGTTCGGAAAGCGGTAATACTATAATTCTCTGAACACTTTTTTAATGCATAACTTTATACACTAATTCTTTCAATAAATCAGAATTCGAATTATTGCCCGTTGCATATAAGCCTTTCGATTTAGCATCATATTCGCAAAGCAAATGCAGGATAGATTGTGTTTTTTGTAGGGAATAATATTTTATGCCCTTACTTACATCATCGTGTATCCAGCCTATGGCTTCTGTTGTGGCCTTTACACTTCCTAATTGATGCAGCACAAACAGCTTACTGAAATGATTGTATAGGTAAGCAATAATTGCAATGATAGAACCAGCCTTAGGATTTTTCTCAAAATACATAACCATTTTCATTGCTTTTGTAAAATCTCTTTTTATAATGGCGTTGTTAAATTCAGAAATATTATACTCTTTGGAGATACCGATGTACTTTTCAATAATATCTGTAGTAATTACTGCATTATCTGAAAGCATTACCGAAAGTTTATCCAATTCGTTGGAGATTCTGGATAAATCATTTCCTATATTTTCGGCTAATACTCTTGTGGCATCATCATTTATTTTAAACCCTCTGTTATTTACATAATTTGCAATCCAATTCGGCAACTCATTTTCAGCTATCTTCTTAGATTCAAAATAGGTAGTTTTTTTCTCAATGAGTTTTGCAATTTTTGTCCGCTTATCTAAGGTTTTATTTTTATGGGCAAATATTAAGATGGAACTATTTATTGGATGCTCGATGTATTTTTCAAATACTTCCCAATCTTTGACTTTTATATCTTGTGCTTCCCGAACGATAACTACTCTCCTATCTGCAAATGTAGGATATTGCTTGACATCGTTTAAAATAGTAATGGGGTCTGCATCTTTACCATAAAAAAGAGAAAAATTAAAATCTTTTTCGTGAGGCTGCAAGGAATTAGTAGCGATAAAATCTTCGATTAAATCAATATAATACGATTCTTCACCGCATAAAAAATAAATTGGTGCAAATTTCTTTGCTTGTAAGTCTTTCCAAATAGAATCAAATGTAGCCAATTGTGTAATGTATTAAAGCTGCAATTTACGATTATTACAGCTATTGCAACATACAATATGCAATATTCTATCTACAGCAAAATAAAATTGTTAATTGTGTATTTTAGGAATACTAACTATCCTTTTAAAATTGCAGTGATGTCTTTTTGCATTTTCACTGCAATGGCATTGGCGGTTTGTTCCGTGGAGCTTTCCGCATAGATACGTATAATGGGTTCGGTATTGGAACCGCGTAAATGCACCCAATCTTCATCAATATCTATCCGAAGACCATCAATTGAATTTTGAGGGTATTGAGCGTATTTATTTTTAATTTTTTCGATAATCATTTTCAAATCCATGCCTTCCTCCAATTGTATTTTATTTTTGGAGATAACATAGTTTGGATATAAAGAACGCAGTGCGTGCGTACTTTTGTTGGAAGTAGCTAAGTGCGACAAAAATAAAGCAATACCGACTAATGCATCTCTACCGTAGTGTAATTCCGGCAAGATAACTCCTCCGTTCCCTTCCCCACCAATAATGGCATTGGTGGCTTTCATTTTTTCTACCACATGCACTTCTCCTACTGCGGATGCAGTGTATTCTACACCATGTTTTTTGCTGATATCTCTTAGTGCTTTGGAGGAGGATAAATTGGAAACGGTATTTCCTTTTTTTACCCCTAATACGTAATCGGCTACGGCAACTAAAGTATATTCTTCTCCAAAGGGAATCCCTTTCTCATCTATTAATGCTAATCTATCTACATCAGGATCTACCGCAATGCCGATATCTGCTTTGTGGAATTTTACTTCAGAACAGAGCGCGGATAAATGTTCGGGTAGCGGTTCGGGATTATGTGCAAATTTTCCATTAGGTTCACAATTTAATTCGTGTATAACTTCTACGCCCAATGCTTTTAATAATGCAGGTACTGCTATACCTCCAACACTATTAACAGCATCTACCACTACTTTTAGTTTTTTTGCCTTTATGGCTTCCACATTTACATACGGAAGTTTCAAAATTTCTTCGATATGTGTTTGTAAAAAGTCTTTTCGGGACAGTTTGCCTAATTTATCTACGTCAACAAATTCAAATTTTCCGGATTGGGCTCGTTTTAAAACATCTTGCCCAACTTTTTCGGAAATAAATTCACCTTTATTATTTAATAATTTTAGGGCATTCCATTGCTTAGGGTTATGAGAGGCAGTTATAATGATTCCGCCATCCGCTTCTTCAGCTACTACAGCCATTTCTACCGTGGGGGTAGTGGCTAATCCAATATCAATAACATCTAATCCGATACCCATTAAATTGCCTACAACAATATGATAGACCATTTCGCCGGATAGGCGGGCATCTCTACCTATTACAATTTTTTTTGCATTCTTTAGTTTTAAAATGGTACCAAAGGCAAGGGTAAATTTTGCAATATCTATAGGGGTTAGCGCATCTCCCGATTTCCCTCCAATTGTACCTCTAATTCCGGATATTGATTTTATTAATGACAAGGTTAAACTATTTAGGACTGCAAATCTATGGAATAGAAATTGGAATTAGTGATAAAAATAATAACAGCTGTTAAGATAACATTGGGATAAAAATAAAATAGAATAACTTTAATTTACCGCCTCCGCCTATTGTTATAATTTAACCTTTGCCGCAGTCAGCTTATGGGATATTAATTCATAAGCTCCGAATATTGCCATTGTAAAAACCAAATCACCTAACCAACTGAATTTATTGAAAGGAATTGCCATTACATAGCAGCTAACTAATCCGGAAATATTCATCGGGTACATATTGTCTAACAACCAAACGCCAAAGTTGGTAATAATGAAAAACAAAAATGAAGAGGTTATAGATAGACCTGCTATTTTAACACTATTAAATGATTTGTCTTTATTTAAAAGTCTTCCAAGTAAAACAATTAATGCTATTGAGCCGTACGTAAATAGGATAGTACTATGTAAAACAGGATAATTGTTCATGTATGCCAATAAAATATCGCTTACAAAAAGTGTAACTATCGGAATGATAAATGCAAATCGTTTATCTTCCACCTTAGCTCCTGAAAATAACGAGACGGCTATTAATGGGGTTATATTAAACGGATGAGGTATTATTCTGTAAATAACAGCTGCTGTAATTAACCCGATAATAAGTTTTATGTTGTATGTGTTTCTTTCTGTTTTCATGGCTCAAAATTACAATTTATCACTGAATTTTTTAAATTTTTATTGTATTCATTAACAATCCAAATAGTCTAAATGTTTATTTCTCTGGAAATGTACCTAAGTGGGTTTTGTAATCATTTGATTTTCTATCTTCAAAAAATTTACGCAGCGCAAAAGAGGAAGAAGTGAAAGCCATTTCTTTCCAAGGAATTTCATCTTCTGCAAATAATGCCGACTCTATGCTTTCCTCTCCATTTCGAATTATTCCATCTTTTAATTTAGCCAAAAAATGAATATACACTTGATTTGCTTGGGGTAAATTATAAACAGTGAAAACTTTTTCTATTTCAATTTCGGTACCTGCTTCTTCCCAAGTTTCGCGTATTGCGCCATCTTCCGCTTTCTCGTAATCTTCTAAATAACCGGCAGGTAAATTCCAGTAGCCCTTTCGGGGTTCAATTGCCCGGCGGCATAATAATACTTTATTTTCCCATACCGCTAAAACTCCCACTACTAATTTGGGATTGGTATAATGAATGGTGCAGCAATGTTCGCAAACAATTCTGTCTCTGCCTTCAGCAAATTTAATTATTACGACTTCCCCACAATTACTGCAATATTTCTGTGTGTTCAGCATTTTTTATTTATTAAATACAAATGATTTTACAGAATTTGGATCATCCGCTTCTCGTTGGTCTAATTGTGTGGTTTCCCAATTAATTTTTCCTTGCAAGGATTGAGCAGAAACTATCGCCGATGCATCGTTAATTTGTATTAATTTTATTCCTGCTTTTATATACGCCATTCCGTCATTACCAAAAGACAATACCCTCATATTAGGTTTCCAGTTTTTAAAAAATAAATCGGCATTAAAATTACAAATGCCGGATGTGCTACTGTACGTAAAATCTGAAATAGCAAAATCTAATGCTAAGAGATGCGGTGTTTCCATGCGTTTGCGAATAATGCCACCTTTGCCTTTGGGTAAAGTTATGTCAATTTTATTTAGCGCCGGAATGCCCACAGTATATCCGGAAACACCGGCAATAGTTTGGTTTTTCAACGCTTTATCTTGTCTAAAAATTTCATTAGGGTCAATATCCGGACGCGTTTTAAATGGTTTTCTCCATTTATAAAATTGGTCGAGTTCTTTAGAGGCAATATGCACCTCATTATCATACATTATTATTTGATAAGCTACTCGGAATTGATAATCGAACCATTCGTTATCTCCCGGAGTAAAATTCAAACATTCCGGAGAGTCGCAATCGGCACCTAATTTCAGTGTTACATCAAAGGAAAAAGAATCTTGTTCTATTTTCAAATGGTCAACATCAATATATAAATTTGATAATTTATCAGCCGTACCAGACCCCATCACTTTGCCGTTATTTGTAGTGCTGCATGCTAAATCAAATCCATTCAGCAGTACACATCCTTTCGTATATTTTTTTAATTCATTGGGCAAAGCTGCTTTTACCGTAATTATTTTGGTGGTTGTAGTTGCTTCTCTCCCTCGTACTGTAGCTGCAATTACGGAAGAAAAAAATCGGGCTTTTTGTGTTTTTAAATAGGTAAAAAAAGATTGATACGTTAATACATCAGCGCCACTGCCGGCAGCTCCCGAATGAGAGAGAATAGCTCTAATTCCATCGGCATCTGATTGTATGTTTTGTATCCAATCGCCTAAGCGGTTTACACGATGATTATATGTCCAATCATGATAGAAGCCTTGCCAAAAAACCGTTGCGTTGGTAACATTAAATGAATCTTTAGTATAATTTACAGCGGTTACTAAAGGTACGGTTGAATTTTTATTTTTATTGGTATAAATAAAACTCATGTTGCACCATGCCAAGTATAGTGCAGCGATACAAAATAACGACAATAGAATGTACCTATTTTTCAATACGATTATTTTTCAAAGCAATATAGAAATAAATATCGGAATTTGAAAATGCGTTGGATATCAACTATTAAATGCATAAAAAAAGCGCAATATTTCTATTGCGCTATAAAATTGATGAACGTCATTAATTAAAAACAGCACCATTCGGTCCTATTCCAACTTGAACGGAGTCTATTAAGGTACCTGTAGAATTATATCGGAATACATACCCTCCAGATGAGAAATTAGGTGCTTTTAACCCCCAAATTTGGTTGTTATATGGAGAAGCAGATAGTCCGTAAAAACTTCTTCCTGAAATTATTGCGGTTGTAGGTAATGCACTGGAGGTAATATCTAATGCGTAAACATTATTTTGTATGCTGTAATATACTTTTCTGCCGTTGTCGCCAATTGCCATATTTAGTTCATAGCTCAGCGCGCCCGAGTTTATTAGGATAAAACTTTTGTCTATAGTTTTAGTGGTTGTATTAATTCTTACTAATTTTGATGGCGTTAGCTTCGTAATATTTGGCCAAGCAGAATAATCTGTTTGTCCGGCACATAATACCCAAATATATCCTTGAGCGTCTTTTACTAATTTAGTTGGAATATCTCCTACTTTAATTGTTGAAGTTACCACATCGGTAGAAGTATTTATAACAGAAACCGTGCTGTCCACATCCCATCCGCCGCTATTTGCCACATACACTTCGCTCCCTACTGCTGCTAATTGTTCCGGGCCTTTTCCTACGTTAATGCTTTTAGAGATAGTATTAGTAGTTAGATTTAACACTACAATTTCACCGGTGTATTTTCCATTGCTCACATACGCTTTACTATCGCTCACACCAATGGCATAGCGAACATAATCGGTATGTTTTGTAGCAGTAGTATCGGTAATAGTTGCAAGATGCTTAAAGGTACGTGCATCAACAATTTCAATTTTGTGAGAGTTATTTACACATATAATACCTTTGTTGCCTACTCTTGTATAAGATTGTACTACATCCCCAATATTAATGCCGTTGTTTGCCGCTTCGTAAATGTAATTGGTAGCAATGCCGTTTCTATTTATAAACGAAATAGAAGCATTGTTGCTTCCGAAACTGCCTTCATTCGTTACAATTGCCGAACCTGATTCTATGTACGTGCCGTTGTTATTATTAATTTCTTCTTTTTTACAAGCTACCATGCTTAAGCATAATACAACTACTGCGGTAAGTTTTTTTGTTGTGTTGTTCATTTTAAAATTGATTTATAGTTAAGGAAAATTGAGATTACATAATTTCTTAGCGGCTGTGCATAACTGCGTAAGCTCTCATATTGCGTATTGGTGACATTATTTACTTTAAAAGAAATTTCTGCATTAAATTTTTTAAAACTTCCTTTAAAGGCAATAAAGAAATCTAAAATTGAATATGGTTTTAACTGAAATGCTTTAATATTTTCATCGTCTGTAAAGCGGCTGCTAACATACAAGTAGTTTAATCCGATATTGAAATTTTTGTCTTCAAAAACGAAATACGATTTTATGGTATGCTGTGGTTTATAGCGAATAAAATGGCCATTCAAATTGGTATTGCTTGCATTTTGCACAATCAATGCGCGATTAAAATTGTAATTGATGGAGGCTTTAAAAAGGTTAGATTTATTCCATTGAATAATATGCTCCATTTTTAATTCGACTCCATAATGTTTAGTTTTTAGAATATTTAAAGGCGAGTATAACCCCGATGCAATTGGTGTCCAAATAATATTGTTGTTGATTAAAGAATAATACGTTGTAGCGGAAAGAACAGGCTGATAAAAGGCAGTAGCTTTTAATGGATGTAAAACAAAATTATATTCTATTGTAAAGCCATTTTCGGGAAGTAAATGCGGGTTTCCACCGGGCTGCCAATACAAATCATTAAAGTCTGGAATCCGATACTTATCGGCATAACTGAAAGAGGTGGTAAAAAATTGTTTCTTATCGGTGTACGCAATGGTAATTCCGAGTTGTGGTCGAATATATTTTCCTTTTACAATTTCTTGGCGCACTACCGCATTCAATTCCATGCCTTTAAATGCATATTTTATTCCTGAAAACAATTCACCGCGATGCCGGTATTTTATGCCCATGTATTGTGCTACTTTTGCATATTCCATTACGTAGTCTGCGCCTGCATCCAAAGAAATAGCATTATTGAAATAATATCTGAAATTTGCACTATTTTGTAGTTGATGAGAATAATACGGAGCGTTTATTTTACTCAAGCTATCATTATACAACATATAATCATACACATGTCCGCTTCTAAAATAAAATTGTGCTTTAGTAAAATATTTCTGGTACTTAGCAAAACTTTTCAAAGAAAAGTCATTGTGAAATTTATCACTACTTTGGTATGCACCCATCATTGCAGGCAAATTATGATGCTTACCTAATGTAAAATTCCCTAAATCTAATTGTTGGTTCTTTTTTAGTTTTATATTTAATTCATTTACCGTAGCCCATTGCATAGTTTCATTGTGATTATTAATCACTAAAGGGTTGTCAAATTTATATTTATCATAAAATGGGAAATTGTTTTTAGCATTTTGATAAAAAGAAGAGGTGCTAAATTGTATTTTTTTATTCCCACCCATTAATGCAAATGAAGTTTTATAATTTCTAAATGCAGCTATATCTTGGCGTATCGTTATATTTATTTGTTTGCTGAATGTTGGTTTACTGCTCAATAGTACAGCACCACCAAAGTTTCCATTTCCTAAAACAGCACTGGAGGCATTCGTAACAACCGCTATTTGTTGGGCGCTATTTATCGGAATTAAGGAAATATCTGTACTCCCTAACGTAAGTGAATTTATTTTAATTCCATTCCAAAAAATAGACGTTTGGTCATCGGCAGTACCGCGCAAGCTAATGGTAGATATTCCGCCCAAACCATAAGTATTTATTTGTGCCGGAGTAAATTTATTCAGCACCTCTCCTATTGAATTTAATCCATCGTATTTTAATTGTGCCTTATCAATGTTGTAATTGTAATTTGAGGTAGAGAAGAAATTTTCTCTTGTTGTTTGAATTAATATTTCAGGAATAGGGATAGTATCTGCGAATAAATCAGCCGTAAAAATTGCTTGTAGCAACAAAAAAATTAAAAGATTATATGCTTTTTTCTTCTTCATATACTTCAAATGTTTCCTCAGAACATCATTTAGTTTATTGAGCTTGGCAGGTCTTCTGACTTACACTATTTATTGCGCCTTCCCATTATTTTTAACAGTGGACTAATATGCAACAAACGTTCAAAGTGCTTACAGCAACTGGGATTGTACAAGACTTTCACTTGTTTCCCTTTTAATCTCGGCAATGAAACCGAGAACCAAATTCCTTACAAAGGTAATTTTATCTCCAAAATATCAAAAATAAATTCTGACAAAAACAGAAATTATGTTGTAACTTAAACTTTAAATAACAATCTTAATAATGAAAAAAAATATTGTTCTGTTTTTTGGGGTTTTATTCCTATTAAATTGCAATGCCGATGATAATTTTACAATGAAACAGCTAAACTATAACGATGGGCAACAGCGGCTCAATGGTATTTCTGCGGTTCCCAAAACGCCCAAGAAAAATAAATGTGGAATTTTGATACTGCCGGCGTGGATGGGTATTGATAAACATGCAAAAAATACAGCATCACAATTGTCCCAAATAGGCTATTATACTTTTATTGCAGATATTTATGGCGAAGGAAACTATCCCAAAAACTGGGACGAAGCGGGTAAAAATGCTACCTATTATAAATCGCATATTATTGAATATAGAAAGCGGATTCTATTGGCATTAAAACAATTGATTTTATCGGGTGCAAATCCCAATGAAATCGTCGTTATCGGTTATTGTTTTGGTGGTACAGGTGCGTTAGAAGCGGCAAGGGCAAATATGCCCGTTAAGGGAGTAGTTTCTTTTCATGGTGGATTAAGTAGAGATACTACACAAAAAATTGAACCTATTCATCCAAAGGTTTTAGTATGTCATGGTGCTGACGATTTTTTTGAATCTATTGAAGAAATTCAAGCCTTTCAACAAGAAATGCGTACTGCAAATGCAGATTGGCAAATGATTTATTACGGCAATGCCGTACATGCTTTTACCGATCCGGATGCCGGGAACGATAAATCTAAAGGTATCGCTTATAATGCAGAAGCAGCTAAACGTTCATGGAAAGCAATGTTGCAGTTTTTAGATGAGCTATTTTACAGTAATAATAAGTAATACCGTTATTCAATAATCTTTAGTTCATCTTTAATTGCGGCATTTTTCATTTCTGTTGCTAAAGCTGTGCCTAAATATTTTTCAATCATATTATGGCCAATATAAATCATTGGAGTAAGAAGTATTGCCATAAAAAACTTATAAATGTAATTTCCAATGCAAATAGACATTACCAAAGCAAATGGCCAGGGTTTGCCGTTGGATTCGCTGATGTATTTCGGATAAAAATAAAATGCAATAAACACTACCACAAAGCTATCTATCAGCTGCGAGACTATAGTAGAACCGGTACTTCTCAGCCAAATATATTTTTCGCCACTTCTCTTTTTTATTTCATGAAAAATAACGACATCTACCACCTGACCAACAAGAAATGCTATTAAAGAGCCTAAGATAATAGCGATACCCTGTCCAAAAATTTGCTCAAAAGCAGCTTGCATATCATTAAGTCCTACAGTTGTTTTAGAAGCCGGCCACCAATTCGCAGGAACTAAATGAATAGCAAAATAATACATAATAAAAGCGTACGCCAATAAGCAAACCGTAAGATAAGATAAAAATTTAACGCCTCGTTCTCCATAATATTCATTAATAATATCCGTCATAATAAACACCACAGGCCATAACAATACACCTGCAGTTAGATTAAATGAAAAGGAATGACCAAACAATGGAATGTTAAACGGCTGAATGCCGATAGTATCTTCTAATGAAAAAATCTTCACTCCTATAACTTCTGCAATGATTGCATTAGCAATAAAAAATCCGCCTAAAAATATAAACAACTTAGTTGACTTATCTTTTATAATATTGGTAATCATTCGATGTGTAAATAATTTCTGATGTAAAAAATTAATTGATTTTCACTTCTTTCAACACCACTAAATTCATGGCATTAGGTTTTAATCCTGAAACATTTTTTTGAATAAATCGAGTTACTTCATCATAAAACAAAGGTACTACGGGTGCATCTTCAATAATTATTTGCTCCATTTTATGATATAATTCACATGTTTTAGCTGCATCTGTTTCTTTCATTGCCGCTTCATACAATTTATCGTATTCAGGATTTTTGTAGAAGGTATAATTGGGAGGTGCTCCATTTTTACTGTAAAATAACGCTAAGTAATTTTCGCCATCCGGATAGTCGCCAATCCAAGAGGCACGGAAAAACTCTACTTCATTTTTTCGCATCGCTTCTCGTAAAAATGTAGCCGGTGTATTTTCAATTTTACAGGATATACCAATATTTGCTAACTCATTCGCGATATTCGTAATTAAATCATTATAGGTTGGATTAGAAAATACTTTTATCTCTCCGATACCTTTACCATTGGGATATCCCGCTTCTATCAATAATTGTTTGGCTTTAGCTACATCATAAGTATATCCTTTTACGGCTACTGCATCAAAACAAGGTACCCCTTTAGGAATTATGCCATTTTCTGCAGATTCGCCGATGCCGTTTCTTAAATAAGCAATCATCTTTTTTCGGTCGATTGCATAATTGATGGCTTGTCGTACTTTTTTATTTTTTAGAGCTTCATTAGGTTGTTTTCCCATAGAAATGCCTAAATATTCCGTATTCAGATACGGCATTTTTTCAAACACAATTTCATTTTTCCACTCCGGCAACAACGCTCCTGTTCTCGATAAGAGTTTATCTTTATAAGAAACATCTAAACCGGTGATAAAATCTAATTTTCCTTGGGAGAATTGTAAAAATTCGGTACCTCTATCGGCCACAAAACTGATACGCACTCCTTTTAAATAAGGCAATTTAGTTCCTGAAGAATCACGTTCAAAATAGTTTTCATTTTTAGTTAATATCAATACATTATTTTCTTCCCAGCGTACCAATTTAAAGGGTCCCGTGCCTACAGGGTGTGCGCGGAAATCTTTGCCGTAATGCGCTACAACTTCTTTCGGAACAACTGAACAGTATTGCAGTGTCAGCATTCCCAGCATGGGATGAAACGGAACTTTTAAATGAATGATAAATGTAGTATCGTTCAAAGCTTCAAAAGGATTCTTTTTATCTACTTTATCATTAAATAACCAGCCTCCCGTCGATGCGACAGTTGAATCTATTAAGCGATGGAAAGAATATACAAAATCCGATGCTACGACATTTCTTCCTTTCCCATTTGCAAATATATCGTCATCATGAAAATAAACGTCATTGCGTAATATAAATTCATAAGTCAGTCCGTCGTTGCTAATTTTCCAACGTTTAGCAATGCAGGGTTCTACTTCTAATTTTTCATTAATTTGCACCAATCCATTATAAATCTGATTGTCACACCACATCGTTGCTTGATCTTTGGAGAATGCAGGATCTAAAGAGGTTAATCCGGCAGAAATATTCATGTGAAAGACATCTCGTTTATTATTAATTCTATTATTACAGCGTATAGTAACAGCGATAAGGATTGGGAGTAATAAATAGCTATATTTTAATTTCATAGAATAGATTTAAAATTCCATAAATAATTTTATTTGGTGTTGTATTCTTTCAATAACTTCTTGGCTTTGTAATTTTCCATTCTCATCTAATAAAAGATGTACTTGCGAGATTGGAATTTTATAATGTAATACATCCATTTTTATATGGTTAAAAATATTAGTAAGATGTTCCATACCTCGTAAATTTCCGGCTCTACCTTCCGCCACTCCGGTCAGGCATGCTTTTTTATTATGAAAGCAAGCACTCACATCTGATGCATCTATAAACCCCTTAAACATACCGGGAAAGCTGCCGTTATATTCAGGTATGATAAATATATATTTTGAAGTAGGGATTAATATTCTTCTTTCTATTTCTGCTAAATCGGGATGCTTAGGAGCATGAAATGTTTTATTAAAAATGGTTTCAGGGGCATTTTGTAAAGTAAAAAATTGATGCGGGATATTCATTTCCCAAAGTAGTTCATCGTAGATTGTTGCAATCTTTTCAGAATTACTATTTGGGCGTGCAGTTCCATGAAACAAAGTGAGCATATATTTTGTTTGTACAAAAATAAAAGGTGGTTAAAGGATATATTTTATTAATTATCCACAAAACGTGGCATACGATGTTTTCGACTTATTGCTTAATTTATGTAAATTTAGATTATGAATACAACACTTTGGATTATCCGTTGGATTTTGGTTTTTATTTTTCTACTATCAGGAGCCTCTAAGCTTTTTCAGTCGAAAGAAAAAGTAATAGCAACTGCCGGAAAATGGGCAGAAGGGTACACTCAAGAGCAACTAAAAGCATTAGGCTTAGGCGAAATGGTATTAGCATTACTACTAGTAGTTCCCAAACTATTTGGGCACGGCTATTACCTCTCTCCTCTTGCCGCATTAGGGATTTCCGTAGTGATGATAGGAGCAGCTTATACGCATTACAAAAGGGCAGAGTACGCCTTGCTTATCTTAAATATTGTGTTGATGTTATTAGCCTTATTTGTAGCAATACTTACACTACCCTTTATGCAGCATTGGAATTTTGCTTAATAGGTAAGCAATTACAACGTTGTATAAAACTTACTTAATCGTGCTTCTATTCGATCCTTTAAAAAGCCGTCTTTTGAGGCTTTATCTAAAAAGGGTATAATAAATTCTTCGGCTTCTTTTAGTACAATTTTTTCGGTAATGCCGTTATCTTCCAAAATTTGCACGATAGATTTTTTACCGGAATGTTCGAAAAAATGAGTTAAGATATTTTCGTTTAATTCAGCAACCGGCTCGCTTTGTATAGCAGCTTGTATTGCTTTTTCAGCAGACAACACGATAGAAGCTCTATCTTCATTGGTTAATTTTATACCTTTTGCCAAATACTTTACGTCTGTATCTTCTAATTTAGACCAAATATTTCTTGCCATTTTCTTCAGTTGTGCATCACTTAGTTTTTCCTTTAAAGTGCGTTCGCTTTTAGCTATAGATTTCTGTAAATTATCTGCAATAAATTTTTTGATATTTTTATCAATTGTATCAGAAACCCCTGAAAGTGCAGCCCCTAAAATACCTTTACCTAAATTAAAAAGAGAGCCTCCCACGGTTTCATTACTCGGCCCGCTTTGCGCTGCAAAAGATTTAATACCGTCATATAGTGTATCGGCAATCATTTCTCCATAAAACGGGTTTTGAACGATATCTTTAATTATTTTCTCCCGCAATTCACGTTGTTCAATTACTTTATCTGCTATTTCATTGAAAGAATCTTCGCTTAAAAAATCGGCAACAGTATGTTTACTTTTTAAGGCTAAATGATGGATGGAATTGGATAAATCAACAATATATTCCCTTTGATGTTTGGTTAGTTTTCGGTCTTTAATATTGCGTTCTTCAAAGGCAATTACCTTATCTACCGTGGCTACATCATTTAATCTTACGGTGTCTAACCATTTCCAAACGGCAGCAATTTCTTCTTTTATATTCGCTTTTAGGTGTTTTTTATCAAATTGCTCTAACTCAAAAGCAACATGTGCTTCATATATTTTTTTTATTTCTGCTTTCATGGAATTAATTATTTTAAACGAAAATAATATTTATTTCCGAGTAAAAAATAAACGGATACAAATTTTATGAAATAAAATGCTTAAGCTAAATTGTGAAACACTGTTTGTACGTCATCGTCTTGCTCCAATTTATCCACTAATTCCAATACTTCATCTGTTTCTGCTTCGTTCAATTCTTTATGAATGGTTGGAATACGCTGTAGCTCTGCGCTTATCGCTTCAATATTACGTTCTTCTAATGCTTTTTGCAATGAGCCAAAATCTGAAAATTTGGTATATAATATCAAATGCCCTTCCTCATCTTTTTCCAAACTATCTAATCCTGCATCTATTAATTCTAATTCTAAATCATCCGAATCGTGATTGGCTGCTGAAATTTTAAAAACCCCTTTGCGTTCAAAAATAAAATCGTGCATACCCTGAGTGCCCATGGAACCTCCATTTTTGTTTAAAATAGCACGCAGGTTGGCTACCGTTCTCGTTGGATTATCCGTAGCGGTTTCTATTACAATAGCAGTGCCGTGTGGACCCATTGCCTCATACACTACTTCACTAAAGCCTTTCGTATCGGTAGATGAAGCACGCTTAATGGCCGCTTCAATTCTGTCTTTTGGCATTTGTGCTGCTTTTGCATTTTGTATTGCACGCCGTAAATTCGCATTCGTATCCGGGCTGGCACCTCCGGATTTTACAGCCATCGCAATTTCTCTTCCTGCCCGAGTAAAGGCTTTAGCCATTCTGTCCCAACGGGCAAATTTTGCTGCTTTTCGATATTCAAACGCGCGTCCCATACTATTTAGTTTGTTAGAATTATAATTATTGTCTGCAAAGATAATTATATCTAAGAAGTTCAAAAATAATAATTACTATTTTTTAAATTACAAAAACCGATGGATAGTTTCTTTACTTGGTACTAAGCAAGTTTCTTTTTTACCCCACCATTTATATCGGTATTTTGCAATGACGTTGTAAAAAAAATCGGTAATAAACGAGGGTACTATAGTAAGCAACTGTAATCCGCTCCAGTATCCGCCAAAATAACGGGAAATACGGAAAGCAGCAGCAGATTTTGAATATAATTTTGAATTTTCAATAAATACCACCCCATCTAATTGTTGGGGGTAGTTATAATTGGATAAAATTTCTTTTCCAATTTCGGATTGCAAACTAGCAAATCGTAAAGATTGACTTTTGTCGTGTTTCAAAATAAATTGTACACTATAGTCGCACAAATTACAAACCCCATCAAATAAAACTATTTTATCTATTTCTTTGCTATTCACTTTTAATGAATTTTGCAGTACCGATTTGTTGTGTATTAAGATTGGATATCTGTATAACATAAACGCCAATTGGAAGTTCGCTAACGTCTATGTAGTCTGATTGTGTGTGTATCGTTTTGCTTTGCAAAACACCTTTTACGTCATAGATTTCTATTGCACTTTTTTCTTTTATTCCATCAATAAACAATTTATCTTTTGTTGGATTAGGATAAATTTTCACTTCGTATTTCTGTGCTTTTATTTCTTTCACCGGCGTTAAATTTCCGGGCAATGCTTTGCCCATTACAGGGTTCATAATCATTGTGCCGGGCAATGTAGATTGCCGCCATTTATTGGTGTTTCCTTCAACGTAAAAATTATAAGGAGAACGGTTATTATTCCTATCAAATCCTACTATTAATGACAATTGGTTATCAACGATTAAACCTACCGCAAAGGTATCGCTTAATACCAATGGATAAGTAGCTCCGTGCAGCACAAATTCCGGTTTTATAGGCGCATAAAAATAGCCATTCATCGTATCTACACCATATTCTTTTATTAAGTCTGCAATTTTAAGATTGGATTGTTTGTATATCAAATCGTTATCGTTATATACCGTATTTCGAGAAAAATTTTTCCATACACATACGCTAAATACGGCTAAATTATTATCCGGAACTACCGGGAAAAACTGAAATTTTATAGATTGCAGGGTGTCCGGATGACGTAATCCATATTTCACTGCCATTTTATAAAAATCCATTCCGACACCTGTTTTTAAATCTCCAACTATATAGCCTCGTTCGGGTGTACCATCGTCATAAGCAAAGAAATTACTAAATACCTGATTGTGTGTTACGGCGTTATTGGCCAATACTTTTGCAGGTTCTCCTGCTTCTGCCGAAACATCAAAATGATAGTCAATTTTTATTACTATGGTATCGCCTGAAATATTAAGTGGAATATTGAATTTGGGGTATTTTATTTCATTAGAGGTTAGAGGGCCAAAATCGCGCGAAGGCCCTGTAAATGACGCAATATTCTGGCTGGTGTTTACCACTGTAGCGGTATAATAATCTACAATATCAGTGGTATTATTTATAAAATTGTTTTTTACAAAAACACTAACTGTATCTGCTAAATCAGTAGTATCAAATTGAGAATATGGCATTACATAATAATTCTTCAATAGAGAAGGCGGTAAAAACTCATACGCCATATCTTTTACATTTTTTTCAGCAATGGTATCTCTGTTTTTATCTACTTTCACATAGTCTAAATGCCACAAATCATTAGCGCCGTTAAGGCTTCCGAAAGCTTGAAATCGAAATTGGAAATTACTATTCAAATAAATCGAATCTACTTTAATGAATACTTGCCGCATGGCTGCGCTATCTAAAGCGGTAGTTTGCCAAACGATATTCCAATTTCCCGAAGTATCTTGAAATTGAACAGTAAATAAATCATTTGGTGCGGTAGGAGATTCCCCGTATTCTCCTTGCAAAAAATAGAAGCTCAAATACACATTATCTGCCCCGGTCAATCCGGATAAATTAATTGGATTTGAGGTCAATTTATCGGCAGGTCCGCTTACCGGTATTCCCGAATTGTTGTAAGGTTGTCCTTTTGCGTCAGTACCATCGAATGAAGCCACTCCTACGGTAATGGTTTCTTTGGGATAGGTGGTGTTTATAAATACAAAATTATCTTGCCATAAACTTGGATCGGGAAAAATATCTTTCTGATAGAAATCATCGAAAAAAGGAAGTGATAGTGCAGTCGTTCGGTGTGCTGCTTTTTTCATTTTGAAAGCAGCATCCGTTGCGGCATTCATTTTGGGGTGAAAACGCAAAGGCGTTAAAGATTCGCTCTGACCGTAAGCATTAAATGCAAAAACAACTAAAAGTGTATATACAAAAAGTTTATTCATGGACATTAAGGTTCTTTAGCTACAGCCGGCTGTTGGCGAATGAATAAATTTACTGTATTTCCAGCACCTAACTTTGCATTTTGACCAAATTTTGGATCTTGGTCATATACATAAGCGGATAGTGTATCTTCTATGGTGCCGTCCGCAAATAGCATTCCTAAATTGAGATGAACCGCATCTAAAACGGCTCTTGCTTCTAAAACGGTCATATCTGTAACGGGCGGTACTTCTGCTACTTGTGCGCCAAATCCATCGCCCAAGAGCAAATCTACGGAAGTGCCTTTGGGAACTATAGTTCCGGGCTTTACAATTTTACCATTAACCTGAATGTTCAAAACAGCATCTTTTGCCATATCAGGAATATAGATAAGTTGTCCTAATTTCAATCCCCAACTATTCAATATTAACTCTGCTTGTCTTCTCGAATTATCAATAATCATAGGAATTTTCACACTTGGCGGTGCAGAGGCATTCAGTGTTAAATAAATTTTTCTGTTTGATTTTACTTTTGAGCCTTTGATGGGTTGTTGGTCTAAAACGGATAATGGGGGTTTTGATTCATCGTATGTAGAATCGGCGATGGCGTATTCTAAATCGAAATTACTTAATTCTTTCTTAGCCTCAAATAATGATTTTCCTTTTACGCCGGGGACAACTACATAATCACCATGGTCGGTGTACCAATTTAAGGCTAAGAAGGTAAAAAACACTAAAGCCACCGAAGCGCCCAAAATATATACTAAAGTTAAAGCAGTTTTGCCCATTTTATACGTTTATTCTTCCAACGTCAAATATATCTATTTATGTTGTAAGGAACATTTATTTTGAAATAAAAATAGCAATTTATTGTTCATATTTTGTTAGTAACTCTATCTTTGCAACATTAAATAAAAAGAATGTCTATCCGAAAAATTGGTTTAGTTTTTGGCGGCAAATCGCCGGAGCATGAAATTTCTATAATTTCAGCACGTAATATTTTCAATGCCATAAATAAAGAGCAATATGAAATAACATTAATTGGAATAGCACAAGACGGAAAGTGGTACTTAGAGCAAGCGCACAATTTACAAGATAAAAATTGCATAATAGGAAAATCAGGGGTGCAATTAGCCGTGGTATTTGGCAATGCTGAAAGACAAATTATGCGTTTGGATAATCAGACCTATTTAGACCATTTTGATGCTTTTTTCCCGATTACACACGGCCCCAACGGAGAAGACGGAACATTGCAAGGCGTATTTATGCAATTAAATATTCCATTTGTAGGGCCGGGCGTTTTAGGCTCCGCAGTTGCAATGGACAAGGATTTCACTAAGCGCATTTTAAGAGATGCCGGAATTGGGCACGCCAAAGGCATCACCTTTTATAAGCATGAAATAAATAAAATTTCCTATTCCCAAACTGTAGAGGAGTTAGGAACTATACTGTTTGTAAAACCATGTAATATGGGTTCGTCTGTTGGGGTAACCAAGGCGACAAACGAAGTTGAATTTATTGCTGCGTTAGAAGAAGCCTTTAAGTTTGACACAAAAGTATTGGTGGAAAAAGCAATTATCGGCAGGGAATTAGAATGTGCCGTATTAGGAAATGAATGCATTGAAGCCAGCACCGTTGGGGAAATTGTAATGGAAAAGGGTTTTTATAATTTCGAAAATAAATATGTAAATGACAATGCAAAAATATATATCCCTGCACCCAACATTACTGAAGCTCAATTGAAGAAAATACAAGAAACGGCGCGCAAAGCTTATCAAGTTTTAGGATTGCAAGGCCTAACTCGAATAGACGTATTTTTAACGGAAAAAGATGAGGTTATAATAAATGAACCCAATACTTTACCGGGCTTTACCTCCGTATCTATGTATCCAAAATTATGGGAAGCATCTGGATTAAAATATGCTGATTTAATAGAAAAACTAATCGATTTGGCTATTGCTCGATTTAATACAGAAAAAACTTTACAGCGCGTAAGATTGTAACAATACAAATTCTGATTTTACGAATTTTATTAGAGGCAATATCAAATATGCTTTTAATTTACATCGATTTTACAAATTCTTGCTTTGTGTTTCTTTAAGTTTAAAGTTCACATTGCTTTAACTTGCCTTTTACACAAGCAACATTTTTAAATCAAACTTTCATAATTGATATTTATTGACAAAGGTCAACAAATAGAGCTAATTTTGTGTAGTCAATATAGACAAATAAATTAAATCTTTTTAAAAATGGAATTCGCACAAAAATTCAAAGAAGCAGTTGACAGTTTTACTGCAGAAACAAAAACTAACGTTACAGAATTACGTTACAATGTTGAAAATACTGTAAAAAACGCTATCAGCGAAGGACAAGAAGAAGTAGAAACGTTGAAAAATCATTTCAAAGCTACCTCTGAACGAATCCAAGCTAAATTAAAAGGTCCTTTCACTTTAGAAAAAGTACAAAGCGACGTAAAAGAAGAAGCTGAAATTTTAGAAGCTGACTTCAAAACTACATTAAACAGAAATGTAGAAAGAGTAAAAGGACTTTTGACTGACGCATCTGCAAAAGTTGAAAAACAAGTAGTAGAAGTGAAAGAAGAAGTTAAAAAAGCTACAAAAAAAGCAAAAGCTAATGCTTAATTAATAAGCCAATGCATTTTTAAAAAGAGCCGCCATATTTTAGAGCGGCTCTTTTTTTATTTTATCTTTGCAAAAAAACAAAATGCGTATAGTAGGTTATATTTCACATCCGATAATGAAAATTACGGTAATGCAAATGAGTGAGCGGTTTGTATTGAAATTAGAAGTAAACTCGATGGAGCAAACTTATAAATTTAATGAAGACGATAATCTGCGCTCCATGAAAGATGTCGAAAAGGTGGTGGATGAAACATTTCTTACAGAATGTTTGAAACGTTTTAGTGAAATGAATAGAAGTATTGGCGAAGCGTATCAGCGAAATATTATTTAACTACGCCGGTTATTCTCGTTGATTACCCAGCAAGCGGACTATTACTTCTGCACCTTGAATTTGTGAGAGTATCACTTTGGTAAGCACCATCATCGGTACAGATAAAAACATGCCGTAGATTCCCCAAAGATAGCCCCAAAATAATAACCCCATAATCACGGCTATTGTATTTAAGGAGGTACGATTACCCATAAATATAGGTTCTATCAAAGAAGCTAGTAAAAAATGATATCCGTAAGAGACGACTATTAACCCCAAAGAGGTATAAATGGAATCAAATTGGATAATGCCCATGACAAATACCGGCACTAAGCCTATTACGGCACCGAATACCGGTAAAAAATTGAGCACAAAACCAATAAAGCCCCAGAAAAAAGCAAATTGCAATCCGAATAAATAACAGATAATCATTACCCCCAATCCGTACATTAAGCTCATTATAAATTTTACTTTCATGTAAGACACTATTGCACTTTTTATATCTTCGAATGCTTTAATAAATTTTAAACTTTTATTCTCTCCACCTAAATAGCTCAAGTAGTTTTCATAGCGCATTATTCCGGATAAAATAATGACTAATAAGATGGCGGTGAGTAAAAACTCTTCCAACAAAGAGCCTAATGCGCCAAAGATAGTTCCGGAATTATGCATTATAAACTCTGATGATATTCCGGATTTAATATTTTCTACCGTACCTTCTAAGTCGAGTTCTTTCCCTGTAATTTGATTATATAATTGCAACCAACTGCTCAGTTTAATTTTTACATGCGTATAGATAAAATCTTTTTCGCCGAATATTTGTGTGCCGGTTTTATAAATAACGGTGCCGATAGTAAAGATAACAACCAATAATCCAATCCAAATAATGCTAACGCTTAGCCAAAGTGGCAATTTGCGTTTATCGAACCAAAGCAAAAGCGGCTGTAGCAGTAATGCAATAAACATTGCCATCATCAATGGTACTAATAAATCTTGCAATAAATACAACAAGAATAAAATTACAATTCCGGCAAAAAAAATCAGAATCATTCTGATAGAGGCAAGTTCATTATTCATTGTATAAATTTATTTATAACCAACGTTTTCTTCTAAAATAAATTACAAAAGATATAGTAACCAACACACTTATCACAACAACAATTGTGAATGCATGTTTGTGATGCTGAAACGGTAAATCAACATTCATTCCATAAACTCCGGCTACCAACGTGGGCAACATTAGTGCAATTGTTACTGCAGTCAGCCGATTTACCACATGTCCTAAATTATTGGAAATAATAGAGCCAAATGCCCCCATCATGTTACCAAGAATATTAGAATATACGTTTGCCATTTCTACCGCTTGTGAGTTGTCGATGATTACATCGTCCAACAATTCTCTTGCAGTGGGGTCGTCTTGTAATTCTAAAAAATTATTTCGTTGAATTTTTACTAATACCAATTCGTTGGCGCGCAAGTCATTTACAAAATAAATCAACGCTTTTTGAAGGCGCAATAATTTATTGAGTTCTTGGTTTCGGCTGGAGTAATTTAATTCTTTTTCAATTTGTGAAATGCGTTTATTTATTTCGCGCAAGTAATGCAAGAAGTAATACACATTGCGCTCAAAAATTCGGATGATAAATAAATTTTTATTATTTAACTCTATGTTCTTTAATACATTTTTTTCGAACCACTCAATCGTAGGGTTATTTACCGAACATACCGTAATTATTACCTCTTCGGTAAGAATAATACCCACCGGAATCGTTATATATGTTGCTTCATCTTCTACATCAAATCCTTCATTTAATATAGGCGTATTTATTACAATGAGTTTAGCGTTATCTTGTTTTTCATATCGCGAGCGTTCATATTGGTCAATGCAATCAATAATATAATCATACGGAGCGTTTAATTGTTTGGCTAATCGCTCTAACTCTTCCATATTAAACGGTGGGGCAATATTTACCCAACAATTTTTCTCTGGCGCCGTTATCAGCGTTAAATCGTTACCTTCTTTTTTATAAAATCGAATCATAGGAAATCGATATTTTTCTAAATATTATATTTGAATTGTTCCACTAAATACCTGCTCTGCCGGGCCTTCCAACCATACTTCTGTAAAAGTATTATTTTTCAGCACAAAAGAAACCGCTAATTTTCCTCCCGGAGTTTGAATATCTACAGTTCCTTTTTCCAGTTGATTTTGTGCCGCAAAGCACAAGGCTACGGCTACCGTTCCTGTACCGCAAGACAACGTTTCATCTTCGACTCCTCGCTCATAAGTCCGCATTTGTATTGTACCGTTATCCGCTTGTACAAAATTTACGTTTATACCGTCTTTGGTAAATGTTTCATGGTACCTGATTTTGTGGGCTTCGTTGATAATATCTATTTTGTCAATATCTGCTCGAAAGCTGACATAATGAGGAGAGCCGGTAAATAAAACGTAACTATCTGCTGTAATAGCAGCTTGTTTTATTTCTTTTACATCTATCATGTGTAAACGAACAATAGCATTATTGATTTCAAATTGATGTAACCCATCTATTGCGATAAAATTACCTTTATTGGAGGTTACGCCTAAAAAATAGGCAAATGCGCTAATACATCTACCACCGTTTCCACACATGGTACTTTCGTTTCCATCGGCATTGTAATACACCATTTTAAAATCTGCCTCCGCGGCATTTTCCAATAGCATTAAACCATCTGCTCCAATGCCAAATTTCCGATTGCACAATTGATGAATCAATCCGTGGTTTTCTTTTGGAAAAATCAATTCACGGTTGTCAATAATTATAAAATCATTTCCTGTACCCTGATATTTATAAAAAACTAATTCCATATTCAAATTTTAGTTGTGAGCTGTTAATTTATAAACTATTTATGCTTCTTTTTTGTTACCAATGAACACATAATATTATAAGGTTCAAAATTAGCGTATTCACTTCATATTATTACGTCTAAAGCAAATATATAGTTAACTTTTTTTAACCCCAATTAATAAATCTTTAGATAGAAAATTTGTTGAAGGGTATGAAATTTACACTTATCAATCTTGAAAAATTTTAGTTATGAAAAAAATTATAGGATATTTTGTTGTAGGCATTATCAGTGCATTTATGGCTTTAGCGATTTCCAATCGTTTTAATTTTAGGGAAGCCACTATTTTAAAAGAAACCAACAGCACACCTTATAAACTTACCAGCTACAATGGAACATTGCAAAGCAATGACGCTTTTATACAAGCTGCAAAAATAAGCACTCCGGCGGTAGTGCACGTAAATACAGTTATTAAGGCAAAAAAACAAGATAAGAAAATGCAACGGCAGATGAATCCGTTTTATCAATTCTTTGGTGATCCATTTGGAAATTCGCCGTTTGATATGCCACAACAGCAAGACCAAGAGGCTTCAGGTTCCGGGGTAATTATTAGCAATGACGGGTACATAGTAACTAATAATCACGTGGTGGATGGTGCTGATGAAATAAAAGTAAATTTATATGACAATAGAGAATTTAAAGCAAAATTAATTGGTACGGACCCCAATACCGATTTAGCGGTATTAAAAATCGAAGCAAAAGACTTGCAAAGTTTAACCTTTGCAAATTCGGATGAAGTACAAGTAGGGCAATGGGTTTTGGCCGTTGGGAATCCTTTTAACTTATCCTCTACTGTAACTGCAGGAATTGTTTCTGCAAAAACTCGAAACATCAATATATTGCGAGAAAAAGCAGGAAACTTGGCTATCGAATCGTTTATACAAACGGATGCGGCAGTAAATCCGGGGAATAGCGGCGGTGCCTTAGTGGATTTGAATGGAAATTTAATCGGCATTAATTCGGCAATTGCTACCCCTACGGGTTCTTATGCCGGCTATTCATTTGCTATTCCTTCTAATTTAGTCAATAAAGTAGTGAAAGACCTTATTGATTTCGGAATTGTACAAAGAGGTTTTTTAGGCGTAAATATCCGAGAGATAGATGATGAATTAGCGAAAGACTTGAAATTAGATAAAATACAAGGAGCTTATATTGCTGAAGTAAACAAAGGAAGTGCTGCCGAAAATGGCGGAATAAAACGTGGTGATGTGATTATTAAAGTAGGTGATGCTGCTATTAAAAATGCGGCCGACTTACAAGAGCATGTTGCAAGATACCGCCCTGGTGATAAAGTGAAAATTACAGTGTATAGAGATGGAAAAAATATAGAGAAAGAAATAACCTTGCGCTCGAGAGACAATACAACGGCATTGCTAAAAAAAGAGGATACGCCAAAGACCGGAAGTGTGTTGGATAACTTAGGTATATCAGTAGAAAGTATCAGTAATTTAGAAGCAAAAAAATTAGGCATTAGTGGTGGCTTGCGTGTTACTAAAATTAAAGAAGGCATAGTGCAACAAAACACCAATATGAAAGAAGGTTTCATAATTACCGGAGTAAATAATCAGGCAGTTTCTAAAAAAGAAGATTTGGAAGACCTCGTAAATGACAGTAAAGGAACAGGTGTATTGCTACAAGGGAAATACCCCGACCAAAACGGGATTAAATATTATGCTTTTGGTTATTAACCATAAAGGATTGTTGAATTGTTTGGAAGCCGGACGTTTGTCCGGCTTTTTATTTCAATAAAAATAAAATTGATAGTATGCTCTTTGGCATACTCAAAATACATACGTAAAATTACGACAATAAGCCTTGGTAGGTGCTTACTCTACGTTGTTCCAAAAGTGTTTTACGTTCGTTTTTAAACTTATGGATATACTCATAATCCGGGTAATGACGAATAGTAAGTATCATCAGATTTTCATCGATAATAAACTTAAATTTCCCTTCTAAAGCCGTTTTAACTTTTTCAATTTTCTCCGGAATATTATCTACAACAGCTTCAAATGAAATAGCTCCTTGTTGCATCATATTTAATTTCAAATTCGCTTTAAAAAACGATGAAAATATTTCTGCCACTACTTCATCTTCTACAAAAGAAAAGTCTTTAGTATGCAAAGTTATTAAAGCTTGGTTATTCTTCACAATACGGATAGGCGGCAAATTATTATCGCTACCCCCCACCACGGTGCCTTTTCCTTCCGGATTAATAAATGACTTCACCAATAAAGGAATATTTTTATTTTGTAAAGGCTTAATCGTTTTCGGATGGATTACTGTAGCTCCGTAAAACGTCATCTCTACCGCTTCATTAAAAGAAATTTCATCAATAAACACAGCATCATCAAACACACGCGGGTCTCCGTTCATTACTCCCGGCACGTCTTTCCATATCGTTTGGTTTTCGGCATCTAACATGTTGGCAAAAATAGCTGCTGTATAGTCAGAGCCTTCGCGCCCTAAAGTAGTAGTGAAGTTTTCCGGAGTGCAGCCTATAAACCCTTGTGTAACAATGATACTGTTGGTTGCTAACGGTTTCACGATACTATTCATCAGGGTTTGTGTTTTATTCCAATCCACCACTGCTTCTCTGTACGTGTTATCTGTTTTCATTACCTCTCTTACATCTAACCAGCTATTTTTTACACCGGAAGCATTTAAATAGGCGCTAAGGATTATAGATGAAATCAGCTCTCCTTGTGATACGATTTGGTCATACACGTAATTATATTCTGCTTTTTGTGCCTCTCCTAATAAATTATCAACTTTAGCATAAAGCGAATCTAATTTTTTATACACATCTGTATGTGCTTCATCAAATAAATCAGCACAAATAGTTTGATGATTTTTCTTTACTATCTCCATTGCTGCTTTAGCGTCGGTATTGTCGAAATAAGATTTCACAACCACCTCTAATGCATTGGTGGTTTTTCCTGTTGCCGATACAACAACTACTAAATCTTTTTCTCCATAATTTTGAATAATAGAGGCTACGTTTCTAATTCCTGCGGCATCTTTTACGGATGCACCTCCAAACTTAAATACTCTCATTGCTTATTTTGTTTTTTTTGTAACACAGCGATATCGCTGCATGTCGATTAAATCAAATGTTCTTTTTCTATTTTTACAGTTACCCAAGTACTATCAAAAGTAACAGGATATTTTTTATAAAAGTTAATAGCGTTTTCGTTCCAATCCAGCACATGCCATCTCATCTGATTGATGCGTTCTTCCTTCGCTATTTTTATCAGTTCATCCAGCAATTGTTTTCCTATACCATTATTACGATATTTTTCTTTCACCACCAAATCATCTAAATACAACATAGCACCTTTCCAAGTGGAATATCCATAATAGTATAAAGCAATGCCTAAAATTTCATTGTTTTTTTCTGCCACCAAAACATGAAATCGCGGTTGTTTTGCAGTGCCTTCTTCTACAAATTTTTTCAAAGAATTACTCGGCTCGTTGGGCGCATTTTCGAAAATGGCTAATTCTTTAATTAACCCATAAACGGCTTCCAGGTCAGCAGCATCTGCTTTTCGAATTATAACTGAAGTTTGTTCTTTCATTTTGAAGTTGCAAAATTAGATAAATACTTATTGTGTAATGAAATACGATTATTAAGGAATAATTAAGAGGGCAATTTTATCTTGAAAAGTAATTATAAAAAAAGTCCATTTTAACCTCATTTTTTTATTGATATTCCAACATTTTCTACTTTGTATTTATATCTTTGCAGAATAGAAACACATTCTTATGCCTCTTATTACACTTGATGAATTTATTGCCGTAAACCAAGAAAAACATCCTGAAGCTACCGGTGAACTTTCGGGTTTATTACGCGATATTGGCTTAGCGTCAAAAATTGTAAATCGCGACCTCAGTAAGGCGGGTTTGGTGGATTCTATCTTAGGCGATGCGAATGACATCAACGTACAAGGCGAGGAAGTGAAAAAATTAGACATTATCGCCAATGAAACACTAAAGAAATGCTTACAAAACAGCGGTGAATGTTGCGGAATTGCAAGCGAAGAAGAAGAGACCTTTGTTGCTTTTCCCAATAGAAAAAATGCCAAATATGTCGTTTTATTTGATCCTTTAGATGGCTCCAGCAACATAGATGTTATTGCTCCGGTGGGTACTATATTCTCTATTTTCGAGCGAGTATCTCCGGTTGGGGAACTCTGTACGATGGAAGATTTTGTGCAACCCGGAAACAAGCAAGTAGCTGCCGGTTATGTAATTTATGGCTCTTCCACCATGTTAGTTTATTCTACCGGAGAGGGAATAAACGGATTTACCTTAGACCCAACAATTGGAGAATTTTGCCTGTCGCACCCTGAAATCAAGACTCCTGAAACTGCCAAAACATATTCCATCAATCAAGGCAACTATCATTCTTTCCCTGAAAAAGTAAAAGAATTTATAACGTATTGCCAAGATACAACCAATAAAAAAGCTTTTTCTCTTCGATACATCGGATCGATGGTAGCAGATTTTCACAGAAATTTATTAAAAGGCGGTATTTTTATCTATCCGGCTACCCAAGAGGCACCGATGGGAAAATTAAGATTGATGTATGAATGTAATCCGATGGCCTTTTTGCAAGAGCAAGCAGGCGGCAAAGCTACGTGCGGTGGCAAGCGCATTTTAGATATTATTCCCGAAAAATTACACCAACGTGTGGCAATATACATAGGCTCCACACAATTGGTTGATAAACTAACAGATAAGTAACCCTAACTAAATGAATACTAAAACTTCTACTGTTTTTATTACTGCATTGATGATTGTACTTTTATCCTACATGTATGCCATGTATAAAGTAGTCATTTTCAATCATTCAGGCAGGGTAATTGAATTAATTACATTAGAAGGTGAATTTGCACATAAAAAGGCAGAAAATATACCTGACGGCTTATCGTTGCACTACACTCTTTTTAGCCCTTTTAACAAAAAAGTACATATCGTTCTTAAACAGCCCGACAATATAAAATCAATTACCTTTTCATTAGAAGGCTTGTTTCCATTAGAACAACGCAATCAATTGGAAATACTCCCTGATGGTTCAATACGACATGGAGCCTTAGGATTAAAGCAACAATAACGAACGCACCAAAAAGAGCACACCTACAACAAGCAATAAAATATAAATGATTGGTGTAAATTTGCCTTCCGGAATTTTTTTGCGTAAATGATGCCCTAACCACAACGCCGATATCAAAAACGGTAAGCCGGTTAAGTAATAATGTACTACCGATTGATTGATTAAGCCTGCAAACAACTGACCAGAAATTATAAACAAATCATTTGGTAAAAAAAAACCTTGTAAAGTACCTATAAACTGTAGCTGAGACCATCCGCTAAGCGTGCCGAAAATTACTATCGGCGGACCACCCGTATTAAATGCACCTCCTAAAACTCCTGCTATAAAACCAAACAAATACACTAAGTATCGAGGGATTTTCACGGACTTAATTTCTTTTTTAATAAATAAATTATACACTGCAATACCGGTGATAATAATCCCTAATACAATTTTAGTATATGTTTCATTTCCATTTTTTAAAAAATAAATACCAAAAGGAATCCCCAAGAAAGCAGAAAAAATTAACTTTTTAGCGTGCGTCCAATCTACTTCTTTATAGTGTTTTATAAACAACAAAGCGGCCAATGTACAACCATTTAAAGTCATTAATGGCGTTGCGGTTTTTACCCCAATAATCATGGATAAAAAAGGCATGGCAAATAAGGCATCGCCAAAGCCAAAAGTGCCGTATATCAGTGAGCCTATAAAAATAACAGCCGGAATTAAGATATTTTCTGACATTACTGAAACAATCCTTCTTTCGTATTTAATTCCTGTTCGTAGGCTACATCAACGGCAAGCTCCTCCCCGTCTGCTGCTGCCGTTGCCAATTGGTCGCATCTGTTATTTTCTATATTTACAGAATGTCCTTTTACCCATACAAATGTAATATTTTGATTTTCGTAAAGTTTCAAAAACCGCCGCCATAAATCTTTATTTTTCTTTTTTCCAAAATCCGGTTTTTTATCCCATTGAAATAGCCAACCTTTCTCTACTGCTTCCACCACATATTTCGAATCAGAAAAAATTGTAATATTCAAATCTTTCTTTTTCAATGCTTCTAATCCGGAAATTACCGCTAACAATTCCATACGGTTGTTGGTAGTATGCCTAAATCCTTTAGAAAGTTCTTTTCGATGGCCGTTTGCTAAAAGCACCACGCCATATCCGCCTCTACCGGGGTTTCCGCGGGCAGCACCGTCTGTATAGATTTCAACCATTGTGGAATTATATTTTGCTAAGATAAGATACTTCCTTTTATTTTTGGAAAGTGACAAGGAAAGAAAAAGTAAATTTTATTGTTCAAACATTGGAACAACTGTATCCCAATCCGCCAATTCCGTTGGCCCATAAAGATGCTTATACCTTATTGATTGCCGTTTTATTATCCGCACAATGCACAGATGCACGGGTAAATTTAGTCACTCCGCACCTTTTTGCTTTAGCAGATACCCCGGCAGCTATGAGCAAAATAGAGGTTGCTAAAATTAAAGCTATTATTCGGCCCTGTGGCTTATCGCCGAAAAAATCGCAAGCCATTTCTGATTTATCGAAAATAATAATGGAAAAACACCACGGAGAAGTACCACAAACTTTTGAAGAATTAGAAGCACTTCCGGGGGTTGGGCATAAAACTGCAAGCGTAGTAATGAGTCAAGCTTTTGGAGTGCCGGCATTTCCTGTGGATACTCATATTCACCGATTAGCCTATCGTTGGAATTTAAGTTCAGGAAAAAATGTAGCAGAAACAGAAAGAGATTTAAAAAGAATTTTTTCTGAAAAATTGTGGAATAAACTACATTTACAAATGATATACTATGGTAGAGAATATTGTACTGCCCGTAGCCATAATCTAAGCGAATGTATAATTTGCGCACAAGTGGGTAGAAAAAAGGAGAAATTGTAAAAATAATTTTGTATTTTTAACGTCTAGTAACAAAAAACAATGTTAATGAAAAAGATCACCTCAGTTGTATTATTATTTTCTCTATTATTCCTCGGCTTCGCTGCCATAGCCAATGATACCGAAGGAAGTGGACATGACATTGGTATTTCCGCAGGTCCAAGTTTTTCGCTTACAGATGTTGGTGGTGCAAAATTAATTGGAGCGCCATTTCTTAGAGATGTAAACGGAAAAGCTACACGTTTTGCTATTTCTGCATTTTACAGATACAATGTAAATAAAATATTTGCAGTAAGAGCTAATTTAATGTATGGCATGCTGAATGGTGATGATAAATACACCGATGGTAAACCACCAAGATATGATGGTAGTGGAAATTATTTAGCACCGGATGACAGCTGGTTTAGAGCAAGACGAAATCTAAACTTCACTACTCATATTGTTGAATTTCAGGCAATGGGTGAGGTAAATTTAAAGAAATACATCCATACAGATGCTAAAGGCTCGAAAGAAAGATGGGCACCCTATTTAGCCGGTGGTTTAGGATTTTTTTGGTTTAATCCATACACTTATTACAACGGACAAAAAGTTAAACTAAAACCTTTAGGAACAGAAGGTCAAAATATTGGTTATAAAAAGCCATACAGTAATTTTCAGTTTGACTTGATTGCTTTAGCAGGTATAAAATACAATGTAACTGAGCGCTTTTCTATAGCGATAGAAGGTGTTTACCATCAAACCTTTACAGATTATCTTGATGATGTAAGCGGAAGTTATGTATATCCTCAAGATTTATCAAAAATGTCTCCATTAGCACAAGCCTTACAAAATAGAGCTAACGATGGCAGATATCCTGATCATAAATTTGATTTCGTGGAAGGTCAACGCGATTGGCATCCAATGAAAGCAGACGGCGTAACTCCAAATCCAAATTTTGGGCAAGTATTAGCTACAGGAGTAGGACAACAAAGAGGAGATAAAAAGAACAATGATCAATTTTTCCACCTTCAATTAACTTTTGTTATTTCCTTAGGTGAAGCAGGCAGACAATTCGGATTGGGTAGTTGCGGAAAACGTAACCCTTACCGAGTAAAATTCAACTGTCCAAAGTGGTAATAAGAGTTGAATTGAATTAAAATAAAATAGCCAATAGCATAAAAATAAGGAGGCACATTGTATATGCCTCCTTATTTTTATACCACTAATGAAGAATATCCATCAATACGCTCTGATGCTTTTGCCTTCCATGTAATTTATAAATGCGCTTAGTGCAACTCTATTACCTCCCGGTGTGGGATAATTGCCTGTAAAATACCAATCTCCTAAGTTAGTTGGACAAGCTTCATGTAGATGTTCTATGGTTTGGTATATTACTTGAACATCCGAAAATATATGTTTAGGTTTTATAATATTGGCAATTTCATTAGAAATATCTTCGTCTGTAAAAGGAGCATATACTTCTTTTACCAAATTTGTCATTTCCAAAACCGGTTTTTGTATTTCTTCTTTACAACGCAAGTATAAATTATTTAAGAACGTGCTATCTTTTTGTTTCCACAATTGTACTGCTGCTTGGAATGCTACAAAACTGCCCATCTTACTCATATCTATGCCATAGCAATCCGGATAACGAATTTGTGGAGCTGAAGAAACCACAATTATTTTTTTGGGTTGTAATCTGTCTAACATCGTCAAAATACTTTCTTTCAAGGTTGTACCCCTAACGATAGAGTCATCTAACACCACTAATGTATCTTGATTATTTTTCACTAAGCCATACGTAACGTCATAAACATGATGTACTAAATCATTACGCGAAGTATCTTCCGTGATAAACGTTCGCATTTTTACATCTTTAATTGCAATTTTTTCTATGCGCGGCATTATGGAAAGTTGCTCATGTAATGCGGTAGCAGATTTTATTTTTCCTTGTTCAAATGCTTCTAATTTTAGTTGTACATGCTGCTTTTGAACTTCCTCGGTCATTCCAAGAAAAGCCACCTCTGCGGTATTGGGAATATAGGAAAATACGGTGTTTTTAAAATCAAAATTTACAGCGTTTAAAATTGCCGGTACTAATAATTTTCCTAATTTTTTTCGCTCTTGATAAATTTCAAAATCACTACCTCTGGAAAAATATATACGTTCAAAGCTACAGGCTTTGCGCTCTAACGGCGTTGTACATTCCACCTCTCCTACGCTTCCGTCTTTTTTTATAATTAATGCATATCCGGGTTTTATTTCTTGCACTTTGCTTCTGTGCACATTAAATGCTGTTTGTATTGCCGGGCGTTCTGACGCAACAACTACCACTTCGTCATCTTTGTAATAATATGCAGGACGTATGCCATTGGGGTCTCTTAAAACAAAAGCATCGCCATGCCCTATCATGCCGGCCATTGCATAGCCTCCATCAAAATCTTCAGCAGCGTTTTTCAGTATATTTGCCACATTTAGTCCGTTTTCTATTAATGGCGTAATCTCAGCATTCGACAGACCTGAAGGCTTATATTTTTTAAACTGCTGCTGGTTTTCCATATCCAAGAAATGTCCAATTTTTTCTAATACCGTCATGGTATCAGACATCTCGCGAGGAAATTGCCCTAAGGAAACTAACCTATCGAACAATTCGTTTACGTTAGTCATATTAAAATTTCCTGCGACAATCAACGTTCGTGTTTTCCAATTATTTGCTCTCACGCGCGGATGGCAGTTACTCATATCATTCCCTCCATGTGTTCCATAGCGCAAATGTCCTAAGAGTAATTCGCCCATAAAAGGATAATTGTTTTTCACATACTCCATATCTTGGAGCTGTTCTTTTTCTTTATCTGATAAATTGGAAAATCGACGGAAAATTTTATTGAATATATCTTGAATGGCTTGCTTATCTACACTTCGTTCTCTATCGAAATAGGCTTTACCGGGTTCACTATCTAATTTTATGGTTGCTAATCCTGCGCCATCTTGCCCACGGTTATGCTGTTTTTCCATCAACAAATACATACGGTTTAGTCCGTAATGCAAGTCACCGTATTTTTCTTTGTAATACGAAAGAGGTTGGAGTAGCCGTATAAGGGCAATACCACATTCATGTTTGATTATATCGCTCATTTCCTGAAGGAAAATTAGTATGCACAAAAATACGATTTGTTTTTGAAAGGGTATTGTACAAAATATAAAGCCTAAGTTATTATTGTGGATATTGAGGATACTCTCTTTCCAATCATCAACCAATAGACCGCTTTTCATGAATTGAAATGCTTATTTTTGCTGTCTAATGGCAAATTCTTATTTTCAATTTAAACAATTTAAAGTACAGCAAGATAATTGCGCCATGAAAGTTTGTACAGATTCTTGTTTGTTCGGAGCATGGCTTGCTGAATTACCGGAGTTCAAAAATGCATTAGACATCGGTGGCGGAACCGGCTTATTAAGTTTAATGCTGGCACAACAAAATACAGTTCATATAGAAACCATTGAGATAGATGCTGCCGCCGCCGCACAAGCTCATGAAAATATACGACAATCCCCTTGGGCAGATAGAATAACTGTAATAAACGCAGATGTACGTTATTTTTCATCTCCTGCACAATATGATTTAATTTTTACCAATCCTCCATTTTATGAGCTGGATTTAATTTCAAAAAACAGTGGTGAACAAGCGGCTAAACACTCTACTCATTTATCTTTAGATGAATTACTGCTTTTCGTAGAGAAACAACTTTCTACTGATGGTATTTTTGCCATTTTATTACCTTACAAACGAAAAACAGAATTTGAGCAAAAAGCAGCCGGATATGGTTTATTTCCGTTTAAACGTGCGTTCCTTCAACAAACGCCTACACACTCATTTTTTCGATATATGGCATTATTTAGTAGAAATAAAATAGACAGCGAAATAATAGAAGAAAAAATAAGTATTAAAGACAGCAATAATCAATACGCTCCAATAGTTCAAAAGTACCTAAAACCATATTATTTGCATCTTTAAAAACAAAATAAAATGCATTGGGTACTACAGTATGAATCTTTGGAGAATACTATTAGAAAAATACAATAACTTAAATAGTTTAGTTAACTTTAGTAAAAATAATTCTAATGAAGCGATTTTTACTATGCTATGTTTTAGCTTTTGGTGCACTATTTTCCTCAAAAGCTATGGAGCCTATTTCAAGTTTAGAGCGTTCGATGGTGGATACATCATTGATACCGTTTTACCATGGAGTAGCTTCGGGAGATCCATTACCCGACAAAGTAATTATTTGGACTCGCGTAACTCCGGATGTTGATGGCGCAGTAAACGGAACATGGCGAGTAGCTTTAGACACTAATTTCACTTCTATCGTTCAAAGCGGAACATTTACAGCAGATAGTTCCAGAGATTATTGTGTAAAAATAGATGTAAGCGGATTACAGCCTAATACTTGGTATTTTTATAATTTTACGGCATTAGGCAGAAACTCCCAAACCGGCCGAACCAAAACAGCTCCGGTAGGTGGAGTGGATCAGTTGCGTTTTGCATTTACATCTTGCTCCCATTATCCCAATGGTTATTTTAATGCTTATAGCAGAATTAGAGATCGAAACGACATCGATGCAATTTTACATCTTGGCGATTATATTTATGAATATGGAACTGGAGCGGGCGCGGTAAGAACCGATCAAAAACCAAGTTATGAAATCATCCGACTTGCAGATTATCGACAACGTTATTCTACGCACCGATTAGATCCTGATTGCAGAAGAATGCACCAACAATATCCTTTTATTTCTATATGGGATGATCATGAAACGGCTAATAATTCCTATAAAGATGGTGCTGAAAATCATACCCCCGCCACGGAAGGGCCATGGAGCGCAAGAAAATCAGCAGGAGAAGAAGCTAACGACGAATGGATTCCGCGAAGACTTCCGGAGCCGGGGAACATCAATAAAATATGGCGGAAAATAAGCTATGGAAATTTAGCAGACCTCTTTTTGTTAGACACACGATTGTACGCACGTACACAACAAGGCGGCAATGTAAATGATACCTCTAAACATATTATTGGAAATGAGCAATTACAATGGCTGAAAACTGAAATGATGAACTCAACAGCCAAATGGAAAATTATTGCACAACAAGTGATGATGGGCAATCTTACGCCTTTTGGAATTACGGTGAATGATGACCAATGGGATGGATATACTGCTGATAGAAAAAAATTATACGACATTATTTTAAACAATAATATACAAAATATAGTTGTACTTACCGGCGATATACATACCGCTTGGGCGATGGATTTACCTTATAATACAGCGACTTACAATGCAACCACCGGAGCAGGTTCTGTTGGGGTGGAGTTTGTATGCACCAGTGTTACTTCTTCCTCCTCCCCTGTTCCTTTGGATCCATTGTATCCATTAGTATCAGCAATATTGCCGCATATTAAATATGTTGACTTATACAAAAAAGGATATGGCGTTTTAGATTTAACCGCCGATAAAGCTCAAGGGAATTTTTATGGGTTAAAAACGATTACGACCAGAGACACCAACCAAACATTTGAATCGGCGTGGTACACATTACCGGGCACGAGATGGCTAAAAAAAGCAACTAATGCATCTGTAAAAAATATTCCAAATATTTATTTTGCCCCGGAAACACCCATTCAAAATATCACCACTGGCATAAAAAATTATGCGAAAGATATTGTAATGCTGAGTGCCTACCCCAACCCATTTGTCGATAAAATTACACTTCAGTTTAACATTTCCACCTCTTCTGCTGTTGATGTATTCGTTTACGATATAACCGGTAAATTTGTACAACAACAATCATTAGGTTTTTTAACTAAAGGCCTTTATGACAAACAAATAGAACTTGGAGGCTTGGCAGCCGGTGCTTATAAATTAGTACTAAAAAATAATTCAGCAATCATTGAACGAACCATCGAAAAATTTTAAAATGAAAATGGAAAAACAGAAACACAAAAATAACAAGAACACTGCTGTGGCAAAAGAATTTACGGCTTCTTACACCTACCCTATTGGAAAGTATAAAGCTCCTGAAAAACTAAATGAGAAAGCATTAAAAGCATGTATTGATGATATTCGAGCTTTGCCCGAACTATTACAGGATGCCATAAAAAAGGTAAATAAAAAGAAGAAATTACAATATACGTATAGAGATGGCGGCTGGACAATAGAACAGATTGTTCATCATCTTGCAGATAGCCACGCTAATGCTTATATCCGATTTAAACTGGCACTTACAGAAAACAACCCTACTATTGCACCTTATGATGAGAATTTATGGGCAGAAACCGCAGATGTGCAAATGCCGATAAAAGTATCTTATCATTTACTAAAAGCATTACACAAAAAATGGGTAGTGTTATTAGAAAACATGGATTCAAATGATTGGAAGCGTACCTATTTTCATCCGGCAAAGAAACAAGAAGTAGCATTAGATGAAATGATATCTTTATATGCTTGGCATGGGAAACACCATGTAGCACAAATAATTGCTGCATTAAAGAAACATAAGGAGCACTAACCTTATTCTGTAAAATTTATTGAATGGCTTGCTGCGGAAACAATTCCGCTAACTTTGCTGCTAATGCTTCGCCGCGTAAGTTTTTAGCAATTACCTTTCCGGTTTTGTCTAATAAATACGTGCTTGGAATTGATTCAATGTGATATTGCTGTGCCGGAGCTGAATTCCATCCGCCAAAATCACATCCATGGTTTTTCCAAATTAAACCATCTTTAGCAATTGCTTTTTTCCATTGTTCGGCATTAGCATCTAAAGACACCGAAAAAACTTCAAATCCTTTGTCGTGATATTTTTTATACAATGCGACTACATTTGGATTTTCCATTCTGCAAGGGTTGCACCACGATGCCCAAAAATCTAATAAAACATAGTTCCCCTGTAGGTTTTTTAATTGAATAGTATCTCCGCCGGGGCTTTGTAAAATGATATTTGGTGCTTGTGCATTTAATGCCACTCCGCCTTCATTCTCTTGCAGCATGGCATCACGGTATTGCTTCATTTGTTTATACCAACCATCAATATATTTCGATTCCGGGTCTGATTTATGTAATTTCTCTATCTCATCAACCAAGTACGGAATTTCTTCTTGCAACATTGGGCCTAAATAATTTAAAGCAAAACAAGCTACGTCTGTATTCTTTTCCTTATTTATAAAATCTTTAATATAATCTACATACGCCTTTTTCTCGCTTGTAAATATTTTCAGTAAAGAATCTTTTTGTGCCGGTGTTGCAGCTCGTAATTTGGAATAGGAAGAATCTAATAGCGTAAAACGTGCTTTAGAAATAGACACTAACTGCTGAATAGAAATAGAGCCTTTATTTCCTTTTACCGTATAATCTTCTAATTGTTTATAGTCACCATCTAATACAATATGATCGTTCGGGGCAATGTATAAAAAAATAGAGCGGGTTGCATCATCGCCAAATCTCAAACGGTAAATGCCTTTTGAGGAGTAATTCTTTAATTTAAACGCTCTGTTGCGAATAGTAATTGTATCTAAAACGGTAGGGGTTTCTGTGGTAATATCTTCTAAACTCACCTTTACCCCATCCCCATTTTTTATTGTTCCATCTATGCTATAACCGTTAAAGTGTTTACAAGACGTAGTTATACTTATCAGCACCACAATAAGTGCAATATTTTTCATTACTGTATTCTTAATATTAGTTTTCATCTGTTTAAATTTATTGTTTTTAATTGTGTATTTCGTTCCGAATATTCGGAACGAAATTACTCATGCTCATTTCATATTCTACTGCTTTTTGTAATGCACAGCAAATATACAACTTTTAAAAACGGACTATATGTTTATAGTTTTATAAAAATCCAAATTAATGTTAATGATAGCTACAGGGATGTACTTTGCATTTAAAAGCAAAGGATAATCAAATAAAGGTATTTCATTCTATTTTTTATACCGTTTGTAACCTTTTAATACGATGGTTGCTCTAATAGGTTAGTGATGTAAAAAAAGAATTTTAAAATTAATTGTAACCTTTTTGAAGCACCACTACTCTAATAGTAAAACAAATAAAAATTAGTAAAATGAAAACTTCAGTAAAATTATCGACACCAAAAGGCAGAACACTTAGTTTAATTTTTGTATTTGCCATTTCCTTATTATCAACTTTTACACTACAAAGTTGTAAGAAAGAAACCGTATCTCCATTGGATAGCGAACAGTACGCACAACTACACGAAGCAATGCACACCCTTTGGGCGGATCACATGCAATATACTTATGCTACAGTAGATGCATTTTTCAATAATGGCGATGCGTTAAGCAGTAATTTAACACGTTTATTAAAAAACCAAGAAGATATTGGGAATGGAATTAAGCCCTACTATGGTGAGGCTGCCGGCGACAGCTTAACCAGCTTACTAAAAGCACATATTAACGGAGCTGTACCAATTCTTACAGCAGTAAAAAACGGTACGGATCCTACAGCAGCAATTAATGATTGGTATGCTAATGCAAAACTTATCGGTCAATTTCTCGAAAGTGCAAATCCTAAAAATTGGAAAGGTACAGAAATGGAAGATATGATGAAAACACACATCGACCAAACGATAAAATATGCATTGGACTTACATAATAAAGATTATACAAATGCTATTAAAAATTATGATATTGCCTTTGCCCACATGACAGAAATGATGGCTGATATGTTATCGCAAGGTATTGCAAAACAATTCCCTAATAAATTCTAATAGTTTCAAAATATTTAACGGGTAGGAGAAATATGTCGGGTTATTCGCTCCTATTCCGTTAAATAAACCCATTTTTCCAACTACTTTTTATTCTTAAAAAAGTAACTGTCCGGTTCTATTTTGAACCGGATATTTTTTTGGATAAATAATAAATGCGCAATACTTCAAAAAGGATTCACGACTAAATTAAAATTTGTTTATTTGCTATCTTTGCAAAAAACAGCCATGAGTTTAGAACAATCGCTACAAAAACGAAGTAACAATCAATGCGAGTTGTGCGGAGCTTCAGATACATTAAGCATATACGATGTACCGCCAAATGCACAGCAACGAGAAGAAGACAGCCTTTTCCTTTGCACCACCTGCAAAGAACAAATAGAAAAACGCAAACCCTTAGATGCAGCGCATTGGAAATTCCTATTAGAAAGTATGTGGAGTGAAATCCCCGCCGTACAAGTAGTTTCGTGGCGAATGCTTCAACGTTTCAGAGAGGAAAGTTGGGCGGCAGACGCATTAGATATGCTATATTTTGATGAAGCACAATTAGCATGGGCAAAAGCAACCGGCGACCATGAAAACTCTGCCGAAGTGGACCTCCATAAAGATTGCAATGGCACTGTATTGGAAAATGGCGACACCGTAGTACTCATCAAATCCTTAGATGTAAAAGGCTCTACCGTAAATGCGCGATTAGGTACCGTTGTCAAAAATATTAGATTAGTACACGATAACACAGCACAAATAGAAGGAAAAATAGAAGGTCAAACCATCGTTATTTTAACCAAATACGTTCGCAAAGGGTAGATTATATTTCTATAAACCTTAATTGTTTTCTTTATTTTTGTACTATGCTCACACCAGAAATTTCCATATTAACCCTCCTTATCATTGGTTTTATCATATTCGATTTTATTCTTGAAACCATTTTGGATACTTTAAATGCTAAAACGTGGGATATTCCTATTCCTAAAGAACTGGAGGGTATTTACGATGAAGAAAAATATGCTAAAGCCAAAAAATACCATCAGGCCACGCAACGGATAAGCACCCTATCCACAATAATTAGTACAGTGCTAACTATAGCCGTACTTTGGTGGAAAGGATTTGCATTTGTACATATATACATTACACAATTTACGCTTTCTCCTATTTTACAAGCAGTATTATTTTTCGGAGTGTTTGCAGTTGCCTCTTCTATCATTGGTCTTCCGTTTGAGTTATATAGCATTTTTGTGATAGAAGAAAAATTTGGATTTAATAAAATGACATGGAAGACCTATCTCTCCGATAAAATAAAAGGAATACTTTTGGGAGCTAGTATAGGCGGTATTCTATTGAGTCTTTTCGTCTGGTTTTACACCATTGCAGGTACACTATTTTGGATATATGCATGGATACTATTTTCTGCATTTACCCTTTTCTTCTCCATGTTTTACACCAGTATTATTGTTCCTATTTTTAATAAATTAAACCCATTAGAAGAGGGAGCACTTAGAGAAAAAATTGAATTATTTGCAAAGAAAATCAACTTTCCGCTTACCAATATCTTTGTAATAGATGGCTCGAAAAGAAGTACTAAAGCCAATGCCTATTTTAGCGGATTAGGCAATAAAAAAACAATCGTATTATTCGATACATTAATTAACGAACAAACCGAAGACGAATTGGTAAGTGTGCTGGCACATGAAGTAGGTCATTATAAAATGAAACACATCCAAAAGGGAATGATAATAGGCATACTACAAATGGGTGCTTTATTATTTTTATTATCTCTATTCATCAATAAGCCCGAATTATCGCAAGCTTTAGGGTTGCAAACCGATATTCCTATCTTTCATTTGGGGTTAATTGCATTTAGTTTACTATACAGCCCTATTTCCATGCTTACCGGAATATTTATGAATATACTTTCGCGCAAAAATGAATTTGAAGCCGATAATTATGCCAAAGAAAATATCGGTACGGGCATCTACTTAATTAGTGCACTACGCAAACTGTCTGCCAACAATTTATCCAACTTGAATCCGAATAAATGGTACGTGTTCTTCCATTATTCACACCCTCCCCTCTTAGAGCGTGTTCGTAATTTAATGAAGTAATTGGCATGAATTCAATATTCCCCAACTATTGCTGTATTATATTGCTCTTATTATTTTGCAAAATGGGAAGCGCACAAAAATTAGTATCTAAACCATTTATCGGACATACGGATTCAGCATCGGTTAATGTATGGTGCATGTTCCAAAAAGCACAAGCCGTATTTATTCGAAATTCTGATGGGCAACAAAAAATATTTTTATGGGATAAACAAAAATGCTATAAAAAATACTTACCCATAACTATTCATTTTGGTCAGCTCCAAAAAAATAAAGCTTATACATTGGAATATTCTTTTAATGGACAAAATTATTATCCGTTAATTTCCGTACAGACCGACAATATAGACAGTTTACAAAATATATCTTTTTTAGCCGGTTCATGTGCTTTTATCAGTACCGGATTTAATGGGATAATAAAGCCATTTAACAGCCTTAGAATTTTTAAAGAAATGAAAAAGGACAGCAGCAATATGCTATTATGGCTCGGCGACAATTTATATTACGTACTACAACCATTTAATTACAAATCTCAATTAAAAAGAAATATAAAAACCAGATTGAATAAAAAACTAAATGAGTTATTGGCCTCCAAACAAAATTATGCTATTTGGGACGATCACGATTATGGACATAATAATAGTGATGGTTTTTTTAAATTTAAAAAGAACTCATTAAATGTATTTCAACAATTTTGGCCTAACCCGACGAATGACACCTTCAATTACTTTACCTACAAAAAATCAGATGTACAATTCTTCATGCTGGATGACAGATACAATAATGAACATGAAAAATCTGTTTTAGGCACTACACAATTAGCGTGGCTGAAAAAAGAATTAGCGGCTTCCGATGCAAATTTTAAATTTATCTGTATCGGCATGCAGGCAATAAATCCGGTAAGCACAAAAGAATGTTTTTATAAAACTACTTCGGAGTTCAAAAGCCTCCTCGACTATATACAACTGCAAAAAATAAATGGTGTGGTATTCCTTTCAGGCGATCGCCACCATGCCGAACTGTTAAGAGTACAGGAAAACGGCATGTATCCACTGTATGATTTTACCACTTCGCCATTAACAATGTATCCCGTTAAAATTGGAAAGAGGAGCAAAGAACTCAAGAATCCTTACAGAATAGTGGGTACGTATTATCCAAGTTACAATTATGGAAAAATAACCGTGAGCGGAGATTTTAATGCAAGAAAATGCCTATTGGAGCTAAAAAATAAACAAGGGAATGTGATTTGGAGGTATGAAATAAATAAGGAAGATTTGGTCATAAAACCACAGCCATTGATAATCAATTGATTATCAATAGGAACAAAACACAAATTTAATCAAATGTGGATAAAATGTGGACTTAATAAAAAATCAACATAAACGCAAAAATATTCCACAAAAAATTACTATCTTTGCAACTCCAAAATTAAAAATCATGTACGCAATTGTAGAAATAGGCGGTCATCAATTCAAAGTAGCACAAAACCAAGAGATTTTCGTGTATAAATTAGATGGCAATGCCGGTGACAAAGTTAACTTTGACAAAGTATTATTAGTATCCGGTGATGCAGGTACAAAAGTAGGCGCTCCTACGGTAAGTGGTGCTGCTGTGTCCGGTACTATCATCGAACATACTAAAGGTGACAAAGTAATCGTTTTCAAAAAGAAAAGAAGAAAAGGCTATAAAGTTAAAAACGGCTTTAGACAGTCTTATACAAAAGTAAAAATTGACGCAATTGCGTAATTCGTAAACTCAAAAATTCTAATAAAATGGCTCACAAGAAAGGTGTCGGTAGCTCCAAAAACGGTAGAGAATCACACAGCAAGCGATTAGGTGTTAAATTATACGGCGGTCAAGATGTTATCGCAGGAAATATTATCATCCGTCAACGCGGAACAAAATTCCATCCGGGCGAAGGGGTTGGCTTAGGAAAAGACCATACTATCTTTGCTACTAAAGACGGTAAAGTATTGTTCAAAAAAGGATACAAAGACAGAACATTTGTGCATGTAGCATAATCTTCTATTCTTTCATTATAAAAAAAGACTGTCAATCGACAGTCTTTTTTTTATGCTGCTATAAATTATATTTATTATAATAATGCAGCAACGCCCGGCAGTGTTTTCCCTTCAAAAAACTCTAATAATGCGCCACCTCCGGTAGAGATATAACTTACATTATTCGCCAAACCAAATTTATTCACTGCTGCTACGCTATCGCCGCCGCCTACCAAGCTAAATGCACCATGTTTTGTAGCATCAGCCACTGCCATTGCAATGCTTTTCGTTCCATTTTGAAAATTATCCATTTCAAAAACTCCCATTGGACCGTTCCATAAAATCGTTTTAGCATTTTTTATAACTTTTTCAAAAGCAGCAATTGCATTATGTCCAATATCTAAACCCATCCAACCCTCCGGGATATTCATATTATCTGCAATTTGCGTTTGGGCGGCATTATCAAATTTATTTGCAACGATGGAATCTTCAGGCAATAAAATTTCTACCCCTTTAGCTTTTGCTCTTTCCAAAACATCTAATGCCAACACCAATTTATCCTCTTCCACTAACGAATTACCGATATGCCCTCCTTTGGCTTTAAAAAATGTATATGCCATTCCTCCACCAATAATAATTGTGTCTGCTATGTTTAGCAAATTTTCTATTATCAATATTTTATCAGATACTTTTGCGCCCCCCAAAATTGCTGTAAATGGTTTTTCCGCTTTAGTTAAAACTTTATCGGCGTTTGCCACTTCTGCTGCCATCAAATACCCCAAACATTTATTTTCAGTCGTAAAATGTTTGGCTACGATTGTGGTGCTGGCATGCGCTCTGTGTGCCGATCCAAATGCATCATTTACATATACATCGCCATGATATGCTAATTGCGCAGCAAAGACCTCATCGCCTTTTTCTTCTCCTTTGTGAAATCGTGTATTCTCTAACAATAAAATTTGTCCGGGTTGTAAATTGTTAGCTAATTTTCTGCTTTCTTCATCCACACAATCATTAGCAAAAAGAACTTCTTTATTCAATAAAGCTGAAAGATGTTGAACAACATGTTTTAAAGAAAATTTCTCTGTATCAATCGTGCCATCTTCTTTTAATTTTTTCAGCGGTCTGCCCAAGTGCGACATTAAAACCACACTGCCACCATCTTTTATTACTTTTAAAATAGTGGGCAATGCCGCACGAATACGTGTATCGTCGGTGATATTAAATTGTTTATCAAAAGGCACATTAAAATCGACGCGAATTAACGCTCTTTTACCATTAAAATTAATTGAATCTACTGTTTGCATATTTATTAATGATTAGTGATGAGTGATGTTGTACTTATAAAAAAACTATTTACCATTTGCTATTTACCATTTACCATTTACCATTTACTATTTACTATTTACTATTTACTATTTACTATTTACTATTTACCATTTACCATTTACTCAAAAAACCACTACAAAAATGCGACTTTTTCCACTAATTCCGCCAAGCGGTTGGCATAGCCATATTCATTATCGTACCAACCTACAATTTTCACCAAATCACCAATTTGCTGCGTAAGTCCTGCATCGAACGTGCAGGAAACCGGAGTGTGAATTATATCGCTGGAAACGATAGGTTCTTCGGTGTAAGCTAAAATATTTTTAAAAGAATTTTCGGCTGCCGATTTAAAGGTGGCATTTATTTCTTCAATAGTTGTTTGTTTTTCAATATTACAATATAATTCGGTAGAAGAACCAACGATAACCGGAACACGAACAGCGCTTCCTTTTATTTTTCCTTTTATTTCGGGCATCACCCATTCCAAAGCCTTATTGGCATTGGTAGTAGTGGGAACAATATTTTGTGCGGCTGCGCGCGCTCTTCTAAAATCGTTTCCATGTATGCCGTCGTGCAAGCGTTGGTCGCCGGTGTAGGCATGTATGGTATTCATAAATGCATTCTTAATTCCAAAATTATCTTGCATTACTTTTACCATTGGGGCTAAGCAATTGGTGGTACAAGAGGCATTGGATAAAATAGTATCTTCTTTGGAAATAGCGTTGTCATTTATGCCCAAAACTATTGTTTTCACTGACTTATCAGCCGGTGAAGAGATAACTACTTTTTTAGCACCGGCATCAATATGTTCTTGTAATTTCTCTCTGTCGCGATATTTTCCGGTACATTCCACCACGATGTCTATGTTCAAATCTTTCCAAGGTAAATCGGTAGAAGCAGCGATAGAAGTGCTGATTATTTCTTGACCTTCAATGAGGAGGTGATTTTCTTTTGCGGTAATCGTTTTATTCCATTTTCCTTGAGCGGTATCATGTTTTAGCAGGTATATTAAAGCATCGTTGGGAGCTAAATCGTTGATGGCAACGATATCTACCATTTGCTTATCAAAAAGTAATTGGAACACCAAGCGCCCAATGCGCCCTAATCCATTAATAGCAATACGAGGTTTAGCCATAGCGATGAATTTAATTTTTGTAAAAGTAGAGAGAATTTAGATTTGTAAAAAGAAATTATTGTTAAGTAGTTGTAGAAAAAAAAAAAGTTACTATATTTGCACTCGCTTTAGAGAACGGCCCGTTCGTCTAGGGGTTAGGACAGGAGATTTTCATTCTTCAAACAGGGGTTCGATTCCCCTACGGGCTACCACAAGGGAAAGACTTTCATTATTGGAAGTCTTTTTCTTTTTTACCTCATCTAACTCATTGATATTGTTACACATTAGACTTAGTATTTCATTGGGTTTTGTGGTTCGATAACTACTATTTGAAAACACCAACTTTTCAGGGAATATCAAACCAATCATTTTCTGTTTATTTTCCAAATTTGACTGGTTATAGTAGTAAGATAAATTACTCAATAACGAAAATCCAAACTTGCTATATTCAGCAAATCCATTTGTTGCACCTTTCAAATCTTCAATTCTATTCTTCAGTTCTACTATTTGTACCGCATACTTATCTTTTAGCATTTTATAATCATGCTTATCCAAGCCACCATCAATTAAACTTTCAGCGGTCTTTTCTTGTTTATCTTTTGTTGCAGCAATTTGTTGATTTAACTTTTTAATCTCAGCTTCCCTATCACCTTCATTTGTTTTAAAAACATCTTCCATTATAGCAATATATAAACTTGCAATTTCAGGTTTTAGAGAAATAGATGTAAGCCATTTATTAAATGAAGTATGAGCAATATCAGACTTAAATCTTTCTTTGCAACCAGACTGACAATGATAATAATAGTAAATACCACCATTTCCTTTAGAAGCACTTCCAGTTAGGTTTTTACCGCAGCAACTACAAACCAAAAAACCACGCAAAGCCAATTCTTCTTTTGCTTTACCTTTTTTGGCTTTAATTTTTTTCTTTCCAGATAAAACATATTGCACTTCATTAAATAATTCTTCACTAATTATGGGTGCATGCAATCCTTTTACTAACTCCTCTCTTTCATTTTTAAACTCTTTTATCCTTATCATTCCATAATAAAAAGGGTCACGCAACAACATCCAAAATCTATTTCTACTAACCTTTAAACCTTGCTTATTCATTTCTTTACGTAGTGCATCAATTTCCCACAATCCAGTAGCATACAATTCAAACGCTTTTTTTACCAATGGTTCTGATTTTGAAAATACGATGATAGGTCTATTCAGAGTATCACGAGCATTCCTGTATCCTATTGGTGCGCCACTTACCCATCTGCCCTCTTTCATAGCCTTTCGCATACCATTGGTAGTATTCAAAGAACGTCTTGCATTTTCAACCTGAGGTGTAGCCATGTAAATAGCTTTCATTAAGATATTTTCAGGCACGCTTTCATCTAAAAGTTGTTCAATTGCTTCCAATTCAACACCCATCTTTTTGAGTTGTGTTATCATCACTAATCCACCCTCTAAATCCCTCGAAAACCTATCAAACTTAATAACCAGAAGTTTTTTCACAAAACCTTTGTTACTTTTTAAGAAAGCAAGCAATTTATTAAATGCTGGTCTATCGAATGTCTTAGCAGAATGGTCATCTTGAAAATGTTGCACAACAGTATAGCCGTTAGCTTCAGCATACCTTTCTAACTTTTCTTTTTGGTCTCGTAAGCTAAAACCCTTTTCAGCCTGTTCATCTGTTGACACCCTTGTGTATAGTATTACATTTGCCATTTTTTGATGGTTTTAAAGATTTATAAATCTGATAGTCAAGGTTACCTAACTTGTACAGTAGGTCTCTAATTTGCTTAACTTGTTCGTCTGTGTAAGTTTGTCCGTTTTGTTGTAATGTTTTTTTACATTTTTCTAAATTTAACATGTTGAAATCGCGTAACTACAACCTCAGGGCTTCTGATAGCTTTAGTGATTTGCAATTAGTCAGGGTGCTCCCCTTTATAACTTCTTTTTTATTTTTCTTAAAATTCTTGTTACACGTCCATCCTCTTCAATTAGTTCGATGGAAGCATATTTTTGCTCTTTTAAAATTTCATCAATCTTCTTTCTACAACTCACACTCTCCATTCCCTCGATTAAATCAATTTTACCACCCTTATACCTAACTTCTATTTTCTCAAAGGTTTTAATCCGCATAAAAGCAAGTAATTCTACCTCTTCAATGCTTAATGCAGCTTCATTTGTCACAGTAGGCTTCAAATCCACATCAGGGAAAAAACCTTGTATTATGTTATTCAAACTCAATTGTATATGATTATCCAATCCTAAAAAATCTCTTGACACTTTATACTGTGTATAATTAGCAGGTATCGCAACACCATCAGTAAAGACTAAAATCAAGACCGGCATTTTATTTCCTATTGCAAAAGCAGTATAAAATTCAAGCAAAGGCATAGCTACACCGCACTTTTTACTATGAAATTCAAGACTTTCCTTAGTTACCTTAATCTGATTCCAACTCATACCAAAAGCCCTTAATTCATGTATTATTTTCAGCCAAATAGCATCCATTACACTAAATTTCCGCCACTCTTTCCCTGCTCTGGTCTTATCTAACAATCCCTCTTTCTCCCAACCGCTTATTTGCCTGTACGATATATTCTTAAATACCACCTTTCTGTCTCTGTCATTTAAGATATTTGATATATGATTACCCTTTCGTTCTTTAAAGTATTGGTAAAATCCATTATCAAAAGCATCATGCCTATATGCATCCAGTGCAATATCTCTTGTATTAGCGTTTTCTTTAGGGGGTTTCATCATTGGTTTATCTAAACAAATATACGCAAATTATACCAATCAGTAAGGTTTTTTTATACACATTTTTTTACTATTTTTGATTTAATCTATTAACTATATATACTATGAATGTTGGCTCTAAAAAACACCTGCCTAAGTCTTCAAACTTTGAAGTATTTCGTTATCAGTTAGTTGTCGACAAAACGCTGCAAATGGATATGTTTAAACAGTACCAAACAGCAGAAGACATCAGAGCAGACAAAAACAACATCTTTCACGAAATTCTAAATGCTCCAAATTTCAATTTTTATTCCAGTAAGTCAGAGATAACATCGAAACTCCTCTATCAGAAAGATACGATGTACTATTACAAAATTGGAGTTAAAAGAAATGCAAAGGTCTTTAAGAAAGATTTTACAGAATCCAATATTGAAAACTACCCGAATATTATTGTAGCTATCAATAACCACCCTGAAGTACAGAAAATTGCCATTCAGGATAATATTAAAGCATTTGGTAATTGTAAGATAGTTAGCCATTTCATACAAGACACTATTGATACAAAACTGAAAGCATACAATCTTTCAATGATGGCTGAACCCTTATTTGATAAAAAAGAATTTTGGAAACTGGTACATAAATACCCGAAACAAATCCGGCAACTAACTTTTGATTTAGTTTCGCCGAATATGGCTAATATTTCTAAAAACTTAGACATTAATCTCAAACAGTTATACGAAGATACAAACACACACAAAACAAAAGTCGAATTAAATGCGGATGAGGGTAGTTATTTAGACATTAAAGACAGTAGCAAATTCATAAATAGTTTAGTAGATTACAGTGCAGATGGTGGTGGTAATATACACATGCGTGTAAATGGTATTCGTAAGAAATTGCACACTGCCGAATCTCCAACAGAATTTAATATAGATGAAATGCTTCTAAAGAATGATGATTGGGAAAAACTAGACGTGTATTTTAGAGAAATCCTAATTTAAGATGCAAAATTTTTCAAATAAATAATTGGTCTCTAATATCAAATTTTCGACAGTATTTATAAAAACTGTCCATTTTTTGGTTTCAAATATTTTCCTGTAAATTCATTTTACTGTCCATTTTTTGAACATAAGTGCTATATTTACATCTGATAACAATATATATCGTGCCTAAAGATTTTATTACAGAACAGCTAAAACAAAGATTTATGGGTCAACCCCATATCTCCAGAGAAGAATTGCTGCACTTTTACAGGTCATTTGAGCCTGATTTAAAGGAAGGAACTTTTGGTTGGCGTATTTATGCATTGAAAGAAAAAAACTTATTAAAACCTGTAAGAAAAGGGGTTTATACCCTATCTGTCAAGCCACAATTCCATCCTGCCCTAGATGCTAAGTTAAAAGAACTGTCAAACAAGATTGGAAAGCAGTTTCCATTTGCCAAATATTGCGTCTGGAATACTCGCTGGCTGAATGAATGGATGATACACCAGCCCGGCAGATTCTTAACCATAGTGGAGGTGGAAACTTCGGCAACAGAATCCGCTTTTTATTTTCTAAAAGACAATAACTTCAAAAATGTATTCCTCAACCCTGATGAAGAAGTACTGGAAAGATATATTTATGAAGAATCAGAAACCATAATTGTAAAAACACTGGTATCTAAATCACCGCTGAAAAAAGAAAAAAAGATTCCTGTTCCGGCAGCAGAAAAGATTTTGGTAGATTTATTTATCGACAAAAAGATATTTGCCCCCTTTCAGGGAAGTGAATTAGTCTATATCTTCAATAACGTATATAAGCAATATGCGCTGAATATGACAAAACTACTGGCTTATGCCAAACGCAGAACCAAAGAGCCTGAACTATTGGATTTCATCACTAAGAATACACAACTCACAGAATTATTAAGCGAATGATAGTACCGGCATCATATACTCCTGAATGGATAATGGGAAAAAGGAAAATATATCCTAAAAGTGACCCTTCTATAATGGAAAAGGTTATTTATGCACTAACATTAGTGGAACAGTTAGCCCAAACAGACCTAGCATTTACATTTAAAGGCGGCACAAGTCTCTTACTGATATTGCCAGAACCAAAAAGATTCTCAATTGACGTAGATATTGTGACAACTGAAAGCAGAGAAAAAATTGAAGCAATATTAGCAGACATTTGTAAGCAAGGTATATTCAGCAAATTTGAGTTAGATAAATTAAGAAGTTATAAGCCTGGTATACCAAAAGCACATTATCTGCTTACATTCTATTCACAATTAGAAAGTAAAGAAAAAATAATCCTGCTGGATGTATTATACGAAGAACATGGCTACCCGGCATTAATACAAGCTCCAATAACAAACGAATGGATTCAGACAGATGACAACCTGTTAACGGTACAGATACCAACCGTAGATTCTATTACTGGTGATAAGCTAACTGCTTATGCGCCTAATACGATTGGCATTCATTTCAGAGTTGAACATAAGGATGGCAGAGTAACAGAAAAGCAAATGGAAGTAATGAAACAACTATTTGACATTGGTATTTTATTTGAAAAAATTACTAATCTTACTCATTTTAAACAATCTTTCGCTACCACATCAGCAAAAGAGATTGCATACAGAACCGAACAAAACATTACACAGGAAACTGTATTAAATGACATTATAGATACCTCCTTGATGATTGCTTCAATGGGCAAATTCTTTGATGCTAATGGAGATTTTAAACATATACAAGTTGGGCTTACCGGGCTTAAATCATTTATCTATAATGGTGCATTTCGTATTGATGAAGCGATAGTGGCATCATCGAAAGCTGTTTATCTGGCAGCTATCATCCTGACAGATTATAAAGGAGAAATTCAACGTTGGCAGGATGGTGATGACATTATGAAGTACGTGATAAAACCTATCGAATATCAATTCCTAAATAAACTAAGAAATATTCCCGGTGCTCCGCTATTTTATTGGCATCAAACATTAAGTTTGATGGATAAACTATAAAAATAAACTTATGTAAATTAACAGATAAAACAAAAATGGAATAAAGAATGAGTTTGTCTATTATGTTTTAACTTCTTTTAATTAAACCAGCCATGACACTAAGTGAAGAAATAATAAACAAGCTATATTCAAAGCGTTCAGTGCTTATTGGAAGGTCTGAAAATGAATCACAGAATGATATAGTGGTACATGACCTAACCGTCTCTCGTACTCATTGCAAACTCGAAATTTCATCGGATAACAAAATAATTCTCACCGATTTAAATTCCAAAAATCATACCTACGTAAATGGAAATCCATTGATAAATGATTCTATGGTCATTAGTGAAACAGATTTTATTTCTATTGGCAATAATGTTTTTTCACTCAGTAAAAAAAGTATCCCAAAAGAAATAGCTATTACGGCTATAGACATAAGCAAGAGATTTTCCAATAATAAAGTTGCCTTAAACCCTATTTCCTTCAGTATATTTCAGGGTGATTTTGTTGCTATTCTTGGTCCAACAGGTTGTGGTAAATCTGTCTTACTTAAAGTCTTAAATGGGTTTGACCCGGCAAGCTCCGGCAAGGTTGAGTTTTGCGGAAATGATTTATATAAAGACTATAAGAAATGTAAAGAATTAATTGGATATGTACCGCAAGATGATATTGTACACAGCGAATTAACAGTTAAAGAAGCATTATATTTTTCATTTCAACTGAGGAATAAGGAAAATGTGGATGATGATATAGTCTACAAAAAAATCAATGAAGTACTAAGTGAACTTAATTTATCAGATGCCGCTATCTTAAATCAAAAGGTTGGCTCTTTATCCGGTGGACAAAGAAAAAGAATTTCGATTGCAATTGAATTATTTTCAGACCCTAAAGTCTTATACCTCGATGAACCAACTTCTCCATTAGATCCTGAAACGATTGAAGAGTTTTTAGGAAGTATAAAAAAACTGACAGAAAAAGGAACTACCATTATAATGGTTACACACAAACCCGAAGATTTAAACTTTGTTGACAGAGTCATATGGTTAGGCACGGGTGGTTATTTAGCGTATTATGGAAATAAGGATAAATTCCTGGATTACTTTAAAAAAGAAAATGCTATAAATATTTACACTGAACTGAAGAATAAGGATAAAGCACGTTCTTGGTATGAAAAATGGTTTTCTAATTATGACAAAAAAAAGGAAAAACCTGCAACTGTTACAGAAACAAAATCAGATTATCCCTTCTTTAGGCAACTATATTGGTTGACATACAGATACTTTAAGATAAAACTTAACGACAAAGGATATATGGCATTATTGTTAGCACAGGCTCCTGTCATAGCATGTTTAATTATTCTTATTTTCGATAAGCTAACGTTATCTGTATTGTTTATGATAAACCTGACCGCTATATGGCTTGGTTCCAGCAATGCGGCTCGTGAAATAGTAGCAGAATTACCAATCTATCACAGAGAAAGAATGTACAATCTGAAGTTATTGCCTTATGTTCTGTCAAAACTTTTCGTGCAATTTATTTTTTCTACAGTTCAGTCATTCCTGTTTATAAGTATATTGTTTCTCTTTTATTTCAATTCTGTTATTTCTTTAGAACATTACCTGCCGCTTGTAGGAATGATGATTTTAATTTCCATGTCAGCAGTAATAATGGGACTGCTGTTATCAGCTATAGTGAAAACAAGCGAACAGGCTATTGCTTTATTGCCCTTACTGCTTATACCCCAGCTTATACTGTCAGGGGTTATTTATCCTATAAACCATAATAAGGTAATAGAATTTTTAAGTTGTGTTTCATTAGGCAGGTTAGGCACATCTGCATTTTCGTGTATTCAAGAAAATGTAGAACATGCATTTGCCATAATTAATCAGCATGGATTCATGCACACCCAATATAAAGTTATTAATACTGCGGAAGCACTTAATTTACCTGTTACACTGGGCTTAGACCCGAAAAACATGACACTGAATGTTATAATGGTTATTATACTATGTGCTATATTTATGCTGGGTACTGTTTTTGCATTAAAAAAGAAAGATACGATATGAATATAAAGACAAGTAGATTGGTTATTTTATTCCTTTTGTTCGCTACATCTTGTAAAGGAAATACCGGATTGGTGACAGAGAAAAAAATCGTTTATCAGTTTCCGAATACATCTGTAGTAGAAAAGATACCGCAGGATTGCATGGCGAAAGAGGATGATAAACTGATTAATGCTGCAAGCGGAGTTGAATCATTCTTCCTGAATGTTGTTGGCGATGAGGTTACAGAAAAGGATGAAAATAGTTATGGTAAGATGTTCAACGATGCTTTCAGAAAAGACCTGAAATTTGTTACGGATGTTAATATGAACCGCTTACAGGTTATACTAAAGAAACTTACCCCTTATGTTCAGCGAAAAGGCATTTCCTATTCCATAATACTTGTGAAAAATGATAACGATGTAAACGCCTGGACACACGCAGGTGGATATATTTACGTTACAACAGGCTTAATGAAGTTTGTAAACTCGGATGATGAACTCGCTTTTTGTATTGCTCACGAAATCGGTCACAATGAAAATGAACATTGCAAAGCATCTGTGCAACGCATTAAAACAGCTAAGAACATGGGTGCAACCAACGAAATGACAGGTATGGCATCAACCATATTTTCGGCTGTTTTTGCAGCATTTAATCAACCACAGGAAACAGCATCCGACCTCGCAGGGGTCTATTTGATGTATAAGGCAGGTTATGAGCCGCAAAAAGCACTTGATTTTTTCGATAAGATGAGCAAAAATGAACAACCCAATGCACTGGAGAAAATGCTGCGTTCTCACCCGTTTGCAACAGAGAGAAGAGCATGTTTACAAACGTATATAAATAATGCGGTACAATAAGTAGAAATGAGTAAGCAGAGAACAATAACATACGCATCATTTACCGGGATTGGCAAAAAAGCCAATAATGAGGATACTTACTTAACTGAGATACATGAAGAATCAGGTAGTGCTTTATGTATGGTGTGCGATGGAGTTGGAGGACAAAATAAAGGAGAGATAGCGTCTGCTTTGCTTATTGCTTCATTCAAAGAATATATGGAATCACATCCCGACTTGCCGGATGAATCCTGGGTTCAGAAAGCTATAAAATATGCGGAAGCCAGGTTTGATGCGCATACACAAGTAAATCCCGATGCAAAAGGAATGGCAAGTACATTGGCATTGTTGTATATGCACAATGACGAAGCATTGATTGCACATTGTGGCGACAGCCGCGTCTATCATTTTAGAGAAGAAGCTATTTTGTTTCAGACTAAGGACCATTCCTATGTGAACTGGCTGATTGATCGTGGTGAGATAACTATGGAACAAGTAGCCACACATCCCAAGAAAAATGTGATAACCAGATGCATATCGGGTTCCGGGAACCCGACACAGGCGGAGATACATCACATAAAAGATTTACATTCGAATGATTACTTTTTACTCTGTACAGACGGTGTGTTGGAAGCCTGGAACAATAGAGAACTGGCAAGGTTAATGTTGCCAGAAAATAATATGCAAACAATTACTGATGAATTACAAGATAAATGCAGTCTGTTATCCATTGATAACTATACCGCCATTTCCATTAAAATAATAGAACAACAGGCATTATGAACTTGAAACTTTCTTCTTACATGAAGCATCTGCTGATTTTACTCGGGTTTATCTGCATGTGTTGTGTTGTGTATGCACAGGATAGCAAGCCAAAATCTAAAGCTACTACCAAACCGACAGTTATAACAAAGCCACCGGCTGCTGCAAAACCTATGACAAGGACAACAACTTCATCCGTCACCACTGATAGCAACTATGGCTCTGTTACTGATATTGATGGCAATGTTTATAAAACCGTTAAAATCGGAAACCAGATTTGGATGGCAGAAAACTTAAAAACTTCACACTATAATGATGGTACTCAGATACCTAACATAACTGATGGTAACAAATGGGTCTATTTAACAACTGGTGCATATTGTTATTATGATAACGAGTATAAGAATAATACAATATATGGCAAGCTATATAATTGGTATGCCGTAAATACGGGTAAACTCGCGCCTAAAGGATGGCATATACCTACCGATGCGGAATGGTTAATATTAACTACCTTTTTAGGTGGCGAGACTATAGCAGGTGGTAAAATGAAATCTACAAAATATTGGAAATTACCAAATATAGGGGCAACTAATAACAGTGGTTTTAACTGTTTGCCGGCTGGTTATCGAACCCACATCTATGGTTTATATAACAGTATAGGATATTGCTGCTACTTTTGGTCTACCACAGAAGGTAATATTTATCCCGCATGGTATCGATCTCTCAGAAACACTAATTCTAATACGATTAGGGACCTTGACAATAAAGAAAGTGGCTATAGTGTTCGATGTATAAAAGATTAAATAAATAATGATGAAAGTAAATAAATACAATAAGAATGAAATAACTTCAGAAGAAGAAAATGCCTATGTTTCCATTCAAATAATTGAAGACGAATTAAATAAAATACAAGGCGGTTTTCCGAATAATTATAATGGTATTTTTGATGAGTTGGAAAGCATTAAACTACTTATATCACAAATTGGAGAATTAGTGTTACATGAAGAAAAAGAAACAAAACGCAAAAGAAAGGAAATACTGAATAAAGGAGAAGAACATGAAGTCGATGATGTATTTGAAACAACGTCAAAAACACTCAAATTCAGAGAGTACACCTACAATTCTTTGCTTTTCCTGATACACTTAAACTTCGAAAAGTATTTAATTCAGTTATGTAAGCTAATAAATTCAACCCCATTAAAGAAGGATGATATAATAAATAAATTCCCTGAATCAGAATTTGAGGATGTAGATAGTTTTTATAGATTTCTTAATGAACAAGTATCAATAAATACAGAAGTAAAAGATGAAACCTTCCCCACAATAAGAATTTATAAAGAAATAAGGAATGCATTGTACCATAGGGATGGGTTTACTTATAAAGAAAATGTTATAACATGGATAAAGATGAGAGAGGACATTTTATTAACAAATAAAAAAACTGGCAAGGTAAAGTGTAAAGAATCAGGAAAAAAAATTATTAAGAATGTAGAATTCCAAAAGATAAAAATCACTAATTCATCATTTCTTATTTCATATATCAATGATATAGAATCCTACTTCAAGAAGATATTGGTATTAATAAGAACACGATATTATTCTGCATACGAACAAGGTAAATTATAACTAAAAATGAGATTAATGGTCTTAAATACTTGGAGGTGTAGTGTTTTGATTTTGTTGTTGAATGCTTGTGTTGAATATACAAATGCGCAAGACATCAAACCAAAATCTAAAATTCAGATGCAGAGTTGGCAAAATAATTTCGATGAAGTCTGGACATTCAAAGAAGGACTTGCAGTAGTTAAGAAAAATAACAAATGGGGTTATGTAGATAACACCGGTACTGTAAAAATCCCATTAATCTATGATAAGGCTTATGGTTTTATAAATGGCGTAGCATGGGTGGTGCAAAATGGTAAAAACAGATACATTAACAAAAACGGTAATTGCGTAAAAAATTGCTGATAAAATATAATATTAAAAATATGAAAAATAAATTATGTATTTTCTTAATCTCGGTGGCATACTCAGTAAACGTTGTTAATGCACAAGATAATAAACCAAAACCAAAATCAAATACAACAATGCCAAAACAATCGAATAATGCATCTAAGCCAATAGTTGTAAAATCACAATCGAAACTAGAAACAATAGAGTGGATATTAGGTAAATTTAATAAATATGCTTCAACTGACATTGAGACAAATCATTCAAATCTTAATGACAAGTTTGCAATTAAGTATTACTCTTGGAAAGTAAAATATTATGATATTCAATACTCTATTGATGATAATTACATGAACATAAAATACAAAACTATTTCATTTGAATATAATGGTAAAATGTACATTCAGAGAGAACGGATTACAGAAAACAATATATTGATTCCTATATACGCAATAACTTCAGTTTACAAAGTAGATAATGAATTAGCAATAACTACTATCACGAATGCAATAAAAAATGAAGGATTCTATGTTGAAGGCAATAAAAAATCTCCTTTTAAAATAAAAAACAGCTATTTCTCAATACCGTTTTCATTTTATGAAGAAGATGATCTTGGTGAACGTATTAGCAAGGCATTTATGAACTTAAAAAAATATTATTCACCTCCTACAAACTCTGAAACATTTTAATAATAAGTTTTTTATCAGAAGAAATGTTCTGTTCCTAAGATTTTTAAATACTCATCAATTTTCATTTTTTGAAAATTCGCTGAAGTTTCATACTTCATTTTTTGGTCCCCTGTAACTAAAATAACTTTTTCATTCTTTACATAGCAATTCATTAGTATATGGCTATCGTTAATTGTATTCCATATATCCCGATTCAAGTCATTAAATTTTGTTCCGGCATTGAATTTTATGAAAAAATCCTGCATGTTTTTCATGGCAGATTTATAAATACTAATAAATAATTTCATTTCATTTTCGGAAACGGATAAGTTATATTTTTTAAAATACTGAGCAGTACCATGCAAGTAAGTTTTGGCCATAATTGAAGCAAATTTCTCTTCTTTTCCTTGTCCTTTAGTTAATGATTTATAAATTTTTTGGTCGCCAATTTCACTTTTCTCTAAGTTTACATTTGGATTAAATCCCTTTATAATTTGGGTAAATATTTCAAATTCATTTATTCTGTTCTCAATACAATTTATATGATTAATTTCAATAGCATTTGCAATCTCAGAATTATCTTTTATCTGCTCAATAGTTTTACCTTTTAGTATTTCATTTGTTATGTCGTCACAAACCCTTAATACACTGTCATTGTAAATCTTCTCATTTTCATCAATAATATCAAAAATATCATTTAAAACTATATTATTCAAGGATGGTCTGTATTTAAATTCATACTTTATTCCTGTCTGATTTCTGCCATGAAGTATTGAAGCTACTATTCCATTTAAACAGTTATCTCTTTCATTTAAATCTTGTTCATTTTTAGAAAGATGATATAATAGTTCGGTTAATACTATTACACTTAAGTGTACAGTTAATCCTTTCTCGGCTTCAGCCATTCTAATATTTTTCAATTTCTCCTCAATCTCACTAACTGAGCAGTTGAGGGTTAAATTTCTATAGGCACATGTATCAAAAATTACATTTGTATTCATATTTATTATCTTTTTTTTCGCGACATCCGTGTCTATTTAATATAAATATAAATATATTAAAATCCAAAGAAAATTTTGAATTATTTTTCAGTAAGCGGAAAAATTAAGCAAAATATAGGCAAATATTGTTTTTTGCCTTTTGTTTACATAAACTTCTATGCAATCATTAAAGTAGATTATCATTTATAGATAGTTTATACCTCATTCATAGAAAATCAAAAAGATTTCTTTATTTTTAGATTTTATGCTATTACACAACCAATACGAATTCAATCCTGCTACAGACCTCATTGGCAGTGGTGGCTTCGCACGTGTGTACAAGGCATTTGATATTAACCTGCACAGAACAATTGCCCTGAAACGTTTTGACAAAAAAGACACCAAATATTCTGTATTAAATGAGATACGCCGTTGCTTCGATTTCAACCACCCCAATATCATACGTTATCTGAATTGTTTTCAGGTAGAAAACACCGACATTTTTGGCGATAATGAAATAGTGGAGTTTGGTGTGATGGAATATGCAGATTCAGGTGATTTTAGTCAGCTAATTGATAGAAAAATCAAAGTAAGCGACGACGAATTGAAAGACATCCTAATTGGAATATTGGATGGATTGGATTATTTGCACAAACCGCAACCTCTCCATAATAAACCATCCATCATTCATCGCGACCTAAAAGCCAGCAATATTCTTTTTGTCAGCATGGGCGACAAACTGATTCCAAAGATTTGTGATTTTGGCATCAGCAAGGAAGTAAACAGTTCCGATACTTTAACATCTACCAATACGGGCGCTTTAGGAACGGTAGAGTATATGGCACCAGAACAATTGAATATATCTAAATTTGGGCAAGTTGGCAGACTACAACCCAATGTAGATTTCTGGGCATTGGGATGCATGCTCTATGAGTATTTTACGGACAAAGCTCCTTTTGGCAAAAGATCGGATGGTATAATGGCCATAGATATTCAGGCAAATATATTGGATAACGAACCGGTTTACCCAAATTCAATCCCTGCTAAATACCAGAAATTTATCCAACGATGTTTAGTAAAAAACGCTGTAAATAGAGTAGCAGATGCAAATTCATTGAAGCGTATCGTTTTGGATGTTGATGAAGTTGTAGGGTCAAAGATAAAAATAGATAAACCTAAAGTAGAACCAGAAAAAAAGTCCGATGATGCAGATACGAGATTGCTATTAACTTTTGCATACACATTAACTTTCATAGCTATAATTATAGTTGCTATCTTTCTCTACTTTCATAAAGACTCTCTATTTACTCCAAAAGAAACAAGTATAGAAAATAATGTAACTACAGATGCTGAAGTAGTTACAGAATATATGAAGTATACCAATACATCAGGTGAAACTTTCGATTATAATGGTGCTTTGTTAAATGGATCAATACCAAATGGAAAAGGAACAGCAATTTATACTAATGGCGATAAATATATTGGAGATTTTCAGAATGGATTAAGAAATGGTACCGGTATTTATTATTGGTCAGACGGAGAGAAGTTTGAAGGTGAATACAAAGATAATTTAAGAAACGGGTTTGGTAAGTATTATTCTGCAGATGGTAGTCTGATAGAACAAGGTAATTATATTAATGGTGAACTTAAATAACATAAATTAATTCGTTTACCACACTAATATAGGCTCATGCGGTATCCTTCCCTAAAGCCAGCCTAATACCGCATCTGTGGCTCGCAGCCCATTTTTTCTGTCATGCTTTTTGTACCCGCCCAATATGGCACATTGCTTTCTCTTACTGTCATTCTGAGCGCAGCGAAGAATCTTGCTACAATTGTCTTCCTGAGTTTATCGAAGGGACAAAAGCAAAGCGCCATGCAAAGCTTCAAACAAAAAATCACGCCAGAAAAAAATGGTCTGAAGCATACTTAAACATAATGTGCTCTTATGGTACAGCCATGCCACGCTCATTTACATGCTTGATAATGGCTTTCCCATAAGCACACTATGTTAAGTAGCCGAGCCACAGCATCATTTTGATAAAATGATGTTCGCCTACATTCTTGCGTGCCTTGCGGTCGCTTCTTCCACTCCGCTAAAGCTACATTCCATCAGCCACCTCAGCACCTAAAGCAAGCGTGTTCCCTCATTCCATGTCGCAAAAGCCATACATTGCTTTCCGTGTGTTGGCAGATGCATCCCACACTTATTATTTTGTGTGTAAAATTTACAAAATAATGCCACCGCTTCAATGCATCTGCTCAACCCACTCCAAGCATCCATGCAGTTTTGCTCATTCCATTCCGTCACACACTTGCCCCTTACTACTTATCCCAAACATTCCGTAAAAGGCAACTCTATCCAATGCGTGCGGTAGCTTCTTCCATTCCGATGCATTCCGTTCAGGGTGTCGCTACTTTCATCCGCTCCGAACCCTTTCACTTCATTGCATCTTCATTCCATCAGCCACCTCCGCAAGAAAAGCAAGAGTGCTTCGCACCCTTGCGTGATAGTGCTAACCCTCATTATTCTGCAAAAAACAACTTCTATATTTTTTTAAAAAAGGCATTATCCATAAATCCAAAAAATAAAAAAGAAAGCAAATGTAGGGGGCTTACTAAAGCCAACGCTCATGGTCTGCAAGGTTAAAATGCATTTTTGAAAAAAAATCTCCACCTCATTCACCTTTTATCAATAAACCAAACAGCAGTTTGTGAGGTAGTATTTTTTTCCAAAAAACCTTGACAGCCCATGCCGCGCCCCCAGAAAAAAGGCTTTCTTTTTTCTTTTTTTTTGCCGTTTTTTTTTCTTGTTTTCTTTTGGGTTTATGGGTGATGCGCGAAGCGCAGCAGAGCATAAAAATTAATGCTCATACTATGCGTACCGTACACCTCAAAACATTTAACAAAAACTTCAACTACGAAGGTCATTTTTTCTTCATCCTGAATAAAGGATTGAACAGCGGAAAACCAATGAAAACATCCTGCCCGAATTGCTTTGTATGCATGGCAGAAAACGAAGAACAGAAAGAGCAGTTGTACTGGCTCTGCTTTGCCCTTTGGTATTCAAAATCCTTTCATTACTACCTCAAAGGTTCTGTAATCCCTTATATTTCCATAGATGAACTAAATCAATGCCTTTCCAAATCCTTGCTTAAAACCTCTGAAAATAAACAGGAGTTTGTAAAAGCCATCCAACAGGCAAAGAAGTTCGAGGAATTAGAAAATCTATACGAAAAGAATTTGCAGCTGATAAGGCAAGCCAGGAGAGCCATTTTTTACAAACGTTCCTTTTTATAAAGGGTACATAAGGCATACATAAGTCATACGTAAGCCATACATAAGCCATACATGATTGCACCTAATACCGACTATATATATCAAAATGAAAGAAAATAAAAAATCCTGCACTCTCATGCAGGATTTAAAACCATACTTCACAAAACTGTACTATGCACCAGTGGAGGGATTTCGACCTTGTCGCTTTGAACGCCTAAAACATTCAATACTAATCACCTGTCGGACTTTCACTTTGCAATTTCTTTCTTTTTTCCTCAGCCCGCTTTCTACGCTCTTCAAAGCTCATAGACCTTGCGCCGGTGGATGGATTCCGTCCATCCCGTTTCGCTCTTCGGAAAATTGCTGTTGACTTTACCATGTTAAAAAATATTATCGATTACTAAACAATTACCAGAAGAAAATTTATAATAATTTCCGTTCACTTCCTGATAAAACTCAATACCAATGCAATTGATAACGGAAATATCAGTAGTCATTACAGTACCAGCTGGCAATGATGCTGCTATTGTTTCTCCTGCATAAGCTGCATTCAATGGTGTATACGCTCCATAAGTAGAAGAACTCAATTCATTCAAATCTGGATTGGTAGGCTCATAAGTCCCTGTGGAATCATTATAAGCAAAATCCGATACAACACCAATGGCGTTAATAAAACGAAAATGCGTAGCTCCAATTGGTGCATTGATGGAGTTTGTAGGGTTGACTGCCAAAGTTGTTAATGTACTGGTTAATCGGTCAACTGAACTTGTCAATGAATAAGGCACATAAACAATACTTGGAAAGGAAACGTTTTTATCAAATCCGAATCCATACAAATAAGTTCTCTGTGTGCTGATTTCCACTTTACGAACACCTCTCGCTTCCGTACCATCTTCAAGATTAATTTTCTTCATGATAGAAGTTAATCTACCTGTAACTTGTGGGTCTGTCATGCCATTAAGTACTTCGGATAACGCAACTCTTACTGACTTTCCAGCCTTAGCACATCCTGCGAACTCCGACATATTTTCTCTCGTTCTTTCAAACTCAGGCGCAGTTTTTACCTGTGTATCGGTAGGACCTCCTATCATTCCAGCAAAGTAGCCTGATTGTCCTTTTATTTTAAAATGTCTTACGTCCCCGATAGTACCGACGTATTTCATAATTCCTTTTTGGCGAGCCATAATTTAAAGATTTAAATGTTTAAAAAATTATTTACAATTATTACAATATTTATTTTTGTTTTTTAAGTTATATGCTCTCCAAAATGAAGGAGGACATACACCTGTCATTCCACATTTCCAAAGCCCCTTATGTTCATTGATAGCTAAAATCATTATGGACTTCAGTAATGAATCATTGCTATATGTTTGATAATGCCAAGCCCAGCCGTTACGAATCAATGTGCTATCCAATCGTTGATTATTAACCCAAATATCAGCAAGAACTCTACCATACAAATCCTTCCCGGTGCTGTCATAAGAAACCATCCTACCAGATAGTAATTTGCTTGTATTAACGAATGATAAATATCCATAAGGTTGTTTTAATTCAGGTGAATCAACATTTTTAAGTCGTACAGTAAAATCTGTATTTCCTTTCCTCAAGACATAGGTATCTCCATCTTTTACACGAACAACTCTTGCACTATCATTTGCATTAGTTTTTAATGAAATAGTTGATATTAAAAAGAGAAATATTATCTTGAATATTGCGTTCATGCGTCAAATATATACACACTTTAGATAGTAATAAAACATGCACTTCCGAACTATTCCGATACTTCCGTTTTATCCATGCTGTGAACTTTATTCCTTAAATTTTTATTAGTATATTTGTATAAGAGTTAGTGTAAATAATTATTGACTTTAAATGTAATTACGAAATGGAAAGATTATGTATTTACCCAAAGGATGTACAAATTGTTACAGGCAAAAGCGAAAGATGGGGTAGAGAAATTATTAAAAAGATTAAAGCTAAGATTAACAAAGAGGAGCATCAGTTTGTTACTATTGATGAATTTTGTACTTACTATGGTCTTGAAGAAAACAAAGTAAAACAACTTTTAAGACTATAATCTTAACTTTGATTATAGTAATCTCTTACTAATAGGGATATGGTTAGATACCTCTACGGGAGTATAAATACAACTAAATAGCATAGTTCAAGCCATTAGGCATTGATTCAGGAGTTAGCAGCTTTACGTTCAAAACCCCTTTTAAATCATATATTCTCTTGAAATGCACCATTAATTGGTTCGATAACTGTCCCGTACGGGCTACAAAAAAATGCTTCCACCTTGGAAGCATTTTTTATTGTCTCTATTTCCGGCAGTATTGTTTTATTAAATCGTATGCACCGTAATCTTGCATTTCTCCGGCTTTGCTCCAGTCTTTACAAGCATTTCTAAAATCGCCTTCATGCCCTTCTGCCATTCCGCGATTGAGGTAAGCGTCCGACAAATTGGGGTTTAACTGAATGGCTTTATCGAAATATAAAATAGATTTTTTTTCGTTTCCGAGCTTATCTTCTACTATGGCAATATTGTAATATATATCCGGAAAGTTGGGATTTATAGTTGCAATTTTAGTAAAATCGAGCAATGCTTCTTTCAGCAAGCCCAAATCACCTTCGGCAATTCCACGATTGAGATAAGCATACAAGTAGGTGGAATCTATTGAGATAGTAGCATCAAAATCTGAAATTGCGCCGTCATAATCGCCTAATTTTCCTTTGGCAATTCCTCTATTGTAATAGGCATCAAAAAACCGGGGATTAAATTTTATGGCTTGTGAAAAATCTTGAATGGCGGAAACATAATCGGCAGTGTTATAGTATGCAATACCTCTACTGTTTAATGCTTTTACATTGTTGGTATCTAATGCCAATGCTTTACTATATTGCTGTATTGCTCCGGAATAATTACCGGATTCATTTTTTTTAAACCCATCTTTGTAGTAATCTCCTTGGGATTGGGCATTTCCATTATTTAGCAAGAGTACTAAAAATATAGCTGTAAATGTGCCTATAAATTTCATGTCCAAGGTTTAATTTAAATATAGACTCGGATAGAATGAAATAGTTACAAGCGGCAACTAAAAAGGGCAAAAAATAACATTATTTATCAGTTGAGGTGCAGTACTTTGCAATAGAGCGTTTGGCTTTCTCATAGCCAAGTTCTACGGCTTTTGTCCAATCTGCGCAGGCCTCCGTATTATTCTCATCGTAGTAGTAATAATCTGCACGGTTGCTATACGCTTCGGCATAATTTTGATTAATGGAAATAGCTTTAGTAAAATCTTCTATTGCACCATCTGCGCCGGAGTAATATTTACAAAGTCCTCTATTGTTGAATGCATCGGCATAATCGGGTTGTAGCTCTATTGCTTTACTGCAATCCGCAATTGCGTCTTCGTATTTTCCTGCTATACGTTTTGAAATTCCGCGGTTTAAAATATACTCCGCATTTGCACTGTCTAATGTTACTGCTTTTTCAAAATCAAGTAATGCGCCTTGCACTTCTCCGATGCTATTTTTTGTTTTTCCTCTAAGGTTGTATGCAGCTTTATCGGTATCGTTAAAAGAAATAGCTTCCGTAAAATCACGTATTGCGCCGGTGTATTCTCCCAATCGGAGCATTAATACCCCTCGGCTGAAATAGGCATCATGCGTAGGTTTATTCAGTATTGCGGCATTTAACTGCTGAAGTGTATCCAAATAAGAAGCAGCATTTTGGGCGATTGCAGTAGTTGCAGTTCCACTCCATATCGCAATTAAGGCAGTAAGGATTAATTTAATTCGGTTCATAGTAGTGTTTAGTTTCTAAAAATAATAAAATTATCAAAAAGGTATATTAGGAGGAAATAATCTATTGTAAAAATAATATTAGCCTTCAGAGAGTTCAACAAAGATATCCCAAAGAATTTCGTAGGGTATAATTTCCCATTCGGCAATAATATAATTGTTTTGTTTTCTAAGTTCTTCTAATTCGTATCCATCGGCATTTTGCATTTCTTTAGCATTAAATCCTGACTTTTCTGCTTTTAACAGCACGCTCAAAAATAAGTGGTTTCGTTTATACGTGTTATCATTCAAATATCTGGAGCGGTAAATGCGGAGTGCATCCATTTTGGAGAAAATGAGGTTATAATCTTTACGGACAGCATTGAATAAGATTTCTACTACACGAATAGCAAAATTGAATCCTGATTTATCTTTCTGGTTAAATGGAACATCATTTAAAAATTTGGGCAAACTGAATTTATACTCTCCATTATTCCAATAACTATCCATAAAAACAAGGTATGCGTGGTAGATTTTCCAACGTTCAATTAGCGGTGCCACTTGTCGTTTATACGATTTATTATTTAAAACACTCTCATATACTTCATAAGCGCGTTCTATATTTTTTGTTTGTAAATAAAGTTTAAATTCTACTTCTTTCAGTACATACCAATTGTAACCGGTATCGGCAATTTTTATTCTATTCTCATCGTTAATCAAAGCGATTCCTTTTTCATATTGGCGAGAATATAAAAAAGCTCTTGCCCTATAATACAGCACTACAAAACGTCTGGTATTGGTTATTGTTTCAGGATTAGAATCCATCAAAGCATCAGCCTCATCACACAACGTTAATATTTTATGTAATTCATTACTATGTTCAAAATAAATCAATGCTAAATAAAAATAATAGAAGTCAATCTCCGGGTTATTAATTTCGACTTTTAAATCATTTAATTTATCTAAATTTTCTTTTACTTCCGCTAATAAATCATACGTAATTGCTACAGGTCGATTAAATTCCACAGCCACTTTCATATAGAGATACTTAGCAAATTGTTCTTTCTGTGCTAAATCTAAATACTTCAGGTATTTTTCTTCTTCTAATTCTATATTTTTTTTATCTCCCTTTAGGCTATAGTAAGAAATTAGATAAAACGAGTAATTTTTCAGGATATCGTAAAAATTATATTTTAAGGCTTTGGCGTAATTATCTTTTACCAATTCGTAAACTAATTTATTAGTACCGGTAAGTTTTATAATAATCTCAATGGTTTGGTTATGGGTAAGGCACTCATAATATGCTTTTACTACTTCACTATTCGACACTTCATCAATATCGAAAAGAAGAATGGATTTTAAGAGTTTTGCTTTAAAGCGAGATTTAAGTTTTCTGAATTTTGCATCTTTTTCATTGCTGTCATACAGATATTTAGCAGCTGATAAATCATCTTTTATACTACCATTTTCTAAGCCTTCGTATAATTTTAAGTATAAATTTGTTGCTCCTTGGCTTAAAAGTGTTTTATCAAACACATCAATTTTAGATAATCGCTTGCGATTAACAATTTTTACCAATTCTTTTAATGCTTCCATAGCGTCACATTTATAAAATTAATTCTAACACGAACGCATTAAAAATTAATGCTTTATAATTCACTTAGCAATATAGTTCTTTTTTTAGCAAGTCACAAGAATACCCCCAAAGGAGTTGACGATAATTAAAACTATATGCAACTTTGAACTGTGAAGTACTCTTTCTATTTAAAAAGTACATAATACCCAAAATTATTTACTTTTTATAGACCATTTATGAACGTATAACCCGATTAAAAGTAGTATTTCAGAACATAATTTTAACCCATCAATAAAAACCCATGTCACAAATAATGAAATAAAAACCCAAGAAATCAACATATAACTGTATGTATTTCAATTAGTTGAATTTACATAACTATAAAACCACCCCATTATAGCAGGTCACTCTATTTAAAATAGTGTGATTTTTTCATTAAAATTATGTTCTCATATTTGTATTACAAAACACGCAAAAAATGGGAATTATAGTAGCTTTAATCCTCGCGCTATCAGCGGGAAAACACGGAGTAATTGATCCGACAGAAGGTTTAACAAAAAACCAACAAACTACGGTAAACGCTAAAAGTGGCGTTATCGATCCAACAGAAGGTATTAAACAAAATACTTCTACACCAGTTAATGCCAAAAGTGGCGTTATCGATCCAACTGAAGGATAATTTTCAGCACATTTCAACACTCACCGCATCTTATTTATAATAGTCTTATTATAATATAAATAGTTAGTAGTTTAGTTCTTAATCGGAGTGGTTTCGCCACTCCGTATTTTTTTTTCTATTGAAATTCCATTAAAAAAGTATCAAATTGGTACTTGCACAGAAGTACCAATCATATTAGACGTTGCTTTTGCTAGCAGGTGGTTTTGTTCATTGTATAATTCTGCTTTTATATGCAATACCGTTTTTCCGGCGCGCACAATTGTAGCCTCTGCCCATAGTATATCTCCGGCTTTTGCGGGTTTTAGGAAATCTACATTCATATTGATAGTAGCAAAACCATTAGGGCGTCCTAAAGTAAAACTGGCTGCTCCCATCACTTCGTCTAAAATAGTGGCCATTATTCCACCATGCATAATCCCTAAAGGGTTTAACATATAAGGCTCTACTTTAAACGCCATCTTCACTCTACCTTCCTCCGCCTCCGTTACTTTTGCTTTTAGCCATTCCATTAATGGATAATCGTATTGCCATTTATCCTTACTTATTTGCTGCTTCAAAAACTGTACTCTCGTATTGCTCATTATATATTTATTTGAAAATCAAATTACTACTTCATCTTTATTAAACTCCGAAGTTAAGTGAAAGTGTATATCGGGATAATCTTGTTGCGTAAGGCGGAGAATCCACTCGGAGCTTGCTAAAAACACAGGGTTATCATCTTTGTCATACGCAATATAATTAAATTTAGTACGGATGAACTCATTTAGCTTTTGCGGGTTATCTGAAGTTAGCCAACAGGCTTTATAATATTGCAATGGTTTAAACTGACAAGAAGCACCATACTCATGTAAAAGTCTGTATTGTATCACTTCAAATTGTAAATCGCCCACTGTGCCGATAATTTTAGCTTGCGTAGTATGTACCGTAAACAACTGTGCTACCCCCTCTTCTGTAAGCTGTCGGATGCCTTTTTCCAGTTGTTTGGTTTTCATGGGGTCGGTATTCACCAATTCTTTGAATATTTCCGGCGAAAAACTCGGAATACCTTTGAAGTGCATCAACTCCCCTTCGGTAAGCGTATCTCCGATTTTAAAATTTCCGGTATCATTTATTCCAATCACGTCGCCGGGGTAAGCATCCTCAACAATATTTTTATCAGATGCCATAAACGTTACCGGGTTGCTAAACCTAAGTTCTTTTTTTAATCGGGTGTGGAAGAAAAACTTATTTCGTTCGAATTTACCGGAGCATACCCTCAAAAAAGCAATTCTACTTCGGTGATTGGGGTCGATATTGGCGTGAATTTTAAATACAAATCCGGTCATTTTTTCTTCTTCGGGCATTACTACACGTGTATCGGTGTTTCTGCCGCGTGGCGATGGTGCTATGCGTATAAAAGTTTCCAGCAGCTCCCGAACACCGAAATTATTTACCCCCGAGCCAAAAAATACCGGAGCAATAACACCTGATTTATAATCATTTTCGTGAAATGGCTCATATACACCGTCAATCAAATCTACGTCTTCGCGCAATTTATCAGCATCGCGTGCGCCTACTTGTTTATCCAAATCAGGGTCATTCAAATTGTCGATGCTCACAAATTCTTCTTCTACTTTTGTTCCTGAGGCTCTAAATAAATTCAGTTGTTTATCATATAAATTATACACCCCTTTAAAATGTGTACCACTATTTATGGGCCAAGACAATGGACGTACTTTGATGAATAGTTTTTGCTCCAATTCATCTAATAAATCAAATGGGTCTTTACCATCTCTATCCATTTTATTAATAAAAACAATCACGGGTGTACTGCGCATGCGACAAACCTCCATCAACTTTTCGGTTTGTGCCTCTACTCCTTTCACACAATCTACCACCAATATTACACTATCTACTGCTGTTAGAGTTCTGTAGGTATCTTCGGCAAAATCTTTATGGCCGGGGGTATCTAATAAATTTATCAATGTATTTTGATACTCAAACGTCATTACAGAGGTTGCCACGGAGATACCCCGTTGTTTTTCAATTTCCATGAAATCGGAAGTCGCCGATTTTTTTATTTTATTCGACTTTACGGCACCTGCTGTTTGTATCGCTCCGCCATACAATAGAAATTTCTCGGTAAGCGTTGTTTTACCTGCATCGGGGTGGGAGATAATCGCAAACGTTTTTCTTCTTTTAATTTCATCTGATATTGAAGCCATACAGCAAAAATACGGCGATTGCGGCTCTTGTTTAAACAGAATTAAAAATTTAATTAGCAATTAATAAATACAAGGAACAAAAAAGGAACACAGATTTAAACAGCAGCCTGATTTTTAAACTGTTTTTATAGCTATTTATGTTTGAATTGCTTAACTTCAAAAGCTAAAAAGTATTAATGAGCAGATTTTCACCCTTAAAATACGTACTATTCCTTTTCATTGCTATAAGCGCACTTACCGCCTCTGCCACTCATATCGTCGGCGGAGTAATGAACTACACCTATTTAGGAAATGATAAGTTTGAAATATCATTATACGTTTATCGCGATTGTATTCATGGCATTCCTCCTTTAGATGATCCTGCTATTATCCGTATTTGGGATGGCGTTTCGGAGCAATATAGTTTTGTAAATGTTCCTTTTGATGATACGCTGCCACCATTGCCGCCTGATGCTTGCGCAAAAATAACTACTCCTGTTTGTGTAAATTGGACAAGATATAGAGATACGCTTGTTCTGCCGCCGAACGATTTAGGCTATACTATTTATTACCAAAGATGCTGTCGGAATAATACCATTCAAAATCTAACTTATAACTCACGAGGAAATGGTGCTATGGACTGGGGAGCGACGTATTCCATAAATATACCGCCTTCTTCTACTCAAGGACAAAACATCATCAACAGCTCTCCCGTTTTTAAAAATTATCCTCCAATTTATATTTGCGTAAACAAGCCAATAAATTATGACAATAGTGCTATAGATGCGGATGGTGATTCTTTGGTATATAGCTTATGTACGCCGTATTCAGGAGCATATCCTAATGATCCGCTCAATTATTATTCAGAGGAAACGCCGCCGTTTGAAGAAGTACAGTGGGCTCCGGGGTATAGTGTAAATAATATGTTGGGCGGTACTACTCCTTTACAAATTAATCCCGTAACGGGCGTATTAACAGGAACACCTAATACCATGGGGCAATTTGTGGTAGGAGTTTGCGTGGATGAATATCGGAAAGGCGAACTACTTACGCACACCACACGCGATTTCCAATTTAATATTATTGACTGTAATTTACAGGTAGTCAGTAGTTTTTTTGCACCCAAAGTGCAATGCAATAATTTCACTGTAGATTTTCAAAATCAAAGTAGTGGTGCCACTGACTATAAATGGTATTTCGGTGATGGAGATTCTTCAACAGCCACAAACCCTACACATACCTATAGAGATACCGGAAGGTACAATGTAACGTTAGTAAGTATTAATACGATTACTAATTCTTGTAAAGCAGAATACACACAGAAAGTTTCTATCCAATACAAAAAAATTGTTGCTGATTTTTCTACTGCTGTTGCCACTTGTATTTCAGCAAATGACTCTATAAAATTTTTAGACAGAAGCACCGATGCTTTTAACATTGCAAATTGGAAGTGGAATTTTTCTACCGGAGATTCTTCTGTACAGAAAAATCCTTCCGTCCGGTACAATGGCATTGATACGGTAATTACCGCAACGCTTACCGTTACCTCTACAAACGGATGTACATCCAGCAATACTAAATCAATACGTTTATTTCCAAAACCTCATTATAATTTGAATCCTATTATTACTAAATGTACGAATACCGGTGTCGCACAAATTATATTGAACATGAGCGGAAATAATATTTTCTCATGGACTCCCACAACGGGATTAAACAACGCAACTTTGCAAAGTCCCACAACGAACATCAATACAAATACTACCTACTATGTAACAATAAAAACACCATTAGCAAACGGTGATACTTGTGTGCAATACGATAGTGTGCAAGTACAAACAATAAATACGGTACAAATAAATGCAACAGATACTTTAAAAATATGTAATGATTCTGTACGGCTGTATGTGCCTTTATCTGCAGGACAATCTGTTATTTGGTCCACTTCTAATACATTTAATCCCATCATCGGAAACAGTGCAAGTATTAGCATTTACCAAACTAAAGCAGAACAAAAATATTATGTACAAATCTCCGCTCAAGAATGCAATGCAATAGATAGTATTTTAGTAATGTACAATGATACCATTCCAACTATTACACTTGCTAAATCTGTATTACAATGTTCCAACCAAGTAAATCTGAACGCAACTGTCAATTATCAAACACATGTATCGTGGTCAACTAATAGTTCTTTTCTTCCGGTTTTATCCAACAATACATCGCTTTCAATTATTCAACCTACAAAAACAGTAAAGTACTACCTGAAAGCAGAGTATAAGACATGCAGCAGCATCGATAGTGTAAAAGTAACGATACAAGATACATTGCCTTTAATTTCATTAGCAGACACACTGAATTTTTGTGGTGGAAATCTTATTACTATCAATGCAACTGTTCGGAAATACACCGCACTATTTTGGTCTGACATGCCTGATTTTAGTACTAACCTCGGCAATTCTCCTCAACTAACTGTTACCCCTGCGACTACATCAAAAAAATATTACCTCAAAGCATTTTACAGAGATTGTTCAGTAATAGACAGTGTTGTCGTAAATTATAACAACACTACACCGAGCATTGTATTAGAAGACAGTTTGTTTTCCTGTAGTAAAACTATTCACTTACAAGCACAAGTTACTAATGGACAGCAAATTTTATGGTCATTAAATCCAAATTTCAGTACCATTATTTCTACAAATCCGGTAATAGATACAATACAACAAACTAACAGCATTCAGAAATATTATATAAAAGCGATAAATGGTTTTTGTATAGCAAAAGATAGCATTACGGTTAAGGTGCAAAATGCAGCACAAATAAGGCTTAAAGACACCTTATGGGTTTGTGCAGATTCCGTGAGGCTACACGCAGATATTACAAATTTTGATTCCTTGCATTGGGCTACTACATTAGGTTTTACTACTGTTATTGGCAAAACACCTACTATTGTAATTGCGCAAACGGATGAAGAAAAAATGTATTACCTAAAAGTGTTTAATGCCGGATGTACAACTATTGACAGTGTACATGTATTTTACAGCAATGAAGCCCCAACCATCAGCTTATCCTCACCGGTTAATTTCTGTACAGATACTGTGTTTGCTTATGCTTTCGCTAATCCATACACCGAAGCGGAATGGTTTGACAGTAGAGATTTATCACATCTTATCGGCACTAATCTCACCTTACAAATTACTCAACCCATTGGGGAGCATTGGTATTATTTCAGAGCAAAAAATAAGTATTGTACCTCGTTAGACAGTATTAAAATAAGTAATAATGCAATAAAATACCGAAAACCTGAAATTGCAGTATGTATCGGTCAAAAAGCGACCATTCATTTGCAAATCCAAACAAATTCTGAATATAAAACAACATGGGTATTAAAGCAAGACACCATTATCACCATACAAACTGACTCCGTTTCATTTACACCGACTTCAACACAAACAATTTATTTCAAAGTAGAAAACAGCAGAAATTGTACCATAGAAGACAGCATAATTGTTTCCGTTCTTCCCGCCCCTCTCCTGCATGCAACCGTAGATAAACCGGTAATTTACGAAGGCGAACAAGTTCAGTTAAACGCCACACAAAACAATAACTATATATACCATTGGATGCCTACTGAAATTGTATCCTCCGCTTCAATTTACAATCCGATAGCAAGCCCAACGCAGACCACTACATTTACCGTTATAGTAACAGATATTAATACCTGCAGCAATAAAGATACTATTACCGTAACTGTTTTAAACGCTGATTGTTCTTCCAAATCTATATACATGCCGAATGCTTTTTCACCCAATGGCGATGGAATAAATGATGTATTTATGGTAAGATCATCCATACTAAAAAATATGCATCTGGAAATTTATGACAGATGGGGCAATAGAGTTTTTGAAACGAACAACCTCAACGAAGGATGGAATGGAACATATAAAGGACAACAAGCTGCTGCAGATGCTTATGGCTATTATTTTTCCGGAGAATGCCTGCAAGGAAAAAAAATTACATTAAAGGGAAATGTGACGCTATTAAAATAAAAATATGATTCACAAAAAACATATCGCTCCAATTCGAACTGATTTTTAGACTACTGAAATTATAAAAAAATTATAACAGCAATGAAAAAATTAAACACCATAATACTACTTCTCCTCTCCCACCTTTTATTTGCAGAAAAAAGCAGTACAACGAAATTAGATTTTATAAAAAATGAAGGGCAATGGGAAAACCCAATTTTATATAAAGTTGACTTGCACGGCGGCGGCTGGGCATTTCTTGAAAACAGTGGCATTACCTATACATTTTTAGACAAAAAAGAAAATCATCCAACAAAAGAAACACATACAGAAACAATAAATGGCCATTCATTTAAAGTAAAATGGCTAAATGCAAATCCACAACTAAAAGCAGAAGGACAAGACCCAGAGGCTTATTATAATAATTACTTTTCGGGCAATGATAAAAGCAAATGGAAATCCAATGTAGGAATTTACCAAACCGTATTTTATCACAATGTATATCCCAATATCGACTTTAAAATTTACAGTGAGAATGCCGCTTTAAAATCGGATTATATCGTACATAAATCCGGCAACCCAAGCGATTTAAAATTTAGATATGACGGTTTAGAGAACATTACCATTGAAGAAAATGGACGATTAAAATTAACCACTTCTATCAATACACTCTATGAACTTAAACCTTATGCTTATCAAATTATAAATGGTGTAAAAAAAGAAGTAGCTTGCAGATATGCATATCAAAATAAAGTACTGACTTTTATAATTCCTGATGGGTACAATAAAAATTATGACTTAGTAATTGATCCGACATTAATTTTCTCTACGTACTCAGGAAGTTTTTCAGATAATTGGGGTTCTTCCGCCACACACGACAACAATGGCAACATGTTTTTAGGCGGAATTGCTTTAGGAGCCGCATACCCTACTACTGTTGGCGCATTCCAAACCAATTTTAACGGCGGAGATGGCAGCGAACCTACGGACGTGGTAATCACCAAATTTAATGCAACCGGTACCGCCAGGATGTATTCCACCTATTTGGGCGGCAGCTCCAACGAATTATTAGCAAGTTTGCTCTGCACACCCAACAACGAATTGATTGCCGTAATGACCACGAGTTCTTTAGATTTTCCGACAACAGCAAATGCTTACAGCAAAACTTTTAGCGGAGGTTCATATATAATTGCGTATGACATATTTATGCCAAATGGTTCAGATGTTGCTATTTCTAAATTTAATGCAAATGGTACTGCTCTAATCGGCTCTACTTACTTTGGTGGATCAGGAAATGACGGTACTAATTTAGGCGCTTTCACGGCATTTAATTATGGCGATCAATCCAGAAGTGATGTAGCAATAGATAATACCGGTAACATATACATTACCTCTACTACAAATTCTACTGATTTGCCAAGTACGGCAGGAAAAGCTCAACCAGTATATGGCGGAGGGGAATCTGATGGGTTTGTTGCTAAATTTAATGCAAATTTATCTGCTTTATCATGGGCTACCTACTATGGTGGCTCAGCGGACGATGTTGCATACAGTATGTCGATCGATAAAAACAATGCTATTTTTATTTGTGGAGGCACTTCCAGTACCAATCTTCCAAATACCCGAAATGGATTAAACCCCAATTACCAAGGGGGTGTTTTAGATGGCTATGTAGCTAAAATTAATAACACCGGAACAGCTGTTCTTGCGGCTACTTACTTAGGCACATCTGAATATGACCAAGCCTATATTCTCGACTTAGACAATAAAGATAATGTTGGCATATTCGGGCAAACGCTTGGAAATTATCTCGTGAGCAATGGAGTATATTCAAATACTGGAGGAAAACAATTTATTCAAAAATTAAACAACAACCTTAACTCAAGTATTTTCTCTACTGTTTTTGGAAGTAAAAATTCTCCTACCATTAACATTACACCAACTGCATTTCTAATAGATGTTTGTAATAATATTTATGCTGCTGGGTGGGGAGGTAATGTAAACTATACCGGAAACACAGACAGTATGGCAGTTACTTCAGATGCCTATAAAAAAACAACAGATAAAAGTGACTTTTATCTGATTAACTTAAATGCAAATGCAAGCAGTTTGAAATATGCAACTTACTTTGGAGAAGACGGCGGTATCGGCGATCATGTAGATGGCGGTACCAGTAGGTTTGATAAAAACGGGATAATATACCAAGCAGTTTGTGCAAGCTGCGGCGCCACCAATGCATTTCCTGTTACTCCGGGAGTGGTAGGCCCTCATAACAATTCCAACAATTGCAATATGGCTGGTTTTAAATTTAAGTTTGATTTAACGGCATTGCAAATTATAACGGCAACGGCAACTCCTGCTAATGGATGTGCTCCACTCAGCGTAAATTTTAATTACACTTCATCTGCTCCGGGTGTTAGTTACTTTTGGGATTTTGGAGATAATACTTCTTCTACCAATCAATATCCAACGCATACCTATAATAACGAAGGTACTTATACTGTTAAATTTATTATCAAAGATCCCAACAATTGCAACCCGATAGATTCTACAACGCTAAAAATTACTGTTGGAACTAAACAAACTACCCAAATCGACACTACTATTTGTCAAGGACAAACGGTAACGATAAACCATCAACAATTCTCTACTTCGGGAAACTATACCATTACCCTCCGAAATGCTTTAGGTTGCGACAGCATCATACAACTTAAATTAAAAGTAAACCCTACCAAAGAAAACAGAATAAGTACCACCATTTGCAAAGGAGCAAGCATTTCAATTGGCAATCAACAATTTTCAACAGCAGGAAATTATACTATACCATTAAGCACTACTTTGGGCTGTGATAGTATTATTTACCTAAACCTGCAAGTTAGCGATACCTTATTTACGACATTACAAAAAACAATATGTAAAGGGCAAAGTTACACCATCGGCAATACCACTTTTTATCAATCGGGAAGCTATTCCATTCCGTTTAAAAGCGCTTTCGAGTGCGACAGTATTGTAAAACTAACGCTAACCGTTGCCGATACGGTAAAGCAATATTTACAACAAAGTATCTGCGATGGCGACAGTATTAAAATCGGAACGACCATAATACATTCAGCCGGAGACTATAATATTCATTTGAATACTCCTGCCGGATGCGATAGCATTGTGTATTTATCACTTACCGTTTTAGCAAACTCAGCTTCAGTAGTGCAAAAAGAAATTTGCCAAGGAGAGGAATTTCACATCGGCAATCAAACGTTTACAAAAACGGGGGAATATGTTATACATCAGCAAGCAAGTAATAGCTGCGACAGCACCATACAACTCACGTTAACGGTAAATCCAATACCTACTATTGATGCGGTAAGCAACAAAGATAAAGTGTATATAAATGAACAAGTACAACTCAATGTAATAAGTGAAGAAAATCTTTCTTACCATTGGATGCCAATAGATATTGTGAGTAATTCTTTATTACAAAATCCTACTGCAATTATTACAGCACCTACATGGTTTTATGTTATCAGTACTAATCCAATCACAAAATGCACCGCAACGGATTCTGTGTTTGTAGGATTAAAATACTTACCCTGCAATAAAGATAACATCTATATTCCCAATGCCTTTACACCAAACGGAGACGGTATAAATGACGTTTTTATCCCACGCTCGTCCATATTAAAATCCATGAGATTAATCATAAACGACCGCTGGGGGCATGAAGTGTTTGAGAGTAACGACCTCAACAAAGGATGGGATGGCACCTACAAAGGAGAGCCTGCCCAAGTAGATGTGTATGGATATTATTTTATTGGAGAATGCCAGCAAGGCGATAAAATAACCCTTAAAGGAAATGTATCCTTATTGAGGTAAAATTATTTGAAAAAATTAAACTATATTAGCGCATATGAAAAGAGTATTCATTTTAAGCCTATTCGTGGCTACTGTTTTTAAGACAATTACAGCACAGGATCCACATTTTAGTCAAATACAATACAACCCATTATACTTAAACCCTGCATTTGCGGGAGTAACCGAATATGGAAAAGCCAATCGATTAGCCGGATTATACAGAGATCAATGGCGTACATTGCCCGTTCCCTATTCTACCACTACGGCCACCTATGATCGTACTTTGAAAAAATTTCCCAAAGGATGGCTTTTAGGCGGAGGATTGAGTTTTCTGTATGATAGAGCCGGAGATGGACATTTAAGTATTTTCAATCCCAATCTTACCATGAATTTTGGTAAATATTTCAATAAAGAAAAACAATTACTGACCGTGGGTATTACTGCCGGTATTACTGTAAAAACATTAGATTATTTAGGTTTACAATTTGACAATCAATACAATGGCTCGTCTTTCGATCCTAATTTACCTTCAGGTGAAGCATTTTCTAACAATAACATATCCTATCCTAATTTTACGTTAGGCGTAAACTTCCGTACTAAAATAAAAGGAAATTCTACTTTGGATATTGGTGGTACAACATCGAATCTGCACCAACCGAATCAGAATTTTTTATATTATACCACCTCTAAATTACCCTCACGCCACACCGCTTATGCAAAAGCTAAAATTGGTATAAAAGACAATTGGAATATACAACCGGGAGTTTTCTTCCAAAACCAAAAGAAAGCCAATCAAGTATTGGTAAATGCCATTGCCGAAGTACGTTTTAGCGAGAAAAAAGACTTTGGTTTAGGCTTTGGTGCCGGTTATCGAGCTATCGGTAACGATGCAGCCATTGCTTACCTTTCTTTTTTATATAAAACATTGCGTATCGGTGCCGCTTACGATTTTAATGTATCCGGATTAAGAAAGGCCACAAAAGCACAAGGTGCATTTGAAATTGCTTTAAACTATGAATTTGGAACTATCAAAACTAAACAATGCCCGAAATGTCCGGTATATGTACCAGCAAATGTAGAAACTACACTACGTGTTAAATATGAAGATTCCTTAAATAACTTAATAGATACGGTTTTACATATCATTGTTCCATCTGACACCGTACAAAAACAATACTTAGATTCAATAGAATTGAAATTAAAACCAATTGTATTCCAAACAGAAAGTCCTTCTATCCACATCGAAAGAACTAATGAAAAAATAATGACATTATTGCCAATTGAGTTATACTTTGACAATGATATACCGAAGGCAACCAAAGACAAATCCGTTCCAAACTTTAGTGATTTATATACCTCGTATAAATCTAAAACCGCAGAATTTACGGCACATTCCAAAGATAAAGCCGGCGACATTAGCAGCTTCTTTGCTACGGTAGATAAAAATTACAACCGAGTAGATGATGTAATTCGTGAGCTGACTAATTTAGTAGATAGCGGATACGTGATAACTCTTGAATTTAGAGGATACGCCTCTCCGTTAGCGTCATCCGAGTATAATAAGAAATTATCGGAGCGACGTATTCAAAGTGTTGTTAAATTCTTTGAATCTCGATTAGGTGATAACTTTAAAATGCTGGCAAAAACGGCTTCTGAAGTGCCATTCGGAAAATCTATGGCTCCGAAAGATATCAGTGATAGCAGAAAAGATATTGCAAACTCTGTATTTGGTATTGCAGCATCAAAACAACGAAAGGTAGAAATCATAGGTATTCGAATAGAAAAAAAATAATTTTTAAAAAAAACCTCACCATTTTTGTGAGGTTTTTTTTTAATTATATTGGAGATATTCTATCAATGTAGTATCTTACGAAAATATTATTTTTTCAAATTATATGGCAACAGAAACAGAAGAAATCGTCGATTTACATCCGCAAGACCAAGATGCGAACAGAGTATTTGAGCAATACATAGAGAAAAAACCCAGCTCATTATTGGTTCGGGTAATTATTACCATGCGTCATTTTTCAGGCTTAATTTTGGGTGGCGGCTACGCCTACCTGCGCCACCGTCGAGCCACTAAAGCAAAATTCAGCTTACTGCAAGACGTGTTTCTACGAATTTTCTTATGGTTACACTGGCCATTATTAAAAAAGAAATTAATAAAACAGCCTTTTTCCGTTCAGTTGCGCCGCCGATTAGAGATGTTGGGTGCAACTTATATTAAATTAGGGCAAATCATGAGTTTGCGCGAAGACATGCTTCCAAAAGACATTACGGATGAATTAAAGAAATTATTAGATACGTTACCTGCAATCAGCTACGAGCGTTTTACGGAATTAGTAGAAATACAAATCGGTCAGCCATTGCATAAAGTATTTACCGAAGTAAAACAAAATCCGTTAGGCTCTGCTTCAATTGCACAAACACATAGAGCTACATTAAGAACAGGAGAAGATGTAGTGTTGAAATTGATAAAACCGGGCACACGCGAATTAATACAAACTGACAGCCGAATAATAAAAGTAATGGGTGCATTTTTGGAATTATTTATTCCACATTTACAACCTAAAAACATGTTTACGGAATTTTGCGATTATACGAACCGAGAAGTAGATTTTAAATTAGAAGCGGATAATGCGGAAGAATTTACCGCTAATTTCATTAAACATAGTGCAATACATTTTCCAAAAATATATCGTGATTATACGACAAGCGATTTAATATGCATGGAATTTATTAGAGGTATAAAGCCCGACCAACGTGCTTATGAACGCTACAACGAAGAAGATAGAGCAAAAATTGTCGATTATGGTGCTTATGCTATAATCCAAATGCTTTATCATGATGGTTTTTTCCATGCCGACTTACATCCTGGAAATTTGCTTATTGTAGATGGTGCCAACGGACCTGAAGTTGGATTCATAGATTTAGGAATGGTAGGACGTTTTGAGGACAATACCCGAAAAACAATGCTCTACTATTTCAATAGTTTAGTAATGGGCGACCCGCAAGGGGCAGCAAGATATTTGACATTATTAGCGCGTAAAGGAAAAGATTCAGATGTAGAAGGATTCCGTAGAGCCTTTTTAGCTATTGGAAACAAATGGCTGAAAGCACCCAACTTTAAAGATTTTTCTTTGGCAAAATTAATTTTAGAATCCGTAGGCTTGGGGGCAAAATACAGAATGTACTACCCTTTAGAATTAGTGCTAATGGTTAAAGCAATCATCACTTACGAAGGGGTTGGCAACGTAATTATGCCTGGATTTGACATACAAAAAGTTTCTAAAAAACATATTCGCAAAATGATTTTGGGAGAAGTAAATCCGGTGGAATTATTTAAATCACAATTACAAAATGCTCCTGAAATCATGGATATCATCACGCGTTCGCCAATGGTATTATCCGAAGCATTCAAGCAGTTTGAAACCCGATTAGTAGAAAAGAAAAAACCATTAGCCGGCGGAATCCAAAATACAATTTTAGGCGGTTGTTGCATCATCGGAGGGTCGATACTTGCGGCGGCCGGTTTGCAATGGTTTGTATTTAGTCCATTGCTTGTATTCGGCTTTATTGTTGCTTTAAAATCAGAATAATTACAGTACCGGCTTATTCGTTAGTTATTTCAAAAAGAAGTAATTGCTCTTCTGCATGGGTAATAATTTCCTTATACCTTAATCCGAGGTTTTGCAATAAGCTAATTGCATTTTTATTTTCAGGGAGTGTAATTCCAGCTACTTTCTTTATAGACTTATTTTCTAACACACTATCTAAATACGCTCTTGATGCTTCAAAGGTGTATCCGCATTTTTCAAAATTTGGCAAAATTGCAAATCCAATATCAGGGCAATCATAAGTAGCTCTATACAAAAATGTCACTACCCCAATAGGCTGTTTGGATTGTTTAAGTTCAAAAATATGATAGAAATAATTTGGATGCCGGAGTATTTCCAAAATATATTGTTCACTCCCTTTTATGTTATTAATTTTTCTATCGCCGATGTATTTTTTCCAACTTTCAGTATTTACTAATTCCAAAATAAATGCGGCATCAGTTATATGCATCGGTCTAATGCTCAACCTCGGTGTTTCGATGTTTTTAAACATAATTTATTTATTTACCAATGTACACTGTATATATTCTGCTGCAAGTTTATCTAAGAAAAAGTATAACATCTCATTCATTGACGTATAATCAAAATTCCTTATTTCATTAGGTGTTTGAACAAATTTATGCGTTGTATTATTCATTAAAAGAGATGCATCTTCTGCAATCAACATTTCCACAACTTCAGGAGTAAATTCAGGATGGCATTGAAATCCGTACACCAAATTTGAGTACGAAATAATTTGCCTTGGACAGCCGAAGCTTTTAGCTAAAACATTGCACTTTTCTGTAAGTCCCGGCATATCGCTATGCCAATGTCCTACCTTTACAATATTTCCAAAATGCTTTATTTTATTATCTCTCAGCCCCTCTTGTGTAAGTGTTATCGGCAGTACTCCGATTTCTTTCTCAGGGCTGCGCTCAAATGCAGCGCCCATTGCTTCGCCAATAAGCTGTGCTCCAAGGCATGCTCCGACAACCGCTTTGCGGTTATTAATCATTTTTCTAATAAAATTTATCTCGGCTTTTGCATCAAAGTATGGGCATTCTTCCTTGCTTGTATTCGGACTTTGAGGACCGCCCATTACAATAAGTACATCGATATTTTCAACTGTTTCCGGCAATAAATTATATTCAAAAACTTTGGTAAAACTTACCTTGTGATTTCTACTGATTGCCCAATCTAAATATGCGCCAGGTGCTTCAAAAATTTCGTGTTGTATAAAATGAATATGCATAATTGATTTTGTAGTCCGTAACAAATCGAAAAATACTAACAAATGTAATAGAATTTACAGCTTAATCAAGCTACCAACTTAAACAAAAAAAGCAGTATAAGCATAGTTTTAATAAGCAAAAGCAGCAGTAATGAAAAATAGGTGGTATTTGGAACACTACGTTTCTTTATATTGAATAGGATCATTTAAAAGTAGAAGTTTATTGTATTTACTTACCATAAAAAAAGGGCTGCATAGCAGCCCCATAGAAACATAAAAACCCTTGAGAAATATAATGCTAAACGCATTAACTCCTTTCGAAATTGTACTATATTAGTGAAACACGCTCGTTAAATTGTGTTAACGGTCAAATGAATGCGTAAGCGGTAAAATTTATATAGCTTGGTAAGCTATTTTATCAAAAAAATCTTTCTTTTTTCTTCTGGAAATCTCTACTAATGAACCATCCGCGAGTTTTACGGAGTAATTTCCATTATCATTCACTATATTTTTTACTTTCGTCAGGTTTACAATAAAAGAGCGATGAATACGCATAAAATTAAGCGGTTCCAATATCTCTTCAAATACAGAGAGTGTCTTAGAGGCGATAATCTTTTTATTGTTTTCTAAAAAAATAACGGTGTAATTGCTTTCCGACTCCAACTTGATGATGTCGCCCGATTTTATAAAAACAGCACCTTCGTTGGTGTTAATCATTATTTTATTTTCCTGAAGATTTTGTTGATTTAATTTATCTACATAAGAAGATAACTCATCTACGGTTAATAGCTTAGAGTACATTTCCAAGCGGCTTTGTACCTTTTGTAATGCAATATCAAGCTCCGCAAGCTTTACGGGCTTTAAGATATAATCTGCAACATTCCGTTTTATGGCATCAATTGCATATTTATCATGCGAGGTAACAAAAACTGTTTCAAAAGTTCCTGTATCTTCATAATGCTGAAATAATTCCATGCCTTTTCCATCCGGTAGTTCAACATCTAAAAATATTAGTTGAGGTTTATGTTGGTCTATGGCTTCTTTAGCCTGTCGTAATGTAGCGCATGCCGCTTGTACCTTAGTGGATATCTTTGCTTTGGGCAGCATATCCAAAAGCATATCTCTAAAAATGGGGTCATCTTCAATAACAATTACAGAAATCATAGTCGCTGAGCGTGTATATGTTAAAAATAATGCTTATTTTTCAAATATCAAACACCATGAACAAAATAATTAACATAGAAGCCGCTGAAAAATTCATCTATAATTTTGAAGCACATCGACACGATATTGAGAATCAAACAGAAATCTACTCACTATTAAGAGACTGTGAATTAATAGCAACAGTAAATTCACAAACAAAGTTATTAGCTAAAGTAAGAATATTATTAACTGAATATTTTATTCAAATAAACGATTTAGAAAATGCACTTAAAATAGCATTTACCAACAAAAATAGTACCGAACAAGAAGGGCTCGAAGAAGAACAATTAAATTGCTATTCGGGTTTACTAAGAGTTTTGTATCTCTTAGGAGATTACAGCAGATTGGAAGAATTTATTACTATTTATAGAGATAAACTGGAACGTACGAATAACCAACAAAAATTATGTAGTTTAAATATCATTTCCGCCATTCAATATTACACTCTTAAAGAATATTCTAAATGCTTTGAGGCAAATGAAAAAGCATTGGAATATGCAGAAAAAACTAACGATATTACACTATTGGTTTATATCTATAACAATTATGGATCGCATTGCTTAGAACAAAAACCCGAACACGCTTTAGAATTATTAAACAAATGTATTGCTTTATATAAAAAACATCCTGACAGTAATCTTTCCGAAATTATACTAATTGCAGCACATGTAAATCTTGCAAATTTACACTTAAAAAATGGTGACTACAGAAAATGTAACAAATGCTTAGATACCGGAATAAGCATAGCAAAAACAACTAAAAACAACAACTTGCTTTTAGATTGTGAAATAAAGCTCACCGAATTATTTATAAAATCTAAAAAATATGATGTAGCCAAAAAAATGCTGCTTAGAAACAAAGATGTATGCAAAAAAAATAACGACCGACATCATCTATTAGAAATTTACAAGCTACTGCAAGAAGTATATTCTGTAACAAAAGAATTCGAAGCCGCCTATTTATTTCTGAATAAGTACATGCAATTAAAAGATGAAATATTTAACGAAGAAACCTTACAGAAAATTAAAAACCTTCAGATACTAAATGAAGTACGTGAAATAAAACAGCAGCGCGACCACGCCGAGCGTTTAGCACGATTAAAACACGATTTTTTGGCAAATATGAGTCACGAAATCAGAACACCGATAAATAGCGTGTTGGGTATCTGCTATTTACTGCAACAGGGAAATTTAAATACGGCACAGCAAAAAGATTATTTAACACGATTAGAAAACTCAGGAAATAATTTATTGCATTTAATCAATGAAGTATTGGATATTTCAAAAATTGAAGCCGATAAAATTGAGTTGATAAATGCACCGTTTTCTTTTCATCAACTTCTAACCAATATTATACTGGCACTACAACCGAAAGCCGATGAAAAAAATATTGATTTAATTTTAAAAATATCCCAAAAATCAGATCCAATTATTATTGGCGATGAAAATAGAATATCGCAAATATTAACCAATATAATTTCAAACTCCATAAAATTTACTCAAACAGGATCGGTAACGGTAACCGGTAAGCTCCTGCCTTCAGAAAATCCAAATGGGTTTTACACCTTACAGTGTACTATAAAAGATACCGGCATTGGTATTCCACAAGATAGACTGGAGAAAATATTCGAACGGTATGAGCAGGCTATCACAGAATTTAAAACTCAATTTGGCGGTACAGGATTAGGCTTGGCTATCAGCAAAAAACTTACAGATTTGATGAATGGGCACATTACCGTTGAAAGTAAATTAAACAAAGGCACCTCTTTTACCATTAGCATTCCCGTAAAAACAACAACAGATAACGTAGAACAAAAAATTATTATAGATGACCGTTCTTTCTTAGATAATACTGTATTTGTTATTGCTGATGATTTAAAAGAAAGTAGAAAACTTTTCAAAGAAGTGTTATTGCAGTTTAATGATACCATAAAATTTTATGAAGCAAAAAATGGACACGAAGCACTGGAGTTAACCCGGAAGCATCAACCAGATGTTGTCTTCATGGATTTAGATATGCCGATTTTAAATGGATTTGAAGCCATTCATTTATTGCGGAATAGCGAGCAATACCCCAAAAATATAGTCATTGCGCATACAGCCTGTTTATTAGCGATGGGAATGGACGAATTGACTGCAATGGGCTTTAACGATCTTCTTACTAAGCCCTTTCGACCGAATGATTTGCTGATAAAATTACAGACTCATTTAAAACAAAATAAGTCGGTATTAAACGAATAATACCGACTAAAATACAACTAGTTTTTTCTATTAACTTTTATTTAGTGTGTAGTCGGCGGCCAGCCAACAACGATATTACTGCCGGACTTAGAAATTTTTATTCTTGTTGTAGCACCGGTATCCGGAAGTCTCAAGAATTGCTTACTGCCGGATTTATAAGAAAAGAAAGTAACTTTTGGTGGGCAAATAATTCTTTCTGTTTTTAGTTCATTTTTTAACTCTGTGCCACTCGGGCTTACTACCCGTATTCTGAAAGCAGTTATTAACGAATCATTGCCATTCCATTTTGTATAAGGAGAAAACGAAACCAAATTTGCCGAATCTTTTAATTGCACCTCTTGGCAAGTATCTGTTGGCGCTCCGGATGGACTCCCGGATGAATTAAGAATTACCGTTAAATAAACACTTCCCTCTGTTTCCGGCAAATGGTTATCTATTCTGTAAACAACAACGGTGTCGCGTACATGCCCGGGGATAGGAACACTACCCACTGGACCAAGTTCAATTAGCGAATCGCTGCTTTGCGTCAGTAATGCGCTTTCTGTAGAAGCCGATTCCGTTGAGGTAGCTTTGGGCTTGCATTGTGTAAACGATGCCACGATTAAACCTAGCATAGCAATGCCTAAAAATTTGTTTTTGTTTTTCATCTGTTTAAGTTTATTGTTTTTAGTTGTGCAGATGGAATTCGCATCTCAAACATTTCGTTTGGTGTACATTCCGATGTTTCGGAATTGCTCATGCTCATTTCATACTCGTGATTTTAGTTGTAAATTAATAAAAATATTAACAAAAATGAATAATCATTCAAAATTCATCTATTACTTGAATTTAAAAACAATAAAACCGTTATTATCAACGTTATAGCCAATAACTATACCTAACAAACTAACGGTTATTTGTTCGTTGAAAAATACCTCTATATACGCACATAAAAATAAAGAATGCGTAAATGGCAATTAGAATGCGTAAGCGGTTAGAAACGGTAATTCTGTACTGTTTCGATAAAATACTTAGCCTTTTCAAAGTCCACATCCGGATAAACCCCGTGTCCTAAATTGCAAATATATTTTTGCGATCCGAAAGCTTGTAGCATTTTCTCCGTTTCCGATTTAATGGTGGCTTTATCGGCATACAACACACAAGGATCTAAATTCCCTTGCAGCGTTTTAGCAGGAGCTTCACTCCTCGCCTTTTGAGGTTCTACCGTCCAATCTAAGCCAATTACGGCACAATCCGTATTGCTAAATTCTTCGATACTATAATGGGCGTCTTTGGCAAATAATATCACAGGAACTTCGGTAATTGCGGCAGCAATACGTTTCATATACGGCAAAGCAAATGAAGCGTACTGGGCTTTGTTCAATACCCCTGCCCAACTATCAAACACTTGTACAATGTCTGCACCACATCTAATTTGTTCTTTGAGGTATTGAATAGTTGCCGTAGTAATTTTATCTAATAATTGATGAGCTAAAATCGGATTTACATATAGCATTTTCTTAGCTTCCGAAAAAGTTTTACTTCCTTTACCTTCAATCATATACGAAAAAATAGTCCATGGTGCGCCCGCAAATCCGATTAAAGGAACGCGATTATTCAATTCTTTTTTTGTCAGTTTAATGGAGTCAAAAACGTAGGATAAATTGGGAACAACCTCTGTTGTTAATTTCACAACATCTTGTTCGTTTTTTATTGTTTTGGGAAAAAATGGCCCTTTGCTTTCAATCATCTCATAATTCAATCCCATAGCTTCGGGAATTACTAAAATGTCTGAAAAAATAATAGCGGCATCAACGCCCAATATATCGACCGGCTGCAGTGTTACTTCGCATATTAATTCAGGATTTTTTACCAATTCTTTAAATCCGTTTACACTGCTTCTTACGGCTCGGTATTCGGGTAAAATCCTACCTGCTTGTCGCATTAACCATACCGGAACTCTATCTACATTTTCGCCTTTTGCGGCTCTTAGCAGTAACTCATTTGTTAACATAATGGGCAAAATTACAAAATCTTATCCCTAAAAATTAAACTATTTTTGGACAATTGCATTGTTGTACTAATGAATAACGTTACAACTATGTAAAATTCATAAAAAAACGCTTAAATATGGGTGAAGCAGTTGAGATCAACAATCCGACGGTGAGCAAAATAATGCCGCGCGTAGTAGATATAAAAAATGCCAAAATAATGCACCACAATCACTTGGTGTTAGATAATGTAAATTTTGAAGTACGCAAAGGTGATTTTGTGTATTTAATAGGCAGAACCGGCAGCGGGAAAAGTAGTTTGTTGCGTACATTATACGGCGACTTAGAATTTACCAATGGCGAAGCAGACGTATGCGGATATAATTTAAAAACACTAAAAAAAGCGGATGTCCCTTACTTGCGCAGAAGGCTGGGCATCGTATTTCAAGATTTTCAATTACTGCCGGACAGAACTGTGTTTGACAATTTGGAATTTGTATTAAAAGCCATTGGTTGGATAGATAAAGCAAAAATCAAAAAGACGATTGAAGAATCAATCGAGATGGTGAAATTGAGTGAAAAATTAAAAAAATTTCCCGGACAGCTATCCGGCGGCGAGCAGCAACGAGTAGTCATTGCTCGTGCTTTATTAAATAATCCCGAACTAATATTAGCAGATGAGCCTACGGGAAATTTAGACCCCGAAACTACAGACGAAATCATGAGTTTGTTTTATTCTATTTTTAAAACCACTCAAACCCCCATGATTATAGCGACACACAATTATCAATTAATAGAAAATTACCCGGGTATAATTTATATGTGTGCATATCAATCTATCAGCAGAGATGATTCTCATTTTGTAAAATAAAAAATCAGATGCCTTTTAGCAAATAATCAACTACTCTTTTTTCCATCCAATTGTGTTCTTCACGGATATTTTCACAAAAGCCTACATGCCCGCCACCTTGGGTAATTTCTAAATGAAAATAGCTTGATTTTTTTGCAATTTCAATAGGATAGCATTCTTTGGTAAGCAATGGATCATTGTCGGCATTGATTAATAAAGTCGGCGTTTTTATCGACGATAAATAAGCCGATGCTTGCACTTTTAAAATATAATCTTCAATATTTTTGAATCCATAAACAGGTACTGTATATCGCTCTGTAAAATCCCATAAATTTTTAGATTCAGCAATATATTTATAGTTCAATAAATTGGGAAATCGAGCTTGTTTCTTTAGTACTTTTTCTTTTACTTGCTTAGTGAATCTACGTTCGTACATTACGTTCCATCCTTTTATTAAATGCGGAAAAGAAGTTTCGTAATGAATAGGAACTGAAACGGTAATGGCGGAGGTAATTTTATTCACTGAAGTCCATTTTTCTTCGCCTAAATATTTCAGTGTCATATTCCCTCCCATCGAAATTCCAACCAAATAAAATTCGTCGTATTTTTCTTGCTGTATCAGGTGGTTGACGATATAGTCTAAATCATCTGTTTTTCCGGAATGGTAATTATAAATCTGTAAATTATCTTCACCGCTGCAACCTCTGAAATTCCAAGCGCATACATCAAAGCCATTTTTATTCAAAATTTTTGTCAATCCACGCGCATACACTCTATCAGAACTGCCTTCAAATCCGTGTGAAAGAAGGACCACTTTGCTGCTGCCCACGATGCTCCAATCCAAATCTAAAAAATCATCGTCCCAAGTAGTAATTTTTTCGCGTTGATATACAACACCTTCTACCTTCCGATATACGTTAGGAATAATCGTTTGTAAGTGCTTTGTATAAAGCCACTTCGGTGAGCGTATTTTAGGCGATGCGTGTAGCATTTATGTTTCTAATATATAGCATTTAGCAAAAACAACAATATTCCGTTGAGGAAGTTCACTCTTTTTAACAAAAAGCTATGAATTAAGAGTTACTGTCTGTACAAGTTTACACCTAATCTTTAAAAAAGTCAAGTAGCAATTCATTTACTTCATTGGGACAATCATTTTGCGTCCAATGAGAGCACTTGGGAAGGTATTTAATTTGATAATCGGCATGTACATACGCTTCCGTGCCGTAGGTGAGTTCTTTGCCAAGCGCTTTATCTCCTTCGCCCCAAATCAGCAAGGTTGGCGACTGGATGCCGTTTTTAAACACTTGTAAGTTCGGCTTTGTTTGCATCATTGCTCTATAATAATTTATCGAACCTGTTAATGCGCCTTCTTGCTTGTAGGCATTTACAAATTCTTGCAAATCTTCATCGGTAAAATTTTGTTTGTTGTACATCCATCCGCGCACAAATTGTTTGAAAAACAAAGGAAGCGTAAATTGATAAATCATCTCCGGTAGTAATGGAATTTGATGCATAAACATATACCAACTTTTTAGAAGTTGCGCCGGGCTGGAGGTTAATTTTTTTAGCATTATTTTAGGATGTGGGCAATTACAAACCACTAATTTTTCTGTCAATTCCGGAAACATAGCTGCAAATGTCCACGCTACAGCACCACCCCAATCATGCCCTACAATGTAGGCTTTTTTAAATCCTAAATACTTAATCAACTCGGCAATGTCTGTAGCTACTATATCTGTTTTATAATTTTGAACGCCATGTGGTTTATCACTCAAATTAAACCCTCTTAAATCGGGGGCTACTACAGTAAACTGCTTTGCCAATATCGGAATTTGATAGCGCCATGTGTACCAAAATTCCGGCCATCCGTGCAGTAGTAGTACTAATTTCTTTCCGCTACCTTGCTTTGCGATGTGTAGTTTTATCCCGTTTACAGGTATCGTTTCATGTTTTACAGACAAATTTTGCATAGTTCCATTTTAGGAAATAAATGTAAGGGGATTCTGATACTTTTACAACTAACATAAGATATTTTCCTAAAGCATGGAAATTATTATAAAAAGGTATGGGTTGAAAAGAAATTGAATTATATATCTGTAAATGTGTGCTATTTTTAATTAAAGAATTACTATAAAAATAGACTGGATAGCATAAAATAAAGAGTATCATTGCAGTCTCTCCTCTCTTACTCTTTTATGTTTTCTCCAAAGACTGCAAGGCTCAAAATTGTTTATTATTTATTTCGCACAACATATACGGTTTGCCCGCTACCGGACGGGTCAACCACCACTTGCACCGATGTGATATCAGAATATTGTTTATCCTCTGAAGAAATGGAGCGAAGTTGATCTTTATTGGATTTACTATTTTCGCACGATGTAAAGAAAACCAATACGGTAAGGGTAATTATATTTCTAAGAGTAAGTACCTTTGCCATAGCTCTTAGATTTTAATTAAATTTAAAAATAAAACTGATAAAAGTCAATACAAAAAAAACAAAAAGGCATGAAAATAGAAATATGGTGGATTGGCAAAACGTTTCAAGATTTTACACAAAAAGGATACACCGAATTTATAAAACGGATAGAGAAATTTACACCGATTTCTATTGTGGAAATACCTGAAATAAAAGGGCAAGCCCAGGGGAAAATAATTAAGCAATTAGAAGCCGAAAAAATATTATCTAAAATAAAACCTGATGATTTTTTAATTCTGTTAGATGAAAAAGGCACTTCGTTTTCTTCTAAGCAATTTGCGCAATACATTGAAAAGAAAGAACATCAATCTATCAAAAAAATTATATTCTTGATTGGCGGTGCCTATGGTTTTGAGGAGAAAATCTACACCCGTGCGAACGACAAAATTTCCTTATCTGCCATGACATTTTCACATCAGCTTATTCGGTTAATTTTTATGGAACAATTATACAGAGCCTATACCATTATTCATAATTACCCTTATCATAATGAGTAGTAAAGGAGCTATATGCAATTTATAATTTGCATTAATCAATATACCTTTTCAGGATATCCTGATAGGCATCAATTCGTCTATCGCGCAAGAAAGGCCAGATACGGCGCACGTCTTCGGTACGTTGCTTGTCTATTTCAATTACTGCATTTATCTCCGTGTCGCTTGGTGCTGAGAATAAAATTTCTCCTTGTGGGCCGGCAACAAAACTTTGCCCCCAAAATTGAATGCCGTTAGTTGCACCGGTCCAGTCCGGCTCCACGCCCACACGGTTCACGGCAATTACCGGCAATCCGTTCGCAACAGCATGTCCGCGTTGTACGGTTTGCCATGCCGTAAATTGTCTGTTTTTTTCCTCGGACGTATCAGCGCTTTCCCACCCTATTGCTGTCGGATAAATTAGCACTTCTGCGCCGCCTAACGCCATCAATCGTGCCGCCTCAGGGTACCACTGATCCCAACAAACCAATACACCCAATTTTCCTACCGAGGTAGCAATGGGTTTAAATCCGATATCACCGGGCGTAAAATAAAATTTTTCGTAATAAGCCGGATCGTCGGGGATGTGCATTTTTCTGTATATGCCTGCAACACTTCCGTCTTTTTCAAAAACTACGGATGTATTGTGATACAAACCCGGCGCACGTTTTTCAAACAAGGAGGTAACTAAAACAACTTGATGTTTTTTGGCTGCTTCGGCAAATAAAACGGACGACTCACCGGGAATGGGTTCTGCCAAATTAAATAGTTCCGTTTCTTCGGATTGGCAAAAATAAATTCCGCAATGCAGCTCTTGCAGTACTACTAATTCTGCGCCTTGCTGTTTACATGCCGCAATTCCATCTAAAGATTTTTGGATATTTTTAGCTTTATCGTTGGTATTCGATTGTTGTACAATTCCGATTTTCATAGTATCAATTTTGAGATAGATTTTTAAAATTTATAGCACCCTTTGGATACTGCATTGTAATGCAATGCAGAGAGCCGTGTTGTAGTAATAATGCTTTACAGTCTATGCCTATCACTTTCTTTGCCGGAAATGCTTTTTGCAATTGAGTTATTGCCAACTCATCTTGTTCTACTTGGTAAGTTGGCAGTAATACAACATCATTTAAAATTAAGAAATTAGCATACGTTGCGGGCAATCTCCGGTTATCGTCAGGGGCAAAAATAGCATCCGCCATAGGCAATGGTATTAACTGATAAGGCAGGCCATTTGCTGTTCTGAAAGATTGCAGCTCCTCTTCCATTATTTTTAAATCTTTATAATGCACTTCGTCCATATCGGTACACTGTACATAAGCAATAGTTTGCTCGTCGCAAAAGCGTGCAACCGTATCGATATGTGCGTCCGTATCATCTCCCAATAAATGCCCATGCTCCAGCCACAATACGTTTTTCAAGCCAAATAGTTCTTTCAGTTTGTTTTCTATTTGCAATTTAGTAAGATGCGGGTTTCTATTCGGCGACAACAAGCAATGCGTAGTAGTTAGAAGCGTGCCTCTTCCATCACTTTCTATACTGCCGCCTTCCAATACCAATCCGGGATGTATTAGCTCCTTTGCATTGTAAATGCCCTTATCCCAAAGTTCTCCGGTAATCAGATTATCCTTGTCGGCAGCAAATTTCAATCCCCAGCCATTAAATACAAAATTATAAATCAAGAAGCTATCCTCTTGTTGCACGGTGATGGCGGCATGGTCACGTGCCCAAGTATCATTAATTTCTGTTTCAATAATGTAAATATTCTTTCGGTCTATACTTTTCAAATAATGATTCAAATCCGTTACATCATCACATACAATAATAAGAGGTTGATAAGTGGCAATGGTTTCAATAATATGAATATAGCAAGGAACCACTTCGTCCCAATATACTAACCAATCGGAAGTGCGGCTTGGAAATGCAATTTGTATAGCATCTTGTAATTCCCATTCCGCCGGCAATCTTAAATTTATCATGCTGCAAAAATACGTTTTAATTATAATCTTAAGTAAATTTACTTTTTTGAAAGATTCTTTATTTTCGCATCATGCAGAAAAGACTTTTATTACTTCCCGGATTTGGAGAAGATACCTTTTGTTTTAATGAGCTTATTCCATTTACCAACAAACATAAATATCAATATGTGCATGTAGATTACAGGCCGGTATTGGATAAATTTACATTTCCATTTATTACCGTTCAGCAGTTTGCCCGACAATTAATTACACATTATGCTATTCAGCAAACGGATAAGCTAATCGGACATTCTATGGGTGGATACTTTTCTTTTCAAATCAGAGAACTTATAGGGGCAGAAATTTGCATGATAAGCTCGTTTAACGATCCGAAAAAAATCATACATGTAGTACCCGAATTCCCAAGATTGACGATGTTGGCAACTATGACGGGCATTACAAAAACAAAATTTGTAAAAAACTATTTATTGAATAAAATAAAAAATGAGCAAATAAAAGAAATACAATCCAAGATTATGGATAATTTCGACAACTTTACGGATAACGAGCTTGCATTGATGTTAGAAATGAATTATCAAAAGAAGATAGTATCCGAATTACCCAATCCATTGCGCATACACGACAAAAACGACCGAATAGTAGCCCCTCCCGACGAGCCCTATATACAAATTTCCGGAGGGCATTTTTGCATGAATGTGCATCCCGAAGAAGTATATTCGCATTTAAAAGGTTTCTTAGCCTAAAAAACCATTTTAGTGTATTGTTTCTTTCAAGAAATTTTTCCAACTCTATTGAAATTAATACTTATCTTTTTTTTGTTTTTACACTTTCTAAAAAAAATGTATTTTACTTTCGAATTATCTTATGAAAAACACTGACACCCAAAAAGGAGTTTCGCTATTGATATTAGTAGCCGCACTCGGATATTTTGTAGATGTATATGACTTAGTACTTTTTGGCGTAATACGCGTACCCAGCCTGAAAGGGATAGGAATTACCAGCGATGCCGACTTAGCCTATTACGGAAAAATGCTTTTTAATTATCAAATGTGGGGAATGTTGTTAGGCGGTATTTTTTGGGGAATATTAGGCGATAAAAAAGGCAGATTATCTGTGTTATTTGGTTCCATTTTCTTGTATTCTATTGCCAATATATTGAATGGCACAATTCATTCCGTAGAAGAATATAAAGTACTCCGCTTTATTGCAGGCTTTGGATTAGCAGGAGAATTAGGTGCCGGAGTTACACTCGTTAGTGAAACGATGAGCAAAGAAAAGCGCGGCTTAGGCGCTACCATCATAGCTAGTGTAGGGGTTATTGGTGCTGTAGTAGCCAGTGTATTGGCCTCCTATCCTGAATTAATCAGTTGGAGGGTAAATTACTTTATCGGTGGCGGTATGGGTGTTGTATTATTGTTTATGCGGATTGGCGTGGCCGAATCGGGAATGTTTAAGCACATTATACAAAAAGAAAATATTTCGAAGGGCAATATTTTAATGATATTCAGAAACACACAAACATTTACAAAGTATTTAAGCGTAGTATTAGTCGGTGTGCCGATATGGTATTTGATTAGTACGTTTGTATTTTTTTCAAAAGAAATGGGACAAGCCATGAATATGACAGAAGTGCCCATACCTGCAAAAGCAATAATGTACAATTATATTGGGCTCTGCTTTGGAGATATTTGCAGCGGTGTAATCAGTCAATATTTAAAAAGCCGAAGAAAAGCCATTTTTATATTTTTAATTTTATCCATCTTATCCATCTTCTTTTACCTTACCATCGGAAAACAAAACCTCACTATGCATTATATAGCCTGTGCGGTTATCGGATTTACGGCAGGCTATTGGGCGGTATTTAATATCACAGCTTCGGAGCAATTTGGTACCAACTTACGCGCTACAGTTACTACATCAGTACCCAACTTTGTAAGAGGTGCTGTACCATTATTAACAATAATGGCCGATGCCTTTAAAAATAAAGGGAATTCCTATATCGCTTCCAATTTATATGTTGGGGTAATAGTTTTTGGAATTGCTTTTGTTGCACTTATAACTTTGAAAGATTCTTTTAACAAAGACCTTGACTATGTTGAATAAATCATTAATAATTTAATGTTTTTTTTGGAAATTAACAAACTTTCACTATTTTTATCACAAATATACATACAAATGAAGACCAAATTGAACTTGCTTTTACTTTCTGTGTTGTGTTTTATTGCCACAACCGGCACATTTGCACAAAAAGTAAAGAAAAATTCCAGCGTAGGTGTATCTGCAAACGCTCCAAGCGGGACGGTAGATCCTAAAGATGCAAAAAAGTATTACAATGTTGACCCCAAAAAATTCTTACAAGATTGGAGTCTTTCTCTTCACTTTGGGGCAACTACTCCATTCACAGATATCAGAAGCTATGATTGGGCTCGTCAATGGAAAAAACCAAGTGAAATACAATGGGGAGCCGGCATAGGCTTAACAAAAATGTTCAATAGTGCTTTTGGTTTAAATTTAGATTATACCTTAGGTCGATTATTAGGAAGAACGGTGGACAGAGGTGGTTTCGCTCAAGACAGACAATATTGGAAACAATTAGGCTTTGACCAACCTGTGTACTTCAAAACGAATGTTTTCCACCAAGCTTCTATCAACTTTTATATCGATTGGTTGGGATTAGGAACTTCTTATAATAAACTTATTCGTTCTCAAATTACCGGTAAGCCCATTAAATCCAGAAGAGTGGCTTTATATACCAAAGTGGGTGTTGGTTTAGTTCGTATGTCATCTCAAATTTATAATGTGAGCAACGATAAACCCATTAACAACAATCAATATTTAAGAGGCTATACCAACAAATTTACGGACGTTGTGTTCCCATTAGCAATGGGTTTAAAATTCAAACTTTCTCAATCATTTGACATGGGTATCGAAGGAAGTTTCATTTTTACCAACTCTGATAAAATTGATGCCTTTGTATTTGACTCTAAAGTAAATCCGGATGGTTCTGTAGTAAAATCTTTAAATAAATTAAACAGAGATGCTTATGCCTACATGAATGTTAGCTTTGCTTATAAATTTGGAAGAATTGGCGCACAAAAAGAACATGTAGAATGGGTAAATCCATTAGCATTCATGTTAGCGAATACCCCAAAACCTAAAGAAGTAAACTTAAAAGATACGGATGGTGATGGCGTATTAGATATCTTAGATAAAGAACCAAATACACCTGCCGGTTATGCTGTTGATGCGCACGGGGTAACTTTAGATAGCGACCACGATGGCTGCCCGGATAGCAAAGACCCTGAACCATTCTCGTCTCCACAATACCCAATTGTAGATTGCAAAAATGTATTACCGGAGGTAGCTACTGCAACAACTCCTGTTACTAAAGGTGGTGTACCTTACGATGATGAAGCAGTAAATAAGAAAATTAATAAAGTAGAAGATGAAGTATGGAAATTAACTTCTATATTCTTCGACTTGAACAAATCAAACATCACAACATTATCTACGGAAGACTTAAATAAAGTGGGTATGATTATGGCAACTAACCCGGATTTAAAAGTTAACGTAAAAGGGAATACTGACGTAAGAGGTTCAAGCGCATTCAACGAAAAACTATCTGAATCTCGAGTTGATGCTGCTATCAAATACTTGAAAGATCATTACAAAATTAACGAAAACAGATTTATCAAATTACCAATGGGTAAATCAGATCCGTTAATCAAAGATGCAATTACAGAACAACAACACCACTCCAACAGACGTGTTGACTTCTCCCCTGCAAGATAATTTGATAAACTATATCATAAAAAACCTGTTAGACTTCTAACAGGTTTTTTTTATTCTCTTATATGGATATTAAATACAAATACAATCCTGCACTAAAATTCATAAAAGATGGTGTACAAGGAAATGCATTTTACGGTGGGCAATACCTTGCATCACAAGGCAAAGAGAAACTACCCTACCAACGATTAATTAAGTGGCTGGCCACGCTCAACCCTCAACGAAAAGAGAAGAAAAAAGACAACTTCATTCCTGATGTGATAAAAAACAACGATTTTTTATTTACCAAAGAAAATACGATTACTTGGCTTGGGCATTCTTCTTTTTATATTCAACTAAATGGGGTAAAAATACTTACCGACCCTGTCTATCACCACCTCACTCCATTGTTAAAACGAAAACATGCCCTACCCTGCTCTATCGACACATTTACAACAATTGACTACATTTTACTATCTCACGGACATCGAGACCATTTAGACATTCCTACTTTAAAAATATTGCTAAAAAATAACGCAAATGTCACTATTCTTTGTCCATTAGGATTTGAAAAAATGCTTCGGAACATCGGATTTAAAAAAATACAAGAAGCCGCTTGGTGGCAACAATACGACATACCCGAATTAGTCATTAATTTTTTACCCGCAAAACATTGGAATCGGCGGTTTATTTGGGACTACAACACCACATTGTGGGGTAGTTTTTCCATACAGCATAATGAAACATCAATATATTTTGCTGGAGATACGGGATTTAGCACTCATTTTGCAGAAATTAAGGAACACTTCAACACATTTGAGGTATGCCTGATGCCAATTGGCGCATACAAGCCAAGATATATTATGGAGTGGGCACACATTTCACCGCAAGAAGCCATCAAAGCATTTCATCTGTTAAACGGAAAAACATTTATTCCTATGCACTATGGCACATTTGACTTGAGTGATGAACCGGCATCTGAGCCATTGCAAGTATTACATGAATTTCGAAAGCAACAACAAATTAATGGCGCATTAAAAATTTTAAAAGTAGGTGAAATTTATACCGTATAATACTTTACGCTTCATCGTAACTTATTGTACAATTTGTTTTGGGGTGCGATTGGCAGGTTAGTATAAAACCTTCGTCTTTCTCTTCATCCGTCAATGGTTCATCATCATCCATTACTACATTGCCTTCTATAAGTTTTGCTTTACAACTGCAACATGCTGCAACTCTGCATGCATAAGGCGGGTCAATATCTGCATTTATTGCTGCTTCTAAAATTGTTTCGTCATCACTTACGTTTAAATCGTAATTTCTTCCGTCTAAAATAACTTTTACCTTGTGTGCCATAATATGAATGTTGATATAAAGGTATAAAATGAATTATGAATTACAAATATTACCTTCATCGCTACAAATTTATTTACGTTTGTTTATCATTATTTAATGATAAAAAATACGAGCAATATGATTAAATTTAAAGACTTAAAATAGATCTAAAAAAGCAAAAAATGAATACTACAATTATCCGTAATGGTTTATATTTTGACGGCACCGGAAAGAAAGGTGAAAAAAAAGACGTAATTATCAAAGACAATAAAATAAATGCTGTAGTTGATAAAGCTACTGCTATTGAAGGCGCAAAAGAAATAGATGCAACGGGACAGTGGATAATGCCGGGGTTAATAGATATTCATGCTCATTATGATGCAGAATTAGAAGTGATGCCCGGATTAGAAGAATCTGTAAGACATGGCGTAACTACCGTAGTTATTGGCAACTGCTCCTTATCCGCAGCATTAGGAAAAGATACTGAAATTGTAGATTTATTTGCTCGTGTAGAAAATATTCCTGCAAAAACCTTGAGCCATTGGATGTTGGGTAATATAAAATGGAAAACGGTAACTGAATATTACGAACACTTAGATGCTGTTCCGGTAGGTCCAAACATTGCTTCTTTTTTAGGGCACTCTAATTTACGTATGCATGTGATGGGCTTGGAAAGAAGTTTTACCGAAAAAAACGCTTCCGAAGAAGAATTAAAAAAAATGGAAGCAATCACCGAAGAAGCAATAAAAGCGGGATATCTTGGAGTATCTATGGATATGCTCCCATTTCATAGATGGGCGGGCGTGTATGCACCAAAATTCACCGGCTATTCTGTACCCTCTCAATTAGCGGCAAAATCGGAATACAAACGATTGGCTAACGTATTGCGAAAACATAATCGCGTGTTACAGATAACGCCGAATGCGGTAGATAAAACTTCTTTTGCTACCATTGTGCGATTAAGTCAAGGTGGATTTTTCAAAAAATCATTGAAAACAACTATCGTTGCAGCATTAGATTTAAAATCAAACGAAAAGATTTACAACTTACTGAAATTACTCGGTTTTTTAGGGAATAAAGTATTACGAGCAGATATGAAATTTCAAACACTGTCTGTTCCATTTTTAAATTATGGCGACGGTCCGGTGACACCACTTTTTGAAGAATTTCCGTCTATGATAAAAGCGATAAGCGCAACGGAAGCAGAGCGAAAAGCAATGTTTAAAAATCCTGAATTTAGAAAACAATTTGTAAAAGAATGGAACCACAAATCAGCGTCTGTATTTCCAAAAGCACTAAAAGAAATGTGGGTAGTGAACTCTCCGGTAGCTTCGCATATTGGGAAAAATTTTGAGCAAATAGCCATAGATGCCGGCAAAGATCCGGTGGAACATTTCATGGATTTGTTGGAAGAATTTGACACTAAAATACGATGGAAATGCGAAACCTCTAACCACAGAGAAAGTGTGCGCATGGAGCTTTTAGCAAGCAAACACTGCATGCCCGGATTCAACGACTCAGGTGCGCATAATTTAAACATGGCCTTCCACGATGGCGGATTACACCTGATAAAACAAGCCACTCATCATCCGGATATTATGCCTATTGAAACGGCAATTTACCGGCTAACAAAAGAACCGGCTGATTATTTAGGTATTGATGCGGGAGATATTTCTGTAGGCAAACGCGCCGATTTAATTATCATTGACCCTACCAAATTAGACACCGACTTAAATACAGAGCCTATCGAAGATTATCATCCTCAATTTAGCGGTAGCTACCGATTGATAAAACGCAGTGGAAAAGTAGTACAACATGTTTTTATTAACGGAGAAGAAGCATATACCAATAATGGTGTCACTGCTTTTCACGAGGATTTAGGTAAGAAGAAAATATTTGGCAAATTACTGAAAAGTAATTTCAATTAATATCTCTTATCAGTCTTTTATTTTTTTCAAAAGTGATTTAATGCGCTTTAACACAAAATCCGCTTTTTGCTGATACGTGATGCGTATCATTTCTTTATTCCAGGTGCCATCTGAAATGTTCGATTTAAATGTATCCTCTTGAACTTTAAAGAACTCCATTTTCTTTTTATTCCATCGCATTTGGTCTTGCAGCAAGGATGATTTTTCATTAATAGGTACTTGTTCTTTAGCGCTCTCAAAAACTACCGTCATCATACTATCTATTTGCCCTAAATAATTTCGATAACAAGCAGATGAATCTGAATTGATTTGCTGACACGATTTCAAGATATCTTCGATTTGCTGCAACGATTTAGATACACCTCCGGCATACATACTGCTGATTAGTAAATTTAAAAAAACTATAAATACACCAAAACGCTTCATAAGTTGATATTGCTGTTTATTTTGTTAGACGCTAAAAATGAATCAAAGTTAAATTATAAAATAAATTAAGGACAATATGGTTTTTTATTGTTGATTATATTAATTTTAAGAAAACAAACCGAATGAAAAAGATTCCATTTATCACAGCTGCTTTAGTATGCAGTATTTTTGTTTCTTGCAATAACAATAAAAGTTCCGTGCAAGACAGTGCCGTAGAAGATACCGCAACTGTTCAAGATCTTAGTACTGTACAAAACGACTCTGCGGTACTTAGCGATGATTCTGCTACCGTAAAAACTGCAGTAGGCGTAAAAGATGAAGAAAAAAATGCAGTGCAACAAGAAAAAAGTGAAGCCAAGAAGCTGAAAGCAGACGAAGCAAAGGCTAAATCAAAATAGAAGATAATTCTATTTATTATTCAGTGCCGGAACTCAATTCCAATATTGAGCTGCTATTTCATTGGATAAAACATACATCAGAACTTAAAAAAGTATCATGCTCCGATATATACGCCTAAAAGACTGGTGGAGTTTTATTGTACCTCCAATCATCACATTTTATTGTATTGGTTTAATTTTGATAAACGCAAAATCGAGCATATTAAGCTCATTACTTCTATCCTTTGTTTTATTTTTGACACTTACAATTTCTACGGCGGCATTTGGTTTTTTTATAAATGAATGGAGTGATATAAAAGACGATGCTATTGCAGGAAAAGCAAATGCACTATCCAACGCACCACGGCAGTCACTTTACGTATTGTTAGTATTAATTTCATGCGGCATAGCACTGCCTGCATATCTTTTAAAACTAAATAATACGACACGGCTAATCTTACTCCTTCAAATAACCCTACTCCTCCTCTATTCCATTCCTCCATTTCGATTGAAGCGTTTTAAATATCTTGCCGTAATTTTAGATGCCACCTACAGCGGTGCTTTATTTTATATTTTAGCAATAATAATAGGCGCAAATTTTCATAGGTTTTCAACAACCTGGATGTATTTATTGTTTTTTTGGGCAATAACAAAAGGAATCCGAAACATTTTACATCATTTAATCCAAGATAAAAAACACGATGCTGCTTTAAGGTTTAAGACAGTTGCCACTTCTAATAACACGTCCACTATAGAGCATTTTATTTACTATATCTTGCTTCCTTTTGAGTCGCTATTGTTTGTATTCTTCTTGTATAGATTTTATTTCGGGAAATTATTTATCATTCTGTATTTAGTCTATTGGATATATATCCTTTTTAGGAAAAACTATATAATACCATTTATCGTAAAAAGAAAACAAGCAATAACCCAAAGTATGTCCACAGAAATAAATGTATTTTACGAGAAATTATTTCCGCTGTTGGTGTTTATGGTATTATGCTATAAAGACGGACGAATGTTAATTTTATTTGCACTATACTTGATAATGTATTATACGCCTTCAATGCTAAAAAGACAGTAACATTATCGAAAAAAATATAAAAAAAAGGTCAACCGTAATAGATTGACCTTTATGTTTAACTTAAAAAATTAAGCTTAAAAACCTTTTTTAGCAACGCCGTCTTTAATAGCTTGCAATGCTTTTGCTTCGCTCATTATAGCAGCCATTTTGTTTCCTTTACCATCGTGTCCGCCGGCCATGTATCCACCTTTAGCTGTTTTAGTGATTACTGCATCGTGCATAGGAACGTTTTTCTCTTTTGTTTTTAGGCAGTATGCCTTAATCATTTTTGAAGTATCCATTTGTTTTCTTTTTTAGATTAAAAATAGTTTCGCCCAAATTTAATAAACTATATCACATTCATTGAATGAATACGTTTGTAAGAAAAATCTACTAACATTTTGAGAATTGTCGTTTTCCTTACAATACATTCATTATCAATACATTACACAATAAAGTCATTATTCGGCTAAAATATTGTTCATAATTTTTGTTTGATGACGGATAGATTCTTGGTGAATAGCCTCCATCATTTCCTTTACAAAATCATCCGTAAGGTCTTTTTTAGCTGCTTTTTTAATACGGTCATTGATAATTTCATCCCATCGATTGGTTTGTAAAATCGTGATTCCGTTATCTCGTTTAAATTCACCAATTTTCCTAGCGATGTCCATTCGTTCTCCCATAATTTCTAACATGTAATTATCAATACGGTCAATTTGTGCACGCAATGCTTCTAATTTATTTTCTGCATAATCATCTAATTTGCTGCTGCGGATAATTAGTGATGACACGATTTCTGCTAAACGCTCGGGGGTAATTTGTTGTGAGGCATCGCTCCAAGCATTGTCCGGATCGCGATGGCTCTCAATCATCAGGCCGTCAAAATCTAAGTCTAATGCTTTTTGGCACACCGACGGGATTAATTCTCGGCTTCCGCAAATATGCGACGGATCGACAATAATTGGCATTTCCGGGTACAACCGACGTAGTTCAACCGGCAGTTCCCACATCGGTTTATTGCGGTATTTTGATTTTTCGTAAGATGAAAAGCCTCGATGAATTGCGCCTAAGCGTTTGATGCCTACGGCATTTAAGCGCTCCATACTGCCGAGCCATAATTGTAGATCAGGGTTGATAGGATTTTTTACCAATACCGGAATATCTACGCCACGTAAGGCGTCAGCAACTTCCTGTACTGAAAACGGATTTACGGTAGTGCGGGCGCCGATCCATAAAATATCTACGCCGGCTTTTAGAGAATCCTCTACATGCTGCCCGGTAGCTACTTCTACCGTAGTGGGCTTACCGATTTGTTTTCCTGCATTTACTAACCATTCCAAGCCTTCTTTTCCGATACCTTCGAACATTCCGGGGCGAGTACGCGGTTTCCAAATTCCTGCTCGCAATACGTGGATGCCCTTATCGGCAAGGCGTTGTGCCGTTTCCATCATTTGTTCTTCGGTTTCACAAGAACAAGGCCCTGAAATTATTACAGGTTTTTCAAAATTAAATCCCCAATCTTTTAATGGGACAATGTTTAAGTTGCTCATATTATAAAGTTATTAATTACGGTTAAATGATTTATTTCTTTTAGTTTATGAATAAATAAAATTTCAATTAGATTGTTTGATGTTTATAGTTTATTGTAAAATGTTCAACGGTGGGTTTGGTTTCAAAATGGGGATGTACCAGTGCTTTCCATTGCTCAAATAATTCAGAATTTCTAAATCCGATGGTATGGTCTTCTAATGTTTGCCATTTTATCATCAATAAGTATTTATTTTCTACTTCCACACATTTTTGCAATTCGTGTTCAATATATCCTTTCGATTGCGAAATAATAGCTGACGCTTTAACAAAGTCTGCTTCAAATGCAGCTAATTCTGCTGGTTTAATATGTAATAATGCCGCTTCTAATACCATTGTTTTTATTTTAAAATTTTTCTAATCTCGTTGGCTTCTTTCATAAATGCCAGCAATTCTTCCGATTTATTTTTGTTAATTAAATTTCTAAAGTGATACATTTTTTCTATGTAAGTATCCATTACTTCTAATAATGAATTTTTATTTTGTTGGAAAATAGGTGCCCACATTTCGGGTGAACTTTTTGCTAACCGTACCGTGCTTTCAAAACCACCTCCTGCCATTTCTAAAATTGCTTCTTCATCTTTTTCTTTTTCTAATACCGTAGCCGCCAATACAAACGAGCTGATATGAGAAATGTGCGAAATATAAGCAGCGTGTACATCATGTTTATGGGCTTCCATATATTTCAAACGCATACCCAATATGCCATACATTTCTTCTACTACTTTTAGAGAAGTACTATTGCTATTTTCTTTATCGCAGATAATACAAACTTTGTCTTTAAAAAGATGGGGAATTGCAGCAGTAGGCCCGCTATTTTCAGTACCTGCCATCGGATGAGATGCTACGTATTGTTGCCGATTCGGATGGCTTTTTACGGCATCGATAATTCCGCCTTTGGTAGAGCCCATATCTGTTACCACTTGGTGAGGTTGAATACGATCTAAAACATATTTTAATTCTTCAATTAAGCTATTAACCGGCACTGTAAGGATAATCAAATCTGCTTGCGCAATAGCTTCGGCTTTAGTTGCAATTTTATCCACCAATCCTAAACGTAGCGCAAGATCGTTACTTTTTTGTGTTCTGCCTACACCGATAATTTCGGAACTAAAATTAGCAGCCCGCAAATCAATTGCCGTTGAACCACCGATTAATCCTATACCAAATATTGCAACTTTCATTTCAAAAATTAAGAGTTATGGAATAAGATTTGTATTCTTCTTAATGCTTCTTTTAAATCACTTTCGGGGCTGCACAAAGAGATTCTGATATAACGGTCTCCTCTGCTTCCGAAAATAAATCCCGGTGTAATAAATACATCAGCTTCTAATAATAATTTTTCGGTTAAGTCTTCTACCTGTTGGTAGGTGTCTGGAATTTTTGCCCACAAAAACATACCTATTTGTTCTTTGCTGTATGTACATGCTAAAGCATCCATAATGGCATACGCCAGAGTGCGTCGTTTTCGGTATTCATCATTGCGAATCGTATGCCATTCGTCTGTATTCGACAAAGCAGCAATAGCCGCAGCTTGCACCGGAAGATACATTCCCGAATCTACGTTGCTTTTTACTTTTAAAATTGTGTCGATATATGCTTTAGCGCCTACAATCATTCCGATGCGTGCCCCGGCAAGGTTATGTGATTTGCTTAATGAATTTAATTCTAAACACACTTCTTTAGCGCCGTCAAGTTGCAAAATTGAAACCGGTTTTCCCTCATTCAACACCAAGCTGTATGGATTATCATTAACTACCAATAGTTTAAATTCATTCGCAACATCAATTAATGTTTTAAAAATTTCATTATTCCCTTTTGCACCCGTGGGCATATTCGGATAGTTGACCCAAATTAATTTTGCTTCTCTTAGTGTATCTTCACTTATTTTTGTAAAATCCGGTGCCCAGTTATTGGTTTCATCTAAATCATAAGCAACCGGAATTGCGCCGGCCAAATAAGTGGCAGACGAATACGTTGGATATCCGGGATTAGGAACTAATACTTTGTCGCCCGGGTTTAGAAAAGCGTTAGAGATGTGCGAAATCCCTTCTTTAGAGCCTAACAACGGGAGTATTTCCGTTGCTGCATCTAATGAAACAGCATAAGTATGTTGGTACCATTTGCTCATTGCTTTTCGTAATTCGGGAATACCGATATAGCTTTGGTAGCCGTGATTTTTAGGGTTTTGAGCTGCGTGCACTAAAGCATCTATTGTTGCCGGCGATGGAGCTTGGTCGGGATTTCCGATACCTAAGTTTATAATAGGCTTACCTTCTGCTATTAGTTGAGCAATTTGTTTTAGCTTTCTACTAAAATAGTATTCATTGATATGCTCTAATTTCTTTGCCGGACTTATTATCATCGTTATTTTATATTCTATTAAAAAAACATTTTACGTTTATGCAATTTTATTTCCTTGTTTATATTCTCCTAATACTTTTAAAGAAGTAGTAAAAGGTTTTATTTCTTTTAGCATTTTTTTATAGGAAACAATATCATCAAATTCTAAATCGGCATACATGTAATACTGCCACTCTTCGCCTATCACCGGCAGTGATTGAATTTTAGTAAGGTTGATATTATGCTCACCTATTATTGTAAGTACTTTCGCTAAACTGCCCGGTGTGTGATGTGCTCTAAACGAAATAGACGATTTATTAATTTCTGTTGGTAAATGTTCTGTTGCTGTTGGGGGAGCAAGAATAAGAAAACGGGTAAAATTTCGTTTATTGTCGTGTATATCTGCAGCTATAATAGGTAAGCCGTATAATTGAGCAGCGCGTTTACTGGCAATTGCAGCCCTATGTTTGATGTGATTTTCTTTTATTTCTTTTGCGCTTAATGCAGTATCATTCGATTCTGCAATTTGAATATTGGGATATTGCTCTAAAAATTTTCTGCATTGCAATAAGGCCATTGGATGCGAATGTATTTCATTTATCTGCTCCATCTGTTGATTGGGCAGAGCCATCAAATTCATTTCTATTCTCCAATATACTTCGCCGATAATGGTTAGATCGGAATTGCGCAGATAAGCATAATTGGGTAAAATAGAACCCGCTAATGAATTTTCTATTGCGCAAACGGCAAAATCTGCCTGATGTTTTTCCATTACCTGAAACAGTTTGGGAAATGATGCACACTCTATTGTTTTTATGTTTTCTCCAAAATAATGTAATGCAACAATTTCATGAAATGATGCTTCAAATCCTTGAATGGCTATTTTTGGTTTATTACTCATAATTTTACACAAAAAAAGCCCCGATTACTCGGGACTTATTATACTTTAATGACTACAGTACACCTCATCCCGCTGACTAGCAGAAAAAGTAATAACCGTAGAAATATATTTTACTCATAACACAAAATAAGTTAGATTTTTTGGTAAATACAATACAATGTATGTTAATTCATAGTTAAAGAAGCGTTTTATTTCGAGTAAGTATTGGTTTTTTAAAAGCATATTATAAAATTGCACGTCTTTAAAATAATTCGAGCAATAAGAATTACAATGATACCTGAAGATAGATTGGCCTATAGTTCCACACAATATCCTATTATTTTAGTAAGTGGTCTTGGGTTTCACGACCAACATAGATTAATGAATTACTGGGGAAACATCCCTGAACATTTAAAAATGTACGGTGCAGATGTTTATGTAGCCGACCAAGAAGCGTTTATTTCATTACCGGACAATGCCATTAAACTAAAGTTCAGAATTTTGGATATTTTAGCTAAAACAAAAAAGGAACGAATAAATATTATTGCACACTCCAAAGGTGGGTTAGAAGCACGCTACTTGGCCGGAAGGTTAGGTATGGACGAGCATATTGCCAGCATAACGACTTTAGGAACACCACATAAAGGCGCCTACTTAGCAGATATCGTTTTAGGCAGATTGCCTTTGCCTAAAATTGCAGCAGCACGTTTAGTAAATTTATATGCTACTTTATTAGGGGATAAACGACCGGATAGTTTGCGTTCATTAGTGCAAGTAAGTACACAAAGCGTACAGCAGTTCAACGAAGAAGTGTTGGACTCCTCAAGGGTATATTATCAAAGCTATGCAGGGCACGTAAATAAGCACTATCCCAATATTATTTGGCGAACAATGGCAAATATTATTAAAGATTATGAAGGCAGCAACGATGGCATGGTTGGCATAGAATCCAGTAAATGGGGCAATTACAGAGGGATAATACAAAATGAAAATGCACTTTCTGTAAGCCATGGCGACATGGTGGGACTGACGCATTTTTTTGGAAATACAAAATTTAATGCTAAGCAATTTTTTCTCGAAATGGTGCACGAATTGAAAGCAATGGGCTATTAACGATTGTTATCAAACGGCATTTCTGTTTTGGCATTTTTATTGATATCTTTAGTAAAAAATTTGTAATGCGATTTATTGTTTTTATTTCTGTAATTTTTGTTACTACCTCTCACATTTTTGCTCAAAACTATAATGTAAATGCGTATCAATTTCATCAAGCAATAGAAGAAGCACAGCAAAATATTGGAAAGGAAATGTACTACTACAACCAACGTGCTACAGAACTCAATTTGAAAATCTTAAAATTCGCCATTAATAAAAGCGTAAAATTTATTGATTCTTTGAAAGTATATAATAATGAAATGACGTATTACAATGCAACTAAAAAATTATTTGCAATGTATCAAGATGTTACGGATAATGAATATACCGAACTGCAGAAAATCATTGAAGATCCTAACTTAGACGCTAAAGATTTTAAAGCGAAAAAATTAAAAATATTTGACGCTATAAAGAAAAAAACATCCTTAATCTTTCCTGAATTTAAAGAAGCACAATTACAATATTGTAAAAAATATGGCATTAAATTAGACAAACAATGAGAAAGTTATTTTTAAATATTTTACTAGTACTACTATCGGCAGCTTCATTTGCAGCACAAGAAAACGCCATTGCTTATAACGACAAAATAATAAGCGAACAAACAAAAATCGGTGCAGCAATTATGTCGTTTTCTGCCAACCCAAATGAATTTTCACTCAGCAGTGTAAGAACGCAAGTAGATAAAAGTTTGGAAATATTAAAAGGAATGAAACCTTATGAAGGCAATAAAACATTCCTATCCTCCGCAAAAGCATTATTTAAATTTTATGCTGGAGTGAGCAACAAAGAATATAGAAAAATTTTGATACTCTTAGAAAATAGAGGAAAAATTGAACCTGAAAAGCTTACACAATCCATCAACCTATTGATTGACGCGATTGCAAAAAAAGAAGATCCTTTAGACAAAGCCTTTCAGGCACAACAAGCCGCTTTTGCCGCTAAATATGGATTTCAATTACAAAAAATAGCACCGGTCCAACAAGCACCTAAACACTCCGATGCTGATAATGAGTAACTATTTTTTAAATAAAAATGGTTATTCATTTATCTGTTCTCTATTCTAAAACATTTTCGTTTTAATTTCCCTTCAAAATCAAACGGGGTGGTTTGTCGGGTAATGTCTTTTATGTGCGTTGATTTTATCTTTTCTGCTTCTAATTCAAAATTTCTATAATTGGTACTAAATAGTATTATACCATTCGGAGAGGATATTTTCAAACACTGATTTATCAATGCGGCATGATCGCGTTGAATATCCAAGACCTCTTCCATTCGCTTACTATTAGAAAAGGTGGGAGGATCAAGAATAATCAAATCAAATGAATTGGGTGGAATATTTTTTAAATATTGTAATACATCTTCTTGTATAAAAAAATGTTTTTTATCGTCATACAGTTTATTGTAGGTAAGGTTGCGTCTTGCCCAATTAATATACGTCTTAGACATATCAACAGTAGTGATGCCGGCAGCATTTCCGGCAGCAGCATTCACCGTAAAACTACCGGTATAGGAAAACAAATTCAGTACCCGTTTTTCGTTTGCCAATTCACGCACTATTTGGCGGGTAATACGATGATCCAAAAACAAGCCTGTATCTAAATAATCGGAAAGATTGACAATAAAACTACAGCCATTTTCTTCTACTATAAGTTCTTTTTTTTGTTGTTGTAATTTCTGATATTGCTGCTCTCCTTTTTGCCGTTCTCGCAGTTTTAAAAAAACAGCTTCTTTATCTACATTAAATACCTTTTGGATAATTTCCATCGAAATAGCTAACCATGTTTGATACTCCTCATCGCTAAGTTTGTGTTTACTTTTATATTCTGCCACATAAACATACTCTTTATAAACATCAATAAAAAAGGGAAATTCAGGCAAATCAACGGCATAAACTCTAAAGCAAGTAACGTGTTGCTTGCGCGCAATTTTGCTAATGTGCTTATACACTTTAGCTAAGCGATTTTCAAAAGCCGTAAATTTTTCTTGCATAAATAAAGTGTAGTAATTTAGTAATGCAATTATTTCATTATTTCATTATCCTTTCTTTTTCAGGTTTTCAACAAACTGTCCGATGATAGTCCGTACCGGCTTACTCCACCATTGCTCTAAAAATGTTTTCATCTCAAAATCGGATATAGAAGAAATGGATTTCAATTGTGCTTGTTTGGTTTGGCGCTTCGTCATACGCCAGCCATTTTGTTCAAATTTTAAATACTGTTTTAATTTCGTTTCAGCCGCTTCCAATACTTTATCAGCACTTACAATTTCATCTACCAAACCAATTTCTTTAGCATGTTCGGGAGTATATAATTTCCCTTCCATAATGTATTGATATGCACGTTTTGTGCCTATCCAAAAACTATAAATATCGAATATACCACGAGGTACTACAATACCTACCGGAATTTCATTCAGTCCAATTTTAAAATTCCCATCTGCCATTACTCTATAATCACAGCCAATAGCGAGGATGCAGCCTCCTGCAGGTGCATGTCCATTAATTGATGCAATAAGCGGTTTATCAAATGCCACTAAATCGCAAACTAACTCCATAAAATTGCGCCAAAATTTTTCGAACTGCATTTCATCGTAAGTATATAACTCAGGAATATCCAACCCTGCAGAAAAGAAATTTTCTTTTCCATTAATAATTGCACCATGAATACTATCGTCTTCTAATAAATTTTTCAGGGCTATGCGCAAACCGGCAACAAATTCGTAGTTCATTGGATTTGCTTTTTCTCTATCCATTTGGATAATTGCGTAGTTGTCTTTTTTAATAAGATGAATATGCGACATGTGTATTATTTATCAATGAAAAAATGTAAAAAAGCGTGTTTGTTTTGTGCTGTAAAGATACACAAATAACATTTGGATAGAACACATTTAATCATAATACAACTTTTATAAGTAAACAATATTTCCAACGTTGCATTATTTTTACGATGAAGCTATCAGAATCATTATTAATACAAAATCATAAAATGGATTTAAAAATTCCATCCACCGGACAAAAGCGTGTCGTAATTATCGGTGGGGGCTTTGGCGGTATAGAAGTTGCAAAGGCCTTAAAAGACCAAGATGTGCAAATCGTATTACTCGACAAGCATAATTATCATTGTTTTCAGCCTTTATTATACCAAGTAGCTACAGGCGGCTTAGAGCCCGGAAGTATTGCATATCCGCTCAGAAAGTTGATGCAAAATATTCCGAACGGACTTTTCCGCTTAGCAGAAGTGCGGAACATTGACCCTGACAAAAAGAGTATCCATACGGATATTGGTGATTTAAAGTATGATTACTTGATAATCGCCACCGGCAGTACTACTAATTTTTTCAAATTTCCGAAAGAAGTTTCCGATAAGATGATGCAGATGAAGGATATTCCGCAGGCATTAAACTTACGCAGTTTTATATTGGAGAATTTTGAAGAAGCATTACTCACTTATGATGAATCCAAAAAGGAAGAGTTAATTAATATTTCTATTGTTGGCGGCGGGCCTACCGGCGTAGAATTGGCAGGAGCATTAGGAGAAATGCGAAAAAATATTTTACCAAAAGATTACCCCGAAATTGACTTCCGGAAAATGCAAATACATTTATTCGAATCTGCGGATAGATTACTAAGTACTATGCATCCGGATAATTCTGCTAAAGTTTTGCAATATTTGAAAAAATTTGGCGTAAATGTTTGGCTTAATACAATGGTCACCGATTTTGACGGCGATTTATTAACGACTGCCGACGGCAAAAAAATAAAATGCGAAACCGTAATTTGGACGGCAGGTGTAAAAGGAAGCCCGATAGACGGTTTAAAACAAGAGGCTATTGTTGGCGGAAATAGAATATTAGTAGATGAATATTGCCAAGTAAAAGGACACGAGAGTATATTTGCCATCGGTGATGTGGCAGCAATGGTAACGGAAGATACCCCCAGAGGACATCCGATGGTAGCACCGGTAGCTATACAGCAAGGAGAATTAGTTGCTAAAAATATTATTGCCCAAATGCTAAATAAAAAGGCTGTCTCTTTTAACTATTTCGATAAAGGTTCGATGGCAACTGTGGGCAGAAATAAAGCGGTATTAGAAGCAAAAGGGATGAAAATGGGTGGTTTTATTGCTTGGTTGGCATGGTTGTTTGTGCACATGGTAAGTTTAATCGGCTTTAGAAATAAAATTACTGTCACCTTAGGCTGGATATACAACTACTTTACGTACGATAGAACTTTGCGTCTAATTATCCGACCATTTAAGAATAAAGAGGAATAAAAGAAAATGCCGTTCTGAGTTGAGTATTCAGAACGGCATACCTAAGAAACATAAAAAACCCTATTTTACCTTATCTCATACTTCGGATTATTTAAGATAACCAAAGCGGCAATTACGCCCGGTACCCACCCGATTAAAGTCAAGATAAAAGTTATCACTACACTCCCACAACCTTTATCATATACTGCCAGCGGTGGGAACAATATGCTTAAAATTACTCTTCCAATACTCATTTTCGTTTACTTGTTTTAATTGTTATTGATATACATACAAAACATGTACCAAACTGTATTTAGTTCCTTGAAAAGAAAAAAAGTTAATTATATAGATTATGAAAATGCGGCAAATTACTTATGCCTTTCTTTCAAAACGGATAAAACATCATTTAGTGGGATATTTTTCTCCACCATTAATACCAGTAAATGGAAAAGCAAATCTGCTGCTTCTCCTTTAAATAAATGGTCATTATTGTCTTTTGCTTCTATTACTACTTCTACAGCTTCTTCACCTACTTTTTGAGCAATTTTATTTATTCCCTTATTAAATAATAAGTTGGTATATGAATTATCCTTAGGGTGTACTTTTCTATCTTGGATAATAGCTTCAAGGTAGTGCAGGAAAGAAAAGGTGTCGATATTTTTTTCGTTCCAACAGGTGTCGTTTCCGGTGTGGCAAACCGGTCCGAGTGGTTTTACTTTTAGGAGAAATGTATCGTTGTCACAATCCAATTTAGCCTCTACCATTTCTAAAAAATTCCCGCTCTCCTCTCCTTTTGTCCAAATTCTGTTTTTACTTCTGGAGTAAAAAGTAACTTTTTTTGTTTCTTGTGTTTTAGCCCAACTTTCCTCGTTCATATATCCCAACATCAACACTTTACCTGTGCGCACATCTTGTATAATTGCAGGCAATAGTCCGTTGATATCTTTTTTAAAATCCGGTATCATAAGTATCTTTTAAAATTACGAATTAAATGCGTACTTCAATATTTTTATTTTTTAAAAACTGTTTCAAATCAGGAATTAATATTTCGCCAAAATGAAAAACACTTGCTGCCAAAGCAGCATCAGCATTAGCTATTTTAAAAACATCGGCAAAATGTTGCCTATTTCCTGCGCCACCGCTGGCAATAATGGGAATGGATAAATTTGCAGCACACCACTCGGTGATGTCTAATGCAAATCCGTCTTTTGTGCCATCGTTATCCATTGATGTTAAAAGTATTTCGCCGCCTCCGCGTTCTTGAATTTCTTTGGCCCATTGTTTGGTATAAATGGGTGTTGCTTCGCGCCCTCCTTTTACATATACTTTCCAATCTTCTTCTTTTTTGGTATCAATAGCTACAACGATGCATTGCACCCCAAATTGTTTGGATAATTCATCTATCAAACATGGATTTTTTACCGCTGAAGAGTTGATGGATACTTTATCCGCGCCGGCATTTAATAAGGCATCTACATCATGCACGGAGGAAATACCTCCACCCACGGTAAACGGTATGTTTATAGCAGCTGCTACGTTTTTCACTAAATCTATTAAGGTTTTTCTATTTTCTACTGTCGCTGTAATATCTAAAAATACCAATTCGTCAGCACCTTGCTTTACATATTGTTTTGCTAATTCAACAGGGTCGCCGGCACTTCGCAAATCTACAAAGTTCACCCCTTTCACGGTTTCGCCGTTTTTAATATCTAAGCAAGGAATTATGCGTTTAGTAAGCAAAGTATTTTGTATTAAAGTAAAGATTTTAATTGAGTAATAGTGATTTTCCCTTCATAAAATGCCTTTCCGACGATAGCGGCATAACATCCCATTTCTTTCAGTAGCTGTAAATCTTCAATAGAAGAAACGCCACCGGAAGCAATGAGTTTGATGTCATCGTATTCATCTAAAATTGTTTTGTATAAATCAAAAGAAGGTCCTTGCAACATTCCATCTTTAGAAATATCGGTACACAATACATAATCCATTCCTTCTTCATAATAAAAATCCAAGAAAGAATAAATGTCTTTTGTGCTCGATTCTTGCCAACCGCTTACTGCGATATTTCCATTCAGAACGTCTGCTCCTAAAATCAGTTTTTCTTCTCCAAAATCCCAAATCCAGTTTACAACTTCTTTCGGATTTTTCACGGCAAGACTTCCAATTGCGATTTGTGTTGCTCCAAGATCAAAAGCTTGCTTTGCAGCTTCTTTCGTTTTTATTCCTCCTGAAAAATCAACTTGCAATTTGGTATTAGCAGTAATAGTTTCTAACACACTCCAATTTACTACACTTCCTTTTTTTGCACCATCTAAATCCACTAAGTGTAAATGAGTGATGCCGTTTGCTTCAAATTCTTTAGCAACTTCTAAAGGATTTTCATTATAGATTTTTTTGGTGTCGTAATCTCCTTTGGTAAGACGCACACATTTACCGTCAATAATATCTATGGCAGGAACAATCAGCATGTTGTAAAATTATAAAAGGCTGCACAAATAATGCAGCCTTTTAGTTTAACAAATTAAGACTTATTGAATAATGATACTTTGTGTTGCCATGCCTTCATCGCCAATAATGCTCAAATAATAGATTCCTTTCTCTATACTTGTCAAATTAATTTGCTTGATATTCTTACCTGCTTTTGCCATCCAATCTTCTTCTAATACTACTTGTCCGCTTATCGTAAACAGTTTCAGTTTATAGTTTTTAGTTGACATTGAAGCTATAGACACATCAAATAATCCATTATTGGGGTTGGGTAGTATAGATAGTTGTACTTCGTATTTGTTATTTTTAATACCTGTTAACACAACGTTTACTTCGGTTGATTGTACTGAGGCACAGTTATTATTAATTATTTTAACGGAATAATTTCCATTGGAAGTAACTTTTAGTGTTGGTGATAAGTTAGTTGTAAATAATATTCCGCCTTTATACCATTCATACGTCGCCCCTGCAATTACGACATTACAATTCAACGTATCATTGGATAAAGTAAGGACTGGGTTTCCGGGAACAGGTTTTATAGTTACCGCCGCTATTGCTGTATTGCTACAGCCGGCTGTTGTTCCGGTTACCGTATAATTTGTATTAGAAGTTAACGGAGGAGAAGTTACAGATGCTCCACTTCCGATATTTGGAATCCATGAATAAGTTGATGCTCCATTAGCTTGTAACGATGCTGTTTGTCCCGAACAAATATTAGGTGAATTTACAGTCACATTCGGTTTGGCTTTCACTCGGATGGATTTTGAAAATGTGGCACTTGCATTACCCGCTTTATATGCGATTAAACTAACAATAAAATTTCCTACTGTATTAAAGACGGGTGAAATACTTGTTGTAACAGTTGATGTATTGGGCGATCCACCTTGTATTGTCCATCTTACCGAATCCGGTGTGCCGGAGGTAGCTGTAGAAGTGTTTGTAAACGTAAGGCTGTTTCCTTGGCATACTACGGTATCACTTGCAGTAAAACTTGCTGTAGCAGTTGGCGTAATTGCAACACCATACACATTTACGTTATCTATATAAATATTATTTCCATACCCACCATAATTTCTAAAAATAAATTTTACATTTTTATTTAGATATGCCGCCGGAACAGCTATCGAATCTTTATGCCATTGATTGGAAGTTGGAATAAAATAATTGGTGGTATTGTTATTTCCTGCGGCTAAAGCGACACTTCCTTTTTTATAGATACTGGTGTAATTATTGGAACAGGCATCTGTAATCAATACTTCTAAAGTATCTTTGGAGTAGGCTGAATAGGCAGCATACGCAATATCAAATTTAATTCTTGGATTAGATGCGCCATTTAAGTTGATGGATGGCGTTACAATATCGTCTTTACTAGAGCCTGCATCTAAATTAAAATTATCATACATCATTGATTTTGTTGAAGTTCCAAAGCCACCGGCATCAGATGTTTGTTCCCAATTTTCGCCAGATGTGCTTACTAAGCTCCAGCCGGAAGGGGGAAACGTATTCCCCTGAAAACCTTCTGTAAATGGCAGCGACACTGCTGTTGGAGTTGTAACGGAGATATAGGCTGTTTGGGTAATTTCATTACTGCCTTGCGCATTAGTTGCTTTAAGTTTTACCATATATGTACCTGCAGTATTATAAGTTACAGTTGGATTTTGTTGGGCAGATGTAGAGGGTACACCGCCGGTAAATGTCCACTGCCATGAGGTAGGCGAATTAGAGGATAAATCTGTAAATTTTACTTGTCCGCCCGGGCATACTGAAGTTACATTTGATGTAAAATTAGCAATAGGTGCCAGCGGAGCGATAGTACAAGTTCCGGAAGAAGCTAATGCCGAACGCAAGGAATAAGAAGACATGGCTGTTTGCATTCTAGTTCTTTGGTCAATGGTAAACATAGTCATGCATGCATCATTTGTATAATCCATAAAATTCATAAACATTTCGCCGTAGGGGCTTTTTCCTGCGCCACAGCCATTTACTTGAAATGGATAAGTCGGGCATCCGTAACTTAATCCGGATCCGTCGTTTGCATTGCCTTTTTGTGGTGGGGTATCTGCGCAATAATCATTACCGCATTCACTATCTCCACTGATGTGCAATAGGTTCAACCAATGCCCTACTTCGTGGGTCGCCGTTCTTCCTTTATCATACGGATAAAGTACATTACCGACTGTGCCAAAGTTAGTAGTACCAATAACTACACCATCTAAATTTGCAGCACCTCCCGGAAATGTTGCATATCCAAGCAGCCCCCCTCCTAAAGGAAGCACCCAAATATTCAAATATTTGGAAGAGTTCCACGTAGTGGCAGGTTTGATGGTGTTATCAATATATGTATCACTCCAACCGGTACCAGGGTTTTTAAATCCATAGTCAGAAGCATTTACTCTATCAATACCCGGTTCTGCCAAAACAACACCGTTGAGGTCTTTCACTGCTTTGCAAAATGTAATATTAGTATTAGCAATTAAGGGTTTAAATGCTGTCGGTGTATTGTTATAATTATATCCGGTGCCTGCATAATCCGCATTTAGCACGTCTATTTGTGAATTTACTTGTGCTTGTGATATGTTTTGAGATGGATCCCAATAAACTACATGTACAATTACCGGAAGGGTATAGTTTGCTTCAGTTCTTGAATTGGCGTTTTGTCGAGCGGCCAAAAATGCTTGGACTTTCTTTTCAAATTTAAGCTCATATTCTAAAGATGGAGCTTTTGTTCCGCAAGTTTTGCGAATAGGTGCATCTTCAGCTTTAGCTATTTTTACAGATAAGAAAGGCAAGCACAATAGGCTTGTAAATAATAAAACACTCTTCATACTATTTTTTGACACACAAATATAGTAAAAAAAGGTGATTTTAAAGATGGAAATATCCACACAAACCTATTATAATCAAAGTATTAACAATTAACAATGAAATTTTCGATTATCATTTCGCCTATGGCTGCACTTTTTTCGGGATGAAATTGTACTGCATAAAAATTATCTTTTTGTAAGGCTGCGGAAAAAGGATGGATATAATCGCAAGTAGCAATAGTATATGGACTTAGTGTACAATAATAGCTGTGTACAAAATAAACGAAACTATTTTCTTTTATATTTTTAAACAATGGCGATTTTAATTCCGTGAGGCTGTTCCAGCCCATTTGTGGAATTTTATACCTCCCCTCTATATTTTCAAATTTCTTCACGGATACAGGAAAAATCCCCAATCCATCTACCGCTCCTTCTTCGCTGTACGCACACATGAGTTGTTGCCCTAAACAAATGCCCAATACAGGTTGTTTCAATTTTTTTATTACTGCATCTAAGTTATTTTCTTTTAAAAACTGCATCGTAGTTCCGGCATGTCCAACTCCGGGAAATATCACTTTATCTGCACTATTAATTTTTTCAATATTATCTGTAATTATTGGGTAAATTCCCAAGCGCAGCAAAGCATTTTCCACGCTTTTAGTATTTCCTGCATTATATTTTATAATCACTACTTCCACACCAATTTATGCTTTTATTTGTTGGATAAATTTTGAAATGTCCGTTTTTAAATCATTCGACTTATCTATGGCTTGGATGAATGCAGAACCGATAATAGCACCGTTTGCATAAGCACATGCCGTATCAAAAGTAGATTTATCTTTAATTCCAAATCCGATTACTGTAGGGTTTTTCAATTGCATTTCTTTTATGCGTTGGAAATATTGTATTTGCGCAACGGTATTATCACTTTTACTGCCCGTAATAGAATTAGAAGAAACTACATAAATAAAGGAATTGGTCATCTCATCTATTTTCTGTATTCTTTCTATAGAAGTTTGCGGAGTAATTAAAAATATATTTTCTAATTGATATTTTTCAAACTGACTTTTATAAATCTGTTCATATTCATACATGGGTAAATCAGGAATGATGATTCCATCAATACCGCAGTGGTGTGCATCTTTAAAAAAATTTTCCATGCCGTATTGCATTGCCGGATTTATATATCCCATCAATACTAAAGGAATATGTATTTTAGCGCGTATGCCTTTTAGTTGTTGGAATAATACTTTCAACATCATTCCATTGTCAATGGCAATAGTATTGGAATATTGAATAACGGGGCCATCTGCTGTTGGATCAGAAAAAGGCATTCCGATTTCTATCATATCCACGCCATTATTTTGCAAGGCTTCTAATATGGGTACAAGGCTGTTTATTTCTGGATATCCTGCGGTACAAAATACACTAAGTATATTTTTTTCTTTTTGTTGGAATAATGCTTTAATGCGATTCATCTTTTCTTACAACTTTAATTCTCTGATATACGTATCTAAATCTTTATCCCCACGGCCGGATAAATTGACAATTACCGTTTCGTTAGGGTTTGCATTTAATTTTTCTAATGCGGCGATGGCGTGCGCACTTTCTAATGCCGGAATAATTCCTTCCATTCTGGCTACTAACTTTACGGCTTGCAAGGCTTCTTCATCAGTAGCATTAAAAAATTGTGCGCGTTTTGTTTCGAATAAATTGGCATGAAAAGGGCCTATTCCGGGGTAATCTAATCCGGCAGATATAGAATGCGGTTCTACCACTTGTCCGTCTTCCGTTTGCATGAATAGGGTTTTGCTGCTATGCAAAACTCCCGGACGACCTAATACGGAGGTTGCTGCGCTTTTTCCGCTATCTATGCCATGTCCTGCTGCCTCTACTGCAATTAATTTCACAGACTCATCTTCCAAAAAATGATAAAATGCGCCTGCTGCATTACTTCCGCCACCCACGCAAGCAACCACATAATCGGGTAATTCGCTGCCGGTTTTTTCGAAAAGTTGCTTACGGATTTCTTTGGAAATAACGGATTGAAAACGGGCTACCATATCAGGAAAAGGATGTGGCCCTACTACGCTTCCGATAATATAATGGGTGTCCACCGGATTAGCTATCCAGTCGCGCATGGCTTCATTGGTGGCATCTTTGAGTGTTTTAGAGCCACTTGTTGCAGGACGCACTTCGGCTCCTAATAGCTGCATACGCTTTACATTCGGGGCTTGTCTTTCAATATCTACTTCTCCCATATATACCACACAAGGCAAATTCATCAAAGCGCAAACCGTAGCCGTTGCAACCCCATGCTGCCCGGCGCCGGTTTCAGCTATAATTCGTTTTTTACCTAATCGTTTTGCTAATAATATTTGCCCTACCGTATTATTGATTTTATGTGCGCCGGTATGGCAAAGGTCTTCCCGTTTCAAATATACATTTGTATTAAAATGGGTGGATAATCGTTTGGCAAAATACAAAGGCGTAGGCCTGCCCACATAATCTTTTAGCAGCGATTGAAATTCTTGTTGAAAAGATACATCATAAATAATTTCTAAATATTTTTGGCGGATTTCCTCAATATTCGGATACAACATTTCGGGTATATAGGCTCCACCAAACTGCCCATAATAGCCTTGCTCGTTTACCTGGTATTTATTTTTTGCTGCTGTCATATTAATTATTCAAAAATGTAGCATGAACGGCTTCTATAATTGCTTTGCATTTTGCTGTATTTTTCAAGCCGAAATCATTTTCCAATTTACTATTAAAATCTAAGGCATGGATAGGGATATCTTTTATTAAATCGTGAATAGTTGCAAGGTCATCAAGTTCCAAGCCGCCGGAAAGAAAAATGGGTTTGGATAATTTATATTGGGTTAATAAGTTCCAATCAAAATGTTTGCCGGTACCGCCATATTCTTTGGCTTTTGTATCAAACAAAAAATAATCGCATACGTCTGTATATTCATCTAATGCTGAAAAGTCAAATTGTTCATGTATGCCAAATGCTTTTATTATCGGAAATCCTAAGTAGCGCAATTGTTCACAATATTCCGGCGATTCATCGCCATGTAATTGCAGCAGGTTCATATCATAAGTTGTAGCCAGATGAATTACATTCTTTAATGGTTCGTTTACAAAAACGCCCACTTTCAGCGCTCTAATCGTTTCTTTTAGCATATACTCTGAAAAAGCAACTTGATTATCGCCTAATACAAAGCGCTTAGAAGATGGATAGAAAATAAATCCTAAGTAATCGGGGAATAAATTGGAAATATCTTGGATATTTTCAGGATATTTCATTCCACATATTTTAATTTTCATCGTATAAAATTATGAAAAAATAAGCAAAAAAAAGGTCAGACCTTTCACTATCTGACCCTATTTTTACAGCATAAATAGCCGAAATGCTTCCTAATATCGAATGCCATCCACTTTTGAAGATTTATATTTTTTCTCTTCTTTCTTTTTTATCACATTTGCTAATGCTTTTTTAAATTTTGGAACATCCTTCATTTCGGGATTATCCCCATTATCTCTAAATCTATCGAAGTAATATTTAGTAGCCATTACTGCAAAAACAGCACAAGTGTTATGATCTAAATAATCGCTCAAGTTGTTTAGTTTTATTTTTGTTACGCCTAAGGCTTTCATATTATTATAGGCTACTTCTGAGTTTTTGTAATTCACTTCTCGGTCGCCTTTACAATAGCACAGTTGCACCGGGGCTTGCGGTTTCCAATCTACCAAACTATTCTCTTTTAAGCGCTGGGTGAATGGAAAATTTGGCGTGGTTTTATATACCTGCACTAAAGAATCCACCACTACTTCAGCGGGTATTTTGGGCATTATCTTATCTAAATCATCTAATGTTTTATCGTTATTATTTGCATAGTATTTTGGCAATAAGGTATCGAACGGGGGTTTGAATATTTTGTAGATATTATCGATATCTAAAACATGGTATGCCTCTTGGTAAGACACTAATAAATATGGCAAATAGAACGGGCGCGGATACACTTGGAACATATATTTTTCTTGCTCTCCTGTCATATCATAAGCGCCACTCATCGGAGAGCTTGCGGTAACGATAAATCGAGGGTCTTTGAGTTCTTCTAAATATTTTTGAGCTGCAAAGGAAGCATGTCCGCCTTGAGAGTATCCGGTAAGAAATAATTGCCCATTTGTTTTCAACCCGATTTTTTTGTCTAACTCATCAATTGCATACAACATGTAAATAAATGACATCGCTTCGGACCAAGCATGTTGATATAAATGTTCTTTTTCGCCTTTTGCAATACCATAATAATCAGGATAAGCGGCGGCATAGCCATCGGTAGCAAATCCTAAACAGATGCCTTGTTGTGGGTCTTCATCTGAAACAGGTCTTTGTTTGTGGATTTGTGTTCCGTGTCCGTACATCATTATAGGTACTGCTTTTTCTACTCCTTTAGGTGCATAATAAAGTCCTGAGCACTGAATCCAACTGCTATCAATCCATTTTGCTTTGTAAATTATTTCATAAATATCTACGTCATTTTTTACCGGTAAAATAACTTTGGGGATATGGTGTTTTTTCCATAACTGCGCAATGGATTTTTTGGTATGAGATTTGACTAAATTATAGCTTACCAAATAATTGGTAGGAATATTATTTTTTACATTATCTACCGCATTAGCAGAGAAAATAAAACTAACTAAAACGAAGAAAAAGAGGGTTTTGCGCATAATTGTAATTTTATACGAATATATCACCATTTTTGGTGATGCTAAAATAATTAGAACATTTTTACTTAAATTTAACAGAGCAAGTAAATGAAACTTATAGAAACTATAGAACAAGCCGAGGAATTTGTTTTACAATTAAAACGTGCTGAAAACTGGGTGAGTAATGAAGAATTATTGGCTTTGCTTAATAGTTGTCTGAAACTTATAAAAACGAACAAACGAGAGGATTTATTAGACCACATCTACATTCATCTTTCCTTGTATTATATAGATATCGGAGATTACAATCAAGCGTGGGAATATGCTGAAGCGGGAAAAAAATATGCAAAATTATACCACCATACCGAAAAGCTAATAAATATATTAAGTATTCAGTACAAAATACAGAATGAAATTGGCAGTTTGGAAAAAGCGCAGGAAATTATTAATGAGCAAATTGACAATGCTTACCAAATAAACGATGCTGAATTAATTGCCAGTGCCTACATGAATCAAGCGTTTTTGTGCCACAAGCAGCGATTAAAAATGGAGGCTATTGAGGCAATAGAATTATCGGTAAAGTATATTATAAAATCAAAAAAAGATTTTTACATTGCCTCTTTCAGTATAGGTTTTTCGGGTATTCTAATCGATTTCAATGAACTTACAAAGGCAGAGAAATATTTAAAATTAGGATTTAAAATTGCACAGGAAAAGCAATTATTATCGCCCTTAGCCTTAGCCTATTCCAATTTTGGGCTACTCTATGCACAAAAAAAGGAAGAAAAAAAATCAATCAATGCATTAAAAAAATGCATACAAATATATCGGCAGCTTAACAATAATAGCAATGTAACAAAAGCACAAATAATGCTTGCAAATACCTATATCCAATTCAATCGGCTGGCGGAAGCGGAAGTACTTTTAAAAGAAAGTGAAGCTAATTCTGTAAAAGAAAATATACGCTATAACTTAATCGGTATTTATGGTTCTTTGAGTACTTTATTAGAAAAACAACACCAGTACAAAGAAGCGTTGGAGTATCACAAAAAACTCATTGCTACAAAAGAAGACTATTTGAGCAGAGAAACGGAAAAACGTATTCAGAATTTAGAAGTTAATAAACGTATAGAAATTTTAAAATTAGAGAAGGCGACAGCGGAAAAAATGGCGAATGTAAAACATGACTTTTTAGCGAATATGAGCCACGAAATCCGAACACCTATCAATAGTATTCTTGGGATTTGTTATTTATTGGAACAACAGTCTTTAAACGAAGTTCAAACGAATTATGTACACCGATTGCAACGCTCCGGCGAGAATCTGTTGGGAATCATCAATGATGTATTAGATATTTCCAAAGTAGAATCGGGAAAAATGGAATTAACAGCGATAGAATTTTCGCTCAGTGAACTACTCAAAGATATATTTAACGCCTTAGAGCCTAAAGCCATTGAAAAGCATTTGCAATTTAATATTGTAGAGAAATTCGACAAAGGCTTGCTGCTGCTCGGAGACAAAATTCGTACATATCAATTTTTACTCAATTTTGCTGCAAATGCCATTAAATTCACAAATGTAGGCGGGGTAAAAATTACGGTAAGCACTAAGCAAGAACGCAAAGAGGAAATTTTTATAATTTTCCAAATTCAAGATTCGGGAATTGGTATCGCTAAAAATAAAATCTCTACCGTTTTTGAACGTTTCGAGCAAGCCGATGTCAGCATTAAAAGTAAATTTGGCGGCACCGGTTTAGGGCTTTCCATTTCAAAAAAAATTATCGAGCTGATGCGCGGTACTATTGCCGTAAAAAGTAAAGTAAACAAAGGCACTACATTCACCCTTACCATTCCGTATAAAATTGCATCGGCAACAAATGAATTGCACGCTGATGCTACGGCGATAGACACCGCTGCACTCAACGACAAAATAATTTTAATTGCGGACGACAATGAAGAAAACAGATTAATAGCCAAAGAAATTTTATTGGGATATAATAGTACGATAAAAATAATGGAAGCCGGAGATGGCCTTGAAGTTATTCATTTATTATTCAAAAAAATCCCCGATATTATTTTCATGGATTTAGATATGCCAAATTTAAACGGCATTGAAACCACGCAGCAAATACGGCGCAATAAAAAATACGACAAGATTAAAATTATAGGAAATACCGCCTCACTCTCCACGCTAAGCAATGAAGAAATAGAGGCACTCGGCTTTGATGCATTTATACTAAAACCATACCAACCCGATGCATTAATCAGATTGTTTATTGCTTAATGAGGAAACCCGTTTTTACTGTATCGGGTACATATTGTCTATAATAATAATTTTCCGAGCAGACGTATTACCTAAAGGATCTTTAGTAGCCGGAGTGTCTTGTATTGTTAGGTGTATAACGTTTGCTTTACCCTTTTTTGAATTCTTTATATATACATCTCTATCTATATCTATTGGAATAACGTTATATTCTGCATCATCCGCTTCGTTATTTACCCATATTTTTAAACTAAAGAAACCATTGTCATCAGCAACTTTTTCTTTTGTAATCGGTACTTCATCATCAGTAGAACTGACCTCTCCTTTGGGTTTAAATTTTATATGCCCTTGAAAATATTTACTTCCGTTATTTTGAGCATTTACTACTAAATCCGGGTTTAGCGGACTTCCATCTATTGTAGATAATTCAAAAGCAAATCTTAAATTCAATTTAACTCCCATACGCTTAGTTTTTATAGTTTATAATTTGGTTATACAATACAATGTACAGCATATTTTTGTAAAAAGCAATGTTTAGATAAAATTAAAAAACAGCTCTTAATTGCGCTCTGCCGGTATTTACCAGTTTGGCGGTGCCGGTTTTCCGTCCTTCATAAGTAAGACTTAATTCTAAATTTTGCGAAATATTTCTGGTGTAGGTTGCACTCCAAATGTAATTTTTTCCGGGCTGTAAGCCTTCCAAAATAGTATAAGATTTAGTAGTTCCATTCTCACCAGAATATTTTACCAATACAAATGAGAATTTAGATTCCAATGTATTTTTCAACGCTTTGCTGTATCGTAGCTCAAATTCCAATTTATTGGCTAAGGCATTTTCACCTCCTAAAGCGGCTGCATTTTTCTTTTGCGTAAGTCCATAATTGATAGAAGTACGCAATAATGTTTTATAATTAAACGTAAACTTAGGTTCTAAATAATACCCTTTTACATTATAGTCGTTCGCATGGAAATAATCTGACACCAAAGACATTTTTGTTTGTATAAATTTTAGATTCAGTGTAAATTTTTTACTCAAATTATAATAAGCTTCTAAGCTGTTATCCATTCTTCGGCGGGTATCGAATCCATTTATTAATAACACTTTATCATTCAACAATTGATTGGTAAAAGAAAATGAATAAATGGGATCTCCAGCATTAAAAATAAATGAATTACGAACATTAGAATTTAGCGTAATAGTGTTAGAATCCGTAGTATTAAACACAAACGGATTAAACATTTTTCCGATGTTCCCTTTATATACTTTTCGTTTTATTTGCATGTACGATTGCAGCGTCAGTTTTGCCATAAACCCTTTAAATCCTTTTTGATTGAACCACACCGCCTTCGGCTGAATAGTAATATTTTGCGTATATCCCGTTGAGTTGGAACGTACATAATCGTTAAGTGCCGTTTGTACCCGAACATATTGTGCACTATCATTAAATTGTGAGGGAACAAATTCATTTAATTCCTGTATGCCGTTATGGTTTTGGTCTATCCATTTGTAATATCCCTGTCCGGACGGCACTTGCACATAAGTAAACTGGCGAACACGCTCCTGCCCTCCTCCAAGTTCATATATAAAATTCAACCGAAGTGTACCTTTTTTTATACGAGCACCATATTCTGTTCTACCTAAAAAAGTCTGCTCCGGCTTCTGTTGTATCGCCGTATCTTTCACCGATAAATTTCTGTAGGTAAATGTCCAATTAAAAGTTTGGTTTTTTAATTTATTTGCACTTCCTCTAAACTCTACCGTATGTGCAGTAGTAGAGTCTTTAAATGCAGCGTTACGCACTTCCACATCTTTTCTGAATTTATATTCCAACATAAAATTCCAACGTGAAGTATCAGGCATAAAGAATTGAAATAAGAAATTGTTATTGCGAAAGGAATTTGGTTGCAACATATTCGTCAGTTTATTTCTAAACACATTATTTTCTTGATAAAAGCCTGCGCTAAATCCAAGACCTCGGGCTTTGGCAATAGAATAAGCCACCGTAATTGCGGGGCGCAGAAACATAGATTTATACAAAGTATCTTGTGTAGTTAAAGCTCTGACATCTGCAGCAATTTTTATGTTCTTATAATTTGTACCGAACGACAACCAATTTTCAAAGCCCTTATATTGTTGCTGGCGAAGGAAAGTAGAAAATTTATAGCCAATTAAAATATTATGCTTTATATCTGCCAATTGTGTTTGATAACGGGCAATATGTTCGGTATAATTCAGTTGGTTGCCAATATTCCAATCTCGAGAAAACTCAACATTTCGATAAGGTTCTATTTGTTGGAAATTACTCGATTTGAATTCGTAATTTAAGTTATTGGAAAAAACAAATTGATGTTTAAAGGAATCTGTTCTATTCAATTGGGCGTTTGCGGCATATCCTAAATTTTCTTTTTTGCCTAATGGAGAAAATAAATTTTTATCATAATTAGAGAGTCCCATTTCCACTCGAATATTGGTCTTATTATCTATTTTATATGCCGTGCCAAATGTAAATAATAACTGGCTTTTGGGAGTTACCAATAAAATCAGTGGTTCATACGTACCTTGCGGTACACCGCCAACCGGTGCTACCCATTGATATACCCTGACGTTATTGGCATTTTTACTCGGAATATAATTCCCTTTATTAGGGCCGAGATAAGAGAAATTCAAAACATATTTAGCACTATCGGGATTCGTTTCATAAACAAAAACAGAGTCGAAAGTAGTAGAATTTACGGTAGAATCCGTCAATCGATATTGTACTTTATTTGGGTCAAAAGTTGCCGTACGCACACCGGATATATAGGCATTGGAAATATTATTCCCAATACCGGATAAAAAATCTTTTATACTGTCGGATAAATTATTAGTAATTGGTTTGTTTTTAGCATCTTGCTCTGCATATACTTGAGTAAAAACGGATAAATTTTTCCATTGAAAATGAATAGCTTCATGCACTGTAGTTCTAAAATAATTTTTATCTGAATATTCGAACTCCACCACAATCCGAGAATCTTTTGTAATAAGAAAACGGGGCATAAAGACCAATTCTCCCGTGTTATAATCCATTACATAATCCAAGAGTTCTCCACGTTGCAAACGAATGCCATCAACATAAACTTTTTCACTTCCTGCCAATACTATAATAAAAGTTTCATTATTATTGCCCACCAATCGGTATGGTCCTTGATTGCCCTCCGTACCTTGAAATATATTACGGGCAAACTTACCTCTGCTTACCGCCAAAGAAGTGGATGTTTGCAAGCGCATTCCGTTTTTAAATTTCAGGTTATTGACGTAACTGGCACCTTGCAGTTGTTTGGAGAACTTCATAAAATAACTGTCAAAACTTTTCAAATTGTAATCGCCGGCAATTACGGTATGCGGGTCTTTTTTCAATTGAATATACACTTTGTCAAAATCTTGAATTTGCTGTGTTGTACCATCGGGTTGCAGCGGAATATTATTATCGGTCAATGCTGCCGTAATTTCAATTCCATTTCCAATTTTTCCACTCAAACGTAAATCTAAGTTAGAGTTCAGCGTTAAATCTTGATTGGAACCGAACTGAATGCCTCGTGCAAAGTTTCCGCTATAATTCAATCCTCCAAAATCCATAAATCCGGCAGTTTGTTCTATTTTAGGCAGATAATAATAATTTTCATAAAACAGCGAATCTCCTTTGCGTATAAGCTTAGGGTTTTTGTGCTGCGCTATTTTTGCCAAATACACAGGAAAGGTGCGGAAATTCAGATGAACAGAATCCGGTCTTAGTCCATGTTTAAAAATTAATTTTCCGGTGGTAAAATCTAATGTGTAGTTTTCCTTATTAATAAATTCATTGGTTTTGGCATCACGAATAAAAAAAGAATTGGGGAAAAGACTAACGGAATCCATCATTATCGTATCAGAAGTAACTGCAATGGTTTTAGTACGAAGATTAGAAAAAGCATTAAAATCCTGCATAGCAATTTGTGCCTTCGCCAGAACGCTCATCCATACACAACAAATAAATAGCAATCGCAGTCGTAACATATTTCAATAAAGGTAAAAATAAGGACATTATTGTTTATCCTTGTTATTTTTATTAATTGTTGCTTACTTTTGTACACTATGAATACATTAGAAACAATTAAATATAGACGGACAATAGACCCTGATAACTATAATGGCAATGATACCCCAAAAGAAATAATAGAAAAAATGTTGGAAGCTGCCAATTGGGCACCTACACATGGGCTAACCGAGCCTTGGAGATTTATCGTATTTGAAAGAAATAGTGTGCATGCTTTAGGGGAATTGCATGCCGACGTATATAAACAAAATACTCCGGAGGATCAATTTTTACTAAAGAAATACAATAAACTGAAATATAGAGCACAACATTGCTCTCATGTAATTATTTGTGTAAATAAAAAAGGTAATAAAAGCAATATTCCTGAATTAGAAGAAATAGCTGCCACCAGTTGTGCCATACAAAACATGCTTTTAGTCGCCACACAATATAAGGTAGGCACTTTTTGGAGTACGGGAGGAATGTGTTATCATCCGGCGTTAAAACATGCCTTAGGCGTAGAGGAAACTGATAAAATACTTGGATTTATTTATGTGGGACAATATGACATCCCTCATCCCGAAGGAAAGCGAACTACAGATTGGAAAGAAAAAGTAAATTGGAAATAATTATTACAGCACGCTGATTATTTTTTGCATATCCAACTCACTCATGCACTTAAAATGACCTTTAGGACAAGCGGCTAATCCATGTTTATGACACGGGCGGCAAGTAAGATTTGTATTTTCGAAAATTACAGAATTGGCATTATTGTTATAGGGTGTAAACCCTAATCGTTTATCTGTTCCGCCCCAAACAGAGATAATACGTTTGTTAAAAGCCGCAGCAATGTGCATCATACCGGTATCCGGTGTTATTACCCATTTAGCACGTTTTATCACTGAGGCTGATTGATTGATAGTATATTTTCCGCAGGCATTAAAAATTTTAAAATTATCAATACTTTCCAATTGCTTGCCCAAATATGCATCTTCATTTCCTCCCAATAAAATAATGGGAATTGAAATTCCTTTACAAAGAATTTCTAATTTATCTTTCGGGATTTGTTTGGTAAAGTGCTTTGCTCCAATAACGATTACGCCATATCCGGCAATATGTGTAAAGGGCATTTTAGCCGGAGTTATCTCCTCCCCTTCCGGAATGAAATAATCTAACCCCTTTCCATCGTTGAGGATATTTAATTGTTTCACTGCCGAAAAGTATCTATCTACAACATGGCTTTGCAATAGGTCTATTTTAAATTTCAAGAGCATAAAACGCTTAAAACGCTGCTTGTTGTATGTATATGTTTTTACATTTAGCTGTGCTGTAATTTGATGTGAGCGGATATTGTCATGCAAGTCAATAATTAAATCATACTTTTCTTCTTTTAATGTATTTAAGAGTTCATCTACATTATTTTTTATTGCCCAAACTTTTGATAAATATGGATTTGCAGTAAGCATTTCTTGATACATTGCTTTGGTTAAGTAATGCACTTCACTATTGGCTAATTGCTGTTTTAAGCAGCGAATTATGGGGCTTGTCAAAACAATATCGCCGATGGAAGAGAAACGAATGAGGAGTATTTTCATGGCGGCTAATAAAAAATTTAGTTTCGACAAAAATACTTTTAATACTTGAATCTATCAAATAATGAAAATAGAAAGGATTTTTTATTCCGTGTTGTATTTTTCATTTAGATACAATTCTTTTTCTTTCAAATATTCTTCTACTCCAAACAGCACCCGTTTGCTCACCTCTTCCGGTGGATATTTTTTCACTATTTTACCGGGCGTGCCTAATACCATGCTTCCATCGGGTACTACCATATTTTCTGTCACCAAAGCATGTGCGCCGATTATGCATCCATTTCCAATTTTTGCGCCGTTTAAGACGGTAGCACGCATTCCGATTAAGTTACCATTTCCAATTTCTGCACCATGTATCATTGCACCATGTCCAATCAAGTTATCCTCTCCAATAATTACAGGTTTTCCAAAGTCCACGTGCATAATAACGCCTTCTTGGATATTTGTACGCTTACCTATGGTAATGCTATCAAAATCGGCACGAAGCACTGCGCCGAACCAAACGGAAACATCGTCATGCAATTCAATATTACCTAGCACTTTAGCAGTATCTGCTATAAATACGCGGTCGTGTTTTATTACTTGTTGTTCTAATTTTTTTTGATGTAGGTTCATAAATTAAAAGTATAAAAAAAAACAGATTTCTCTATAGGTATAGAGAAATCTGCCATTAATAGAAAAAAGTTACTCCAAGCCCAATTCGTGCTGGGTATCTTGTTTAGCTTTTGTGTTTGTAAAGCTCATAAAAATTTTATAAATAATTGGTAGAATAAGTAGTGTTAAAATTGTACTGGTTACTAATCCCCCAATTACAACTGTAGCTAAAGGCTTTTGTGTTTCGGAACCAATACCGGTAGAAACTGCTGCCGGCAACAACCCGATGGCAGCCATTAGCGCCGTCATTATCACCGGACGTACACGGGAAATTACTCCTGAAAAAATAGCTTCGTCAATTGGCATTTTTTTCTTTAAGTTTTCTTTAAATACAGATACTAAAATCACGCCATTTTGTACGCATACTCCAAACAAAGCTATGAAACCGATACCGGCTGAAATGCTAAAATTCATTTGACGAATATGCAAGGCAAGGATACCACCGATGAGTGCAAAAGGTACGTTCGTAATTACAATCATAGCATCTTTAAAATTTCCAAACGTGATGAATAAAATCAAAAAGATTACTAATAAACAAATCGGCACCACGTGCATCAAGGTATTGGACGCTCTTTGTTGGTTTTCAAATTCACCATTCCAAGACATTACATATCCTTTTGATAAATGTACTTGTTTATTTACTTTTTTTTGAGCTTCGGCAATAGTACTTCCTAAGTCTCTATCTCGTACAGAAAATTTTACGGCAATGTAGCGCATATTATTATCACGGTAAATGAAGGCAGGACCGGTAAGTGTTTTTATCGTAGAAATTTGTCGCAACGGAATTTTGGCACCGTTCATCGTAGGTATCATCAAGTTTCCAATTTTATCATCAGAACTTCTGAATACTTTTTGATATCGAATACGAATATCAAATTTACGTTCATTTTCATATAATTGCGTTGCCGCCTTTCCCCCTAATGCCATTTCTATTACAGCATTAGCATCAGCAGTATTTACGCCATATATTGCCATTTTTTGTTGGTCTAATTCAATACGGAATTCTGGCTGTCCTAAATTTCGAAGCACGCCTAAATCTTCACATCCTCGGACTGTTTTAAGGATATTTAGCACGGAGTCTGCTTTGGCATCGAGTACATCAAAATCTTCTCCAAATATTTTCACGACTAACGATGCCGGAACGCCTGCTACGGCTTCTTCAACATTATCTCGTATAGGTTGCGAATAGTTTAATGTTACGCCGGGGATTTTTGATAATTGTTTGTCCATTTTATCGACCAAATTATCCGGTGTTACCCCTTTATCCCATGTTTTCTTTGGCTTTAAATCTACTGCTATTTCGAAGTGATAAAACCCTTTAGGGTCAGTACCATCATTAGTTCTACCTATTTGTGCTAATGTTTCATTTACCTCTGGGAATTGTTTTATCATTTTGCACATTTTTTCTGCCACTTCATTAGCCTCTTGCAAGGATGCGCTCATTGGCAAATCTCCTTTTACCCATAATGCGCCTTCGTCTAATTTGGGTAAAAACTCTGTGCCTAATAATTTAAAAGATGCAAAGCAAAGTGTCATAAATACTAAAGAAACGATGATACTTGTACGTTTATGATTATAGGTAAGGGTAAATAATTTTCGAATATTATTTTCAAAAAAAGAAACTACGGGATTGTGTTTTTCTTTTACATTTTTATTTAGCAAAATACTACTTAATGCAGGTACAAGCGTTAAAGTAAGTATCAATGCGCCCAATAATGCAAAACCTAATGTCCAAGCTAATGGGGAGAACATTTTTCCTTCTACTTTTTGAAAAGAAAAGATTGGTACTAAGCAGGTTAGGATTATCAATTTAGAAAAGAAAATAGATTTCCCCATTTCTACGCCAGTGTCTCTAAAAATGCGCAGCTTCGCAATTTTATTAAAACGTTCCATACCTAATTGATTAGACTTGTGATCTAAAGCCACGAATATCCCTTCCACCATTACCACCGCACCATCGATAATAATACCAAAGTCAACCGCACCCATAGACAATAAATTTGCCGTCATTCCTTTAATACGCATACACATAAAGGCAAATAACAACGATAATGGAATTATAATAGATACAATTAAAGTTGTACGCCATTCTGCCATGAAAAGAAATACGATAACAGTCACTAAGATGATGCCTTCAATCAAGTTGTGAATTACCGTTTCCGTACATAAATCTATTAATTTTGTTCTGTCATAGAAAACATCAATTTTAACATCGTTAGGGAGTATATTTTCGTTTAAATCATTTACTTTTTCTTTAATTCTTTTCAAAACCTCTTCTGCATTTTCTCCTTTACGCATCACAATTATTCCTTCTACGATATCGGGTTTATCTGTACCGCGACTGGCAAGCCCCAACCTCGGTTTTCCTGTCTCGGATACCACCGCTACATTCCGAACCGTTACAGGAACGCCTTTAATATTTGTAATAATAACATTATTAATTTCGTCTATATTATTCAATAATCCGATACCTCGTACAACGTATGCTTGTCCGTTTTTTTCGATTACATCGCCACCCACATTTACATTGCTTTTGGAAACTGCATTATAAACATCTAAGGAGGATAAATCATATTTGGCTATTTGATTAGGGTCAACACTTATTTCATAGGCTTTTTCTTCTCCTCCAAAGCTATTGACATCGGCAACACCCGGAACGGATTTGAATTGCTTATCCAGTACCCAATCTTGTATGGTGGTAAGGTCTCTTACACTTCTGGTTTTAGAAGAAAGTGTGTAACGATATACCTCTCCGGTAGGGCCGTAGGGAGGTTCTACTTCGGGCGAAATACCTTCGGGTAAATCTGCGTTTGCAATACGGCTCATTACTTGCTGACGGGCAAATGCATCATCTACATTATCTTCAAAAATTAGTCGGACATAACTTAACCCAAAAGAGGAAGTAGTTCTTAAATTAATTTTTTTCTGAACCGAATTTAATACAGTTTCTAAAGGAATGGTTACGAATTTTTCTACCTCTTCGGCACTTCTTCCCGGCCATTGTGTTATAATTATTATTTGTGTATTCGTAACATCCGGAAATGTTTCTATCGGGGTATTCTTAAAAGAAATAAATCCTACTACCGCTAATACGGCGGTAAGGAAAAAGATAAAATATCTATTTCTTAGAGAGAAAGTGATTATTATTTTGATGAGCTTATTCATTTAATTTTTTTTACCTGTTAAAAAGATAATTTGAATTCAATAATTATTTAGAACGTGCGGATTTAATTATCTGTCAAAGCTCCGTATAACAATAAAGCATTTTTGGAAATGACTATTTCTCCGGGCTGTAAGCCTCCATTTAAAAACGTATAATTAGACATTGCTTTCATGATGTCAATTTCTTTTACTTGTAGGTTGCATTTATCTTTGTAAACAACTACATAATTTTTTCCATTTTCAAAAATCACAGCATTAGAAGGAATGGCAAGTGCTTTTCTACTTTCTACATTAGATACCGTTATATTTGCAAACATATCCGGCTTTAAGGAAAGGTCTGTATTGGGTAATATAATTTTAGCTCTCAATGCTTTACTATCAGGGTCTAACACTTGACTGATTTCGTTTATTTTTCCTTGATACGTTTTATTATAAGCCAAGGTAGAAATACGGGCATCATATCCAACTTTTACTTTCGGAATATCGCCCTCAAATACATTTGCCCACACCCATACATCTTTCAAATCAGATATAGTGAATAAATTATTACCCATATCACTACGAATAAAACTACCTGCGGTTACATTTTTTTCTACTATGTATCCACTTTGTGGTGCTTTTATAATAAATGTACCTCCGGCACTGGTATTTCCACCTCCATTTATGGCAATAGTCTGTTTTATTTTTTGGTAGGCGCTTTGAGCTTTATCATAATTTTGTTTGGCCTCAGTGTATTCTCGCTCACTGCTAATCCCCGATTTGTATAAAGATTCTGCGTTATCTAGTTCTCTTTTGGCAATGGCTACATCGGCAGTTGCGCTGCTCAAATCTGCGTAATTCCCTGCTACATCGGCGCTTTTAAGGATGGCTAATGCTTGCCCTTTATTGACATAATCGCCTAAGGATACTTTCACCTCTTCGAGTTGTCCGCTGGAGTTAGGATATACTTTTACTACTTTATTTTCATCAAATGAAATTCTGCCCGACAATGAAATTTCATTATTAATAGGCTGCATTGATACCGTATCAAACTCAATCAAATTAAGCATGGTATCACTTACACAGAATTTATTACTTGCTTTTGAAGCGGACGTATTCCCTTGTTTATGTTTACAAGCGGATACAGCTATCAGGAATATTAAGAGGTACAAATGTTTTACTATTGTCTTCATGATTATTATTTTATTTTTTTTGGAGAGAATATCTTAATTGTTAGGAATAATGGTAGTACCGCAAGCCAAATTCAAATCTTCAATATTTTTTTTGATATTGGTAAGCTGATTAATTAATTGCAATTTAGTGTCGCTATAGGAGCCGATAAAATCGGTAAAATCTAAAAGTCCGATTTCTTTATTCTTATAGCTTTGTAACATCTTCAGCAGCATATCATCATACTTTACCATAAAATCTTTTTGTTGACCGGAATACAATTGATAAGAAAGCGTTAATTTCAGAATAGCTTCGTCGATATCGCTTTTTATTTTAGAGATTAACACTTCATTTTGTGCATTTTGTTGATTGATACCAATTTTAGCTATTTGAATATTTACTTGGTTTCTATCAAACACCGGAATCGGAAGTCCAATTTGAAAGCTAACTAAATTACTTGCATAATTTCCCTGATGACCATAAGCTAATCCTGCGCTTACATTGGGTTTTGCCAATGCTTTTTGATACGTCAAATTATGTTCTTGTTGCGTAGATTGCAATAGCGCTACTTTATAATCAGGGCGGTTATTTTTTGCAACTTCTAAAAGTGAATCGATTGAAGCAGTAGTAACCGTAGGTGTTGGGATATCTGTGATTGAAAGTTGTGGTAAAATAAATGTCGATGTGGGCAGTTGTAACAACTCACGCAATTCTACTTCTGTTTCAGTAAGCGCATGGTTGTTTTCTAAAATATTTGATTGTAAATCAAAAACCAATGCTTTTATTCTTAGATTTTCTTTTGCAGAAATATTCCCTTTTTCTAATTGCACATCCATACCCGATACTAAAGGTTGCAAGGCATCTAACTGTGCTTTATACATCTTTTGTGTTTCTAATAAACCAACAACAGTATATAGATCTGTTTTTAAAGTATAGCGCAAACTATTCATCACATCATTGAACTGTTGCTCTGCAATCAAGGCGTTATCGGTGAGTAAATCGGTGAGTTTTTTGCGTTGTTTGGCTACTTTAAACAATTGCGTCCAAGAAACATCAAACTGTCCGCCGTAATTGCTTTTTGCATGATAGAATGGATATTTATTTCCATCGTAGATATTGCTGGCAAAAGACAAATCAGGATTATCCCAAATTTTAGCTTGTTTGATAGCGGCTTTATTAATGTCGATATTGTATTTTTCGGCAATTAAAGAAAGGTTTTTTTGCAAGAATTGCTTTTCGGCATCTTGCACGGTCATTTTCAATGTATCTTGGGCTTTGCTAATCGTACAAAACGAAACAAGAACAATGATTGTACATAGTGAAAGAAAGGTTTTCAGATTTTTACAAGGCATACAATTTATTTATAATTAGCAATATATATTTAATACACTCTGCTGTCAAGTGTCAATAAGCCATTAGTAGTGAAATGGCAAAAAATAGTAACTGAAAAATTAGGCTTTGGGTGGCGGAACGGTGATATGTTTTACGCCCTCCGGCAGCGTAATAATCCCCAAATTAAAATAGCTGATTTTATTTTCAGGATGCTGAATCGTTAACTGAACCGGCTCTAAGTTTACCACCTGATAAACTTGCCCGATATTTATTTTTTGTATATAACAGTCGGCAGAAGAATTACCATCTTCATCTTCAGGAGTATTGTCTTTATTACCTAATACAATTTGATAAATATATTCAAACAAGGAATTTATTTCATCTTTTTTATGGTCACGCGTATCGTAAATATCTACCCCTGCTGCTTTGGGCAAAAACAACATAGCATTGGCATACAACAAAAGAATTAAATATATTACCGCTCTTTTGAACATCGATACAAATTTATAGTACTTTTAATTAGTGAGTGCTTAAAAAAACTTAAAATAACTATTTAATATTTTTACAAATATCAAAAAGAAAATCCTATTTTTATCGAATGAGAGACAAATCACTAGTATTGTTGTTGTTTATACTTACAACAAATTTTATCCAAGCACAAGATTCCTTATCCGTTTTTCATTTTGCATCTACACGTCCTGCATTCACAGAAGGCGTATTATTAGTTCCTACCGGCAAAGCGCAAGTAGAATTAGGAACTTCATACACCTACTTCAAACAAGACATACATGAAATACAACATCCTGCTTTTTTATTAAAATATGGTATAAGCAATTATTTTGAATTAAGAGTTGATGGTACTTCTGCCACATATCTTTATGATGATGGCTATCATAAAACGGGATTATTTCCAATAGCCATAGGCATGAAAATAAAAATGATTGACGCTAAGCGCTATGCGCCCGGAAGTTCTTTTATTGGAGGATTAACCGCTAATGTAATTTCTTCCAAAAATTTTAGAACAAAATACGTAGCACCCTATTTTAAAATTACCATGGAGCAATTCCTTCCGAAAAATGTTGGATTGATGTACAATTATGGATTGACATGGAATGGCGAAGATGCAAAACCTACGTACAGTGTAGCCATTGCCACTACTTATACTAAATTATTAAGATGTTCAACCGCTGAAAAGCAACATCAATTCAAATACTTTTTTGAGTTATATGCATTTTATCCGCATGGTGGGCAATTTGACTTGCGTGTGAATAATGGATTTGCTTATTTACTAAACAAGTATATACAGCTCGACCTTTCTGTTGGCGCCGGTTTGCTAAAAAATTCTCCTAGAGTTATCACAAAAGCAGGATTGGCAATACGTTTTCCTAAAAAGGAAAAAAAGAAAGATTAACACGCTCTTTCAATAATAACCACTAAACTGAATAGCATAAAATCGCTACTGAAATTTAAAAAAGTATGCATTGCATCCTTTATTTTCAAACGCATCACAAAAGAACCAAATAACTTAAAGAATTTCTTGTACTTTTTCCGGCGGACGCGCTACAACGGCTTTATTTCCATTTACCACAATAGGTCTTTCAATCAAAATAGGATTTTCGTGTAATATTTTAATCCACTGCTCATCGGTAAATGTTTTACCTTTGAAATTTTCAATATAGACCGACTCATTTGTTCGAATAATATCGTGTGGTTTCAATTTCAACTTTTTCAATAGTGCTGTTAACTCCTCAATGGAAGGCGTATCTTTCAAATATTCAACAGTTTTAAACGGTACGCCCGCCTCTTCTAATATACAAAGAGCACTCCTACTTTTTCCGCATCTATTGTTGTGATATATAGTAATCATATTTTGAAAATTATAAAAATGGTGGTTTAATCTATTTTATCAATACATCTATAAACAAATCAATAACAATATTTTGCAACAGATGTTTTAATTTATTCATTAAATACCCGTATAATTAAATGGAGTTATTTGTTTTAATTCCTGTTTTACTTCAGCGCCAACATTTAAAGTATCAATAAATGCATGAATTTCTTTATCCGTGATTTTGGTATTCGTTCGTGTCAATGCTTTCAACGCTTCGTACGGCTTATCAAAACCTTCTCTACGCAGCACTGTTTGTATGGCTTCGGCTACTACTATCCAATTATCTTCTAAATCCTGACGGATTTTAGGTTCATTGACCAATAATTTTCCCAATCCTTTTTTTATTGCCTCCATAGCAATCAACGTATGTGCAATCGGGACGCCGATATTTCTCAACACCGTAGAATCTGTCAAATCGCGCTGTAGCCTTGAGACAGGTAATTTCTCTGCCATCTGGCTGAATAATGCGTTGGCTATTCCTAAATTTCCTTCAGCATTTTCAAAATCTATCGGATTTACTTTATGTGGCATTGCGCTGCTGCCTACCTCTCCTTCTTTTATTTTTTGCTTAAAGTAATCCATAGAAATATAACTCCAAATATCTCTGCATAAGTCGATTAAGATAGTATTGATACGGATATAATTGTGAAAAAGAGCAGCTAAATTATCGTAATGTTCTATTTGCGTTGTCGTTTGCGAGCGATACAATCCTAAAATCTCATTTACAAAATGATTTCCAAAAGACTTCCAATCTACGTTCGGAAATGCCACTTGATGTGCATTAAAATTTCCTGTGGCGCCACCAAACTTTGCGGAATAAGGAATCGAAGTAAAATATGAAAATTGAAAAGTCAACCGCTCTGTAAATACCTGAAACTCCTTGCCTAACCGAGTGGGGGAAGCCGGTTGTCCGTGTGTGCGGGCCAACATCGGAATAGTAGCATACAATTTTACTTTTTCAGATAATATATTAAGTACCTCATTAAAATAAACTACATAAACATCTGAAAATGCCTCTTTTAAACTAAGTGGAATTGCCGTATTATTAATATCCTGCGAAGTAAGTCCAAAGTGTATATACTCACTTTTCTCTCGCAAAGCAGCATCTTTTATGTTCTCTTTAATAAAATATTCTACTGCTTTTACATCATGGTTAGTTGTTTGCTCAATTTCTTTTACACGTGCTGCCTGCGACAATGTAAAGTTTTTATATAAATTGCGTAATTCTTCTTTTTGATTATCAGTAAGAACGCCAATTTCTTTTATTGTGGTAGATAAAGCAATAAAATAGTCTATTTCTATTCTTATTCTATATTTTATTAATGCAAATTCAGAAAAATAAGCTTCTAGTTGGGCAACTTTTGTTCTGTATCTTCCATCCACCGGAGAAATGGAAAGTAATGAGTTCATATTTATAAATTTTTACAAAAATAGGGATAATAGGTCAAAAAAGAATTTAAAAATAAATACGATATAGTGAACAAAATAGAAATTTTAGTTTTATTTGCGGGCAAAAGAATTATTTAATTCGTAAAAGATACCTATAAAGTGATAAGTTTACAGTAAATACCATCTTTTATTTTATAAAAATAGTTAGGTCTATGGCAAAAAATTTATTGATAGTTGAGTCTCCGGCAAAAGCCAAAACCATCGAAAAAATACTCGGTAAGGATTTTACCGTAAAATCATGTTATGGGCACATTCGAGATTTAGCCAAAAAAGACGGAGTAGATATTCAAAATAATTTTGAACCTACTTATGTAATTTCTGACGACAAAGAGCAAGTAGTAAAGGAATTACAAAAGTTGTCAAAAAATGCGGAGGTATGGCTGGCAACGGATGAGGACCGCGAAGGAGAAGCAATTTCTTGGCATTTATGTGAGGTTTTAAATTTAGATAAAGATAAAACTAAGCGTATTGTATTTAATGAAATTACGGCGCCGGCTATTAAAAATGCAGTAGCCAATCCCAGAACCTTGGATCACAATTTGTTTTATGCCCAACAAGCACGCCGCATCCTCGACAGAGTGGTGGGTTTTGAATTATCTCCGGTATTGTGGAAAAAATTAGGACGACGTACGCTTTCCGCCGGTCGCGTGCAATCTGTTGCCGTTCGGTTGGTTGTAGAACGGGAACGTGAAATAAATAATTTTCAATCCGAAAGTTTTTACAAAGTAGTTGCTTATTTTATTTCAGAAAATAAAACGTTTAAAGCTGAGTTATCCGACAAAATAAAAACGGAAACCGCTGCAGAGCAATTATTAACCGACATTAAAAATGCACTATTTAAAATAGAAGACATACAAGTAAAGCCAACACAAAAAAGTCCGGCAGCACCATTTACCACTTCTACTTTACAACAAGAAGCATCCCGAAAATTAGGATTCTCCGTATCGCGTACTATGTCGGTAGCTCAAAAGTTATACGAAAGTGGTAAAATAACTTACATGAGAACGGATTCGCCAAGTCTTTCGGAATTAGCCTTAAACTCCATACAATCTTATATCCATAAAGAATTTGGCAAAGAATTTTCCAACCGCAAGCAATATTCCTCCAAAAACTCGAATGCACAAGAAGCTCACGAAGCCATCAGACCAACGTATATTGAAAACACCAACGAAGGCAGCACTCGCGACGAAGAACGCTTGTATGATTTGATTTGGAAACGTAGTATCGCCTCGCAAATGAGCAATGCCCGTTTAGAAAAAACAACTGCGAAGATTGATATCTCCACACGAAAAGAAAAATTTATAGCTGAAGGAGAAGTATTAAAATTTGAAGGATTCTTAAAGGTATATATAGAAGGTACCGACGACGAAGATGCAGAGGAAAGCGGGATGCTGCCACCATTAAAAGTAGGGCAACCATTGAACTACAAAACAATAGAAGCCAGACAACGCTTCACACAGGCACCTGCACGTTATACCGAAGCAAGTTTGATTAAAAAATTGGAAGAACTCGGTATCGGTCGCCCATCTACTTATGCTCCTACGATTTCTACGATTCAAAACAGAGAGTATGTACTAAAAGGAGAAGCCGAAGGTAAGCCACGCGAGTATAGAAAATTAGAATTAAACGCCAAAAAAGAAATAATAAAGGAAACATTAGCAGAAAACACCGGCTCGTTAAAAGGCAAATTAATCCCGACGGACATAGGCAGTTTAGTTACGGATTATTTGATGGATAATTTCACAAGAGTAATGGACTATTCCTTTACGGCAGAAATGGAAAAAGATTTTGATGAAATAGCCGAAGGAAATAGACAGTGGTCAAAAACATTAAAACAATTTTACGGCCCTTTCCACAAAGAAATAGAAGCCTCCGAACACACCGATTATGTAACCGGCGAGCGTGCATTGGGCATTGAGCCGGAAAACAAAAAAGAAGTAGTAGCCAAGCTTGGACGCTACGGCCCGATGATACAAATTGGCAATGCCGATGGAGAGGAAAAACCACGTTATGCCAAATTAAAACCTACACAAAGTATTGAAACAATAACGCTTGAAGAAGCACTCGAACTTTTTAAATTACCGATGCAACTCGGTACTTATGAGGGGTTGGAAGTAGCTGTAAATGCAGGACGTTTCGGGCCATACCTAAAATTTGGTGAAGCATTTATTTCATTACCAAAAGGAGAAGAACCTACGGAGGTAAGCTTAGAGCGCGCCATAGCAATTATAAAAGCTAAGCAAGAAGATGACGCACCGATAGCACACTACGAAGGAAAGCCAGTCACCAAAGGGAAAGGACGCTTTGGTCCTTTTATAAAATGGGATGGCATATACATCAACATTCCACGTGCTTACCATTTTGATAAATTGACAGCAAATGATTGTGCGGAATTAATTGAAAAGAAATTAGAAAAAGAAGCCAATCGGTATATCCTACAATTTCCGGAAGAGAAAATTACAGTAGAAAACGGACGCTGGGGACCATTTATCAAATTCAACAAAAAAATGCTAAAGCTAACCGGAAAAAAATATACTTCCGAAGAAGCTGCCCAACTAACCTTAGAGGAAGTAAAAGCAATGATAGAAACGCAAATTCCCGATGCATTTAAAGCTAAGGAAAAAAAAGCTGCCCCCAAAAAGGCAGCAGCAAAAAAAGTAGCTACAAAAAAAGCAGCAACAAAAAGGAAATAAGGGAAAAATAGCAAATCACAATTCGATTCTTCTGCAATAATTATGGAGAAAAACTAATTTTAGTGTCGTTGCTATTTTAAAAATTTACATTTATATTGCATTATAAACACTATGCAGCAAGTTACAGACAAAGAATTTCGTGCGCTCATTACTTTACTCGATGACAATGACAAAGAAATATTTTCGCATGTATCCGATAAATTATTTTCGTTGGGTGTTGAGGGAATTCCGATGTTAGAATCTGCGTGGGAGACCACCGATAATCAGCTCGTACAATCAAGATTAGAAAGCCTAATTAACAAGATTCAGTTCTCTAATATCAAAGATAGATTAGCGAAGTGGATAGACAAAGGTGGAATTGATTTATTGGAAGGTGCTTTACTGGTAGCCAAGTTTCAGTATCCGGAATTAGATGAGAATAAAGTGGTACAAAAAATTGATGCTATCTCTAAAAATATTTGGATTGAATTAAACCCTGCATTGTCTGCATTAGAAGAAGCGCATGTAGTCAATCATGTATTTTACCAGCTATATGGTTTCTTTGGGCAAGCTACGCAGCAGCTCGATGTCGATTTAGGATATATCAATAATTTGTTAGACACCAAAAAGGGAAACTCATTAAGTTTGAGTATCTTATATCTAATTTTAGTACAAAAAAACGACTTGCCGATTTACGGTGTTAACCTTCCCTTTCATTTCATCATGGCGTATTGCAACAAGCATCTTTCGCCACAAGAATTGAATAATAACGACGAAGAAAAATCGGTAATGTTTTATATTAACCCACTCAACAAAGGCATTGCATTTTCAAGAAGTGAGATAACACATTATTTATCACAAATGAAATTAAAATCTCATTCAAAATTTTATTCCCCTTGCAATCATTTAGAAATTATTCGAACCTTAATTTACAATCAACTTTCGTGCTATGACCAAAATGGAAATACCGATAAAGCACTGCAACTTAAAGAATTGTTCGAATTGTTCCATTCTAAAGAAGAACTATTTTTTGAAGATAGTGAAGAGGAATAAGATACTTATATTCCTTAATTTAGGTAATGTGTTCAAAAATGGCCCTTTTTCAGGATGTTGAATAGTAAAATCTTACCTGTTTAATCGCAATTATTATGCGAGAAATGAAAGAAAATTATTATTCCTGCATATTCCAATTTTGATTAAGGAATGAGATTGCGTGGTGATGCGTTAAATCAAATTGTACGGGAACAACAGAAACATAATTATTTTCCAATGCCCAAACATCCGTATCTTGTCCTTGATCCTTATTTACAAATTTCCCTGTAAGCCAATAATAATTTTTGCCATTAGGGTCGCGGCGTTCATCAAACTCTTCTTCCCATTTTGCGTTTGCTTGCCTGCAAATTTTCATACCTTTAATTTCATCAATCGGCAGTTTAGGAATATTTACATTTAACAACGCACCCTCTATCAGTCCATTATTTAACATATTGCGAACGATGCGCTCTACATAAACTTTAGAGGGTTCAAAATCTGCATCAAAAGAAAAATCCAATAAAGAAAATCCTATTGCCGGAATGCCATCAATTGCGGCTTCTACTGCTGCCGACATCGTCCCCGAATAAATAACATTTATTGAAGCATTTGATCCGTGATTAATTCCGGAAACACAAATATCCGGTTTTCTATGCAATATTTTATCTATAGCTATTTTCACACAATCTACCGGCGTTCCGGAGCATTGGTAGGATGGAATATTCAAATCGTCAAACACATCTACTTTCTGTAAACGCAGCGGATCGTGGATAGTAATAGCATGCCCCATCCCCGACTGTGGGCTATCGGGTGCTACTACAGTAACATCGCCAAATTTCACCATCACCTCTACCAACGCTCGTATGCCGGGTGAGATAATTCCATCATCATTGGTAACTAATATAACAGGTCTGCTCATGCTACAAAAATACAAAATTTAAAACACGAAAGTTATTTTAAAACATAATGCTTATTTTTGACATTATACCAAGTGGTACTCATCTATGAAATCAACTAGTAAAAATATCCTCATCGCCATACTATTAGTAATTATTGGAGTTTTAGGCACAAAATTGTTTATTAAAGATTTATTTACTAAAAAAGATAACTCCACCGTAAACAGCACTATTGTTATAGAGCGCATCCAAAAGGTAATGAAATTAGTGACCGTAGAAGGCAATTACTCGGAGTTGATGAATTACAAAGACTTTGATTATATCGACTTTCCGGGATTTAGAAAAGATGCAATAGTAAAGGTAAACGCAAAAGTATCGGTGGGCTATAACTTAAATAACTTAAAAATAAATACAGACGAAAAAACAAAAACTATAGTTATTTCTGATTTCCCGCATCCGGAAATTATTTCCATAGACTCGGATATAAAATTTGAAAATCTAAGTAGTGGATGGTTTACAAATTTTTCTGAAGCAGAGTTGAGCAAATTAAACCAATTGGCTAAAGATAAAATAAGACAAAAAGCATTAAATGCAGAATTGATAAAACAAGCCGAAGAACAAAAACGCGATGTATTGGATTTGATTTTTTATATGGCAAAAGACAGTGGCTACAAAATAATTATCAACGGCATTCCATTGCAGCAAGAAGGAAAGAATGTACTAAAACAATCTGCATTATAAATTTAATTTACAATATTTTAAGGCAATCAACCGATAGTAAAAAAACAAGTAACTTAGTACATTAGCATAATCAACATCGTTAGATAAAAAAATGGAAGCAAGTATCATTATCACCATTGGAATTATTTTACTCGTCATCGGGTTGGTGAGTTGCGTATTGCCGCCATTACCGGGACCGCTCATTGCATATAGTGCGTTGCTTCTTGCGTACTTCGCTCTTCATAAAACAAATGATTTACCTTTTTGGCTTTTAGTGGTTTATGGAGTTTTGTTAATAATTATCACAATAGTAGATTATCTCTTGCCCGTTTGGAGTACAAAAAAATTTGGAGGTACTAAAGCGGGGGTGCGTGGATGTTTTATAGGTATTTTAATCGGTATTCTCCTCTCGCCTTTTGGAGGGTTTTCCATTATTTTATGTCCATTCTTAGGAGCTATTACAGGAGAATTAATTGACGGACAAAACTTGGAAACAGCAATAAAATCAGGTGTTGGCTCGTTCGTAGGTTTTTTACTCACCAGCGGATTGAAGATTATATTGGTATTGATGGTTTGCTATCATTTCTTTAAAGCAGTCTTCTGATGAATCCAACAAATTGGTATCTCGTTCGTTTATACAAGCAAAACAAGGTGCTGTTTACTTTTGTAACACTATTTATTGCCTTTCAAATTTATTTCAATAACAAGCATATTCATTCCTTTCCATTTTTTGTTTGGGATATGTATTCTCATACACAAAGCCTGCCCGACACCTTAACTCAAACGGAAGTTTTTATAGACAATAAAAGAATAGATATAACACAACTATCCATTTGGGAAGAACTAAGTGTTTTAAACACCTATAAAACATATAATAGGTTGCACAGAAACAACTATTATGACCCAATAGATGAAGTAGTTAGAAACAGAACAAAATATTTTCCAGAACCTGTATATTCTTATGTATCTAATAAAGTTTGTAATCAACGGCACGAAACAGAAAAATACGCAAAGTGGTTGCATCTATATTTAGAGCAAATTTTACATAAAAAAATAAAAACTATTGAACTAAAAGACGTTCAGTACCTCTATATAAATAATCATTTTCAACCAATAAATAATAGTTGCAGCGTTTTAAAAAACGAACAATGAAGGCATTATTAAACCTAAACATACAAGAGAGAAACACATTTGCTAAAGTACTGTTCGGCTACTTTTTAATTTTATTGATTTTTCGTTTTCAAAGTGGTGCTTTTTTAATTTTCCAATATCAGCAACCTATAAAAGGTTTTGGTATAGACTGGATTTTTTGGCTGAGTGCATGTTCTGGTTTTCCGCAATATATCATTCAGCATTATTGGGCTTGTGTAGTAGTGGACAGCACCGTTGTAATTTTATCTATCGCTTGCTTTTTTTCTACAAAATGGCGAAATCTATTTTGTATTGCCTTGCTAATTTTCTTTTTTCTACAACGAATGACTTTAGAAACCTACGCTTGTACACATTCCAAAAGCACTGCAGCTTTATTTATTGCGTTGCTTCCTTTTTGTTTTAAAAGTGAAAAAAACTTTAGTTTGGTTAGCGAGTTCTCGCGATACTTTTTATTGTATATTCTTATTATTTCCGCTTTTTATAAGTTTTACAACGGAGCATTGTTGTCTCCTGAAAATTTTGCAGTTACGTTAGTCAACCAACACAGCGACTTAGCTACGTTGAATCCGCAACATATTTCCTACAGCATTGCTTCCGTACTTATAGCGCATCCACTTTATGCTGGCGTAGCCTATATCGTATTATTTCTTACGCAAGTTATTTTTGTAATCGGAGTATTTACACGAAAATATGACACGTTGTTATTTGTAATCCTATTAATTTTTGCTGTAATGACGTATTTGGTCATGCGAATTTATAACATGGATATTACCGTATTAGGGTTATGGCTGCTTTATAATAATAAGAAAACAACTACGCTCAACAAATTTCAGTAACTATATTTCATTATAAAAAGTTATTCTGCTTATAGTAACTTTGGCATAAAATTAGTAGTATATCATCATGATAAAAAACAAATTATACATCCCGCTACTTGTTGCAGTAAGCATTGCCACCAGCAGCTGTGATGCACTTTTGCAAACATTGCAAAAATCAAATCAAGATAAAGTACAAGCCAATAAAGATGCCGGCAATGCACCGAAACGCGCCTATACTTTAAAGCTTCCTCCCAATCCGGACAGAATACTTCCGGACGGATATGCTCCCGGCGATATTTTAAATACACAACCTTCGCCATGGGGTGTGCGCTACAAAGATTTTGTTTTCAGTGATTACAATGTAACAACAGAATACTATAAACGCCAAGCGCCCATGTGGGATGGCAGCAGAAAAAATTTGATAATGGATATTGTAAGTCCGGTAAATGATGGGGAGCGAAAACGACCTTGCTTAGTTTTTTTATTTGGAGGAGGTTTTGCCGGAAAATTTGATGATTGCACACAAGAAATTGCTAAAGGGTTTGCACAAAAAGGATATGTGGTAGCCTTACCAGATTATAGAGTAGGATTTAAAAATGATTTATTAGCCGGACAATGTATCGGCGATTTTAATACCGGTATGTATCCTGCATTTGCGCGTGCTGTGCAAGATGCGCGCTCGGCAATCCGGTATTTAAAGGCAAATGCAACACGCTTAGGCATAGATCCCAATTTAATATTTCTGAGTGGACATAGTGCTGGAGCATTAGTCACTATCGCTGTTCCCATTACTAACGATACTAATTTACCCAAAGAAATACTGGCGCAAGTCGGCGGCACTTTAGATCCTATGAATGACAATATGCAGTACGACACTAAGATTGCCGGTGGCATTGCTTTAGCGGGCGCAGTTGTAGATCCTTATCTTATTGTTGGCAAAAAAATAGATACACCTATGGATTTTTTTGCAGGTACTTGCGATGAATTAATCGATATGTATTCGGGCAATCCATTCAGATGCCAAGACAGAAAAACATTTCCGATTGCTTACGGTGGAGCTGCTATTTACGAAGCCTCTCGTCAGAGCGGCAATCCTGTTCATCTCAATATGATTTGCAATGGGTCGCACAGTATGAGTTCCATTGGATATAGCAAACTAATTGAGTTAATGGATAATTTTACATACAGTGTACTGAAAGGAAATCCGATAATAGGCAAAAGCATTATACCCGCAGAAAAGGGTGTTTGCAACAAACCGGAATTGTGTAAGTAATCAGCAATTATCCAAATTCAAGTACTTCCATTTCAAGAATTTTTTAATTTTGAAAATAGCATTTTCAGACTCTTGAATACCGTTATTTAATGCTGCTTCCAATTCAGCAGAGTATGACATTGTTGTTTTACAATATACATGCACATAATATCCGTCTTTTTTGCTGATTGCACGTCCTAAATATTTATAGATCGGCTTTCTATTCTCAGCCATATTGTATATCGTTCTGCAATTTGTCAAATCTTCTTTTAAATCTTCTTTTTTATCTTTTGGTGTTCCTATCAATACTACATCGGGGCTTAGTCTGTCAAAATATTCATCAGTAAGCGGATGCTTCGCAATATAAGCATCCGTAAGCCCATTATAGTCAAAGCAAGTTGCTTTTACATAGTAGGGAAACATGCCGGCATCTCCAAAAAATATTCTTAGGTGTTTATTTTCTACGTCCTTTATTTTATTGATGTTTTTGGCTAAAGTATAATGCGAGCGCGGTAAATAAAAAGCAGAGCCTGCATTCACTTCTATAGAAGCTAATTCAATTAAGTTATTATCATAAATTCCTTTGGAGAAGATGATTAAATTCAGAAAAAACACGACCAAGACTAATTTTACTTTATTGTAATGAGTCGATTTTTCTAAAGAAAGAAAGGCAAACAAAATAAAGGGTACAAACAACTGAAAAGGAAAGCGATCGGCATAATTCATCACCAAAAACGACTTAGCGTACAGTACTATATAAATCGTAAAAGAGAGAATGCCTACATACAAAATCTGTTTTTGTTTTCTAAATAAATACAAGATTAATCCTGCGCAAATAATATAATGCCATGAGGTATAAATATTAAATATCAACACTAAAATTCCCGAAAAATGATTATCCATTACTTTATGGTAAAAGGGCAATGGAAACAATAATCCGAAATACCAAAAACGTGCAAGGAAATATAAAGCACCAACCAATACCACAATAGAGATGCTCCAAAAGTTTAAAGTTTGCTTTTTATAAAACTTAAGATATACAAAAAAACAAATAGCAAAAATAGCACCCTCCGGACGGGTTAATGTCATCAATATGCAGATAACCCACAAACGGGTTTGCTTTGCTGTAGAAATATGGTCTATTCTTACAATAAAGAATGCTTCTAAAAGCAACCATACCCAAAGTATCGTTTCCAATCCTGAATAAGCATGTACATAAACTTCCCAATTGCTCAACAAAAGCGCAATACCTAAAAGCGCCCATCGCTTATCTGAAATTCCGGTGTACAGCCGATAAATTAAGCCTAATAAAAATAGCAGCCCCATTATTTTTATAAATATAGCAGGCGAAATATGCAGTAAAGGGGGAAAAATGGAAAGCACTGCATAAATAAAACTCGTATAGGCTTCTGACGGTTTGCCTACAGTACTCCAACTCCAAATTCCGTGATGAATAAGGTTATAGCCATATTTAAAAAAGATAAAAGCGTCATCAATATAAATTTGGAAAAATAAAAGCGTGCCAATAAAAAACGACAACATACTAAATGCTATCAATCCATATCGTTGTAAAGTAGTTTTGCTCATCAGAACAGTTTTAATTATTTAAAGCGTAAAAACCAATTTTCAAAATACGTATAGGAATAGTGCGATAATGTATAAGTTATTGCCGGAGCAAAAACATATAAGAATGCATTAAACAACCACAAATTATGCTCAAAATGGAAATACTTTCCAATGTAAATCAATAAGATAATTACAAAAACATGGTACATATAAATACCATAAGATATTGCGCCCAAATACGAAACAGACGAATTATTCAACCATTTTAAACCGGTATCTTTATCTACAAAATATAGCAACACGACAGACCAAAGTACGGCATAGATATCGTGTACTAAAACAGGTGCATCTAATCCATTTGCAATCATTATTACTAATAAAATGGCACTGATTATACGTACTGATTTTTTTCGTAAAAAATCTAACCACCGATGATTGTTTACATACAAATACGCCAGTAACCCACCGATGAGCATGCAATACAATCGGGTAAGTGCCAAAAAGGAAAGAAACGTAAGTAAGATGGCGGTTAGTTGTGGACTTTTAATAAAAATTTTATTGACAATAAATCCAACAATAACCAACACATACCATATATACACAAAAGCAAATCCTACTTTAAATATCTTTTTATAACTTTTAAATTTATTGAGCAACAGTGGCCAAAAAAGATAAAACAACTCTTCGGCACCGATGCTCCACGCATGTCCGCCATATACCGCCATACCGCCGTAAGTATAGGCTATTGCGCCGGCTAATTGCGGTAAAATTAACAGAAACAATCCCAAATATACCGTTTTAGAAATATCAAGTTCGTGTGGCATGTGTACTATATGCGTAAAATACACGCCATTAAAAATTTCTTTCAAAAAGGAATGTGGCCCAAAACCCCAATACAATAAAATACATAGAAAATAAAGCGGCCAAATACGTGTAACACGAGAGCGATAAAACTTCTTCAAATTTAATTTACTTTCCTCATTTTTATCTTTCTCTAAAAATAAAAAATACGAAATTAAAAAACCACTCATCGTAAAAAACAAAGTAATGGCTGAAGTTCCCAAGGGTTCTATAAACTTGAACTTGTGAAAAAAATTAGGCAAATGCAGCACCCATTTAATTTCTTCGATGTGTGCAAAAAGAATATATGAGGCAAAATAAAAGCGCAATCCGTTGAAATTATGAAAATACTTTTTTGCCATAGAATTTATTTACTATACAAACTCGCTAAGCTCCAGCCAGCGCAATTCTTTCTTGTCTAAAGATAAAATAATTTCCTCTATTCGACTGGCTAATTTTTGTATTTCAGTATGATCGGCAGAAGCATGCGAAAGTTTTTCTGTGAGTATTAATTTTTCCGCATTCAATTGCTCAATATCCTTTTCTAATTGTGCAAATTCTGTTTGCTCTTTAAAACTCAATTTCCGCTTTATCGTCTGCGATGGCTTATCCGTATTTTGTTGTTTATTTTTCTCTTCTGCAACGGCAAGCCTTTGTTCTTCTTTTTGCTGTATGCGGTATTCGTTATAATTTCCTAAAAAACCTCTTACTTTTCCATTGCCTTCAAAAATGAATAAATGATCGGTTAGTTTATCTAAAAAATAGCGGTCATGACTAACAATTAGCAAACAACCTTTAAACTCCAATAAAAAATCTTCCAACACTTGTAAGGTCAAAATATCCAAATCGTTGGTAGGCTCATCCAAAATCAAAAAATTGGGATTTTTCATTAGGATAGTCAATAAATATAAGCGTCTGCGCTCGCCACCACTTAATGTAGAAACCATATTGTATTGCTGTGAGGGCGTAAATAAAAAACGCTCTAACAATTGCGACGCACTTATTGTACCTTTTCCTATCGGCAAAAATTCGGCAATATCTTTTATTACATCAATAACTTTTTTATCTGATTTTAATTGCAATCCTTTTTGGTTGTAATAGCCAAAAACAACGGTTTCGCCCAATACAATATTGCCGCTATCGTACCCTTCTTGCCCTATTAGAATATTTAAAAGCGTGGACTTGCCGCAACCATTTCTACCTACAATCCCAATACGTTCACCGCGTTGAAATTTATGTGAAAATTTATCCAGCAACACCTTCTCGCCGTATTGTTTGGAAATATTGTGTAGTTCTAAAATTTTACCTCCTAAGCGTTGCATTTTCACTTCTATCTCTACGGCTTTATCTTGTGCTTTCGCGGTAGCCGCTGCTTTTACATTTTCAAAATTATCCACTCGCGATTGTGCTTTGGTTGTTCGGGCTTTGGGCTGTCGGCGCATCCACTCTAATTCTTTACGAAAAGTGTTTTGTGCTTTTTCAACATTTATCCGTTGGTGCTCCTCACGCAATTCTTTATTCTCTAAATATTTGGAATAATTGCCTCTATGTTTGTATAAAATGCCACCGTCTAATTCTAATATTTCATTACATATATTTTCCAAAAAATATCGATCATGCGTAATCATTAGCAACGTGATATTATTTTTCCCTAGATAATCCTCTAACCATTCAATCATATCCATATCCAAATGATTGGTGGGCTCATCTAAGATAAAAATATCGGGTGCTTCCAATAATAAAATAGCTAAGGCTAAGCGTTTTTTTTGCCCGCCGGATAAGGAACCTACTTTTTGATCTAAATTCTCAATTCTAAATTTTGATAAAATTAATTTTACTTGCTGCTCATAGTCCCACGCCTGCAACTCGTCCATTTTATTCATGGCATTTTGCAAATCGCCATGTCCGTCTAAGGCTTTTTCATATTCCAAACTTGCCAACAAAATCGGGTTATCGGCGTGCATTATAGTTTGGTAAACCGATTTATTATCATCAAAATTGGGTTCTTGTACTAAAAAACCCGGTGTAATTTCTTTATGAAATTTATACTCGCCGGTTTCGGGCGGCTCTAAGCCTTGCAGTATTTTTATAAGCGATGATTTCCCCGTACCATTTTTTGCAATCAACGCTACTTTTTGCCCTTTATCTATAAAAAAGGTAATATTTTCAAATAATAATTTATCGCCATAATATTTAGAAAGGTTATTAACCGTTAGATAGTTCATGGCACAAAAATACACTTACTGCGCAAATTTATTTTAATTTTATTCGTTAGATATAGAGTAGGGAAATTCTTACCGTAATAAATCATCAAAAAATACAATAAAATGCAAGCAATTTATTTAGTAAAAAACGGTGCGCCAAAATCGGCATTTGAGTTTAGAGATATACAAAAACCCGAAATAAAAGACGATGAAGTAGGCGTAAATGTGGAAGCTAGCGGCATAAACTTTGCCGATGTAGTAGCCCGCATCGGGCAATACCGCGACTGTCCACCGCTGCCCACCATTGTAGGCTACGAAGCCGTAGGACGTGTAGATAAGGTGGGGAAAAATGTCACCTCATTAAAAACAGGCGACCGAGTTTTAGTATTTACCCGTTTTGGAGGTTACAGCCAATATGTAGTACAAAAAGAATATGCGATAGCAAAAATAAGCGAACAACTGAATGCCGGCAAAGCGCTTGCATTAGCCACACAATATAGTACAGCTTTTTATGCCAGCTCTGTAGCCACCAATGTACTACCCAATGAAACGGTGCTGATACATGCGGGCGCAGGCGGCGTAGGCACGGCACTGATTCAATTATGTAAATTAAAAAATGCGAAAATATATGCCACCGCAGGCAGCGAAAAGAAAATTGAATACTGTCTGAATCATGGAGCGAATGAAGTGATTAATTACTCTAAGGATGATTTTGCTAAAATAATAAAAGAGCCAATAGATGTAGCATTTGACAGCCTTGGTGGCGAGAACTTCAGAAAAAGTTACAAACTGCTAAACCGAGGCGGGCGCATCGTGGCGTATGGAGCTTCGTCGATGACCGATGCGCACAATGTACTTACGAAAGCCAAAATGGGTGCTGCTTTTGGGGTTTACCATCCTGCTTTTTTAATTATGGAAAGCCGTTCAATAATTGGGGTAAATATGTTGCGCATTGCCGATTACAAACCAGATATTTTGAAATATTGCATGGATAACGTTATTCAATTATTGGAGGACGGGAAAATAAATCCGCATGTGGGAGAAATGTATGACGCCAAAGACATTTACAAAGCACATGACGACATGGAAAAACGCAAGACGATTGGCAAAGTTGGTATTGTGTGGTGAGATATGAGATATGAGTAGTGAGTAGTGAGTGGTGAGATGTGAGATGTGAGAGATGAGAGATTTTTAGCAGTATCTCTGCAAAATGAAATGGAGTTATGGGTTGCTTTTATTTACCGAGAGGTTTCTTCCTTTCGGGATTCCTCACTACGTTCGGAATGACGGTTTCACTATAGTTTTTGTTTGCTCAGTTTACGCTCTGCGCTTGAAAAAGCAGCTATGTAGGATGCTGCGAAACTGAAATGGAGTTATGGATATTGAATAATGAAGTATTAAAACAAAAAAAATTACCCCTACAATTTATCTAAAAAGCAGTAGAAATTGAGTTGTAGCTTTACGCTACTTTTATTATATTTGAGTATGAATTTTCAATCCGCAATAGTAGCTGAGATCAATGAGTGTGTAGAGAAACTGCCTAAAAAGAGGCAGATAAAACTACTCAATGAGCTTAAAAAAGAGATAAAACCTAAAAAAAAGAAAGTTACTCAAAAGCAGATTATGGAACTTTCTAAGGAAATAAAAAGTGGGGCATTTGAAAAATATACAAAACCACGCTTAGATGCTCTTAATATCCGATACTAATATAATAGTTAGTGCTCTAATTAATCCGGCAGGTACTGTTTCAAAAATTATCTTTTCTAAAAAGAAATTTAAAATCATTGCTCCAATATTTCTAAAAAAGGAAATCGAAAATAATAAACAGAAATTCTTAAACTATACAAATTATACAGGGCAAGAATTAAATTCGGTACTAAAAGAATTGTATGCTCAAATTGAATTTATAGACAACAAAGAAGTACCTAAATTGTATGTTGAAAAAGCATATCATTTAGTGAAAGATATAGATTTAGATGATGTAGAATTTGTAGAGCTGGCATTATATAAGAAATGTCCAATATGGACTACAGATAGAGTGTTAGCTAATGGCTTGCGCAAGAAAGGTTTTACAAAAATTATTACCACTTCCGAATTAAAAAAATACTTGTACCTAAAGTAAAATTACTTGTTTTTCATCGGGAATAAGTGAGTAGTGAGTAGTGAGTAGTGAGATATAAGAAATGAGAGATGAGAGATGAGAGATTTTTAGCAGTATCTCTGCAAAATGAAATGGAGTAGTGGGTTGTTTGTATTTACAAAGAGGTTTCTTCCTTTCGGGATTCCTCACTACGTTCGGAATGACGGTTTCCGTTTAGGTATCAGAGCAAGCAATGTATTTAGAAAAAATATTCTTTATTTTTGTGGATTTACATAGAATACTAATGCTGAAAAATGCCGACAGACAAACATACACACGCACAGCTAATAAAACAATGGGCAAGTGAGCTTGGTTTTTCGCATTGTGGTATTGCCAAAGCCGATTTTTTAGAAGCAGAAGCACCACACTTAGAGGCTTGGCTGAAAAACCAATACAATGGCGAAATGCAGTACATGGAAAACCATTTCGATATGCGCCTCGACCCAAGATTATTAGTTCCCGGTGCAAAGTCAGTGCTTTCTTTAGCCTACAATTATTATTCGGAAGTTTGCCAACCCAAAGGTGCTCCGAAGATTTCAAGGTATGCGTATGGCGAAGATTATCATCATGTGGTAAAAGATAAATTAAAACTTTTAGTACAACGCATACAAACAGAAATTGGAGAAATAAATGGCAGATGTTTTACCGACTCCGCTCCTATTTTGGAACATGCATGGGCAGTACGTGCGGGTGTGGGCTGGGCCGGAAAACACAGTTTATTAATACGCAAACAACAAGGCTCTTTCTTCTTCTTAGCAGAAGTAATTATTGATTTGGAATTGGAGTATGATGCGCCATTCCCTACCGACCACTGCGGCTCTTGCACGGCTTGCATAGATGCCTGTCCGACCGATGCCATTGTGGGTAATAAAATTATCGACGGCAGCAAATGTATATCGTATGCCACTATTGAACTGAAAGATGCAATTCCGGATACCTTTAAAGAACATATTGAAGACTGGATGTTCGGATGCGATATTTGCCAAGTAGTGTGTCCTTGGAATCGGTTTTCAACGCCCCATCAGGAACCCAAATTTTCACCTCACGAAAAATTACGCACTATGCAACGCAACGATTGGATGGAACTGACGCAAGAAGTATTTAACGAAATATTCAAAAAATCTGCGGTAAAGCGTACAAAATATGAAGGATTAAAACGAAACATTCAATTTATTTCGGATAATAATTTTTCAGGAAAATAAAAAATAAACTGAATTTATAGTAACTTTCAATAACTATAAATGTGTGTTTATGTGGTTTAAATTTTACGATAAACTAATTCTAAAGTATGCCAATCTTGTAAATACGCTTATACTTTTAGCGATATTCGCCTTGTTTAGTCTCGTAATTTTTCCGGCGTTAACCAATAAAAGCAATATTACGCCATTAGACTTGCAATATTTTTATTCGGCAGATAAAGCGTACAATACCATAGCACAACTCACGCCGCAAGAAAGAGCGCAATATATTATTACAGAATGTACGGCAGATGCAGTATATCCAATCGTTTATACCTTATTACTCAGCTTTGCATTATTTCTATTATACCATAAATTATGGTTGGTAAAAATGCCCTTATTCATCTTCCTTTTTGATTACACAGAAAACAGTTGCATTATTATTTTACTCTATAAATACCCGACCGAGCTCAATACATTAGCAACACTCACCGGATTTTTATCCGGAATAAAATGGGTATTGGTATTAATTATTGTACTTATTGCGTTCGTAGGCTTGTTAAATTCACTACGAAAATTAGTGTTTTAAGGTTTTGTCTTTATGGCAGCAGCTTTCTGTTCCGGTAGGCGTGGCTTTCATCTCGGGACTAAGGTAAGGAATACCTAAATTCAGCCTGCATAAATATTATATATAGATAAATTTAATCAAAAAAAAAAAAATAGAATATTACTGCACTTTTAAAATAATATTATTATCTTAGCGTTACTATAATACAAAATACAAGTATGATACGCGTACGTAACTGTATAATGTATATAGTGAATGGCAGAAACCGAAAAGCCATAAATGAAATGCGAATGTGTTAAACATAAAAACCGTTGATGCGTGAACACCAACGGCTGAACGTAAATGCAAATGAGCTCCGCAAATACTGCTATGCAAAAATACAAATTGTATGTCATTAAAATAGAGTAGGTATAAAATTTAAATTTTTAAAAATGAAAAAAGAAAAATTTGAAAAATTGAACGATGACAAATTCCAAAAATTGGAAATTGACAAAATGAAAGAAGTAAAAGGGGGTGTTAATGACAACGTTTATTTCTATGGTAGCGCTGGTGGGTCTGTTAGAGACACCATGATTGATGGAAGAGTAAGCATAGACAATTGTTGTTAAATTTGATTTTTATCGGATAGTATCTAATGGTACTATCCGAGATTTATTATATAAATATGAAGAAATACGCTCTATTTATTTTTGTAGTTATGTTTGTTAAAAGCATAGCGCAAAATGTATGCAAGGATAATATAATTATATCTAATTTTGATAAGAATAATTTTATTTCTGACAGTCTTTTTTTAGAAAAAAAATATGAAAAAAGCTTAGAATTTGCATTGTATAACTTATTAGAATTTAATAATAAAAGGAATTCAATTATAATACAGAAAGAAAATACAGAGTATGAAAATGTATTTAGTAGAGTAATTAGAGCCTATGGTGAATTGAATAAAATTGATTCTGCTATATATTGGTTGGATAGTTTAAACAATTGTATTAAACCTAACTATCTTTTTTATTTTTACCCAGAATTTAATTCACTATCTAGTATCAATAGTTTTACTAATTACTATACTCCATCTATAGATTCCATTAAGAATCTGAATACAAATTTAAACACGAAATATTTTATTATACTATCAAAATTAGCTATGTCGCAATGGTTGTATATGCGTATAATATTTGACAACAAATCTTTGCTATCTAAAAATAAAAAATATTATGACAATTTGATTGAGGGGCAAAATAAGATAAGAGAAAATAGCTTAATGAAACTTGATAGTATTTTAGAATCCCTAGGGATTCCGAACAAAGTCGAAGTAACAAAAATTGGATTAGAAAATTTATATAGTTTGATAATACAAAGTGTAAAAAGTAGATATAAATATCAATATCTATTTGACATGTTGTTTAAGGAATCTGTAATTGATTTAAATCAATACTCAAGAATAACAGATGAAAACTTAATACATGAAAATTGTCCTCAAAAATATGGGACACAATATTGGTATGATTATTCAACGCAACAATACTATTATTATCCTATCGAAGATGTACAAAATATAGATAAAATACGTAAGGAAATTGGTCTATATTCAATAAAAGATCAAAACAGTAGTATTGGATTAAAAGTAATTCAAATTAAAAGTAATGGAATCCAATACTAATATAGTTTTTGTTTTATCTAATCAGGATGATTATTCAACACATAAGTTGTTGGATTGTTTAATGTACAAAAAGATTAACTACATACTTTTAAATGAAATAACACAACTAAAATTTATACAAGCAAAGATTAAAAATAATGACGTAGATTATACAATTGAGGTTGATGGTGAGCAACTTTCAATTTCAAGTATAAAATCATTTTTTTACAGAAGACATTATTTTAAGTTAGATAGTTACAAATCATTCGATATTCAGTTAGAATTAAAGGCTCGCAAATTTCAAACGTATAAGAATAAAGAAATTGAATCATTAGAAGTATTGTTTATAAAACTCCTAACTGAAAAAGGAAATTATATTGGAGATTATTTTAATTCAAATCTTAATAAGAATTATCAATTATACAATGCCTTAAAGGTTGGATTAAATGTACCAGATTCATGCGTTACAATAAATATAGATGATGCACATAAAACACTAAATAAACCAATTATTACAAAATCGATACAGCACCAATTAGGATTTGTCGATAAGGATAAATTTTATGGCCTTTATACTTCAAAAATTAATAATGAAGATAAATTAGTTAATTTCTTTCCAACTCAATTTCAAACCATGATTGAGAAATTATATGAGTTAAGGATTTTTTATCTAAAAGGTAGCTTATTCTCTATGGCAATATTTTCTCAAAACGATACACAAACAGAAGTTGACTTTAGACATTATAATAATAAAAACCCCAATCGGTTTATTCCATACAAATTACCCAAAACCATTGAAACAAAAATTAAAAAATTAATGAAACTACTAAATCTTACCACTGGGTCAATAGATATGATTTTGACTAAAAAGAAAGAATATGTTTATTTGGAAGTAAATCCTGTTGGACAATATGATATGGTTTCTGTACCATGTAATTATTACCTAGATAAGATTATTGCAAATCATCTTATAAACAATTAACATAAATGAAAGATAAAGAGATAAAGATAGAGCCATATAATTTTCAATTCATGTCAATTAAAGAATCGAATCAAGGATTGAAAAAATACATACAAATTGATAAGTATAAAACGTATGTATACGATTTTTTTTACCAAGAAAAACCCATATCCAAAATCATAAACACATCGTATTTTAAAGATGAATCAAACAACACTAAATAAGAACCAACACTTTCGCCTATTTGCACATTGCATTCCCGTACAAGGTGCAGTGCGTAGTATTTTGTACGATATACAACGCAACAACTATGAATTTATACCAACTATCTTAGCCCAGATACTTACTAAACACAAACGCAAAACCATACAGCAAATAATAGATATTTATGGTACAGATAATGAAATAATCATTATAGAATATTTTCAGTTTTTATTAGATAATGAATACGTCTTTCAATTAGAAAAAGAAGAGCTTAAATTATTTCCTGATTTATCAATGCATTGGGAATTTCCGGGGCATGTACAGAACGCCATTTTAGATTTTAACAAACAAACTAACTACAACATAAAACAAGTAATTGATGAATTGGAAGAGCTTGGTTGCAAAGAAATACAATTGCGTTTCTTTGATAAAATATCCTTAAAAAAGATAGCACAAATATGTAAGTACTGCGATGGTCATCGCATTCGTTTGTTAGAAATTATTGCACCTTATCAATCAATTGACGAAGATATATTAGAGCAATATTTTAAAGACTACCCTCGGGTTGTTACTTTTTATATGCACAATGCACCCTTTAATAAAGTTTATAAATCTGAAAAATACATACCCATAATTTATACCGAACAAAATATCAACGATGAAACACATTGTGGTATTATCAATGCAAGTGGTTTTATGGTAACGCAAGGTTTATTTATTGAAGCACAAAAACACAACTCTTGTCTCAATCATAAAATTAGCATAGATGTAAACGGCAACATCAAAAATTGCCCCTCTATGCAAAAAAGCTATGGCAATATAAATGACACTACATTAACACAAGCGTTAAACAAAAAAGGGTTTAAAGACAATTGGTACATCACCAAAGACCAAATTGAAGTTTGTAAAGACTGCGAATTTAGATATATGTGTACCGATTGCCGTGCCTATTTAGATGAACCTAAAAATAAATTTAGTAAACCTTTAAAATGTGGGTACAATCCATATACCACCGAATGGCAAGATTGGAGCACTAATCCGTTGAAACAAAAAATTAAAACATATTATAGTTCTATAAATTAATAAAAACAATGAAATCTAAATTAGTATTTTTAGCAGTATTCTTTTGCACATTCATGTATGCACAAGATTATGGTAAATTGGTAGATGAAGCCAATGCTTTATATGATAAAAAAGAATACAAGCAAAGTTTAGAAAAAATGAGGGATGCTTTCAAAATTAAATCAGACTATGACAACGATTTATATAACGGTGCTTGTATTGCTTCTTTGGCTGGTGATAAAAAATTGGCGTTTAAATGGTTATACAAAGCACTGCATTTAGGTTGGGTTGAAGTAAAACATATTAAAGTAGATACTGACTTAACTAATCTGCATACATCCAAGAAATGGAATAAATTAATTTTTGCTATGCAAAAAAAGAAAGATAAGATAGAAGCAAGATACAATAAGCCACTAAAGGAAAAATTAGAGACCATTTTAATAAGTGACCAAGGCATTCGTCGAGACTGGGACATTATTGAAAAAAAATATGGTGTTGAAAGTACAGAATCCGATAGTATAAGAAAGATAGCTCATACTATAGATAGTATAAATTTAATTGCTATAAAAGAAGTTTTAGATAAAGAAGGTTGGCTTGGGGCAGATATAGTAGGTAAACAAGGAAACATGTGTTTGTTTTTAGTTATTCAACATTCCGATTTGCAAACACAAAAAAAATACCTTCCAATGATGCGTGAAGCCGTCAAAAATAACAAAGCAAAGGCAAGTTCATTGGCATTGTTGGAAGACAGAGTTGCTCTTGGGGAAAAAAAGCCACAAACTTATGGAAGCCAAATTGGATATGATAAATCAACTAAAAAGTTTTATGTGTTATTACTTTCAGATCCTGATAACGTTGATAAAAGAAGAAAAAAAATGGGTTTAGGATTATTAGCAGATTATGTAAAAAATTGGGGTATTATTTGGAATGTAGAAGACTATAAAAAAGAACTGCCAAGATTGATAGAATTACTAAATAATGAGAAGTAATTTTAAAATAACTTTTCCAATTGCAAACATTTCCATTCTACCAACAACATGACCAAATGGATTGCGCACCAACTTGTTTGCGCATGGTTGCAAAATATTATGGCAAGCATTTTTCACTACAATTTCTACGTGACAATGCCTACCTAAGCCGCGAAGGAGCCAGTTTGTTAGGTATCAGCGAAGCTGCAGAAAGTATAGGTTTTAAAACTATTGGTGTAAAAATAAACAAAGATACCTTAATTAATGATGCACCATTACCGTGTATTCTGCATTGGAATCAGAATCATTTTGTGGTTTTGTATAATGTAAATAAGAAACTGTTTACTAAAGAAATAATCTACTGTATTGCAGATCCTGCAATTGGTTTAATAGAATTAGACGAAACCTCCTTTCTAAAATCATGGATACAAAGCAACATGAATGAAGGCATAGCATTGCTGTTAGAACCAACACCCAAATTCTTTGAACAAGAAGATTTTAAAGAAACTACCCAAAATAGTTTATCCATCTTAGGAAAGTATTTAAAACCCTATCAGAAATTTATTTTCTATATTCTGGCTGGCTTATTTGTTGCCTCTTTGCTGGAATTAACGATTCCATTTCTCACACAATCATTAATAGACACAGGTGTTAACGGTGGAAACATGCGTTTTATCTATATTGTCTTGTTTTCTCAACTCATGATTTTCTTAGGAAAAATGGCTATTGATATTATTCGCTCATGGATATTGTTGCATGTTACCGCACGCGTAAATATTAGCATTATCAGCGATTTTATTTTAAAACTCACCAAATTACCCATCCATTTTTTCGATATTAAATTGCTAAGCGATATTACACAGCGCATCAATGATCATCACAGGATTCAAGCATTTTTAGCAAATAATACCTTAACAATTTTATTCTCTGTATTTAATTTAGTCATTTTTTCAATTGTCCTAACAACATATAACATTCTGATTTTTTCCGTTTTTTTTATAGGTACTATTGTAGGAATTATATGGGTCTTATTTTTTTTAAAAAAACGAAGACATATTGATTATGCAAATTTTTCAGCTATTTCAGAAAATCAAAATCTTATTTTTGAAATGGTGAACGGAATGCAGGAAATTAAATTGAATAACTGCGAAACTCATAAGCGCTGGCAATGGGAGAAATCACAGGCAAAATTATTTAGTTTAAATATTCGTACACTTTCTTTAGAGCAATGGCAAACAACAGGCTTAAATGTTATTACAGAACTCAAAAATATTTTCATTTCCTTTATTGGCGCAAAAGCGGTTGTTAATGGTAATATGACATTGGGTATGTTACTCGGAACATCTTACATTGTTGGGCAAATGAATGCACCCATAAGCCAATTAATTCATTTCTTTCGTTCGGCACAAGATGCAAAAATAAGTCTGGATAGATTAAATGAAATACACGAACTATCAAATGAAGGAGTAAAATTGTCAGAAGAAAACTCAATACCTTCCAAATTAAATCCGGATTTATATTACGGTGATTTGAGACTGGAAAATGTATCTTTTGCGTATGATGGCGCACACTCAATAAAAGTTTTAGATGAAATAAATGCCACAATACCACAAGGAAAAATAACAGCAGTTGTTGGCGCAAGCGGTAGCGGAAAAACAACCCTGCTAAAATTATTTTTAAAGTTTTATGAAGTAAACAGCGGTGTAATTTATATAGGCAACACTTCATTCACAAACGTACATGCAAACGCATGGCGTCAAAAATGTGGTACAGTCATGCAAGACGGTTTTATTTTTGGCGATACTATTGCACAAAATATTGCATTGGGTTATGAACAAATAGATATGCAACGTTTGCAACATGCTGTATTTATTGCCAATATCAAAGACTATATTGAGGATTTACCATTAAGCTATAATACAAAAATTGGCAGCACAGGCGTTGGGTTAAGTGTTGGTCAAAAACAACGCATTTTAATCGCCAGAGCAGTGTATAAAAATCCTGAATATCTATTTTTCGACGAAGCTACAAGTGCATTAGATGCTAATAATGAAAGTGTAATCATGGAAAATTTAGATGAATTTTTTAAAGGCAAAACTGTTATTGTAGTGGCTCATCGTTTAAGCACGGTAAAAAATGCAGACCAAATAATTGTACTAGAGAAAGGAAAAATCATTGAATCAGGCAACCACGAAACACTCACAAATAAAAAAGGTGCTTATTATCATTTAGTAAAAAACCAATTAGAACTAGGAAACTAATTTATAAGTTAATGCCACAACAAGACAACATACAGGATATTATCGGTAATGTTCCAAATGCTTTAATAAAGTACGGAATGTTATTAATTATTTCATTGTTGTTGTTATTTGCTTTAGCTGGTTGGTTTATAAAAGTACCTGATAAATTACTTGCTAAAGTTGTATTAACAACTGTTAATCCGCCTACAAATATTATTGCAAAGAAAAATGGTAAAATTATTTCACTACTAAGAAAAGACAATGATACCATTGAGTCAAATAATACTATTGCCGTAATTGAAAGTGACGGAAAACAAGAAGATATTGATTGGCTAAATTTAAATATTCCAACATTCAAAAATTTTCAAACAAATCCAATTATTGTAAATAATTTATTAAACAGTAAAGTGGTGATAAGTGGTGAAATCAGTAACGATTATAATACTTTTGCTCAATATTTCCGTAGTTACTATGTTGCTATAAATGACAAAACGAAAACAACACAGATAGCTAATTTACAAACACAACTTACATATAGAACTCAATTAGAAAGTAAATTAAAAGAACAATCTACCCTTGCATCAAATCAAGTAGAGTTAGAAAATAAACAATATGAAAGAACGACGATCTTATATGATAAGAAAGTGAACGCTTTAAAAGATGTGCAAGACGAACAAAAGATTTTATTAGCTCAACAGTCGCAACATAAATCGACAGAGATAAACTTATTAAATAACTCATTGTCTATTGCACAGATTAAGGCGCAGATAGATGAGTTAAAAAACACCTACATCATTCAGAAAAAAGAAGCAGAAAATAATGTTATTCAATCTTTGTCTATTTTAGAAAACGAATTGTATAAATATCAAAAGAACTATGTACTTCAATCATCAACTAATGGCATTATTTCATTTGGTACGGTTTGGAATGTCAATCAACAAGTAAAAGCAGGGCAAATAATTGCAACTGTTTCCTCTGATGAACAACAAACTATTGGTAAAATAACATTACCTATTTATAATACAGGAAAACTGAAAGTAGGTAATGATGTTTGGATTAAATTAGATAACTATCCTTATGAAAAAAATGGAATTTTAAAAACAAAAGTAGCGTCTATATCACAAGTACCATTTGACGGAAATTACATTGTAACAGTTTATTTTCCAAAGCAATTAATTACTACCTATCATAAACAAATACCAAATAAACCTGAGATGAATGGCACAGCAGAAATTATATTAAGTGATGAACGACTTTTTAAAAAACTTTTAACCAATATCATAGAATAACACAAAAAGATAATACAAGTTGCTAAGTCCAACTATTTTTGTACTACTCAATTCACTACGGAAATTAGTGTTTTAAGGTTTTGTCTTTATGGCAGCAACTTTCTGTTCCGGTAGGCGTGGCTC
>JAXLUA010000005.1:0-187909 GCA_046329805.1 Chitinophagales bacterium
AAACAGCATCAAAAATGTCCATTACAGCACATCGTCTAAAAAATAGCATCATTTTTGTCCATTATACCCATTACTTCATCATTTCATTACTTCATTATTTCATTATTTCATTTCAGAGAGAGGTGAGATTTTACTTATTTTTTCAGTACTGCTTATATTCTAAAATGCAATCGGGCAGATAGCACATTCACCGGTCCGCGTCGGTCTTTATTGTACCCGGGGTTTACCACTAACTGATATGCTCCGGATAAAAAAATATATTGCTTATAAAGCGCAGCAGAATAATAGGTTTCCAATAACTGCTCGGGTTTATACGTTAGAGTGCCATCGCCCAACATAAAACCTAAACCTCCGGCTTTTAAGTACATTTGGTGGGGCTTAGAAATACCGGACATTACATACGCTAACCCAATAACGTCATTGGGTCTTTTCCAGCGCTGCCCCGTCATAGAAAGACCCATACTTAAGGTATGGTCTATTTCGGTAAACATCCAAGTTTCATTACGTCCGTCGCTCCAGCCCACTCTGGCAAAAAATCCTAAATCTTCCAAAATAGATTGCTCAAAGGAAATACCAAATCCAAATTTATTTCTTCCATATTTTCTGGTGCTATCCACAGACGGATGTATCGGGTTTAAGGTATAGCTTTTAGTATAGTTACCCATATTTGCTGTGTTAATATATCCCAAAATACGAATTGCTCCCGGCTTGCTTTTTAGTGAATACCGATAAGTGTATTCTGCCACGTGTGCACTCGCTTTCGAAATATTCCAATTCATTTTAGATCCGTTTGCTACAAATGGGACTAAAGAAAGTCCGTATCGAAATTCGTGTTTTGGAGATACATATTCTAAAACGATGCTTGGCGTATATCCTCGTACATTTGCGGCATAATCCCAAGCGCCATTATCCATAAAACTCCATGCCATAAATTGTGTTCGTGGGTCATGGCTGTACGTATTATCATCAAAATAATCGCTAACAGAAATTTTACCTATTGTAAAAGAAATATATTTAGTGGGTAGATGTTCGCCCAATTGGTTTTCATCTCTGGGTTGGTAAGTGCTTGAAGTATCTAATGCAAACAGCTGTCTGTAATAACAACGGGCTAAATAAATCTGTGGAGCGGGGTTTCCAACTTTAGTTGTTTCGCCATTGGTTGCATCGGCAATGCCCAATGCACCGCTCAATCCAAAGCCGCCTGCCAGTTCGGGGTTTATAAAAATACTTGCTCCTTTCCAAAGGCGTACACCGGCGAAAAGGGTCGTTGTCACTGAAATTCTATTTTCTTTAGAGGGACTTAAACTATTTTCACCGGAATAGTTAGCTCTAAATTTTGGTTTAAATTGGTTAATAACCGTGGCTTGTGCATGTATTGAAAATCTATCGTCTTTGGTAGAATCTGCTTTATTTTTTGCTAAAATAGAAAGGGAGTACAATAACAAGAGCGTTGTAAATTTTAAATGCATAGCCGAATTTTTTTAAATTATTGTGTATAAGCAATTTCTAAAATCTCGGGATTATTTTTCAGTTCATCGATTATTGTTTCCAATTTAGTGTCGTCGGCATTATCAAAATTTACCGACAGTACCATATTGTTATCTATTTTCTCGAGGGAGAAGTTTTTGATTTTCAAATCGTACTGATTCCATAAATTTTTAAGCAAATTGTTGTTATCTAAATTTTGGTGGGTGATAATGCGCAGCGATTTCTGAGTGAATTTTTTAGAATAATACTGCTCTAATGGCAGTAGCGCCCAAAGTATTAACAAGGCAATTATAGTAGTGGAAGCAGCGGCCAGGTATAAGCCTCCTCCGGTAGCTAATCCAATTGCTGCTACCGTCCATAACCCGGCAGCTGTAGTAAGTCCATGTACAGTGCCTTGTTTCATGTACAATATAGTGCCTGCGCCAATGAATCCGATGCCGCTTACGACTTGTGCCGCAATCCGAGAGGGGTCGAGTGTAACATTAGGAGTGGATAAAATATCAGAAAATCCGAAAGCGGAAACAATCATTATTAAACAAGCACCTACACAGACCATCATGTGCGTACGCAGTCCGGCAGTCCAGTTTTTACGTTCCCGCTCCAACCCGATGAGGGCACCGAAAAATGCAGCTAAGGCTAACCGTATTATTATTACATTGGACGAAATCATATTGGTACGTTATTTACCGTAAGTTATTACTAATAAATAAAAAGGACAACTTGTTGTTCAATTTTTATTTAACACAGCCCTACTAGTTAGAAAAAAACAACATTTTACCTATGTAGCCGATGCCAAATTTTATTGGTCGATGCCATACCATACCTATTAGCGTTTTGGTAGAAAAAAGTACTTTCGGATAAAATAAAATAAACTGTAATTACAGTTTGTTTTATTTCAGTCCTGCTTTGGCGCTTATTTCCAGCATCCTGTCGATGGGTAATTTTGCTTTTAAGCGCAGGTCTTCGTCAATTAATAGTTCCGGAAGTTCATATTTTAAACATAAATATATTTTTTCAAGTGTATTTAGTTTCATGTGTGGACAATCATTGCAGGCACAGCTATTGTTTGGGGGTGCCGGAATAAATGTTTTTTGCGGAGAGGCTTGTATCATTTTGTGCAATATTCCGGTTTCTGTGGCTACGATATATTCTTGCGAAGCATCGGTTTGGGTGTATTTCAGCAGTCCGGTGGTAGAGCCGATGTAATCGGCTACTTCGAGCACGGCGGCTTCGCATTCGGGGTGGGCTATTAATTTGGCGTTAGGATGTTTGGCTTTTAAATTTTGGATTTTTTCTAAAGAGAAAATTTCGTGTACCATGCAAGAGCCGTTCCACAATACCATTTCTCGGTTTAGTTTTTTGGAAAGGTAGCTGCCTAAATTTCTGTCCGGTGCAAATATTATTCCTTGTTCTTTCGGGATGGTGTTTACAATAAATTCGGCATTGGAGCTGGTGCAAATATAATCGCTGAGTGCTTTAATTTCGGCAGAGCAGTTGATGTAAGAAATAACGGCGTAGCCGGGGAATTTTTTTTTGAACGCTGCAAATTCTTCCGGCGGGCAACTATCGGCTAAAGAGCAACCGGCGTTTAAATCGGGTAGGATAACTTTTTTGGTAGGGTTTAAAATTTTTGCAGTTTCTGCCATAAAATGTACGCCGGCAAAGAGAATAATATCAGCATCGGTGCTTTGTGCTTTTTGGGCGAGTTGTAAACTATCTCCAATGTAATCGGCAATATCTTGAATGTCGGCTTCTTGGTAGTAATGTGCCAATAAAATGGCATTTTTTTCTTTTTTTAGTTTTTCAATTTCTGCAAATAGGTCCAAGGTAGGATCTACTTCAAAATCTAAATATCCGATTTGCGGCAATTGGGCAATTTTATCTTTTAAATCTATCGTGTTTTCCATTTTTTAAAATTTTTATTTTCAGCATTCAAAGGTAATTTGATTTTTCAAAAAAATGAATGGTTAAATTAATTTGCCGTTCAGATAAATTATTATAAATATTACTTTTAAAAAAAAATTACTATTATTTATTACGGCTGTGGATTCGTTGAAAATTAATTTTATTAAAAAGCAGTATTCTACATTCTTTTTTTTACTATTTAGTTTATACACAGTTTGCCAACATTTATTTTCTTTCTTCTTTTCGTTTTTTAGGTTATGTAAATCAATTCCTTAGCTATTTATTTTGGTGTATTTAACGCTTAATCTATTCACAGTTGTAGGTTACTTTTTCCATATTGATTTGTGTATAATTTTTAACGTTGGAAGGCGTGTATTAGTTTACATTTTGTGTGTTTATCTTTTTAATAAATGCGCTTGTCCGTGGAGTTTATTTTACAGTACTTTTTAAAGTTGTGGATAGAAAATTATATACACACTGATTAACAGTACTTCTTATTTTCCAACATTTATTTTTGTTAGTAAACTACTCCATAAAATAAGGGCTTTTGAAGGAGTATTAACATGTATGTGTATAAGTAGTTTTTTATTGGTACAAGTTGTGAAACTTTATAAATTGTTCCACGTCATTGGTGACAAAATAATGTATTGTTTGTCTATTTTTTACTCTTTGTCGTATTTCAGTAGCGGAAATATCCAATAAGGGTAGAGAATACAGTTTAAAACCGGAATTAGGTAGAGGTTGTGCGGTAGTTCTATTATACACTACTATATCTATATTTTTTTTAATCCAATCCGCTTCTTTCCAATCTTCAAAATTTTTTAAATTATCACTGCCAATTATCAATGAAAAACGATGTGTTGGATATTGTTGTTTTAGTATCTTAATAGTATGATGGGTATAGGAGGGTTTGGGTAAGTTAAATTCAATAGTACAAGCTTTAAAATAATCGATGTTTTTTATTGCCAACTGTACCATTTTATATCTATCGTTTTCATCTGCCAGTTCGGAAATTTTTTTAAACGGATTTTGCGGAGAGACAATAAACCATATTTCATCAAAATTTGCGGCTTCTTTTATATAAGTAGCCATTAATAAGTGCCCAAGATGAATTGGATTAAAAGAACCAAAAAATAACCCGACTGTTGCCAATTTTTTTATTTTATTAGTAATGAAATGTAAAGCGCTTCCAATTGTTTATTCATTAAAGATACTTCAAATTTTGCTATGCTTTTACTGGCATTTTGGATAATCTTGTTTTTTAGGTCAGGCTGCTCTATAAGCGTATAAATATTTTTTATGGCTTCTTCCTTAGTGGTATAAATAAACCCATTTTTGGAGTGTTCTATAATTTCTTTTATCACTGTAGAAGTGTGGCCAACCACCGGAATGTGTGCAGCCATTGCTTCAATAAGTGCCATTCCCAAACCTTCTGATTTTGAGGTAAACAGAAAGACATCTAATTGTTGAAGTAACTCCGTACTATTTTCTTTAAAACCTACAAAATGAATAAACGGATATTGTTGTTGATAGGTGTGGAGAAAACTTCCTTTTCCGATTACTACAAAATGGTAATCGTTTTTTTCTTTATTAATTAATTGGGCGATTTTACAAAACTCTTCTACATTTTTTTCAATTTCCAAAGCACTTACAATTCCTATTAGATAGTCTTTTTTAGGTATGCCTAATTCTTTTTTTAAATCGATTGGAGCACTGTTTGCACTATACTTTTTTATATCAATACCAGAATAGATAACTATTGTTTTTTGTTTATGGAGTGTGTATTTATGCACAGTATTTTCAACACTTTTACTTACACAAATAATTTTTAAAATCCTGTTATTAGTATATTTCCATGCAGATTTTATAGGATAATTCACATGACGGTGGATAACTGCAGATACTTTTACACCAAATATACAAGCTAAATAAAATAAGTTTTGTGCTTGTGCATCATGCAGATGTACTAGTTGAATTTGCTTCGTATGTATTATTTTTTTCAGTTGCAATGCGCCAGCAACATCTACGCCCATTCTTTTTTTATAGGTAAATAAATGCGTATTAGGTGTGTTCCTATTTGCCAGTTCACTATTTGCCGGACAAAATAAATACTGTTCACATTGATTAAATTGTCCATTAAAAATTTCATGCACAACGTACTCACCACCGCGCCACTCTTTATTACAATTAATATGTAAAATTTTTAAGGTCATTGTTTTTTTATTCCTGCCCCTATGAATAGTAAATAAAGGCAATTTCCGAATAGCGTACCGAACCAGGCATCCCAAAATGCAAATAGCAATAAGCCTAAATAACTTATAAACAATACGTGTTGTTTTTGTTTTAGAAAATACATTGCCGGATACATAAATAATAGACAAACCAGCAACCCCAATGGAATACCAAAGCAAGCAATAAAAAATACATACTGGCTATGTGGCAAAAAATAATAGTCTTTTGCCAAAGTTGGATATTGTTTTCTGTAAATGCTTGCACAGGTTTCCTTGATATTTCCCAAACCACAACCCAACCATTTATTTTCACGTATAATTTCTACTCCTACTCCAATAGATATTAAGCGACGGCTGTCCGTATAGTCTATAGCCGTGTTTTTTTTGGATAGGTATTGTTGATAATCATATTTTAAATAATTAATACGCTGTTGCACCGTTTTTAATGTACCTATCAGCGTAATGCCTACTACACCTCCTATTATTGCTAATGTAAATTGTCTTTTCGTTAGTTTATTTATCGAAAGAATTAAATAGAACAGTATAAAAAAATAAGAAAGCACTATTCCGCTACGTACAGCTAATATATGCAGCATAATAAATATCGTAGCCGCAATAATTCCATAAATAATTTTAAGTTTTTTATTTTCATTTTCCTTTATGGATAAATTAAGCAATAATAGAAATAACAAACTAAATAAAACAGAAATTTGTACATGATGAATTTTAAAGGTATCGATTACTTTTCCGGTGGAATACAATGCGGTAATTGTAGCAGTAGAATAGGATAATAAAAAGTATAAACTATAAGCCGATTGGAATAAAGCTGCACTAATGGCTATCCATAAACAAGTGCGCCAAAACTGCATCGGTGGTGTAAAATTATAGATTGCGAATGGAAAAAATAGATATGCTATTTTACTGTTTATCAAATTCCAATAGGTAGCATAATCTGCCGACCTAAAAACAGAAAAAATATAGATACAAGCAATGCTAAACACAGAGATATATAATGTATTTTTTAAAAGCAGCGCACTCTTTTTTATAGTTGTATCAGTAAACAGAATACTTACGCAAACACTAATTATTCCTATACTTTTTAATGCATTGGATAAAAATAAACCGGCAATAATCAGGTAAATTCCAACACAAATAAATACATCAGAAATAGAAGTAGGTATATATGATTTTATGTTCAATATAAATGCTGCTTTATACAAATTTACGGCTATAAATTTAAAATATTACTACCTTTACACATAGCTACAATGAATACTACTATAGAAGATAAAGAAAAATTATTTGAAGAGGAATTATTACCTCATGCCGATGCATTATATAATTTTGCTTATCACCTTACGTATAATGAAGAAGATGCTAATGATTTGGTACAGGATACCTTTTTAAAAGCATATAGATTTATAAGTTCTTTCGACTCGGGAACTAATGCAAAGGCTTGGTTGTTTAGAATATTGAAGAACAGTTTCATCAATGAATATCGTAAGAAAAAGAAAGCACCCAATAAAGTAGATTACGAAGATGTAATTGCTTATCAAGATGCCGACGAAGAGAGTGGGGGTGTAGCGTATGATTTGCGGGAAGATATTTTTGACGGCATGATGGGAGATGAGATAACGACTGCTTTAGATAGTTTGCCTATCGAGTTTAAAACAGTTATTCTACTTTGTGATATTGAAGGTTTTTCTTATGATGAAATTGCTAAAATAGTAGATATTCCTATTGGTACGGTTCGCTCAAGATTACATCGAGCGCGCAATATGCTGAAAGAAAGTTTAAAAGCGTATGCGGAAAAAATGGGATACAAAAAATAATACAGTATGAGACACACACCATCATCGCATCACTGCAACGACCTCATGAAAGACATTTCATTATTACTCGACGGAGAGTTAGATAGGCATACCGCCAATACGTTAATGGCTGAAATTGAAAATTGCGCCAATTGCACCGCATATTATAATAGTCATTCTGCTTTCAAAAAAACGGTGGCTCAAAAAGTACTTCGAAAAAGCTGCGGGGAAGATTTAAAAGATAGTTTACGCTCTCGCATCAGAGGTTTATAATTAGCGTCTTTTAGGGTATTTTCCTGTTTTTCCAATGCCCACTTTTACGGAAAATGCCAGCTCATAATATGAAAAATCAAAATTGGGTTTTTGATTATTTTTTAAAGGAAAATCACCCAATAAGGTAGGTTTATAATCTAATGCAAAAATAAAAGGTACAACAGTACGCTGTGTCGTATAGTCAAATCCTACTAAGGGAGATACGCCTACAGAAAAATAGGTTTGGTTGGCACCTTGCACTCTTTTACCCACACCGATACAGGGGCCTGCGCCTACATAAGCGGTAAAATTACTGCTTCGTAACTGCCAGTGCTTTTCATATAATGCCTGAAAGTTTCCACCGGGTTTATTGAGGATTAATCCATGATAGCCATAGCGCAATAAAAACTCCATATTCTGATTATTGCGCAAGGTATAAGTTCCTGTAATTCCAATACCATACCCGAAACGCACACCTACCGAGCCCTTAAAATCTTGTTGCGCCTGTACAGTAGTCAATAAAAATACAAGCATCAGCAATGCCACCACGGCTTGGAGTTGGTTTTTAATCATAAGCGTTAAAATAAAACTAGATTATTCTACAACGTCGGTAGTGAGCCAAAAATTGTTCTTACCCTCACCAATAATTATCGAAATTATTTGTAGTTGAATAAGTTCCAACATCCCTAAGAAAATAAACACGGCGTGAATTTTACTTTCGCAAGTCGTAAATATTTCGGAAAAAGATGCTTTTTGTTTGTTTTGGATGAAAGCGGTTAATTTTTCTCTTTCTTCTTCTATAGAGTATTTGAATGGATCAATTTTGTGTACTACTTTTTCCGTTTTCGTTTTGTAGCGATCCATGCTGCGCTGATAAGCCTTTAATAATTTGAAAAGTGTAATGGTTTCCAATTCCGCTTCGTCTGCCAACAATTTTATCAATTGTTCTACTTCCTTTTTTTGGTTTCCGCGAGCGTAGCGCAAAGAACGGGCACCTTCCAATTCTTTTAAAACTTCTACCACATCCTTAAATCTTTTGTAATCCATCAAGGCTTGCACCAATTCTTCTCTTGGGTCAATTTCATTCCCTTGCTCATCTATTTCCTTGCGTGGCAACAACATTTTTGCTTTTACGCGCATCAATGTTGCCGCTACTAAAATAAATTCGCTGGCTACTTCAATATTTAATCGTTCTAAATGTTGGATATAATCCAAAAAATCATTTGTAATTTTATGAATCGGAATATCGTTGATGTTCAGCTCATCTCTTTCTATGAAGAACAGTAGTAAATCGAAGGGACCTTCGAATTGGGGTAAGTGTATGAGGAATGGCGCTGACATCGTTACGTAAAAATACTAATCTCTTAAAAAAACAAGGTTGATAGTTATCTACACACCAAAAGTTACCAACAGAATAAAATACACCTTCGATTTTGTATTTCAACACTATTTTGGTATTGAATATATGATTACCGAAAACCAAGATTTTATTATAAATGACAATAACGTTTATATAAATTATTCTAATGAAAAAATTCCAAACACGTATCATATTTTCCAGTATTCTTTATTACTATCCACTACAATAGAGCCACAGTATCCGATTGTTTCTCGTGCAGCTGCGCTGCCGGTTTTTTTCCAAACCACTGCAGTTTATGATTTGCCTTACGATATTTTTTCCTGCATTTTTTATTTACTCTCCAGATATGAAGAATACTTACCGCACGAAAAAGACATACACGGACGATATCTTTCTTCAAATTCAATTTTGGCACATCCCGATTTTATGTTTTCACCGATTGTAGAATATTGGCTGCAGGATTTTAAAAATGCATTAGCACACCGCCACCCCGATATTCCGTTTAAAAAACATGCATTTGAATGGATTTCTACTTTCGATATCGACCATGCTTATCAATACCTCGGCAGAGACTGGCTGCGCCGACCCCCTAATATTTTCAAGCCTTCTGTGCTGAAAACACTTTTGGGTTTTCAAAAAGATAAGTATGCTATTTTTGACGAATTATTCCAACAAATAAAAACAAACGCACACCAATCCATTTTCTTTTTTCTTTTAAATAATGAGGATAAACACGATAGCAATGTAGATCCAACTTATCCGCCCTTACAGCAGCTGATAAAAAAAACGGATCAATATTTTGAGATTGGTATTCATCCTTCTTATCAAGCCCTACAAAAAAATACCATTGCTACTGAGCGTAAAAAATTAGAAACTATTTTAGGGAAAGAAATTTTTTACAGCCGTCAGCATTTTTTAAAAATCTCGTTTCCTACCTATTTTAAAGCGTTAAATCAGCTAAACATTCAAAAAGATTTCTCTTTGTGTTATCCCGATACTTCAGGTTTTAGAGCAGGCTGTAGCCGTCCTTTTTTATTTTTTGATGTAGAACAAAATGAGGCTACGGCATTGTGGTTGCAGCCAACAAGCTTTATGGATGCCACTTATGCCTATTATAAAGAAAAGGATAGGGAAATAATTCACCAAAATTTATTAACGATTATTAACCATCTTAAAAAAATAAATGGTATCTTAGTTACACTATTTCATAACGATTTACTCGCTATGAAAATATATGGGGAATATTTTAAATTTTTAGTAGCATTATTAAAACAAGGGGATGAAATTTAATTTACATTTCAGGTTAATATTTTTTTCAATTATATTAACTGCTTCAACATTTACATATAGTCAAGATTATAAATTTTCTCAATTTTATAATTCGCCTTTAAACTTAAATCCGGCATTTACGGGTAAAATTAATTCACTGTATCGGTTTACAGCAAATTACCGAGTACAATATTTGCCGCTGCAATCCCCTTCACCATATAATACATTAAGTGCTTCGGCTGATTTTGGTATCTTGCGCGATAAACTTAAAGGAGATATTTTTGGAATAGGAGTAGTATTTACCAACGATAGACAAACCGCAATTCGATCTAATACAGCGATGCTTTCATTGGCGTATCACAAAAGCTTAGGTAAAAACAAAAACCATTTTTTGAGTGCCGGTGTTCAGTTGGGTTTTTTACAACGTTCTATAGATTTAGGAAACCTGGCTTTTGCTTCTCAATTTACGGGCACCGGATTTGATTTATCGTTGAGCAACCAAGAAAATTTTGCTTCTAATAAATACTTTAAACCGAATTTGAATTTAGGATTATTTTGGTCGTCTAATTTCACCAAAACAATAGGAGCGTATGCTGGTGTTTCTATCTTTAATATTTTAAAACCCAAAGACACTTTTTTTAAATCGGATAATGAGCGCGCCATGCGCTATAATGCACATGCCGGGTTATTTATCGATGTGAATAGAGTGGTTTTAATATCACCGAATGGTATGTATATGTATCAGGCGAAGGCACAACAATGGATAGCAGGTTCTTCTTTCTCTTTTAATTTATCCGGGAAAAGAGAACCATATAAAACGGCTATTTCTGCGGGCTTATGGTATGATGGCAACCAAGCTGTAATTGTTTCTACGGGTGTTTCTTTTTTAGGCGTACAAATAGGATTAAGCTATGATGCTACATTTAGAAAGACACTTGCCAAATCGGTAAAATCATTTGGAGCTTTAGAGGCTTCCATAATTTACACCGGAAGACCTTTAGATAAGAAGAAAGCATATTCGCCATTATTGTGCCCTAAGGTATTTTAATAAAAAGCACCCCCTAATTATCAATTAAAAATAATTACTAAAGTCGACAATTTTTGTCGGCTTTATAGTTTCACGTGAAACTATTTTATAGCTTATTTCGATTATTGTTGTTGCTCTATTTGTAAATGCTTTTAATTTACCAGAGTAGTTAATTTGCTATAGAAATCATTTTTTATTTCATAGACTACAGTTTTGTGTATTCAGTGCATGTATTTATTCAATGATAAAAAGCGATAAAAGATAAGTTTCTTACAGCATAATTATGTCTTTCCTATCGTTAATACCCATTCTTGATTGCATAATTTTACGATTTGTTTTAAATACCGACATAGATTTACACAGAAGAAAGTTTCACGTGAAACTATAATTAACCTATTGTACACATCATTTAATTAACAACGTGTATAAATAGGTGTAATACTTTTGCTGTTATTCGTTTCACGTGAAACTTATGCACCATAATTCACTACCTTGTTATAAACATGTGCGTTATTTTGTGGATTTTCAATTTATTGATTATTTCTCTTACTTCATTATTTACTACTCCGTACTAATCTCTATCTTTGCAGCATGTTTCAACTGTATGATGTAATTGTAGTGGGCGCCGGACATGCCGGTTGCGAAGCTGCCGTGGCTGCCGCTAAAATGGGCAGTAAGGTTTTATTGGCAACAATGAATATGCAAACCATTGCACAGATGTCGTGCAACCCAGCAATGGGCGGAGTGGCAAAAGGACAAATAGTACGCGAAATAGATGCAATGGGCGGCTATTCCGGAATTGTATCTGATAAAACGATGATACAATTTAGAATGCTAAACCTTTCTAAAGGACCTGCAATGTGGAGTCCTCGTGTGCAAAGCGACCGTATGCAGTTTCACCTTACTTGGAGAGAAATGCTGGAAAATACCCCCAATATAGATTTTTGGCAAGATATGGTAAGAGCGCTTATAGTAGAAAATGGTAAGGTGTGCGGCATAAAAACAGGAATGGGAATCGAAATTAGAGCGAAAGCCGTTGTTTTAACCAATGGAACATTTTTGAACGGAATTATCCATATTGGCGAAAAACAATTTGGTGGGGGTAGAGCAGGAGAGGGCGCCTCAAAAGGTATTACAGAACAATTAGTAGCCTTAGGATTTGAAAGCGGTAGAATGAAAACGGGGACTCCACCCCGTATAGACGGCAGAAGTTTGGATTACACTAAAATGGAAGTACAGGACGGAGATGAGGAAATAGTTGGGTTTTCTTATAAAAACATAGAAAAACCCAAAGAACAACGCTGCTGCTGGATAACCTATACCAATGATAAAGTACACGAACTTCTAAAAACAGGATTCGAAAAATCGCCCATGTTCCAAGGTAGAATAAAAGGACTTGGCCCTCGTTATTGCCCGTCAATCGAAGATAAAATAAACAGATTTGCAGATAAAGACCGCCACCAAATATTTGTAGAACCTGAAGGGTGGAACACGGTAGAAATATATGTAAACGGGTTTTCTACCTCTTTGCCGGAAGATGTACAATATAAAGCGTTAAAATTAATTCCGGGATTTGAAAATGTGAAAATGTTCCGACCCGGTTATGCCATAGAATACGACTATTTTCCACCCACCCAACTTAATTTATCCTTAGAAACCAGATTGGTGAAAAACCTGTTTTTTGCAGGACAAATAAATGGCACTACAGGATACGAAGAAGCTGCCTCCCAAGGGATGATCGCAGGGATAAATGCACATAGAGCCGTATTGGATTTAGAACCAATAGTACTGAAACGAAGCGAAGCCTATATCGGTGTTTTGATAGATGATTTGGTAAATAAAGGTACGGAAGAACCCTACCGAATGTTTACCTCCAGAGCGGAATTTCGTATTTTATTACGCCAAGATAATGCCGACCTAAGACTAACGGAATTGTCACATAAATTGGGATTTGCCGAACAGGAACGCATGGACAGGGTAAATGAAAAGAAAAAAGCAGTAGATGAAATTGTCCGTTTTATAAAAGAATACAGCATCGAACCAGCAGATATTGACGCTTATTTGGAAACACAAGGCACTACACCTCTAATTCATAAAATGAAATTAGAGAAAATTATCAGCCGCCCGCAAATAGGTATTTTAGATTTAATCGATAAAGTACCGGCAGTAAAACAACATCTTGGAAAATTTGAGAAAGAATTTTTGGAACAAGCAGAAATATCGGTAAAATATGAAGGGTATATTTCTAAAGAATATGACCAAGTTCAAAAACTAGATAAAATTGAAAATGTACGACTAAAACCAGATTTTGATTATATGGGCATCCCATCTTTGAGTATGGAAGCTCGCCAGAAATTAACAAAAATAAAACCGCAAACACTCGGACAGGCGAGTCGTATTTCCGGCGTTTCTCCGTCAGATATTTCTGTTTTAATGGTATATTTAGGCAGATAAAATCTATTATCTATAGTAATATTTCAGTATGCACTCAAAATCTAAAGCAAAAAATGTACGTAATTATACTTTCTTAGTAGCCTTACTACATTGCTTTTTCATACTTTCTTGTGCGCAAATTACCGCTCCTACCGGTGGTAAAAAGGATACCACACCTCCGACAATTCATTCTGCCACTCCGCCTAATTTTTCTAAAAATTTCCATGCTAATGAAATTACTATAAAATTTAATGAGTGGATTCAACCCTTAACCAACCCCAAAACACAAGTAATTATTTCTCCTACTATTGAACCTTTTCCAAAAATAGATATTGCCAGAAATGAATTAACCATAAAATTAAAAGACACATTACTGCCCAATACCACATACAGTATTTTTTTTGGGGATAACATAAAAGACAATAACGAAGGAAACGTGCTGCCCGGATATAAATTCTTGTTCTCTACCGGAAATTTTATAGATTCTTTGACTGTAAAAGGGAGCGTACAAACGGTTTTGGATAAAATACCGGAGAATACTTTTGTGCTATTATATAAAGAAAATGAGGATAGCGCATTTACAAAAAAACGCCCGTTTTACATTGCAAAAGTAGATAATTCAGGTGCCTTTACTTTAGAAAATGTAAAAGAAGGCAAATATAAAATATATGCACTTAGCGATAAAAATGGAAATTATTACTACGATTTGCCTACGGAAGCTATCGCTTTTACGGATAGCATGACTTCAATACAATCAAACGTTGATTCTATAAAATTAGAACTCTTTTTACCTGAAGATTCTATTCTTAGAATTTTTGATTATGACAAAATTGTAAAAGGCGGAATTTTACACCTTACTTTTAATAAAGAATTGTCGTTTACTAAAGATGAAATTACTGCAGCTATAGTGGAAAATAAAACGATAACCCCAATAGCTTTTCAAGATAAAACCCCTAAAAAAATGACAATCTATTTACCTAAATTATTGAAAGATACTAATACCTTTTCTTTAATAATAAAAGACAATGGCCGTTTGGTAGATACGTTGCATATAAAAACCGAAAGCAAAAATTTTACACAACCTATACTCTTTTTTACAGATACTACTTCTTATAAAGCATTGACTATTTTGGAGAGCAAACCGTTAAAACTAACCGCTTCTTTTTATAGTTTGGAAAAACCCGATACTACAAAAATACTACTTATTGATTCCAACAAGGTGAAAATACCGTTTCACGTTTCACCGGAAGAGGATTTACAAACGTATTCCTTCTCGTCAAAATGGATTGCCGGCATGAAGTACCAACTTATACTTTCAGACTCTGCTTTAGTGGATTTAGCCGGAAATTACAATAAATTACAGAATTTTTCCTTTTCAGCCACCTCTGATAAAAAAGCAGGTAATCTATTGATTACCTATCAGTTGCCACAAAAAAGCCCTGCCTATATCGCTTTATTAAAAGATAATTCGGGGAAAGTATTAGATAAACGAATTTTACGCGATTCTCAGACGGTTAAAATTAACTACGGCTTGCTGCTTGCAGGTACGTATTCCATAGAGGTAATTGAAGATGCCAATGATAACGGTATTTGGAACACCGGAAGCTTTATACATAAAACATTACCAGAGAAAATATATAAAGACTTAAAACTTATTTTAGTAAAAGAAAATTGGGATGCAGAGGAAACTATAAAAGTAGATTTCTCCCAAATACCCATTCCTGTTTCGAATAAATTACCGGAAAATAATCCGACACGTAATAGCCCAACATTTCCCAAAACACCCAATTCCGGAAATAGTATTTTTGGACAATAAGAGATGCTGTAATGCTACTTTGTACACATTTTGCATAGAAATTAACATTTTTGATTAAAAAATCACCATTTTTGGGGATGCAGTATGTCTGATTTTCGTTTAACTTTGCTTTAACATAAACCCTATAAAATCTTTTTTGAATTTTTAAAAACCCTATTTCATTAAGCTATTCAAATACGAATATTAAATTACAACATCTGTTTATTTATTCAATCGAAATTTTCTAGGATTTATGTTTTGACTGCTTTTACTCATTCGCTATGAATGATAAAGTAGTAAAAACCCTTTTTGAACATAAATACCCAATACAATGAAATCTTTTTTACAAACTACTTTGTCTATAGCTTTGCTATTCGGAATTATTATAACTTCTAATACCGCAAATGCACAATGCAGCGGAGTTTTAAAAACCGCTACTATTAATTGGGACTATCAATATTATAACAATTCTACGTTGCCCGGCAGTGGTATCAATTTTATGTTGGGAAAAATACGATGACGTTAGGTTGGTCTAATACAACATTTAAAGGTATTGTAAGCGAACATACCGCAATGGCTGGTAATGATGCGAAATTTACATTGAGCTCCTCCGGTACGCCTACGATAACTTTTACATTTTTGAACCCTGTAGAAAATTTAAAATTTACGCTTCAAGATGTAGATTGCAGATATAATGTAGCACCAACTGCTAAAAATGCCGCAAATGTTTCTCAAGTAATAAACTTAACTAAACCAACAGGGGGGCTTGGTACAATTTCATCTAACAACACTACCGCACCAACGTATTATTATGGAATAGGAAATGAAGCTTTAAATTCCAAAAAAGCGTCTATAGATGTAAGTATTACCGGGCCGGTTTCTACCGTTACGCTTACATTTGCTAAACAGGCGACTGGTACGCCTTCAGAATACGACATCTATATCTCCGACATTTCTGCTTGTACCAATAGTACATGGGCTACCGATTACCAAGCAATCTCTGCTCCCGAAACCGGCCAACCCACCCACATGTTAGTTTCGTACGACAGTATTATATACGTGATAAATAGATTAGATAACACCGCTACTGAATTATTTGCAGATGCTAGCGTAACGCGGTTAAATACAATGGCGTATGACCCCTACAAACAAATTATATATTACTGCGATAGTAAGAGAGATGCTACGAATAAAGCCGTTTTTAAGTACGATGTAAAAACAGGTGTAAAAAGTACATTAATCGCAAACGTAAACAACCCTCCTTTTAATATCCAAACATTTGCGCAAGGCTTGGCTACTGCCGGTGCCGGTTTTTATGACGGGTATTTATTTTTAGGTACAGATAGTGATTTAAATGACAATACCCCGGCGGCTATTTACCGTATAGATTTCGATGGATCGGGCAATGCCATAAGAGCCAGCCGTTTTTGGGGAGTAAATAGTCAAGTTTCCGGTGCTTTAAAATACGACTGGGGTGATTTTGTAATTAACGATGGGGTATTATATAATTTTAACGGCGCAGCAAAAGCAGATCTTGGTACTGAATTAGAATATTTTGATTTGAATGCACAAAGTAAAATAGCTGGTTATTCTTACCAACCAGCAGATACTTTATCGCAGGCAGCATTAGATTATGAAGGCAGAATTTATAGCTTAAGAATAGGACAATATTACCAAGAATTAAATATTGCTACCGGTACTTTCGGTCCTAAAATATTTTATTCAGGAATCGCTTCCACTCGAGCTATTACAGACGGAGCAGAGTCTTTTAAATATCCTTATGATTATGGTGATGCACCGGCTTCTTATGGCTATGCTTCCCATGTATTTAGAGTACCGGCAAAAATTAATTTAACGATAGGTACTAAAATAGACTATGAAATGGCAAGCTTTTATAGTGCGGCAGCAATGGCAGATGACAACGATGGTATAAATGATGAAGATGGTGTGAATGTTACCTATTTTACTACTAACCCAATTTATAATACCGATGTAGCCTATACACTTCCGGTACGTGCTACGAATAAAACAGGAGCACCTGCTTATATGTTTGGATACCTCGATTTTAACGGTAATGGCGTTTTTGATAAAAATACAGAGCGTTCTCAAATGATGACCGTTCCTGATAATTCGAATAATGCTCTTTTTAATCTGCAGTGGAAGGGCTTAACAGGTGGAAAAGCCGGTAATTCTTTTGTGCGTATCAGATTATCCAGCGACTCTACGGAACTTAGATATGGTAGTGGATATGCCAAATCCGGAGAGGTGGAAGATTACCAAATTCCAATTAACGCAAATACTCTTCCGGTAGAATTAATTTCATTTACCGCAGAAGGATTGGAGAATAAAACCGCTAAATTAATTTGGAGTACCGCCTCAGAATTTAATAATGATTACTTTGAAATAGAACGCAGCACCGGTACAGATAATAATTGGACAACAATAGGAAAAGTAAAAGGAAATGGAAACAGTTTCTCCTTAATCAACTACTCCTTTATTGATGAAAAACCGGAAAATGGAACGAACTATTACCGATTGAAACAAACAGATTTTGATGGAACATTCAAATACTCCTCCGTAGTGGCTGTTGCATTTGCAATAACCTCTAACAGTGCAGACAAAAACGATATTACTATATATCCTAATCCGACTAATGATGTAGTATGGGTGAAATCTTCTGCCAATGTTTCGCAGCAAGAACAAAAACAGATAGACGTGTTTGATACCCAAGGGCAACAATTATATTCTACCCCTCAAAAGGAGAACATACAACCAATAGATTTAAAATATTACGAGAATGGAATGTATTATATAAAAATTGGAAACCAATCGTATAGAATTATTAAAAACTAATCCATACGATGACTCATTTCTAACCCCTCAACACGCAAATAATGAAGAATTTTATATCATCTATTTTATGTACTATCCTATTGCTATTTACTCTTTCTATATTCACTTTTCCCGTTTTTGCCCATGATGATTTTGCCGTAGAGGCTGCAGATAAAGCCGTTCGGATAAAAATACCTATTCCGGATAAAATAGAAGATAAATTAATGATTTTAGATGTGTTAGGCATTGACCATTACTATACAGAAGACAATAGTATAATTTCTGAAATAAACGCATCAAGGTTAAAAAAATTCCAGAATTATCCTTTTAAATATAAAATATTATGTAATGATATAGAAGCAGAATTAAAAGCGGAAAATCAAAAATATTACGAAGCCATACGTAAAAACCCCAATGCCCGTGCTGCATTTGAAAATAGCGGTGATACCGTTGGTCGTATAATAAAAACACCATCCGCATTTCAAGTAAAAAGTACCTTAGGCGGATTTTACAGTTATGCAGAAATTGTAGCTGCCATTGGTGATTTAATAACGAAATATCCAACCATAGTAGATACTTTTTCTATTGGAAAATCTTATGAAGGTAGAGATATTTGGTGTGTAAAAATATCAGATAATGTAAAAGTAGATGAAGATGAACCCGAGTTGGGATACATGGGGTTGCAGCATGCACGCGAGGCAATTGGCGGAGCTAGTATGGTATTTTTTATGCAATATCTTTGTGAAAATTATGGAGTTGATTCAAGAATAAAAAGTTTAGTAGATAATAGAGAGTTTTTCATAATTCCGTGTATGAACCCCGACGGATGGGAATACAACAGAAGTACTAATCCCAACGGCGGTGGGATGTGGCGTAAAAACCGAAAAAAGTTTGGAACAGATTATGGAGTCGATTTAAACAGAAATTGGGGGGTGCGCTGGGCAGATTGCAATGCACCAATTAGCGGCCCTGCTTCTAGTTGTGGTTCTAATTCCACCTCAAGTGAAACTTATTGGGGGCCTTCTGCTTTTTCTGAACCGGAAACGCAAGCCGTAAGAGCTTTTGCAAAAACCAGAAATTTTTCTATCTTCTTAGATCAACATGCGTATGGCCCTTATTATAGTATTCCGCCCGGCAGGCAACAAGATGCACTATCTTCCGCAGATTTAAAATTCTATGTAGAATTATGTGCTTATATGGGAAAATATAATGGCATGAAATATGGCAACAGCTATGAAGCCTTGGCGTATGAAGTAGCCGGAGGCGTAAAGGATTGGATGCTGAAAGGAGAAATAGGAATAGGCACCAAACAAAAAGTATATGGCTTTACAGGTGAAGGGGGTGCTGGTGGTGGTACTAGTGGAAATAATTTTTGGCCACCTGCCGGCAAAATTGTAATTCTTTGTAAAGGCATGATTTACCAAAACTTACAAATGGCCTATTTTGCCGGATCTTACTTCGACCATCAAGATTTGGGAAATATAAATATCACTACCACCACCGGGAATTTACCCTTTAGGTTGCGCCGTATAGGTTTACAAAACAAACCCGTTACCGTATCTGCTATTCCATTACAAAATATTTCTATAACAGGTAGTGCTGTAACGACCAGCCTTGCCAACTTTAATGATATATATAATGGAAATATAGCTTATTCGTTACCAGCAGGAATTAGTGCCGGAAATGTAGTAAAATATATATGGAAAGTAGAAACCGAAGCTTGTACATATTATGATACCATTGCTAAAGTATATAGCGGTGGCAATATTCTTTCTGATGATATGGAAGGAGCATCTGCCACTTCCAACTGGACTATTTCCGGTGGTTGGGCATATACAAACGATAGAGCATTTTCGGGAAGCAAATCTTTTGCAGAATCGCCGGGAAATACACAATATGCCGCTACCGCTACACTTACCGCTACTTGGAAGAATAAATTCTCTTTATCCGGTGCCGGCTCTGCATTTTTAAGTTTTATGGTAAGGCATAGAGCAGAGAATTTTTGCGATCAACTGCAAGTACAAATTTCTACTAACGGAGGAACGGTTTGGAAAGCCATAAGCGGAAAAACAACGATACAAGAACCCAATAATTGGGATGGAAGTACCATAAATGGAATTCCGGCTTTAACCGGCATACGCGAAGAATGGACAAGAGAAATTTTTGATCTGAATGATTATATCGGTATGGGTGGACTTATGCTGCGTCTTTCTTTTACCAGTGTAAATACAGATGCAAATTATAAATACAATGTAGATGATGGCTTTAATATCGATGACTTAAATATTACCACCGGAGGAAGTCCGTTTTTTATACTTCCTTTAGAATTGATAAATTTCTCGGGCTATAGGGATGAGCCTAATAATATATTAAAATGGGCAACTGCATCGGAAAGAAATACCAGTCACTTTGAAATACAAAGAACCGCTAACGGTATTGATTTTGAAACAATAGGAACTGTCGCAGCTGCCGGAAATAGCAATGCGCTAAAAAATTATTCTTTTACAGATAAGAAACCATTTTTTGGGGATAATATTTACCGTTTAAAAATGATAGATATCGATGGTAGCTTTACATACAGTAAAATGGTAGATATAAAAGTGAATGACGAAAACAATACATTTTTACCTACAGGAATAAATAAATTATACCCCAATCCTACTAGCAATAGGATAATGGTGGACTTTAATGTAGCGGAAGATAATACCACCTTTACAATTGCCGTTTTCGATGTTACGGGTGTTTTGCAGCATCAAGAAATAAGCCAACTCACCGCAGGAAACCATAATTTAGCTATCGATGCTTCTTCTTTTGCACCAGGACAATATATTATTGCAATTACCAATCCTTCAAAAAGAATTACTTACGAGCAGAAATTTATTAAGCAATAAAAATCATTTTTTGAAAATAAAAAATACGGCTAACAAAATAAATAATAAACCAATAGCATAATTCCACTTTAGCTTTTCATCTAAAAAGAAATAGGCAAAAGCAATAAACATTGTTATAGAAATTACTTCTTGAATGATTTTTAACTCATACGCCGAAAATGTTTTATAGCCGATACGGTTGGCAGGTATCATAAAGCAATATTCAAAAAAGGCAATACCCCAACTCATCAGAATTGCAGGTACTAATTTCATATTCGGATTACTCAAATGCCCATACCAAGCATAGGTCATAAAAGAATTAGAAATTAGCAATAATAAAATCGTTTTCATAAAATAGGAATAATACCTTCAAAAATACAAAACCCTTTCCATTTTAATGAATGAAAGCTGTATCTTGCACGTTCAATAAATAATAATGGAATATATTCACTTTTTATTAGAATTGCTGACGCATACAAAGGCAATATTATTACAATTATTTCAAGAACATGGAAACCTGATTTACGGTATTTTATTTCTTATCATTTTTGTAGAAACAGGTTTGGTGATAATGCCATTTTTACCCGGCGATTCCTTGTTGTTTACCGCAGGCCTATTGTGTGCACAACCATCCGGTATTAGTATTTTTATTTTAATTCCAATCTTGGTAATTGCTGCTATCCTTGGGGATAATATTAATTATTTTGTAGGAAAATATTTTAGTAAGCAGGTGCTTAACTGGAAAATTAAAGGCAAGCCGTTGGTTAATCCCGATTGGATAAATGAAGTACATCACTACTTTGAAAAACATGGTACCAAAACAATAATTATTGCTCGTTTTATTCCGATTGTACGCACGGTTACCCCTTTTGTATCCGGTGTCGGACGTATGAACTATAACACCTTTTTGCCATATGATATTTTTGGAGGGATGTTGTGGGTAGTTTCTGTTACTTTAGCCGGTTATTTCTTAGGTAATATTCCATTTGTAGAAAAGAATTTGGAGAAATTCATTTTAGGAATTGTATTTGTGTCTGTATTGCCAATAATTATTAAAGCAATACAAGTAAAACGGAAAAAATAAAAAGCAATAAAACAGATTTTATTTTTTCTTAGCCTGTTTTTTCGCCGTTACTTTTTCATACATTTCATGTATCATCCCATCTCCTAAGCCCACTTTAGGAACATAGAGTTTTTCGATGTTTAGGTGTTCCATAATATGCATAAATATTGTAGCTGCCGGCACGATAACATCTGCTCTGTCGGGTTTAAATCCATATTTTAAAATCCGCTCGTCTATCGATAATTTCTCCAACTTACTCACGGTATGTTTTAAATCATCGTAATATACTTCCGGCTCTTTATGTTTTATAAAACATTTTTGAATAGTATTGATATTTCCACCCGATGCAATACCGTATAAAGGCTGATGTTTTCCTTTAAAAGCATCTACCCATTGGTCTAATTTCTTCCAGTGTTTTTCTTTTACCTTTCCTAAGGCCATGCGTAGCGTACCGATATTAAAAGACCATTTATCGACTAATTTTCCTTTTGAAATCAATATTAACTCAGTGCTACCACCACCAACGTCTATGTATAAATAATTCTTTTGAAAATCTAACTGAAATTTTTCTACGTGATTAGAAAAAATAAACTCTGCTTCTTTTTGCCCACTGATAATTTTTATATCAATGCCTGTTTTTTTAAAAACTTTAGTTACAATTTCTTTTGCATTTTTTGCATCGCGCATGGCACTGGTAGCACACGCCATTACTTGCACCGGCTGATGTACATCTATCAAATATTTAAATGCTTTCATTGTCGCTAACATTTCTGCTTCTTTTTTTGCCGAAATTTTTCCTTTAATAAAAACTTCTTCTCCCAATCGAAGTGCCACGCGATACATGGCGTCTTTTACAAATTGCGGACCCGACGGCGTTTCATATACATTTATAAAAATAAGACGTACCGCATTGGAGCCTATATCTATAGCAGCAAATTTCATGGAGTAAAGTTACACGTTATAAGTTATTAGAAAAATGAAAAAAATGGATTTCGAAGCAAGTTATAATAGCAACAAGCAAGTTTTTAAAAGAATAAAGAAGGCGAATACTATGTATTGGTTTGTTTCAATACGCTTCATTTTAGCAACCCTTTTATTTTTTCTTTTTGGTGCCTACATTGTATTCTTTCCAGAAGTCATAAATCGCATTTTGGCTGCGTATTAGTTTTTCTTGTGGCATTACGGTTTTAAATGTATTGCTTTGCGTAGTATCATAAATGCGCGCTTTTACATTATCGCTCCATTGTAATTCCATAATTTTCAGTAATTGTTTTTTCAATTTATCGGTTTCGATTGGCACTACTACTTCTATTCTATAATCTAAATTTCTAGTCATTAAATCGGCAGAACCAATAAATACTTCTTGTTTGCCTTCATTATGAAAAACAAAAATGCGGGTATGTTCCAAAAATTTATCGACAATACTGATGGCTTCAATATTTTCGCTGTAAATAGGCTGTTGCGGTATTAAAGAGCAAATGCCACGTACAATCAGCCGTATTTTTACGCCCGCTTTACTTGCTGTATAGAGCCGCTCAATAAAATCTTCATCTACCAAATTGTTTAGTTTAAAAAAAATTTCAGCAGGCTTTCCGGCTTTGGCGTTTCTAATTTCTCTATTGATTAATGAATATAATTTAGCACGCAAATTGAAAGGGGCTACCAATAAATGATTGAATTTAGGAACGGAATAATTTTTATCGAAAAATGAAAATATTTGTCGGGCTTCCTTGGTAAGGGCTTGGTTGCAGGTGAATAACATACTATCGGTATAAATTCGAGCTGTTTTTTCGTGGAGATTGCCGGTACCAATACAGCCATAATATATTTTGTGCCCACGCTCCCGCCGTGTTATCAAGCACAATTTAGAGTGTACTTTTAATCCTGTAATGCCTGGAATTACACGTGCTCCGGCTTCTCGTAGTTTATTTGCCCAGGTTAAATTGGCTTCTTCATCAAATCGGGCACGTAGCTCAATAAATACGGTCACATCTTTTCCATTATGCAATGCCGTTATCAGCGATTTTATAACATGTGAGTTAGAGGCCACCCGATACAATGTAATGCGGATATGTGATACATTCGGATCAATTGCGGCCTCGCGCAATAAATCTAAAAAATAATCAAAAGAGTGGTACGGAAAATATAACAACACATCTTTCTGTTTCATTTTTCCTAAAATCGAGCGTGTTTTCTCTAAATCGGGATGCGATATATGTGCTTGTGTTGGGTATAATAAATAGGCTCTACCGAGCGTAGGAAATTTTATAAAATCTTTGAAATTATGGTAGCGTGCGCCGGCATATAATTGCGCCCGATTATCCAATTCCATTTTTTTGATAAGATATTGCTGGAAATCTTTTGGCATTTGTGCATCATAAACAAAGCGCAAAGCATCGGCATGCTTTCTCTTTTTCAAACTCTTCTCCATGGATTCCATAAATGTCAAGGAAACATCATTGTCCACATCTAATTCGGCATCGCGAGTAAATTTGATGGTGTATGCTTCTATTTTATCAAAATCATAAATCTGAAAAATAGATTTTAAATTAAAGCGGATTACATCATCTAAAAATAAAATATATTGCTTGTCGGATATAGTTGGTAAAACCAAAAAACGAGATAGTGTTCCGGTAGGTACTTCAATAAGTGCGTAATGTATGTCTTTATTTTTTTTAGAAAACCGTATGGCTAAGTATATGGAAGCATCTTGCAAAGAAGGAAATTCTTTGGCTTTATCCAACATGATTGGAAAAATTTCTAAGCGTACATTTTCTTTAAAGTATTTCCTAACGAATGCGCCTTGTTGTTTATTCAATTGCGTTTCGTTAAGGATATATATATTTTCTGTAGCCAAATCTTTTAAAATATTTTCGTACGCTACGGTATAACGTTTTTGTAAAATTTTCAGTTTTAATTGTATGGCATCTAATACTTTGGCAGGAGAAAACCCGAGCTCTTGCTTTGCCTTTTTATCAAAGTCCAACATACGTTGGATGGTAGCTACTCGCACCCGAAAAAATTCATCTAAATTATTAGAATAAATGCCAAGAAATTTAAGCCGCTCTAACAAAGGAGTGTTTTTGCATTCTGCTTCTTGCAACACCCGTTCGTTAAAAGATAGCCAACTTAATTCACGGTTGATAATGGGAGTCTTCGGCATATTGAAAAGTTGAAATTACTTACTATTTAAAGAAAAACAGAATCTTTCACACAAAATTCACAATTTTCTATTTTGTATAAATGCAATTTTCAGCAATAAAGTTTCCGGCTTTAATTTTTTATGAAACTACATCTTTAGGCGCAATTAATAGGGTGCAATTTCCATTTTTTATATTTTCCCATTTTTGGGTATTAAAAGTAATGCGACATACGCTGCAAGTTGGAAATTTCTCTACTTGTTTTTTGGTGAAATGAGCAATTAGGGCAGAGAGTTTAGGCTCGTGCCCGAATAGGAAAACATCTTGATATTTATTATCTAATACAAAAATTATGTTTAAGATATCTAAAGAAGTTCCAAAATAAATAAGAGGCTCTGCCTGAATTTTTTTGGGTTCGTATTGCAGATATGCAGCAAAGCCTTTTGCAGTATCAATGGCACGCACTGCGGGTGAGCTGAGGATTAAATCGGGTAAATATTTATTGGTTTGCAAAAAATTGCCCATTACAGCAATAGCTTCACTTCCACGTGCGTTTAACGGTCGTGCAATATCATCAACTTCCGGGTTTTCCCAACAAGATTTTGCATGGCGGATAAGGGTAAGATTTTTCATAACTATGGCAATAAAAAATGTGTAATTTGCTATTGTAAGTTACCAAAAATGCAATCGAATGGCTTCACTTATTTTCTATTTCTTATTCTGTGGTGCCATCAGGTTGTTCATTGCCATCATTTCCTTCATCGTTTTTTGCATATTATCAGAGGAGCCATCTAAGAAAATGACATTGCCTTTTCCATACTCTGCAAAATTTTTGATAGCCTCGGTCCACATGGAGAATAAAATAACGGAAGTATCTAAATTGGCTTGCTCCATTTCTTTGGCTGCTTGCGACATTCCTTTGGCTACTTCTTCTCTAAATAAGGCTACACCTTGTCCGCGTAATTGCGCAGCAGTACGCTCTGCATCGGCGGCAATTTTTATGGCATTCCCATCTGCTTCGGCAGCTTTAGTTTTAGTAATCAATAAAGCTTGTCCTTCGTTTTCGGCTGCTGCCTTTAAGTTGCTGGAGGCTACTACTTGCGCCATGGATTTGATGATTGCTTCATCAAAAGTGATATCATTTAATTGTAAATCCAATAGATGATATCCCCAAGTTTCCAAAGTTTGGTCTATTTGTTCTTTTACGTCTTCTACAATTTCTTTTCGAAGCGATAATACCTCGGCTTGTTTTTTGGTGGCCACAAATCCACGGATTGAGCCTTCGATAGTGCGTACTAATGCTTGCATTAAATTCCGTTCGTCAATAAATTTAAAGGCTACATTTTTAATAGTGTTTTCGTCGGTATTGACAACGGCATACAACAACATTGCTTTGAAATAGACATTAGCTTGGTCGATGGTGATCGCTTGGAACTCTAACTCTACGGAGCGGTTTTGAATGGATACACGTTTATAAATTTGTTCAAAAAACGGAATTTTCATATTTAATCCCGGACCTAATATTCTTTGATATTTTCCGAACATTGTAATTACAGCAATAGTACCTTGTTGCACGGTGACAAATGAAGAAAATATACCTAAAAGGACTAATACTAAAATGATAATTGAAAAGCTCATAATTTTTTGTTTTTGAAATGATAAAATAGTATTTAGTTCAGAACATCAATGTAGCTTTTAAAGTTCCGAAAGGTAACTCTTTTTCTGTAAAATATTCAAAGCTATAAATGATTCGCATTCCATATCCGTAGTAGCACGTACGTTAAAAATACCTTGTAATTTGTATAGTTCAATCTAGCTGCTGCTTTTATATTTGTCCTATTATAGATAAAATTCAATTCGTATAATTATTGCATTTTGTAAAATAATTAATTAAATTTAAACACTAAATAATTAAAACGTATGAAAAAACTTACTAGCACATTACTATTGGCATTATTTACCGTAGTAGCATTTGCAACAGACAAAATCTTTTTACACTCCGGAAAAGTAATTGACGGGAAAGTAGTAAAATTGGAAGAATTTACCGTAGTATATAAATACGATGGTGAAGATGCAGAACAGACTATTAGCAAAAAAGCTGTGGACAAAATCCAATACACCAGCGGAAGAGAAGAGCATGTTTCTGACAAAATCGTTATCAACGGAAAAGATGATTGGGAAAAAGTAGAAATACTAATGGACAAAGGTGAAATTGTTGGATTAAAGAAAATGGGAGAAGTAAAAGGAAAAAGCACAGGTGGTCTTAGTGGTTCAAAATCAGATAAGAAAGCCAATATGAAATTATTACAAGATGCAGCGTCAATGAATTGCCCATTTGTGTACTTAACTGCAGATCAAAAATCTAGCGGTGGAGGCTGGGGTGGCTATGGCGGCGGTATCGCCAGCATTGCTTCTGCAAATCAATCCTTAAAGAAAGGAAATGCATATACCTACGAAGATGCCGGAAAATAAGAAGATTGTTTTCTACTATTAAACTATAAAAAAACACGGCATTCCGCCGTGTTTTTTATTTACTATCTTTATGGATATTCAAACTAAAAAAGATGAAAATCAAAAACGCTAAAATACTGATTACCGGTGGAAGCTCCGGTATTGGATTGGCAACAGCAGCTTTATGCATAAAAAAAGGAGCACAAGTAGTTATCAGCGGTAGAAACAAAAAAACGCTAACACAAGCGGCAGAAAGCATTGGCGCAATACCCATTGTTGCAGATGTAACGGACGAAAAATCGGTAATTCAACTGGTACAAAAATCGATAAAGCATTTGGGGGGGTTAGATGTTCTAATTAATAATGCAGGGTTTGGCTATTTTGATTTGTTGCAAAATATGGATGTACAAAAATTCAAAAGTATTTTAGATACGAATGTGGTGGGTGCAATGCTATGCGGTAGAGAGTGTGCTAACTATTTCATCGCTCAAAAGCATGGAAACATCATAAATGTAGCCTCTACGTCGGCATTAAAAGGGCATCAAAACGGAACAGCCTATTCTACTTCTAAATGGGCACTGCGCGGTATGACGGAGTGCTGGCGGGAAGAACTGCGTCAATACAATATTAGAGTAATGATGGTGCATCCCAGCGAGGTGCAGACTAATTTTGTAATAAACTCCGGGCGACCTAAAAGAGATTTTAATCCTACTAAATTAGAAGCACAAGATGTAGCCCACTTAATGGTTTCTATGTTGGAGTTGCGCAACGTAGGATTTATTCCGGAAGCAACAATTTGGTCCACCAATCCTCAATAAATTATTTCCACTCTACCACCGTACCTCGCTTTTTATTGGTGAGTTCTACCGGAATAGTGTCAATAATTAATTTGGTCAGCACATCAATAAATTTCTTTTTAGCTACACTTCGGGCATATACCATACTGATTTCCCGAAGCGGCTTTGGTTTCTTAAATTCTGCAATTTGGTTTAGTTTTTTAGTGGAAAGTTCCAACACTGCCAGCTCCGGCAATAATGTAAAACCACCCTCCACTTCCACCATTTTTTTTAGTGTTTCTATAGAGCCGCTTTCATACTTTAAATGGTTGTTCATCCGTACATCATTTGTACAAATATTGATGATTTGATTTCTAAAACAATTCCCTTTCGACAACATCCAAATATCGTCGCGTTTTATATCTTCGGGGTCTATGTTTTTTTTCTTGGTTAATGGATGAGCATAATGCGCATATACTTTTATTTCTTCATAAAATAAAGGCTCTTCTATTAAATTGGTTTCATGCAATGGCGTTGCTAAAATACCGGCATCTATTTCGTCTTTATTAAGTTTAAAAATAATTTCTTCGGTAGTCAATTCCTGAATCACCAATTTTATTTTCTTGTATTTTTTTAAAAAATTACCCAAAAAATAGGGCAATAAATAAGGCGCTAACGTAGGGATTATTCCAATATTCAAACTCCCTTCAAATGAATCATCATAATGCTTGGCTATTTGCTCCATTTTTTTTGCTTCACGCAATATAATACGGGCTTGTTCTATTAAATCTTTTCCCGCATCGGTCGGTATAATCGGCTGCTTACTTCTGTCAAAAATTACGATATCTAATTCTTCTTCCAATTTTTTTAGTTGCATGCTCAAGGTGGGTTGCGTTACTAAGCAAGCCTCTGCCGCTTTAGCAAAATGCCGGTAGTTGTCTATCGCTAAAATATATTCTAACTGCGTCAAGGAAATATTCATAGGTTTTAATTATTAGATTATAAATTTAATTGATTTTTTTTATTAAAACAATAACTCTAAATTTGTATAGTAAAAATAATAGTTATGAAAGCAATAAAGAACAATACACAAATTGGATTAGACCGTAAACAATCAGAGGCATTGGCGATAGAGCTGAATACGTTATTGGCAAACTATCAATTATATTATCAAAATACACGGGGGTTACATTGGAATATTAAAGGCAAACATTTTTTTGAATTGCACGTAAAATTTGAAGAAATATACACAGACGCTCAAGAAAAAGTAGATTTAATTGCAGAACGTGTTTTAACACTCGGTTTTACGCCAATGCATACCTTTTCGGATTACCTTAAACACGCAACCATTAAAGAGGGAAAAAATATTCACGAGGCTAAAGAAGCAGTAGAATTAATAGTAAGCAGTTTGCAAACAATTATTATCTTAGAGCGTGCAATTTTAAAGACAGCAGCAGTATTAAACGATGAAGGCACCACCACATTACTCACTGATTTTATTACCCAACAAGAAAAAGAAATTTGGATGTATTCTTCTTGGTTAAATCATTAAATAGGAACAAATTTTTCAATCAATAAAAAACAAAAAAATGGGATTATTAACAGTAGGACAAAAGTTTCCTGCATTCGAAAAAACAGCAGTAGTAAGCTTAGACAAAGGAAAAGAATTTGAAACAATTACCAACAGCGTTCATACTAAAGACGGTAAATGGTTAGTGATTTTCTTTTGGCCTAAAGATTTTACATTTATCTGCCCAACAGAAATTGCTGAATTTGGAAGACACCACGGCGATTTCAAAGATAGAGATGCCATATTAATCGGCGCATCTACCGATAGCGAATACGTACACCATGCTTGGAGAGTACACCACGACGATTTGAGAACATTACCGTTCCCTATGTTGGCTGATACATCAAAATCATTATCTCGAGAGTTAGGTATTTTAACCGAAGGCGAAGAGGTATGCTACCGTGCTACTTATATTGTAGATCCTCAAGGAATCATCCGTTGGGTAAGCGTAAACGATTTATCTGTAGGTAGAAATGTAAACGAAGTAATCCGCGTATTGGATGCTTTACAAACAGATGAATTATGCCCATGTAACTGGCAAAAAGGAGAAGCGACTTTATCCTAATAATTTCTTATAAATTTTAAACAAGAGCGGCGAGATGGGAGATAGAAATATACTCCCATCTCATCTCTCATCTCTCATTTCTCATTTCTCAACATCTTATTATGCACGAAACGATTCAAGAATTATTAGCAGATTTAGGCATTCAGCCCGAATATACCAATCCGGTACTACAACAATTGGGCATTGCGGATTCAAAATATTTACGCGATTTAAAACTGAATATAAAAGCAGTTTTAGCTTCCGAACATTTATCTGCAAAAGAAGCCAACTTATTGGCTTTAGCAATTTCCACCAATAACAATAAAGATTTATTATCCAACGCATTTACAGCAAAAGCTAAAGAACATGGTGCTTCTGATGCTGAGCTTGCTGAAGTACAAGCTTGCGCATCTTTATTATCGGCAAATAATGTATTGTATCGGTTTCGACATTTTGTAGAAAAAGAAACGTACAATAATGCGCCCGCTCGATTACGCATGAACATCATGATGAATCCTGTTTTGGGTAAAGAATTTTTTGAATTAGTGAGCTTAGCAGTAAGCGCAGTAAACGGATGTGAAATGTGCGTAAAAAGCCACGAACAATCGGTATTGCAGCAAGGAGGTACTGAAAGCAGAATATGGGATGCTATTCGAATTTCAAGTATCGTAACCAGCTTGGGAAAAGTGGTGTATTAAAAGCAATTTTTGATTCGTCCGTCAATAGGAAACCTTATTCTTCTTAATATTCCGATTTATCCGTTTTCTGTTGCCAGGCTTTAAATACTTTTAAGGCTGCCGTTCGCTCTAATGCAATCATAGGTATTTTTCGGTGCGCAATTTCTAAAGGGATTTCATCATAAATAAAGGAATCGTCGAAACCAATCGCTGCGGCATCTTTGCGGGTGTTCGCAAAAAATATTTTTTCGGGACGCGCCCAGTAGATAGCACCTAAACACATTGGGCATGGCTCGCAAGAGGTATAAATTTCACAGCCCTCTAACTGAAAAGAATTTAAGTTTTTACAGGCATTTCTGATGGCTACCACCTCGGCATGTGCCGTAGGATCATTAGTGGAGGTTACTTGGTTGTTTCCTTCTCCAATAATTTTCCCTTCTTTTACAATTACACATCCAAATGGACCGCCTTTGCCGCTATCTACACTCTCTTGGGAGAGTGCGATGGCACGTTGCATAAATTTATTCATTTCCATTTTTTTTGTTTTAAAATACCACCTACTCATTGAAAATAGCCGTTTACTCATTTTTCAGCATCGTTAGGAAATAGTGTTATACATTTACATCATCAAACCAACAAAAACCAAAAACTAAATAAACCATTAACTATGAAAACAAAAGCACATCATTGTAGATGTGCTTTTTTAGTTTAAAGCGTTTGTTTTTATGCTACCTCGTGGCAGATAGCAGAAGTCGTTTTCACATCACCCATTGTATAATAATGTAAACACGGCACGCCAAATTTTACTAATTCTTTGCTTTGGTTAATGCACCACTCTATGCCAACTTCTTTTACTTCTTGGTCGTCTTTGCATTTGCGCACTTCCTTTACCAATTCTTCCGGCAAGTTGATATAAAATGCGGATGGAATACTATTGAGTTGACCCATTTTGGTAATAGGTTTTATACCCGGAATAATGGGAACATGGATTCCTATTTTTCTACAGTCCTCTACAAATTTGAAAAACACTTTATTGTCGAAAAACATCTGCGTAACGATGTAATTTCCACCCGCATCTATTTTTTGTTTTAAGTGATGTAAATCCTGTTCGTAATTTGCTGCTTCAAAATGTTTTTCGGGATAGCCGGCTACGCCGATACAGAAATCCGTTTTTACCGGATTGATTAAATCATGATCTAAATAAACACCGTGGTTCATATCAGAAATTTGCTGTACCAAATCTACTGCAAAAGCATGACCGTCCGGTTCGGGAACAAACTTCTTTTCGAGTTTGCGGGCATCTCCGCGCAAGGCCAAAATATTATGAATACCCAAAAAGCCTAAATCAATTAAAGCATTTTCGGTTTCTTCCTTACTAAATCCACCGCATAAAAAGTGCGGTACGGCTTCTACATCATAGCGATATTTAATAGCCGCACAAATACCCACAGTGCCGGGACGCTTTCGGGTGGCAATTTTTTCAAAGTATCCGCCGGGGGTTTGTTTGTATTCAAATTCTTCGCGGTGATAAGTTACATCGATAAATGGAGGGTTAAATTCCATTAATGGATCTAAAATTTTAGTAATAGCATCTATACTTTTGCCTTTTAGTGGCGGTAAAATCTCGAAGGAAACGAGTGTTTTTTTAGTATTATTGGCTAAAATGTCGGTTACTTTCATTTTTGTATAAAATTGAAGCGAAAATAAGGAAACAAACCATAAATACCTAAATTTCCCGAATACTAAATAAAACCGCCCGAATACGCAATTATTATTAACGTACATCAATTTTCTGTTTAATATTGTAGTAGTAAAAAAAACAAAAAATGAAAAAGACAATTTATGCAGTGATACTATTCTTGACAATCGGAATAGCTGCAACTTCCTGTAAAAAAGACAATTTGCCAAAAACGAAAACAGAGAACCCCGCCAAAGCAACTATAGAGGCTAAGTTAGCGGTGGATACTGGTCAAATCTTTAACACGGGAAGTTGGGAATTTGGTCAAAAATTTTATGCTTCAAAAAATGGAAACTTAACCAAATTAGGATGTAAAATGGCAAGCAAAGGAAATTTTAGAGTTTCCTTATGGGATTTTGCTACTACCAACCTGATTGTAGCTACAACTATTAATGTTACTGATACTATAAACTTCGTTTATAATAACATTGCAGCAACACCTATTACAGCCAATACGCGTTATGTGATTTCAATTAATAATACGGATGGTGGCATTAACAAATCTTATTACAAATATTATAAAAAACCAGGATTAGGTAATATAACATATCCTTTCTCTACAGGAAGCATAACTTATGAAACTGGGCTTTATTCCTCATCAACTTTATTTGTTTTCCCTACAATTGCTGGAACAAATGGGTTTTGGGGAATTCCAGATATGCAATTTGAATATACAGAATAATAAAAATTGTAATTACAACAAAAGCCCAAAGATTTCTTTGGGCTTTTTTATTAATAAATTGTAAGTGCACTCCGACGGAAACAGGTAAATTACATATTCTAAAAAAAAATAACAGTTTATAAATCTATTAACCTATTTTAGTTTTTAGGTATATGGCTTTGTAGGTAATATTGAACTACTAAATAGTACAAAAATGAAAAAGTTAACCTATGCATCGCTCGTATTCCTCGTAGTAGGAATTGCATTTACGTCTTGTAAAAAAGACAAAGACGAAACTCCTGAAACCACTATTGTTGGACTTTGGAATGGAAAGTATAGCAAAAATCCGACGCCGACAGATTTTGCTCACAATTACGCAGCTTTGTTCCGAAGTAATGGTACTGTGCGCCTATTTGATATGGGCCCGGCAACCGACACCACTTTTGCTGTCAACAAAATTGAAGGAAGCTACACTCTTACCGGTAATGCTTTGAGTGCAACTTATCTTACTACTTCCACTCCGGTAGATACGATAATGGTTGCCGGCACCGTTAATGCTATCAATGCGTTTATGGAAGGAAGTTTTGGCAAAAAACCTTCTACCACCAACGGAGGACAGTTTTTCTTGCATAAACCTTAAATATTCGATAAAAAATAAAAAAATAAAAAGTAGCTGCCCAATACATTGGGCAGCTACTTTTTATTGCCCTAAGGCAATTTGTTTTTTTATTTCCAAATAGTATCTTTGTAGCATTGTTCTTTATTTCAAAAACTTATTACGAAAGACGGAGAGAATAGGCTCGATGATGTCTTGGCAACCTTTTAGATAAAAAGAAATGAGATACGAGATAATCAGAAAAAATCTAAACTCTAAAAATCTTATAGCTCAACTCTATTCTAAAAACGGTGCTAAATCCTACTCCGACGGGATAATCGGAGAATGATAAGTAATTAAAAATCCTTTCATTTTCATATCTTATTTCGTAATCCGTTTTTGAAAACAATACTTGTTCAAAAAAACGAATGGCAATGACCAATGATTTATATTCTATCGCCCAAGAACGTATCTTAATTTTAGATGGCGCTATGGGTACTATGATACAACGATACGGACTACAAGAAGAAGATTTTCGTGGCGATGTATTTAAAGACCATGCTTTTCCACTGAAAGGAAATAACGATTTATTGTCTATCACCCGACCGGATATTATAAAAGAAATTCATCGTCAATATTTTGAAGCCGGTGCCGATATTGTAGAAACCAATACCTTTAGTGGCACTACTATCGCACAAGCCGATTATCATTTAGAACACGCCGTTTATGATATTAACTTCCAAAGTGCAAAAATTGCACGCGAAGTTGCCGATGAAATTACTGCAAAAGAGCCGCACCAACCCCGATTTGTGGCCGGTGCAATGGGACCTACCAATCGAACCTGTTCTATTTCACCGGATGTAAACGATCCCGGATTTCGTGCCGTTACATTTGATGAATTAGTGAAAGCGTATTACGAGCAAGCAAAAGCCTTAATTGATGGTGGTGTAGATATTTTATTGATAGAAACCATTTTTGATACGTTAAATGCTAAAGCAGCACTATTCGCCGTACAAACGCTGTTCGAAGATATAGGAAAAGAATACCCAATAATGATTTCCGGCACTATCACAGATGCCAGCGGACGTACGTTGAGTGGACAAACTACCGATGCTTTCTTAATTTCTATGTCGCATGTTCCGTTATTTTCTATCGGATTAAATTGTGCATTGGGTGCCAAAGAACTAATGCCTTATTTGCAAATATTAGCCAAAGAAGCTCCGTTTTTGGTAAGTGCTTATCCAAACGCCGGATTGCCCAATGCTTTTGGCGGTTACGACGAAACACCGGAACAAATGGCAGCTGCCGTAAAAGAATATTTAGATGTAGGCTTAATCAATATTTTAGGAGGATGCTGCGGCACCACACCGGAACATATAAAACAGTTTGCTGAAGTTGCAAAAATGTATAAACCGAGACAGATAAAAGAGCAATTAGTCCACAGTCCACAGTCCACAGATTAAATTATTATGGCTTTTAAGTTTGAGGATTTAAAAATATGGCAAAGAGCATTGGATATTTCATTTAAAGTAAATGAACTAACAAAATCATTTCCCAAAGATGAAATTTATATACTTTCTTCCCAAATAAAAAGAGCAGCTGATTCGATTTCATTAAACATTGCAGAAGGCTCTACAGGGCAAAGCGATGCAGAATTTAATAGATTTTTAGGCATCTCTATGAGATCGGCAATAGAAGTAATCGCTTGTTTGCATATAGCAAAAAGGAGAAATATAGTGGACGATAACCAATTTAATGAATTATATAATGAGATAGAGTCTTTAATTATTTCAATTCAATCCTTAAGAAAAATATTAAAAAACAAAAAAACTGTGGACAGTAGTCTGTAGTCTGAATACAATAATAAAATGGAAATAGATTGTAACAACTTAAAACTATCAGGATTAGAACCTCTTGTTATTACCCCTGAGTCTAATTTCACGAATATAGGTGAACGAACGAATGTAACAGGCTCTAAAGTGTTTTTGAAAATGATTAAAGAAGAACGTTTCGAAGATGCTTTAGCCGTAGCGATGGACCAAGTACGCGGCGGTGCACAAGTGTTGGACGTAAACATGGATGAAGGTATGATTGACGGCGAAAAAGCGATGGTGAAATTTTTAAATCTCATCGCTTCAGAACCCGATATCGCCAAAATTCCGATTATGATAGACTCCTCCAAATGGGAAATTATCGAAGCAGGATTAAAATGCGTACAAGGGAAATCTATTGTGAACTCTATATCTCTAAAAAGTGGCGAAGCCGAATTTATCCATCAAGCAAAATTGATAAAAAAATACGGTGCAGCCACCGTAGTAATGGCATTTGATGAAAACGGACAAGCCGATAGTTATGAGCGCAGAATTGAAATTTGCGAACGCAGTTATCGTATATTAGTCGATAAAGTAAAATTCAATCCTTGTGATATCATCTTCGACCCGAATATATTTCCGGTAGCCACCGGCATGGAAGAACATCGCAATAATGCCGTTGATTTTTTTAGAGCAACTAAATGGATTCGAACAAACTTACCCGGAGCACACGTAAGTGGAGGCGTTTCCAATGTTTCCTTTTCTTTTAGAGGAAATAATGTAGTACGAGAGGCCATGCATTCTGCCTTTTTATATCATGCCATAAAAGAAGGTATGGATATGGGAATCGTAAACCCCTCTATGCTGGAAGTTTATGACGACATCAATAAAGAGCTTTTAGAAAAAGTAGAAGATGTTTTATTAAACAGAAGAGAAGATGCTACGGAGCGGTTATTGGAATTTGCTGAAACGGTAAAGGGAAATGCCAAGAAAAAAGAAGAAGATTTATCTTGGAGAAACCAGCCGGTAAATGAACGACTAAAACACGCTTTAGTAAAAGGTATTGTGGATTATATTGAAGCCGATACCGAAGAGTGCAGGTTGCAATTCGACAAGCCATTAAGCGTAATCGAAGGACCATTAATGGATGGGATGAATGTAGTAGGCGATTTATTTGGAGCCGGAAAAATGTTCTTACCACAAGTGGTAAAATCGGCTCGGGTAATGAAAAAATCAGTAGCGTATTTATTGCCATTTATCGAAGCCTCTAAACAAACAGGAGAAAGTAATAGCAATGGAAAAATAGTATTAGCCACCGTAAAAGGCGATGTACACGATATCGGGAAAAATATTGTAGGCGTCGTTTTGGCTTGTAATAATTTTGAAATTATCGACTTAGGTGTGATGGTGCCTTGCGATAAAATATTAGACGCTGCCATCAAAGAAAACGCCGATATCATCGGGTTGAGTGGATTAATCACCCCCTCTTTAGACGAGATGGTTTTTGTAGCCAAAGAAATGAAACGACGAGGTATGAAACAGCCTTTATTAATTGGAGGAGCCACCACCTCTAAAATACATACGGCTGTAAAAATTGAACCCAATTATAACCAAGCCACCATCCACGTTTTAGATGCTTCGCGAAGTGTACCGGTGGCAAGCAGCTTATTAAATCCGGAAAATAAAGAAAAATTTGAAGGAGAAATAAGAGCAGAATATGAGATGATGCGCCAACGACACAAAGGCAAGCAAGTTATCAAAGATTACTTAACTATAAATGCTGCACGTGCAAATAAATTACAATTAGATTGGCAAAATTACAACCCACCCAAACCCAACTTTGTAGGCACAAAAGTATTTGACAATTATGATTTAGCTGAATTAAGATCATATATAGACTGGACACCGTTTTTCTCTACATGGGAATTGCACGGAAAATACCCCAATATTTTAGAAGATAAAGTAGTAGGGGATGAAGCGCGAAAAGTATTTAACGATGCAAACCTATTATTAGATAAAATAATAGCTGAAAAATGGTTGACAGCGAAAGGGGTAATCGGATTTTTTGAAGCCAACAGCAGCGGCGATGATATAGAACTAAAAGACACGAGTAATTCGGAAACCTTAACCGACAAACGTAAATCAGTTCTCCATCATTTGCGCCAGCAAAATAAAAAAGGCGAAGGCTTGCCAAATTATTGTTTAAGCGATTTTATTGCACCCAAAGAAAGCGGTAAACAAGATTATATCGGAGGCTTTGCCGTGACTACAGGCATCGGAATAGAAAAATGGATAAAATATTTCCAAGATAATCACGATGATTATAACAAAATAATGATAGCCGCTTTAGCCGACCGATTAGCAGAAGCCTTTGCCGAGCGTATGCACGAGCGCGTGCGTAAAGAATTTTGGAAATATGCCATGCATGAAGAACTGGCTAATGAAGAATTGATAAAAGAAAAATATGTTGGTATCCGTCCAGCACCCGGCTATCCGGCATGCCCGGACCATACCGAAAAACCCATGTTGTTTAAGTTGTTAAACGCCGAAGAAAATGCCGGAATTTCACTTACCGAAAGCAACGCCATGTATCCGGCATCGAGCGTGAGTGGTTGGTATTTTTCTCATCCGGATAGTAAATATTTCGGAATTGGTAAAATAGCAAAAGACCAAGTGGAAGATTACGCCCACCGTAAAAACATGAAAGTAGAAGATATGGAACGCTGGTTGGAAAGTGTATTGAATTATGATGTGTAAGGAACTTATACGTTTTATGTAGATCATTTTTCCAACGATTGCCGTATTTTTGTTTTGTATCTGGTTTTATTGAACTTAGGATATTGTTTAACCGTATTGGAGAATGATATTTTAATAAACGAAAAGAATCAAACAGTACTTTGTAAAATCAAAATAACTATCTTTACCATAGAATGTCCATCACTGTTATTCTTTTTTTGATTGTATTATCTCTGATATTCTCCGCTATTTTTTCCGGTGTAGAAATAGCATTTTTATCTGCCAATAAATTAAAAATTGAACTCAGTTTTCAGCGCGGAACTATTTCCGGCAAAATATTGAATGATTACATAAAAAACCCTTCCAAATTTATAGTTACCACCCTATTGGGTAATAATATTGCACTTATCTCTTTCGGTATATTATTTGTCATGTTGGTAGAGCCTTACCTATCACGAGTTATTGCCTCTCCATTTTGGATATTAATCCTACAAACCATTTTATCTACCACTATTATTTTGGTATTAGGCGAGTTTATTCCTAAAATTCTTTTCAAAGTATTCGCCGACACTATCTTGCCGGCAATGGCCATTCCTTTCAGAATGATACATTGGATGCTTACACCCGGCGTACTTTTGATAAACGGACTTTCTGCACTTTTTTTTAAAATGGCTGGCGTAAAAGTATCTGAACATGATATCGAATTTTCCTCCGTTGATTTAGAAAAATTTATTAAAGACCACAATCGTTCAGACAACGAAGAGGAAGAAGAAGTAGATACCGAGTTATTTGAAAATGCGTTGTTTTTAAAAAAATTGCGCGTGCGAGATTGCATGGTCCCCCGCCGCGAAATTACAGCCATTGACATCAACGATTCGGTGAAAAATTTGAAAGAATTAATCATCCAATCCTATCACTCTCGGATTCTAATTTATAAAGAGTCTATAGATAAAATTATTGGATATGTACACCATTTTGATTTACATAAAAAACCGGCAAATATCCGAGCAATACTGATTCCTATAAAAGTAGTACCGGAAACAATGCACATCCAAAAACTATTGAATGACTTTATAAAAACCAACAAAAGCATTGCATGGGTGGTTAATGAATACGGCGGAACAGCCGGCGTTATAACGTTAGAAGATATTTTAGAAGAAATATTTGGTGAGATTGACGATGAATATGATAAAAATGAATTGATAGGCAACCAACTTTCTAAAAATGAGTTCATCCTTTCGGGAAGATTAGAGATAGACAGAATAAACGAAGAATATGATTTAAAACTACCCGAAGGCGATTACGACACACTTTCCGGATTTATTATAGCACACCACGAAACCATCCCATCGCAAAATGAAGTGATAGAAATTGGAAATTATAGCTTCAAAATTTTGGATGTTTCCGATACAAAAATAGAAACAGTAAAATTGATAGTTAATGAAAAAGCGGATAATCATTAGATTATACAACTGTTAATAACAGCCGACCTCAAAATAGACATTTCCATTTCATTCATTTTCAAATTTTTATAATTTCTGATTTTCAAAAAATATTCCTATCTTTGCCCACTTTAAAAAACAAATAATTTTAGTATGGCAGTAATTGGCAAAATAAGACAACGCTCGTGGATACTGGTAGGTTTCATAGCAATAGCGTTACTCATTTTCATTATAGAAGCAGCATTGGAAAGAAACTCTCTTTTTGGAGGCGGCGGTAGTAAAAATGCTGTAGGAAAAATTGATGGAAGCACGATATCCGCACGGGAATACAGCACCGGTATTTCTAATTATGAAGACGGCTTGAAAATGATTAATCCGAATATCCAAATAAACGATCAAGTACAAGCTCAAATACAACAAGAAGTTTGGAACACCATCGCTTCAAACCGACTATTGGGAGATAGCTATAATTCTTTAGGATTGGGTATTTCTGAAGGCGAAATGGGAGAATTAATGTGGGGGGCACAGCCACATCCACTGGCACAACGCTTCTTGATGAAAGCCCGCGAAGTAAGCCCGGATATCATTAACCAAGAAACAGGACAACTAAACCAAGGAAAAGTACGAGAGTTTATTTCTAATATTGATAAAATAGACAAACAGAATAAAACGAATTTCCGTGAAATGTTGGGACATATAGAGCAATTGATAAAAGATGACCAAATAAAACAAAAATATGCCTCTTTGGTAGCACAATCTTTTTATATGCCAACCTTTATGGCTAAAGAAATTGTAAATGCAAGCAGAAGCGCAAGAGTATCTTTTGTGAGCGTTCCTTATACTTCTTTGCCGGATGATAAATACAAAGTATCAGATGCAGAAATTACAGATTATTTAAAAGCACACAAAGCTAAATACGAACAAGAAGCTTCACGTGTAGTAGATATCGTTTCTTTTGATGTAATACCTTCTGCTGAAGATACAGCACAAGCGCTACAAAAAATTACGAAGATGCGCGAAGATTATCTAGCATCATTACCTAAAGATTCTGCATTTATTGCACGAAACGCTCAACAAGGAGCAGAAGCGGCATACTATTCCAAAGAAGAAGTATTGCAATCTCGCCGCAGCCCCGATACACTATTCTCTTTGCCGGTTGGTGCGTTGACTAACGTTTATAAAGAAGGGTCATTCTATATTTTTACAAAAATAATAGACAGACGTACTGCACCGGATAGCGTACGAGCAGCCCATATTTTACTCTCAGAAGGAAACCATACCGACGAAGAAAAAAAAGCAGCTAATGCCTTAGCAGACAGCTTAATTAAAGTAATCCAATCCGGTGCTAAAAACTTCGGACAAGTAGCAGCAGAAAATTCATTGGATAAAGGGTCTAAAGATAAAGGCGGCGATTTGGGTTATTTTACACGAGGACAAATGGTAAAAGAATTTAACGACAAAGTATTCTTTAGCGGCGTAACTCCCGGCCAAATAGTAAAAGTAGAAACCCCTTACGGCTTACACATCATCTTGCTGATTGACGCAAGAAACCCTAAGCTTGTAACAAAATTTGCCGACTTTGCAGTGGAATTAACCCCAAGCAACGAAACAGAAAAAGCAGCTTACGAGAAAGCAGCAGAGTTCCAACAAAAATATCAAACACCCGCAGAATTTGACAAAGCAGCGAAAACAGAAAACGTAGCAAAAAATATTGTATTAACTCAAAATATGACAGATGTACCTCAAATAGGCTCTGCTCGTAAATTAGTACAATGGGCATTCCAACAAGACAAACCGGGTGTTATCAGTGATTTCGATAATGACACTCGATATATGGTAGTGAAATTAGATAAAGTAGTACAAAAAGGACTGCCAAAAGCAGAAGACGTTCGAGAAGAAATTTCCGAATTAGTAAGAAACGTAAAAAAAGGAAAAGATTTGGTAGATCAATTAAATAAAGCAGAAACCGGCACTACCGATTTAGCTGCAATTGCTTCAAGAGTAAAAGACGCAACCGTAACAGATACGGCATTACTCCGCTTCTCTTCCGCTTACGTTCAAGGTGTAGGCAATGAACCCAAATTAGTAGGTACTGCTTTTGGATTGCCGGCAGGAAAAACATCAAAAGCGATTGCAGGAGATAGAGCAGCATTTATTGTTCAACCCAAATCAGTAGAAGAAAATGCGCCTGATGCTGCTGGCGACATCAACCAATATAAACAACAAATGCAACGCATGTATGTTAGCCGCTTAAACTTCCAATCTATTTTTGAATCGATTATGAAAAAAGCAGATGTAACAGACACACGATATAAATTCTATTAATTTTAAATAGTACCATAAATAAGAGGAGGCTGCTCGAAAGAGCAGCCTCCTCTTATTATAGCTTGTACGTCTTTATAGCTTGTACGTCGTATTTTAATGAGATTAAAATAAAACAACGCTCACTTTTCTGATTTTAACCTCATAATTTTCCTTTATTTATCACTTAAATAAAGCCGCTAAATAAAAAAAGTGTAAGAAAATTACTTGATTATAAAAACCATAATACTATTTTTACTGTTTAGAAAATTACGTCATTATTTATAATCCTTTGTACATAATCAATATAAAATGAAAAAAATCACACTCCTACTTTTAATTTCATTTTTTCAATTAGCAATTTTTGCTACGCAAAATAATACCGTAAAGAAAAAAACTACTTCAACAAAAACGAATACTCCAACAGCCACTACCACGCGCTCTCAACCCATTATTAATAATTCAACCAAACCAAACCACAAAAAAATGGACACCTCAATGTATGTACTTATCACTACAGATTACGGAGATATCAAAATTAAATTGTATGATGAAACCCCGCAACACCGCGATAATTTTTTGAAATTAGTAAAAGAAGGTTTTTACGATTCTACATTATTTCATCGCATTATTCCAGAGTTTATGATACAAGGTGGCGACCCCAACTCTAAACACGCACAGCAAGGGCAACCCTTAGGTATGGGAGATGTTGGCTACCGGATACCCGCTGAGTTCAATAAAAATTTGATACATAAGAGAGGCGCTTTAGCAGCTGCACGCGATGGCAATCCGCAAAAAGCGAGCTCCGGCTGTCAATTCTATATCGTGCAAGGAAAAAAATATACAGCACAAGAACTATCCATTCTTGCACAACGCACCAATAACAATTGGACACCAGAACAGTTGAAAACCTATGAAACAGAAGGCGGTGCACCATTCTTAGATATGAATTATACCGTTTTTGGAGAAGTGGTAAGTGGGTTGGAGGTTATCGACAAAATTGCTGCTCAGGCTCGTGATAATGGCGATAGACCTTTTAAAGATATTCGCATGCATATTAAAATTGTAGAATAAAATCAGATTCTCACCGGATAAATTATCTTGTTTGAAAACTTTATCATTACTAACCAAAAAAAATTACTGACATGAAAAAACATTCAAAAAAAATCAGCATTCTACTATTGCTGGCATTTTCAATTATTTTTATGAGCTTCCGAACCGTTGCTGAACAAAAAGAAGAACACGAAAAATTTACTAATCTTAAAGTGTTATCTAAAAAAATAAGCCATGATGATTTGATTGCTGTAATGAAAGGGTATTGCGCTGCGCTTAATGTAAAGTGTAGCTTTTGCCATGTAAAAAATGGAGAAGAGTTTGATTTTGCATCAGACGACCTAAAAGAAAAAGAAATTACCCGTAAGATGCAAAAAATGGCAAACGGGATTAATAAAAAGTATTTTGGCAAAAACTCCGGCACAGTAGGCTGTATGACATGCCACCACGGGAAAAAGAACCCTAACGATATTTAGTGGATAAATATGCTTAATAAAGTAGGCGCAATACAACGTATTGCGCCTACTTTATTAGATAAGACAGCTAAATCAAAAACATTACATAGCAAATTTGTATTTTAACCTAACCCAAGAAATATTGTTATTGCGCAGCAAATAGTATATCCGTATAATTTATGGCAAGCCCATAAATTACTAAACGCAGTAAAATAATTTATCAATGTAAAAACGTATTTTCGTTCTATGATTATTCGTTCAAAAGCACCATTGCGTATTGGCTTGGCCGGAGGTGGTACCGACGTATCTCCTTATTCAGATATATATGGCGGTGCTATCCTGAATGCAACACTGAGCTTATATGCTTATGCCTCTATAAAACCACGAGAAGATGGAAAAATTATTCTGAATGCCATTGATAGAAATGAAATTATAGAATTAAAAAGCGAAGAGCAGTTGCCAATTGATGGCAATTTAGACTTAGCCAAAGGGGTGTATAACCGAATAGTAAAAGATTTTATCCATCAACCATTATCCTTTGAAATAAATACGTATGTAGATGCTCCTCCGGGTTCCGGCTTAGGCTCTTCCTCTACATTGGTAGTAGCTATAATAGGTGCTTTTGTAGAATGGCTAAAGCTCCCCTTGGGAGAATATGATATTGCCCAATTAGCCTACTCCATTGAGCGGGAAGACCTGCAGATGGCGGGAGGAAAACAAGATCAATATGCAGCAACATTCGGCGGCGTAAACTATATGGAATTTTATGCTAATGATAAAGTAATCGTAAATCCATTGCGCATCAAGTCAAAATTTTTACATGAATTAGAGCATAATTTAGTTTTGTTTTATACACAAACCTCAAGACTATCTTCCAAAATCATTCAAGAGCAAACCGAAAACGTACACGCTAAAAAATCGTCGTCTATCGATGCTATGCACCACTTAAAAGAACAAAGTGTACTCATGAAAGAAGCTATATTAAAAGGAAATATTAACGATATAGGAAAAATATTACACGATGGCTGGATGCACAAAAAACAAATGGCTGACGGCATTTCCAATGCTTCCATAGATGCTATTTATGAAACTGCTTTACAAAATGGTGCAACCGGCGGAAAAATATCGGGTGCCGGCGGCGGCGGATTTATGATTTTTTATGCACCTTATATTCACAAATATAAACTGATAAAAAAACTTGGCGAACTTGGAGGTACCGTAATGAATTATACACTGACCAACGAAGGACTAACCACTTGGACTGTTTAATGATTAAATTTATCTATGGCAATAGCATTCCATTTTCAAGCAGTACAAAAACCTGCTTTTTTTAAGATAGTACCCTTGCGCTCTTGGCTTAAAAGCATTGCGAAAAAAGAGGATGTTTTATTACAAGACTTAAACTATATTTTTGTGGAGGATGAAGCTTTGCTGAAAATAAATATCGAATACCTACAGCACAACACCTACACCGATATCATTACATTTGATAATTCTGATGCCAAAGGGAAAATTGAAAGTGATATTTACATTTCGTTAGAAAGAGTAGAAGCAAATGCACAAAAATACACGACCACTTTTGAAGATGAATTATTACGAGTATTGGCTCATGGGTTACTGCATTTATGCGGCTATAAAGACAAATCTAAAAAGGACGCTGCTTTAATGCGGCAAAAAGAGGAAGAATGCCTTGATTTATGGGCAAATAGATAATTTATTTTTCTCTGCTAAAAGATGTTTTTTCTAGTTCATCACTACTGATATACCCACCGGTAGATTCATCTCTTACCACCGAGTCACGCTGCCACTCTTCCACGCTTAATTTTTCATCTTCTTTCAAGATAGAAATATTCAATTGCTGAATATATTGTTGCAAATAAGCTTCTACTTCTGCAACTTTATCATCGGGTACTGAAATGGTTATCTTCTTCATACTGCAAATTAACCATAAATATTTTTATTTAGTTCAGAAAAAATGAGGCTGCCCTTTTGGGCAGCCTCACACGCAAATAATAGATACTTATGCAGTCTTTATTGAATTTTTACATTTTTTACATAAGCAGCTAATTTCATAAACACATAGTTTTTAGAATTTAGTGCTACTGTTTTATATCTCCAAGGAATTACTTCTAAATAAGCAATGCCATTTGATCCGGTAGTTGTTAATGGAGCTAAGTCAGCAGAGCTGATGGTGATATTCGTTGCCGTAGGCCCATATCTTTTTATTACAGTACCTGAAGATGTGGTGCTGCCACTGATAATTGCTACATAAATTGAGTCTGCATTTGAAGAGGCAATGTTTAACGATAAATTATTGGCTTTGGTAATCGTTTCAGGTAGTGAAGCTAAGCCGCTATAGGTTGGAAATATATCTGTATGGTTGTAGGTAAATGCTGTTACTGCAGATGCCCCTCCTACATTCCAATTGCTGCCGGAAGAGAAATTCATATCTAAGCCTGCAGAATAATTGCTTACATCAAAGCTATTTCTGTAATATGCATTATTTGGTCCTTTTGTTAAGGAAAATGAATTTACGGATACAGCACCGGCATCTACCAAAGTAGTACCTCCGTTGTAAAAAGTAGCTGCAGCTGTTTCTAATGCTATATCTACAGGCGGAATAGGAACCGGTAATTTTACTGGAGAGAATTTAGATACGTCAAAGGAAAAGAATGTACGAATACTCACCAAAGCACCATCATACACTCCGGGTGCAGTAATTGTTGGCGTTGGTGGTACCGGATTGCTGTTGTTTACATTCGTTAGTTTCTTACAACTGCTTAATAATCCCAACATAATGATTAGTGTGCTTAAATAAATGCTTGTCTTTTTCATGGCTTATTTTTTTTATAAAATTAACCATACCACAAGAAATAGAAATACGTGTTTAGCGGTATTTTTCAAGCTGTTTTTATAAAATTGATATTTTACGTTAAAACGGTGCAGCATTGAAGTAGTCGATGTGGTGTCGATATCCAATCTAATTCTATTTTACCTGCAAAAACCGTATCTTTGTTGTAATTATGAGCAAGCAACAAAAAATAGAATTAATGGCACCTGCCGGCAGCTACGAAGCACTAATGGCAGCCATACAAGCCGGTTGTGATTCTGTCTATTTTGGAGTAGAACAATTTAACATGCGTGCACGTGCCACCATGAATTTTACTTTAGAAGATTTAGCAAAAGTAGGCACTATTTGCAAAGAAAATAATGTTCGGAGTTATCTTACCTTAAATACTATTGTATATGACCATGACCTTTCGGCAATAAAAACCGTTTTAGATAAAGCCAAAGCAGGAGGAATAACGGCGGTAATTGCCAGCGACCAAGCTGTAATAGCTTATGCACGTTCTATTCAAATGGAGGTGCATATTTCTACTCAAGTGAATATTACGAATATCGAAACGGTTAAATTTTATGCCTTATTTGCTGATACAGTAGTTTTATCCAGAGAGCTAAGTCTGATACAAGTAAAGAAAATTTGTGATCAAATTGAGAAAGAAAATATATGCGGCCCATCGGGCAGGCCAATAGAGATAGAAATATTTGTACATGGTGCATTATGTATGGCCGTATCCGGAAAATGCTACCTGAGTTTACATACAGCCAATGCCTCTGCCAACCGAGGGGCTTGCGTTCAAAACTGCCGCAGAAGTTATAAAGTAATTGACCAAGAAGAAGGACACGAATTTGCTATCGAGAATGAATATATTATGTCGGCACAAGACTTATGTACGATAGACTTTTTGGATCAAGTGATTGAAAGCGGTGTTAAAGTGATGAAAATTGAAGGCCGAGGCAAAGGGGCAGATTACGTAAAAACAACCGTAGAGTGTTACCGTGAAGCAATAGACGCCTATTACGAAAACACATATACTAAAGAGAAGGTCGCGAAATGGATGGAGCGATTAGAGCGTGTTTTTAATCGTGGCTTTTGGAGTGGCTATTATTTAGGGCAAGAATTGGGGCAGTGGAACGACGGCCCGGGTTCTAAGGCAACTACTCGCAAAATATATTTAGGTAAAGGCACTAATTATTTTGATAAAATAAAAGTAGCAGAATTTAAGTTAGAGGCTTTTGATTTAAGCGTTGGCGATACCGTTTTGATTACCGGCCCTACCACCGGCGCAATAGAAACTGTAGTGGAAGAATTGCACACTTCTAACGGTGCAGTAGAGACCGCCAAAAAGGGAGAAAATTGTGCTTTTAAATTAGATACGCCAATACGCTCCAGCGATAAATTATATAAAATTGTTAACACTACCGAAGCCGCCCATTGATTACGATTATTCAACAACGAGCAAAATGTATAGGGTGTAATTACTGCGTAGAATTAGCTCCGCAGCGATGGCGCATGAGCCGCAAAGACGGTAAAAGCGTATTATTGGGAGCGAAAGACAAAAAGGGATTTTGGAGCGTAAAAGTTCGGGAAGATGAATTGGAAAGCAACCAACTGGCAGCTAAAGCCTGTCCGGTAAACATCATTCAAGTTATAGAAAGCTAATTCTACTTTTAAAGACGTAAGAGATTTTATTGCTTATCTATAGCAATAATACTTGCTACTGCATTTTTATTTTCACTTTCAGCAGAAAAACCAATCCTGCCTTTATCGGAAGTATAATGCACGTTAGAAAGAGCTATTCCTTTTAAAGCACTGTTTACCTTAGCACTATAATTCCCTTGTCCTGCGTTGATAGCATCATTCAGTTTTTTATAATCTATAGCTTCTTTAGTTACTACAATTGCCATATAATCTTTATTTCCGACAGCATCAGCTTCCAAAGATTGGTTTTTCGGGAATAATCGATAGCCGGTAATGCCACAATAAGCCGTATGCTTAGGAGTGTAAGGAAATAAAACATAGCTGCTGCCATCGGTTTCTTGCCCAAATATATAGATATAACATTCGATAGCGTTTTGTACTTCTATCTTAAATCTTGTTCCTTTGGCTATGGGTGAAATGGTAGAAAATAAATTATCTGAATTGCGCAGTGGTATATATTGTTGCGTTTTATTATCTACCAGTCCGATTGTGCATTCAAACTTTCGTGCTGCCATATCGCCTCGTTTGGGTAATGGCTGCAAGGCATAAGCCTCCTTATTAAAATGCATAAAATCTTTATAGCGCACCCATGCAATTCCTTGCTCACCCCAAGCCGGCCCCCAGCTATTCATGATTTGAAAAGCACCGCCCTCCATACGGTCGTCATAACCGATAATACACATACAATGCCCACCAAAACCCTCCATACTATAATCATCTTGCGTGGGATGCCATATTTTCTTCCCCATCATATCTTGCATAAAGCTGCCGCCTACCATGTTTCCAATAATTACTGGTGCACCTTTAGCTAAGTATTGTTTTATGGCGTAAAAATCGGTAGTATAGTCATCTCCATCTTTAGAGAGACGCTCATAGCCACGTATTTTGAATTGTTGTGCATTTTGTAATACCTGCTGGTCGGGCTTACGACTACAACTTTGATCGGTGTATTCAAAATATTTTTTAGGAATATCGCCGGCGCCTTGCATTACTTTGCAAGCATTTATAATATATGCGCCTTGGCATTCATTATTTCCGATTTGATTATATACAAATGACGGACTCATAGCAATATCGTCAGGGTTTTGCCCTGTAGATGAAGCTTCTAAAATGGTGCGTGCTGCATAAGAACTTCCCCAGCCTACACAAGAGCCTTGTTCTCCTTGATCCATTCTGGAAGGCGCAAATTTCTCCAAACTTACAAATTCAGGTAGTGGGTTTTTTTCGTCTTCTGCCAATGCCGCCGCTACTTGCGATTGGTCATACACTTCTTGTTTCATTTCTGCTCCCGTTGCTAATGGAGCTGCGTTGCTGCCACCGCCACCAAGTAACCCCATTTTAAACACAATAAAACCACCTGCAATCAGCAATGGAATACCAATTAATGGTCGTTTAAAAACAAGGTTTAGAATTATGGGTAAAAATGCCGTCAGGCAACCACCGCCGGGGGTACCACCACCACGTTGCCCACCGCCACCTTCATTATTTGTTGGAATAAAATCGGGTTGCTGGTTTTCATCCTCTGTCATTCGTATTGGCATAGCAGTTTTTTTTTGAAAAGTAATAAATTTAAAATGAAAATACTACAATTTGCAACTTGAATTTTGTAAACCAATTTTATTACAAATCAATAATTTTTATTTATACTATTTTACAAAATTTATTTAAAACAATTGCTTTGATTATTTTAGAAAAATAATTCTCTAAAAATGAAGCAAGGTAAGTTATTTCTTATACCCATTGTATTGGCTGAAAACACACAAGAAGCCATACCGACATATATAAAAACCATTTTTGTGGATACGTCTATTTTTATTGTAGAAGATTTGAAAACAGCACGCAGATTTATCAAATCTATTTACAAAGAAAAAGACATTGATGCTTGTACATTCATAGCGTTGGATAAACACAATAATTACAATTTTGACGCTACTGTCTTACTGGAAATATTTAAGGGAAAAAACATCGGTTTGATGAGTGAAGCCGGTACACCCTGCATTGCCGACCCGGGGAATAAAGTGGTAGAAAAAGCGCATGAACTCGATATTAAAGTAGTGCCTTTGGTGGGGCCAAGTTCTATAATGATGGCGCTAATGGCAAGCGGATTTAATGGGCAGCAATTTACCTTTAACGGGTATCTTCCTATAGATACTAACGAACGAAAATCTAAATTACAGCAAATGGAAGCTGCTGCAAAAAAAGGCATCACCCAACTGTTTATGGATACCCCTTACCGCAATCAAAAAGTATTGGAAGAAATAATACACAATTGTAAATACGATACGATGTTGTGCATTGCTTGTAACATTACCGCTCCGGATGAGTTTATAAAAACATTGCCACTGGCAGAATGGAAAAAACAAAAACCCGACCTCCACAAGAAACCGGCCATCTTTGTTTTTGGAAAATAATAGGAATAAAATACAGTAAGCGGTATCTAATAAAACTTGTTTTTTTACTTTTGTATATGATATTAATAGACGATAAATTAATTAGCGATGATGTAGTGGAACAACAATTTGTTTGCAACCTAAAAAAATGCAAAGGAATTTGCTGTGTAGAAGGCGACAGCGGCGCACCGGTAGAAAAGTCGGAAACTAAGATTTTAAAAAAGATTTACCCCAAAATAAAAAAATATCTGTTACCCGAAGGTATTCAAGCAATCGAAGAACAAGGTACGTTTGTTGCAGAATCGGATGATGAATATACGCCGTATGCAACTCCATTGATAAATGGTGGCGCATGTGCGTATGTAAATTATGAAAAAGATGGCATGATTACCTGTGCTATTGAAAAAGCATGGAAAGATGGTGTAATAGATTTCCAAAAACCCATAAGTTGTCACTTATACCCCATTCGCATTAAACAAATGGATACGATAACTGCTGTAAATTATGATGAATGGGATATCTGCAGCGATGCATGCCGGTTGGGCAAAAAACTAAAAATGCCATTGTTCGTTTTTGTAAAAGATGCCTTAATTAGAAAATTTGGAAAGGAATTTTACGAAACCTTAGAATATGCTGCTACGCATAAAGAAGAGAAAGAATAAGAATTTGTTTTGTTGGCTATATTGTTTCCAGAGCAATTTTCACCATATCGTTGAAGGAACTTTGTCGCTCTTCAGCCGAAGTAGCTTCGTGTGTTATTAAGCTATCGCTAATAGTGAAAATAGCCAATGCTTTAGCACGGTATTTGGCCGAGATGGTATATAATGCAGCAGCTTCCATTTCTACACAAAGCACGCCGTATTCTGCCCATTTTTTAAAATAATCGGGATTGTCGTCATAAAACTCATCAGAGGAAAGAATGTTACCAGTTTTTACGTCAATACCCAGTGTTTGAGCAGCCGTATAAGCATTGAGCAATAGCTCAAAATTGGCGGTAGGTGCAAAATCGGCACCGTAAAATTTATTCCAATTTACAGCTGAGTTGGTGCTGGCTGCCATTGCCAGTACTATATCTTTTACCTTTACCTCTTGCTGGAAGGAGCCCGCCGTACCGATACGGATTAAATTTTTTACATCATATTCACGTATCAGCTCATTTACATAAATAGAAATAGAAGGAATGCCCATGCCGGTACCTTGTACCGATACTCGCTTGCCTTTGTAATAGCCGGTGTATCCAAACATACCTCGGACTTCATTATAACAAACAACATCTTGCAAAAAGTTTTCTGCTACATGTTTAGCTCGAAGTGGATCGCCGGGCAGTAATATAGAATCGGCAATTTCTCCTTTTTTAGCAGCTATGTGAATGCTCATATATGATTTTTATAAATTTTAATAAATCTGTTCGTTTCCTTTTTGTCCCGTTACGATAGCGATGCCGTTGCTGGTACCAATTCTCGTAACACCTAAATGGATATATTGCAGCGCAGTTTCAAAATCTCTAATTCCTCCGCTGGCTTTTATGGCCGCTTTATTTTTTATCGTTTCCTTTATTATTTGTACCCCTTTTATTTCCGCACCACCACTGCCAAATCCGGTAGAGGTTTTCACAAAATCGGCACCGGCATTTACTGCTAATACGCTTGCCATTCGTATTTCATCCTCAGAAAGATAGCAAGTTTCGATAATTACTTTTAAAATTTTATCGCCAATACGTTGTTTTATAAGCCGAATTTCACCTTCTACTAAATCATATTTTTGATCTTTTAAAAAACCGATGTTAATGACCATGTCTATCTCGTCAGCACCGTGTTTTATAGCGGTTTCTGCTTCGTAGCATTTTGATAGCGTATCCATAGCACCTAAAGGGAAACCGACTACCGATGCAATTTTTACATCGGAGTTTTCTACGTTTTTCTTACACAATGCCACGTAACAACTATTTACACAAACGGCATAAAAATGATATTGTTTGGCTTCATTACATAATTGAATAATGGCACTTTCGGTAGCGGTAGCTTTTAAAAGAGTATGGTCGATATATTTTGCTAAATGCATGTGCTTGTAAGTTAATTTGGTAAAATTGTATTTGTCGATAACACCTCACAAGATAATACATTATCCGCAGCTCTCAAAAATCACTTATAGGGTTATGTTTTACTCATTTCTAAATGCTAAATTTGCGACATGACAGATATTTTAGTTATAGGCTCCGGTATTGCCGGATTGAGTTTTGCATTAAAAACAGCACAGCAATTCCCCGATAAAAAAATTATGGTGCTTACAAAAGCCAATGAAGATGAAAGTAACACCAAATTTGCACAAGGCGGTATAGCTGTCGTTACCGATTTCCAGAAAGATAATTTTGAAAAACATATACAAGATACGCACATTGCCGGCGATGGACTGTGTAATGAAAAAGTGGTAGATATTGTAGTGAGAGAGGGTAGAGAACGTGTAGATGAATTGATAAATTGGGGCACTAATTTTGATAAGGGCGATGGAGGCGATTATAAATTAGGCAGAGAGGGCGGCCATTCAGAGTTTAGAGTATTGCATTATAAAGATATTACAGGCTGGGAAATAGAACGCGCTTTATTAGAAAAAGTACATCAAACCCAAAATATTGAAATCTCACAACATCATTTTGTGATAGACCTTATCACACAGCATCATTTAGGGCGAATCATTACTCGAGTTACACCGAATATCCAATGTTATGGGGCTTATGTGTTAAATAGGAAAACGAACCAGATAGAAAAAATTGAAAGCAAAATAGTGGTGCTGGCTACCGGTGGTTTTGGGCAAGTATATCGAGCTACCACTAACCCCAGCATTGCTACCGGCGATGGTGTGGCAATGGTGTATCGGGCGAAGGGCAGGGTGGCCAATATGGAATTTGTACAGTTTCACCCAACGGCATTATATGAGCCGGGCGTAAGTCCTAATTTTTTAATTACAGAAGCAGTACGCGGTGACGGCGCAATTTTACGTACTAAAAATGGCAGTGATTTAATGGCAAATTATGATGAAAGAGGCTCGCTTGCTCCTCGGGATATTGTAGCCCGTGCAATAGACAATGAAATGAAGAAAAGTGGCGATGATCACATGTTTCTGGATTGCCGACACATGGATAAAGAAAATTTTCTACATCATTTTCCTACTATTTATGAGAAATGTAAATCCATTGGTATTGATGTATTCAAAGATATGATTCCGGTAGTGCCGGCAGCGCATTACGCCTGCGGCGGTATTGACGTAGATGAACAAGGACGCACATCCATAAAAAATTTATATGCTTGCGGTGAATGCAGTAATACCGGCTTGCATGGCGCCAATCGTTTAGCAAGCAACTCCCTATTGGAAGCAGTGGTTTTTGCACATAGAATATTTTTAGATGTATGCAAGGTGCTGCCAAACATAGCGTTTCCGCAAGAGCAATTCCCGGAATGGAACGCCGACGGTACCACACATCCCAACGAAATGGTAATTATAACGCAAAGTATCCGAGAGCTAAAAGATATAATGAGTAATTATGTAGGAATTGTTAGAAACAACAACCGTTTAAATAGAGCTCAAGAACGCCTTTATCTGTTATTTAAAGACACAGAAGAACTTTATGAAACAACGGTGATTTCTCCGCAATTGTTAGAACTCCGAAATATGATAACGGTAGGTTATTTAATCACCCGAAGCGCCATATTACGCAAAGAAAGCCGAGGATTACATTATACAACCGATTACCCTTCCCATGCGAAAGTAGCAGAACCGACCATGTTGTAATTTATCGTAATAAAGTAACTGTTCCTTTTAAATAAAATGGTTCATCATTATATCGGATTCCGTTTACAATAAATATGTAATTGTCTGTCGGACAAGGTACACCTTTGTAAGTACCATCCCAGTTGTTGTTTAAATCATTGGTTTGGAATACCAATTCTCCCCATCGGTCATATACTTTCAATGTGTAGCTTTTCACACTGTTTTTCATCATGTTAAACCAGTCGTTATGTCCATCATGGTTGGGAGAAAATGCCGTTGGGATAAATATATCACAATTGGTAGAAATAAATATAGAATCTGTAGCTAAACAACCCTTGTTGTACACCTGCACTTTAATTGGAGAGCTTAATCCATTGATTGTAATAGAATCTTTATCCCGCTCCCCGGTGCTCCAAAATATAGAGTCTGCCGTTTGGTGGATGCCTATGGTTTTCAATTCACCGGGACACATAATGATACTGTCCTTTCCTAAATTTATTTTAGGTAATGGCAATACTGTAAATGGATATTTTACTGAGTCGATACCACATCGGTTATTTGCAGATAGTTGTAAAATATTTGCACCAACAATTGTGTGGGTATAGGTTGCCGTATTTCCTGCTTGTGTGTTTTTATTGTTTAACAACCAAGTGTAAGTTGTATTGTTACCACCCGTAGATTGATTGGTGTATAGCACTGTTTTTCCAAAGCAAATAGTAGTCGGTACAGGGTTTATTTTAAAAGCAATACTATCATCCATGGCAATGACTTTTTTTAGCGTGTCCTTGCAATTTCCCACATTTCCGGTAGTAATTAACTGAATGGTTTTGGGACCGAAAGAAGAATAAGTGTGTTGAGGATTTTTTACCCCATTAATAGTTTGTCCATCTCCAAAATCCCAATTGTAATTACTAATATTTCCAAAGGAAACCGAAGAGTTATTATTAAAAGTAATAGGTTTGTTATAGCAGATAAAAATATTGCTAAAATCGAGATTGAATTTTGGTGCGGTAATGGCAATAGTATCTTCGGCCATACAGCCGCTTAAATATACTTTTACTTTGAACGGATTTATTGTTCCATCTACTTGTTGTGTAGCGTTTGTTGTTCCATTTATCCAACGTATGGAATCGTATAAAGCAGGATTTACGGTTAATACTGTTTTTTCATTTTTACACAATACAGTATCTCTACCCAAATAGACATTGGGTCGGGGTTTGATTTGTATGTTTTTAGTTAATGAATCGGCATAGCAACGATTGGTTACAACTAATTTTACGGGGTAAATGCCGATTCCTAAAAATGTATGTGCAGCATCTTTGGCAGCTACCGTATTATTTTCAATTTTCCAACTATATTGATTGTTTATACCTCCCGTTGTCAAATTTTTAAAATCCACTTCTTTGCGCTGGCAAGAGACAGCCTCGGCTGTTGTAAAATCAACGTGCAATACGGTGTCCATTAAAAGCGTTTTAGCTATCGTATCTTTGCATCCAATATCAGAAGTAGCAATTAGTTGTATAGTATAATTATTAAAAGGGGTAAACGTATGTGTCGGGTTTTGTATATTATTATCCGAATGACCATCGCCGTATTTCCAATCATACTGTACAAGTGTTCCGGAGTTTATTGTAGAGTTATTATTAAAAACAATAGGCTTATTTAAGCATAAGTAATTTGTAGAAAAATTAGGGGTAATGATTTGTTTTTTTACCAGCACTGTATCTTTTCCGACACAGCCATTTTTGTACACCGCTACGATAATGGGGGATTTATTGCCATCTAAAACAATGGAAGCAGTAGTTTCATAGGTATTCCATCGAAGAGAATCAAAACTACCTGCTGCGTTTAAGGTTTTTGTAGATTTGTTACAAACCGTTATGGTATTCCCTAAATTAACCGTAGGGTTAGAATTTATTTTAATAGTATTGCTCAAGGTGTCATTTCCGCACCTATTGGTAGCAATAAGTTTTATAGGGTATATTCCTCCACTTGGGAAACTTGCTGTAGTCGTATTTCCATTTATTGGAGTTCCATTATTTATTACCCATTGAAATGCCGTTGGGTTGCCACCGGTAGAAGTATTGACGAAAGTGACAGCAGCTTTCTCGCATAGATTAATTGGAGCAGTAGTGTAGTTGATTTTTACGGTATCGTCCATTTTTATTTTTTTGATGATACTGTCTTTACAACCCAATGCAGATACCACAACATGTTTTACGGCAATAGAATCTGAAAATATAGAATAAACATGTGCCGTATTTTTGGTGGTGTCGGAAGTGCCATCGCCAAAATTCCATGTATAATTACTTATAGTGCCTTGTGATAGTATGGATGCATCTGTAAATGTAGCACTATGCTTATAGCATAAATAATTGGAAGTAAAATTGGCAGTAGGCTTTGGGTAAACAGTGATGGTTTTAGCCGCTTTTGCCACACATCCTTTGGCGGTACTTGCCATAAGCTGTACATTGTAGTTGCCGGGATTAGTATATGTTTTTGTAGGATCTTTTAAATAGGAAGTATCTCCTGCGGATAACACCCATTGCCATTTATTTACATCATTATATATAGAAACGGACGAGTCTTTAAATTGGATTACATCATTTTGACAGCCCGGAACATAAGTAAAATTAGCCTTCAATCCCGGATAATAAATTACTTTTATTCTACTGGTATCGGTGCAAGGTTTTCCTTTATTAATGATTAAGGTAACAAAATATACGCCGGTATCTGCATATACGTACGTTGGGTTTTTGAGCGTCGAAGTATCATCTGCTTTTTTAGGATCTCCAAAATCCCAAAAATACGTATTTCCTGTTTGGTTCACACCGTTATCAAAACGAACGGTAACGCCTTGGCAATTGCTATAGGTGGTATCATTTACCTTTATAGCGGTGGAGGCTGAATTATCTGTTACCACAATAGGTACAGAAGATGGAATATTGCAAGGTTCTACATTTACCTGAAAATCGCGAATACTGGAACTCAACACCACGCCGCCTCTTATTTCTTGTACACATACGCCTATTACAAATTTGCCTAAGGTATGAGGAATTGCTGTTAGCTCACCGGATATTGGGTTGATATAAATACTCGAACCCATTCCCAGCGGATATTGCGAATTATACCCGTATGCATAGTTTACGGAGTCATACGGAGGATATTCTGCTCTGTTTAAACCGCCGGAACCAATTAATGGATTATTCGGACTCAATCCTTGTAATGGTGCGCATAAACTGTATCGAAGTTGGTCGCCATTGACATCTGTTGCAGACATGTCAAATTCCAATTTTGAATTAGCACATAAAAAAAGCGGAGGTTGATTTTTAAAAACCGGAGAGGAATTACAAAGGCTATTAGGAGGTATAGTAATGGCTACTGTACTCCCCTGTTCTTGTTGTCCAAAATTCGTTTGTAAATTGATAATCGAATTATTTCTACAGCATCTTTGATAAACAATAGTATATCCTCTTGAATTATTTGGCAAAGAAATGACTTTGGTATAAACCCCTTTTTCAATTCTTACATCAGATGGCGGATTTTGAATACAGGAATTGGTATTATTAGGCAAAATGATGTCTGTACCAAGGTACATATTCTCTGTTTTAAGGAACGTATTGTTGTCATTATTAAAAATGGTCAAAATCGCCGGATTGTCTAAAACCGCATTGGGGTTCGCATAATAATCATCTCGGAAAATGGTAAGTGTTACTTGATATTGTCCTCCGCCCAAGCATTCATACGAAATTTCACCGCCGGTAAGGTGGCTGGCTTTTCCGGCTTTAGGCGCTAAAAATAGAACTACAAGAAGTAATGATACGTGTTTGTATAAATTTTTCACTCCGTAAAAATACAAAAATTATGCATATCTGCATATTAATCAAATACTTCCGTTAACTCAAATTAACCTAACCGTATTCATACAAAGTCTTTACCTTAAAATCACACAAGCAATTTGCATCTCATTCTGCATTTTTTTATCTTTGTAAAACTTTCCCAAAAATGCCAAAGGATACTTCAATTAAATCCGTACTTATTATAGGTAGTGGACCTATTATTATTGGACAAGCATGTGAATTTGACTACTCCGGCTCTCAAGCAGCCCGCTCGCTCAGAGAAGAAGGAATAGAAGTGTCACTAATTAACTCCAATCCGGCAACAATTATGACGGATGAGGTAACTGCAGATCATGTTTATCTAAAACCACTCACTATTGACTCCATCCGTACTATTTTAGAAGAACGACAAATTGATGCCGTTTTGCCTACAATGGGCGGACAAACCGCTTTAAATCTTTGCAAAGAAGCGGCAGAACTTGGATTGTGGGACAAGTATAATGTGCGCATTATCGGCGTAGATTTAAATGTTATTGAAACTACAGAAAATAGAGAAGCTTTCCGTAAATACTGCGTAGATATGGGCTTAGGAGTAGCCCCATCTTATATTGCCAATTCTATGCTTGAAGGTAAAGAAGCCGCACAAAAAATTGGCTTTCCATTAGTAATTCGCCCGTCCTATACCTTGGGAGGTACAGGTGGAGGCTTTGTACACAAAGCCGAAGATTTTGAAGCCGCATTAGCGTATGGCTTAAAATGCTCTCCGGTGCATGAAGTTTTAGTAGAAAAAGCAGTTTTAGGCTGGAAAGAATTTGAATTAGAACTCTTGCGCGACATTAACGACAGTGTAGTGATAATCTGTACGGTAGAAAATTTAGACCCAATGGGCGTACATACCGGCGACTCTATTACCGTAGCTCCGGCAATGACCTTGCCAGACCCTGTATTCCAAGAAATGAGAAATCAAGCGCAAAAACTCATGCGCGGATTAGGTAGTTTTGCCGGTGGATGTAATGTGCAGTTTTCCGTAAACCCCGATACCGAAGAAATTATTGTAATTGAAATAAACCCTCGGGTATCTCGCTCTTCGGCATTAGCCTCAAAAGCTACAGGATACCCGATTGCTAAAATTGCTGCCAAATTAGCTATCGGCTATAATTTAGATGAACTTAATAATCAAATTACCAAAACAACCTCTGCTTGTTTTGAGCCTGCATTAGACTATGTAATCGTAAAAATACCACGTTGGAATTTCGATAAATTTTATGGCTGTGATGCAACCTTAGGCTTGCAAATGAAAGCCGTAGGTGAAGTAATGGGTATCGGCAGAAATTTTATGGAAGCACTGCAAAAAGCCTGTCAATCCTTAGAAAACAACAAAATTGGATTAGGCGCCGATGGAAAAGGACTATCCAAAACAGAAGATATTTTAGATAGCTTGCAACATCCAAGTTGGGATAGAATTTTTAAAATTAAAGATGCTTTGTCTTTAGGCATACCATTGCATACCATTCAAAAACTTACCGGCATAGATAATTGGTTCTTGATGCAAATTCAAGAATTAGTGAAAATGGAAAAAGAAGTTCAAAAATATACTATTGCTAACATTCCTAAAGAATTATTGGAATCTGCAAAGAAAAAAGGCTACTCCGATGTACAATTAGCATTTTTATTAGGTAGAATATCTGAAGATGAAGTTTATGCAAAACGCAAAGAATTAGGCATAAAGCGCGTGTACAAAATGGTAGATACATGTGCTGCAGAATTTGAAGCTAAAACACCTTATTATTATTCTTCTTTCGATACAGAAAACGAAAGCATTGTTTCCGATAAAAAGAAAATAATTGTATTGGGTTCAGGGCCAAATAGAATTGGACAAGGAATAGAATTCGACTACTGCTGCGTACATGGATTACTCGCCATAAAAGAAGTAGGTTACGAAGCAATAATGGTAAACTGTAATCCCGAAACGGTATCTACCGATTTTGATATTGCAGATAAACTATATTTTGAGCCTGTTTTTTGGGAACATTTATGGGAACTTATTGAACATGAAAAACCAGAAGGTGTAATTGTACAATTAGGCGGACAAACAGCATTAAAACTTTCAAAAAAATTAGAAGAAAGAGGGGTGAAAATTATCGGAACTTCTTTCAATAATATGGATATTGCGGAAGATCGTGGCCGTTTCTCCGATTTATTAAAAGAACTCGGCATTCCTTATCCGGATTATGGCACGGCCACCGATGCAGACGAAGCATTGAGCGTAGCCAATAAAGTAGGCTATCCGGTATTGGTACGTCCAAGTTATGTATTAGGCGGACAGCGCATGCGTATCGTTATTAACGATCAAGAGTGCGAAACTTCGGTAATCAATTTATTAAAAGACATTCCAGACAATGTGATCTTGATAGATCACTTTTTAGATCGAGCAAAAGAAGCAGAAATTGATGCCATATACGATGGGGAAACCGTGCAAATAATGGGCGTCATGGAACACATCGAACCGGCAGGTATTCATAGCGGCGACAGTAATAGCGTTTTACCTCCATACAGCTTAGGGGCAATCATTATCGAAACAATGAAGCACTACACCGATAAATTGTGTAGAGCCTTAGATATTCGAGGATTAATAAACATACAATTTGCCATCAAAGGAGATAAAGTATATGTAATCGAAGCCAACCCGAGAGCATCAAGAACAACTCCTTTTATTTGTAAAGCATATAAAATTCCATACCTAAATGTTGCCACTAAAGTGATGTTGGGTACTCATAAACTAACCGATTTTTCTTTCCAAGAAAAATTGACAGGCTATGCAATAAAAGAACCGGTATTCTCTTTCGACAAATTTCCGAATGTAAATAAAGAACTCGGTCCCGAAATGAAATCTACCGGCGAAGCCATCTACTTTATTAAAGATTTATTCGATCCGTACTTCCGTCAGCTATACAAAGACAAAAGTATGTTCTTAAGTAGATAGTTTGGGTATTGATTATTTGATAAAACTAAAACAGAAGAATTTTGTAGTAGCAAAAGTAGAAAAAAATCACAATTCTGTTTGTAAATCAAGAATAATAACGTATATTTGCACCGAAATTAAGGATGTGAAGAGGACTAAAAGTCCTCTTTTTTAGTACCATTTTATGGATAAACTGATACAATTAAGAGAAACAATAGCGGAAGAAGCCAATAGATACTTCGAAAACACATCGCTGTTTTTAGTAGATATAAAAGTGCTTACTAATGGCAAAATTGAAATCTTTGCAGACAGTCCATCTAACATTACCATTGATGAATGTGCGCAACTAAGCAAACATATCTATCAATTTTTAGAAGAAAATAACCTGATGCACGACAATATTACATTAGATGTTTCTTCGCCGGGAATCGATGAACCATTAAAGGTACCTCAACAGTTTCAAAAACAAATAGGTAAACAAGTAGATGTAGTACTTAAAAACGGATTAAAAATAACCGGAGAATTATTAAGTGCAGCAAACAATGAAGTAAAAGTAAAAGAAATAATAATCATAAAAAAGAAAGAAAATGTAGAAGAACATACATATACTTTCGACGAAATAAAATCAGTTAAAAAACATTTCAATTTTAAACTATAATTGCCATGAACAGTGCAGAATTAGTAGAATCGTTCTCGGAGTTTAAAGACTTTAAAAACATTGACCGCCCAACCATGATGCGCGTGTTGGAAGATGTTTTCAAAACCTTGTTAAGAAAAAAATACGGCTCCGACCAAAACTTTGATATCATCGTAAATACCGACAAAGGTGACTTAGAAATTTGGCGTCACCGTATGATAGTAGAAGATGGAAAAGTAGAAGATAGATTAGCAGAAGTAGAAATCTCCTCTGCAAAAACCATAGAACCGGACATGGAGGTAGGGGAAGAGCTGTACGAGCCAATTACCATAGAATCCTTTGGCCGTCGTGCAATCTTAGCCGCTCGTCAAACTTTGATATCTAGAGTATTAGACTTAGAAAAAGACGAAGTATATAAAAAATACAAAGACCGCGTTGGAGATATTATTTCAGCAGAAGTATATCAAGTATGGAAAAAAGAAATTTTATTGCTTGATGATGAAGGCAATGAATTAATATTACCCAAAAGCGAGCAAATAAAATCAGACTTTTATAAAAAAGGGGATAGCATCCGCGCCGTTATAAAAAATGTAGAACTTCGAGGAAGCACACCTGTTGTTATTTTATCCCGTACCGACGGCTCTTTCTTGGCCAAATTGTTGGAACAAGAAGTACCGGAAATCATGGACGGATTAATAGTAATCAGAAAAATAGTACGCGAACCGGGCGAACGCGCAAAAGTTGCCGTAGAATCTTACGATGATAGAATCGATCCGGTTGGTGCATGCGTAGGTATGAAAGGCTCCCGTATTCACGGAATTGTACGCGAATTAAGAAATGAAAATATCGATATCATCAACTTTACTAATAATATCAATTTGTTGATGCAACGCTCATTAACCCCTGCAAAAATTGAAGGTATAGCATTAGATGATGTAAAAAAACGAGCCTCTGTTTACTTAAAACCAGACCAAGTTTCCTTAGCTATCGGTAAAGGCGGATTTAATATCAAATTAGCCAGCAAACTAACCGGCTATGAAATTGATGTATTTAGAGATACGGACACTGCCGTAGAAGACGATGTAGATTTAGATGAATTTACAGATGAAATCGACGGTTGGATTATTGATATCTTAAAAGGTATCGGCTGCGATACAGCAAAATCAGTATTAGAATTAGATAGAGATGAATTAGTTCGCAGAACCGACTTAGAAGAAGAAACGATTGATGATGTCATTCGTATTTTAAAAACAGAATTTGAATAACATGAATAGTCATTAGCCATAAGTCATTGGTCATAAGCAAACCTATACCATTGACGATTGACCATTGACCGTTGACTAAAAAGATAATATGTCAGAAGTTAAAACACATAGATTAGCAAGCGTAGCCAAAGAACTCAACGTGGGTATATCTACCTTAGTAGATCACCTCCATAATAAAGGGTTTAAAGATGTTGCAGGATCTCCTAACACCAAACTGTCCGAAGAACAGTACAGTATTCTATTGCGTGAGTTTAGAAGCGATAAAGACGTAAAAGATATTGCAGAGCAAATAAATATAGGAAAACGCAAAGAAGAAGAACTTACTATAAAAGAAGTACTGAAAGAAACACCAAAAATTGAAGAAGAAATAGTGTCGGTAAAACACGAAGTGGAAGGCCCTAAAATAATAGGCAAAATAGACTTAGATAAACCGAAAAAGAAAAAAGTAGAAGAAAAACCGGTAGAGGTAGTAACCGAAAATGAAACACCACCGGTGAAACCAACTCCACCACCTGTTGTAGTTGAAGCACCACCCGTTGTAGTAGTAGAAGAAAAACCAAAAGTAGCAGAAGAAAAACCGAAACCTGCACCTCCGGTGGTAGAAGAAGTAATTAGAGCAAAAGTAGAAACACTTACCGGTCCTAAGATTTTAGGAAAAATAGAACTAAAACAAGAAAGACGACCCGAAGATATCTACCGAGATGAAGAAAAGGCAAAACGCGAAAAAGAACGCGAAAAGCAAAAAGAAGGCAGAGATGCCAATCAGAAGCGCGCTCGTATTACCCCCAATAAAGTAGATATTAAAAAATTCGAGCCATCACAAAAAGATACTCGCCCGGCACGCCCTGCCGGCGGTGGCGGACACGGCGGCGGCAGACATGACCGACGCGGACCAAAACCTGTCGAAACAACAAAAGAAGGTATTTCAGAAAAAGCCATCCAAGATAAAATTCGTTCTACAATGGCAAAATTGCAAGGAACGAAAGCAAAATCAGACCGCTCGAAATACCGCAAAAACAAACGCGATGAACATGCAGCTCGTGCTGAAGGTGAAGAAGGACAAGACAACATATTACAACTTACAGAGTTTATTACCGTAAGCGAATTGGCAGGATTAATGGATGTCACTCCCACGCAAGTCATCAGCTCTTGTATGAAATTAGGCGTTTTTGTTTCTATAAACCAACGATTAGATGCAGAGGTAATAGAATTAGTAGCCGGAGAATTTGATTATGAAGTACAATTTATAAACCTCGCTGACGAAGAAGACGAAGAAGACGAAGACGAAGACACACCGGAAGATTTAGTGAAACGACCTCCTATCGTAACGATTATGGGACACGTGGATCATGGTAAAACTTCCTTACTCGATTATATTCGAAGTGCAAATGTTGTAGCCGGCGAGATGGGTGGAATTACCCAACATATAGGTGCTTATGAAGTAGAAACAACAAACGGAGAACATATCACTTTCTTAGATACTCCGGGACACGAAGCCTTTACCGCTATGCGTGCCAGAGGGGCTAAATTAACCGATATTGCCGTAATTGTAATTGCTGCAGATGATGCCATAATGCCACAAACTCGTGAGGCTATTGCGCACGCTCAAGCAGCAGAAGTACCGATGATTTTTGCTATTAACAAAATAGATAAAGAAGGTGCAAACCCCGATAATATTAGAAACCAATTATCACAAATGAATATATTGGTAGAAGAATGGGGCGGTAAATATCAGTGCCAAGAAATATCGGCTAAAAAAGGAGTAAACATTGATAAACTATTAGATAAAATAGTTTTAGAAGCAGAAATGTTGGATTTAAAAGCCAACCCTAATAAACCCGCCGTAGGCTCTGTTATCGAAGCTCAATTGGATAAAGGACGCGGATACGTTTCTACCATAATGGTACAAGAAGGTACGTTGCATATCGGCGACTTTGTTGTAGCCGGTCAATATTTCGGAAAAGTAAAAGCCATGACTAATGAACGTGGAGCGAGAATTGAAAAAGCAGGCCCTTCCTCCCCGGTACAAGTACTTGGATTGGTAGGTGCACCTACAGCCGGTGATAAAATAAAAGTGTACGAAGATGAAAACGAAGGAAAAGATATCGCCAACAGACGTGCAAATATTATTCGTGAACAAGGAATGCGTGCAAAAAAGCACATTACCTTAGACGAAATTGGTCGCCGATTAGCCTTAGGAAATTTCAAAGAGTTAAACTTAATCATCAAAGGCGACGTGGACGGATCAGTAGAGGCATTGAGCGACTCATTATTGAAATTATCTACCGAAGAAATTCAAATCAACGTAATTCACAAAGGCGTAGGCGCAATCAGCGAGTCCGATGTATTGTTAGCTTCCGCTTCCGATGCCATCATCTGTGCCTTCCAAGTACGCCCTTCTATGAACGCAAAGGGATTGGCAGAAAAAGAAGACATACAAATTAAATATTACAACATTATCTATGACGCCATTGAAGAAATTAAATCGGCAATGGAAGGTATGTTAGAACCGAAAGTAGAAGAAAAGATTGTAGGTGAAGTAGAAATTCGCGAAGTATTTAAAGTAAGTAAAGTAGGCTCAATAGCCGGATGTTATGTAACCGACGGAAAAATTGCACGCTCCAATAAAATTAGAATTATTAGAGATGGCATCGTAGTACACACCGGAGAGTTAGAATCTTTAAAACGTTTTAAAGACGACGTGAAAGACGTGACCAAAGGATATGAATGTGGTTTGAAAATTAAAAACTACAACGATATTCAAAACGGAGATATCGTAGAGGCGTATGAAGAAGTAGAAGTAAAACGAAAATTATAAAATCAACCTACTTTAAAAAATCAATAAAGCGCATCATCAATAGGATGCGCTTTTTATTTTTTCTTATCATTCCCCAACGTTTTTTATGCACTATTTTTGGTAAATTTGAATAATACTTTTTAGGAAACAACAGTAAATACAATATAATGAAATTCGCAACAAAAGCAATACATGCAGGAATAGAACCGGATGCTTCTTCAGGAGCAATAATGACACCCATTTTCCAAACATCAACCTATGTACAAGAGGCACCCGGCGTACATAAAGGATATGAATATGCCCGCACACAAAACCCAACGCGACACGCATTACAAAACCAATTAGCCGCACTGGAAAACGGCAACTTTGGTATTAGCTTTGCCAGCGGATTAGCCGCTACGGACGCTATTGCCAAATTATTCAGCTCCGGCGACCACATTATTTCCAGCAATGATTTATATGGCGGAACTTACCGCCTTTTTACTAAAGTTTTCGGTCGCTTTGGGTTAGATTTTTCTTTTGTGGATATGACGGATATTTCCAATATTGAAAAAAATATTACCCCGAAAACTAAATTAATTTGGATAGAAACACCCACCAACCCAATGCTGAATATTGTGGATATAGCAGCAGTATGTACCTTAGCAAAAAAACACAATATCTTAGTTTGCGTGGATAATACTTTTGCATCGCCTTATTTGCAAACACCGTTAGATTTGGGTGCCGATATGGTTGTTCACTCGGCGACAAAGTATTTGGGCGGACACAGCGATGTTATTCATGGTGCCGTAATAGTAAAAGACAAAACGCTGGCCGATAGTTTGTATTTTTTGCAAAATGCATGTGGCGCAGTTCCCGGCCCTCAGGATTGCTTTTTGATTTTACGCGGAATAAAAACATTACATATTCGCGTGCAGCGTGCATGTGAAAATGCCGAAAAAATTGCCGCATTTCTGAAAGCACACCCCAAAGTAGCATCGGTAAATTATCCCGGATTTACAGAACAAAAAGGACATGAAATTGCCAAAAAACAAATGAAATTATTTGGTGCAATGATTTCATTTTCTTTAAAAGAGGATAGCTTAACCGCTGCAAACAAAGTACTATCCGCTACCCGCTTATTTTCTTTGGCAGAATCGTTAGGCGGTGTAGAATCTTTAATCGGACACCCGGCGAGCATGACACACGCCAGCATACCGTTGGAAGAGCGCAAAAAAACCGGAGTTGTCGATTCTTTAATTCGATTAAGCATCGGCATTGAAGATGTGGAGGATTTGATTGCAGATTTAAAGAATGCAATAGGATAAAAAGAATAAATAGTAGAAACGCAGTTATATTAGTGTTTCGATTACAAAACCAATAAGCCTATGTCCATAAAGCTTATCCTTTTAGCCATAGCACCGGCATTAGCTATATGCGGATATATTATCCATAAAGATAGGTTTGAAAAAGAGCCTTTAGGTTTGATGATATTGGCTTTTTTATTTGGAATATTCAGCGTATTTCCTGCTATAATAGGAAGTGCTCTGGGAGCAACATTATTCACCGATAATGGAAATGTTATCAATACACTTTTGTATTCCTTTTTAGTAATTGGTGTAAGTGAAGAATTTGCAAAATTTTTTTTTCTAAGATATATTTTATACCCCCGAAAGCAATTTAATGAACCATTAGACGGTGTGGTGTATGCTATAATGATTGGAATGGGTTTTGCATCATTTGAAAATTTGCTTTACGTGTACGAGGGAGGAATGGCTGTTGCACTTGCTCGCATGGTTACGTCAATTCCCGCACATGCAATGTTTGCTGTAGTAATGGGATATTATGTAGGCTTATCGAAATTTGATGTAACACACCAACCGGAATTATTGCGCAGAGGATTAATTTATCCTATACTATTGCACGGTGCGTATGATTTTTTACTATTACAAAAAAATGTTCCAATGCTTTCGGTGTTTGCCATTATTGGATTATGGTTTACTATCCGAAAAATCCCGTACATCATCCGTCAGTCAGAAAATCATTCGCCATTTAAGGATAACCACCACACATGATTTCCGAACGCACTATAGAGTTACTCCATTTTTACCACGATAAATACAATGCGGTTTCATTTATAGAAAATGATCCTATTTCCATTCCGCATCGTTTTTCCAAAAAACAAGATATTGAAATCGCCGGCTTGTTTGCAGCCACATTAGCTTGGGGAAATCGCAAAGCGATTATCAATAGTTGTAATAAGTTGATGCAGCTGATGGATAATCAACCTTATGCATTTATTATGCATCATTCAGAAAAAGATTTACTTCCGTTTACCTCCTTTGTACATCGCACGTTTAATGCTACGGATGTGTTGTATTTTATTCATTTTTTAAAACATCATTATACACAACACCCCTCATTAGAAAACCTTTTTACAACAGAAGATGCGGCACAGCGGCTCATCCATTTTCATAACACTTTCTTTTCTTTAGATAATTTTCCGCAAAGAACGCAAAAACATGTACCAACACCGGAAAGAAAATCTACCTGCAAACGTTTAAATATGTATCTTAGATGGATGGTGCGAACGGATAAGCACAACGTTGATTTTGGAATATGGAAAAATATATCTATGTCCACGTTGCTTTGTCCGCTGGATGTACATGTAGAACATTATGCACGACAATTAAAATTAATACAAAGAAAACAAAGAGATTGGTTGACAGTTACCGAATTAACTGCTAACTTAAAGTGGATAGATGCAAACGATCCGGTGCGATTTGATTTTGCATTGTTTGGAATGGGAATCGAAAAAGTAGTATTGTAGTATCAAAAAAGAAAAAAGAGTTTGTGTTGGGATAAATTTTTTTTGATAGACACTCGTTGGACGATGGAAAATGCAAGTAAAATACAAGAGTACACACTGCAATTATTAGAAGAAAGCAATGTGTCGTTTAATTCTTTCGAGGAATTTAGAAAGCATATTATTCAACGGATAAACGATTGGATAAACAATGACTTTGAGCATTTACTGTACCTGCTGTATCGCATTGATGTGCATGAAGATAAAGTGCGTAGATTGATGCAGGAACATAAAGGCGAAAATGCTGCAGAAGTTATTGCCGATTTAATGATTGAACGCCAACAAAAGAAAATCGAAACACGCAAACTCTTTCACATGGAAAAACCTGCCGATGTGGACGAAAGTGAATTGTGGTAAAATTTCTGATTTCAAAAAACAAACGTTTTTATCGTTTAAATTCCAAGATCAAAATCAAAAATATCGTGCTGTCCTTTATAAAAGGCTTCCTGCACTTCTCCCACTAATTCAGTATCGAAAATTGCCGGTCGCTCGCTAATTTCATGATAGCAAATTACCCCTTCGGCAAAATAATGTGCCACCATGCTTTTGCGTGTAAGCGCTTTGTTCAGCATAGGCTCTCCGGCATGAATTAAATTGCCGTGCCAAATAAGCAAATCGCCTTTTTTTGCCGTAAAGATTTGCTTTGTAAGGTGATGCTCTTTGATTAAGGTTTCTATTTTAGCTTCATATTTTTTATTAGCCTCGCCGTCCACCATTACAGCATTCGAGGTATTGTCATAATCACTATTATTAAGATACGGAAGCAAATGCGAACCCGGGTAGTAAGCAACCGCACCTTGGTCTATCGTAATATCTTCCAATGCAAACCACGCTGCAATTAAATAGCCTTTCGGAAAAGTGCTCATGTGTATCCAATCGGAATGGGCATGCTGCTCGCTGCTTTTCAAAAAATTTATGGTTTGGAAAGGCAATACTTTCCTGTCTAAGATAAAAGAAAGTAATTCCAATAAACGTTTATCTTTTATCACCTTTCGGATAGTGTAAGACTGCCTATAAGCGTTGAAAATTTTTCTATGAGTATAATTAAATCCCACTTCATTTTTATAGAGTAAATCATCAATTTCTTGGTTAATGGTATCAACAGTCTCGTCGTCTAAAAACTGCTCCCATACCAAGTATCCGTTTTTATGCCATCCCAACAATTGCTCTTCAATGGATTTTGGAAAATGGCAAAATACCGGATGATTCTCAATATCCTTCCCTGAGTTAATCGTATCTAACCACGGCAATTTAGCCCGTTTGCCCTCAAAATCCTTATGCGAAATACTACTGAAAATTGACTTTTTTAAATTATAATACGGATATAAATGCAAGTTGTGATTTAGACCCTTTTTATGAAATACATTGTATAAAAAATGTACCCAACGCATGTTGCGAAAAAAACCGGTATAGCGTTGTATAAATTTATTCATACTCGTTAGGCTCGTGTTCAAAAATACATCACAAATATAAACTCTATTCAAAGATAAACGTTATTGATTATTATAAGGATAAATGATTAAATTTAAGTATGAAAAAACCTGAACAACAAAAGACATTTCCAAAGAACAATAGTAAAAAGCATATTGTAAGTAATTTTAATACTAAGGAAACACCACTCACACTGCCTATAGATTATAGTAATGCTACAGAAAGTTTAATGCCGGAGTTAGAAGAGTTAATAAAGAAAAATCCGAATATATTAATCGGGTGTGGCGGATAAATGTACAATAGAAATGATGCACAAATGAATAAATTATACATAAAAAATATGGTGTGCAATCGTTGTATTACTGCTGTACGACAAGAGTTAGACAAACTACAATTTCAAATAAAAAGTATAACCTTGGGTGAAGTACTACTTGAAAATGACATCACGGAAACAGAAAAAAATAAAATAGAAAATGTATTAGTTCCTCTTGGATTTGAATTGATTGACGATAAAAAAAGCAGAATTATAGAGCAGATAAAAAATAAAATTATCGAAATTGTTCACTATCAAAATAATGCTGCTAAATATAATTTATCGGAAATATTAAGCAAAGAAACCCACCACGAATACAATTATCTTTCAAATCTATTTTCTGAAATAGAAGGCACTACAATAGAAAAATATTTTATAGCACAAAAAATTGAAAAGGTAAAAGAACTCATCCTATACGATGAACTTTCACTCAGTGAAATAGCCGACCGATTGAATTACTCCAGTGTTGCTTATTTAAGCAATCAGTTTAAAAAAGTAACAGGACTTACCCCCAGTTTTTTTAAACAATTAAAAACGGTTCAGCGAAAACCATTGGACGAAGTGTAAATCTTATAAATCATATCCAAAATACTGTAATAATATTCCAGCAATGCATTCGTATTTTCGTGTATTAAAACCAGCAGTATGCCTACCATCCTAAAAAAATCTTTTCCCGTATTAAATATGTCGTGTGCTTCTTGTGCGGTAAGTGCAGAAAGTATAGTAAAATCTACCGAAGGCGTTGTTTCTGCTTCTGTAAATTACGCCAATGCGATGCTCACTGTAGAATATCAGCCGGCTATTACCAATCCATCCGCCATCCAACATGCAGTACAATCGGTTGGCTATGATTTGATCCTAGAGGAAGACGAACAACAACAAGAAACAGTAGCGGCATTATACGAAAAAAAATATCAGGCATTAAAAACAAAAACAATATGGGCGGTTTTGCTTGCCCTTCCGGTGATGTTGATTGGTATGTTCTTTATGCATGTAAAATATGCAAACGAAGTAATGTGGCTGTTATCCACGCCGGTAGTGCTATGGTTCGGAAAAGATTTTTTTATCAATGCTTGGAAGCAAGCTCAACATCGATCTGCTAATATGGATACGTTGGTTGCATTAAGCACAGGTATTGCCTATCTTTTTAGTTTATTCAATTTGTTTTTTCCTGAATTTTGGCTCAAAAGAGGTTTAGAGCCTCATGTATATTTTGAAGCAGCGGCAGTAGTTATTGCTTTTATTTTAGTAGGAAAATTATTGGAAGAAAAAGCAAAAGGAAATACCTCCGCAGCCATAAAAAAACTGATGGGATTGCAACCCAAAACTGTAACTGTAGTACAAGCTGACGGCAGCGAGCTGCAAACCACAATAGAAAATGTAAAAATTGGAGATTTATTAATTGTAAAACCCGGTGAACGCATTGCCGTAGATGGAATTGTAAGCAGTGGAAGCTCTTATGTAGATGAGAGTATGCTCACCGGAGAGCCTATTCCGGTTTTGAAAGTAGCAGCAGAAAAAGTATTTGCCGGCACCATCAATCAAAAGGGAAGCTTTCAGTTTGCCGCAACAAAAATAGGCAAAGATACCCTACTGGCACACATTATAAAAATGGTGCAAGATGCACAAGGCAGCAAAGCACCGATACAGAAATTAGTAGATAAAATTGCCGCTATTTTTGTACCGACAGTGATGGGAATTGCCGTCGCTACCTTTTTACTTTGGGTAATTTTAGGAGGCGAAAATGCATTAATCCATGGGCTCTTAACTGCCGTTTCTGTATTAGTAATTGCCTGCCCTTGTGCGCTCGGATTAGCTACGCCCACAGCAATAATGGTAGGGGTAGGAAAAGGGGCAGAAAGTGGAATTTTAATAAAAGATGCAGAAAGTTTGGAATGGACAAAAAAAATAAATGCAGTCATATTAGATAAAACCGGTACCATTACCGAAGGAAAACCACAAGTAACCGATATACAATGGCTGAATAACGATAGCACAGACCGTTCAATATTATACAGCATAGAAAAAAAATCCGAACACCCCTTAGCGGAGGCGGTGGTTAATTATATTAAGGAGGAAAAACCAATTACGTTATCTTCTTTTGAAAGTATTACCGGAAAAGGAATTCGAGCCACTTATACTAATGAAAATTATTGGGTTGGAACTAAAAAGCTGCTTTTAGAAAACCATTGCAGCATAGATGCCGAGTTATTGCAATTCGCTGAACAGTGGAGTGCACAAGCGAAAACAGTAATCTGGTTTGCCGATGCAAAAAAAGCACTTGCAGTACTTGCAATTGCCGATAAAATAAAAGACACCTCTGCCAAAGCCATCCAACAATTACAAGCAGAAAATATAGAAGTGTATATGCTTACCGGCGATACCATGCCCACCGCTGCAACAATAGCCCGGCAAACCGGCATACAACACTATCAGGCAGAAATGCTGCCGCAGCAAAAGGCAGATTTTATAAAAAAATTACAACAGCAAGGAAAAATTGTAGCCATGGTAGGCGATGGTATAAACGACAGTACCGCATTAGCCACCGCCGATGTAAGTATTGCTATGGGCAAAGGTTCGGATATTGCCATGGACGTTGCCAAAATGACGATTGTTTCTTCTGATTTAATGAAGATTTCGCAAGCCATCCGACTGTCCAAGCAAACTGTTGCGACCATCAAACAAAATCTGTTTTGGGCATTTATCTATAACCTCATCGGAATACCTATCGCCGCAGGTATTTTATTTCCTATAAATGGATTTTTATTAAACCCGATGATTGCCGGTGCGGCAATGGCAATGAGTAGCGTCAGCGTAGTGAGCAACAGTCTTAGGTTAAAATGGAAAAAATAATTCCATACAAAAATGTCAACTTGTCAGCAAAATTCAATCGGTACAACTTTTGACTTCTTATGAAAAATCTTAATTCTTAAATTATAAATCTTAATTTCTTTATGGAAACCGGAAAAATTAATGTACAAACAGAGAACATCTTTCCAATCATCAAAAAATTCTTATACTCTGACCACGAAATATTTTTACGTGAATTAGTTTCAAATGCCGTAGATGCTACTAAAAAACTGAAAGGACTTGCCCAATTAGGCGAAGCAAAAGGAGAACTCGGCGATTTAACGATAGACGTATCGGTAAATAAAGACAAAAATACGTTGACCATTAAAGATAAAGGATTGGGAATGACAGCCGATGAGGTGAAAAAATACATCAACCAGATTGCTTTTTCTTCGGCAGGCGAATTTGTAGAAAAATTAAAAAATACAGATTCTAATGCCATTATCGGGCATTTCGGGTTAGGGTTTTATTCGGCATTTATGGTGGCTGAAAAAGTGGAAATTTTGACCAAAACATATAAAGACGAACCTGCCGTAAAATGGGTGTGTGATGGCTCTACCGAATTTACTTTAGAAGAAATAGAAAAAGAACAACGCGGCACAGAAATCATTTTACACATTGCCGAGGATTCTAAGGAATTTTTGGAAGAACATAGAATAAAAACCTTATTAAACAAATATTGTAAGTTTTTACCTATCCCAATCCAATTCGGATTTAAATGGCAAAGTGAAGATGACAAGAAAGCCGGCAAACCGTTAGAACCGGAAATTATTAATAATACCCATCCTGCTTGGACAAAAGCACCGTCAACATTAACCGATGAAGATTATAAAAATTTCTATCGCGAATTATATCCGATGAATTTTGACGAACCTTTATTTTGGATTCATTTGAATGTAGATTACCCGTTTAACTTAACCGGAATACTCTATTTTCCGAAACTGAAAAAGAACTTTGAAGTACAAAAAGATAAAATTCAATTGTACAGTAATCAAGTTTTTGTAACGGATAACGTAGGAGAAATTGTACCGGAATATTTGACCTTGTTGCATGGCGTTATTGACTCACCGGATATTCCGCTAAATGTTTCTCGTTCGTATTTGCAAAGTGATGGCAACGTAAAAAAAATCAATCAACATATTTCCAAAAAAGTTTCGGATAAACTGCAAGAAATTTTTAATACCGACAGAAAACAGTTTGAAGAAAAATGGGGCGACATCGGCTTATTTGTAAAATACGGAATGATTAGCGATGAAAAATTTTATGAAAGAAGCAATGCTTTTGCGCTATTCCCAACCACAGAAAATACTTTCTATACCTTTGCGGAATTAAAAGAAAAAATAGCACCGCTGCAAACCGATAAAGAGGGTAATTTGGTTGTGCTTTACACCTCTGATGAAGAAGAACAACACAGCTATATACAACAAGCAAAAGCACGTAGCTATGAGGTTGTGAAATTGGATACGATGATTGACAATCATTTCATTCAACAAATAGAAATGAAAAATGAGAAAACGCAATTCAAGCGTGTAGATGCCGATATCATTTCTAATTTAATTCCGAAAGAAGAAAGTGCTGCTTCCGTTTTATCGAAGGAACAAGAAGAGCAATTAAAAACACTTTTTGAAACTACAATAGAAAAAAATAAAGCCGATATAGAATTGAAAGCACTTTCTCCAAATGATGCGCCTATTGTTATTACAAGAAATGAGTTTATGCGCCGAATGGCTGAAATGCAAAAGATGGGCGGCGGTTCTCCGTTTATGTTTGGAGGAATGGATGAGAAAATAAATTTAGTCGTTAATACTAATCATCCGATTAATTCCAAATTATTAGAAGAAGATGCTGCCATAAAAGAAAAGCACATTAAGCAATTATACGACTTGGCATTACTATCTCAAAATATGCTGAAAGGAGAAGCACTGACCAATTTTGTGAATAGAAGTTTTGAATTGATATAATAAAGTCATTTTAGTACGTAACCCAAAAATTAAAAAAGAGCAGCATATTGTAGCTGTTCTTTTTTTTATTTGAACCCTTCACTGTCATCTACGGCTACAATACCATTTACTTTCCGAATGGTATAATTAGAAAAATCTTCATCAGAATCAAACCCTGTACCATAGATAATATTATCCGGCGTGCGAATTTTTATGGATTTATCGGTATATATTTTTTTGGTTCGGATGTTCCAAGTTAGTTGCGCCGTTTCTATAATTTCATTGCGAGCGTTTTCCATATATACATTGCCTGATACATTAATCGTTTGCTGGGCATCATCGTTCTCGGCGTAGTTGGCTTTTAAGATAGATATCAGATTTAATTGCTCGTAAAACTTTACCAATAGGCCACCCGGAAATACTAATTTATTTTGTGTGTTGGTGTATCGTTTTACGGTTTTTCCGGTAACGATGGCGCGAGTATAAGCACCTTCTTTATAAATAAATTTTACGCTGTCAGCCACTTCTACATCTACATCTTTTTCATTAAACATAGCTTTTACTTTTGTGATATCATTTTCCTGACAGCTTGAGAAAAAAACAAGAAAACTTGCCCACAGTATTAAAAAATAGGGCAAACGAAATGGAGGAATTACAAAAAAAACGGATGCAATATTTATAGCGGATTTTTTCATGATTTGGTGTTAATCAGAGGCCTTATTTTCTAAAAATCCATTCGGCAGGATTTAGCTTTGATGCGCCTTTCCAAACTTCCATGTGTACTTCTGTTATAGATTCTTCATCTGTAAATGCGGAGCCTATAACTTGCTTGGTAGATACTTTTTGTCCTTTAGAAACATTTACGGAAGAGAGTTTGGAATAAACGGTAAAATATTCGCCGTGGCTAATGATTACAGCATTTTTGAACGTTGGATTATTGAGTATGCCCACTACTTTTCCCTCAAATACACTCCGCACATTGCTATTTACTTCACTGCGAATATCTATTCCGTTGTTCTCCATTTTTATGGTAGTACCCGGTACTGTGTAGGTTCCAAATCCTTTACTGATAAACCCTTTTTCTACCGGCCAAGGCAACTTGCCTTTGTTGCTGTAAAAATTAGAGGAAAGTTGGTCGTATTCAGGGGTGTTGCCAATATTTACGGGCGTTTCTATTTTTTTGTTTACGGTGGCAATGTCTTCTTTTGCCGGTTCTTTTCCTGCTTCTTTAGCTTTTTTAATGGCTTCCTCTGCCGCTTTTTTCTTCGCCGCTTCTGCCGCAGCTATTTTTGCCGCTTCTTCCTTTTTGCGTTTCTCTTCTGCCAATCGGGCGGCTTCTATTTCTTTTTTAATGATAGCTTCTATTTGTGCATCTAATTTAGCCGCTTCCGCTTGTTTTTTTGAAATATTTCCTTGCAGTTGCACTTCTTTTTGTTTTAAAGATTGCACCACTGTATTTTTTTGTGTTACCGTTTTATTGAGCTGTGCTTTTTCTTTTACTTGTCCTTGCAACAATTGCTCTTTTGTTTTTTTCTTGGCATCAATAGTGGCAATTTGTCCGCTGATATCCGATTTTTTTTCAATGATCTGAGTGGCTTGTTGCTGGCGGAAATTAGCATATTTGCGCAAGTAATTTACTCGTCTTAATGCTTCAGAAAAAGAGTTGGCATTTACTACAAAAAGTAGTTTGTCGGCAAACCGCTGCGATTTATACGTTCTGACAACAGCATCTGCATATTCTTTTTTTAATTGTGCTAATTGAGCTTCTTTTTGTTTTAAAGAATCTATGTTTGTATTTATTTTCTGGGTGTAGTCTCCAATTTCGCCTTCTACTTCTTTTATCAATTTTTGTCTCAATTCAATTTGCTTGGAGAGTGCTTGCAAATCTGCTAATGTAGCTTCTTTGGAGGCTTTGGTTTTGGTTAATGTTTTTTGAGTAAATTCAATTTCTTCTAATAGCTTTCTTTTCTTTTCTTGCAATGCGGTTTTTTTGTCTTGTGCTGCCGCTGTAAACAGTATTAAGAACAGAAGAACACTACAGGTAAAACGAAGTATGTCTTTTTTAAACGGGATAAAAGAAGCAACAGGATTTTGTATGTTAAATAGTTTATTCAATTTTATAAGAAGGATTTATCGTAAACGGATATTCTAAATTTTGTTTTACTTCTAAGTTTTGAATTTTGGCAATCATCTCAAAAAAGTCCATTCCTTTTTTCATGTTTAATGTCCGTTCCATCGGAAAGGGTTTGCCAAGTTGCATCTGATAGTCGGAGTATTGCACATCTATGGTTTGAGAATATACCTTATCGTTTATGTAGAGATAACTTGGATTTTTTGTAGCCCTATCGAATAAAATATTGGTTAGAAATCGGGTGCCATTTGCACTGATAGTAATGTTATTTGCATTTTCCGTATAGATTGCTTTGGAGGAATCGGTGAAGATAAGCTGCCCTAATAATAAATTTTGGATATCTGAAAAACTTAAATTAACCAATGCCTTTTGGCTAATGTAAGACAGCGGTTTTAATACATATCTGCTATTTATTTTATCCATTATTTTAATGCTGTCTTTGGTAATTAAAACACGTACACCTTCGATTCCAATAATAGACATAGACATCCAGATTTTCTCATTTTTTTTCCAACGAATGTTAGTAGTAAAACTTTGGTTGAGCTCGGGTGAGGTTACTTTCGTTTTTAGTTTTAGGGCTAATTCGGTAAATGGTAGCTCATTGTTTTTTAGGTGTTTTAATAAACCCTGTGCTTTTTCATCCAAGGCAGATGGTACGTCTGCTATAGGAGGAGTGGTTGGTATTTGCGTTTTAGAGGCAGTAGTGGATTTAGCTATTTTTTGGGTATGATGGCAGGCCGTGGCAAGCAAAACCGTCAAAGCAAAGAATAAATTTTTTGCTGCCAGTGGTAGGGTTTTATGGCGCAGGATATGATTTAATCGCCTCAAGGTTAATTAATTTTTTTGTTTTTAATCTTACTTTCCAATGTTGTTTTGTCACCTCCTTTTTGAAGTGCTTTTTGCCATTGCTCTACGGCTTTTTCCGTTTCTCCATTTTTATAGAGGATATCGCCATAGTGCGATAAAAGTTCAGGTCGTTCTTTAGATTCGGGTAGTGCCATGGCTTGTTCTATCCATTCCAAAGCTTCTTTATAGTCTTTCAGCTTGTACATAATCCAAGCGTAGGTATCTAAAAATGCGGAATTATTATCTACCAATAAATTGGATTTTTTGCTCATGCGCTCTGCCTTTTCTAACTTTTCATTTCTTTCAGAAAGGTAAAAAGCATAATTGTTTAAAACGGTTGCATTGTTGGGGTCTATTTCCAAAGCGGCTTCGTAGCTACTGTCAGAGCGTGCATAGTTTTTAAGTTCATAAGAAACGTCTCCTAAGGTGATAAGCATTTGTAGTTTTAACTGAGGGGCATAAGGAATACTTTTGTCGGAATCGTCTTTAGAGATAGAAAATGATTTTAATAATATATCTGCTGCGGCTGAGTTGTTTTTCTTTTGTTGCTGCGCAATGGCATTGTAAAAATAACCAAATGGGTTTTTGGGTAATTTTTCGATGCCGAGTTGAGTGTGTTTTAATAGGCTATCATAATCTTCCAACTCTGCATCTAAGATATATAATTGCACCCAAACTGTAGTTGGAATATCTCCAGGTGTGTTTACGGCTTTTATATATTGAGCTTGTGCTTCTTTCTTTTTTCCGGAGTTGTATAATACATCGGCTTTGGCGGTAATAGCTTTCACATCACCGGGATGTGCTGCTTCAATTAAATCTGCCATTTTCATTACTTCTCCGCGCAAAGTAGAGTCTTTCTGTAATTTTTCAATGTATGGAATAAAGGTCATGATTTTGGTGTCAATATCGATATTCTTATTGCTAAAAACTTTACTGATATATTCGTCGTGCTTTTTTAAGTCTCCCTTTTTTCTGTATGTTTCTGCCATAGATAATAGTGCTTCTGCATTATTAGGGTCGGTATTTAATATGTGTTGGTAGGTTTGTATAGCTTTGTCATACATTTTATTTGCTTGATATACTTCACCAATTAAGTTGACATATCGTGTTTCATCAGGATATAATTTCACTAATTTTTCAATATCCTTTACACAGTCTTCCACTCGTCCTAATTTAATGTAGAGCGGTTGTTTTTGAAATACTAATTCCTCTTGTACGCCTGTTTTTTGCTCTAATTCATCATATACCGCCAGTGCTTCTTTGTATTTGTTTGCCTTGGATAGCATATAGGCCCAATCATAATAATAATCGTATTCTTTAGGTTTTAGTTTTATGAGTGTTTCATATACTTTCGAGGCGCCATCATAGTCTTTTTTTTCTCCTTTGGCTTCCGCTAAATATTGATAGTAAAATTCATTAGAAGGATTTAGTTTAATGGCTTTTTGTGAAAGTTCCATCGATTTGTCCATATTGCCGGATTCAAAGGCAATTCTCGCCAGTTCATAATATGCAGCATCATTCTTTGGGTCTAATTTTAGTACCTCATTAAAGCGTGTAATCGCTTCTTGAGAGTTGCCTAACAAATAAGCCTGTACACCACTGATAAAGAGGGATTGCTCTTCAATGTCTCTTCGGGTAACTGTCGGTGTTGATGATGATTCTTTTTTGTTATTCTTTTTAGCAAAGAGAGCATCATTTGCTGATAAAATAAGAGCAATAACAAGAAAGTGTTTTGTAATAAATGTATAGTTCAAAATTGAATCTTAATGGTTAGTAATATGCAAGTACTGTTCCTATTTCTCCAAAGTACCAATTTCTCTATCTTAAAACCAATAATAGGATAAGAATTAACTTTTTTTATCAAGAAAGGAGATTATTTTACACCCGTGTGCCCAAATCCGCCTTCGCCTCTTTCTGTTTCGTTTAATTCATCTACTTCTTTAAAACTTACCTTTTCATATTTAGTCACAATTAATTGCGCTATTCGCTCACCGGTATTGATGATAGTAGTTTCGTTGGATAGGTTGATTAAAATAATTTTTATTTCGCCACGATAATCCGAATCGATAGTACCGGGAGAATTTAATACAGTAACTCCTTTTTTTAAGGCCAATCCACTGCGAGGTCTTACTTGTGCTTCGTACCCTTCCGGGAGTTCTATATATAACCCGGTAGGAATCAGTGCGCGTTGTAAGGGTTTCAGCATCACCGGTTCTTGTAATTGTGCACGCAAATCTACACCCGCAGAGCCCGAAGTTTCGTATTGTGGTAGTGGATTGTCAGAAGTGTTTACAATTTTTACTTTCATGTATTTTCTGTTATAATTTTTAATGCAATTGATATGAATGGGTGCTTTATTGCCCAATAAAAATGCGTTTCAATTTACCGTTTTATGGTTTAATAAATATAGCTTTTTTTATGGAGAATATCGCAATAAATTAAAAGCAAAGATAGCGACATTTTTTTACTTTTTTCGTTCCAATAAGTAAGCGGAGCTGATATATATCGTTAAAAATACTAAAGCAATTAAGGTATTGATAAATAAGCTGAATTGGATAGGAAGAATGGCATATTTGAGGATAAAGAATAAAGCCAATGCAAAACCCAAATAAAATAAAATCCGTTTGTAATTGTATGGGATTGGATAGTATTTTTGTTCGGTTGCATATCCGATGATTACCATAGATACATAACAAGAAAGCGTAGCCCAAGCGCCACCGAAATATCCAATTTTCGGTACTAAAATAATATTCATTACAACAGTGATTGTTGCACCAATTATTGAGATGATGGCACCGATATAAGTTTTGTCGGTGATTTTGTACCATGTAGAAATATTAAAATAAATACCTAAGCAAATATTTGCCATTAGCAAAATTGGAATGATATCGGCTCCTACGAAATAGCTTGCCGATTTTGGAGAATACAAGATAAATCCATATTGTATAATAGGTAAAAACAGTACGATGGCAAGAAATAAAATACAAACACATATTGTGTAATACTTCATGGTTTCTGCCAATATCGTTTTGCTGTCTGATTTTTCGGCATGCCTGAAAAACAAAGGCTCTGCCGCATAGCGATAGGCTTGCAGAAACATGGTGACGAGCATCGAAAATTTGTAATTAAACCCATAAATTCCCAATTGCTCTTTATTGGTAAGGTCATCGAATGGAAGCAAACGGGTCATTATGATTCGGTCTAGTACTTCGTTTATCATCCCAGCAAATCCCACCAGCATAATCGGCATAGAATAATAGAGCATGCTTTTGTGTAATCGCCAATCGAACGATAAATGAAGCTGCCTAAGTTGTTTTACCAATAATAAAAAGGTAAGTAAACTTGCGAAAATATTTGAGATAAAAATGTAAGATACTTTAGTAAAATCAAAGTTGTAATTCAACTTAGGCAATACAATAAAAAATAAGATATTGAACCCAATAAAAAGTATAATATTTACCACTTTTAATGCGGCGAACAATATTGGTCGTCCTTGCTTTCTTAGCGATGCAAAGGGAATTGCCGCTAAGGTGTCAAATACCATCATCCACAAAAAGAATTTTACATACAATGCCGGCTCTTTCACATAATCGGCAATGGGTTGTTGGAAAATATGCACGATGACCACAAATAAAAGGGCTGCAATAAGGATAGAATAAAATGCAGTAGAAAACGCATGTGCCTTACTATCTGCTTTGTTGGCAAATCTGAAAAATGCAGTTTCCATGCCGTGCGTCAGTACGATTTGTATAAATCCGGCATACGCATAAAAATTGGTAAAGGTACCAAACTCTGCCTGCGTGATGTATTTGATAACTAAAAAACCAAATAAAAAATTGATTAAACGGGCTAATATGCTGCTTACACCATAAGCGGCAGTGTCGGTAGCTAATCTTTTTACGGTACTCAAGTGGTAAATTCTTGTCGCGAAAATACGATAATCTGTAACGTTTTAAGTCATATCATTTACAACCAAACGTTAATAAGTGACCCCGTTTGTGGTTCCGTCTCAGCGGCAACTATTGGTTTGTCAATATTCCAAATAAGTGTGTTGCCGGCAGTTCCAATACGCCATAAGCTACCTTGCAAAAATACGTTTACAGCCTTTTTGATATTTGTAGCGTTCACTCTTCCGGTCATAGCATATTTAAGCCACGCTTCGCGTTCAGTAATTCTCCGTATATCATTTTTATCTACATCTATTGGTGTTGTACCGCCGTTATAGCCGTTCCAAAGGCTATCCCAAACAGTAGCCCCCGCTGTAAATGAGGGTACAGCTATTAACGTTGCTTGCCTTTTTTGCAATGCGATATAGTTTTCAGGATACCACGCATCAGTACTAATTAGTACCCCTAATTTTCCTGCAACAGTAGTATAAACTTGAAATGGCATTGTAGAAGCATTTGCAATAAATGATTTTTCATTTTCCGTTAATACATTTTTTTGCGTTAGAGGTGTAAGCACGTTGCCATTTCTATCAAATACTGCCGAAACGTTATATAATTTTCCTCCGTTATTTAAAACTATTCTTCCGTCCTTTACTTCCGGTTGTGGAAGAACAATAGAGCCCGCAACAATTGTTACGCCAAATTCTTTCGCCAGTTTTGAAAATGTATGCTGATATGCATCCAACATTTTAGCTGCTTTCATACGAAATACGGCATCTTCCGCCTTGTCTTTCCCTTTAGCATTTAAGTATGCCCAACCAAAAGACCATATATTGCTCAGTGCAATGCGATGCATCGCATCAACAATAGAGGTGTCTTTGTATAATGCTTTTTTCTCATTTACCGCTACCAGCCATGTACCTAAGTGTTCCGGTAATACTACCACCGTAGAGTCATTGAATAATTTCTTTTTTTTGATAAAACGGAAATAGTAGCTCATCATATTGGAAAAGGCAGCTTCCGATGAAAAGTCATACGGATGAACATACGGAGATAAAGCTAATATATTGCCGTGCCCTGTATTTTCTCCAAAGTTTTCTACTTCACTCAATACATATCTCGGATAAATTTCTGATACTGCACTAATTCTCCCTTGCCACGACCAGAAAGTATATACAATACTGCTAAATAGGATAATGTACAATAATCTTTTTAAGAAATTCTTCATGCTTCAAAAATACAATAAATTAAAGCTAAAATTTAATTTATTGACGTAGGATGTTGCAGGTAAAGTAGTAATTCCACAATTTCACTTTTAATAGACATTTTTAGTAATCAAACATAGTGCTTACCTTTGCTGTTATCTTTAAATACGCTTATGCAGGAAATTAAACCATATCACCCCAAAAATAAAATACGTATCGTTACGGCCGCTTCGTTGTTCGATGGACATGATGCCGCTATTAATATTATGCGACGTATCATTCAAGCAAGCGGCGCAGAAGTGATTCACCTTGGGCACAACCGTTCGGTACAAGAAATTGTGGATTGTGCTATCCAAGAAGATGCTAATGGAATTGCGTTTACTTCTTATCAGGGCGGGCATGTAGAGTTTTTAAAATACATGTATGATTTGCTCCATCAGCGCGGCTGCGGACATATAAAAATTGTAGGGGGCGGCGGTGGCACCATCTTGCCATCTGAAATTGAAGAATTACAAAATTACGGTATTGACCGCGTGTATTCTCCCGATGATGGACGAGCAATGGGATTGCAAGGTATGATTAATGACTTATTGGAACGGTGCGATTTCCCTACCGGAAAAAATATAACACTCGATATCCAAAAATTAAAAGCAAAAGAAGCACATCATATTGCGCAACTTATTTCATCTGCCGAGAATTTTCCAAAAGAATTTGAGCATACAATCGACCAAATTTCTAATTTAGAGAAAGAAACTCCAAAAAAACCACCTGTGCTCGGAATCACCGGCACCGGAGGTGCCGGCAAATCTTCGTTAACAGATGAAATTGTACGTCGGTTTTTGTTAGATTTTCCCAATAAATCCGTAGCGATTATTTCTGTCGATCCTTCGCGCAGAAAAACAGGAGGTGCTCTGTTGGGGGATAGGATTCGAATGAATAGCATAAATAACGAACGAGTGTTTATGCGCTCAATGGCAACTCGCCAAACCAATGCATCCATCTCTAAAGATATTACAGATGCTGTAGAAATATTGAAAGCAGCTGAATATGATTTGATAATTGTAGAAACTTCGGGAATAGGACAAAGTGGCACCGAAATTATTGATATTGCTGATGTTTCGATGTATATAATGACACCGGAGTTTGGTGCAGCAACTCAATTGGAAAAAATTGATATGCTCGATTACGCAGATATTGTTGCAATAAATAAATTCGACAAACGTGGAGCGCAAGACGCTTTGCGAGATGTAAAAAAACAATATCAACGCAACCATAATTTTTGGGATAAGAACCCCGATACCATGCCGGTTTTCGGTAGCATTGCGGCACAATTTAACGATCCCGGCACAAATGAATTATACTTGCATTTAATAAAAATAATTGCCGATAAATGTAAGTTAAATTGGAAAAGTACATTGTCTCTTCGTATTGGTAATGCAGAGAAAATTTATATTATTCCTCCAAACAGAACACGCTATTTATCAGATATTACCAAAACAAACCGAGATTATGATATTTGGGTAAATGAACAAGCTAACATAGCGAACAATCTGTATGCAATAGATAGGTTGAAAAGGTTGGTTGGCGAAAATGAACTGCCAAACATTGATAATAAAAAACTAATGCTTCATCCAGAGTGCCAGCAAATACTGGAAACTTGGGAGAAAAAGAAGGCAAATTACACTAACGAATATTATGTATATAAAGTACGAGATAAAGAATTAAAAATAAAAACACATGCCGAATCTTTATCGCATTTGCAAATTCCAAAAGTATGCTTGCCAAAATATGAAGCCTATGGGGATATTTTAAAATGGAACTTGCAGGAAAATGTTCCGGGCGAGTTTCCATATACAGCCGGTGTATTTCCATTTAAACGCGAAAACGAAGATCCTACACGAATGTTTGCGGGAGAAGGAGGTCCTGAGCGCACCAACAAACGCTTCCACTACGTGTCATTAGGAATGCCCGCCAAACGGCTATCTACAGCATTTGACAGCGTAACGCTTTATGGAAATAATCCTGATTTGCGCCCCGATATTTTTGGAAAAATAGGAAACTCCGGTGTGTCGATTTGTACGTTAGATGATGCTAAAAAACTGTATTCCGGCTTCGATTTATGCGCTTCCGGTACCTCCGTTTCGATGACGATAAACGGGCCTGCCCCTACACTCTGCGCTTTTTTTATGAATGCCGCTATCGACCAACAATGCGAGAAATATATCCATGAACATGGGTTGGTAGAAGAAGTAAATAAAAAAATTGAAGCAATTTATTTAGCAAAAAAAGCTAAAAGACCAACCTATAACGGCGAACTTCCTGAAGGGAATGATGGCTTAGGGTTATTGCTCTTAGGCGTAACAGGAGATCAGGTATTGCCAAAAGAGGTGTACGAAAAAATTAAAATATTTGCACTGTCACACGTGCGGGGCACCGTACAAGCCGATATCTTAAAAGAAGACCAAGCTCAAAACACTTGTATCTTTTCTACGGAGTTTTCTTTAAAATTAATGGGCGACATTCAGGAGTTTTTTGTACAACATAAAGTGCGCAATTTTTATTCCGTTTCTATAAGCGGATACCATATTGCCGAAGCAGGAGCTAACCCTATTTCCCAATTAGCATTTACCTTAGCGAACGGATTTTCCTTTATTGAATATTATCTTTCCCGTGGAATGCATATTGATGATTTTGCTCCTAATTTATCTTTCTTTTTTTCTAATGGTATTGATGCAGAGTATGCTGTTATCGGCAGAGTAGCCAGAAAAATATGGGCGAAAGCTATAAAATATTTATATAAAGGGAACGAAAGAAGCCAGAAATTAAAATATCATATTCAAACATCGGGAAGAAGCTTGCATGCGCAAGAAATTGATTTTAACGATATCCGTACTACATTGCAAGCATTGTACGCAATTTATGATAATTGTAATTCATTACACACCAATGCGTACGACGAAGCCATTACCACGCCGACAGAAGAAAGCGTGCGCCGTGCAATGGCAATACAATTAATTATTAATAAAGAACTGGGATTGACAAAAAATGAAAACCCATTGCAAGGTGCTTTCATTATTGAAGAATTAACGGATTTGGTAGAAGAAGCCGTATATGCAGAGTTTGACCGATTAACAGAACGTGGAGGCGTGCTGGGTGCCATGGAAACTATGTATCAGCGCAGTAAGATACAAGAAGAAAGCATGTACTATGAAATGAAAAAACATACCGGCGAATTGCCGATTATCGGGGTAAATACTTTCTTATCTTCCAAGGGCTCTCCTACGATTCTACCTCAAGAAGTAATACGAAGTACGGAAGCTGAAAAGAAACTGCAAATCGCAAATTTGCAGGCACAGCAGAATAGAAACGAACAAGAGGTGAAACATCAAATTGCTATTTTACAAAAAGCAGCATTAGATAATAAAAATATGTTTGAAGTATTAATGGAAGCCGTAAAATATTGCAGCCTCGGACAAATTACCAATGCTTTATTTGAAGTGGGAGGTCAGTATAGAAGAAATATGTAATTTCATTTATGGATAGGGTGTTTTATATTCTCGAAAATTCATAGCAATAGAGCAGAATAGAAAATTAGTACTTATTTATTTTTTAAAAAGAAAATAGTATCTTTTCCCTCCAATTTAAAAAGATGCAGACTCCAATATTTGGCTTTGTCAAGGAGGGTTTTGAAAATGTCAAAATCGCTTTTGAAGAAAATTTTGAAAAACGAAAAGAAGTAGGTGCTTCTTGTTGTGTTTATTATCGAGGAGAGAAGGTGGTAGATTTATGGGGCGGCTATAGAGATAAACGTCGAAAACAATATTGGGAAGAGGATACGTTGGGTTTGGTGTTTTCTTCTACCAAAGGAATGTCGTCACTGGCATTTTCAATATTACACTCAAAAGGGTTATTAGATTTTGATGAAAAAGTAGCTGCTTACTGGCCGGAATTTGCATATAACAATAAGCAGAATATTACAGTACGACAATTATTGGCGCACCAAGCAGGCTTATTTACCAATGATAAATCATTAAACTATGAAGTACTCACCGACGAACAGCGCCTGTCGGATTGCTTAGCAAAACAAAAACCATATTGGAAACCCGGAGAAAGAAAAGGCTACCACGCTTGGACAATAGCAATGTATCAGAATGAATTATGCAAACGAATAGATCCTTTTAAAAAACCATTACACCGCCTTTTTAAAGATGAAATTGCGGATGCGTTGGAGATAGATTTTCATATTGGCTTGCCAGAGTATATCCCGCAACATCGTATTGCAGAATTAATCCCTTTTTTTCCTACAGAAGCAATAACAGGAGACAATAACAATGATATAAATGAGATAATGCGAGGCATTCTAAATCCGTTTTCGTATTTCTATAAGTCATTATTAAATCCGCCGCATGCGATTAACTTAAATAATTTTAATAAACGCAAATTTGTATCAATTCCTAATGGCTCGGCACACGGATTTGGGAATGCGCGTTCATTAGCACAAGCATATAATGAATTTGCCACAGGAGGTAAAAATCTACATTTGCGAAAAGAAACATTAGCTGCTTTAGAAGCTGCACCGATTCATCCAAAACAAGGAAAAACAGATTTGGTTTTGCATGTAGATATTCCATTTTCCTTAGGATTTGCAAAGCCTTCGGCATATCAGAACTTTGGCGTAAACTATAGAAGTTACGGCACATTTGGCGCAGGAGGTTCCGGTGGGTTTGCCGACCCGGAAAAGCAAGTAGCCTTTGGGTATGTAATGAATAAAATGGGAACACATATTGCAAATGACCCACGCGAGTTAGCCCTCAGAAATGCTACTTATGATTGTATTGTGGCTTTTGAAAGTAAAGAGCAGAAAACGGGAAGTTGCAACATTGCAATGTCTTATTAATTGCTGCCGCAATTACTACTTATTGGACGATTTCCATTTTTCCTGTGAATACTTGCTGTTCTCCGTTCTTGTCTCCCATAAGTTTAACAATATAATACCCGGGAGATAATTGTTCTTGTAGGTGTATGTATTCCATATTTCCGGGAAAATCTTGGGTTACCACGGCTTTGCCTTCAATAGTATAAACTGCCACCGACCATTTGGCAACGTTTATTGTACTCGGAATTTGTATAGTGAAATAACCGTTGCTTGGGTTGGGGAATACAGATAGCGTAGAAGTAACCAGGTTTTCTTTTATGCCTGTTGTCCTATTGTCACAATCTAATAAGCGATAGCAAAAATCGCGGATGTGATGCTCCGTGCTGTCTAATACGTGCTGATTGATTAAATTAAAAGTTAGAATACTTCCTAAGTCTAAATTAAAAAATGGTACATGTCCTTTCCCAATCCAGTCTTCAAATTCTACATAAATTCCTTGGTGTAATGCCCTAGGGTAAATAGCTTTTCCGCCGTATAGAATCGGTAAGGTAGGAATGCTAAAGGGCTTGCCGAAATTATAAGGTACAATTGGATCGGCAGAACCATGGTTTAACAATAATTGTATGCCGTTATTTACCACCCAATTGGTATCTAAAATGGCTCCCGAAATACTGATAGCTGCTTTGGGTTTTATATGGTCGAATTTATGTCGTAATATACTATCTACATCCGGCCCATTCGCTTCTTTTACCCATTGTTGATACTTTGCCGGCAATTGTTGTATGCTATCTAAATACGTAATAAATAAGGAAGAAACGGCACCCGCCGAAACACCACCGATAAACGCTTTTGAAGTATCAATGCGGTAAGGATTTCCATTGGATACCGTATTCACCAAATGATCTACAGCATCTTTAGTATCTACCAATGCGCGAGATACTGCTTTTACCATCACCTCTTCCGACAGTAATCCTAATAAATTGGGCTCTTGTCGGTAATCTATAGAAATAGCGACATAGCCATGTTGTGCAAAATAAGTACTCATCAGTACAATATCAGGACTATTTTGGTCTAATAATTTTAAGTAAGCCCCACCATGTATTAATAACATTACCGCTCGATTACTTGCCGTATCATTCACCGGTTCATATACGTCATATTTCAAGTCTATCAGGGCACCATCACTTTGACGTTTAGTAGCATATACAATATTATTGGTGCGTTTTACCTGCGGAAATAATGGACGTTTATATCTTCCATTGTTACAATCAGAGGCACTTGCTGCGGTAGTTGTAAAAAGCAGCAATAGTAGGTAAGCAACTATACTCTTCATAAAAGGTTGGGTTTAATTAACGATATTTATTTTCCCTGTATAAACAGATGATTCATTGTTTTTATTAAATTGTATTTTTACAAAATACATCCCCGAAGGTAGTTTTTCGTCAATTTGTATTTGCTCAATGTTCCCGGGATATTCTTGGTCAATATAGCTTTTACCTTCGATATTAAAAACTTCTACTCGCCATTGTTGGGCGTTTGTTGCTTTGGGCATTTGTATCGTAAAAATGCCTGTAGAGGGGTTTGGAAAAATAGACAAATTGGAGGATACAAGATGTTCTTTAATTCCTGTAACTCGTGTTTCGCAATCTATTAAGCTATAACAGAAATGAGTAATGTGTCTTTTAGTACTATCGAGTACCGGAGGATTAAAAACAATTGCCAATGGATTGGGGCTTAAAAGCGCTTCTATGTTTAAGCCTCCAACAAATGGTACGTGTGAATAACCTATCCACGTATCTAATTCACTTCTTGCGCCAACATGTTTGAGCCGCTGGTCTATTAATTTGCTACCCATAAGCTCCGGGAGCGTAGGAATATTAAAAGGTCTGCCAAATCCATAAGGCACAATTGGGTCTGCCGTGCCGTGTATCGATAATAGTGGAGGATACGGTTTGTTGGGTTTTATCCACGAGGTGTCTAATATTGCTCCGGAAATATTTATAATTCCACGAACGGTGGAACCACAATATTTATTGGCCAATAGGGCTTGAGCATTAGGCTCTACTTGCAAAATCCATTGTTTGTAACGTGTCGGCAGCCAGTCTAAGCTATCTAAGTAGGCTCCGTGCATTAAGCTTATGGCACCACCGGATACTCCACCAACAATTACCGTGTTAGGATCTATTTTGTAGGGATTTCCGTATGTAAAAGTAGTATCCATTATTTTGCACATCGCATCTCGGATATCCATAACCCCACGCCCTACGGCTTTTATCATATTTTCTTCTGAGAAAAATGACAATGGATTGGGCTCTTGACGATAGTCTATAGAAACCACAACATAGCCTTTTAAAGCTAAATCGATAGCTAACTCAACTATGTCAGGACTTTTTTTATCCAATAATGGAATTTCTAAAAAGGCACTACCATGCGCCAAAATAATTAATGGTCTTGAGGTAGCCGTATCATTTTTTGGAAGATAGACATCGTATTTCAAATCCAGCCAAGCACCATCACTGCGTTGTTTGTGAGCATATCTAACATCGTTTAAAACGGTAAATTCTGTAAAAACTTTTTTTTCATATCGACCGTTATAACAATTAGTGGCGCTTGAGGTAAATGTTAAATAAAACAGAATAAAAAGTGTGTAAAATGTTTTTTGCATAAATAGAGTTTAAGGGTAAAATAAAGATAATAAAAAAAATTGTTATCTCAAATGTGTTAAAGTGCCTTTTGTAGCAATATTGCTTTCTTATCTTTTGTATATCTTTGATACAAAATGGGGTTTAAAATTCATTCAGCGTATCAACCTGCCGGCGACCAACCTACCGCAATCCGACAGTTGTACGAAGGCGTTATTCATAAGGAGAAATTCCAAACGTTATTGGGCGTTACAGGTTCAGGAAAAACATTTACGATTGCCAATGTAATAGAAAAAACACAACGCCCGACCTTAGTGCTGTCGCATAATAAAACTTTAGTGGCACAATTATACACCGAGTTTAAAGAGTTTTTTCCCGACAATAAAGTGGAGTTTTTTACCTCTTATTACGATTATTACCAACCCGAAGCATACATTGCCGTTACGGATACATACATCGAAAAAGATTTAGCAATAAATGCAGAAATCGAAAAACTGAGATTAAGTACCACTACTTCATTAATGAGTGGCAGACGAGATGTAATTGTAGTGGCTTCGGTGTCTTGTATCTATGGATTGGGGAATCCGGCAGAATATAAAAATCAAATTATTAGAATAAAGCAAGGGCAAATACTTAGCAGGAATACATTTTTATTTGATTTGGTGAGTATCCTGTATGCTCGCACTACGGCAGATTTTCAGCGAGGAAATTTTAGGGTAAAGGGAGATAGTGTAGAAGTATTTTTAGCTTATGCAGATTATGCTTATCGAATTACCTTTTGGGGAGATGAGGTAGAACAGTTAGAATCATTCGATCCGGTATCAGGAAAGCGAATTGAAAAAATGCAAGACATCGCCGTGTTTCCTGCAAACATTTATATTGCTCCCAAAGACCAATTGCCTTCTATAATTCATGAAATTCAAGACGAGCTAAAGGCACATGTTGATTATTTTAATGCCATAGGAAAACAGTTGGAAGCAAAACGACTGGAGGAGCGTGTAAATTTTGATTTGGAGATGATTCGAGAATTAGGCTTTTGTAGCGGCATAGAAAATTATTCCCGCTTTTTCGATAGAAGAAATCCGGGGGATAGGCCGTTTTGTTTATTAGATTACTTTCCCGAAGATTTTTTATTAGTGGTAGATGAAAGCCATGTTACTATTCCACAAATTGGCGGTATGTATGGTGGCGATAGAAGCAGAAAGCAAAATTTGGTAGAATATGGATTTCGGTTGCCAAGCGCTATGGATAATCGCCCGCTGAATTTTAGCGAGTTTGAATCTTTGTTAAATCAAGTAATATTTGTTTCCGCTACCCCGGCCGATTATGAATTAATGAAAACACATGGAGAGTTTGTAGAGCAAGTGGTTCGCCCTACGGGGCTGTTGGATCCGCCGATAGATGTACGTCCGAGTGTTAACCAAATTGATGATTTGTTGCATGAAATTCAATTGCGCATTCAATTAAACGAGCGGGTGTTGGTGACAACATTGACCAAGAGAATGGCAGAAGAACTAGCAAAGTATTTAACCAAACTAAATATTAAATGTAAGTACCTGCATAGCGATGTGGACACAATGGAACGTGTAGAAATTATCCAAGGACTACGACTCGGCGATTTTGATGTTTTGATTGGTGTAAATCTATTGCGTGAAGGATTAGATATTCCGGAGGTTTCTTTAGTGGCCATTTTAGATGCCGACAAAGAGGGTTTTTTGCGTAATGAGCGATCGCTAACACAAACCGCCGGACGCGCAGCTCGAAACGCAAACGGATTGGTGATATTCTATGCCGATTGTATAACAAAATCTATGCAGCGAACTATCGATGAAACCAACCGGCGTAGAGAAAAGCAAATTGCGTATAACATAGAACATCAAATTACCCCCAAAACAATAATGCGGAGTAAAGATGAAATTTTAAAACGAGCTTCCATATTAGATATTAGGCAGAAACCCGAAACGAAGGAAGAAAGAAAATATAAAGAAGCAGCAGAAAAAATAGAATTAGCTGCAGAGCCAAACGAAAAATATTTAAGTCCGAAAGAAATAGAAAAGAAAATTGCTCAACTGAAAAAAGCAATGCAACGTGCTTCGCAACAAATGGATTTTATGGAAGCTGCCCGCCTTCGTGATGAAATGTTTAAATGGCAAGAGCGATTATAAAAAAATATTTCGCATAAAAAGCAAAACCCGATATCGCAATGACACCGGGTTTATTATTCATCGTTCTTAAACGATTACTTTTTTGCTGCTGCTTTTTTAGCAGGAGCTTTTTTAGCTGCTGCTTTTTTAGGAGCTGCTGCCTTTTTAGGAGCTGCTGCCTTTTTAGGAGCTGCTGCTTTTTTAGGAGCTGCTGCCTTTTTAGGAGCTGCTGCTTTTTTAGGAGCTGCTGCTTTTTTAGGAGCTGCTGCTTTTTTAGGAGCTGCTGCTTTTTTAGGAGCTGCTGCTTTTTTAGGAGCTGCTGCTTTTTTAGGAGCTGCTGCTTTTTTTGCTGCTGGCTTTGCGCTTGCTGTTTTCTTTGCCATTGCTTTTAATTTTTTTTTTGGTTTCTGTTTTTTACAGTTGAAACTTTACTGTTGAAGATTTTTATTTTTTTGCAGATTGAAAATCTCCTTTAACTATTCTGCTATTATAAAAGTAATACAATAATTACTCCACACAATATTTGAGTTATTCATAAATGTTGATAATTGTGGATAACGCAAAAATGTTTCTTTCTATTTAAAATGTCAATACATTTTGTTTTTGTTTACTGATTTTTTTTGTGCTTATCTGCAGTTGTTAGCAGGATGTGTAGTAAGCTATTTTTTTACTTCGTTCAAACTAGTAGTAAATACGAATAGTTTCACGTTGTCTTAGTTTTTTTGTTTTTGTTTTAATAAATAATTTTAGGTGTTTTTTTGTTTTGCTTGTAATAAAATTTTGTTTCTTAACCATCTAAGTAAGCATTATTTTCAGCCTATTATTTTCAATTTTTCGTTTTTTGTTTGGTGGATAATTTTTTCAATAAAAACACATTTCCCATTTCATTTTTTTTGTTTTCATCCTCCTGTAATTTTAAAATCCTATTTGCATGAAATGAAATTTCAATTTTTTGTACTATAATTTATTTGTAAAAATAACGCAACTTAATACGTTGATACGTTCATAATTTATTATCTTTCGTGTGAAATAATTAGGAGTGAAGAAGAGATTTTTTTTCATAATAGCAATCGTTGCAACTTTATTTTATACGGCTTGTACTTCTTGTAACAACAATAAAGTTGCAACAAACAATTCCGACACAGACAGCACAAAAGAGGCTTACAAAATGCTTCCGTCCGAGCAGCAAGAAGTGATAGATATTGTATATAGATGGAATGCCGCACATGATACTACGAACTTAGACAGTCTTGTAAATTTTTATAACGATCCTGTTCTCTTTTTTAAAAAAGTACTACCGCGCCAGTCGGTCATTGCAACAAAGAAATATAAAATTTCACATGCTAATTCTTACAGAGAACGCATTGTTGGTCGTATAGGAATTTACGCATCTGATACCGGTAATTATAAATGTGAGTTTTTGAAATTAGTAACGATAAACGGCAAACCAAATGTATTTCATTCGTATCTTATTTTTAAAAAAGAAGCAGACAGCACTTGGCGTATAATTGTAGAGAGCGATAAAGAAGCAGATGCCAAACCCGAAATGGTTTCACTGTTTGAAAAATTTGACGAAAGTGAAAATTCTTCTTCCGGAGATTTTAACGGGGATGGAGAAAAGGAAGATTTGATTGTTATAAAACCGGAGCAAGACTCGAGCGGAAAATATAAATCTACAGAAACAAAAATTTCGTTCACGAATATGGATTTGCCTGAAATCATCATTCCCAATTGCGTGGGGGTAAATGTATTGAATGAAAACGATGTGGACGGTGACGGTGCCGATGATTTTTCAGTGGTGATAAAAAAACCAAATGGCGATATTGGCGATGTTGTGCTTTTTAGTCTTAAACGCGGCAAATGGCATGAGTTGGCACGTTTTAAGGCTTCTCCCGATGAAGTTTTCTCTAATAGACAAGGGTTGATTGAATTTGCCGGAAACGGAAATATCAAAATACGCTCATTGGAAAAGACACCGGACAATAGAGATACAATTCTAATAAAAACAATTTCTACTTGGTAAAATCGATAATTAACTCCCAAATAAATTCTCTGAAACCATTCAACATCCGATAAAACGGAACACCATTCACCATTCGCCATTCACCATTCACCATGTATATTCCCAACCATTTTAAGCAAGAGGACAACGATAAGACTATGGAGTTTATGCAAACCTATAATTTTGCCCTATTAATTTCTGTCGATAATGAGTTGCCAATAGCTACGCACCTCCCTTTTGTGGTAGAAGTACAAGGTAACTCGATGGTGCTTTTTTCTCATTTAAGTAAAACAAACCCACAATGGAAATCTTTTGCTGATAAAGAAGTATTGGTTGTGTTTTCAGAACCTCATGCGTATATTTCCCCTACATTATATACACATGAAAAAAATGTACCAACATGGAATTATATTGCTGTACATGCGTATGGAAAAATACAAATAGCCAATAGCAATGAAAAAAAATTAGAAATACTCTACAAGCAAATGCAGAATGCGGAAGAAAGTTATTTAGCACAATTTAACCGATTGGAGCAAAAATATGTAGCTGACTTATTGGATGGTATTGTCGCCTTTGAAATACAAGTTAATCAATTACAATCGAAAGCAAAATTATCTCAAAATAAAACAGCGGAAGAACGTAAAAATATAAAAGAACACTTACTGAGTACCAAGAATACCGTAACACAAGAAATAGGCAAACAGATGTAATCTCCGTATAACTTCCCAAACTATTCATTGTTTTGATGTAAATTATGAATGAAGCGTTGAAAAAAATAGTAACACAAACCGTACTAATTACGGCTATAGCAGCATTTCTACTGCTCCTCTTCCTGTACTTGTATTTTCTTTAAAAATGATTAAAATCATAGCAAAACGTAATGCTTTGTATTAACTTTGTACATTAATTCACTGCACTTTGAGTTCTTATTCCTTAATTAATAAATACAACGTTCCGATTCCGAGATACACCAGTTATCCGACGGTTCCTTACTGGCAAGACGGAAAGTCGGATATTTCCGATTGGACACACCAAATACACCGCGCTATTACCGCCGGTAAAACGAAAGAAGGCATTAGCTTATATTTGCATCTGCCTTTTTGTGAGCAACTTTGTACGTATTGCGGATGTAATAAACGGATTACAAAAAACCATTCGGTAGAAACTGTTTATATAGAAGCACTTTTGCAAGAATGGAAACAGTATAAGCAGATTTTGGGAACTGAAATTGTAGTTCGGGAATTGCACCTCGGCGGTGGTACACCTACTTTTTTTAGCCCCGAAAATTTAGTATATTTATTAACGGAATTATTAAAAGGAGTAGAAATTCATCCACTTCGTGAATTTAGCTTTGAAGGACATCCTAACAACACGACGAAACAACATTTACAATCCCTCTATAATTTAGGGTTTCGGCGGGTAAGCTATGGAGTACAAGATTTAGATTTTAAAGTACAAACTGCAATTAACAGAATACAGCCTTTTGAAAAAACAAAACAAGTAACCGAATGGGCTCGAGACATTGGGTACGAATCCGTAAACTTTGATTTGATTTACGGATTGCCTTTTCAAACGCCGGATAGCATAAAAAAAACAATTGCCTCTGTCATTACGCTAAAGCCTAATCGTATTGCATTTTATAGCTATGCGCATGTGCCATGGACCAAAAAATCACAACGTGCTTATGATGAAAACGATTTGCCGAAAGGACACGATAAATATACTTTATATGAGTTAGGCAAAATGCTTTTTACACAAGCCGGATACAGCGATGTCGGCATGGATCATTACGCACTGTCTGATGATGCGCTGCTTATTAGTAAGCAAAGTGGCGTGCTACACCGAAATTTTATGGGCTATACCACCACCAATACAGAAGTGCTTATCGGACTGGGTGTTTCCGCAATTAGTGATGTGTTTTTTGGCTTCCGACAAAATTTAAAAACGGTAGAAGAATATTATGCAGCCATTGCCCAACATCAAATCCCTATCTATCGCGGTATTGATGTTAGCGAAGAAGATATTTTGCACCGGCAACATATTTTAAATATTGCTTGTAAAGGAAAAACAAATTGGAAAAATGAAATTCTACTAACGCCTTCTATGCAACAGCAACTTAATGAATTACAAAATGACGGACTAATTGTTTGGCACGATGAGCAATTAGAAGTAACGAATTTGGGATGGAGTTTTTTACGTAATATCTGTGCCGTTTTTGATAAAAAAATGAACGATGATATAGAAGCAAAAAATCAAGGAAAACCAAAGTTTAGTCAAGCCGTTTAAGCGTTATCCTTGCTTCCGCAGAGCTATATCACCGTTGTTTGTACTGTAATAAACTTGCTATTAATTAAAACACATAACCAATTTTTACAAAACCACCGTTTGCACTATTTTTAAAATCGGTGAAGAGTGTATAACCACCATTAATGGTAAATGAAGCATTCTCTTTTGCCTTAATCAAAATTCCGGCTCCAACATTTGTTGTAAATTGTGTATCATTTAATTGTTTTGCTTCACTTTGAATAGGGGCATTTCCAACTTTATTCAAACCGGCTTGCACTGTAAACATAGGTGTTATTCTTTTGTCTAATGCATACGCTCGCAAATCTACCGTTGCTTGGAATTGATACATATTTTTGTTAGACACTTGGATACCCACCCCTTGTCCAATGAAAAAATATGGATTTACGCGCACTCCTACTACTTGGTAAATATTGAAATACGCTTTATGGTACACCAATACAGTACCCGCTTCGGTGATGGCAGAAAACCTGCGCTCGTTATAGTAGGCTTCGTCGTTATTTGCCGTCGGATTTAGCGCTGTTGTTGTAACGGTTTCGGTTTCTGTGGTAGTGGTTTCGCTCGGTTCTTTCGCTGTTGCTACTACTGTAATAAATGCAAATACAGCTAAAAATAATGTCTTTTTCATAACGTTTAATTTTATTGAGTTATTGATTGTTTTATTTGTTCAAAACTTTCAAACAAAATTGAAACTTTTATTTCAAAAAGATTTTACGTAGAAATTACGATTTCATAGCGAAAGGCTTATTAAAAAGTTGTGTAATTATTATCCAATACTTTCAATTATTACTGAAAGTTTATGTCGTGTTGTAATAAAAATGAAAATAGTAGAAAGGCTTAGTGGTAAAACTTAAGCGGGCACTTCTTCTATTTTGTAGCCGGCATTTTGCACTACAGCCATCACCTCTTTTGCAGAAATATTTTCCGTCTGTACCGTCAAAATTTTGTCTTTATGGGTAGTATCCACATTCCAAGAAGTAATGCCTTTAGCCGCATCTAAATGAGGTTTTACGGTAGCGATACAGCCGCCACAATTGATATTGGTTTTAAATTTAAACGTTTTATTTTCCATGATGACAGATTAACAAAAATGCTAAAAAATAGTTGAGTGCTGAAAGAGTTGCTTGCTCAAAAAAGATTCCTTCAATCAACTTCTTGAATTTCTTCGATTTCCTGCAAACATTTCTTTAATTTTTCTAAATGCCGTCCATACATTTTTCGAATATACCATTTCATTGTTGGATAAGAAATCAACGTAATTAATAAAGCTAAAGAAAGTAACGTGGAAAGTATAGAAGGGTGAAAGGTATCAAAATACAATAAAAACCCAAGTGCTTTTATTTCATATAAAATGATAAATCCTGAAAGGAATACCGTTAATGGGGTCAATAACAAACTGCCCCAAAAATAAATTTTTAGATACTTTTCCATTTGTAATATTAACTGGGTTAAATTTGTTTTTAAGTCTTGATGATAGGAAGAAAACTGTTGTAATTCTCTATATTTTTTTACATAATACACTAAATAAGGTAGGAATACGACGGCTACAATAGTGACACACAGAAACACTATTGTAATTGTAGGAAAGAAGAACGGAATGCAAATAACTATAAACAAACAAAGGCAAAATCCGACAATTTCCCACAGTAAATTTTTTCTCAATTTGTCGATGATAGACGTAGAACGTTGGTTCAGCAATGTGCTTATTTGAGCTTGAGCAATATGCTTAGCGTTGATGTCTTCATCAATTTTATCTTTCCAGATATTTTTCAAATCCTCTAATTCCATCATGATGCTGATTGTAATAAGGTTCTTAATTTATCTTTGATGCGGCTCATTTTTACCGCTACATGGTTGGCTGTAATACCGATAATTTCAGCAATTTCATCGTATGGTTTGTCTTCAAGATACAACAATAGGATCGATTTTTCAACATCGGATAATTGCTCTATGGATTTATATAAACGCGTCAGCTCTTCTTCGTTGTTTTGCTGCGGATGGTCTGCAATCTGATACGTAAATAGTTCTAAACCTGTAGTGGTAATTTTTTTCTTTCTAATGCCGGAAATAGCAGTATTTAAAGCTATTCTATACATCCACGTTGTAACTTTCGATTCTCCTCGGAAAGAAGGGAATGATTTCCAAAGCTGCAATATTATTTCCTGAAATAAGTCTTCTCGTTCAGTCGTATTTGTACAATAAATTCTACACACCTTATGTAAGATGCCTTGGTTCTGATTTATGATTTGTACAAATTTCTGCTCCAATAGATATATGTAAATAAGTAGAAATTAGGATGAAATTATTACAACAACATGCTGAAAAATCTTGTTTCAGCTGCCCTTCATTCAGTCGTTAGTTTGTCTGTCGGGTTGTGGTGGTGCGGTTGCTTGGTAGCTCTTTTGCATTTTTTGTTTGGCTTTGTTCGATTAGTAAAAATGCAAATGTGCTACGAAAAGCGTAGAGATGTTTTTATTTCAGTAATTTTCGTTTGTCCACGTCATGCAATATACTCATTTGTTGAATGGCTATTTTGTTCAGTTTTATCAGTCTATCTTTTTGTGGCATTTTCTCGTTGATGAAAACTGCGTTTAGATTTTCCATATTAGCTAAACAAATCAATTCATTGATTGTTGCATAATCTCTAATGTTACCTTTCAATTAGGGATTTGCTTCTCTCCATTGTTTAGCTGTAATTCCAAACAATGCAACATTCAACACATCTGCTTCGTTGGCGTAAATAATTGATGTCTGTTGTGACGAAAGTTCTTTTGGAATAAGATTGTGTTTAATAGCGTCTGTGTGAATGTGATAATTTAGTTTTGCCAATTCCCGTTTGGCTGTCCAACCCAATTGTTTTTGTTCTTCTTCTTTAAGTCGCTGAAATTCGGTTATTAAATACAGTTTAAACGGAACGCTGATTGCAGAGCCGAACTCAAAAGCAATGTCTTTGTGTGCATACGTTCCACCGTATTTTCCTTTCTTCACAATAATGCCTATGGCATTCGTTTTTTCAATCCATTCCGAAACACTCAACACAAAATTTGGCAAACCTGCTTGTGTTTTAAAGTGGTCGAATTCGACCACTTTAAAATTCGGGTTGTTAATTTGTTCCCAAGTTCCTAAAAATTCAAGTGTGTAACGAGCTCTAATCCAATTTTTGATGATGTCGGCTGCTCGGCTTTCGCTTTCTTTGGCGTTTGCCATATCGGTAAGCGAAATATAATCCTTTTCCTCAACCGAAATAATCGTGATTTCAGTATCTTTTACATTGATTTTTGCCATAGTGCTACAAAGTTGCGAAAAATATTTCAAGGGTACACACCTAAGTTACTTTTGCAATGCTTCTATTAAAGGTTTAATAATTGAGATAAATTCATTTGTAACTCTCTTTGCCAAAGAAAAACTTGAGTTCTGTTTGAATTGTATTTTCCTTCCAAGATTAAAAATATCCAAATCTTCTTTAGTTCTATCTTTACTCTCTTTTTTTACTACTAATTCAAACTTTTCAATTACTTCGTTTTCGTATTTTTCAATGTCTATGGAATTACGGTGAATTGTTGAATGCCTAACATGTAATTTTGTGTGAAGCGTTGGCAAATTTTCGTTTTTCTGTCTGTTCGATTTTTACTTTCGCTTAATGGTTGCACGGTCGTCCTTATGGTTGCTGAAAACTAAATAGAAGATGTTACTTGTTTTTGTTTGCCAGTTGTCCGCAAGCAGCATCTATATCTTTGCCTCTGCTTTTTCTTACGTTCGCAATTACTTTGTGTTTGCTCAGGTAGTCAATGAATTTGTCGCGTGTATCGATGGTAGATTTATGGAAATCTGCTTGGTCTATTTTGTTGTATTCGATTACATTTATTTTTACATCATCTAACTGTTTACAGATAGCAATTAGCTTTTTTGCATCATCGATGGTATCATTAACGCCATCCAATAAAATATATTCAAATGTAAGTTCGCCTTTGCATTTTGATTGAAAGTGTTTTAAAGCATCAATGATTGCTTCGATATTGTTTTGTTCATTGATAGGCATAATCATATCGCGCTTCGCATCATCCGCCGCATGCAATGATACGGCCAAGTTGAATTTCACTTCATCGTCTCCCAGCTTTTTAATCATTTTGGCAATGCCCGCAGTAGATACCGTAATGCGCTTTGCCGACATATTTAACCCTTCTTCGGAAGTAATTTTTTCTATTGCCCCTAATACATTGCTGTAATTTAGCAAAGGCTCGCCCATGCCCATAAATACTATGTTCGATAAATTTCTGCCAATGCTCTCGTTCGATTGTTGATTGATTAAAACCACTTGGTCGTAAATTTCTGCCGCAGTTAAATTCCGTTCTCTTTTTAAAAATCCCGTAGCACAAAACGAGCAAGTTAAACTGCAACCAACTTGCGAAGAAACACAAGCGGTAGCCCTATCTTCCGTTGGGATAAGCACCCCTTCAATCAAGTGTTTATCATGCAATTGAAAGGCAGATTTTATGGTGCCATCATTAGATTTTTGAACTTTATAAGCGGTGATTGGCAAAATGGAGAAATGTGTGTTTAATTTCTCTCGCAATTCTTTGGAAAGATTGGTCATTTCTTCAAAATTATGTGCCGATTTTTTCCAAAGCCATTCATAAATTTGTTTGGCTCGAAACGGTTTTTCTCCCAAATGCTCTAATTGGGCAATCAGTTGTGCTTTTGATAAAGTTCGTATGTCGGTTTGGTTTTGCAAGCAAATGCAAAGATAATGTAAGTTTTAACGATTTTTATTGTAAAATCATGGTGCTCGTTTATTTCTAAAGTTCAATTTTCTAAAAAGGAATCTTTTCATAGTTTTATAATTTCTCCCATTAAAGCCAAATGACTTTTATATCTTTGTTGAGTGACCATACATAAGTTTTCTGCTTCAAAAATTTTTCCGGTGATAACTTCGCCATTAGAAAATGCTGTTGTCATTACCGATGAAAATGGGAAAATACAAGCCATAGATGCTGTAGAAAATCACGATATCGCAACGATACAATTTTTCGATGGGATAATTGTTCCGGGTTTTATTAATTCACACTGCCATTTAGAGCTGTCGCATTTGCAAGGGGTAGCACAAACAGGCACGGGATTGATAGATTTTATTACACAAGTAATTCAAAACAGAAACCACCCGCAGGAAATTATTCAAGCCGCTATTGAGCGCGAAGAGAACAACATGCTGGCAAATGGTATTGTAGCGGTCGGCGATATTTCCAATACATCGGATACTTTTTTTCAAAAGCAAAAAGAGCGGTTGTTTTATTATACGTTTGCGGAATATTTTGATATGTTTCAAAAGGAGAGAACCGCCTCAACTATAGCGCAATATGATACCGTTTTTCATAAATTAATAACAACCGAGAAAAATAAAATTTCTAAAGTACCACACGCACCGTATTCTGTTTCCGAGCAATTGTTTTCTTATTTGATGGAACAGCCTTATGGACAAACTATTTCTATACATAATCAAGAAACAATAGCCGAAAATGAGCTGTTTTTATATAAAACCGGTGGTTTTATCGAATTTTACCGACAATTTAATTTACAAACAACAGCTATCCCCCAGTTGCAGCAAACTTCTATACACTATGCATTAAAATTTTTACAAAAAGCAAATAAAAATCTATTTGTACATAACACGCTATCTACAAAAGAAGATATAGAAACAGCACATCAACAATTAGGAAAGGAAAATGTATTTTGGGCTACCTGCCCCAATGCAAATTTGTATATTGAAAACCGTTTGCCCAATTATAAAAAATACATAGAAACAGAGGCACAAGTATGCATCGGCACCGATAGCTTAACGTCGAATTGGCAATTGCATATTTTGGAAGAAATGAAATCAATTTTAAAATACCAATCGTACTTGGATTTTGAAACGGTACTGACATGGGCAACACTCAATGGAGCTAAAGCCCTTGGATTTGATACCGTTTTAGGTTCGATAGAAGTACATAAAACACCCGGATTGGTATTGATAGATAAAATAGAAAATGGGAAGTTGACCCATTTGTCCTCTTCTAAACGAATTATTTAGTTGTCACAAATTTGAAAATGGGAGATACATTAGCGATAGATATTGGAAATACCCGAACAAAAATCGGCGTTTTTGATAATTCAATTTTGAAAGCAGATTTTACATTTGAAAACAACATACCAATAGATATTACTTCTATTTTATTATCTTATCCTATTCGTCAATCCATAATTTCTTCCACCATACAAATACCAACGTATATTTTGGACGCATTAAGTACGCAGCAACGACATATTATTTTAAATGAAGCAACAAAAATGCCCTTTTCAAATTTATATTTCACCAAAGATACACTGGGGAAAGACCGATTGGCATTGATAGCGGCGGCACATGCAATGTATCCCAATCAAAATACATTAGTAATAGGATGTGGTACTTGTATTACCTTTAATTTTATTAATGCCAATAACGAATTTTTGGGAGGCAGCATTCATCCAGGGCTAAAAATGCGCTTGAAAGCCATGCATACCTTTACCGGAAAGCTGCCGTTGGTCGCATTAGAAGAAGAAGCCACATTGATCGGAAATGACACAAAATCGAATATGATAGCAGGTGTTTTAGTTGCTGCCGGCAAAGAAATAGATGGAATGATAGATGAATATTTAGTTAAATTTCCTAAATTGAATGTAATTCTTACCGGCGGCGATGCAGATTTGTTGGTTAAGAGGCTTAAAAATCAGATATTTGCAATTTCCAATTTAACATTAATTGGGCTTAACCACATATTGGAGTATAATGCGTAACTTTTTATTTCTACTTTTTTCATTTGTAACCTTACAGCAAATGAGTGCACAGGAACATACTGCTTATTCTCGGTATGGTTTAGGTTCGGCATTTGATAATAACAACACACAGTCTGCACAAATGGGCGGCTTGGGTGCTGCTTTTCAATCTGCCGAAACAGTAAATTATCTAAACCCTGCTTCTTATGGGGCATTACAGATGACCACCTTAGATGTAGGATTCTCCGGTAATTTTGCTACGGTAAAAACACAAACCCAAAAAGCTAAACAAAATAGTTTTAGCTTAAACTACCTTTCCTTGTTTTTCCCAATAAAAAAATATTGGGTAACCGGCGCAAGCCTTTTGCCGTTTTCTGCAAAAGATTATTTTATTTCACAAACCACCGCTTTCGATACGGCTACTTCCGTACGGTTTGAATATGAAGGCTCCGGGGCGTTGTATAATCTGTCTTGGGGAAACGGATTTAGATATAAAGGCTTTTCGGTAGGATTAAACATGGGCTATTTGTTTGGAAAACTAAACAACAATACCTTAGCTTATCAATTAAACCAATATGGCTCCTTTGATGCCACCGGATATACCACTTGGACATATACCAATACAAAAGTAAGTAGCTTTATATGGAACGCCGGCGCACAATACAACCTTCCGATAAAAAGCAAAAAAGACAGTAATAAAATTTATAATTTAACGTTCGGCTTATCCGGATCAGCACCAATAAAAGTAGCAAAAACCAGCTATAACGATGATGCATTATATACATTCTCCTCCAGTTTGCTTGCCAACAGAGCTACCGATGCCGGGATAAATGATTTTATTACAGATTATATCCAACCCAGAGTTTCCTCTACTCAAATCTTAGATACGCTTTCCGAAAAATTTCAGCAACGGGCAAACATCCGTATTCCGGCTACGTTGAATATAGGTATGATGGTGTCAAGAGGAATGAAATTTAAAGCCGGTATCGATTTTAAATTTCAACCGTGGAGCAAATACAAAGGCTTTGAAGATAATGCAGCATCTAAACTGAACAACAGTTGGAGAATTGCCGCAGGCGGTGAGTTTTTGCCGAACGATAAAAATTTCTCGAAGTTTTTTTCTCGCTTAAAATATAGAGCAGGGTTCAACTACACACAAACCAATATTAAAATCAACGATACTCCTATAAACGAGTTTGGCATAAACTTTGGAATAGGTATTCCATTACTAATCACAGCCGCTAATAACGATGGATTATTGCAAAAAGTGCTTATATATGCGTTCAATGTGGGATTCGAAGCGGGTAGCCGCGGAACTACCAATAAGAACCTTGTAAGAGAAAACTTTTATAGATTAAAAATAGGCATTTCTTTAAGCGATAAATGGTTTGTAAAAAGAAAATATTATTGATAAAAGAAACAAAAATGAAAAGATTTTTTTTAATTATTAGTGCATTTATTTTTACTTCAATAGCAGTTTCGGCACAAACTTGCCCAAGATACGTTGAGGGTGATAGCTTAAAAACAACAGCCCCTTTTTCTATTTACCGAGAATTTTTTAAGAAAGGATTATATACAGATGCTTATCCTTATTGGAAAAAAATATACGAGCAAGCACCCGGCTTTCGCCAGCAAACCTATTATGATGGCGTAACGTACTATACCGATCTTTTGCAAAAAACAAAAGATAAAGATTTACTACAAAAATATGCAGATACACTTTTTCAAATCTATAAAAAAGATACACAATGCTTCGGAGAAACCGAATATATGTTGGGCAGAAAAGGAATAGATTTATTGAAATACGGAAAGGATACAGATATTCCTGAGGCACGCAGAGCTTTGGAGAAAACCATTAAACTTTCCGGAAATAAAGCATATCCGTATTATATCCAAACGTACTTTAAAATCTTGATAAACCAATTAGGAAAAGACGGTGTAACAGAAGATTTTGTAAAAGGAAAATACGATGAACTGAGTGCTGTGCTGGATAAAAATATTGCAGATCCAAACAATAGCCAATTGACAGCATACAAAGATGTAAAATCATTGATAGATGATTTATATACCCAAAATTTTGCAGACAAATCAGACCCTGCAGATTGTGCTAAACTCTTGGAAATATATCTGAAAAAATACAAAGCAAATCCCAACGATTTAGAAACCGTAAAAACAGTATATGCTAAAACCAAAGGCTGTGCGGACAGTATATTGAATATTGAGTTGCTAAAAAAATTAAACACCATGGCGCCTTCTTATCTATATGCAAATCGTTTGGGAAGTATATATATGAAAGCAGATAAGTTTGACTCTGCGTATGTACTGTATGAAAATGCATTGAAGGTGGAGACCGACTCTTCTAAAAAGGCAGATATGTATTATATCATGGCCTCTATAAAAGCGAATGGAAATAATTATCCGGCAGCACGCGAGTTGGCAAAACAAGCGTTGCAAATGCGCCCGACAATGGGTAAAGCATATATGCTGATTGGAAACATGTACTTAGGCAGTGGAAAATTGTGCGGCCCCGGCACCGGATTCCAATCACAAATTGTACTATGGCCGGCATTCGATTATTTGAAAAAAGCCATTGAAGTAGGCGATGAAGAAGTGAAAACAGAAGCACAAAAAATGATTTCGGAATACACCAAATATTTACCGACAAAGGCAGAGGTAACGGCAAAGAAATTAAAAGTTGGCGCTCCTTACACTGTAAAATGTTGGATAAATGAAGAAACCACCGTAAAGGTGAAATAAAGCAGAATTTATAGTTTTTAAACGCAACGAGGCTGCCCGAAAGGGCAGCCTCGACTGTTTTTTAAGTGTTACAATTTAAGAAACTGCAATTGTTTTGGGTTTCTTTTCTACTACTTGTACCTCTTTTTTAGGTACGTGAATGTTTAGCACACCGTTTTCGTATTTCGCTTCCAGTTTTTCAGTGTCGATAGCTTCTTCGTCAACGGTAAAACTTCTTTTAAAAGAACTAAAGCTAAATTCTCTGCGCGTATATTTTCCATTTTCGTCTTTATTTTCTTGTTCTTGTTTCGTTTCAGAAGAAATGGTTAGCACGCCGTCTTCAAATTCTACTTTGAAATCGTCCTTTTTTACCCCCGGAGCCGCTACTTCTATTTTAAATTCGTGCTCAGTTTCTAAAATGTTTACTGCGGGTACATTTTTTGCAAAATTATTGAAAGATTTTGTTGGTGTAAACCCAAACAACTCCTTAGCAAATAAATCATCGAATAAAGCCGGAAAACTGTTGTTAACGCCGGAATGTTTTTTAATGAATGTCATGGTATTAATTTTTAATTGTTTAAAATCTGTTTTACCTTAATCATTCAAAGAACATACCATGCGTATTTTTAAGTAATAAATGCAGATGACAATATAAAAAGCGGAAATTATGTCTTGTTTTATCTGAAAAAACAGTCGTTTTGTCTTGTTTTTACTTAACACAAGAAGAAAATGGATCAATTTATACTAAAAAACTCCAATTATATAAAGCAGTACTTTATTTTAGTTTCTCGTTATTCTTATGTCTAACCGCATCTCGTTGGGTTTTTTTAGCTAAATTTTTTTGTAGCGCATCGGTTAAATTTACGCCTGTTTGGTTGGCAATACAAATCAGCACAAAAAGTACATCCGCCAACTCATCGGCTAATTCTTTGTCTTTATCCGATGTTTTAAAAGATTGTTCTCCATATTTTCTTGCCATGATACGAGCTACTTCTCCTACTTCCTCCGTAAGTATTGCCATATTGGTCAGTTCATTGAAATATCGAACCCCGGTGGTGTTTATCCATTCATCTATGGTTTGTTGTGCTTCTTGTATGGTCATATTCAATTATTACTCAATAAATATAGTGTAAAATAGCCTAAATTTGCAATTATATGCATAGCACCAAATCTATTTTAAGTAATGCGAACAACGCATCTTATTCATTTGGAAGATTAATAGTAGGAGCATTATTTCTTCTTTTATGCGGCGTAAAACTCACATGGAATTTTAATCGGCAGGTGGATATATCCTTTGATGATGAAGTGCGATATATGCGGTATGGCTTGGATTTATTTGGGCAGATACATAATGATTGGGGACCAACATATACTATTTGGTATAAGTTTTTATCCCTATTTGAGCATCAGCCGATAGCCTTGTATTTATTGAATTACAAAGTAATTGTAGTGCTGTTGCCGTTGTGTTTTTTTGCGTTTTTATACAGCTATGGTATTTCCTTTTTTACTGCTATCATACTCTCTTTTTGTTTACTCATTTCGAATACCAACGTAATTACATACCCTAGAATTTCTTCTGTTGTAGTGAGTTGGTTTTTAATTTGTTTGATAATAATTAAACTATCGCTGCACTCCAAAACAAAGCAATATATTTTATTGTCTTTTGTGGTGTTTTTAGGTGCTTATGCGCGTCCCGAGCTGATGCTATCTTTCTTTTTACTACTGGGTATTACTATATTTTATGTGGTTAGAAATGCTAAAATTAAAGAAGACTTGCTGTTTAGTTTTCCATTTTTGGTATTCATGGCTCTTGTTTTTTTACCTTTAAACTACCTGCAAATACCTATATGGGCAAAGATAGACTGTATGGGGTTTTTTGTCAGCATTATACCATAAAATATATCTTTCTGCACAAGCTAGATTACAGCTTATTTATAGATTGGATAGCATTTTGCAAAAAGCAATTTCAGGGTTGTAATACCTTTACCGATATTATAATTCATTATCCACTTGTAGTATTGAAAGGTATTTTAGAAAATACGGTTGTTTTTTTAGCCGAAATATTTCTCTCAATATCAGACGTGTTATTTCCCAAATACTTATATCATCATACACTTACAGAGGTTGTAGGAATTGTAGTAACAATTGTGTTTTTAGGGGTTGTTGTTTTCTCAAAAAAACACCGTACGGAAATTTATAGTCAATTTAAAAAGCAACAAGAATTATTTCTTATTCTCTTCATTTTTGCAATCCCCGGGTTTATCAGCGCACTATTGTTTTTCCCACGCCCACACTACCTTTTGTTTTTGCTCATTCCTATTATATATTGGTTGGCAATCAGTGTAGATGTCATTTTCCCGATTGCTAAAATAAAATACTGGGTAATTGCTGTAATTGCAGTTGTTGTATTTGCACTATCGCCCACTATCCGACAATTTAATACACCACATATAATTAGCGGAGAATGTCCCAACCAGAGCTATAAGGCATTAATTCAACTATTAAATAAATCGAGCGATAAACCACATGTTATATTTAGTAATATCCTCCATCTAAGTATGATGACAGATAAGAATTTCACTGATTTTAGCGCAGAAGAAAATTTTGACAACGATAAATCTTTCTTGAAACAAATGCAGGATAAAAATGTTGACTATATATTGGTAACCGATTTTTTACTACAAGATTTGCGTCTGAAAAAAGATTCTACATGGTTGCAATTCATCCGACAACCTGAGCAATACGGATTTAAAAAGAAATATCCATTTAAAGGGTGTACTACTTATTTGCTCTATAAAGATTAACCTTTTTTCAACGTATAAAATACTACCTTTGCCTACTATGCAAAAGATAATACTTATAACCGGAGCTACTGCCGGATTTGGGGAGGCAGCCGCTGAGCTCTTTGCACAGAACGGTTGGAATCTAATCATTACAGGCAGAAGACAAGAGCGCTTAGAAAAAATTCAACAGTCGCTTTCTGCAAAATACGCAGTAGAAATATTACCCTTACATTTTGACGTCAGAAATTTAAAAGAAGTACAACAAGCCATTAATTCCTTGCAAGGAAAATGGAGAAATATAGATGTTTTATTAAATAACGCCGGATTGGCTGCCGGCCGCGGGCCAATACAAGACGGAGAATATGAGGACTGGGAACAAATGATTGACACCAATATAAAAGGGTTACTCTATATGTTACGGGAGGTGTCTCCTTTAATGATAGCACGCAACCAAGGACATATTATAAACGTAGCCTCTTTAGCCGGTTGGGAGGCTTATGGAGGAGGTAATGTATATTGTGGAACAAAGCATGCCGTACGTGCAATTTCGCGCAGTGCCCGTATTGATTTGCTCCCACATAAAATAAAAGTATCTGTTATCAGCCCGGGTGCAGCAGATACAGAATTTTCGTTGGTACGCTTTAAAGGAGACGAACAAAAAGCCAAAGCAGTATATGAAGGTTTTCAACCATTATCGGCTCAAGATGTAGCAAATAGTATTTATTTTATGGCTACCCAGCCCGAACATGTAAACATTGAAGAAATTTTTATATTGCCGAGCGCACAAGCTACCGCTACCATTACCCGTAAAGACGAATTGCCGTAAAAAGCAAAACATATTTTCTTTATAAACGTTTTAAAGACTCAAGAAATAAAATGGATACAACTAAAACACCGTTGATGATTTACACAGAATCAACACCCAATCCCAATACCTTAAAATTTGTAATGAATAAAGCGTTACTGCTACAAGATGCTGTAGAATTCCAATCTGTTGAGGAAACGGATGAGGCCCCTTTGGCAAATGCATTATTCACCAATTTTGAAACAATAAACAACATATTTATTACCAATAATTTTGTGTCTATTACCAAAAATGAGGAGGTGATGTGGGCAGAAATTATGATTCCAATCAAAAATTTCTTAAAAAAATATATCGACGAAGGCGGCAGCATATTAACCGAGAACTACATAAAACCGGTTAAAACAGCGTCTAACAGTATTTCCGACGATGACAGCGATGTAGAAATACGAATAAAAGGCGCTTTGGATAAGTACGTAAAACCTGCCGTAGAGATGGATGGCGGAAATATTTCATTTGTAAAATTTGAAAATGGAAAGCTAACCCTCCAATTACAAGGCTCTTGCAGCGGCTGTCCTTCCTCTAACGTTACGCTAAAACAAGGAATTGAGAATTTAATGAAACGATTTGTACCCGAAGTACAAGATGTTGTAGCAGAGAACGAGTAAATAGTATCTTAAATAATTATTAACTACCACTTTTGTTTAAATATTTTTTTAATTTAGTGTTCATGAAATTAATAGTCAGCCTATCTAATTGTTGTTGTTTTTGTCCGCAATAGTCGGATAGGCAGATTTTTGTATAGCATAAAAAAAACATCTAATTGCCTATCTGAGAAGATAGGCTTTTTTTATAGAATAAACCAATTTTTTCTCTCTATTCTCAAAACTAACTTATGAGCATTACCATCACCAAAAACATTTCACCGGAAGCCGCCAGAGACATTTTTGAATTACAACAAAAAGTAAATGCCTATATGAATGGCGAAATACCAACAGACAAGTTTAAGGCATTCCGTCTTACAAGAGGGGTATATGGTCAGCGGCAGTTAGGGGTACAAATGTTTAGAACTAAATTTCCATTTGGCAGAATAAATACCAAACAACTCGTCCGATTAGCAACGCTTTCAGAGCAATACGCCAGCAGCAACTTGCATTTGACCACTCGCCAAAATATTCAATTACATTATGTGAAAGTGACAGATGCACCGGCAATGTGGGCCGGATTAGAAGACGTAGGCGCTACCGCCCGTGAAGCTTGTGGAAATACCGTTCGTAATGTCACAGGCTCGTCTATTGCCGGCATAGATGCTGACGAACTTTTTGATGTGTCGCCCTATGCACAAGCAGCATTTGAGTTTTTTTTAAGAAACCCCTTATGCCAAGATATGGCTAGAAAAGTGAAAATTGCGTTCTCTTCTTCGGATAAAGATTCTGCTTATACGTTCTTGCACGATTTTGGATTTGTTCCGAGAATTAAAGACGGAGCACGCGGATTTCGTGTAGTTGTGGGCGGTGGCTTAGGCGCACAGTCCATGTTGGCGCACCATGTTTACGACTTCTTGCACGAAGATTTGATTATTCCATTTATGGAAGCTGCCTTACGGGTATTCGATAGATATGGTGAGCGCACAAGAAGAAACAAAGCTCGTATGAAATATCTGATAAAAGATTTAGGACTGGAGAAATTTTTGGAGCTGGTAGAAATAGAACGCAAAGCAAATAAAGTACAACGATTAAAAATAGATACGACAAAAGTTGGCGTAGCAATACCCGACCATGATAACATAGCACCGCAAGTAGAAATTGCAGACCAAAAACGATACGAAGACTGGTTGAAAACAAATGTATTTGAACAGAAACAAAAAGGATATTATGCAGTAGCATTAAAAGTAACTAAGGGGGATATAAAACCTGATGAAGCGCGTGCTATTGCCGCATTAGCACAAGAATATGCATCGGAAGATATGCGTATTACCATGAATCAGGGATTGTTGTTACGGTTTGTCCGCAAAGCATCGTTGCCTTATTTCTATCAAGTATTGGATAAAATGAATTTTGCTAATCCGGGATTTAATACCATTGCAGATGTAACTACATGTCCGGGAACAGATACCTGTAACTTAGGGGTAACGAATAGTATGACCTTAGGGAACATATTGGAAGAAGTAGTGCAAGATGAATTTTACCATTTGATATTTGAATCGGATATAAAAATAAAAATAAGCGGATGCATGAACTCGTGCGGACAGCACATGGCAGCAAATATCGGATTGCATGGTAGCTCCATCAAAGTAGGAGAGCGAGTAGCTCCGGCGATGCAGGTAGTTTTAGGAGGAGGAGTGGACATAAATGGTGTAGGCACAGTAGGCGAAAAAATTGTGAAAATACCTACGAAACGCACCCCTGAAATGTTGCGAATCTTGTTAAACGATTATGAAAGTAACAGCTATGAAGGAGAATATTTTAATGATTATTTCCGACGACAAGGCAAACCACATTTTTATGCATTATTAAAACCATTAGCCAACACCGGATTATATGTAGATGATGATTTTATTGACTATGGCGGTATTGAAAACTATTCCCCTGAAATTGGGGTAGGAGAATGTGCCGGAGTAATGTTTGATATGGTCGGTGTAATTATAAAAGATGCAGAAAATAAATGGGTAGATGCAAACGAAAATTTTGATTTAGGTAAGTATCCCGAAGCAATATACCATGCTTATACAGGGTTTATTATAGCAGCAAAAGCATTATTATTAAGCAAAGAAGTAGAATGTAATACACATATCAAAATTTTAAAAGATTTTGATGAGCACTTAGTAAATACAGGTGATTTCACGATAGATGGCGGCTTTGAAAATATGGTTTTACAAATCAATCAATACGAACCGGAAAAAGAATTTGCACAAAATTATATTCAGCAATTTAAAGCATTTATTAAAGCGGTAATCCAATACAGAGAAATAGCCGTAAATACAGAGAAAGTAGTAGTAGAAAGCAATTATAAAGCATAAATGAAACTTAGAAAACTCATACTTGTTGGTGCCGGGCCGGGTGATCCGGAACTGATATCATACAAAGGGATAAAAGCATTACAACAAGCAGATGTAGTGATGTATGATGCTTTGGTGAGTGATGAATTATTACAACATGCCCCCAATGCCATTCATGTATTTTGTGGTAAACGCGCCGGAACGCATTATATGAAACAAGAGGAGATAAACCAAGCAATTGTAGATAATGTAAATAAATACGGTGTTGTAGTTAGGCTGAAAGGCGGCGATCCATTTGTATTTGGTAGGGGACAAGAGGAAATAGAATTTGCAGAACAACATCAAATTCCGACAGAAATAATACCCGGAATCTCCAGCGCTACGGCCTTAGCTACCCACCGAAAAATCCCACTTACAAAACGCGGAATTACAGAAAGTGTATGGGTGACCACCGGAACGACTTCTAACGGAGAGCTGTCAGAAGATATTGAATTAGCCGCACAATCTAAGGCAACTGTGGTAATATTAATGGGCATAGGCAAACTTGCTGAAATTATAAGTGTATTTCAAAAATACAAACCTACCTCCTATCCAATTGCCATTATACAAAATGGAACACTACCCAATGAAATCACTGTTTGCGGAAGTTTGTCCACTATACAAGAAAGTGTACAACAAGCAAATATAGGCGCTCCGGCAGTTATTATCGTAGGCGAAGTAATCCGCTGCTCCAAAATTCCACCCAAAAACTAAATTTATTTTACAAGAATGAACACGCTTTACCCCATCTTTTTAAAAACAGAAATGCTGCATATTCTACTAATTGGTGGAGGAAAAACGGCTGCAGAAAAGATTAATTTTATTTACAAAAACTCACCGAATGCAATAATTACACTGGTAGCCAAAGAAATTTCCGAAGAAGTAATATTAACAGCCAACACCCATAAATCATTGTCTTTAATAGAAAAAGCTTTTGATCCCAATGATTTAGAAGGCAAGCAACTTGTAATTGCAGCTACCGCAGATAAAATTGCAAATGAAGAAATTTATCGAGCATCAAAGCAAAGAAATATGTTGATTAATGTAGCAGACACGCCCGAATTATGCGATTTTTTTTTAGGTAGCATCGTTACCAAAGGAGATTTGAAAATAGCCATTTCTACCAATGGAAAATCGCCAACGATGAGCAAGCGATTGCGAGAGTTTTTTGAAGACATCTTACCGGATGAATTACAAACGTTGATAGATAATTTACACCAATACAGAAGCACACTTAAAACTACTTTTGAGCAAAAAGTAAAGGCACTTAATGAGGTTACGAATACATTTTTAAAAAAATAAGGTATCTTTCCGTATGCAAACCGTACAACTTCCACTGCTGAACAGAACATTAGAGGCTTATTGGTATAAAGCCGCATCCGAAAGTAATAGACCTGCAATTTTGTTTATGCCCGATTTAATGGGAGTAAAAGAGGTCACTCATAAAAGCGCAGAAATACTCAGCAAAGAAGGAGACTTCCATGTGCTGATACCTAATTTATATAGCGGAGGCACTTCTATGCAAAAATATTGCGTACAATTTATTATGAATGAGTTGGTGAGAAATAACGAACCATTTGGCAATGCCCCCTTAGCAGAATTTTTTGAAATACTAGACCAATTCAAATTATTTGAAGGCGTAGATGCAGATAATATTGGAGTAGTAGGGCAATGCCTTACCGGAGGATTTGTACTGCATGCCGCCATTCGCCCCGAGGTAAAAGCACCGGTAGTATTCCATCATTCTTTTGGTTGGAAGGGAAGTGGTATTCCTAAAAATTGCTCTTCATTGATTGATAAAAAAGTACAAGGACATTTTTCTTATGTCGATCCATTTTGTCCGGTATGGCGCGTGAAAAAATTAGAAACAGAGCTACATGGAAATTTAGAAGCCCATTGGTATGCATTACCACATGGTATTCCGCATTTGTTTTTTAATAACGAACAAGGTAGAAGTGCCTTTGATAAGATGGGCAAATTCTTTGAAACACAATTAGGACAATAGTCAACGTATTTTTGAATTTTCAAAGATGCTCGTATTTCCTTTAATTCTTTATCTATTTCAACATAAAAACACACTTTTTTAATAAAAATTAAAATATCATTTGTTTTTTCCTTTGTACTTTTGGAAATATGGCAGCCGACAAACGAAAAGTTGAAATTTGTATCATCTCCGATATCCATTTGGGTACAAGGGCATGCCATGCTGCGGAATTAAACCGATACCTTAGGAGTATAGACCCCAATATTTTAATCATCAATGGCGATTGGTTAGATATCTGGAATTTTGGCGCCAATTATTTTCCACCAGAACATATCGAAAATGTGTTTTTGGTGTTAGATATGGCACGGCAAGGCATTCCGGTATATTACATTACGGGCAACCACGACGACCAAATGCGCGAGTTTTCCGGATATAAATTTGATACGTTGCAATTGCGCGACGAGCTATTTTTAGAAATAGATGGTAAAAAGCATTGGATATTTCATGGCGATAAATACGACTTATCGGTGGGTGGCTCGGCGCGCTGGTTGGCAAAACTTGGAGGAAGAACGTACGATAAAATATGGCAGCTCAACCGATTTGTCAATAATGTAAGAATGCGCTATGGAAAAGACAAAATATTTATCTCCAAATACATTAAAGACAAAGTAAAATCCGTAGTAAAAAGCAAAGTACAAGACTTTGAAGATGTAGCCATAGAAATAGGTATCGAAGAAGGCTATGATTATATCATTTGCGGACACATACACAAGCCGCAAATGCGTGAAGTAAGTACCGAAGCCGGCACTGCATTCTACCTAAACAGCGGCGACTGGGTAGAAAACCTTACCGCATTAGAATATGTAAACGGCGCTTGGGATTTATTTTATTACCAACACGATTTGCAATACAAAGGCATAGACCGCTCGTAATTGAAAAAACACCAGCAAGTTTATACACATTTCCACAATGTAAGTTTTATGCTATATTTATTGTATGCTATTGACAAAAATGAAATGTTGGGTTAACTTGTACACATAATAAAACCAACTCTTATGAAAAAACAATTACACCTACCAAAAGTAAAAGACATTCAGCCTTATCAATATTTCTTGTTGCTCCTACTCATTCTAATATTAGGAATTTTGGCAAAATAATACAAAAGCAAATTTTATTTACTAATAGTGCAATAATTGTAATATTATCAGGATTGTTTTTTTAACTTGCCCAATACGTAGTATTACTGAAATACTGTATTATACTGTAAACAATAGTATATGGAATAAACTTAAACGCAATTTAGAATTACTTAGCAAATCCTATTTGCAAAAAAATTGAAAGATTTTTTTACACTATGGGAACTTTTTACGCCAAAACTGCATTTATTATAAAATCTTTACAAAACGTATCTTTGCAGCAAAATATAACCAAACACCACTAAATGGATTTTAGCATTTTCTTAGAGCCTACTACATGGATAAGTTTAGCCACACTTACGTTTTTAGAAATAGTTCTCGGAGTAGATAATATCATTTTTATATCCATCGTCACCCAAAAACTACCCGCCGAAGACAGAAAAAGAGGACAGCGCTTAGGAATGATGATAGCCTTAGTGTTTAGAATCATTTTATTACTCTTAATAGGTTATATTTTAGGGCTAAATAAAAATATACTTCCGCCATCTTTTGGGGTTGAGCTCTCAGGAAAAGGAATCATCTTATTGTTAGGCGGAATATTTTTAATCTACAAATCTACTACAGAAATTCACCACAAAATTACCGGCGATAAAGACGAATTTGACGCCGACAAAACAAAAGACAAAACATCCTTTACCGCAGTATTATTTCAAATAGCCTTATTAGATTTAGTCTTTTCATTCGACTCCATACTTACCGCAGTGGGCATCGTAAAAGAAATTATCGTAATGATTGTTGCTGTTATCATATCAATGCTCGTAATGATGCAATTTACACAACCGGTGAGCCGCATTGTCAATAAATATCCTACATTACAAATTTTGGCTTTATCTTTTTTAATCCTAATCGGCGTTACACTAATCATGGAAGGCTTAGGAAGAGAAGTGGAAAAAGCATTTATTTATGTATCTGTAGCCTTCTCCTTCATTGTAGAACTATTAAACATCCGCTTTAGAGAAAAAAATAAGAAAGTATAACAACTTTACTATAGTTAAATTTGTATTTTTAGCAAGATATACGTTATAACTATGAAGAAAATTATAAGTATTGCTGTGTGCATCCTGAGTACATCTTTTATGGCTAATGCACAAATGTATCAGCAGAAGATGGCTACATTTTTAAATATCTTAGACAATTATTATGTGCAAGATCCGAATGTAGATTCCTTGGTAGAAGTAGGTATCACAGAAATGCTGAAACACCTCGACCCGCACTCCGTATATATGAATGCGGACGAAATAAAAAAAGCTAATGAACCCTTAGAAGGAAACTTTGAAGGCGTGGGTATTCAGTTTCAAATTTTTCAAGATACTATAATTGTGATACATGTTATTCCGGGTGGCCCCTCTCAAAAAGTAGGCGTGCAAGACGGCGATAAAATTATATTTGTAGATACGGCAAAAGTAGCCGGAGTGGGTATTACCAACGATGGGGTATTTAAAAAACTGAGAGGCAAAAAGGGAACTAAAGTCACTATAAAAATAAAAAGAACCGGCGAGCCCGAGTTGTTAGACTTTCAAATAACCCGCGATAAAATTCCTATTTTTGCCATTGCTGCACAATACATGGCCGCACCGGATATCGGATATGTAAAGTTAGAGCGTTTCTCTGCAACGGCTACCGAAGAAACCCGTGCTGCTATTGATTCCTTGAAAAAATTAGGTGCTAAAAAAATTATATTAGACTTAACGGGAAATGGTGGCGGTTATCTCAATCAAGCGCATTCATTAGCCGATTTATTTTTGTCCGATGGGAAACTAATCGTCTATTCAGAAGGACGCTCGCAGCCGCGCATTGATCTAAAAGCCACCAAAGAAGGTGATTTTGAAAAAGGCGACTTAGTAATAATGGTCGATCAGAATACGGCTTCGGCAAGTGAAATTGTTTCAGGTGCTGTTCAAGATTGGGACAGAGGGCTGATAGTCGGCCGGAGAACGTATGGTAAAGGATTGGTTCAAAAAGGATATACCTTGCCGGATATGTCGGCGGTACGCCTTACCATGGCACATTATTATACGCCAAGCGGCAGAAACATTCAGAAACCATATACCAAAGGAGTAGATAAATATCGGGAGGATATAGAGGAGCGCTACGAAAGTGGCGAACTATTCGACTCCTCTAAAATTAAAATAACGGATTCTACAAAATACTATACTCATAATAAACGCATTGTTTATGGTGGTGGTGGCATTACACCTGATATTTTTGTAGGAATGGATACGACTTGGAGTACAAAGTTTTATAACAAATTAGTGCGTTCTGGTACACTTAATCAATTTTTATTGGATTATGTGGACGGACACCGCGCCGAATTGGAAAAAGAATACCCTACTTTAAACACGTTCATACAAAAATTCCAGGTGGACTCTACTTTCTTTACTCAATTTTTGGATTATGCTAAAGCTAAAAAAGTAGTGCCCGATTCTGCAGAGAATTATAGCAGAAGCATTCCTACCTTAAAAAACCAACTTAAAGCATTACTAGCACAAAATTTATTTAATACAAGTGCATATTATCAAATTACCAATGAACAAAACCCTATATATTTGCGTGCGTTAAATGCTTTTTCAGATGGCTCTTTTAAAAAATTTAAGATAGACACATTTGACGATAAAAAAGAAAAAATCACACCCAAATCACCATCAAGAAATAAGAAGAAAAAGTAAAATATAATGATTACCATACAACCATTCAGAGGATTACGCCCACGAAAAGATATAGTAGATAAAGTAGCGGCAAAGCCGTATGATGTATTAAATTCGCAAGAAGCTAAAGAAGAAGCGCAACACAATCCTTATTCCTTTCTTAGGATTTCTAAACCGGAAATTGCGTTTATGAAAGACAGCTTTGTAGAGGACAATAATACCAATAGTTCTGCGGCGTTAAAAGCAGCAATCACCGCCCAGGAAACCACTGTGGATCAATATGCCGACGAGGTTTATCTAAAAGGAAAAACCGTTTTTGAAACGTTTATTAAAGAAGGTATTTTAGTGCAAGATGCTGCGCCTTGTTTATATATCTATGCGCAAACTATGGATGGCAGAACACAAACCGGACTGGTGGCCGGCAGTTCTATCGATGATTATTTTAACAACAATATAAAAAAGCACGAACTTACTTTAGTAGCAAAAGAAAACGATCGGATTAAACACATGAAAACCAAAATGGCACAGCCCGGTATGGTGTTTTTAACCTATCGAGCAGTGGAGGAAATTGATGCCATTATTGAACACTATACCACGCATCATACTGCTGAAAATGATTTTGTAGATTCTCAAAAGGTACGTCATCAACTTTGGAAAATTGACAACGAAAATATTATCCATAAGTTGGTAGAATTGTTCCATCAAAAGGTAAGCGCAAGTTATATCGCAGATGGACATCATCGTTCGGCGGCTTCGGCAAAAGTAGGCAAACAACTGCGCGAAGAAAATCCACATCATACCGGAAATGAAACGTATAATTTTTTCTTGTCATGTTTATTTCCAAGCAATCAACTGCAAATACAAGATTACAATAGATTAATTAAAGACACCAACGGCCTGAGCGAAGAAGAGTTGTTAAGTAAAATTGCTACACATTTTGATATAGAAAAAATAGGAAATACTGTTTATAAACCCCAACAATTACACGAGTTTTCGATGTATCTGAATGGAAATTGGTATAAACTGAATGCGCACAAAAACACCTATAACGAAAATGACCCAATCGATGTGTTAGATGTTAGCATTTTATCTAAATTCGTATTAGATGAAATACTAAATATTAAAGATCAACGCACTGATAAACGCATCGACTTTGTAGGCGGAATTAGAGGATTGGGAGAATTACAAAAACGAGTGGACAGCGGAGAAATGAAAATCGCATTTGCTTTTTACCCCGTTTCTTTAGAACAATTAATTGCCATTGCCGACTCCGGAAATATTATGCCCCCAAAATCTACTTGGTTTGAGCCTAAACTAAAATCCGGATTAGTAATAAATGTGCTGAGTAATTAATTTTTAGAAAATTCCACCCTTTTTCATTAAAGCCTTTGTGCTTAATTGGGTGGCGTTATGGAATAATGGTATTACCCAATTGTTTCGTATCTTTATTCTACAAAAAATACCATGAGAAAACTATTCAGCCTTATCTTTCTTGTCGTATTAATAGTGCTTTCTGTACCAAAATGGAGATTAAAGGCAATGCTGCTGCTGTTTGGTGCTAATCCGCCAAAAGGCGTAATATATAAACCTAAATCAACAGCACTTCCAATAGCTACCTTTTCGGCATCAAGCATTAAAGTAAATATTTATTCTATTGCAGAATTTACACCAAAGATGGACGCTTTTAAACTAAAAGACAGCAACCTGCATTATGTGCTTTTGGAAACCTCCATTGAAAATATTACCGATTCGATAATAAACCCAAGCTGGTTTAATACTACCTATTTTGTAGAAGACAATAAAGGATGCTTAGTGCACAATTACTTAGATATGCTTACCGGATATTATGAAGAAAACCACGTGCCGAAAGATACCGTTTCTTATTGTTATACCACCGATAAATTGGAAAAACGAACTGCATTGCCGCGCAAATATTTCTTTTTCCCAATGTATAAAGATGCTAAGCCCGTTAAAATACACTTCGATGACCCACAAACTAAAAAACCGTTTCAGTTTCCAATTGATCTAAAATAAAAAATAAAGAAACGTAGCATTAACTCAAATCTTCGGGCAAATTCTCTATCTCTATAAGCGTTGTATCGATAACATGCTTGACATAAAAAAGAGATAAAGAAATACGAATAAAACGGAACAAATTATTTACAATAGATAATTTAGCCACGCGATTCCTGTTTTTCCCTTTTTTCTTGTATATTTAATAATCTAAAAAAAGCGTATGTCAGAAATAAGAGGCACAAATGTATTGGTAACCGGCGGTGCCAATGGAATAGGGAAATTAATGGCGTTAAAATGCTTACAAGAAGGAGTAGCAAATTTAGTAATTTGGGATATTAATGAAGAAAATCTCCGAAAAACACAAAAAGAATTTTCGTCTAAAGGATATAAAAATATCACCACATTTGTAGTTGATGTTGCTAATGTGGACGATATAGAAAGAGCTGCGACCGAAGTCTTATTAGAAATTGGGAATATTGATATTTTGTTTAACAACGCAGGAATTGTTGCCGGAAAACAAACATTTTGGGAATATTCGGCACGAGATATTGAAAAAACCATAGCCGTAAACGTAAATGGAGTGATGCATGTAACGCGCGTGTTTTTAAAAGATATGATTAACCAACGCAGAGGTCATATTGTAAATATCGCTTCTGCTTCTTCATATATCCCACTGCCGCATGGTTCCGTATATGCCTCCAGTAAGTGGGCCGTTTTGGGATGGAGTGAAAGCCTACGCTTAGAGTTGGAGGAAGAAGGCGGCGACCTGCATGTAACTACCGTTTGCCCAAGCTATATTGATACCGGTATGTTTAAGGGCGTAAAAGCCCCGTTGTTCTTCCCATTATTAGAGCCGGAAGAAACAGCAAACCGAGTGATACAATCTTTAAAGAAAAATGAAATAATACTGATATTGCCGGATACATTAAATTTACTCCCTATCCTCAAAGGCGTTTTCCCTACTGGTATATTTAATAAAGTTGCCAGTTTCTTAGGAGTGTACACATCGATGAATAGTTTTGAGGGAAGACCTAAAGACGAAAGAGTGCCTGAAAGAAAAAGTAAGGCAAAATAGCGTTAGAAAAATCAGACCTCTTTATACAATAGCAATATAATGAAAAGAAGTTTTCCATTTATTTTATTACTGTTTGCAATAGCAGCTTGTAAAAAACCGAAAGACAAACCCATTGCAGAAGTTCGTACACAACTTTCTATCCGCTCAGATTCTACAGTAACATTTCTTATAGGAGATTTTGGCGATGAAGAAGGTTGTTCTATACTACATCAGGCAGCGCATTACGACATCAGCACTATTGAAAAAGTAGCAGGAACTGCATATTATACCTACAAACCCAATACTGCTTACGCAGGAAAAGATAGCGTAGAAATTGGGGAATACAGAGGCTCTGACGGTGCAACGCCGAGTGTATTGACTCAAAAAGATATCCTTATCTTTACAGTGACACACTAATAAAGATATGCAGTATAAAAGAATGGCAATAGAAGTGGAAAGCCCTGAAGAGATGGGCTATTCCAATATACAATACAACTTGGCAGAAAGCTCTGTACGGGATATTTATTTTAGAGATTTAAACATCAATTTAGATGATTTGTTTCTTTGCTATGGTGTGCATCGCGGAGGAGACCTGCTTAGAAGCGCAATAACATTACACGAAAATAATTTATCTGCCGATGATGTATTAGTGTGCCCGAGTGCTGCCACCGCATTGTTTATAATCTCCACCACTTTGTTGGGGAGTAACGACCACCTCATTGTTTTGCGCCCCAATTACGCTACAAACATCGAAACGCCAAGAGCCATTAACTGTAGCATATCTTTGATAGACCTCAAGTTTGAAAATAACTTCCAACTAGATATCGATGAAATAAAAAACAATATACAACCCAATACAAAATGCATTAGCATCACATCGCCGCACAACCCGACAGGAATTGTTTTTAAAGAAGAAGATATACAACAATTAATTGCTATTGCGGAAGAGAAAAATATTTTTTTGCTGGTAGATGAAACGTATAGGTATCTGAATTTTCAAACGCCATTAACGCCTTATTATGCAAATAAAAGCAAACAGGTGATTTCGGTTTGTTCCTTGTCTAAAGCACACGGAGTTCCGGGGATTCGCACCGGCTGGATTATTTCAAAAGATAAAAATCTGATGCATCAATTTTTGGCAGCGAAAGAACAAATTATAATTACCAATTCAGTGGTAGATGAAGCCATTGCATTACATATTTTATCCCAACCCAATTATTTAGAAAAAACACACCAACACATTCGCCGTAATTTCGCTATTTTGGAAAATTGGATAGAGCGTGAACAATCTTATTTAGAATGGTGCGCCCCTATGGCAGGCGTAGTCGGATTTCCCAGAATAAAAACAGAAATAAAATTGAATATTGACACCTTTTACCGTGTACTTTTTGAGCAATACAAAACTATCGTAGGCCCCGGGCATTGGTTTGAGCAAGAAGATAGCTACATGAGAATTGGATTCGGTTATCCGCATGCCGAAGAGTTGCAACAAGGCTTAAAAAACATAGCTGCCTCTATTGAAGCAGCTATAATACCATAGTTAGCTTTTTAGAAATATTAATGTGTAGTAGCCGTCTGTGGAATTGATAATTCGCTAAATGTAATATCTGTCGGAATATCAAAAGTACCTGCCGGAAAACTTGGATTTTCTTCTAAGTTTTTCAATTTACTGGTTAATGTGTTGCCCATCATCTCCATCTGCATTTGAATAGGGATTTGCTTCCACATCCAAATTTTTCCTTTCATTTGCTCCGCATTAAAACTGCCTACCCGACATTCTTTTCCGTTTAGTGTTTCTGTTCCTTCCTCTTTGTAATTTAGTTTCGCTTTCATTTCTTCGGAGAGTTGGGCAAAATCTGCATTTTTTGGATCAAATTTTGACTCATCGATTTTAATTTTGCTGCCTGTTTTTGCACCACTTTGCCAAGTGTAAACATATCCATCCACCAAAACACTATTTACAGACGATGTTTTAGCATTTCCGCCAAATGAAATAGAACTTTTCATTTCTGTTCTGGATTTCTTCCCATAATCATCAAATTGCACTTTTGTAGAGGTAACTCCCATACCGTGCGGCATTTCCATTTCTGTTTCGTAAATCGCAGATTTTAATTTATCTGCCGGTGCGGCTGCAGCTGCCGAAGTAGTTGAGGATGTCGCAGCGTTTGCTGTCGTCTTTTCGGTACTGTTATTTTTGCAAGCCGTAAACAAGGCAACTGCTCCAAAGAGTAAGATTAGTTTTTTCATGGTACTATTTTTTGGTTAATGAAGTTGAAAATACATGCGATTAGAAATCGGATAATAATAATCCAATGCAATTTAAATAAAATCCGTATCACTCGCACTGCTATATATTTTTACTAGGACAAAACGGTATTATGCAGACAAATCTTTACTTTTGAAGCAGTAAAACACAGCGCATCATGCAATGGTACGAACTCTCTTCAGAAATAAAATTACAATTAGAATCGTTGAAAATTCAACAATTAACCACAATTATTTTTCAAGATAAAGCTATCTGCATCACCCGATTGGAGGATGGATTTTTTGGAATACATGATGTTTGTCCTCATGCCGGGGCAAAGCTACACGACGGAAGCTGCAACAAAAAAGGCGTGGTAAGTTGCCTTTTACATGGATATAAATTTGATATAAAAACAGGCAGAAGCACCGATGGAAACAATTACAAAATAGCATCTTATTCTTTTAAAACAGAACAAGATAAACTGTATATTGGTATAAAATAAAATAGCAGATGAGATATACAATAACAGAAATAGCCGCTATTGTTCAAGGTACATGTATTCAACAAAATGCAAATACCGAAGTGTTGTATGTTAGTATAGATACACGGCAAATAACGCACGCAGCATCAAATTTATTTTTCTGCCTCGTTGCCCGCAACAACGGCCATCAATATATCGAGACTGCTTACCAAAAGGGCATTCGGAATTTTGTCGTTTCAGAAAAGATAGATGTACTGAAGCTCCCTGAAGCCAACTTTATATTAGTGGAAAATACCATCACAGCCTTGCAACAATTAGCTGCCTATCACCGTATGCAATTTAAAATCCCGGTAATTGGTATTACCGGCAGCAACGGCAAAACGGTAGTAAAAGAATGGTTGTATCAGTTACTGTCGGCAGATATAAATATAGTAAAAAGCCCAAAGAGCTATAACTCACAAATCGGTGTGCCATTATCTGTATTGAATATGGAACCGCAAAATGAATTAGCTGTTTTTGAAGCCGGGATATCAACCGTTGGCGAAATGGAAAAATTAGCCGAAATCATCCAACCTACAATAGGCGTTCTAACCAATATCGGCACGGCACATGATGCCGGATTCTTTTCAAAGGAACAGAAAATACAGGAAAAGTTACGACTTTTTAAAAACTGCAAAACCCTCATCTATCCGGATAAATATAGTATCGAAAAATTTCCATTACGCCCGGATACCAATGTGATTTCTTTTGGGGAAAGCGAAAATGCCTCTATAAAAATCATACATAAAACAATAAAAAACAAAAACACTATTTTAACGGTTGAGTGGCGCAAAGATTTGCCTACCCACACCCTACTTACCGTCCCGTTTACCGATGAAGCCTCTGTGGAAAATACCCTACTTTGTGTAATGGTAATGCTGCAATTGGGATACACGATAGAAATTATACAACAGAAAATAATGACATTGCGCAATCTGCCGATGCGTTTAGAATTAAAATATGGCATTAATAATTGTACTATTATCGATGATTCTTATAGTGCTGATTTTCATTCTTTACAAGTAGCTTTAGACTTCTTTAACCAACAAGAAACCCATAAGAAAAAAACACTAATTATTTCGGCATTCGAAGAGTCGGGATTATCGGAAAAAGAGTTTATTCAAAAACTAAAAGCTACGCTCCAACAAGCCTCGTTTGATAAATTAATTGGAGTAGGAAAGGCATTTATGTATCATATAGAATCTTTGGCGTATAGTATTAAAGAATGGTATGTTTTTGAAAGCACGGAGCAGTTGCTTAGTCAATTTCAGGTATTGAAATTTGAAAACGAATTGATATTGTTAAAAGGAGCACGGAAATTTAGTTTTGAAAAAATCACGGCACAATTAATTGGGCAAACGCACACAACAGTACTGGAAGTAAACTTAAACGCTTTAATCAATAATTTGAATGTATATAAAAGCTATATTCCAAAAGAAACCGGCGTAATTGCTATGGTAAAAGCATTTTCTTACGGGAGTGGCAGCGTGGAGGTGGCAAGTTTGCTGGAAAAACAGTCTGTTTCCTATCTTGCGGTAGCCTACGCCGATGAGGGCGTGGAACTGCGAAGAGCAGGCATTAAAACGCCAATAATGGTAATGAACCCCGATGTAGCGGATTTCGACAGAATGTTGGTGTATGGCTTAGAGCCGGAGATTTATTCGTTGTACATCTTGCAGCAATTACTCCGACAAATAAATGGAAAAAATGTACATGTGCATATCAAACTGGAAACGGGAATGAACAGATTGGGGTTTGTAGAAGAAACTATTGCAGATTTAGTGTCGATACTGCAACAGCACCCAAATTGTATTGTAAAAACTACTTTCTCGCATTTGGCCGCCAGCGAAGACCCACAGTTAGATACCTTTACAAAAGCGCAAATTGCCCAATTTGAAAAATTATCCGGCATGCTGATTACGGCATTAAAATATCCTATAAAAAAACATGTAGTTAACTCTGCCGGTATTTTGCGATTCCCCGAAGCGCATTACGACTTTGTGCGTTTGGGTATTGGATTGTATGGCGTAGATGCCTCAGCTACCATACAACAAAAGTTGATTCCGATTGGAAAATTAAAAACCCGAATTGCTCAAATAAAACACGTACCTAAAGGGCAATCTATCGGCTATTCCCGAAAAGGCATTGCCGAAAAAGACTTAAAAATTGCAATACTTGCTATTGGCTACGCCGATGGATATGATAGAAGATTTGGCAATGGAAAAGGGGAAGTATTTATTGCCGGACAGCGGGCGCGTATTATCGGAAATATATGTATGGATATGTGTATGGCAGACATTACGCATATCGATAATGCACAAGAAGGGGAGGAGTGTGAAATTTATGGAAGAGAAATTTCTATCATCAATGCTGCGCAAAACATCGGCACGATTGCGTATGAGCTACTTACCCGTATTTCTTCGAGGGTAAAAAGGTTGTATTATCTGGATTGATGGCGCGATAATACTTATTGGTTATAATTAATATTTTTTATAGGGCTTGTCCTCTTGACAGGCGTTTAGTTTGTGAGCCAAAGCGAAGCAAGCGCCATCTGCCAACCATCAGGATATGCGAGTATCAATTACGAATTACGAATTACGAGGAATCAATTACGAATTACGAATTACGAATTACTAATTACTAATTACGGCCTTATTTTTAATTTTTAATTGATATTCCACACCTCGCTAATTTTATTTTTTATCTTTTGCTCAAAAATTTCTATTAGGCGTTTGTTGGCACTAATTAATTGCTTTATTTAATTACGAATTTCAAATTACGAATTACGATTTTTTTAGTGTGATTTGAATTTTGCCAATTATCCTACATATTTCTTCTGCGTCATTTATTAAACTATCACTCATTTCTTTTGTTAAATATTCAGTTGCAAATAAAAGTTTTAACCAATACAATGTTTCTCTGGCTTCTTTGTATGCAATTGAAAGTTTTGAAATAAAATCTGCTTTTGATTGTCCTCCAATGGCTTCTTCTACATTTGCTCCAATAGATGTTCCGCTACGTAACATTTGTTTTGAAAGTACAAATTCTTGTTTTTCAAATTTCAAATATTTGTAAGCATTTACAATTCGTATGGCAAATGCAAAACTCTTTTCTTGTATTACATTATCAGTTTTCATACTTGATTCAATTACGAATTACGAATTACGAATTACGAGGAATCAATTACGAATTACGAATTACGGCCTTATTTTTAATTTTTAATTCGTAATTTTTAATTCTCTCCCCACACCTCACTAATTTTATCTTTTATCTTTTGCTCAAAAATTTCTATTAAGCGTTTATTGGCATTTACTAACTGTTGTTCTTCTTCTATGCGTTTAACAATTTCGATTTGTTCGGTTTTATCAGGAACAGGAATTGGAAATTTTCTTAATGTTGTTAATCCAATAAATTGTTGTGCTCCTCCGCTTGACATCAAATTAATATATTCTTGCGCAGTTGTAGATTTCAGAAAGTAAAGCAAATAAGTATGATTGATTTTTCCAAGTGGTTTTATCAATCCAACATTTTTAATACTAAATTCTCTATTGGTATCAATAATACAGCTCATTCCTCTATTTGCACCTATCATTGAAATAATAATATCTCCAAACTCAGCGTTTGAACGCTTGATGATTTTTTCGTGGTCTTCTCGCGAAATGAAATTTACGTCATTAAAGGAAAGACCTTCCTTCGTAATATTTTTTTGAGTTATGAAAGGAATACCATTTTCTAAAACATATTTTGGACTATCATGTGTTCCATCTCTTACATCGCAAAGTTGTTCTAACTCCACCATTTCGTAATTCGAAATTGGTAATTTGTAATTAATTACAGGTTTGTAGTTGTTTACAATTTGTTTGGCTCCGTCTATTATTTTTTGGTAGCCTTCTATTTCGGCTACTATTTGTTGTTGGATTTCAAGTGGTGGGAGTGGGATTTGGATATTAAAAATAATATCTTTTCCAATAACTCCTTGGGCAGAACCTTGAGATTGTTCACGAAGTTCAAGAGTCCATTCTTTTAGTAAATGATACAAATATATTTGTTCTAACTTTTCTTTTTTTGGTCTAAGTGCTGCAACAGAACGACCAATAGCACATTCAATTCCAAGATTTAGTTTTCCAATTGTGGCACCAACAACACATAAAAGTACGTCTCCTTCTTCAGCCATTTTAAGAGGCTTCGTTGTCCATTCATTAATGAATGGTTTTATTTCTCCAAATTGACCAACTTTAACAAAAGGTGTTCCTATTCCATCTTTATTACATTCATTTCCTGCTGGTGCTTGTCCCATTATTAATTCAATAATCTCTCCCAACTTCACCAATTCGTAATTCGTAATTTTTAATTCGTCATTCTTAAAATATCTTTCTCCACTCAACACGATGTCTTTATTGGCTAGTATGGTTTGTTTTTCAACTAGGGTGGCTATTGTCTGAATCGCGGATTTTATCTGATTAGTTGATGACGCAGATTTTGCTTGATTGTCTGAGGATACAGATTTGGTTTGATTGTCTGAGAGTACAGATTTTGTTTGATTGTCTGAGGATACAGATTTTGTTTGGTTGTTTGATGATGCAGATTTGGTTTGATTGTCTGAAAGTGTAGGTTTTGCCTGCTTATTTGACAAGGCAGATTTTGTTTGATTAGTTGATGGCGTAGTTTTTTGAAAAATTCGTTTTTCAATTTCAGCCATTATATCTGAAGAATCTGTAAAGTCATAATTCAGACTTTCCTTATATTCTTCAAGTATTTGCAAAGCTAAGGGCAAATCGTTTTTATCAATTTCTCTGCGTTGTGCGCCCAGGTCAAAGCCATCGTTTTCTATCTTCAAAAACAAAATATGCTTACTCTTTTTTGCTAATTTTTTATCTAATAGCAACACGCTTGTTTTTACACCGCTATACGGTTGAAACACACCGGCAGGCAAACTGATTACTGCCAATAAACTATCTTCTACCACTAATTTTCTCAATTGTTTATAGGCATTTTGGCTGGTAGCCACAATACCATTGGGCACAACAATACCCGCCCTGCCGTTGCTGTTTAGGTGTTCGGCAATATAGTCGGTAAACAGTACTTCGGCTTTATTGGCCTGTACACCAAATTTTTTGTGAGGTCTAATTCCTCCTTTTGGTGTCATAAATGGCGGGTTTGCCAATATCACATCAAAGGTTTCGTTCCAGCGGTCTTCGCTGCTCAAGGTGTCGTATTCATATATTTGTGGTGTAGCAAATCCGTGCAGATACATATTTGCCAAACTTAAACGCACCATATCAGGGCTGATGTCGTAACCTACTATATTTTGTCCAAGCTTTCTGCGTTCATCGGGTGTTAAGCCAGTTACGAATTTCTTTTTTTTAATTCCGAATTGTGAATTACGAATTACATTGTCTTCGCTCTCAACGGTGTCTTTTAATTCGTCATTCGTAATTTTTAATTCATAATTGATTATGTGTTTGTAGGCACTCAACAAGAAACCTGCTGTTCCGCAAGCGGGGTCGAGTACGGTTTCGTTTTTCTGTGGGTTTACGCAAGCAGTTACAAAATCAATAATGTGGCGTGGCGTTCTAAACTGTCCCGCATCGCCTTGACTTCCCATCACACTCAACAAATATTCAAAAGCATCGCCTAATTTTTCGCTGTGGCTGTATTCAAACTCGTTGATGTGTTTTAAAAACAGTTTCAAGGTACTTGGGTCACGGTAAGGCAAGTAGGCGTTTTTAAAAATATTGCGGAACAGTTCAGGAATGTTTGGATTGGTATTTAGTTTTTCCAATGCTTCGCTGTAAAGCGAAAGCATATCTTGTCCGCTCAATGAAGGGTCAAAGAGTTTACGCCAACCATATTTAGCATATTCACCTGTAAAGAACTTGGCTTTGCCTTTAAATTTTTCAACGACTTCTTTATCCATATCGTCCATAAACTTATAGATAAGTGCCAGGGTAATTTGCTCTATTTGACTTTTGGGGTCGGGTACTTTTCCTACCAGCACATCGCGGCAGTCGTCAATATTTTTTTTGGTGGTGGTGTCTAACATTGTCTGAATCGCTGATTTTTGTTTATTATTGTCTGAATCGCGGATTTTGAGGATTAAGGGATTTCACGGATTTTTGTTTATTATTGTCTGAATCACTGATTTGATGGATTAAAGGATTTCGCTGATTTTTGTCTATCATTGTCTGAATCGCGGATTTTGAGGATTAAGGGATTTCGCGGATTTTGTTGTTTATCATTGTCTGAATCGCGGATTTGATGGATTAAAGGATTTCGCGGATTTTGTTGTCATAGCTATCATATTCTTCTGTATTGTTGATTTTAAGGATTAAATGATTTCGCGGATTTTTGTTTATTATTGTCTGAATCGCGGATTTTGAGGATTAAGGGATTTCACGGATTTTGTTGTCATAACTATCATATTCCTCTGGATTGTTGATTTTAAGGATTAAATGATTTCGCGGATTTTTGGGAGAGTATCAGGCGTTTAAACTCTAAACTTTTAGAGCCGAAGTTGATTAATAAGCCGATTTCTAAACGATAAGCTTTTAAATAGTTTAAAGCTTGTGCCAGATGAACATCTTCTAATTTGGTTAAGGCTTTAAGTTCTACAAGCACTTTATTTTCCACAACAAAGTCCGCTCTTCTTGTTCCAATTGGCTCTTGTAAATCTTTGTAATAAATATCTTGTTCAATTTCCCGGGCAAATTCCAATCCTGCTTTACGCATCTCATAGGCTAATGCCCGTTGATATATCACTTCTTGAAATCCATTGCCAAGAAATTTATGAACTTCAAATGAAGCTCCAATTATTTTTTCAGTAATATCTTTATGTTTCAGTTCTTCCATAATCGGTGTAATCTATAAATCTATTTAATCTGTGATTCAGACGAATTTTTGCAAAGGAACATAAGTTTTAATATAGTAAGGCAAAACGCTTTTCATTCTGTCATCTACACGACTAAAATCGTCCACATTAAATGTTGGATTATGATACAATTCTGTAAAATCTTGTTGGTCTATAATTTCTCTCACGCTTGGGTCGGTAATGTAGGCATAGAAGAAATAACGTAAGGCTTGTAAATCGGCAATGTCTGAAACATTGTTGGTGCTGATGAATTTTTCAAATTCATCATTCAGCAAATCGTCTTTTCCTTTTATTTGGTTGCCGAAATAAATCAATTCCAACAATTCACGCCAACCAATTTTGCGGTCAATTTTTAAACTTTTACGCAATTTTTCCAAGTCAAAATATTCTTCGGGTTTGTTGTCGTATTTTTCCTTTGCTCTTGCGGTGGCAATTTCTACATCGCCATTTGCCATCAATTGTTTTATTTCGTCATCTGTTTTTACTTTTTCCTCAAACTGCTGAAAAAACATACGGTCAACTTTCATTCCTTGAAAATCAATCTGCTGTTCGTTAAAAGATGAAATTTTATCGTTGTCGGTAAATTCGTAACCGCTTCGTTTTGGTTTTAGCGTGTTATCTCCCGAAATTGGAATATCATCGCCTGTGTCAATGTTTGCAGGCAATTTCAACACTTGGTCGTATTCGTATTTTTCTTCAAAATATTCGCAAGTAGCAAAAAAGTCAAAGAGTTTAAAATTGGTTTTGTCAATGGAAATAGTTTCTGTCTCGCCTAATTCATTTTTGAATTTGTGTTCAAATTTGTGCGTTCTTGTTCCTCTGCCTTTTATCTGAATAAATTCAGTTGGCGAAAAAATGGGTCGCATCAAACCAAGATTTAAAATATTAGGACAATCCCAGCCTGTGGTCATCATTCCAACGGTTACACAAACTCTTGCTTTACTGGTTTTGTAACTTTCCAATGCTTCGTTGCTTTTAGCAAAATTGGAAAAGCCCAATAGTTTGTCGTTGCTAAAATCAACCGTCATTTGTTGAGCGTTTTGTACGTTGCTTGTTACTTGCACAGCAAAATCGCTTTGGTATTTATTCGGAAAAAATTGATGAGCGTATTCATTAAGTAGTTGAGCCAATTTTGCAGCGTGATTTTGCGAAACGGCAAAAACCAAACTCTTTCCAAATTCGCCTGTAATCGGGTCTTTCAGTCCATTTTCAATAAATGTTTTGCAAAAAACTCTGTTTGTTTCATCGCTGAAAAATTTGCGTTCAAAGTGCCTTTGTTTGTATTTCACTTCTTCCAACACATCTTCCTGCTCGCTGGTGGCAACCGTAACCATTATGCTATAACCTTGTTCTGAAAGTAGTTTGGTGGTTACATCGGTTCTTGCATCCACAACAATCGGCTGTCGCAAATAGCCATCTTTAGCACCGTCCACAAGCGTATAACGATACGTTGGAATGCCACTCTCACAACCAAAAGTGGTATAAGTATCCAACAACATTCTACGCTCCAATTCTCTTGGGTCTTCAATGTTTTCGGTATCTAAATTTTTCAAATAATCTTTTGGTGTGGCGGTTAAGCCCAATTTGTAGCCTAAGAAATATTCAAACAAAGCACGGCTATTTCCGCCTCCTAAAAGTCGGTGCGATTCGTCTGAAATGATTAAATCAAAATCGGTTGGTGAAAACAGTTTTTTGTATTTGTTGTTTACCATCAGCGACTGAATGGTAGTAACAACAATTTCGGCTTTTCTCCAATCGTTGCGATTTTCTTTGTAAACAAGCGTTGTTAGGTCGTTTTTCAGATAATTGGTAAAGTCTTTTCTTGCTTGTTCTTCCAATTCAAGTCGGTCAACCAAAAATAAAATGCGTCTTGCGTTTCCTGTTCGGTAAAACAGTTTGATAATAGCCGCAGAAGTCAGCGTTTTGCCTGTTCCTGTTGCCATTTCCAGCAAGAAACGTTTTTTGCCTTCGCTTACGGCTTGTTGCACGGCTTTAATGGCTTCCACTTGGTAATAGCGAAGAAAACGAAGTTTTAAATTGAAGATTAAATCGTTCTTTTTGGTTTCGTCTTTAAATTCGGGAATGTCTTTGTAGTTGGGCAATTGCGTTAAAACAACATAGTCGTCATTTACAATTTCGTCAATCAGTTTTTGCGGTTCGGGATTAAAGTCGTAGTACTGTTTAATGCTTTCTAAAGTTGGAAATACTTGTATTTGTTCAGGATTTCCGCTTTCCACGTTCCACAAATAATGCAATGTGCCGTTGGAAAGAATTATGAATTTTACTTTTTGGGATTTGGCGTAATTGCGTGCTTGTTCTTTTCCAACAAGCGGATTCAAACTTTCTCTTTTTGCTTCTAAAACCAATATGGGATTTTGGTTTTCATCCACTAATAAAAAATCAATGAAACCGTTTTTAGAATGTTCAAAATCTTCACCCAGGTCATCCATTTTAATGGACGATTCCAATTTGATAGTCGCTTTACCTTTATCCGTGTCAAAGAAACGCCAGCCAGCTTCTTCAAGCAGTTTATTGATTTTGATACGTGCTTTTGCTTCTTTATCAGTCATTTAGTTCAATACAAATTTTAATCGGTTAAAATACGATTTTTTATCCATATTGTACGTCTTTGTCGGGTGGGTGAATTGGCTCACCTACAAGGGCATGGATTGAGCGGGTAAATTATCCTGTATTTATTCCAGAGATACTAAATTTTCCCTTCTTCCGTTAAGGCATTTTCAGAAAGTGGCGGTGCTATTGTCGTTATTTCTGTTAAGGCGTGTTTTTCCTCTGCTTGTTCTTCCGGTTGGTGAATTGTATTTTCAGGCAGTGTTTCCGTATTTTCTTGCGCTGCTTTTTCGGCAGCGGCTTGTTCTTTTGCTTGTTCTTCCTGCTCTTTTTTCAAACGTTGTTGTTCGCGCTCTTCGTGTTGTTTTTTTTCTTTTTCAATTTGCGCTTTCAGTTGCGCTATTGTTTGGCGGATGCCGTCTGCTTTTGCTTCCTTTTCTTTGGTGCGCTCTAAGATGTTCCCAAAGCGTTGTTGCAATTCTTCTGCCGATAGTTTTCCTCGTGTGTAATGTTGCATCTTCTCTACTTGCTGCCGGTAGCTTTCATTGTCACGGTCGATAGAATCATTTAAGCCTTTGAGAATTTTAGTAAGTTGCGTAATCCTTTCTTGTGTTTTGCTTACTACTTCCGTCATGCGGTATTTGCGCAAATCATCAAATACGGTATTTATTTGGTTATAAATACTTCTTTTGTGGTTCCAACGCATAGCAGCATCTTTTATTTCTGCCTGAATTTTTTTCAATTCATCAAAAATGTGTTTCCACTGGTCGTTATAAATCAGCTTAGATTGGAGGTCTTCGATTCGCTTTTCGTATTTTTTTATCAATACGGTATTTGCCTGATCTTCGTTTTCGTTATCGATTCGCTTAATGGCTTTCAACGTTTCAAAGATGGCATTTATTTTATCTTTCAGCACCATGGTTTGCTCCCATGATATTTCATTTTTTTTCTGGTAAGAGGCTATCTTTTCCCACTGTGCTTTTGCTTTTTCCCAAGCCGATTGTTCATATACGGCTAACACAGCTGTTTTCTCTTCCAATAGCTTTACTTCATCGGTAAGTAATTGGTTGATTTTGGAACTCATTAATTTTTTACCCCACTTGTGTTGGGATTGCAATACAATATCTACTCTTTCTACTTTTACCTCTTCGGGTAATATGGAGTCGCTGTTAGCATCTATTTCCCAGTGGTGGGCATTTTCCGGAAACGAGAAATCGCCGCCATTTTTCCACTCTACAAAAAGAGCATCTTGTATTTCTTTAGATACTTCGTCTTTGGGAAAAGCATAAATATGAATTTTTGCTGCTGCTTCTTCTAAGTAAAGGGCTATAAGTGCTTTTCTGTCTGTACCTATTTCGCCCCATAAAACTAATCGTGTGTTCATTTTCTCGTCAAAAATTGTATGTCGTAAATCGCAGTTTAATGCGATATCATTTGGTAAAAAAAATAATTAGTTAAATTAAAAACAGTTTGCAAATTCATGCAAACTGCGCTACAAATTTAGAAATATTGTTTAATATTTCAATGAAGATTGCTTGCTTTTAACAGTCTCTATAATCTGTTGTTGCAGAGAGATTTGTTGTTGTTTTGCCGCTTGATCTGCATCATTTTTTTTGATATTATCTTCGTACTTTTGGATTTGTGCTTTTGCTTTGTCGATTCCTTTTAAAAAATCTTTCTTTTTGCTGATTAATTTTTTCAAGTCGCCGTTTAATGTTTTCAGTGTTTTTTGCTCTGCTTTTACTTGGTTGCCGGCAGCAGCTAAAGCTTGGCTTTTAGCAAAATCTTTGAGTACGGCTTCCATTGCCGTATATTGTGTGCCATACGCGGCGGAAGAAATAAAAGCGCCTCCTAAATCGGAATAAACCGTTAGCTTAGACCCTTTGTCAATAGGAGTTACTACTGCATATAAATCTACAGTATTTGGGCTTACCGTTGGTAGGGTAGCATTGTCTATCAACACTTCGGGGCTGTTTTTTTCTTTTACAATTTTTGCTTTCATACTTTTTGCCCACTTGCTTAGTGCTTTTGTGGCATCTTTTGCCGAAGTGCCGTTTAGTGCGATTTCGATGCCGTTCTGTTCGCCTTTACTCATAAATTGGCGTACTTCGTTGGTGGTAAATTGTGTTTGTGCGTTTGCTGCAAGTATTGTCACAAATAATAAAACAGCAGATAGAGTGGATTTAATACGAAATTGCATGAGTATGAATTTTTTAGAGGTTAAGGAATAAAGGTGTTTTTTTAAAGTGTATAGCTATCAATTTAAAGCGGCTCTTTTCGTTTTTACTGTTTCAATAATTTGTTGTTGCAAAGTAATTTGTTGTTGTTTGGCTGTTTGATCTGCTGCATTTTTTTGTAAATCAGCTTCGCGTTGTTGTATGGTTGTTTTTGCTTTTTCTATATCTTTTTGATAATCTTCTTTTTTACTTTTTAGCTCTTTTAAGTCTCCGTTTAATGATTTCAATATTTTTTCTTCAACTTTAAGTTGATCGTCAGCAACGACAACAGCTTGGTCTTTGGCTAATTTTTTCAATGTTGCATCCATTGCCGCATATTGTGTGCCGTAAGCTGCCGAAGAAATAAAGGCACCTCCCAAATCTGAAAAAATGGTCAGTTTAGAGCCATTATCTACCGGAGTTATTATTGCGTAAATATCTACGGCATTAGCACTCACCGTTGGTATTTGAGCATTGTCGATAAATATTTCAGGATTTTTTTTGTCGCGTACTACTTTTGCTTTCATTTTTTTGCCCCATTTTTCTACTGCTTCAGCGGCATCCTTAGGGGAGGTTCCGTTTAAGGTTATTTCAATGCCATTTTGTTCGCCTTTGCTCATAAACTGACGCACTTCGTTGGTGGTAAATTGTGTTTGGGCTTTAGCGGTAGAAGCAGAAAAAAACAAAGCTGCTGCAACTAATGAGAAGGTTAAGAATCTCTTCATGATTTGATTTTTATTGATTTTATTGATAATTAAATTCCGTTACCTCTTGTAGTAACAGTATAAAAAATGATTTTGTTCCAAGAAAATAATTATTTTATTATTCCCGAAACTTTGCCTTTATTATACTGCAAAATGAATGCCACAAAATAACCTTGTGTGCGTACCATGTCTAAAGCCTGTTTAGCTTTTTCGAGGGTTTCAAAATCTCCTAATCTGTAGATATAGCGATTGTAGGCTTGTACTTCTTCTACTTTCCCTATATTTTCAAATTCGGGGAATTTTAGATTTCCTTCATCGTAGCTGGCTAATTGAACTTTATAATATACATCTGGTAGTACCGGCTTGGGTTGGGGAGTAGTTGTATCCGACGCAATTGTGTTTGTAGGCTCAGCATTTATAGCGTTACTGATGTTTGTTTCACTAGTGTTTGCTTTGTCTGTTGTTTTAGTTGCTACTTCCATAGCGGTGCCTTTTGTTTGGGACAATGTTACCGTTTCTGTTGGTGTATGAGGTGTTGTTATGGATAAGGTATCTTTAGCGAGAGTGTTTTGTAATTGCTGTGTTTTTTTGCTTAGATTTTCTGATTTTAAAACTTTTACTTTTCTTGTATAGCCGGTCGTCGCCATGTCGGCAGCTAAAAGGATAGTAGTATCCTCTGTTATTTTTGTTGCTGTTGCTACCGGAGTCACAGCAGATATCGCTTCTGTTTTTATTTCTTGTGTAGGAGTAGTTGGCAGCGGATTGTTTTGCGCTACTTTTACTTCATTTTCAATTTTTACGATAGGCGCTTCGGTTGTTTTTTCAGGGATAGAAGCTGAAATTGGTTTTGGAGTAGCTGTAATCTCCGGTTCTTCTGTTGTTGTTTTTTGTGTTTTATCAATGATAGGATTTGTTTTGTTTTCAACGGCAATTAAATTTATCAGAGAATCGACTTTGTTTTTTGCTACTGTTGGTGTAGCAACTGCAAGAGTATTGTGCGAAGGCAGTAAGGTGATTTTTCGTCCGGCCGGCAAATTGTCGGCATTATAGGTTCTGTTTTCGCCAAATTTTAGTTTGTTTCCATTCAATATATAATCTCGGATTTTTACGGTGTTTTTATCCATACCATACGTGGTAAGTTCATCTACAATTTTATTTTCTTGATTTTCAAAAATCACTTTGTAGTTGTTATTTAAAAAGAGTTTTATTTCAAAATTTCCCGTGCTATCTACCTCTAACTGCCGTACTTTTTGCGTAGCATAATTTACCATTCTCATTTTTACTTTAGAGGCTACTTTATTGGTGCCTGCGTCTGTAATTTTTCCGGTGAAGATGATAAAATTATCTAAAGAAATATCGGTAGTAGCTCCTTTGGCAATGCTATATAATTCGTCCGGTCTGAGTAGTGCCGTCAGCTCAATAGAATCTCCACTTTCTTTTCCTGTGGAAGATATTTTTTGCATTATTGGGCGGTAGTTATCTTTTGTGATTTTCAGGGTGTAATTTTTATTTTTATTTACGGAGAATGTTGCATTCCCATTCTCATCGGTTACGCCTTCTAAGAGTTTTTCAGTTCCGTCGAATAGTTGCAGGAGTGCATATCCGATGGGTTTTTCTGAGAAAGTATCTCGGGTGGTTACATTCATTTTTAAATTAAATGGCGTAAATCGATACAAGTCATATCCGCCTTTCCCTCCGGTTCTGTCTGAACAGAAATAGCCTGTTTTTACGTCATTGTCATAAATTATACTAATGTCGTTTCCGGCAGCATTAATAGGAGCTGGTAGTATTTCGACTCCTTGCCAAACCGATTCTAAGGTAGTGGCAGCATACAAATCATATCCTCCAAATCCGCCATCTCTGTCTGAGGCAAAATAGATTTTAGTATCGGATTTACTTTGGCTTATGAACGGGTTTATTTCATTAGCAGAAGAGTTTAATAAACTGCCTAAGTTTTTAGGAGTGCTCCATTGGTTATCGACTAAATCTGTTTCCCAAATATCAAAACCCCCTTGTCCGCCGGGCATATTAGAGGAGAAATAGATTTTTGTACCGTCTGCATTAAATGCCGGTGATTTTTGCGTAAAGCCATCTTTGTTTATCACAATAGGTTTTACGTTTAAAAACCGACCTCCTAAGTTATCGGCAATATATAATTTTTCGCTTTTGGGCTTCCCTTTTTTAGAGCTTATCTTCTCTTCGGATGCTGCAAATACTACCTTATTGCCATCTTTGGTATAGGATAAACCGGAAATTGTCAACTTTGGTATGTTGTTATAATATGCTTTTACCGGTGGTGCAAATCCATCAAATAGCCGTACTGTTTGGCTGATGGAATTTTCTACTTTTTCTTCTGTTTTAGGCTGTGTTATATAGACGGCATTATTTCTCAGCAAAGCCACATAGTCTTCATCGTTTGCTGTATTATAGGGATAGTTATCTAATTTATAAGTATAAGCAAGTGCAGAAGAACGGATTACTTTTTCGCATTGATTGGCTAAGTCCATTACTTTATCTACATCTCCGGTTAATGCAGCATACATCAAATAACCGTCCAATGCTTTTTGGTATTCGCCCATCAGGCGATTGGCATTGGCATAATTAAATAAATTGACTTTAGAGGTGTTTATTAATTGACTCTCCTTGTCGTACCACTGAACAGCGGATGCATAGTCTTTTTTCTTTACGTATAAATCTGCTATACGGAAAGCATCTTGAGGGTCTCGTTGCTCACTGTTGTAGCGAGCTTTATAATAATCAATAACTTTGTCAATTCCACCTTTTGTAATCAACTTGCTAATGTACACGGCATCCCATTTTTTTGCGAATGCTATACTTGTTAAAAAGATACTACAAACTAAAAAGATTCTTTTCATATTTCAATTATTAATGGGCTTCTAACCAATTATTTCCAAATCCTACTGAAACTTCAATAGGTACGTGTAAAGGTAATGCATTTTGCATCTCGTGAACTACTATTGATTTTATTTCTTCTTTTTCGGGGATATATACATCGAACAATAATTCATCGTGCACTTGCAATATCATTTTTGATTGTAATTTATGTTTTTGTAGTTGATGATGTATATTTATCATTGCTACTTTTATCATATCGGCGGCACTGCCTTGTATAGGTGCATTTATGGCATTCCGTTCTGCAAATCCGCGCACTGTCCAATTGCCGGCGTTAATATCTCGCAGGTATCTTCTTCTGCCCAATAGCGTTTCTACGTATCCGTTTTCACGTGCCGATTGGATGGTGTCGTCCATGTATTTTTTTATGCCTTTATACGTATCAAAATATTGCTCAATCAGTGCAGCGGCTTCATTTCGGGGGATTCCTAAACGCTGTGCCAGCCCAAAAGCAGATATACCGTAGATGATACCGAAATTGACCATTTTGGCATGTCGTCTCTGTTCGGAAGTTACCTCCTGCAAGGGAATACCATATACATTTGCGGCTGTAGCGGCATGTATATCTAATCCGTGTTTAAAGGCATCTATCATATTTTCATCTTTGCTGATGGAAGCAAAGATGCGTAATTCTATTTGAGAATAGTCTGCGGATAAAATAGTATGGTGCTCATCTCTTGGGATAAATGCTTGGCGTATTTTTTTTCCGCGTTCTGTTCGTATAGGAATGTTTTGTAAGTTTGGGTTTACGGAGCTTAACCGTCCGGTGGCAGCTATAGCTTGATTGAACGTAGTGTGTAGGCGATTCGTTTTCGGATTTATTAGATTTGGAAGTGCGTCCACATAAGTGCTTTTAAGTTTGGCAAACTCCCGATAGTCGAGCAGTTTTTCTGCTATCGGATTTTCAGTTGCTATCTTTTGTAAGGTTTCTTCGTCGGTAGAATATTGTCCGGTTTTAGTTTTTTTTCCGGGATACGGGATTCCCATTTTTTCAAATAAAATATCGCCTAATTGTTTGGGAGAGTCAATATTAAATTGTGCACTGCAAGTTTTAAGGATATCTTCTTTCAGAATAATTATTTCATCGGCTATTTCATCGGAATAGTTTTTAAGAAATTCGGTGTCAATCTTTACACCTTCGTATTCCATGTCTGTTAGGACGGGTATCAATGGTGTTTCTACTTCATAGAATAATTTGTGCAAATGCGTGTTTTCAATTTCTTTATTAAATACATGGTGTAACTGCAAAGTAACATCTGCATCTTCAGCGGCGTATTCCTTTATCTGCATCAAAGGTACATCGCGCATGTTTTTTTGGTTGGACCCTTTCTTTCCAATCAATTCTGTAATAGAGATAGGGGTATAACCCAAATAATTTTCGGATAATGCATCCATATTGTGTCTGGAGTCGGCATCCATCAAGTAGTGGGCAAGCATGGTGTCGAACAAAGTTCCGTGTATTTCTATATCATACCATTTTAATACTAATTGGTCGTACTTTATATTCTGCCCTATTTTAATACTGTTTTTGTTTTCAAAAACCGGCTTAAAGCGTTGAATCAATTGCTGTGCTTCAGAGGGATTAGAAGGTATAGGAACGTAATAAGCCTCGTGTGGTATTATAGAAAAAGAAATTCCGACTAAAGCACAATTATTTGCATCTAAAGAAGTGGTTTCTGTGTCGAAACAAATTTTATCGGAAGCAAGTAGTTTTTCCAATAATTTTTCGATTTGTTCAGCAGTTTCAATCAAATGATACTGATGGGTGGTGTTGTTGATGTTTTTTCCGAAAGAGATTTCTTTAGCATCAGCAGCAATTGGGGTGGAGGTTTCTATCGTATCAAATAACGATGCTTGTCCTGTTGGTTTTGCGGTGGTATCCTTTTTAGAAATGGCTGAATTTAAAGAATACTCTTCTCCCAATATTCGCTTACCTAAAGTTCTAAATTCTAAATTAGAAAATAGTTCTGTGAGTTTTTCTGTATCAAATGCTTGTAAAGCAAATTTATCTGCTTCCCATTCAATCGGTGCATCTGTAATGATAGTAGCTAATTTTTTGGAGATAAAAGCCATTTCTTTATTCTCCAATAATTTTTCTTTCATAGCCCCTTTTACTTGGTCTATATTGTCATAAATATTTTCAATAGAGCCAAATTGTCGGATTAGCATTTTTGCCCCTTTTTCGCCAATGCCTTTTACTCCCGGAATGTTATCTACTGCATCGCCCCATAGTCCAAGTATATCTATTATTTCTTTAGGGTTTCTGATTTCCCATTTTTTATTTAATTCTTCTACGCCTAATATCTCTGCGGGTTTTCCCATAAAAGGCGGTTTGTGGATGTAGATGTTTTGAGCTACCACTTGTCCTAAGTCTTTGTCGGGCGAAACAATGTAACATTCAAAATTTTCTTGTGCTGCTTTTACGGCTAACGTTCCAATTAAATCATCTGCTTCGTAGCCGTTAATTTCCACTACCGGCATATTCATTGCTTTAATGATTTCTTTGATATAAGGAATCGAAGCCACAATATCATCCGGTGTTTCTTGTCGGTTAGCTTTATAGAAATCGTGCTCAGCTTGCCGGTCTGTTTGCGCTGCAGCATCAAAGACTACGGCAAAATGTGTTGGGTTGTATTTAGTTTTTATTTCCCAAAGAGTATTTAAAAATCCGGAAATCGCCGATACATTAAATCCTTTGGAATTTATCAGCGGATTTTTTTGTAGGGCAAAATAAGCGCGAAAAATGAGTGCAAAAGAATCAAAAAGATATAGCTTTTTCATACGTGTTTCGTAATTTAATAGAATTTATTGTTCATTTTTCTGTTCATTTAATGCTTGCCAGTATTCTGCTGCTCTTCGGGTGTGGGGAATACAGATGCTGCCGCCTACTAAATTAGCAATTGCAAATACTTCATACACTTGTTCGGTATGGATACCGGCTTCGAATGCTTTACCCAGATGATATTTTATGCAGTCGTCGCAGCGCAATACCATAGAGGCAACTAAGCCTAACATTTCTTTTGTTTTAGCATCGATAGCACCATCGGCGTAAGCATGCATATCTAAATTGAAGAATCTATTTAAGGTAAGATTTTTCTGTTCTAAAATTACCGCATTCATTTTAGAGCGATAGTCGTTAAATTCTTTGATTGGATTTTCCATAAAATAAAAAAACTATTATTTGTCAAAATTACGACAAATAATAGTTCTATGTTCGTTTTAGAAAAAAGAGGGTGGATTATTTTTTCTTCTTAGCCGCCTTTTTAGAAGGAGCTGCATCTCCAAATAAATCAATACCTCTGTGCATAGCATCTAAGCGGTCGTAATTTAAGGAGTAATAAATTTTCTTTCCATCTCTTCTGGTACGAACTACGTCCACCCCTCTTAGTATTTTCAAATGTTGGGAGGTAATAGATTGTTCGATTTTAAGTGTGTTGTAAATTACATTTACATTCACCTCTTTTTTCTCGTGAATCAATTTAATGATTCTTAATCTTAGGTGATGAGCTACTGCTTTTAAGAGTTCTGCAGCTTTCTCAATCTTCTCGGTGTTAAATTCAAAATTTTCCATAATGCTTTTTTTACAATTTAGTTCACCTCAAATATATAGTAAAATTTATTTATGAGTATCATTTATTATGAAAAAAAAATATGAAAACGCATTTTTAAATAAAATTTATCCTCATTTAATAAAAATTAACACTTGCCGGAGCGGGTTTAATTTTGAAATGAACTAAAAATGTACAAAATATTGTCGGACAGTATTTAATCGGAAATTATCCTATCAATTTATTTTTCAATAAATATTCTCCAATTTGTACGGCATTTGTAGCGGCACCTTTTCTAAGGTTATCAGCTACTACCCATAAATTTAACGTTTTTGGTTGTGTTTCATCTCTGCGGATTCTTCCTACAAATACTTCGTCTTTTCCGTGTGCATCCATTGGCATAGGGTACTTTTGGTTTGCCGGATCATCTACCACTACTACTCCTTCGGAATTACTTAAAATGTCAAAGACTTCTGCTAAATCGAATTCGTTTTCAAATTCGATGTTCACGCTTTCGCTGTGTCCACCCATCACCGGAATACGGATAGTTGTCGCTGTAACTTTGATGTTGTCATCGCGCATAATTTTGCACGTTTCGTTCACCATTTTCATTTCTTCTTTGGTGTATCCATTATCCATAAATACGTCGATTTGTGGAATTACGTTTAAGTCGATTTTATACTTATACGCCATTTCTTCGGAAAATCCGTTTGTGCGTTCGTTCATCAACTGATCCACGGCTTTCTTCCCTGTTCCGGTAACGGATTGGTAGGTAGAAACCACTACACGTTTAATTTTATATTTTTTGTGTAGTGGATTCATCACCACTACCATTTGGATGGTGGAGCAATTTGGGTTGGCAATAATTTTATCTTCTTTGGTTAATGCATCTGCATTTATTTCCGGAACTACTAATTTTTTAGTAGGGTCCATACGCCAAGCCGAAGAGTTATCTACTACGGTGATACCGGCTTCTGCAAATTTTGGTGCCCACTCTAAGGAGGTTGACCCTCCGGCAGAGAATAATGCCAAATCCGGCTTCATTTCGATTGCCGTTTGTGGGGTAACTACCGTATATTCTTTACCTTGAAAAGTTAGTTTTTTACCAGCAGAACGCTCGGAGGCTACAGGAATTAATTCGGTGACAGGGAATTTTCGTTCTGTCAATACTTTCAACATTTCGGTGCCCACTAATCCGGTGGAACCCACTACTGCTACTTTCATTTATTTCAATTTTATACGTTAAAAATTATTTACTATCTACAAAAATAGGCATTTAAAAGATGTGATTTTTTAATTAATTATTACTAAACAGCAAGTTATACCATTCTTATTCCCTCTAATCGGCAGTTTTCTTTGTTTTTCTAATTTTTTTTAAGTAAATATGGCATGAAAAGTGCTTTGTAAACGATATGTTTAATTTTTTACCATCCACCCATACTTCCAAAGCGTTCGCTGCTTCATTATTCCGCAGCGGATTTATTCTTATTGGTATTTTTTTAGTGCAATCTTGCAAACTTAAAGACGGAAAAGCCGAAGCAATAGAAAGTAAAACGGAGGTGCCGAAAGATAACCAGCAATTTGTTTCGCAAATGACGACGGTGTTACAGGCTTATATAGAAAAATTGCCAACTACACGCGATGATAAAAACAAGTATTTAAGTGGAAATTCTGTAATAAAAGATTTTTATTCAAAAACAAATTACTTTCCAATGTGGACGAGTAAAAATGTATTATCTCCAAAGGGCAAAGAAATGCTGGAATATTTGGGCTCTGCAGAATATTTAGGATTAAATAAATCATTGTATGCATACGAATTTTTGAGGCATATCGCAGATTCGGCTTACCGGATACAGCCGGAAATAAATTTTACCTTAGAGAAAATGTTGGAGGTTGGGCTTTCGAGTGCTTTTTGCCATATTGCCCTGCACATAGAGCACGGGATGTTTGCAGATACCGTTCAAGGAATAAATACTAATTTTTGGAACACGGAAGGTAAATATATAACGCTTTTACAGAACGCACAATCGGATTCTGTTTCTAAATTAATAACAGCCTTAGAGCCAAACAACCCTATGTACAACAGATACATGATGGGGTTACGTGCTTTTGTTTCTAAAAATAATATTTCTTCAACGCCTATACATATCCGCAACCCTAAAACAGATTCCTTAGGGGCAGTGCATGATGCAAAAATTGCATTGGTATATCACCATTTCCTACAAGATTCTTTAAAACAAAATGATTCGGCATATTTATCGGCGCTTAAGCGTTTTCAACAAGAAAATAATTTGAATGGCGATGGAGCAATTGGCGTAAATACCATCAAAGCCTTAGAGCGAGATAATGCTAAAAAATTCCAACTATTGGCTATTAATGCGGATAGATGGCGCAAGGAACACATTGTACAATTACCCGAAAAATATGTATGGGTAAATTTACCCTCTTTTAAAGTGAAGATTATAGAGAATGACACCATTCGTTTGATGAAGAATACGGTAATCGGTAAGTCAAATTTAAAAAATGAAACTCCGATTTTGGAAAGTGCCATTAACCAAATTGTTTTATGGCCTACATGGTCGGTGCCACAAAGTATTGTGAAGCATGAAATGAAAAGCTTTAAAGGATATGTAGTAACCAATAATGGAAATTACACCAGCGTCGTGCAGCCTCCCGGTCCAAAAAATGCATTAGGAGCCGTAAAGATTTTATTTCCTAATAAATATTCGGTGTATATGCATGATACACCTTCAAAAGGTTTGTTTACTGCGGATTTTCGAGCCGCAAGCCATGGCTGTGTACGCTGCCAAGATGCTTTGGAAATAGCAGCATACCTTATGTCTATGGATACTTTTCAAATGCCTTATGATAGTTTGAAAGCAATAAAAGACAGAAAAATTGAAACAAAAACATTCCGGTTAAAAAAAGCGATTCCGGTATATTTCAGATATTTTACCGCAGAGGCAGATTTTGATGGAACAATAAAATTCTATGCCGATGTTTACAATAGAGATAAAGACCTAATTAATTTTATTTTTAATGGAAAGCAACCCCATCAGTTAACGAAAGAAGAGCTTCGCGAGCGGCAGGTGAAAGACTCTTTGCTTGCTCAAAAAAAGCAGACAGACTCAATGCTTGCAGCAACCCAAAAAGCGACAGATAAGCCAACCGCTCCCTCCAATGTAGCCTTGCAAAATTACTCTCCTAAAGCAGATACTGCTTCGGCTAAGCAGGATTCACTATAGTGTTTTAACAGGGTAGAGTTCCTGCTGTAATATTTATCGGGATGATAGATAAATAAACAAGAGCCTCCCTTTATCAAACGGATGATTTTTTCGTATTGATTAGTCGGCACGGCCGGACACCCTTGGCTTCTTCCTAATCTACCGGTAGCCTGTATAAAAGATTGGCTTACATAGTCGGCAGCATGCATTACTACCCCTCTGTCGCGTGCCTTATCATTAATTCCCGGCTCTTGCCCGTCTAATTTTAAGGAATAGCCATGCTTGCCATCATACGTTTCATTTGCAATATAAAAACCTAAACTGCTTTCGTTAGATTCGGGAGCATTGGAGAATTTATTGGCAAAAAGTTCGCCACTGTTTTTACCATGTGCACACAAGCTTTTTTCTATTATTTTTTTATCTTTTAAATCGATAATAAATAATCGCTCCTCGGTAGAGGGTTTGCTGAAATCGATAACGGTAATAATATCTTTTTTTATTATTTTGCCTTCGTTGTTCAATTCGGAATAGCCCATTATTGCTGCTTTTAGTGCATCAGCAGAAATCATTGGAAATGCATTTAAAAAAGATTGAATACTATTTTCCATGCCCTCATTTTGCTCCATTGCTTGCACTGCAATATTATTTTGAAATGACGTACCATTGGCATAAGAGGGAAGATTATTTAGCGGGAAAAACACGACTAACGCTATCAAAAAGATAGTTCTTTTTTTCATACGGCTTCTTATTAAAATTGTTTACGACTTTGTATAGTTTAACTATACCTTTTATGTTGCTTTATAAAATTACACTAAAAATAGTTCCTACCGAAAAATGAGGATGTTAAAATGCTTAAATACTTGTTAAATACCCGTTTTTTAGCAAAATTTTAAGAAGCTTCTCTCGGGGGTATATTGCGTTGGATAAAAATTAAGCTATAATTTAATTATTCTAATTCTTTCATTTACCAACGTTTAGCTTCGATATTTTGCTATTCGAGCGCACTTGCTTTCTATATTTTTATAAAATTGTATTTGTAATTTTACCTTTGATTGTCACGACAGCCTTTTTTAAGTTTGGTTTATTGAGGTGCTTTATTTACTGTGTCTATTTTTATTTTCCACCCTTGAAAATAAGACGTGTTTAACAGTCGAAATGTTTTAAAATCTCTATGGTATTTTCCACTAAATAAAAAACGTAGGTTCATTCTAAAAAAGAAATATAAAATATTACAAAATGCCAAAAAATTACCTTGTTTTCTTAAATAATACACATGGTTTCTGGTAAATAATTTGATGTAAAAATCATTGAATTTGAATTTTTTAGCATCGCCTTTTTTCATATTGGAAAGCCCACCCACTTTGTGATAAAATTGCACAAATGGATAATAATATAATTGATGTTTTCCTTGCTTATAAATACGGTAAAAGAAATCGGTGTCATCATAGTATGCAAAGAATTTTTCATCCATCCATCCGATGTCGTCAATTACTTCACGTTTCATCAATACGCAGCAGGTAGGTGCATAATCCATTTTTTCAATACTATTATATTGTCCTTTATCTTCCTGTTGTATGCCAATGTGATGCGTCATACAGCCGTCCCATTTATTAAATTTAGTACCGGCCCACCATATCAAGGTGGTTTCGGGGTAATACATCATTTTCGGCGCTATCAGACTGCATTTCAAAATGGCTAATTGATTCGATAATTTCTCCAATAAGGCATCTTCAAATTCTACATCATTATTAATTATTAAAAGCTCATCGCAGCCATCTTTCAACGCTTTTTCTATTCCTTGGTTATTTCCTTTTGCAACGCCAACATTTTCTGTATTTGCAATCAAAATAATTCTGCTGTCATTGTATTTTTTTATTATTTCTAAAGTAGTATCTGAAGATATATTATCAATGAGGTATAGCATAAAATTGGAATGCGTTTGTTGCAGCACACATTGTAAAAATGGTTCTATCACATGAGCACTGTTATACGTAATGGTGATTATGCCTATCTTTTTCATGCTATTTTAAAAGCCCTTTTGTCCGCATTTCTGCTAAAGATTGTTCATATTTATCTGCCCCAATCTCCTGCTCATTTACCCATTCACAAAAATTACGAATACCGGTTTCAAAACTTATAGATGGAGTGAGATTTAATGACTTTTGCAAGCGAATAATGTCTGCAAAATTGTGCCGGATATCCCCTTTTCTGTATTGCCCGGAAATTTCCAAAGGCACCTCAATTCCATAGTTTTTCATTAGCGTATTCGCCACCGCTAACACGGAAGTAGCCACACCGGTACCTACATTAAAAACATTGAAATCCGCAGCATCCTTTTCTATTCCGGCAATGGTGGCATTTACAACATCATCTATAAAAACAAAATCTCTGCTTTCTTTCCCATCTTCAAAAATATTGATAGATTTTTGTTGTTTTATGCGGGTAGAAAAAATAGATAATATCCCCGTGTACGGATTGCTTAAGGATTGCCCGGGGCCATATACATTTTGATAGCGAAAAGCAACACACGGAATATGTAATGAAGAGCAACAAATCATCAAAGATTGCTCTTGGTGGTATTTGGTTAAACCATAGATTGATTTAGGCTGAATTTTACTCTCTTCGTCTGTAGCAATCGGCACTAAAAATTCCTCTTTATTTTCTGGATTTCTAAGTTCAAAAATGCCCTGCTGTAAATCGGCTTCATTTCTATCGGTAGGATAAAAACAACGATTCATTTTCTGCGAAAAATATTTTCCCTCTCCATATACCGCACGCGAACTCGCAACAACTACTTTTTCTATAGAATGTTTTTCGTTGGTTAGGTAATCTAATAAAATTGCAGTTCCTGTAACGTTAACCGTTGTGTAGCGTTCTATCTCATACATGCTTTGTCCGGTGCCGGTTTCGGCTGCTAAATGTACTACGACATGCTGTTGGTGTAAGGCTTTTTTCCAATCGGATGTATTGGTAACGTCGCCTTTTATAAACTGTACTTTATCTTTGATAGATTGATATAAAGGAGAGGTTTGTTCGGGCGTTTTTCCATGTATTTGCGGATGCAGGCAGTCTAAAACAGTAACCGTATATCCTTTCTTTATTAATTGTAAAGAAAGTGAAGCACCGATAAAACCTGCACCACCTGTTATAAGAATATTTTTCAAGATATTTTTGTATTAAACTTTTCAAAAATACTAAAAATAACAAAACTAAGCACGTAATATCATTTTCAAACTATGCCAAAATGTAGTTCTGTAAAATTTATGTTGCAGTAAAATTTTTTTTCGCTGCATACTTCCTACATTTTCTAAACGTATAAAATCGTGCAAAATGCCTATTTGGTCTTTATTAAGTTGCGGGCTGCATTTTTCCATTAATGCTTTTGCTTGTTCAATGCGTATTTTTAAATAATGTTCGTATGTTTTCTTATCCGATAAATTCCTACAATACCGTTTGATTTTTTCTGTAAACGAATAATTTTTTCGAGTTACATTTTGAGCATGGTTTCGCAATAGTAGTAGAGGTGTGGTAATGGCTGCCGAATTTCCAACACTTGCTGCCAGTAAAGCCAACCAATGGTCGTGTAAAATTGCAGCTGCCGGAATGGGTGATGCAATTGACTTCATCGCTTTATTAATTACCATCGTGCATCCATGCGGAATGTTCTGTACCAATAACCTATTTAACGTAAAATAATCAGGACTTAGCTGTAGTTGTTGCCAAACAGATTCTGCCATTATTTTCCCATGTTCATCTATTAATTTCATATCGGAATACACCAAACATGGATTCGTTTTTTGCTCATTCTCGATACTGAAAATTATTTTTAAAGACTGTTCTATTTTGTCCGACAACCATACATCATCTTGGTCGCAAAAAAAAATATAATCAGCGGTGCTGTTGGCTAATAAAATTCCGAAATTTTGTGTGGCGCCTACATTTTTCTTATCCTCTTTTAAAAGAAAAAATTTTGCAGGATATTTTTCTTGATAGGATTGTATTATTTCGAGTGTTTTATCCGTAGAGCCGTCGTCTCTGATAAGAACGGTAAAATCGGAATAGGATTGTTGCAATAGGCTTTCTATTTGCTGTTGCAAAAATTGTTCCCCATTATAAGTGGCTAATACTATTTGAACTGCAGGCTGCATTATAAATTATGATATCCTAATTGTTGCATAATAGCATTTGTTTTTAATCGCTCGTAAATTGCTTTGTAGGCAGGATGGCTTAAAAAGGAGTAAGCTCTATCACTATTGACCAATTTTATTTCATCTTTTATCTTACTGTCGTTACTTTCTAATCCGCAGAATGCTGCTAATTGTTGTATATGCGGGAGTGGATTTTCCAAAAAATCCTCATATTTTATTTCTAAATAATTCGGAAATTCTTGTTTTAAATGCAAGGCTTTGCTTACATATTCTTCCCATAAATTATACCCCTCTTCGATAGAGGTTAAACGGAAGTTTTCGTGAAAATGATTGCTGATTAAGAAATTGCGTTTGAGCTTTTTTTTCCAATTCCATTCAAATTTATTTTTTAAGGCTAAATCACGTTCAATATAGCTCGACACGGAATCAATAGGGTTTCTGTAAATGTGAATGATTTTGGGATTCGGGAAAATATGCTTCCAAAAATCAACGGTAAACGTATTTTTAGGATCTTTCCATCCAAAGGGAATATCTACCTTTTTGATGTTTTTATAGCGAGAAGCCAAATTTCCCAAATATTCTTTTCGTTTATTCGATTGTACAAAATAGTCCAGCGATTCGATAATCACTTGCTCGCAAGCCGGATTTTTATAGCGCATATTGTACGGCTTTTCAGGCGTAGCGGTATGCAAATCAAAAATCCAATTATTAATTTTCCAAAAAAATAAAGCCTCGTGATTTATTTCTTTTTCTACGCCAACAAATAACCCCAGATTTTCCAATATTTTGGTAATCATCGTGGTGCCGCTGCGATGCATTCCTAATATTATTACAGGTGTTTGGTGCATTCTACGAATTTACGTTAACTTTGTTGAAAATATAAATTTTACAGACACTTGCAGCCTAAAATTTTATACGAGGACAATCACATCATTGCTGTAAACAAGCAAAGTGGACAAATAGTGCAAGGTGACGAAACCGGTGATACCCCTCTGTCTGATATCGTGAAAGTGTACATTAAAGAGAAATACGACAAACCCGGAGAGGTATTTTTGGGGGTGGTGCACCGCATCGACCGCCCGGTGAGTGGCATCGTGCTATTTGCCCGCACCAGCAAGTCGCTGTCAAGGTTAAACGAACTTTTTAAAACTAAAGAAATTAAAAAAACGTACTGGGCGGTGGTGAAGAATAAACCTATAAAAGACGAAGGTACGTTAGTGCATTACCATATAAAAGACGAAAAACAACGCAAAGCCAAGTTATTTGACAAAGAAGTGGCACATTCTAAAAAATGCGTATTGCACTATAAAGTAATTTCCCATTCCGACACCTATTTTTTATTGGAAATAGAATTAGAAACCGGCAGGTTTCATCAAATACGAGCGCAACTCGCCAAAATTGGCTCTCCTATAAAAGGCGATATAAAATACGGCTATGAACGACCCAACGAAAACAGCCGAAGCATTCATTTACATGCGCGAAAAATTAAATTTATTCATCCTGTAAAGAACGAACCGATAGAAATTATTGCTCCTGTTGCCAATGAAAAAATATGGCAATATTTTGAATCTACCACCCTATAAATAATTGGGGTAAAATAAAAAAAGACTGCCCAACGGGCAGCCTTGAAAAAAATCACTTTGCATGCAACATTTTTAAAAAACGCCGGTAATTTTATTTAGGAATAGCATATAATTCGCATATTTCATCGTAAGACATTTGGTTCAATGGCTTTTTTAGTCGGTGGTTAGAACCTTGCCCTTGACAGGTGTTTAGTTTGTGAGCCAAAGCGAAGCAAACGCCACCTGTCAACCACCATACCGTATATCTTTCCGTCGTCATATCCACGAATAAAATCCCACTTCGTAGTTGACAGGTGACGCGCTACGCTAAAGCTATGCTATGCTAAACACCTATCAAAGACGAAGTTGAAATAAAGTTAATAGTAAACACTTATACGCAGCACTTTGCAACAGGGGGCTTTTGCTTAAAATACCACGATATCGGTATTGCTGTTCAAAAAGAGAAATCTATCTTTATGCCCAAAAAAGCTATGAAAACATCTAAATCTATTGCCTTCATTTTAGTCTTCTTATTAGTAGGATTAAGTGCGTGTAAGAAAGAGAATACCAAATCTACCGCAACTTCTGTTACCGGAAATTGGAATTTACAACTTTGGGACGGCGCCCCTGCATCGGGAACATTAGTATTTACGACATCTACATTAAATTTTAATTGCTCTACGTATGGTTTTACAGAACAGGATACTTATGTACAATCTGGAAATTCATTTACATTTACAAAGACAGGAGGCAGCTCTTCTGTAATCAGTGGCGGCAATAATTGGACGATGGATACGCTAACGGCAAATGTTTTGAGAATGACCAGCCACTTTGGGTTACTTGTACGAGCAACAAAATAACAGAACTATTTGCTTCGCTGCCTCAAAGCCTCAAACAGTACAATAGCCGCCGAATTAGATACATTCAACGAGTCGTTCTGTCCGCGCATCGGAATGATAATGTTTTGTGTGGAATGTGTTTCCCAAAAGGCATCTACGCCAACCGCTTCTGTACCAAATATAAAAGCACTTGGCTTCTTATAATCTATCTCTAAATAGTTTTTAGAAGATTTTAAGGACGTAGTATAAACAGAGATATTATTTTCTTTCAAAAAATGAAAAACAGCCTTTTTATCTGCAACGGCAATTTTTTGCGAAAAAATACACCCTACAGACGAGCGTATTACATTCGGATTATAAATATCCGTGGCAATAGAACAGCATAAAACCGCATCTACATTGCCGGCATCTGCCACGCGTAAAATAGCCCCTAAATTTCCCGGCTTTTCTACCGCATCTAACACCAAGATAATCGGATTTTTAGAAAGTTTAATTTGATTTAACGCATGCTCTTTTTGTTGTGCAATTGCCACCACTTTAGTCGTGTTCCCACGCACTGCAATCTTATCAAAAACAACAGCAGATACCTGAATAATTTCCGCTTCGGAATGGAATGCATTTAATACGGATGCAATTTCCGAAAACGGTAAACTGTTTGCAGTATCCTGTGCGCACAAAATCATCTTTATCTCATACTCATTTTCTAAAGCCATTTGTGTTTCTTTCCATCCATCAATTACAAACAAGTTTTCCTCCTTGCGCACTTTTGATTTTTCCTGCAAATGCAAGATTTTTTTTATTAAAGGATTGGAGGCGGAAGAAAGCAGTTTCATTATACAAAATTCAACAAATATTTTTACTTATTTACAATACTGATTTATTTTTTCTCTTATGGGTAATTCTTACTATTCTTTCTGTATATTTATGTAATTAAGCTTATTTGCAAAATCAATAAAACTGCATTCATGATTATCGAAACACCTTTAGAGAAATTATACCAATGGACGGCACAAAAGCCTGATGTAACTTTTTTACGCCAACCATTTCAGGGCGATTGGATACATTATTCATGGAAAAAAGCAGATGATGAAATTCGGAGAATGGCGGCATACTTACAATCATTGCAATTGCCACCACAAAGTAAAATTGCCATTATATCTAAAAACTGCGCTCATTGGATAATGAGCGATTTGGCGATATTGATGGCAGGGCACGTTTCAGTCCCTTTGTACCCTACCATTCCGGCAGATATTATCCGGTTTTGTTTAGAGCATTGTGAAGCCAAAGTTGCTTTTATCGGTAAATTAGATGACTGGAGCAAACAACGCTCCGGACTTCCTGATACAGTAAAAGGGATTTCTTACCCATTATGGACAGAACAAGAGTATGAAAACTGGGACGATATCATTGCAAAAACCCCGCCGCTGCAAGGGAATATTATCCCGGATAGAAAATCTATCGGTACCATAATTTATACCTCCGGCACTACCGGACTACCCAAAGGGGTAGTACATTCTGTACATGCTTATTCGTATGCTGCCACTTGGGCACTTTCGCAATTAAACGACCTGAGCGATCATGAACGGTTCTTTTCCTACTTGCCCTTGTCGCATATTGCAGAGCGAATGTTGGTAGAGCATGGCGCAATTTATACGGGAGGCTCTATCTCGTTTGCAGAATCGTTAGATACTTTTGCCGCAAATTTAAAAGAGACCCAACCTACTGTTTTCTTGGCAGTGCCACGCATCTGGACGAAATTCCAAATGGGGATATTGGCAAAAATGCCGCAATCTAAATTAAATGTATTATTAAAAATTCCGATTATAAATAACCTTATCCGCAAAAAAATAAAAGAAGGATTGGGGCTGCAACATGCGAAATATTTACTCACCGGTGCATCGCCGATGTCGGTAGCATTGTTAGAGTGGTACGACAAACTTGGGTTTACGATTTGCGAAGCGTATGCCATGACTGAAAATTGTGCTTATTCGCATTTAACAAAAAGAGAAAATCGCAAACTTGGATATGTAGGAACGCCACTACCCAATTGCGTGGTGCGATTGTCAGAAGAAGGCGAAATACAAGTAAAGAATGAATGTACAATGTTGGGGTATTATAAAGAACCGGAAAAAACTAAAGAAACAATTTCTGAAGATGGATATCTCTGCACCGGCGACCAAGGAGAAATTGATGCCAACGGCTTTTTGAAAATAACAGGACGGGTAAAAGATATTTTTAAAACAGATAAAGGAAAATATGTTGCGCCGGCACCGATAGAATTAGAATTATCTAAAAATACATTTATAGAGCAAGTATGCGTTGTAGGCGCCAATTTACCTCAAACAATGGCTTTGATAGTATTATCAGAAGATGCAAAAAAAGAAGATAAGGCTGCTTTAGAAAAAAGCTTAGAAGAACTTTTAATAGATGTAAACCATAGCTTAGAAAAACATGAGAAGATGAAAAAAATTATTATCATGCAAGAGGAATGGACAGTGGATAATAATTTACTTACACCTACGCTAAAAGTGAAGCGCAATATTTTAGAAAAAGCAAAATCTCCTAATTACGAAAAATGGTATAACGACAAAGCCGTAATTGTTTGGGAGTAAACTCTTGTGCATAAGACATTAAAAGGTAGAATTGATTTAATCAAGCTCTTTCGCTAAAATAACGGTATTTTAAGTTGCCAACTGATAGACGGCGCTTAGGTTTCTACCTTCGCCATCGTAATCTAATCCATATCCTACTACAAATAAATCCGGAATAGTAAATCCTGCAATATTTATATTTACTTCCTTTTGAAGATTTTCAGGCTTGAATAAAAATGTAATTAAGGATAAAGAACGTGGGGATAGCCCTTGTAAATAGTGAATAAAAAAATCCATGGTTAATCCCGAGTCCACAATATCTTCCAATACAATAATATCTCGCCCTTTTACAATCTCTTCTTTTAATGACAAAACCATATTTATTTTTCCGGTAGATTGCATTCCGGTGTAAGAGGTCAGTTTTACAAATTCTATCTCACAGGGGTAATTAAATTTTTTTAATATATCGCTGGCAAACATAAATGCGCCACGAAGAACAACAACAAATACCGGATGTTTGTCGTGGAATTTTTCCGTTAATTCGGTTACAATTTCATTTATACGTTTCTGGATTTGCTCTTCTGTCAGAAATTCATTAAATGTGTTTCCCTTTATTTTTATTGTTTTCATTACGGCCTTATTTTTAGTACTTGCCCTAATTTAACGCTTTGCTCCGACATATTATTCCATTGCATTAATTGTGTGATAGAAATACCATATCGCTTACAAATATTATACATGGTATCGCCTTTTATTACGGTATGAAATTCGGTAGTGCTTTTGGGTAATTTATTATAATCTATTGTGGTTGGATATATCGTTTTTTCAATCGGATTTCCTGTTGAATTTTGAGTAGGTTGTGGTGCAGGAACTGTAGTTTCCGGTACGGTTGTTTTTGGAGTAGGCGTATTAATGCGGAGGGTATCTTTTTTTGTAGCAGACGGAATAATAGCAGGTTTTTCCAAGAGTTTGGTATCACTCTCCCAGCCCAATACGGTATTACTATCCACCGATAAATTAGACGGAATGTTTGTGTCGGGATAAATGGTGTCTCTTGCGCGTACAACGTTTACCTCTTTTGTAAAAGATTTTGCAGTTGCGGCTTGCGATTTTCTGTTGTCGGTCGGTTTTCTTACTGCAGGTTGTTCTGCTACTTTCTTTTTGAGCGAAAGTACGGTGTTTGTAGCCGGCTCCTCGCCGTTTTCTAATTTGTTTATTCGTCGGAGTGCTGCTAGGCGGATACCCATTTTTTGAGAAATACTCCAAAGGTTGTCAGCAGCCTGTACTTTATAGATTCCTTCTTTATTAGATTTTTTTTTGCGTTGGATAAAAATAAGTTGTCCGTCTTTCAATTGGGCATCAGTAGTTAGGTCGTTGTATTCTAATAAATCTTCTTTATCAATGTTTAGCACATTGCTTAATAGGTCTAAGGTCTCTCCATTTTTGGGATAAATTTTTACCGCTTTACATTTATTGACTTTTAGGATTGTTTTCGTAATTTTTTTGGTTGTTACAGGAGTAGAGAATGTAGGGTGGATTACTTCATTTTTTTTTTCAATTACAGCAGGTGTGTTGGCGTTTACTTCTATACTGTCTTCCGTATTTTCGTTCTCTTCAATAGTATTATTTTGGTAGGCAGCGGTGGAGGATGTATTGTTTAGGTAGGGTAGTGGCAGACCTTTATCTAACAGAAAAAGATTGTAATCTTCTATTATTTTAATTAAAATTTCGGCATACTTCGGATTGGTAGCATAGCCGCTTTTTTTCAATCCATACGCCCAAGCCTTATAGTCGTAAATATCTAACTTAAATAAGGGTTGGTAATAAGGTCTATTTCTTAAAAAATCGGAGTGGTCTTTGTAGGAGTCTTCCACTTTATCATATACCCGAAAACATTCGTTTGGTGCATCATCGGTATATTTGAACGTCTTTCCTGTCCAGTTTTCCTTACATTTTATTCCGAAATGGTTGTTGGTATTCGTAGAAAGATAGCTGGTGCCGAAGCTGCTTTCGTGTATGCCTTGTGCCATCGTAATACTTGCCGGAATGCCGGCGCGTTTCATTTCTTGTATGGCTATATCTTTGTATTTCCGAATATATTCATATACGGCTAAGGAGTCTTTCTTTTGCTGGGCTTTAATCGGTAATGCGCAAAATAATACAATTAAAAATGGGGTGTAGTTTAGTATTCTCTTCATTTCTTTCTCTTCAGTTTTATTTTTTTCGAGCCATTAAAATACCATCGCGTATAGATACAATAACGTTTTCTACGCGATTATCTTGTTGTACTTTAGTATTAAATTCGGCTAATTTTTGAGTGTCTTTATCTTTTTTCTCATTAATAATTTTCCCGCTCCACAATACATTATCGGCCAGAATAAAGCCACCGGGACGTACTTTATCAAAAACTAAATCATAATACAAGCTATAGTTTTGCTTGTCGGCATCTATAAATACCAAATCAAATAGTTCATTTAATTTCGGAATTTCGTCAGCAGCGTTTCCTATAATCGGCACAATTTTGTTTTGTAGTCCGGCTTTTTCCAGATGGCTTTTTACTATACCTTCCAATTCTTCATTTATATCTATTGTAAAAAGTTTGCCTTCTTCTTGCAATCCGGCAGCTAAGCAAATGGCGGCATAACCTGTAAATGTACCGATTTCCAAAATTCTTTTTGGTCGCAGCATGTGCGATATCATCTGCAAAAACTGTCCTTGTACTTTTCCACTCAGCATCTGCGGCATTAACACATCCGTAAATGTTTTTCTGTGGAGTTGTTGCAATATTTCTCCTTCCTCACTTGTATGTGCGTCGATGTAATTTTCTATTTCGTCAGCAACTAAATGCATATTTTACCGTAAATGTATAGAGAAATTAAGAAAATAGGTTATTCCATTTCAATTAGCAGTTGATTTTTTTCCACCGCATCTTTCTTTTGCACATGAATGCTTTTTACCGTTCCTGAACCACTTGCTTTGATAATATTTTCCATTTTCATGGCTTCTAAAATTATCAAGTTATCTCCTTTGTTTACGGCTTGTCCTGCTTCTACCAGAATATCTAACACTAAGCCCGGCATTGGTGCTTTTACGTTATCCATTTTATCGTCGGCAGCTACCGACATTCCCATTTTATCCAATAATATATCTAATTCGTCTTGCAGGTTTATATCGTAAATATTATTGTTTACTTTTATGGAAAACCGTTTTAATGTATAATCCGCATGGATAACTTCTAAGTTGTACGATTTATGATTGTCTAAAATGTGAAACTTATTGTCTAACAATTTTACCAAATCAATTTCTGTTTCTTTGCCGTCAATTTTAATTTGCTGATTGTTTAATTCAATTTCGTGCGCTTGATTTTCTTTGTAGAAGACTTTATATTTCATGGGTATATTTTTATCGTTTTTTGTTGTACTGCATTTAAAAAATCACTTGAAAGAGGTATGTTAATGTAGTTATTTTTATATATTATATTTTATATGTCAATTTTAATTTTGCTATTTATCCGTGACAAATATTCCTATTGCACCACGATATTAAGTAATTAGCTATTATTGATTATCTTTACTTTTTCAAACGTTGTTAATAAGTATTCATGCGTAGAACCTGTTTGTTGTTTTGTATTGTATTGATATTCATTTCATTAGATGCAAAATGCCCTAAAAGAAAAGGTAAAAAAAGACACCCGATTGCCTTGCAAGAAGTAGTTGTAACTCCTCCAAATTATATTACAAGTTATAAAGGAGCGTATCAGAAATATTTTGATTTAATACATACCAAACTCCTCTTAAAGCCTGTTTTTAAAGAAAAGGCGCTTTATGGTATAGCAGAATTAACGTTGAAACCTCATTACTACGAGCAAAATAAATTGGTATTAGATGCAAAATATTTAAAGATAAACGAGGTACAGCTAAAGACAAAAGATAACTATAAAAAATTATCATTTAGCTATGATACTTCACTTCTTACCATCGACTTAAATAAATACTATACCCGCAACGACCAAATTACAATTTCAATAAATTATGTAGCATTACCGTACACACAAGACAGCCTACAAGTAGAAGAAGGCAGAGGAATGTATTTTATAGATGTAGAAGGTAAAAACCCTTATAAGCCTATGCATCTATGGACACAGGGGGAGAAAGAATCTTCTTCGTGTTGGTTTCCTACGATAGATGCCACCGACCAAAAAACAACGGAAGAAATTTACGTTACACTCGACACCAATATGGTATCTTTGTCCAATGGCTTATTGATGAGTTCTACTCAAAATGGAGATGGTACAAAAACCGATTATTGGAAACAGGACAAACCGCATTCGCCCTATTTATTTTTCTTGGGAATCGGAGATTATTACATACATAAAGATAAGTGGAGAGACAAAGAGGTCATTGCCTATACATTTCCCAAATACAAAAAAGACGTAGGAGAAATTTTTAAGAATATGCCGGCGATGATGGAGTATTATTCGCAATTACTTGGCGTAGATTTTCCTTGGGATAAAATGGCAAATATGATGGCGTATGATTATACTGCCGGTGCAATGGAAAATAGCTCTGCAATTCTCTATTTCGATAAAATGCTTTGCACCCACCAGCAGTTAATAGATGGTGGTTTTGACTGGATTATTGCACACGAACTTTTTCATCAGTGGTTTGGCGATTATGTTACGCCAAAGTCTTGGGCTAACTTGACCTTGAGCGAGTCATTTGCAAATTATGGTGAATATCTGTGGTATAATTTCAAAGAAGGAAATGATATTGGAGACGCTTATTTATACTCATGTAATCAAAAATATATACATAGCTCAACGTATAAAAACGAACCTTTGGTTAATTTCTATTACGATGCGCCCAAAGATGTTTTTGATGCAATACGCTACGAAAAAGGCGGCGCAGTATTACACATGCTTCGCAATTATGTAGGTGATGCCGCATTTTTTGCTTCATTAAATAAATATCTTACTACACACAAATTTGGAAATGCAGAAGTATCGGATTTACGTAAATGTTTTGAAGAAATAACCGGCGAAGATTTAAATTGGTTTTTTAATCAATGGTGGTACAGCAAAGGACATCCTATTTTAAACATACAACACCGTTATGATGCGCAAAATAAAACGATAGAGTTAACCGTCATTCAAACCCAAAAAAATGATTTCGGTCCGATTTTTCGCATACCTGTAAAAATAGATATTTATACCAACGGTAAAAAAGAAACCAAAACGATAGATATTACTAACAGTACCAATAAATTTTATTTTTCGGCAACAGCAGCACCACAATTAATAAATTTTGATGCAGACAAAAAACTGCTTTGCGAAAAAACAGAAGACCTCAGCGATGCAGAAAATATTTTTAAATTTTATAATGCACCATTGTATTTGGATAAATTAGAAGCGATAAAAGCATTAGCAATTCATCAAAAAGAAAACCCGGCAGCACAAGAAGTACTACTAAAGGCGATGCAAGATAAAAACTGGTACTTGAGAAAAGAGGCGGTAGAAGCCATACAGCCCGACAAATTTTCGGACAAAGTTCAACTGTCTTTAGCCTTGCAAAATACTATCCAAACCGATGTATCACCAAGAGTGAGAGAAAAGGCAATTCATAAATTAGTAAACTTAGACAAAGGACAAAGTATCAACACCTTAAAACGCGTATTGGATGCAGATTCCTCAATTTTATGTTTAAGTGCGGCATTGGAAAATATAAATTATTACCATAAAGCCGCAGCGTATGAATATGCCAAACGCCTTTCAATTACTGAAGCTCCGGAATTAATGCAAGCCATTGCAGCGGTATTTAAAGACACTATTGCGGATAATTTAGAATTTTTTAAAAAAGCAATTTGGCTCAATACGAATAGAACATTTTATTCCAACTTTAAATCATTTGGAGAATATTTAAAAAAATCGGATGCTGCAATACTGGAAAATGGTATTCGCTTTTTGGTAGATATTTACCAATACGAAGAATCGGATTATAATAAACAAGGAGCAAAACAGGTGGTGCAAAATTTAGAATTTTATTTCTCCGAGAAATCAAAAAAATCTCCCGACGATGATAAAAAATGGAAAATGATTAAATTGATTAGTGCGACACTGCAAAACTAAAATTTATGTTCTACGGCGAATTGGTCTTTTTTTAGAAAGTCTGATTTTGCCAACTCCAAAACAATAGCTTCCGCTTCTACTTCATTGACACCGCGCGCCATAGTGACTAATTTTTTCAAAGTAATGAATTTTATCACGGTTCTGCTTTCATCTATCCATTGTCCGTTGCGATTGGCTTCATACAATTCCTTGTCCGCAACAATATGTTGTAATGGCGCGCGTCGTAAAAATTTTCTTGCAAAAACTAAAGGCTTGTCGGTAATCAAAAAATGGGGAGTTACAATAATACGCTCTCTTCCAAAAAACAGCCAGATAAAAAAACTTGCACCCGCCATTCCTAAAAAAAACCAACCCGAAATAGCGAATATTATTCCGGCCTTATACCAAAAATAATGCAACGAAAGAGCAACCCGCACCAGCATTAATAAGGCAAAAACCCATGACATGGCAGCTATTATCATTACAATTAATGCACGCGTATTTTTTTTGGTAGGAATACGAATTTCTAACAATTTCTTTCTGTTAAAGACTTTTATACGATTTATAGGTGCTGCTGTATGCGCCATAATAAGTGCTAAGATAAAAAAGTTTTTAACGTAGATTATTTAATCTGTTTTTAATATCTACAGCAAAAAAGAACAGCAAGATATTCCTATCTTTAAGTTTTATCAATTTTTTAAAAATAAATCTGCTTTACTACTTTTTTACTAAAAAAAATAAGGAGTATTTACAGTAAAGGCTAAAATTAGAAACATGAAATTACAATTTCCTAAAGATTTTATTTGGGGCACCTCTACCGCAGCGTATCAGATTGAAACAGTTTCCGATAATAATTGGAAAGGGGTAAAATGCAAAGACGGTACCGTTTTTGATAAATGTTCGCAGCACGATTTGCATCGAGAGGAAGATTTAGAACTTATTTGTCAATTGAGTAATGGTTATCGGATGAGCCACGATTGGGCAAAATTGCAAAAAGCACCGTATGCCGCATTTGACCAAGTAGAAGTTGGAAATTACCTGCGTTTTATGGAAGAATTAAAACGCAGAGGGAAACATATTATGCTGGTATTACACCATTTTACCAATCCCACTTGGTTTGAAAAGGAAGGCGGATGGGAAAAAAAAGGCAACCGAAAAATGTGGCTGGATTTTGTGCAAAAAACCGTGGACACTTTCGGGCATTTAGTGGATACATGGAATACCTTCAATGAGCCAAACGTATATGTTTCTAATGGCTGGCTAACCGGAGAATTTCCGCCGTTTAAAAAAGGAAAATTGTTTTTAGCCAGACGGGTGTTAAAAGAAATAGGCAGCGCACACGAAGAAGCGTATGACATTATCAAACAAAAATCAAAAGCACCAATCGGTATTTCCTTCAATACGGTCCAATTTAAAGGAGAAGTATTTCCGGGACAGCTTATCGCCAAACTATTCGATTGGTGGTTTATGGATTATTGTCATAAGCATTTTTTAAAACAAGATTTCCAAGGGCTAAGCTATTACGCAAAAATGTCGTTCCGCCCATTGCCATTAGACAATATGAATCATGCGGAGCAATTGAAAAAATTAGGCAGGCGAACCGACCTGATGTGGGAATACGACCCGAGTGGGTTTTACACAATTTTTAAACGATATTGGGAGCGAACCCAAAAACCGATTATCATCACAGAAAGCGGCATTTGCACCTCCGATCCAAAGCTCCGTATTGAAAGTATAAAAGAATATTTAGGATGGGTGCATAAAGCATTGGAAGAGGGTATTCCTATTTTAGGGTATTTCCATTGGAGTACCATGGATAATCACGAATGGAATTTGGGACAATATTATAGATTTGGCTTGGTGTCCGTGGATTTTGAAACCGGAAAACGCACCATGACAGAAGCCGGTACTTTTTTAGGAGAAGTATCAAAAAATAACAGCGTAGAGGTTTAATGTAAGCAACGTTATTTCTTTAAAATTCGCTTTCGAATTCGGCTTAGTGAAACAGGCGTAACACCGATATACGAAGCAATATATTGCAGTGGTACTCGGTTTAAAATGTCGGGTGTTTCATTGATTAATCGAACGTAACGCTGTTCCGGAGTGTCTAATAAATAAGAAGTAATTCTTTGTTGTAAATAGGCTAAATAATATTCTAAAATGATGCGGCCAACACGCTCGAATTTTGGACTTTTATCGTATAGTTTTTCTAAATCCTTGTAGTCTATTATAAACAACTCGGAGTCTTCAATGGCTTGTATGGTTTGTGTGCAAGGTTGCTTTAAAATATTACTCTCAAAACTACCGATGAGGTTGTTTTCAAAACCCAACAAACACGTAATTTCATTGTCATTTTTCTCGTAGAAAAAGCGAAACGCTCCCTTTAATATAAACGCTATTTTTGTATTTACCTGATTGGCGGTAATGAAATTTTCTCCTTTTTTCAAGGAACGGATGGAGCCGTATTGTACTAATGTAATCCATTCATTGGGGGTCAAAAATGTGATTCCATAATGCTTCAATACGCGCTGCGCTGTTGGTAGTAATTGTAACAAATCCATTAAGTAAAGTTATTAAATAGCATTAAAATATACTGATTTTTAAAAAGATATCTATGTTAAGATAAGGTTTAGTTAGTTGAACAAATACAACATATAAAGGTTGAATGGATAAATTTAATGATGTAAATCAAACTAAATAAAAAACGTAGAGAGATTACCTATTTATATTCGGATTGTTCAGTGTCGTATTTGGCGGAGGTGGTGGTTGTAAATGTTGTTTAAACAGGTCTTGCAAGAAGATATAGCCCGCATAAAGTTCAAATTCATTTTTTACAACAATCGTCGGTTGCAAATACAGCAGCACCCGATTCCATTTTTTCGCATCATATAACAAACTTAAATCAATATGTTCCTCAAATTGATATTTGTGTATAGTAGCACCCGAGAGCATCAATTCCATTTTTTCGGGATGAAATTCTATAATATAAAACAATCCTTCGATATCGAAATCTTGAATCAGCAAATGATGCATGCCTTTCACGCAATCGGACTTGGGGTACATACTTCCCATATAAAAATAAGGATAAAAGAGCTCCTTGTATTCCAACTTAAATGCATCAAGCCATTGTTTTGCAATGCTCATTTTCGCTTTAAAAAAATCATTTACTTTTGTTTTCTTATAACGTTTCTCAAATGAAATCCATCGCTTTGAATACCAATCGTAAAACTCAAATTTTTCGGACAAGCGAAGCTTATAATTGAACTGTGACGATTCATACGTTACATAGCCGGTGTAATAATATTTTAGCTCTACTGTTTTTGCATGTTCAATTTCCAACAGCATCGTGTAAATACCCAAACTGTATTTGGCATATTGCTGATCAAAAATTCCGATAATACTCGCCATGCTATTAATGCCCACATCAAAAAAACTATAGCCTATTAATTTCCCGTTGTCGTAAATATTGATTTCATACGTATTAAAAATATGTTTGTTATAGCTGTCAAACATAAATGAGGAAATGCTCAGCGAAGCATTCCCCTTAAAGCGCTTGCGATGCTGCTTGTACAATAATTCCTTTTCTGCTGTAATATGTATAGGCTGAATGGTGTGCGTGAAACGAGTTTTGTTTTTAGTTAATAACTTTTGCAAGCTTTTTGAAAATTGATGTGCCTGTAATGCAATACGAATGTGTAGGGTGTTTAATATCTCTTCATTAAAATATAAAACACGCGTGCGCATCATGTAGTTTCCGGTACGGAAATAGCCTGTTGCTAATAATTTGTCCAACTTTTTTGCAGGCATCAAATTATCCGGAAAGTGATATTCTAAAGGCAAAAGCATGTTTAAAGGTAAAACTTATTTTATTTTTTAAAGTTGATTTTTCTAATTATAATACATCCGGCTGTTAAGTTTTAACTCTCGCTGCTAAGGATAAGCATACCTTTTTCGCTTGTAAATCGACCGAAATACAAGCAGAGACAGTAAAACAAATCCACAAAACAATATCGGCAAATACCAATTTTTAACAAAAAAAGTTGGTGCAATTGTAATTTCGCTAAAATTGCCAATTAATTGAAAATTAGCCCAGAAATACGGCTGAATACCTATTGCATCCGCATTTTTCAGGTAAGCAATTTTCGCTGTTTGCAAGGCATCTTGTTTGTTCATTCCGTTTTTTAGATTGCTATAAAAGTTGCAAATAATTGCTGAAGCGGCTTTGTCTGATGCACTCCATTGGGTGGACAAAATATTGTGTGCTCCTGCATAATAAAATGCCCAAGCAAAATTTTGTATTCCTTCTCCATTTTGTTGCTTCCCAAAATTACTTTGACACGAAGCCAAGGCTACTAACTGACAATTGATATTCATTTTCCAAATTTCATTAATGCTTAGTTTGTAATCACCAATCGGCTGAAACATCAGATACGACTGTAAAGGAGCAGTGGTGTCTATTAATAGATGTGTAGCAATATGTATAATTCCGGTACTGCCGGCCGCATTTATGAAATTACTTTTTTGAGCATTTTCTGTGGCGTAAATTTGATGTTCCGGAAATGACCTTATTGTCTTTTTCTCCGCACTCGTTTGTAATGCAGCATACTGACTATGCGAAAAATCAGGAAAGAATGCAACTACTTTTTGGTTGTCGTTAGCCCTTGAATGATGAAAATAGGTAGCCGCCGAAAACGCATAAAATGACGGATGGCTATAAATAAAATAATCACTTTCCGTTGTCTTTTTTAAAGCATCAAATGCTACTTGATGAATGGCACCGTCCGGAGAGAGCAGTACATAATGTGCCAAATAATCAGGGAGCAAAGCATTGTACAACGACACGGCAGCGACGGTGTTTGCTTTTTTAGTAGTAATAGATTGCTGTTGTTGTTCTATCAAACTATCAATAAACACTACATTCCCACATACTTTATATTCTATTTTGTGTTTAGAAATGGATAAACAGTAATACCGCTCGGCATCATTACAATATGCTAAAAATGTAGCATCTTCGGGTAGTTGTTGTTGTATTTGCAGTACGGTTAATGGCCGTTCTCCATATTTTAAGCTATAAATTTTTGGATACTCTTTTTCTATCGTTTTAGTAAATTGTTCATATTTATCTTGGTAGAATAAAACAGAATCATTGAGGTTATAGTCTGTTTTTTCTTGATTTTCATTTAGCGTAATAAAATAGTTTAATCGATTAATAATTGCTTTAGATTGCTGTTGTTTTGCTAATGGTAATAATTCATTAGAGGCTTCATCTAAAAATTTATTGCGTAGTAAATTGGCTTTTTTCTGCTCGCCAAAGAACAATAAATTATTCATAAAATAAACATCTCGTTTCGGATAAAAATGCGTTAAAAAGTAAATTCCCAAATTGTTCAATTCACTCATGAGTGCTGCATAGTTCAGCTGGCTGCCATTGGAATAATAGGTTTGTTTAATGCGTTTTGCTTCTAATAAAACATCTTTAATTGCATCTATATAATAAGCAGATTTGTTTCTGTCTAATACCTTATTCTCCAATAATGCTTTAATACACAACAACTCTTGCTGCCTGCATCTCCAATGGTCGTACGGAAAAATGATTGCACCGTTCGTAATGGTTATTTTCCGAGCTTTTAGTGCATAATAGTTGGCCTTATTAAGTTGGTTTATCTGTAAATAGCATTTTGAAAGTTCTATATTTGCATCTATCGAAAAAATATTTTTTTCTCCATAAACAGATATATACATTTTATCTGCTTTGTTAAAATAGTCGATGGCAGTTTGTGCTTGATGTAATGACATATAGATGCTCCCCAAAGCCAAGAAAATATCGGCTTTATATTCTGCATCTATTTGCTGTTGTGTAATTAAATTTTTTAGCAGCAGCTCCGCTTTTTTTAGTTCAGATTTGTCCTGCAATACCGATGCTAATTTGATTACAAGTTGTATGTACGTGTCATTTTCCTTCTTACCTGCAGCCTCTAAAATCGAGATTCCTATTTTAAATTGCTGCTCGGCTAAATTAAGTTGATTTTTAGATGCATATATTTTTCCTATATTCAAATTGCTGTAAGCGATGTCAGGGTGTTGAGGGCCATATAATTTTGAAATTACATCACGTTCTTTTGTAGTGTAAAACAGTGCCTTTTCTAAATCATCTTGCAATAAAAATACACTACTTAACGCACCATAAGCATTCGCCGTAGATGGATGCTGCTCTCCAAAAACAGTACGATAAGTGCTAAGCACATTTTGCAAAAGCACTTGCGATACGGAATATTCGCCAAATTTATTTGCAATTAACGCCAGATTATACTTTACTTGTGCTACTTTAGAATGTTTTAACCCTAAGGTCTCGGCGTATAAATCAATGGCTTTATGGTAATATATTTTAGCAGAATCAAAATCACTATTATAAGAAAAACAAGCTCCAATACCATTACAGGCTGCAGCCTTTTGCACGGATGTTGCAATCGCAGATAAATAAATAGTTCGATATAGAAGCTCGCCGCTATCTATTTTATTTACAGTTAAAAAGTAAGAAGCTAAAGCAAGCGTATAATCGGTTTTAATAGTGGCATATTGACATGAAGCGATTGCTTGCTTTAATGATTGCCCTGTCCGTGTAGAGTTGATTTTTTCATTTTCTAATAGCAATTGCAGCGAATAAATTTTTGCTGAATAATAAGGCGTTACTTTGTTTATTGACTTATCATAAACAGTGAACAATTCGCTCAATTGCTCCATCTTTTTCAATTTATACAAACATTCTGCCGTTTGGTATAAGTAATACGAAAAGGAATCTCGCTGCCGTGTAGATGGATTTTTGAACGCACTTGCAGTATATTGTAACGCCGTTACATATTGTTCTTGTAGTATAGTATGTTCTAAAACAGTATCTTTTATCGCTGCGGATTTTCCCAAAAATGGAATAAACAAAAATAAATAGCGTAGCGGCTTTAGCAGGGCGTGTTTCATCTATATAAATTTAATAACACTCTTTAGATAATTTATCAATAGAGGTTGATTATTTTTGAAAATGGAAAATAAACCTATTGTATAGGTTATTCTCTAAAAGTAAATTAATAAAAAGTAGAAATGAAAAAAATTGCAGTTTTGCCCGGAGACGGCATTGGTCCTGAAATTATAGCACAGGCAGTAAAAGTATTAAAAGCAATAGAGAAAAAATACAATCATTCATTTGAATACAATTATGGTTTAATTGGTGCTGCTGCTATCGACCAAACCGGAAACCCATACCCTGATGAAACCCATGAATTATGTGCAAATAGTGATGCTATATTATTTGGTGCTATCGGCGACCCAAAATATGACAACAATCCTGCAGCAAAAGTACGCCCGGAGCAAGGACTGCTGAAAATGAGAAGCAATTTAGGGTTGTATGCCAATATACGCCCGGTGAAAAGCTACGACGCATTACTGGATTCTTCTCCACTAAAAAATGAAAGAATAAAAAATGCTGATTTTGTGGTAGTACGCGAGCTGATTTCGGGAATTTATTTTGGTAAACCACGCGGCAGAAGCGAAGACCAAAATATAGCGTATGATACATGTGTGTATACACGAGAAGAGATATTGCGTATCACAGAAAAGGCATTCCAATTTGCCAAAAACAGAAAGAAAAAAGTGACACTTTTAGATAAAGCAAACGTATTAGCAACTTCTCGATTGTGGAGAGAAGTAGTGACGGAGTATGCTAAACAATTTCCGGAAATTGAGCTGGAATGCAATTTTATTGATAGTGCAGCAATGGAAGTCATCACCAAGCCAACAAAGTTTGACGTAATACTTACCGAAAATTTATTCGGCGATATCATCAGCGATGAAGCTTCCGTAATTACGGGAAGCTTGGGAATGTTACCATCGGCATCACTCGGAGAAAAAGTATCGCTATATGAACCTATTCACGGGTCATATCCGCAGGCAGCAGGAAAAAACATCGCCAATCCAATGGCAACTATTTTGTCGGCGGCATTAATGTTAGAGTATAGCTTTGGAATGATAGAAGAAAGTAAAGACATCGTACAAGCTGTAGAAACAGCCATGAATGAAGGCTTTGTTACCGAAGATATTAATAACGGAAAATATTCCACTACCGAAGTTGGCGATAAGATAGTGGAACTTATTGGGTAAGAAAATATAAAAATGCGTATTTTATTTTCCATTTTAGGAGTATGTAATACGTCAATGGCTACCATCAAATGAAAGTAACAATTCTCGGCTCGGCACATCCTTTGCGTGGAGGTTTGGCAGCGTACAACGAACGCTTAGCGGTAGAATTTATACAAGAAAAGGATGACGTTACCATTGAAACATTTTCTTTGCAATACCCTGCGTTTTTGTTCCCGGGCACCACGCAATATTCCTCTTTGCCAAAGCCAAAGCATATACCCATTCATGTTTCTGTAAATTCTATCAATCCATTTAATTGGATAAAAGTAGGGTGGAAACTCCGTAAACAAAAACCGGATATTTTGGTGGTAAAATTTTGGCTGCCGTTTATGGCACCATGCTTAGGTACTATTTGCAGAATTGCAAAAGGAAATAAGCACACCAAAGTGATTTCTATTTTAGACAATATCATCCCACACGAAAAGAGAATCGGAGATACTTTATTTACAACATATTTTGTGAATAGCGTAGATGCATTTATTGCGATGAGTGACAGTGTTTATAATGACCTGAGTACTTTTGATACACTTAAACCACGCTTGTTAAACCCACATCCTTTGTTTGATAATTACGGAGATGCCCTCTTGAAAAAGGACGCGATTGCAGCATTAAACTTATCCGCAGCTAAGAAATATATTTTGTTCTTTGGCTTAATTAGAGATTATAAAGGATTAGATATTTTATTGAAAGCAATGGCAACACCCGAGCTTAAAAATTCAGCTATACAGCTAATTGTTGCCGGCGAGTATTATTCCAACAAAGAGGAGTATGAAACTCTAATCCAAGAATTGAAAATCCAAGATAAAGTAGAATTACACACCCGATTTATTCCTGATGATGAAGTCGTCAATTATTTCTGTGCTGCTGATTTAGTGGTACAACCGTACAAGCATGCCACCCAGAGCGGCGTTACACAAATCTGCTATCATTTCAACAAACCCATGTTGGTGACGAATGTCGGTGGACTACCCGAAATTGTACCCAACAATAAAGTAGGATTTGTAGTGTCCCCTGATGAAAATGCTGTAGCGCACGCCATCTTGCAATTTTATAATGAAAATAAAGAAGCGCTGTTTGTCCAAAATATTATTGAAGAAAAGAAAAAATATTCATGGAAAGCATTGGTAAACAAAATAAAAAGTTTAGTGTAGTACGTTACATTTTTTGAGTAATTCCAACTATTTTTTACATGCTTCTCACTTGTTCTAAAAGTGCTTGTTCTTCTTGAGTGACCGTATTGTCTAAATTGGCGGCTTTTTCCATAAGTGCAATAATTTTTTGCTTCTGCTTGGCATCTTGTGGCATACGCAACACCAATTTATTGTTTTTTGCCAAAGAAATAAACCCTTGAATTTTTCCAATATCGTAATTCCATTTTTTGGCCAACGTCGTTATATACTGCTCCTCCTCCGGCGTAATACGCCCATCCGCAGCAACCATCATCAATACATTATTTAAGGCATAATCTCTTACATTAAATAAGTCGTCTAATTGGTCAATAGCATTATTTATCGCCAATGCCCCTTGCTTGCTTTGCTTGAAAGAAGCATATTCACCGGCACTCCACCAATCGCTGATAATCCACTCGTATTTTGTACTGTTTAATTGTGCGTCGCAATACGAACATTTGGTGTCAACGGTATCTTTTATTGGTGCACCACAATTTGGACAACTGTGTGCATACAATGAGCCTTTAGGGTTGCCCACTCCACTGTCTCTGCTCATAACCAGCACCTCGTCTTGTGCAATAATACTTCGGTCGAATTGTGGTGAAGTATCAATGTTTCTTATACGTTGCGAGGAACGCTTTAAGGCAATCACAATATTGTCTTTGCCATTGTCTTTGTAAAAATCGAAAGACGTTACATGATTTAAATACAATCGATTAAATACAAATTTTGCTTCCGACTGCATACGCTGCTCTAATTTTATGTACAAATTATCGGCTACAAACCGGCGCATAATTTCTGGTTTTTTTAATACCATTGCCGTCATCATTTGCATATAACCGTTTGCGGCTTTGTCTTCCAAAAGTTGTAAAGAAAAATCTTGTTGCGAACCAATCAATGCACGTATTTTATTCGAAAATTGCCCTTGTTTTTCGTATTTAGAATTTGCGTTGAAATAATCTTCGGGTTGCGTGATTTCCGCCAAAATCCAATCATAATCACCTAAGTAAGTAATAGTAGAACAGTAAGGACATTTTGCAGTTTCGCCTCCATCGGCAGGAAGATCGCCGCCACAATTAGGACAGTTGTTGGTGTGGTATAAATCTTTTTCTTTTACCCCGGATTTTTTGATAAACGACCAATACTCCAACCCATCTAATGGACCGCCATCATTAAGTTGCGGGAATTTCTTTGATATAAACCCATCGTACATGCTGAATTTGATGCCGACATGTATAATCTCATATTCGCCATCATTTTCTATGTCATCAATATAGGTATATTGTATATTTATGTTGGAAATTTCATTTACTTGCTCCAACTGTTTCATCATAATAAATTGGGTGTTGAACCGCTGATAGACACCATCGGAAATCCATTTGCGTACATTAGATAGATCTTGCTGCATCCACGCATTCTGAATGGCTATAAATGCGGTACGTACTTTTTCTTTAAATTTTGACGCTTCAAAATCCGGATTCCGAGATAAGAAATCTTGCGATATAGCATCTCGCTTAAACGCATTGCTAAAGCTACCATTTGCCGGTGCATTAAAATTAGGAATAGAATTTAATCCGCTTGTAGCTTGATAGCTTTTTGTAACTTTATAGATAACATAAATAATTACCGCCAGCACGATTATGTTGATTGGAAATGGCAACATAAAAATGAGTCGCAACAAGGTATATATTAAATAAAAAATAGCTCCGCCATCACCGCCACCGCCACCATCACCACCGGAGTGCCCACCACCGCCGCCGCCCGCCGAAGCAACTACAGAAACAGAAATTGTAAGTAGCAAGAAGAGTAAAAGGTATGGTTTGAGCTGTTCTCTCGGTTTCATAGTCTATTTTGTGTTGTCAAATATAACGAAGTACAAAATACCGTGTAAGGTTGAAATATAAAAAGGTGTTAAATTCTTAGGATAAGCTCGTTCAATACTCTAAAAGTTAAATGTGTCAATACTGCACTGAATTGTTACAATAAAGCAGATTTATCTATTTTATTTAGGGTCAAAGCCCATAATTTATCTATTCTATTTTCTAAACCTGCAGTATAGGCTTACCCTCAATGCACACGGTGCTTTAGCAATTTATACCCTATTTAAATTTTCTTTTGCTCGGTATTTTCTTAGTTTTATACAGATTTATAAAAAGATGTCTTACGAAATAACTTACCGCACTGCAGCGGATGCCTTATCTGTAATAAAAAGCGACGACAGAGTTTTTGTGCATGGCAGTGCGATGACACCCAATTTTTTACTTTCCGAATTGGCCCTACAAGCAGATCGCCTACAGAATGTGGAGCTTACTTTTATCTCTGTGTTTGGTGATGTGGTAATAGATAAACCGCAATTTGAAAAAAACTTCCATATCAATTGCTTGTTTGTGAGCGACAGCGTGAGAGATGCCGTTTGCGATGGACGTGCTGATTTTGTACCGGTGTTTTTAAGCGATATTCCCGATTTGTTTAAAAATGGACAATTCGCGTTAGATGTTGCTTTAGTGCAAGTTTCGCCTCCCGATAAGCACGGTTTTTGCTCACTCGGAGTAAGTGTAGATATTGCCCGAACTGCTGTAAGTACCGCGAAATATATTATAGCACAGGTAAACCCAAACGTGCCGCGTACACAGGGCGACAGCCTCATACACGTAAATCATATTCATGCTATGGTATATGCCGATACACCTTTGCATGAAGTCAACTACAGTGCAAAAATTGGAAAGGAAGAGCGTACCATCGGAAAATATATTGCAGAAATGATAGACGATGGAAGCACCTTGCAGATGGGTATTGGTACTATTCCCGATGCAGTGCTGCAGTCATTACACAACCATAAAAACTTGGGGGTACATACAGAAATGTGCAGCGATGGAATTATTGATTTAATGGAAAAAGAAGTCATCAATAATTCCAAAAAAATAATTCATCCCAATAGAACCGTGACCGGATTTGCCGTGGGCACTAAGCGACTGTATCAATTTGTAGATGAAAATCCTTCCGTTGTTTTCTTAGATATTGACTTTGTAAATGAACCGCATATTATCCGAAAAAATCCAAAAGTAGTAGCTATCAATAGTGCTATAGAAGTGGATATCACAGGACAGGTATGTGCAGATAGTATCGGAATGCAGGTGTACAGCGGTATCGGCGGACAAATGGATTTCATTCGAGGTGCTGCTTTGAGCGAAGGAGGAAAACCAATTATTGCGTTGACTTCCCGAACTAAAAAAGGAAAAAACAGAATCGTTCCCTTTTTAAAACAAGGAGCAGGGGTAGTGACTACACGCGGACATGTACATTACATCGTTACAGAATTTGGCGTGGCAGATCTGTATGGAAAGAATTTGCGCCAACGGGCTAAAGAATTGATAAACATTGCCCATCCCGAGGATAGAGAATTATTGGAACAAGCTTGCTATGAACGATTCAAACAATTTTAACCAAAGCAATAGGCACAAAATTTGATTATTAAAATTTGGAATAAATAGAAAATGTAGAATAAAACGTAAATTCACTTTATGTTAGATAAAGCCAAGCGGATGTTTAAAATAGATATGGAGAAGCTGCGTACTGCTGATTCTTCACATCTGTTTTGGATGGATTTAACCATGCTTATCATCGTTTTTATCAACCTTTCCTATCTATTTTTTGGCTTTTTATTTCAATTTTCTTATTTCAGTTCTTCTATTTCCTATCTGTCACCCACTTTTCATGATTGGTATGCGCAGGTAGTTTTTCCTCATGTTTTTCATTACGATTTAATTTTTGTCGGGATATATATCGCCGAATTAATTTTTAGATGGATTAGAAGTATTTACAGAAAAAAATACGACAATTGGTGGTTTTATCCGTTTGTGCATTGGTATGATGTAATTATGTGCATTCCAATTTTAAATGGATTAAATTTCTTTGCTGCCGTTCGGCTTTTTGGTCTGGTATATCGCTTGCAGCGCTTGGGCGTATTTGACTTAACAAAAACGTATGTATTTAAACAAACTTCCTTTGTGTCGGAAGTAGTAGTAGAAGAAGTTGCCGATCGGGTAATTGCCAAAATGATAACAATGGTGCAGGAAGAGGTGCAAAAGGGCTCGCCAATGGTGACCAGAATTACAACAAATGTGATTAAGCCCAAAGAAGATGCAATAGTAAATTATTTAACCGGAAGAATAAGTACAGCGATCAATAAAACGTATTCGCAAAATAGACAGGAACTAAAAATATATGTTGAAAACAGAGTGAGCGAAGCAATACTTGAAAATGATACGGTAGATAAATTTAGGTATATTCCCGGATTGGGTAAGGTCTTTCAAGAAACCTTAGATAGGGCGGTAGGCGATATCACTTTTAGTACCATTGATAAAATCATGCAGGACGTTATTAACCCGAATAATACGGCAGGGGTAAAAGAAATTACACATGGCCTGATAGAATCCTTCTTGGATAAAAATCATCCTGAAAATGACGAATTAAATTCCATAATTGTAGGAATTGTAAATGATTCGTTAGAAGAAGTAAAGAAGACTGTGCTGCAAAAAGAATGGAAAGTAAAACAGAAAATAGAAGAAAAACACGACTTAGAAGAAAAAATCCAAGAAAACAAAAATATTTAATCTACTAAATACCACTTTGGCATGAAAATTGTTACTTAAATATTAACTAAGTTTTTAGTCTAAGTTTAATAAATATTTTTCATTTGGTTGGTTTAAAATATCCCGGGTACTTCTACTCGGGATTCTTTTTATCTCTTTTTTAACTCCTGTAACGTATTGGAATTTAGCTCTTTAGTAGATTCATTGCTTTCGTCTTCAGACGTACTGATCGTCCCATTACCGTATAAAATATCCCAAATAGGCTGAATTTTATAAATTCCTTGATTATAATGATTGCTCAAAATGATAACAGTGGTATTATCACTAATCTTTCGATTAAAAACAGAATTATAGCTGTGCCACCAACCATTATGATAAATTAATCGGGTACCGTCCGTTTGGTCTTGCATGCGCCAGCCCAAGCCATAGTTCTTGTTGCCTGCTTTTTCAAAACTTTGTGGCGTATAGGCCAATCCTATTATTTCAGGTCGGATGAACTTACCGGAAGACAAAGCTTGATCCCATTTATACAAATCTCTGACGGTGCTGTAAATTCCTTTGTCGCCATAAACGCCATCGGTAGGCACAATTTCATCTTCCAGCCATCGAGCTCCTTTATACCCCTTAGTTGCTGTGGCGCGAACTCCAAATGGGTCGTACAACCAAGTATCCGTCATGCCCAAGGGTATAAAAATATTCTGATGTAAGAAATCGCAAAATTGCTGTCCCGATACCTTTTCGACAATTAATGCCAATAAAACATAATTGGTGTTGTTGTATCTGAAATGTACATCCGGAGCATTTAGAACTTTAGGCTTATATTTTATCATCATCCGCAATACATCTTCATTAGTCATAAATGCTTTTTTATTTTTCCAATATTGCTCCGAAAAATTCAGATAATTGGGTAGCCCCGAACGGTGGTTGAGTAACATGCGGACGGTAATACCTTTATAGGGAAAATTGGGAAAAAACTTCTGAATCGTATCTTCCAGAGAAAGCATATTTTGCTGTAACAATAGTAAAATAGCTCCCGATGTAAACGTTTTTGATGTGGAAGCAATCTGAAACGTAGAATGCGGGGTTAGTGGCGCTTTGGTCGCAAAGTTTTTATATCCATAATATCGCTCAAAAATAGGAGTGCCTTTGTAGTTTATCAATACGGCACCGTTAAATCCAATCTTTACTTTATCTTCAAAATAGCAATCTAATTCATGTATTTTTCGTACTACATCAGAATCTTGCAAGCTAATGTTTTTCGTATGGTTTTGGTATAATGCCGGATTTATTTCCGGTTGTATAAACCCATTGGGCGTTCTGTTGTTAGTATTGCTGTGCTGGCAATAAGTAAAACATAAAGTACATAGCAACAAGGGAAGGGTTAATACTATTCTTTTCATGGGCGGGTGCTTTACCGATTGTTCATTCACTAACATGTTATTAAATACGTGAGCGTAAAAGTAAGTGAATTGCAAAAGAATGTTATTGAGGAATTATTACCATATCGTTGAAAAAAATCTTTTCTTTACCCTACAAAAATAAATTTTATGAGTTTCGACATTGTAAAAAGTTTAACCAATGAATTTACCCACGAAAGTGCAAACACCAGAAAGCTGTTAGCACGCATTCCTTTGGAAAAAAAAGATTGGACTCCTCACAAAAAATCAATGACATTGCAACGGCTGGCAACGCACGTAGCCGATATTCCTAACTGGGTGTCCTTAGTTATTGAACAAGAGGAACTCGATTTCGCCACTACGCCTTATAAATCACCTAAAGCAGATACCGTAGAAGAATTATTGGCAATACACGATAATGCAGTTGCTGCCGCATTGAAATCTATTGCAGCAGCTCAAGTAGAAGCGTTGAAAAATAAAAACTGGACTATGCGGCAAGGAGAGCATGTTATACTTTCAATGCCAAAAATTGCCGTACTGCGCTCACTGGCATTTAATCATCTCTATCATCACAGAGGTCAACTATCCGTGTATTTGAGATTGTTAGATATTCCATTACCTGCTCTTTATGGACCATCAGCAGATGAACAATAACCGGCATTAAGGATACAGCATTTTATTAAAACCTTAAATAAGTATTGTTAAAACGCATACCATTCGTATTCGATTAGAGAATTATTATTTTTGATAATTATGGCAAAAGAAGTTTCATTTCCCAAAGAAAAAATCAAAATTTTATTATTAGAGGGCTTACATCAATCTGCTCTTAATGAATTTAATAAAAAAGGATATACCACTATTGATAGTTACAAAGAAGCAATGACAGAACAAGAACTGTTGGATTGTATAGAAAACTATCATATTATCGGTATTCGTTCCAAAACCAACCTGACGGCTCAGGTATTAGAAAAAGCTAAAAAGTTAATGACCATAGGCTGCTTTTGTATCGGCACCAACCAAGTAGATTTGGGAAAGGCAACGGAATTAGGCATTCCCGTTTTTAATTCGCCTTATTCCAATACACGCTCTGTTGCCGAATTAATTATTGGAAATTCAATTATGTTGCTGCGCGGTATTCCTGAGAAAAGCAAATATATGCACGAAGGGAATTGGCAGAAAACAGCAAAAAACAGCTACGAATTACGGGGAAAAACAATCGGCATCATCGGATATGGACATATCGGTACACAAGTATCCGTACTGGCTGAAAGCATGGGCTTGAAAGTTATATATTTTGATATAGAGCCTAAGCTTCCTTTGGGAAACGCAGTTGTGGTAGATACAATGGAAGAACTTTTTCAAAAAGCAGATATCGTAACATTGCACGTTCCCGCTACTCCACAAACTCGAAATATGATAGGGGAAAAAGAATTTGCATTAATGAAAAAAGGAGTGATTTTCCAAAATCTTTCTCGCGGAAATGTTGTAGAGGTAGAGGCACTAACGGCTGCAATTAAAAGCGGCAAAGTAGTAGGTGCAGCTGTAGATGTATTTCCGGTAGAGCCAAAGCAAAACGGTCCCGGATTCTCTTCTTCTTTAATAGGATTGGATAACGTTATTCTTACACCGCATATCGGAGGCTCTACACAAGAAGCTCAAGAAAACATAGGAACCGAAGTGGCCGTAAAACTAACAGGTTATTTAGACAATGGAAGTACTTTAGGATCTAAAACAGTACCGGAAATCAGTTTGTCCGTACAGCAAAATACCCGACGCGTGTTGCATATCCATCAAAATGTGCCCGGGGTGCTTAGCGAAATCAACTCTGCACTTTCCAAGCATCAGGTCAATATCTTAGGTCAATATCTAAAAACAAATGAATCTATCGGATACGTAGTTTTAGATGTAGATGCAAATGCCGACCTCGAATTAATTGAAGATTTGAAAAAAGTAAAAAATACCATTAAAACACGTATTCTATACTAATCATTTCGCCAAAACTTTTTATTGTTTCTTGTGATACACCAACAAAGGCACTTTGGAATATAAAGCCATTTCTTGTGTATTGCTTTTTGAAAACAAACGTTCTAAAAATGTTTTCTTATGGGTGGACATGACGACTAAATCTACATGGTGTTCTTTTAAATAATGGTCAACGCCTTCTTTTACATCTATACCATCTACCGTTTCTATTTTTACTTTATGCTCACCAAAATTATTTTCTAAAAGGGCTACCATCTTTTCATCGATAGGCTTATAAAAAAATCCGGTGCTTATATTTAAAATTCGGATTTGATGTATCGCCAAATCATCGGCAAATGCTAATAGATTATTCAATACTTCCGTGTCGTCTTGCTCCAATTCATCTAAATAAACAATCTTCTGAATATCTTTTACTTTGCTGTGTTCCGGTATTAAAATAATCGGACGCTCGGTGCGCTGCATAACGTGCGCTGTATTACTTCCCATTATTTTATTCACTATGCCACTGGCACCCGTAGTACCCATTACAATCAAGTCAACTGCTAATTTATCCGCTAAGGTTACTACTTCATCAAACACCAAACCCATATCTATGGTGCTCGAAACTTTATACCCATCAGATGCCAACTGCCGTTCTAAGTCGCTAATTTGCTGCATAGCACTTTTTCTAGCTTGCTCTAAAATTTCAGCAGGCATGCTTATATCCGGATAAGAGTAATCCGCCACCGGAATAGAATAAAAATGGGCTAAATGTAGAGTGGAATTTGTTTTTCGCGCAATTAATTTCGCTACAGAAAGCGCATTGTCAGCAGCGGTAGAAAAATCGGTAGGAACTAAGATTGTTTTCATGTCAGTATTTTTAGGAAAATGAATAAATGTCTTTAGTGGTTATTCAAATTTAATAAAAAGGATAAACCGGTACTCGATAAAATGTATAACAAAATAGCACCTCAAAAGTTACACTACTTTAATTTATATCGCAAAACCAGTTCGGGTTTTACCCTAATATTACCAAAAAGTAACCAATATAAATTAATTTCATTCCCCAAATCCTAAATTACAAATCCATTGTATCTTTGCAGTTCACAATTTTAACCACCATGATAAATCTGATTTTGTTTGGCCCTCCCGGAAGCGGAAAAGGAACACAAGCAATAAAACTTGCGGAAGCATTTAATCTTTACCATATTTCTACCGGCGATTTGTTTCGCAATGAAATTAGCAACGAAACCCCACTGGGTTTAGAAGCTAAAAAATACATGAACAAAGGAGAACTGGTGCCCGATGAAGTAACTATCGGTATGCTATCCAATAAATTAGATGAACAAGCCGGAAAAGTAAACGGATTTATTTTTGACGGATTCCCTCGTACGGAGCCACAAGCAGAAGCGTTGGATAAGTTATTAGACTTAAAAAATACCGCTATCAGTTTGGTATTAGCATTGGAAGTAGCAGAAGATGAAATTACAAAACGCATCTTAGACAGAGCGAAACAAGCCGCAAATCCGAGAGCCGACGATTTAGATGAAAATATTATCCGAAACCGCTTTCAAGTATATTTGAAACAAACGGCACAAGTAGCAGAGCATTATAAAAAAGTAAATAAATTTATGGCTTTAAATGGTGTTGGCACTATAGACGAGATTTTTGACGCCTTGAAAGCAGCAATCAATAACCTAAAATAGCGGTTGTATTAAATGCCTGAAAATAAACGAATAAAGGTTTTATTTCTTCATTCAAATAAGTATATTGCATTCAATCAACGCCAAAATACTACGTTTACCAATTAAAAATCGGTGAACAGAAAAGACATTGCACCACCAAATGGAAGGAAGTAACTTTATAGACTACGTAAAAATTTTTCTGCGCTCCGGAAATGGCGGTGGCGGCTCGGTGCATTTCCGACGGGAAAAGTATGTACCTAAAGGCGGCCCCGATGGTGGCGACGGCGGACGTGGCGGAAACATTATCCTGAAAGGCAACCGCCAGTTATGGACGCTGCTTCATTTAAAATTTAAAAAACATATACATGCCGATAATGGTGCTCACGGCGAAGGTGGACTACGCACCGGAAAAGCCGGAGATGATGTAATTATAGAAGTACCCTTAGGCACCGTAGCAAAAGACGCTGAAACTGGAAAAAAAGAATTTGAAATCCTCGAAGACGGACAAGAAATTATATGGATGCAAGGCGGACGTGGAGGTTTAGGGAATAATAATTTTAAAACTGCCGTAAATCAAACGCCACGCTATGCACAGCCCGGCGAAGCCGGCGTAGAGGGTTGGAAAGTCTTGGAACTTAAAGTACTCGCCGATGTCGGTTTAGTAGGATTTCCAAATGCCGGAAAATCAACCTTACTATCGGTGGTGAGTGCTGCAAAACCCGAAATTGCTAACTACCCGTTTACTACTTTAGTACCCAATTTAGGCGTAGTTTCCTATCGAGATAATCGCTCCTTCATTATGGCGGATATCCCAGGTATCATTGAAGGCGCACACGAAGGCAAAGGACTGGGCGTTCGCTTCTTAAGGCATATCGAACGCAACAGTTGTCTGTTATTCGTCATTCCTGCCGATAGTGAAAACATAAAAAAAGAATATAAAATTCTTGAAAAAGAACTAAAACTTTACAACAAAGAACTGCTCGACAAACCCAGAATTATCGGTATCTCCAAATCCGACTTACTTGACGACGAATTAATAGCAATGCTCAAAAAAGAACTACCTAAAAAAATACCACACATCTTCTTTTCTTCAATGACGAACAAAAACATCATCGAACTCAAAGATGCACTGTGGAAATTAATGAATGCATAGCAACTGCAACTTTATGACGAATTGCAGCATAAATATTGTAGCGTAAAGCAATGATTTATTGAAATAATTTCAAATAGAAATAAATCTCACATCTCTTATATCTTCCGATCCTTCGGAAGCTCACCTCTTGCAAACATACCCCTATTTTTATGTATAATGCCTTTTTTTAATTAAAGTAGTGTTTGATAATCAATCCATTATGTATGAGGTAAAAATAAATCTTTTTTTATCTTTCTTTTTATGCAAATGATTGTTAAATTTGCGAGTTATAGATAACCTTTTAAGTATTTTAACAAGAGAACCTTAAATAATAACGAAAAATAACAGCTTTATTGTGCAAAAAATAAAGTTTTAATATAAAAATCGAAATAAAGATTAAAGATAAATTGAGAGATATGATAAATTTATTTAAGAACCTGACGGGAAAAAACAGTAAATCGATGAGATTACAACTGTTCTTATTTGCAGTAATTGCTTTCTTTGCAGCCACAAAAACTGCAAATGCAGATATATGCCCCGAGTTTGGACCGCAAAAGCGTGTAGCCTCCTCGTTCCATAGTACAGCTATCATCGATTCTGCGAACACCGTTCGCTATTGGGGCGATGGGGTAAACCAAACAGGGAGTGGTGCAAATGTACCTTTTCCGCTTACTCTTACGGGCTATACCGGCACTCCTGTAGCATTAGCGGCAAGTAGTGTTGGTGCTTCAGGTACGCATCAGCATTTTTTATTAACCACTACTAATTTATACGGTTGGGCATATAGCGCTAATACCATTGTAAATGGCACAGCAGGGAATACGGCATTAACCACTATTGCTTTACCGGCAGGTGTTACCGCAGCAACCGCCAGCTTTATCGAAGCTTCTAATGGAGGATTGGCTTTAGTAACTACTGCGGGTGAAGTGTGGATAAAAGCAGGCACAGGAAGTCTTTGTTCACCGGATGTATATGGCGACGGCTCTACGGCATTAGATGTTGCTTGGCATCATGTAACTACAGCTCCGGGGGTGTTTCTTACAGGTGTTACACGTTTGTCCTTTGGAGGTACTGCGGTAATGGCGATGACGCTTAGTGGACAAGTATATATTTGGGGAACGAGAACTTATTTAGGAGATGTCAGCAATGGTAAATACCAGAAACAGAGCTACTCTTATACCTTTAGCCTCTGCTCTACCAGGAGTAACTCCGGCAGATGTAAATGTAATTAACTATAGTTCGGGCACAACTTTTAATGCTTCAGAATATATCTTATCTACTAATGGGAATTTATATGCCGTGGGGTATAATAATGCCGGACAATTAGGACAAGGAAATACCACTAATTTATTAGCATGGACAGCCGTAAAAGATTCAAACGGTACGGGAATGTTGTCTAATATCATTCAACTAACCAGCAATAATCCATACAGCTATAATGTTTATAGTTTTGGTGTATTGACCTCTGACAATACAATATTTTTGTGGGGGGCTAATAATCAAAACATGGCAGGCTCTACAGGTGGCGCCATTTCGCTACCTCGTATTCCGGATAATTTCAATGTCAGCCATGCCAAAGTATCCTATTTAAAAATGGGCGGACATACCACTCTAACATTCTTAAAAGGAACGAATAAGTTCTGCTACATCGGACACAAGATTAGAGGAAGTATGGGGGAAGGAACAATACCTGGTTCACCGGTCCCTTCTTTCGACTGTTATAACACACCGGAAGAATATATCTGCCCGGCGCCAAACAAGTTTTGTGTTACTCCTTCTTCTAATGATTTAGTGGCTACTGCTAATCATGCAGTAGTATTAATTAACGACTTCCCTTCCTTTACCTATTGGGGGGAAAATACAAGCTCTTATTTAACACCAGGTTTAAACGAATTATCACCACAAAGTCTTTTCGAATGGAATGGTATTCCAAGAGGAGTTGCGGCTGGTTCTATTGGCACCACATTAGAAGCATCTAATTCGCAGATGTGGGCTCTAACCACTGAAGGACTCTGGGGTTGGGGGTATAGTGCCAACACGGTAACGAATGCTACCTTAGGAAATGTGGTGAATACATTTGTAGCATTGCCGACAGGGATTTTGCCAAGCCAGGTTAGCTTTATCCGAGCATCAAGAGGAGGTGTTGCAATAGTAACTACCACCGGTGAAGTTTGGATAAAAGCAGGAGCAGGTAGTAGTTGCTCTGCAAATGTATATGGCGATGGAACCGCTACGTTAAATTCAAATTGGCATCAAGTAACTACAGCTGCACCCGGAAACCCAGCATTGACAGGGGTTACAGAATTAAGTTTTGCAGGTACAGCAGCAATGGCAATCACACCGGCTGGTGTATATGTTTGGGGGGTAAATACCTTATTAGGAGATGGAACAGCTGCTTCTACAAAAAATAGAGCAACGCTTATTCCCGCAATTGCAGGCGTTACGGCTAAAAGCGTAGAAATTGTTCAGGCAGGTGCTTTAAATGCTGCTCAATTTATTTTAGGAACTAACGGTAAAGTTTATGCCGTAGGGGAAAATAAAGATGGGGTGCTTGGCCAAAACAATATAATAAGCACAACAAGTTGGGTAAATGTGAAAAATGCTTCAGGTACCGGTACTTTAGTGAGTGTTTCAAAACTATCAACGAATAATGCTTATGCTTTTGATAGCTATTCCATAGGAGCTTTAACTATAGATGGTACACTCTACTTATGGGGAGATAATAATACCAGTAGATTAGGCGGTGGAGCAACAAGATATCTATTACCTCAAACCCCAGCTACCATTCTTCCAAGCACCGTATCTAATTTCGAAATTGGCGGTCACTTTACAATGGTCTTCAAAAAAGGAACTAGTGTCTTCTGTTTTGTTGGACACCAAATAAACGGTTCTTTAGGTGATGGTACAACAGCTACTTCAACGATATCTACACCAAACTGTGCAACAACGCCAGTTATTCCACAGTGTGCCGGTGTAGCTTATACTATAAGTGGTAAAGTATATAACGATGCCAATGGAATACATGATAGTTTGGTAAATGGTACATTAATGAGTACAATAAACGGAAGCCAATTATATGCAAATTTATTAGACGATGCAGGATATGTAGTAGCTAGTGTTCCGGTTAGTGGAGGCAATTATGCTTTTAACGATTTCCCTACAGGTACTTACACTGTTTCCATTTCAACAACAGCAGGTACTGTAGGTAATCTTGCGCCTGCATTAGGATTGTCTGGCGGTTGGGTGCCGAGCGGTGACCAATTGGGAACTACACCTAATGTTGGGTTAGATGCAGTTGCTGACGGTGCACTAACAATTACAGTGACTAATTCTAACATAAATAATGTAAACTTTGGATTCGTAATTCCAAAACCAGTTGCTGTTAATGATACTACAACAACGTTAGAAGATACACCTAAAACATTTAGCTTAGTAAATAATGATTGGTCTCCAATTAATAATTTGGATACTACTTCTATTGTGTTGCTATCTGTTCCTCCGGCAAGTCAAGGTACGGTTGTTGTTCACGCTGATGGAACTATAACTTTTACACCAGCGTCAAATTTTAATGGAATAGTTACACCTTTTGATTATAAAATATGCACTATTGCAGGTTTATGCGATACAGCTACAATATATATAACTGTAACGCCTGTAAACGACCCACCGGTAATTACAGATACCACGGTAACGACACCGGAGGATACACCAATCACGGTATGTAAATCATTTACAGATGTAGATGCAGGAGATACACATACTACAACCATAGCATGTGGCCCAACGAACGGAACAATCACAAATGGGCCGACAGTAACAGGCAACACGGTATGTTTAACCTATAGCCCGAATACAAACTATAACGGCACGGACAGTATCTGTGTAGTGGTATGTGACAATGGCGGCTTATGCGATACCGGAGTAATCCAAATCGGCATTACGCATGTTAACCATCCACCGGTAATTAGCGACACGTCAGTAACGACCTTAGAAGACACGCCAATCACGGTATGTAAATCATTTAGCGATATTGATGCCGGAGACACCCATACAACGACCATCGCTTGTGGGCCTACCAATGGCACAATCACGAGTGGACCGACAGTAGTAGGGAACACGGTATGTTTAACCTACACACCGAATGCAAACTATAACGGCACTGACAGTATCTGTGTGGTGGTATGCGACAATGGCGGCTTATGCGATACCGGAGTAATTCATGTGAACATCACCCCGGTGAATGATCCGCCGGTAATTACAGATACGACTGTAGTTACACCGGAGGATACCCCAATTACAGTATGTAAATCATTTACAGATGTAGATGCAGGGGATACACATACGACGACCATCGCCTGTGGCCCAACGAACGGAACAATCACCAGTGGACCGACAGTAGTAGGGAACACGGTATGTTTAACCTACAGCCCGAATACAAACTATAACGGCACGGACAGTATCTGTGTAGTGGTATGTGACAATGGCGGCTTATGCGATACCGGAGTAATTCATGTGAACATAACACCAGTGAATGATCCGCCGGTAATTACAGATACAACTGTAGTTACACCGGAGGATACCCCAATTACAGTATGTAAATCATTTACAGATGTAGATGCAGGGGATACACATACTACAACCATAGCATGTGGCCCTACAAATGGCACAATCACAAGCGGACCGACAGTAACAGGCAACACGGTATGTTTAACCTATAGCCCGAATACAAATTATAACGGCACGGACAGTATCTGTGTGGTGGTATGCGATAATGGCGGCTTATGCGATACAGGA
>JAXLUA010000006.1:0-143422 GCA_046329805.1 Chitinophagales bacterium
ACGTTGGTGGCAATACTACCCGACCAGTACCCAAACTCAAAAGTCATTGAAAGATTTGGATTTTGTTATCTAATTAGCTAACTTTGCAAGCAAGAACAAATTTAGAGCACTGTCAATGGACGAAAACTTTTTAAGACACATTTTTTATTACGAAAATCATTACCTCGATTTTTTTGAAAAATTGCGACCGGAAGTCAAAAAGAAATTCAACTGGACATTACAACTAATCGCAACGGTTGAGAAAGTACCTAAAAAGTATTTTGACCATATGACAAACTCAACTGGAATTTTTGAAATTCGAGTTGAAGTGGGTTCGGACATATTCAGAGTGTTTAGCTTTTTTGACAAAGGAAACTTAATTATATTGGTAAACGGATTCCAAAAAAAGACACAGAAAACGCCTAAAAAAGAATTAGAATTAGCAGAGAAACTTAAAAAACAATATTTCGATGAGCAACAAAGTAATAAATAAAAAATTGACTTCTTTTTCCGCACATTTGGACGAGCAGTACGGAAAAAAAGGTACACCAAAAAGAGAACAATACGAAGAAGAATTTGAAGCTTTCAAATTGGGAGCAATGATTCAAGACCTTCGTAAAGAACAAGGTTTGACACAAGAACAACTTGCAGAAAAATGTGGTACAACAAAAACTTATATTTCAAGAATTGAAAATAATGCAAGCGACATTAGACTTTCAACTTTAATGAGAATTATAAGAGAAGGACTTGGTGGAAACTTGAAACTAAATGTAACGCATTAAAAGTACTGCCACCAACAAACAAATTGGCAAGAGAGCGGGTGAACGGCTTCGATTGAACAAAGGTGCAAAGTTGAACGATAGTAATTCTATTCAACATTAGTGCTAAAATGCCGCTCCCTCGCCAATTTGCTGGACGTTAGCGGGCAGCTTAAAAAGAAAGACAACAATGCCATTGACAAAGGAAGATAGAATAAAAACGGTAATGGGTGGCGGTGGACACGTAGTAATACTTGGTGCAGGTGCAAGTATTGCTTCGACAATCAGAAATCCTGAATTGAACGGCAAGAAACTACCCTCAATGGATAACTTTATTGAAGTTGTAGGACTTCAGGACATAGTAGAAAAACTACCTAAGAAGTTGGTTGCTAATAACTTTGAGACACTTTACTCAAATCTTCACAAAGACAATCCACGGTCAGACGAAATTTTAGAAATTGAGCATCGGTTTTTTGATTATTTTAAAGATATGCAATTACCTAACGAGCCAACGATTTATGATTACTTGATATTATCATTACGACCAAAGGACTTAATAGCAACATTTAATTGGGACCCTTTCTTATACCAAGCATTTGTTAGAAATGGGAAAGTAGCAGATATGCCATATTTGTCTTTTTTACACGGTAATGTAGCAATAGGTTATTCAAAGGAAGACAAAAGATGTGGTCCCGCTGGCTGGTATTCAAAGGCAACTAAAAATTATTTTGAGCCAACAAGACTTCTTTACCCTATTGATAAGAAAGATTATAATAGTGATGAATTTATTAGTATAGAATGGGACAGATTAAAGGCTTGGTTAAGCTCAGAATCAACAAAAAGAGTTACAATATTTGGTTATGGTGCACCAAAATCAGACTATGAAGCTGTAAAACTTCTAAATGATGCTTGGGGTGGAAGAGACAAAAGAAATATGGAGCAGTTTGAAATCATTGACATTAGACCAGAAGAAACTGTTAGAGAAAGTTGGGACAATTTCATTCATTCACACCATTATGACTATGGGACTTCCTACTTTGACAGTATTCTCGCTCATAATCCCAGACGAACAAGTGAAAGTTATTTTCAACACTATTTGCCAAGAACACCTGACGAAGCATTTAGTGAAAACAACCCTATCCCGAATAACTTCAAGACTTTAGAAGAACTTTGGGAGTGGCACAGACCACTAATTGAAGCAGAAAATGAATGGAAAAAGAACAAAGAAGAATAAAAAGCCGACCCGCTAACAGCCAGTTTGCCGCAATGGCGGGTAAACGGCTTCGATTGAACATTTTCTGTAAATTAAAAGTTCGTTCTTCGATTGAAGTTTATCGGTAAAATCCGCCACTGCGGCAAGCTGGTCAGACGTTACAGGCAAGCGTATGAGCTAACGTGCTAGCATCAACATCTGACACAAAATTAAATAACTAAGCCATCCACCGTCCAATTTCTTTATTTCAAAATTCATAACTATACTTATAGTCCGTTGTTTGATAAACTACAAATTATCAATTTTGCAACGTGGACATAAGAATAAAAATTGGACAAAGACTTCGCGAACTAAGAAACAAAAAAGGACTTAGCCAGGAAAAGTTTGCTTTTGCTTGTGATCTTGACAGAACCTATATTGCAAGCATTGAGCAAGGAAAACGAAACGTTTCCATTGCCAATATTGAAAAAATTGCCAAAGCGTTGGATATGTCCATTTATGAATTTTTTAAATCAGATTTATTTAATTAACAATGGACATAAAAGAATTTGAAAGTAAAATATTAACAGAACTCAAAAGTGTGGTTGAAACCATTCTTATAAAAAATCCAGAACCAAATATTTCGGCAAAATCTAGAGCTGGTGCAGAAATTAGCTCTTTACTTGAGGAACAGTTCGTAATTGAAACAGCTAACCATCAATTTCTAAAAAAATCAGTTGCATCACCCGCTGGGGCGACTAAAAATCCTTGGGACGCAATGACATATTTTAGTCTGAATGGACACGAAGAATTGATTTGGATTGACTTCAAAGCTGTAAAAATTTCAAGTGCCGATAGTAATCCTGATATTGGAACTCCTGATAAAATAATTGACCTGATTTATAGTGGTTTCTTTTATTTGGTTTATATTTTCGTATACTATGAAGAAACACAAAATGGATTGAAGTTTGTTAAAAACTTAGATAACGAATTTGTCAAAATATATTTTCTTAAGGATATAAGTTCAACCTTTCGGAGAAATCCTAAAAATCAACTTCAAGTAAATATTTCAGCAAAACCTGAAGAAAGAAGTCGAGAAGATTTTATAAATATTTTGTTTGAAAAGATTGAAGAAAGTCATAAACGTCAAATAGAAATTTCAACAAAAGCATTAGAGAAACTTGCCGAAGGCAATACTAAGGCAAAATTGATAGAAATTAACAAACAATCAGAGGATAAGATTAAAAATCTTTAATTGCTTTTGCGACAGTCTCAATTTCCTTTTTACTAAGTTCATAATATTGACATATCAACTCATTCATCTTTTCTGATAGTTCATTTTTTCTTTTTGGACATTCATAAACTTGTTTGCATAATTCTGCAAATTGCTTTTGTAAATTCTTATCCGTAGGAATAAAAATTGTTCCTAAATCAGAAATTTTGATTTGTGGTTGCTTACCTTGTGAATATCTTATTATATTCATTTGTTGAGCATAGTAGGTAATTAAATCGGTATTCAACCAACCACACAAGAAATAAAGGAATTCAATAGTTTCAGATGTATTGTTTCTAAGCGAGAAAACATACAAACTATTATTGGCAGAACTTTTATTTAAATCAACACTTGCAATAATTTCTTTTGCTGATTGACGAATATAAATTTTAGGATTTTTATAAATAGCCGTTTCGCCTAAACCAATTCGTTTTTTATTTTTAATTCCAGCCTTTTCTAATTCTTGTTTCAAACGCTCATTTATTTCATCTTGCAAAGGCTTATCATAATAGAAAAATCTTGAGTGATTTAGTTTTCCAAATTTTTCAGACAATGCTTTTGAGCCTTGATAATATGGAAAAACAAGTTCCTCATTTCGACCAGTCACATCACTAAAAGTAAATCTGTCTTCCATATTCAACAACATTACACAGGTTCGTAAATTTTTATTTGGGAAGAGTTGTAAAATTGTTTTGTCGTTTTTGCTCTTTACTTTATCTATTATTTGTTTGGCTATGTTACAGCCATTAAAACGGAATTTGTATTCATCATCTTTATTAAACCACTTTGATTGCAAAATGCTGTAAGCGTTTTGCGTTTTCCAATCGATAATCTTTACTTGATTTTCTTTATTGGCTTTACTCTTAGTAACTTTTAAAATTACTTGTCCACTAGCAACATCAAATTCTTGTATATTAACTTGTAGTTCATTAATAATAGTTTGTTCTAATAAATATTTCCTTGTATGCTCATAGGCTGTTTCAAAAAAGGAGACATCAATAATAAAGCTTAGTTTCCCATCTTCTTTAAGAAAATCCAAAGAATGTTCAATAAAAAGCATTACCAAATTTATTTTTCCATTCTTCACATAATCAGGAAACTGATTGTAATTTTTCAAATAATTTATTCGTTGCTCCTCATTTTCCTTTTTATCTCTGCGACCATATAAAGTAACATAAGGAGGATTGCCTATTACATAATCAAAGGAATTATACAATTCAGTAAATGGTGTTGGTAACAACTCATCAAACAAATTATTTATGACTTTCTTATCTGTAAAATCCCAATTTATAGCATTGAAAGTTCCTTGATATTCTTTTTCAAATAGATAAAAATAGAGAGATGAAATATTCTTAATCGTGTTTTCTACCATTACATTATCAACATCAACAAAGAACAAATTATTTTCAATAAAACTTGAAATCAGTTTTTCATCGGGAAATTTATCATAAACTTTACTTATCAATTTTAACAAGAAAATCCCTTGACCACAAGCAGGTTCAAGTATCCTTTTTGAAAAAATATCAGCGTTTATCCCAACCACATCTAACAAATTATCTACGGTTGAAACAGAATTTGTAAAAAAGACACCATTTTGCTTACGACTTGTCTTATTTAGACATTGCTCAAAAACCGACTGACTTGAAATTATGTTTTCAAGAAAGTCTGATATTTCGCTCTGTTTCTTCGCTTCTTTGACAAGCATTGCTGACTAATTTTTAAAATCTTTGACAAAGATACAAATGATACTTATAATCTACAAACATTTTTTCAACAAAATTCAACAAAACGACACGAAAGACAGAACGCCAGCCTGTAACAAGGGTTTGGCGTAATGGCGGGTGAAGTGCTTCGTATCAACATTTTTGCTAAATTTGAACTTTCACTTCGTATCAACGGTAGCGCTAAAATACCGCCACTGCGTCAAGCCGCCAAAACGTCAGGCTGTGAAAAAAGTAAGGTTTCTGCGAAAACCCGATTTTTTGGCGGCGTGCATTTCTCTCTGACGGCTATACTTTCGTTTTTAGGCAGCCGATTTTAGAATATTATTTTTAGTGCTAAAAAATAGATTGCTTCCATTGGCTTCGTTTACCCCCAAAATAGTAACAAAAAGGGTAGGTTTAGGGTACTCCGGTGTCCAGTTTTTGAGTTTTTCTATCAAATTTTCTACGCCCACTATTTTAAAGCAGCGTTTTATATTATACACCAACATAATCAACGAATACTCGCCATTTACTTTTTCTAACCCTTTTAAATCGGTGTAGTAATAGCCCCATTTTCGCTTTATTGTACCAAATATATGTTCGTTTATTTCTTGTCTTTTTCGATACAATGTAGCATTGTTTTTGTAGTTCGTGTTGTTGATTTCTACCGCTTCTGCAAACTCACTTCTATCGAGTTCTCTACCACCTTTTTGTCGTCCTGTACACCAATTTTTTACTGCACATTCTTTGCATTTTGGTGTTCTGTATTTCTTAAATTTATAGCTATCTCTTTCTCTTGTTTTATTGTGCCAAGTGCCTTTGGTTTGTAGTATTTCGCCTTGCGGACAAGTGTAGGTATCGGTGGTTTTATTGTAGGTAAATTTTGTAATCATATACTCTGCAGTAGTGCCGTATTCATTGCTGTTTACGAGTTCTGGAACGGCTACTATCGTGGTAATATTTTCTTGTTGACATTGCTGTAATTGTCTGCCGTTGTGGTAGCCTTTATCGACTAGAGCGGTGTATGTTTGTACTTGTAAATTTTCTTTGGCTTCTTTGGCAATTGCGGTCAGTGCATTTCGGTCATTCTTGTTGATGGTGTGTGTGGCAACTACCAAATTATGTTTGGCATCTACGGCGGCTTGTACGTTGTACGCCACTTCTACTACTTGTCCTTGCACTAGCAAAGCCCGTGCATCGGCATCGGTTACGCTGATTTGAGTATCGCCACTTTCGGCTAACTTTTTTTGCAGGTTTTCGTAGTAAATTTTGTTTGTTTTTAGTCGCTCTATCTTCTTCGCAACATCGTTTACTTTTACAGTATCTTCTTGCGCATCATTGACATCTAAAGCGGTTAAATATTCGTTGGTTTTTGTTTCGATATAATTCAAATGCCGCTCCAATTTTTTGGCACTAAAATTTTGTTTTTTGCTGTTGTGGGCGCGTACTTTGGTGCCATCGATGGCAATCGTATCTGCGGCTACAAGCTGTTCGTTTTTTAAAAATGAAACAAACAATTTAAAGGTATTGGTAAGTGCTGCGGCATTGTCTTTTCGGAAGTCGCAGATGCTGTGATAGTTGGGCTGCAATTGCACGCACAACCATTGTAGTTCTATGTTTCGGGTGCATTCTTTGGCTAGTCTTCTGCTGCTGCGAATGCCATTGAGGTAGCCATAGAAGTAGATTTTGAGAAAGAGTTTAGCGTCAAAGCCAGGTCGCCCTTCTTGTTTGGTAGCACGTTGCTGAAATCCTAATTTTTGTAATTCGATATGTTCTACAAACGCATCGATAAAACGAACGGGATTGTCTGTAGATATCTTATCTTCTAAGCATCCAAACTCTAGTTGCTGCCGATGATGAGTTGAAGTAATTTGCATGGTGTAATTCTAAACCCAAAAATAGTTGTTTATATTCTTTTTTATATTTACTTTTATAAACAGATTGTGAGTTTTTTCACAGTCTGACGTTATGTGCCATATTCCCCGACCACTCCCGACAAAACAAACTGATAAAAAGTTTCGTTACAATGAAACTTTTATTATCTTTGCTTCGTTGACAATTTAACGGATGGATAAACTTTTTGAAATAATATTTTTAGACGAAGCATTTGAGTTTTTGAAAGGATTGGATAGGAAGCATTACGAAAAAATACTTTACAATATTCGTAAAGCTCAAACCGAACACGACCCTGAATTATTCAAAAAACTCAATAATGACATTTGGGAATTTAGAACTTTATACCAAGGACTTCAATATAGACTGCTTGCCTTTTGGGACAAAACTTCTACGACTGAAACTTTGGTTATTTCAACGCACGGATTTACAAAAAAACAAAGTAAAGTTCCTGACAATGAAATTAAAAAAGCCATAGGGCAACGAGCAAAATATTTTGAAGAAAAACAATTAAAAAACAAGAAAAAATGAAAACATACACATTAGACCAAGTGCAAGACGAGCTTATCGGGAAGATAGGAACTGCGGAAAGAGACCTTTTTGAGTATGAACTTCAAATGGACTTAATCGGAAAAGCAATCAAGCAAACCCGACAAGAACGTAATTTGACCCAAGAAGAATTAGGAAAACTTATTGGTGTACAAAAAGCCCAAATTTCACGGCTTGAAAACAACGCAAGTAATGTAACAATGGATACTTTGTTGAGGGTTTTTACAGCATTGAAAGCCAAAGTAAAACTGCAAGTAGAATTAGCGAACCTAAACATAAGCGTTGGACAATAATACGGCACATAACAAACAAATTGGCAAGAGAGCGGGTGAACGGCTTCGTTTGAACGATAGTGCAAAGTTGAACGGTAGTAATTCTATTCAATATTTGTGCTGAAAGTCCGCTCCCTCGCCAATTTGCCAACCGTTACAAAGTGATGCTAAATCTAAAATCAAATGGACAATTTAAAAAGACAATCAATGAGCAATCTAAAAAGAGTTCCTCGCATTTTTTTCGTGCTGACTATTTTTGGTATCTTGAATCTTTTAGCTATGCTAAGTCGTCCCACTTGGGCTGACATTCGAGGAGTTGATGCTGTACGCCTCATTTCCACAGGTATGTGCTTTGGTGCTGCAATCGTTGCTTTTGTGTATACTTTCGAGACCGTCAGCCATCCTAAATAGGTTGAAGAATAACAGAAATTATTTTGATACAAAAGTTTTCTTTTGGTTGCACTTTAGGGAAACTTTTGTATCTTTGCTTTGTGAACGAAAAACAGAAATATAGAACTATTATCTTTTTCAAAGGCTATTTCCACACTTTTTTTGACAAGCAGAACAAAAAAGTAAAGGCGAAAATAGTTTGGACATTTGACTTGGTAGAAGAAATGCAACGAGTTCCCGAAACGTATTTAAAACATATTGAAAATACGGACGGGCTTTATGAAATAAGAGTTCAGCAGGGAAGTGATATTTATCGCATTTTCTGTTTTTTTGACAAGGGACAGTTAGTTGTTTTGGCAAATGGATTTCAAAAGAAAACGCAGAAAACACCTGAAAAAGAAATTGAATTAGCACTTAAAATCAAAGCAGAATATGAAAGCGAAAAATAAAAACATAATGACACTCGAAGAGTTCAAAGAAAAGAACTACGGAAAACGTGGCACAAAAAAACGTGACGAATTAGAAGCAGGTTACGAAAACTTTAAAATTGGCGTTTTACTTCAACAGGCAAGGCTTAAAAAAGGCTTGACACAAGAAGAACTTGCAAATAAAGTTGGAACAACCAAATCTTATATTTCCAAAATTGAAAACAATATTAAAGAAGCTCGAATTTCAACGCTTCAAAAAATCGTTGAACTTGGTTTTGGAGGACATTTTGATTTCTCGATTAGGCTATGACCCCAAACAAAACCTGCCACCAACAAGGTTTTGTCAAGACCTGTCCCGACTCTTCGGGAAGCGGGGCTGAACGGCTTCCTCGCCTGTCGGACGGGCAGGGATTGGACATTTTCGGTTTAATGAAAATTCGTTCTTCGATTGAAGTTCATCGGTTAAAATCCGCCACAAACGCAAAGCTGCCAAACCGTTAGTCAGAAGCTTAATGAAGAACCCTACTGAAAAATTGATACTTGGCTTAAAAGCGGACAAATCCGATGTTGAAATTCATCAACATTCGGCTTTTCAAATTGTATTTACAGAGGACTATCCTTTTCAAACGAGTATCAACAATACAGTGCATCAAAATATATTTGGGTTTGTCATAAAACCTCAAGTGGCTCATTCTTGTGTATGTAGCCAAAGTATTCTTTCCATTATAAATGTAGAACCATTTTCATTTTTGGGAAAAATCATTGCATCAAAACTAAAAGAAAACGAGTCGCTAATTTTTGAGAATAAGAAAAATTTTCAAACATTTTTTGAAATAAATCAAGATAGTTGTTTCCTCCAAGCCATCATAAACATTGGAGAAACTGAAATAGATAAGAGTGCTTTTGACGAAAGAATAATTAAAGCCATTCTTTATGTCCAGCAGAATTTTCAATCTGATAAATTTTCAATACAAGACCTTGCTAATTATATTTTTTTATCTCCTTCAAGACTGAGCAGTTTATTCAAACAACAAATTGGAAGCAGCATTTCAAAATATCTTTTATGGACAAGATTACGGAATGCAACTTTTCTAATTCTTGCTAAAAGGAATAAGTCAATTACTGAAATTGCTCTTGAGAGTGGATTTTATGACTCCTCGCAAATGAACAAATATATGTATCAGATGTTTGGTATTACTCCTTCCAAACTAAGAATAAAAAGTGATTTGATACAATTTTTAGAAACAGAGCCAAGCTAATTTTGCGGCAAACAATCTAAATTTTTATCAAATATGAATGCCAACAGTAATTTAATCGAAGAAAACAGAGCTTTGTACGATAGCATTGGAAATCTGTATCCCGTGGCAGACGGAGTTGAGATTTGGGAAGAAACAATCGTTAATATCAAGTGTCATTGGTTACAACCAAAGGGTGCAAAAACTGATGAATTGGTCATTTATGTTCACGGAGGTGGCTATGCTATTGGTTCGTTCAAATCACACAAGGCAATGGTTTCGCATTTTGCCAAAGACTTGAACCGAACTATTTTATTTATTGAATATTCCTTAGCTCCCGAACATCCATATCCCAAAGGATTAAATGATATCGTGAATATTTATAAGTGGGCAGTTCAAAAATATCCATCGCATAGTTTATACCTTTTTGGCGACAGTGCCGGAGGTGGTCTTATCATCTCAGCAGCCTTCACACTAAGCAAAACAACTATGACACAACCCAAGGCAATTGCACTAATCTCACCTTGGTATAATTTAAGTACCAATAATCCGTCTGCTGAAAATCGGCAGTCATTAGACCAAATTTTAAATAAAGAAATGGTCTTAAACTTCGCTTATGCGTATGCAGGAGATAATCTCGCTGTTGCCGACCCAAGTAAATTAAATTTTACGATATTTCCTCCTGTAATTGTTGGTGTTGGAACCAATGAGATATTATTTGACGATGCAATCCATTTTTATGATATGGTTTATAAAATTCAGCCAAAGTCGCAGCTAAAAATATATGGTGGTGAGGGACACGTTCTAACACAAATGAATATTTTTAGCCGTTCTTCACAAGATTTAATTTTGAATATCAATAACTTTTTCAACACCATAGGCAATGAATAAAATATTAGTACTAATCACACTTTCGGACAATGGCATAGATGTCATTAAATCAAATCCTGACTTACCAAAGAAAGAAATGGAATTTGTGAATAATTGGAAAGAAGAAAATATTCTGGAAAGTTTTTTTATTTCGGTAACAAAAAAAGACGCTGTTCTGATTTTTAAAAATATTGACGAGTATAAGGCAAAGGAACTTATAGAAATGCTTCCTTACTTTCAGTATATGGCAAGAATTGACTATCATAATTTGAATCAACAATTTTGACCGACAGTAAAACAAGCCTGCTGGTAACACGGGTTTTGCAATAGTGGGGCAGACAGTGCTAAATTCAACATTTGTAATTCTATTGGGCTTTTGTGCAAAGGTTGGGCTGACGTTTTTCAAATGCCCCACCTGCACAAAGCCGCAAACCGTCAGGCTGTGAAAAAAGTAAGGTTTCTGCGAAAACCCGATTTTTTGGCGGCGTGCATTTCTCTCTGACGGTTATACTTTCGTTTTTAGGCAGCCCATTTTAGAATATTATTTTTAGTGCTAAAAAATAGATTGCTTCCTTTGACTTCGTTTAACCCCAAAATAGTAGCAAAAATGGTAGGTTTAGGGTACTCAGGTGTCCAGTTTTTGAGTTTTTCTATCAAATTTTCTACGCCCACTATTTTAAAGCAGCGTTTTATATTATACACCAACATAATCAACGAATACTCGCCATTTACTTTTTCTAACCCTTTTAAATCGGTGTAGTAATAACCCCATTTTCGCTTTATTGTACCAAATATATGTTCGTTTATTTCTTGTCTTTTTCGATACAATGTAGCATGGTGTAATTCTCTACTGAAAAATAGTTGTTTATATTCTTTTTTATATTTACTTTTATAAACAGATTGTGAGTTTTTTCACAGTCTGACGTTATAAGGCATTTAAAAGACAGAACCAATGGAACATACAATTTCATTTCAAATTACAGATACATCAGATTTTATTAGAATGACTAAGGATTATTTTATAACGAATAATTTTAAAATTGTTTCTGAAAACAATAACAGGCAAGATTCAAGTTGCAAATGCAACTTTTTGGGTTAATAATTTTTTGTAAATAGTTAATTAAGAGAAAAAACTCCATTTATTCAGACAAAAAAATTTTTAGGCATCGTGACTGTTTTTGCGGGGCTGATGCTGGCGTTTCCTACTTATGCTCATACCTTTTTCCCTAAGGCAGAAAAGCAGGCAATAGTGACAGAACAGGCAAACATTCATACAGCAGAATTTACAATTAACGGAATGACTTGTTCGGGGTGTGAAGAACACGTAAACTACGAAGTGAATAAACTGACAGGAATAATTAAAACGACTGTTTCATACGAAAAGGGAAATGCAATCGTGAAGTTTGACAAGACGAAAACGAACATTCAAGAATTAGAAAAAGCTATTGCAAAAACAGGTTATTCTGTAACTGACAAGAAAGAATTAAAATGAATATAATACTACAATCAATAATCACTTGCCCTGAATGTGGACATAAGAAAGAAGAAACAATGCCTACAGATGCTTGCCAGTATTTTTACGAGTGCGAGAACTGTAAGAAAGTTTTAAAACCAAAGCAAGGCGACTGCTGCGTTTATTGTAGTTACGGGACAGTGAAATGTCCACCAATACAAGGAGGATCAAATTGCTGCAAATGAGAATGAAACTGCCACCAACAAATAAACAAACAGATAGCAAACTGCAAAATTTGGTTGGTCTAATTGGTTTGTATTACCGATGATGAACTTTTTCAGCAAGATTGGTTTTGCAAGAATGAAAATACCTATGAAAGCTGTTTCTAAAATGAACGCACTCGTAAACAACAAAAAAGCGTTAAAGGTTTTCTTAAAAGACAAGGCTTCGGCTGGTGCAAGCGTGCAGCTGCAATTTTTGTATGAATACATGCATTACAAATTGCCAATTCCTGTTGCACAGTTTGACAAATGTCCTATCATTTTAATGCAACCTGAAAAGGATAATTGGACACCATTGCATTTGACCGAAATTTCTATGAATGGAATTAAAGCACCTTTCACTGTGAAAATTCTAAAAGACGGTGGGCATTACCCAATGGAAGAAATTGCTTTGCAACAATTAGTTCAGTATGCTGACGAGTTCATAAAAACACTGAAATAAAATACCAACCATCAACAACCAGTTTTGCAAAATGGCGGGGTTAAGTCTAAATCAAAACTTTTGTCTTCGATTTCCGCCACTTCGCCGAACTGTTGCCCGTTGGTAGTAAGCATTTTAACAAGATAGATAGACCAAACCCAATTGTCTAAAAAATAGCATCCAATCATTTTTCTAAAAAGAAGTATAAATTAAATCCATACACTATTTTCATAAATGTACTACCGGAAAGAAGGTAGATTTATCTATTTCTCTCCACAGCCGTTAATAAACTCCCTTTTTCTAAGCGTTAGAAAAAAATCAATTTTACATTGGAATAATTTTTGTAATTATCCGTTAATATTCATAATTAAAAGTCCATTATGCGAAAAATTATAGTTTTAATATTCTTTTCCGGTTTTTTATCCTCTGTTTCTTTTGCCCAAGCTACTTACAAACAAACGGATATTTTAAAAGCATATAAAGAAGCAGAAGAGTTGATAAATTTAGGAAAGTATGCAGTAGCTCAACCCTTTTTACAAGATTTTATCCAGCAATACGAAAATAAAACTTTAGATAAGTCTAATTTGATTTATGCCGATGCTATTTATTTAAAAGCGCTATGCGAAAAAGAAACCGCCTCGCCGGAAGCGGAAAAAGATTTGCAATATTTTGCCGATAATTTTAAAGGACATCCTAAAACAAATAATGCCTATTTTCATTTAGGAGATATCGCATTTGGAAAAGCAAATTATAACGATGCTTTAGCCTTTTTTGATAAAGTAGATGAAAATAGCTTGACCGGAAAAGACCTTCCGGAATTTCAGTATAAACGTGCGTTTACCAATTTCGCCCTCAAGAAATTTAGCCCGGCTCGCGCATATTTCAATGCCATTGCTGCTGAAAAGAAACATCCGTATAATGAAGAAGGCTATTATTATTCAGGATTATGTAGCTATTATTTAAAAGATTATAATGCTGCTTACAAAAGTTTCCAACCTTTAGAGGTTTCCAAAAAATACGGAAAAATCGTACCCTACTACATCACTTCTATAAAATTTATAAAAAACGATTATAAAGGAGTTGTAGAATATGGAGAAGCCAAATTGAAAGAAAATGTAAGTTATCAAAATGAAATGATGCACTTAATCGGAAGTTCTTATTACGAATTAAAAGACTACGATAAAGCCTTGTATTATTTAGAAAAATACACCCAAAATGCCTCTAAGGTTACTCCCGAAGATTATTATGCTTTAGGCTACGTACAAGCACAAAAAGGAAAATGCGATAAAGCTATTGATAATTTATTACAATTGTCGCCATTGCAAACCGCTTTAGGGCAAAACGCCATGTTTCTTCTAGGGCAATGTTATGAAAAAACAGGCAATAAAGCAGAAGCACGTACCGCATTTTTGCAAGCCTCCAGAATGAATTTTGATAAAGCCATTCAAGAAGAAGCCTGGTTTCAGTATGCTAAACTCTCGTACGAATTAGGAAATACCAATGATGCCTTAGTGGCGCTTAAAAATTTTATCGAAGCCTATCCAAAATCGAAATATATCCAAGAAGCGAACGAACTATTGGCCGACTTATTTTTAATGACACGCAATTATGAAGAAGCGATGTCTATCATCGATAATATGCCTGTAAAATCAGATAAACTGAAAGAGGCATACCAAAAAATGGCATACTATCGCGGCGTTGAAAATTATAATGATTATAAAATGGACAAAGCTGTTTCTTTCTTCGAAAAATCGCTGAAATATCCTAACTCCAAAAGTATAGAAGCCTTATGTTATTATTGGGAAGCAGATATCGCCAATCAGCAATCTAATTATGATAAATCGATAGCATTGCTCAATAAATTTTTACCGATGGCGAGTTTAGTAAGCATGGAACATTCCGATAAAATAAATGCAGGCACCGGAAATTATTTGCAAGGATATAATTACTACAAGAAAAAAGATTTTACAAACGCTGGCTTGTATTTCCAAAAAGCAGTAGTTGCATTAAAATCAGATAATAATACAACGAACAAGCAGCAAGTATATCCCGATGCAGAAATCCGATTAGCCGATTGCTATTTTATGCAAAAACAATATAAATCTGCGGCGCAATACTACAACGATGTAATTACATCTAATGCACAAGGTGCAGATTATGCCTTATATCAAAAGTCTATAATTGACGGGTTAAATGGGAGCTACACCGATAAAATTGCTGGCATGAAAACGTTGGTTACACGCTTTCCAACATCTGCATTTGCCGATGATGCAATGATGCAAATTGGAAATACCTATATGGCACAAGATAAAGACGATTTAGCAATTGATGCATATAAAACATTATTTACCAAAAATCCTAAGTCAGAATTGGTGTCCGAAGCGTATTTAAAATTAGGCTTGATTTATTTCAATCAGGATAATTACGATGAATCTTTAAATTGGTATCAAAAGGTAGTGCTAAATTATCCTAATACGCCGGCCTCTAATGAAGCTATGCTGGCTATAAAAGATATCTACATTGCCAAAGGCGATCCTAACGGTTACATTACCTATGCCAATAAATATCCGGGAGTCAAAGTAACAACTTCAGAACAAGATTCTATGGTATATATTGCAGCAGAAAAACAATTTTTTAATGGTAATATGGATAAAGCCTTACAAGGCTTTTCCGATTATATCAGCCGTTTCCCAAATGGATTTTTTGCCCTACAAGCCAATTTTTATAAATCGGAATGCTTGTTTACCAAGCAAGATTTTACAAATGCACTAAAAGGATATGAATATGTAATCAGTCAAGCACAAAACAGATTTACAGAACGTTCCGTAGCGCGCGCTGCCAATATCAATTATTTTGATTTTAAAAATTATGCCCGTGCGTATGAACTGTATTCCAAATTGCAAACCATAGCCACTTTAGATGAAAATAAACGGGAATGTCTCATCGGCTTGATGCGTACCTCTTTTTATTTAAAAAAATACCCGGAATGTTTAGATAACACCACAAAAGTAGCTGCATTACCTGCACTTCCGGAATTTTATAAAGCCGAAATGGCATATTACAAAGGGATGTGTTATTTTAATTTGAAAGACTACGATAAAGCATTGAAAGAATTAGATGTGGTGGTGAAAAATGCAAGCAATGAACAAGCCGCAGAAGCTAAATACACTATCGCTAAAATTTATTATGTAAAAGGAAATAAAAAACAAGCCGAAAAAGAAGGAAACGATTATTTAGATAAATTTCCATCGTACCAGTATTACTTAGGTAAGACCTTTATTTTATTGAGTGATATTTATAAAGAGGATAAAAAAATATTGCAAGCTAAAACTACTTTGCAAAGCTTATTAGATAACTATACGGAAAATGACGACGTAAGAGCAGAAGCACAACAAAAATTAGATGTCATCTTATCGGAAGAAAAAGCCGGCTCTAAATTGAAAATACAAGACAATGGAACTCAAATGCAGTTTGAGAATAACTCGGGAAATTAATTCGATAAAAGAAAAAAGTTTATGAAAAATAGAAATAATAATAATAGAAGAAAATATTTTGCAATCATAGTATGTTCCATACTGGCAGTGCTTGCAGCACCATCTGCTTATGCCCAAAAAGAAACAGACACCTTACCCAAGCTCGATGAAGTGGATATCGTCAAAGCGTATGAACCCGTTTTGATATCCTCAAACAAAGTGCCGCTTGCCCCTAATTTACCCAACATTCAAAAAAGCAAGCCCGATGCACAAACGTATTCCTACTCGGATGTAAAAGGTAAAATTTCCTACTCGGCTGAAGATATTAAACCAATAAAAGCTGCCGGAAAAAAACCGGAAAAAAATACATTTTTTTATGCCAAATTAGGATTTGGATACCCTATAACGCCTTTAGCAAAAATCGTAATAACCAATCCTATAAAAACATCGTATAGCGCAGGAGTAGATGTCGATTTTATGATGACCTTTAAAAATAAAAAGCAATATCAAAACTATACCGATTTAAAAATTAAAGGCTTCGGCGAATATTATGTAAAGAAAAAAGCAGCTATCGGCGCTGAATTATTTTATCGCTTAAACCAATATAATTTTTATGGATATGCAAACGATATTTCTACAAGAGACTCTTTAAAAACAAACTATAACAGAGTGGGAGGAGCGATAAAATTACGCGGCATCGAAGAAGCTCCATATTATTACAATGGTGAAATAAATTTTACAACTACCTTTAACAAAAATGTTTATCATACACCAAAAGAAATAACTATTGGCGTAAACGGTGAAGGTGGCTATAATTTCAAGGGAAATTACTGGCTTGGTGCAAAGTTAAACATCGTAAACGTATCCTATAACGACAACTATAAAGACACCACAAGTTCATCGATACTAAACAAGCAAAACCACTTAACGGTACAAGCTATCCCGTATGCAAAAATTAAATTTAAAATATGGCAACTAAAAGTCGGTCCCAATTTAATTGTCACCAACAGAACTTTTTACATCTTGCCGGAAATTGAAAATCAACTACAAATTTATAAAGACTATTTTGTAATGTATAATGAATGGAAAACACAAGTAAAAATCAATAGCTTAAATAATTTAGCATTGGAAAATCCATTTGTGGTACCCTACAATTTCAACAACTCTATAGATGAAACTCGCACTATTGTTGGCTTTAGAGGAAGCGCAAAAGGCTTTGGATACGATGTCCGTTTCAGCCAAATGGTATCAAGGTCAAATGCTCAATTCTATAATACAGCATTTTCACTACCTTATCCACCCGAGACTATCCCATTTTTCAATGTGCAAAATATACATAGCCTAAAAGCATGGAATCCTCATATTGGAATTTCATACACTAAAGGCAACCAGTTTGGCGCAAAAGCATGGTTTGATTATTTCGTTTACAACAAAAATACCGTAGATGAACTATCGTATATTCCAAAAATAAAAGCAGGTTTTTCCGCATTTTATAATTGGAATAACAAACTTTATGTAAATGTAGATGTAACAGGGCAGGGGCGTGTAAATGCAGTAACGTATGTTTATGGCGACCCTTTTGGGTTAACAAAAGCAATAACCCCTATAAAAGGATTGGTAGATGTAAATTTATCGGCTAATTATTTTATCACTAAAAATATAGGCGTGTTTATTGATTTGAATAATGTAGGCTTTCAAAAATGGCAACGCTTTTATAAATATCCCACTTATTCCTTCCAAGTTATTGGCGGCGTAAAATTGAACTTTTAAGCACGTCACAAACTCGTATAAAGAATGATGCATAAAATGTAGGAAGATTTCAAAAAAATACTAACTTTGCCATAATGGTAGAGTTGATACAGCAGTTATTATTTACGCACAATTGTGTGATAATCCCTAATTTTGGCGCATTTATCGGAAATTATGCACCATCAGAGGTAATATTACGCGAAAACAAAATAACGCCTCCCTCAAAATCTATAGCATTTAACCGCACGCTGAAACACAATGACGGCATATTAATCAATGCAGCAGCTCAATATTTTCAGCTCTCTTATGCGGATGCAGAAATGAGAGTATCTGCATTTGCTGCCGATTGCAATCAAACTTTAGCACAACAAAAAAGCCTGATTTTCCCAAATATAGGAAGATGGATAGCTGACGCAGAAAATAATATCATTTTCCAGCCTTATTTAACAGTAAATTATTTACCGCAAAGCTATGGGTTGCACACACTATCTTTAGAGCCTATCCGCCGACTGAAAGATGAAGCGGTAGCAATGCAAAACAAACCACTAAATACGAATCAAAAAGAATTATCAAATACACAAAATATTAGAACGGGTAGAAGGCTTATTTACACCGGCGTAGCTATTTTGACAGTAATAGGAATTGCTTCTTCTATAATTTTTGGAATGTTTTCTACACATAACCATAGAAATGAAACCTCATTAGCTCCAACTTTTGATTCTTCTACTAAACTTGCAGCACCTGCTATTGCCGAAAAAGCTATAATTGAAAATACGACCAATACAACAGTTGCAACATTGGTAGATACCACAGCTACTCCAAAAGAATCGGTTGAAATGAACACGAATAGCACCTCTGCCGGCAATACCGTTGTGATAAGCCCACCGTTAGCAACTTATATTGTTATCGGAGCATTTTTTGATGCACAACGAGCGGATAAATTAAAAGCAGAAGCAGAAAGCAAAGGATATACCGTTCATGTTTCAAAAGATACCATAAATGGGTTATACCGCACCGCAATAACAACAGAAGATGCCAACACTGAAAATGCACTCCAAAAAATAAAAACAGAAATCAACTCAAGAGCTTGGGTGTATTGTGTAAATTGCAGCATCAATAATTAATCAATAATACGATACCATTGATATTTTGTAAAAATATCCATAAAGCATACGACAAATTACAAGTAGTAAAAGGAGTATCCTTACAAATTAATCAAGGGGAGTTGGTTTGTATTGTCGGTCCCTCGGGTGCAGGAAAATCAACCTTGCTGCATATTATCGGCACTTTAGATAAAGCCGACCAAGGTACAATTCATATTAACGGGCAAGAAATATCTACATTAAAAGATAAAGAATTGTCCGATTTTAGAAATAAACACTTAGGCTTTGTCTTTCAATTCCACCACTTACTACCGGAGTTTACCGCCATTGAAAATGTATGTATTCCGGCGTATATTGCCCGAAAACAAGAAGCAGAAACTCAAAAAAGAGCGGCAGAATTATTAGATTTTTTGGGGCTGAAAGACAGGCTACACCACAAACCCACCGAGCTGTCGGGAGGGGAGCAGCAGCGAGTATCGATAGCCCGAGCGCTGATGAATAAACCATTGGTTATATTAGCCGATGAACCTACCGGAAATTTAGACACTGAAAGAAGTGCAGAATTACATCAACTCTTTTTTGATTTAAAAAAAGAATTTAATCAAACGTTTGTCATCGTCACCCACAATGAACAATTAGCAGAAATGGCAGATAAAAAGCTGGTAATGAAGGATGGAATTATCGTATAGCAGTGATAATTAACAAAAAAAGAACCCCTAAGATGTCCTTTTATTTAATCTACACATAACATTATTATCTATTTTCAACATTTCCGTATTTCCAAATTAATGTTTATCTTTGCACTCCAAATTCTTGGACCTGTAGCTTAATTGGATAGAGCATCTCACTACGGATGAGAAGGTTAGGGGTTCGACTCCCTTCAGGTTCACATGTTCTTTGTATATGTATTAAGCAGTAAAAAAACAAAATCTTTATATAAGGGTCAGACCGAAGATTTAGAAAATAGGTTGAAAACGCATAATGCAGGAAAGGTAAAATCTACGAAAGCGTATATACCATGGGAAATTGTATATTATGAAGAATTTTCTACAAGGGAAGAAGCTGTAAGTAGAGAGAAAATGTTGAAATCGGGTATTGGAAGACAGTATTTGAAAGAAATATTAAATAAGTGATAGAGAAGGGTAGGGGTTCCCTGTCTGCCGACAGGCAGAGACTCCCTTCAGGTTCACATGTTCTTTGTATATGTATTAAGCAGTAAAAAAACAAAATCTTTATATAAGGGTCAGACCGAAGATTTAGAAAATAGGTTGAAAACGCATAATGCAGGAAAGGTAAAATCTACGAAAGCGTATATACCATGGGAAATTGTATATTATGAAGAATTTTCTACAAGGGAAGAAGCTGTAAGTAGAGAGAAAATGTTGAAATCGGGTATTGGAAGACAGTATTTGAAAGAAATATTAAATAAGTGATAGAGAAGGGTAGGGGTTCCCTGTCTGCCGACAGGCAGAGACTCCCTTCAGGTTCACATGTTCTTTGTATATGTATTAAGCAGTAAAAAAACAAAATCTTTATATAAGGGTCAGACCGAAGATTTAGAAAATAGGTTGAAAACGCATAATGCAGGAAAGGTAAAATCTACGAAAGCGTATATACCATGGGAAATTGTATATTATGAAGAATTTTCTACAAGGGAAGAAGCTGTAAGTAGAGAGAAAATGTTGAAATCGGGTATTGGAAGACAGTATTTGAAAGAAATATTAAATAAGTGATAGAGAAGGGTAGGGGTTCCCTGTCTGCCGACAGGCAGAGACTCCCTTCAGGTTCACATGTTCTTTGTATATGTATTAAGCAGTAAAAAAACAAAATCTTTATATAAGGGTCAGACCGAAGATTTAGAAAATAGATTGAAAACGCATAATGCAGGAAAGGTAAAATCTACGAAAGCATATATACCATGGGAAATTGTATATTATGAAGAATTTTCTACAAGGGAAGAAGCTGTAAGTAGAGAGAAAATGTTGAAATCGGGTATTGGAAGACAGTATTTGAAAGAAATATTAAATAAGTGATAGAGAAGGGTAGGGGTTCCCTGTCTGCCGACAGGCAGAGACTCCCTTCAGGTTCACTAACAATTGTGAATAAGGTGTATTGATTTTTATGGAAATATTTCCGAACTTTGCACCTCTTAAATAATTAATTATGGCAAGATTTTGCGATTTATCAGGAAAAGGACCAATGATAGGAAACAGCGTTTCTCACTCTAACATTAAAACGAAGAGAAGATTCTATCCTAATTTACAGAAAAAAACGTTTTTTGTTCCCGAATTGGACAGATGGATTGAATTGAAAGTAGCAGCTTCTACGATCAGAACCATCAACAAAAAAGGTATCTATTCATACCTAAAAGAATTAGAAAAAAAAGGTGAAATTCAATTAGGTTTCTAAAGTTTAAACAATGGCAAAGAAGAAAGGCAACAGAATTCAGGTAATTTTAGAGTGTACAGAGCACAAAAACTCCGGACAACCCGGTATTTCTCGATACATTACAACAAAAAACAGAAAAAATACTCCTGAAAGAATTGAATTAAAAAAATTCAATCCAATTTTGAAAAAAGTAACAGTTCATAAAGAAATTAAATAATAAGATATGGCAAAGGTATCCAAAAATGCGAAAGTTGACAGAGGTAAAAATGTCGGTGAATCTAAAAATATGGTGAAAATCATCAAATTTGTTCGCTCTGAAAAATCCGGTGCTTACTCAACACGTGAGAAAGTAGTACACAAAGATTTATTACAAGATACTGTAAAAAGTCTTTAATCCTAATTAATGCAATTAATTATAATTAGCTTCTCCTATCGAGAAGCTTTTTTCTATATATTTGCATATTTATTTAACCATAACACATTAACACCTTGGGGATCTTTAACAAATTATTCGGAAAAACTAAGTCTGCTGAAGATATTCAACAGGAAGAAAAGCAATTAAATGAAGGTTTAGAAAAAACAAAACAAGGTTTTTTTTCAAAAATCTCTAAAGCGGTTGCCGGAAAATCTACAGTGGATATCGAATTTTTAGATGAATTAGAAGAAATTCTTATTTCGTCAGATGTCGGACTACCCACCACTATCAAAATTATTGACCGATTAGAAGAAAGAGTATCTAAGGATAAGTACCTGAATACAAGTGAATTAAACAATATACTTAAAGATGAAATTGGAGTTATATTAGCAGAAAACAATACCGTAGATTTACAAAGTTTTGTACCTGTTTCTGACAAAAAGCCGTATGTAATAATGGTAGTAGGGGTAAATGGAGTTGGCAAAACGACCACTATTGGGAAATTAGCCTACCAACTAAAGAAAGCCGGAAAAGAGGTAATGCTCGGCGCCGGAGATACCTTTAGGGCTGCTGCAGTAGATCAACTTACTATCTGGAGTGAGCGGGTAGGCGTGCAAATTGTAAAACAAGCAATGGGCAGCGATCCGGCTGCTGTAGCTTTCGATACCGTACAAAGTGGAGTAGCAAAAGGGGTGGATGTTATTATTTTAGATACTGCCGGGCGTTTGCACAACAAGCAAGGCTTGATGGATGAACTTTCTAAAATAAAAAAAGTAATGAGTAAAGTAATTCCCGATGCACCGCATGAAGTATTATTGGTATTAGATGCCAGCACCGGACAAAATGCGTTAGAACAGGCTAAACATTTCTCGGCAGCTACACAGGTTACTGCATTGGCACTTACAAAATTAGACGGAACTGCAAAAGGCGGCGTGGTACTAAGTATTGCAGATGAATTTAAAATTCCAATAAAGTACATTGGATTAGGAGAGAAAATGGAACAATTGCAAGTTTTTAACCGTCAAGCTTTCATCGAAACCTTATTTGAGAATTAGTTTCCGTATCGCTTTCGAATACGCAGCATCCCATTGGATAGTATTGGTAAAATTACTTTGTAGTTTATCGTTGCAATAATAATTCCGATTATAAAACCTGCTACCACATCACTGGGGTAATGCACACCTACATATACTTGCGCTATACTTATTATAATTGCCCATACTGCCCATGCGTAATTTACATATTTATTTTTAAATAGTTTTGCAAATATAATACTGAATGCTATAGCAGCATGGTTGGTGGCGTGCGATGAAGGGAAACTGAATTTACCTCCGCAGTGGTCGGCCACCAATCGTACATATAACGTAGCAGAATGACAAGGACGCATTCTGCCGAACAGTGGCTTTAATAGCTGATAGGCAAATAAATCTGCCATGGCAAATGCAATAACAATATACAGAATATACGTTATTCCAGCCCATTTGTATTTATATACTAAATAAAATACGATGATTACATATAGCGGAATCCAGGTGTAGGCATTACGCATAAAAAGCAAAATTGTATCTAAGGCGGTGTTGCTTATGGTTTGGTTAATGAAATGAAAAATGGAATAGTCTATACTTTGCAGGGTATGGTAAATTGCATTTAACATTTTTATTTTTAAAATTGAATTTCAAAATTCTTTTTTTCGGTATAGAGTTTCCAAAATTGTGCCGCAATATTTTTTGGAGTATGTTTTTCTGCATTTGGATCTACTAAACCGCAAACGGTAACTGTGCCTACAAATATATTTTTGGGTGCTAACGCAATATGCAAGCTGTTAGCCAAGTTTCTAACGGCAGCCTTGCCGATAGACAATGAGCCATACTGTGGATGGGGATGTAAAGCAAATCCTCCGCCTGTAATTAGCAATGCGCCTGTGCCTAATTTTTCCATATCCGGCACCGTTAGCTGCACCGCATTCATAATGCCGGCTACGTTTATTTTAAAATCGCGTGTAAGTCCATCTGCGGTTTCAATGGCTATATCTACTTTTTTTAATTTTGCTACATTATAATGTACTACATCTATACGATCCCAATGTTCCCAAATTTGATTAAATGCATCTTTCATGGAATCGGTATCGCCGGCATCTCCAACAATAGCAATGGCATCAATTCCTTTATCCGTTAAGTCTTTACAAATAGCTTCTAATTTTTCTTTTTTTCTGGAGATTAATGCAACAGAGAACCCCTCTGTTCCAAACTTTTCTGCTACTGCCTGCCCGATTCCCGGCCCTGCGCCTATTATTACCGCAACTTTCCTCATAATACTTTTTTCTTAGCTAACAATATATACCTATCCGATGTTTTTGGGTTATAGTTATTGAGCCGGTAATCGCCAAATTCTTTTAGTAATGTAAATCCTGTATTGTTTAAAAATGTATGAAAATGATGTTGCATTAACGCTTGTACTTCTTCTCGATACATCCATAAATTATCTTCTTTTTCTATTTGTATATGTTTGATGATTTTTCCATTTTCTACTTCGCGTCTAAGGTAAAAAGTATATCCATCTATCTGTTTATTTTCACGAGGCACTAAATTATTTATGACCTTTTCCGTATTCATGAAATCAATTAAAATATAGCCTTCTTCTTTCAATCCGGCGTGCATACTTTCAAATACTTTTTCATTATCCCGTAAATCATTGAAATACCCTAAGCTGGTGAAGAAATTAAAAATATAATTAAAGTAATTCATCCGAAAAGGCAAACGCATATCGTGAACGTAAAACTCTAAGTTGGGGAGTTGGTAGGTATCTGCAGCATATTGAATGCTCTCTCTGGATAAATCTAAACCGGTGACCTCTAAGCCTTTTGTGGCTAAATAATGTGCATGACGACCCTTTCCACAAGCTAAATCCAAAACAGTTCCGGAAGTAATAGCTAAATGTTTAAGAATTGAATCGATAAACAAGTGTGCTTCTTCATCATTTCTATTTTTATATAGAATATGATAAAGTGGTGAATCGAACCATAATTCAAACCATTCTTTTTTGTTGACACTCATAAAATATGTTCTATAAAATTTGATTACAATGTACGATTTACGAATTGAAGTTTAAAATTTATACGCAAGAAATTGGAATTAAAGAAGGGCTATATTACATCTTCCACGCTTTTGATGTATTTACGCCAAATTCCGCTCGACCAATAGATGCTTGTAAAAATAAATAAAGTCATCCAATAAATCACTTCACAGCCCCAAGCTATATATAACGGACTATGACGAATTTGTATAAAAATATAGCAATAGGTAACGTAAAAAATACTGCAAAATACTTCTACAATGGTAGGTACAAAAGTTGCTCCTGTGCCGGTAATACCAAAGTTCATAATCATGCTGGACGAGAAAAACAGCATAGCAATCATTAAGGTATAAAAAGGAGGAATTGCATCTCGAATGATATTGCTGTCGTTTGTAAATATGGATAAAATAACATTTGGAAAAAGTAAGATAATAATATTGATACTCATGGAAATTCCTACGGATACAATCAATACTTTTTTTAATGCCGGTATAACATCGTTAATTCTATTTTGCCCAATAATATTACTTATCACCGTATTACTGGTACTGGCAAGGCTCCACACAGGAATGCCAATGAATACAAACAAACTTTTTAAAATTCCTGAAATCGCTAATTCATATTCGCCTAACCTTTCAATAGATAAAAAGAAAAACCACCACGAGCCGATGCCTATCATATTTTGTAAAACAATCGGCGTAGAAAGACGTATTATAGGAAATATTTGAGTTAAATGGATAGAACGGAACGATAGTGCATTATATTTTTCGGATAATTTAAAATACCGAAAATGAAAAAGGTAAATAATAAATAAAACCGTATCGGCGATGGCAGTAGCTATTCCTGCACCTTTTATTCCCATGGGTTCAAATCCCAATTTCCCAAAAATAAATATATACCCTAAAATACAGTTCGTTATAGCCATGCCCAGGGTAGCCATAGTAATGATTTTTGTACGGCTGATACCGGTATAAAATCCGTTAAAACAAAATCCCAACACGACCGGAATTACCGCATAATTCATCCTGCTTATATAATCGATGGCGGCATGCTGTATATTTTTCGATTTCACTACAAATCCTAAAACGGTAGGTGTTGCATAATAGAAAAATAGCATTAATACAATGGAAAGTATAAAGGCGATGACTAATAAATTATCGAACGCAATGCCAATTTTTTTTGTATTCCCTTCGCCACTATGCCGCGCAATAATTACTTGGCAGCCACGGGCTAATCCACCGGCGATGAAGATAAAAACAAAATAATATATACCGCCTAAAGTGATAGCTTCTAATGCAGTTTGGGAAGAATGCCCTAAATAAGCAGTATCAATTAACTGGTTGATAGAATGCGCTAAACTCCCTAAAATGATAGGATAGGAGATTTGCCAAATTTCTTTATATGTACCTCTTAATTGCAGTATATTTTATTTAAAGAGCACAAAGGTACAATAGATAATTTACTTTGCAGCATCATTTGTTAGCGAGGCACTCCAAGATTTCCATTGGTCGCCCCACAATCTGTTTCCGGCATCTACATACAAGGTTTCGCCACTAATATATGATGCCATTGGAGAGGATAAAAATAAAACCGGATAAGCCACCTCATCCGTAGTGCCCATTCTGTGGTTGGGTATGCTTTCTTCTATATCTTTTAAAATTGCCGGAGGGTAAGTATCCATTCCGGAAGAGCGAATAATTCCAGGGGCTACGGCATTTACGCGTATATTAAAACGCACCCATTCGATGGCTAACGTTTTAGTCATATTATCTACGCCGGCACGTGCTGCACCGGTATGCACCATGCCCGGAAATCCTTTGTAAATATTGGCGATGATGTTTACGATATTACCATCCTTTTGTGGAATGAAAAATGTTTTTGCCATAATTTGCGTTACATAAAATGTTCCAATAAGGTTATTATTTATAACTGCTCTAAACCCATTGTAAGAAATGTTTTCGGCAGCAGATGGAAATTGACCACCGGCATTATTTACCAATATATCCAATCTGCCTTTTTCTGCTTTTATTTTATCGGCTAATGCCTGTATTTGCTCCGGTTCTCTGATATCGGAAATTGCGCCATGTACTTCTCCAATATCTTTTAAGGTGGTAACTGCTTTATCAATTTTATCTTTATTTCGAGAGGCAATATAAACAGTGGCACCGGCTTGTAAATATTTTTCTGCAATGGAATAACCAATGCCACTACCGCCGCCGGTTACTAATACAATTTTGTTCTTAAATAATTCTGCTTGAAACATGATTGATTTTTTTGAAAACTAAAATACATAAATATTTTTACCAAACGAGCGTTTGATATTATTTTGTGAAATTAATTAGCTGTTGTTATTTAAAGGGTTGATTTTTTACTGTATTTGCTTACCATAAATACGCCCAATAATACAAAAATAGTTCCTATGATATGTGTTATTGAAGAATGTTCATGTAAGATATAATTCGACATAAAAATGGTGGCAATCGGTCCTACACTGGCAATAATTGCCATGTTCGTTGAGCCGATTAAGGCAATACCGTAAGTCATTAAAAAAGAAGGAAGAACAGTACTGATAACGGCAACTGCTAAGCCTATCCAATATACTTGAGGCGCAAATGATACTATATCAAATCCATGAACAAGTATATAATGCATTAATACGGCAACGCAAGAGACGATCATAGAAATACACGTAAAACGGATTGTTCCTACGTTTTTAATTAAGTCGTCACTTTTTACTAAATACAAGGCATACGTTACTGCGCTCAATAGAACGAATATTGTTCCTTTTGTCAGATTGGAGGATATGTAAGAGGATTTATCGGAATAGAATGCCAGCAAAATACCGATATAGCAAAGAATAACGGCGAAAATCTGTATAAGGTATATTTTTCTTTTAAAGAAAATTTTAGACATAATCAGCACAAAAGTAGGGTACGTAAAAATGATGTTTCTTTCCAAATTTGCGCTGACATATTGCAATCCTAAAAAATCAAACAGTGCCGCTAAGTAATAACCGATTAATCCGAGTAAAATGATATTTGTCCAAATAGGTTTTGCTATTGGCGATTGCTTTTTTCGGTATTCTCTTGCAAGAATAAATACATAGAACGGCAAGGAAAACAGCATCCGTAAGGTGAGTATTTGCAATCCATCAACATTATATCGAAACGCAAGTTTGGCAAATATACCCTTAGTGGCGAAGCAAATTGCTCCAATAAAAACATAAAATACTCCTTTATAAAAATTTGATTGCATAGTACAAAAAAGAGGCTGTCCGAGTAGGCAGCCTCTTTTATATGTTTAGTGAATTTATTATTTCATTACAAAGGAGGATTGCCCGATTAAATATCCTTTTTCATACACTTCTACAGAGTATTTTCCTGAAGCAAATTTAAAAGTTTGTGCCCAATACGAGCAAACTGTTTTCGTTTCACTTTGGAAGTCCGGAGAAATAGTATAAGTATATGGAATATCATTTCCGGTGGTTACTTCTTTAAGTATTCCGCTGCCTAAATTTTGCATTTGTATTGTTGTTCCGTCCGGAGAGATAATACGAACTTGTATTTCTGTAGGTCCGACAGGAGCAATTTTATTTTGAATTAAATCAAAACATACTCTTAGCTTTTCAGCATCTTTTGCTTTTTTTACTTCATCTTCTTTTCCTTTCTTAGTAATGCGAATTGGCGTAGATTGGATATTTGCAGTACTTAAAATGGAAGCTTTGTCAATTCTGTCTTTCATCTTTTGATTTTCCGCATCTACTTCTTGTTTCTTTTGTTGCGTTTCGCTCAATTGAGAGGAGATTTTTTCATTACTTTCACTCAATGTTTTATTGGCCGTTACTAATGAATCAATCGAAGCTTGCAAGCGAGATTTATCGCTTTCCATTTGAGCAATCATCGCCTGTGCATCAGCAAGTAATTTTGCTTTAGAAGCATCCCCAGATTTTAACGTTGAAATTTGCCCTAATAATGCATCAATTTTTGCTTTTTTAGCCGCTAATTCTTGTTTCTTCGTTTCCAGCAAACTATCTAAGCCTGCATTTTCTGCACGGTAGCTTTCAATTTCCTGCAACGATTCAGAATATTTCTTATCCAAATCTGCTTTTAATGCCGAAACATCATCTCTTTGTTTTTCTGTAACAACGATAGTTTCTTTAGATTTTTTCAACTTTACATTGGTATATACTAAACCACCAATCAATAAAGCTATCAGTAAAATATACAGTGTATGTATTTTACTGTTGGAGTTTTGTGCTCCATTTTCTGTTTCACTCATAAAATTATTGTTTACGTTATACATACAAATGTACTATTTTTTTTATTTCACAATATGTATCTTGTGCTAACGAATGTTAAGAAATTCATTTTTAAATTGATTATTTATGTTAGAACAAGCAAAAACTGAAGACATCCTTTTTATAGATATTGAAACCGTTCCGCAAGTAGCAGATATTAACCAATTAAATGTAACGGTACAAGAGCTATGGGAAGAAAAAAAGGGAAAACACCGCACTGAAGATGAAAATGTAAATGAATATTACTTTCAGAATGCTGGAATTTTTGCTGAGTTTGGAAAAATAATATGTATTTCTGTAGGTAAAATTTCGCAAACCGGCATGTTCCAAGAGTTTACTGTCCAATCTTTTTATGGCGATAATGAAATTAAACTACTCACTGATTTCTCAGCGTTTTTAAAACAAGAACTTCAGAAAAATAGAAATATAAACTTATGCGGCCACAACATAAGAGAATTTGATGTGCCATATATCTGTCGCCGCTTACTGATTAACGACCTAAAACTGCCTATATATTTTGAACAACTGCAATCAAAAAAACCTTGGGAAGCCGGCTTGTTGGATTCAATGGATTTTTGGAAGTTTGGCGATTATAAAAACTATATTTCCCTAAAATTACTGGCACATTGTTTAGGGATTCCATCTCCCAAAGATGATATTTCCGGCAAAGACGTAGGTAAAGTATATTGGAAAGAACAAGATTTACACCGAATAAAAACCTATTGCCAAAAAGACGTACTAACCGTCGCACAAATAGTTTTAAAATTGAAAGGATTATCCTTAATTTCGGAATCTAATTTTAAAATAATAGCATAATATGGCAGAATTGCTTTTAGAGGTAAAAAACTTAGTTACAGAGTTTAAAACGGAAAACGGCATTATGCGTGCCGTAGATGAAGTATCATTTCAGGTAAACAAAGGTGAAGTAATCGGAATTGTAGGGGAGTCAGGTTCAGGAAAATCCGTTACTTCATTATCTATTATGCGATTAATTCCAAATCCTCCCGGAAAAATTATTGGAGGACAAATTAATTACTATAGAGAAAATAATAAGCCGATTGATTTAGTACAATTGACGGATAATGAAATGCGTACCTATCGCGGAAATGAAATTTCTATGATATTTCAAGAACCGATGACTTCGCTAAATCCTGTTTTTACTTGTGGCAATCAAGTGATGGAAGCAATTTTACTACATCAAAAAGTAAGCAAAAAAGAAGCGGAAGAAAAGACGTTAGAACTTTTTAAAAAAGTAAAACTCCCCAATCCTGAACGTATTTTGCAGGCATATCCGCACCAACTGTCAGGCGGGCAAAAACAACGGGTGATGATTGCAATGGCCATGAGCTGCCAACCCAAAATATTAATAGCAGACGAGCCCACAACAGCATTAGATGTAACGGTACAAAAAACAATTTTAGAGCTGATAAACGATTTAAGCAAAGAAACGGGAATGTCCACTATTTTCATCACGCACGACTTAGGGGTAATTGCAGAAATAGCGGATAAAGTAGTGGTAATGTATAAAGGGAAAATTGTAGAACAAGGAACCGTATTGGAAATTTTCTCTACCCCTAAACATCCATATACCAAAGGATTATTAGCATGTCGGCCTCCTTTAGAAAAACGCCTGAGTAAACTACCGGTAATTGCCGATTTTATGGAGGAAAAAAACGGCGTAATTACAGAAAAAACTACCGACATGCAAGCGCTGGTAGATGCATTTGTGGTGAGCAAAGAACAAACTCAAACACGCTTTGAAGAACTACAACAACATGCGCCAATTTTACAACTAAAAAATATACAAACATGGTTTCCTACTAAAACAACAATTTTTGGAAAACCGATAGAGTTCGTAAAAGCAGTAGATGATGTTTCTTTCGATGTGTATGAAGGCGAAACCTTAGGATTAGTAGGGGAAAGCGGTTGCGGAAAAACTACCCTTGGCCGTACTATCTTGCGGCTAATAGAACCTACCGGCGGAAAAGCCATCTTTGATGGTCAAGATATTTTTAATCTCGGACAAAAGGAATTAAAACAATTGCGGGAACACATGCAAATTATTTTCCAAGATCCCTATTCTTCTTTAAATCCGAGAATGACTATTGGAAATGCCATATTAGAACCCATGCAAGTACATCAAAAATTAAATAATGATGCCGAACGCAAGGATAAAGTAATTGAGCTATTGGAAAAAGTAAACATGAAACCCGAGCATTTTCAGCGTTACCCTCATGAGTTTTCCGGCGGGCAACGTCAGCGAATTTGCATTGCACGGGCATTAGCTTTGAACCCAAAATTTATTATTTGCGATGAGTCGGTTTCTGCATTAGATGTTTCGGTGCAAGCACAAGTACTTAATTTGCTTATTCAATTGCGCGAAGAATTTAAGTTTACCTATATTTTTATCTCTCACGATTTAAGCGTGGTGAAATTTATGAGCGACCGAATGGTAGTAATGAATAAAGGTAAAATTGAAGAAATGGGAATTGCAGACGACATCTATAATAATCCTCAGCAAGAATATACAAAGAAACTAATCCATGCGATACCAAAAGGAAAATTGGAAGATATCCGGTCAAGATTTGAACACGCATAATTTTTCTGATTGTTTCGTATAGCATGAAGTCTTTTGTATTCTTTTTATGGATTAATATCCTATTTCATAGAGACCAATCAGAAAACAATTGAAAAAGCATTGGAACATCTATCACGCTAACACCATTACTTTTGTATCTTTGTCATTCAATAGGTAATGTATGGCAAAAGGTAGAATTTTACAAGTAAAACAATCTACAGTAACGGTTATTACACAAAATGAAACAGATTACATCTCTTTGACAGATATGACTGCAAGTTTTAGTGAAGGTAGTGGCTTAATCGGGAAATGGATAACCAATAAAAATACAATAGAATATTTGGGGGTTTGGGAAAATATTAAAAATCCGAATTTTAATTACCCCGAATTCGGGGTAATTAACCAAGAAGCAGGTGTAAATAGGTTCATTATGTCCGTAGGACAATGGATTGACAGAACAAAAGCAATCGGTTTAATTGCAAAAGCAGGTCGTTACGGTGGAACTTACGCTCATAAAGACATCGCTTTTCATTTTGCAATGTGGTTAAGTCCTGAATTTCAAATTTACTTAATCAACGAGTTTCAACGCCTAAAAGACGATGAAAACAGCCGACTAAAATTAGAATGGAACTTGCAACGGACTTTGGCGAAAGTAAATTATCACATTCACACATCTGCAATCAAAGAAAATCTGATACCACAAGAAATTACAAAACAACAAGCAAGTTATGTTTACGCCAACGAAGCCGACTTGTTGAATGTTGCACTTTTCGGAATTACAGCAAAAGAATGGCGGGACAACAATCCCGATAAAGACGGAAGCATTAGAGATTATGCGACATTGGAACAATTGGTTGTATTAAGCAATATGGAGAGTATTAACGCTCTACTTATCCGACAAGGATTGACACAAAACGAACGGCTTATTCAACTCAACAAGACAGCCATAACGCAAATGAAATCCTTGCTTGACAGTAACGCAATAAAAAAACTGAAATAATAAACCAGCCATGAAGTCTTTTGTATTCTTTTTATGGATTAATATTCTTTATCAAATTTCTTTTGGGAGGGATTCTCTTTTCATAAAATTAGATACTGCAACATCTTCTTTAGCGTTAATTAAAAATAAACCGGAGGCTGTTGCAACGACTACCAAACACAAAACGTTATTAAAAAGATTTCCGCCTTACATCGAAAATAGCACCCACAAATTAATCCTTAGAAATCAATACGCCCCAATGGGGCAAAAAGTACTACGTGGTGCCGGTTGTGTAATTGCATCGCAAGCAATATCTGTTAGCTTATTATTAGCATTACCCGAAAAAACTAGTAATTGGGATAAAAGCAAGTTGGACCGATTTAAAGAAAATTTTAAAGAAGCATTTACGAAAGCACCCATTGTCGATAACGATAAATGGTATATAAATTATATCGGACATCCATATCAAGGGGCATTGTACTATAATGCATACCGATCGCAAGGTGCAAAATTTTGGCAAGCATCGTTGTTTGCATTGGCACACTCTACTACTTGGGAATATCTTATAGAATCGGGTTTCGAACGGCCTAGTATTCAAGATTTAATTGTGACTCCCTGCGTGGGTTCATTGTTAGGAGAGCTTTTTCATTTTTCTACCATAAAGATGAGTAACAACGGTTTTAAATGGTATGAGGCTATGTTTGTAAGTATCTTTAACCCGATGTATGCAATTAACAATGGGTTTAAACAACGCAAAAAATAAATAACGCAATTTTTAATTCGTTCTTGCTGATTTTACTTCATTAGAAAAAGCATTTACTTTATTGTACATTTACAGTATGTCAAAGAAGAAAAAAATTAATAAAGGAGCAAGTACACATTCTACTAAAAGAAACAAAAAGGATACTAAAAAAAATCATTCCACCTTTTTAGTAGGTGATGAGTTAGTTGGTGTAATTGATGTTGCAAGAAGTGGAGATGCATTTGTAATTATTGAAGGGAAATCCAAAGATTTTTTTATTCATCGGAAAAATACCAACCACGCATTTGACGGCGATACCGTGAAAATAATGCGCTTGCACAAACCTAATTCGTCAAGACCGGAAGGTATAGTAAAAGAGGTGGTAAAGCGCTGCCGTACTCAATTTATTGGAGTGGTAGATCGTATAAATGAGCATTGCTTTGTTATTCCAGATAATACCGGAATTAAAGCTGATTTTTATATTCCCGAAGCACGTTCGCTTCAAGCAAAACATCACGATAAAGTGGTGGTTGAATTAGTAGAATGGCGTGCAAAAGATAAAAACCCAATTGGAAAAATAATTGAAATATTGGGTAATGCCGGAAGTAATGATATCGAAATGAAATCTATTTTGATAGAGAATGGCTTTTTTACCTCTTTCCCTAAGGCAGTATTAGATGAAGCGGATCAATTGGCGTTGGAAATTTCTGATGAAGAGAAAAAGCTTAGACGTGATTTCTCTAAAACACCCACTTTTACTATAGATCCGGCTGATGCGAAAGATTTTGACGACGCTATTTCCATTCGGAAATTAGAAGAGGATTTATTTGAAGTAGGGGTACATATTGCAGATGTCTCTCATTATGTAAAAGAACATTCCGCAATGGAAAAAGAAGCATTTAAACGAGCCACTTCTGTTTATTTGGTAGATAGAGTTGCACCAATGTTTCCCGAGCGGCTTTCCAATATTATCTGCTCACTACGCCCCAATGAAGATAAATGCTGTTATGCCGCAGTATTTAAAATAAATTCCAAAGCAGTAGTAAAAGAAACATGGTTTGGACGCACTGTCATACATTCTAAAAAGCGATTTACGTATGAAGAGGCACAAGAAATTTTGGAGGGTAAGGACGGTGTATTTAAAGAGGAACTCATGCAACTTAATCAATTAGCACATATTCTGCGCCGAGAGCGTTTTAAAAATGGCTCTATTGGATTTGAAGCTCCCGAAACAAAATTCAAATTAGATGACAACGGTAAGCCAATCGGTGTATATGTAAAAGAGAGAAAAGACGCTCATTTGCTGATTGAAGATTTTATGCTGTTAGCCAATAAAGCCGTTGCAACGTATATTGGAAAAGAGCGCAATAAAAATGGCAAAGTACCTTTTGTTTATCGCATTCACGATTTACCAAATGAAGAAAAATTAATCGACTTTCAATTGTTTGCTCAAAAATTCGGGTACAAAATTCAATTTGACAACCCCAAACAAATTGCTCGAGAACTAAATCGGTTGATGCAAGAAATTAATGGCACTCCAGAACAAGCTGTATTACAGCAATTAGCCATCCGATGTATGGCAAAGGCAGAATACTCTACTAATAATATCGGGCATTATGGCTTAGGATTTGAGTTTTATACGCATTTTACTTCTCCAATTCGCAGATACCCCGATGTTGCCGTTCATCGTATGTTGGATAAAATTTTACACGATAAAAAATTGCCTACACAAGATGAGTTAGAATACCAATGCAAGCACAGCAGCGAACGCGAACGTGCTGCTGCTGAAGCCGAACGCGCCTCTGTAAAATACAAAATGGCAGAGTTTATGCAGGATAGAATTGGCGAGCATTTTAAAGGAGTAATTTCAGGAGTGAAAAACTGGGGCATTTATGTTGAGTTACCACAATATAATTGCGAAGGACTGATAAGAATAGAAACCATGCGTGAAGACAATTTTACGTATGATGAGCGCAAAATGCGGATGATTGGAAAACGCACCGATAAGGTATATCAATTAGGAGATGAAATAGAGGTAAGCCTTACTGCCGTTGACCTTGAAAAGAAAACGATAGATTTTGAATTGGCGCATCCGCAAAAGAATATGTTGTAAATTATAAACTATCCAAGGCTTGCTCAATATCATTAATAATATCAACAGGGTCTTCCAAACCTATCGATTTATAAGCAGTACCCTCGCCGTTGTTGGTGTTAGTTTACGAAGCCAAAGCGAAGTAAACGTCACCAACAACTAATGTACTTTTTAAAACATATATTTACGGTATGGTGGTTTGTTGGTCAAGAAGACCAACAACGGCAAGGGGCGCACTTTTCAAGAATCTCTGCTACGAAATAATTTGCTTTTCTCACAAAAAAGTAATTACTTTGTAATCACTAAATAATTTTTTTATGGAAATTCCAGTAATCAATATAGGAAATTCAAAAGGCATCAGATTATCAAAAGCTCTTTTGGAGCAATACAACATCAGCGATACATTAGAACTAATTCTGGAAAAGAGAAGAATTATCCTGAAACCGAAATCAGTTCCGAGAAAAGGTTGGGAGAAGTCCTTTAAGCAAATGCACGCAAACGGAGATGACACATTGTTGATTGGCGACGTTTTTGAAGACGAAACATTTGAAGAATGGAAATAAAGCAATACGAATTAGTGTTGGTAAATCTTGACCCGACTATAGGTAGTGAGATAAAAAAAACGCGTCCTTGTGCTGTCATTTCACCAAACGAAATGAATAAATATCTTCAAACGATTGTTGTTGCACCACTTACAAGCAGTTCAAAACCTTATCCGACAAGAGTTGAAATCAAACAAACGAAAACAAAAGGCTGGGTGGTTTTAGACCAAATCAGAACGGTGGACAGAACGAGAATTATCAAGAAATTAGGCAATCTGACAACATCTGAAATTGATGCCGTGAAAACCGTGATAATGGAAACGTATGTAGAATAAAAAAAACGATACCTAACAGAACTGTGCAATGGCGAGTGGCGGATTTCCCTCGCCATTGTTGGTCTTCTTGACCCTCGCCGTTGTTGGTGTTAGTTTACGAAGCCAAAGCGAAGTAAACGTCACCAACAACTAATGTACTTTTTAAAACGTATATTTACGGTATGGTGGTTTGTTGGTCAAGAAGACCAACAACGGCAAGAGGATGAGATTTTTACTTTATTCAGATACATATTTTAGTAGTTCTTCCAGTTCTTTGTCTGTAAGATTTTCTTTTTCAGATTTATCGTAAATGGAGATAAGAAAAACGGTTTCTTCTGCAAGCACAAAATTGGTAATTACTCTTGCCCCGCCTGATTTTCCTTTTCCTTTGGAAGCAATGGCAATGCGTATTTTATAGCAGTTGTTACCAAGATTAGTGCCTTGTTCGGGTGTTTGCTCTAAACTTTCTAAGAGTTCGGCAAACTCATTTTTAAGCGAAGGTTATTTTTTAGCCAACCGTTTAAGTTGCTTATCAAAAGGCGGTATGGCAAGAACATTATAACTCATTCAACAAATCTTTTGCAGGGCGTGCCTTTAATTTTCCTTGCCTTACCAAAGTTAGGTTTTCAACGGCTTCTTTAATCTCTTCCATAAGCAAAGCCTTTTCGTTGGAAATAGTTGTTGCCTTTACATACGATAAGCCTTTTAGCACTTCCAGTAAGTGAGTAGCTTTGTTGTCTTTTATATCTAATAATACTTTCATTATTCCATTTTTTAAATAGTGATACTCATTGCATTGCTCAAAGCCTGTTTTAGGCGTTTATTGGCGATAGCAGTGTCAATCATATTGCAGATAGAATTTTTCTGTACTTCGTCCAGTTCTTCCAATAATCTAACTTTCTGCAAAAGCGGTTCATTTACAGCGTGAACCTCTGTGTCGTTGTTTTTAGCTTCAAAAAACTCAACCACATTAAACTCAAGCACATTGGCAATACGCTGTAAAATGTTCATTGTAGGGTCGCTTTTACCCGTTTCTATGCGGTTGTATTGCACCCTGTTCATAGAAAGTTTATCGGCTACATCTTGTTGAGATAAGCCCTTTTCCTTTCTAATCTTCTTTATCTGTTCTGAAATATCCATAATCTTATATTTTGATACTGCAAAGTTATAAAATAAGCAGAAATAGTCAATATGTAAAAATTTAGTGTAAAACAAATGTAACAATTAAGTTACTTTTTGTAATTTTGTCGTACCCTCGCCATTGTTGTTTTCTTTCAGCAGAGTATCCAATGCGTTGGTAAGTAGCAAGGCAGGTACGCTGCGAAATAGCCCGCAGCGTCATTTTCAGAATCTCTACTACGAAATAAGATAAGAATATGCTGTACGTTATAAACTGTCCAAGGCTTGCTCAATATCATTAATAATATCAGCAGTATCTTCCAAACCCACTGACATTCGAATTAAACCATCCGAAATACCAAACTTTTCGCGTTGTTCTTTCGGAACATTTACATGGCTGGTAGATGCAGGATGGGTAACCAAAGTATCTGCCGTACCTAATGACGCCGTAAGCGTACAAAATTTAAGGACACGCATAAAATTCATTCCGGCGGTTAATCCATTTTTTAGCTCAAAACTCAACATCCCCGAAAATCCCTGCATTTGTTCTTTTGCCAACCCATGGTCGGGATGATTTTCCAACCCTAAATAATTTACCGTATTTACTTGTGGATGTTGTGCTAAAAATTGAGCTAACTGCATAGCATTATGTTGATGCTGTTCCATGCGCAGCGGTAATGTTTTTACGCCATTGTTCAATAAGAACGCTTCAAAAGGGGAGCAAATGCCGCCTAACATTTTTTGTATGCCGTATATTTTCTTATAGAGCGTTTCTTCATTTTTTATAATAACAACGCCGGAGGTTCCGGTGCCATGACCATTTAAAAATTTTGTAGAAGAATGTACAACACAATCAATTCCAAACTTTAAAGGTTGCTGAATATATGGTGTGGCAAAAGTATTATCTACAATGGTTTTTACACCTTGGTTTTGGGCAATTGCGGCTAACCCATCTAAATCATAACAGGATAATGTAGGATTGGCAGGCGTTTCAATATAGAGTAATTTTATTTTCTCGTCATTAATAAGAGCATCTTCAACAAAGTTCAAATCCTTTAGATCTGCATATATTGTTTCTATTCCAAAATCTTTCAACAATGAAATCATTAATTCATTGGTAGTGCCATATAAATTTCCTTGTGTAATGATTTTATCGCCGGATTTTACATACGATAAAATTGCAGCAGATATAGCCGCCATTCCCGAAGCAAATAACAAACCGGTATAATTACCATCTAATCCAAAGGATTCTAATGCAGCTATTTTATTCCCTACAAATTGTACCGTTGGATTCCCCATTCTCGAGTAGGTAAATACATCTTTATTTTTCCCTCCGCTTTTAAAAAACTCAAATGCTGCATCTAAATTTTCATACGTAAAGGTGGAAGTAGCATATATAGGCGGAACGTGAGAGGATTTGCCGTCAAAAACCGGGTCTTTTACACAAATGGATTGAAATCCTTTTTTAAAATTACTGGTATCCATAAATCAAAGGTATAATATATTCAGAAAATTCCCGAATACTAAATAAAAATTCCCGAATACTAATTTAGTGTAGAGAATTAAATGAGTATAGATTAAAATTGTACTGAGAATTGCAATATAAGGCAATTATAAATTTTTAAAAGCTAAAAACAAAAACTATGAAAAAGAAAGTATTTCTCATTAGCGCAATAGCCATCGGAGTTGTTGTGCTGGGACTGAATGGTTGTAAGCAGGATAAAAAAACTGTCGAAGACAATTATTCAGGCATTAAATCCTCCAATTGGCGTTCTAATATAGGAGACACTTTTGAAGTGGATGGCTATTATGATGAAGTAAACGGTATTGGTAAAATAATAAACAAACCGGAACATCATAGCATAGATGCTGCTATTCCCGAACCCAATTACATTTTGATTGCCAAGCCTACCGGATTAACTCATGTTCCGGATTACACGCCTTTGATAGGACGTAAAGTACGAATCAAAGGGAGTTTGCAACCGGCAGTAGAGCCATCTTTAGTAGGTTCTGCAGGGTTGTTGGGCGACATTTCTTTAGCCACATTAAAAGTAGCTAAAGTTCAATTGATTGATAGTGTCAGCTATTTTGCACCGCCTATTCGTATCAATTTTTGTGAGCGATATCCTGCAATTTGCGATATGATTATTAATCCATTTCCAACAAAAGTAGCCTTTTTGTATAGTGGTGGTATTAATGCAGGAAACGCACATCAACGGTATTATAATGACATAAAAACGATGTATTGGATATTGCGCAATAAGTTTGGCTATTCCGATCAAAACATTGTGGTATGCTATAAAAATGGTGCTCATGATTATGCCGCTCCTGATACTTTTAAAATTGATTATCCGGCTTCTAAAGCAGGGTTCGATGCTGCAATTGCAGATTTAAAAGCTCGTATGGGTGCTAGAACACAATTTTTCTGTTTTATCAATAATCATGGTGGCGGATTTTCTACTGCTGAAAATGTAAATTATGGAGGAACCGCCGATACTGATAATGACGAACCGGCAACAGATCCTAAAAAATTAGATGAACATATTTATTACTATGGTGAAGCAGCTGATATCAGCGATGATTTATTGAAATCTAAAATAAACTCACTGACCTTCGGCACAGGAATTTTCTTGTTAAAACCTTGCTTTAGCGGAGGTTTAGTATGGGACTTAAAAGGTGCTAATAGAGTAATTATCTCATCCGGTACAGAGTTTCAGGTTACCTATCCTACGTTAGATGGAAATTATGGTGAGCTAACCTACAACTTTATGTCTGCCGTTACCGGAAAAACACCTAATGGCGTTACTGTAAATGCAGATTTGAATAGCGATGGAAAAATTTCTATGTATGAAGCTTATATGTACATAAAAGCAAATGAACATAGAAATGAGCAACCGCAATATAACGATGACGGTACAGGCAATGTAACCACTTCGCCTTCCGGCTCCGGATTTGGTGCAGGGGTGTTTTTATAAAGACTGGTTTTGTAAATGTAGGAGGCAGTAGCAATACTGCCTCCTGTTTTTATGAATGCATCGGAGTAAACAATAATCTCTCTCCTTTATTTTGCTCGTTGAAGATACCGTTGTTAAATACTAAATTCCCATTTACAAAAGTATGTATTACTTTTCCTTTTAATAAATAGCCTTCTAATGGAGTCCAGCCACATTTATACCAACTATTTTCTTTTGATACTGTCAATGGTGCATGAATATCAAGAACTGCAATATCAGCAAAATAGCCTTCTCTTAAAAAGCCGCGTTCTTTTATTCTGAAACAAACTGCCGGTGCGTGGCACATTTTTTCTACTATTTTTTCTAAGCTTATTTTACCTTGATGATAAAAATCCAACATCAGGTTTATGCTGTGCTGCACTAAAGGCAACCCTGAAGGAGCCGTTAAATAAGGATTATTCTTTTCCTCTAAACTATGTGGTGCATGGTCGGTAGCAATTACATCTAATCTGTCGTCTAATAGTGCCTGTAGTAATGCCGTTTTATCTGTTTGGTATTTGATTGCCGGATTGCATTTTATTTTACTGCCTAAAACAGCATAATCTTTTTCTTCAAAAAATAAATGATGCACACAAACTTCTGCCGTTATTTTCTTTTCCTTTAATGGAATGGTATTATTAAATAAGGCTAATTCTTTTGCGGTAGAAACATGGAAAATATGCAATCGTGCTTGATGTTTTTTGGCTAATGACACTGCTAATTCAGATGATTTATAACAAGCCTCATCACTTCTGATTACTGGATGATAATTCATCGGAATATTATCTCCAAATTTATTTTGATAATATGCAGTATTCGTTTTTATAGTTTGTTCATCCTCACAATGCGTAACAATAACGCCATTCAGGTTGGCAAAAATTTTATTTAAAATATGTTCGTCATCTACCAACATATTGCCCGTTGATGAGCCCATAAATATTTTTAAAGCACCTACTTTTGTAAAATCAGTTTTCATAACTTCTTCATAATTATCATTAGAAGTGCCCATAAAGAAGGTATAATTTGCCAAGGACGTAGCCGCCGCTATTTCATATTTCTTAGCTAATAAATCTTGAGTTAATGCGGCAGGTTTGGTATTGGGTTGCTCCATAAAAGAAGTAACCCCACCGGCTATTGCAGCTTTACTTTCACTGTAAATAGTTGCCTTGTGCGTAAGTCCGGGTTCTCTAAAATGTACTTGGTCATCTATAATTCCGGGAAAGATATATTTGCCTGCTACATCTATAATAGTGGCATTTGCATCGGTAATGGAGGTGTCTATTTTTTGTATTCGATTATTTTCAATTAAAATATCGTTTTGCGCTATCTTTCCTTCGTTGACGGTAAAACCGTTTTTTAGTAAATATTTCATTTTTATTTTTTTTCTCGACCTACAGTATGTCCTAATACTGCATAATATAAGATATAAAGGTACGCAGGAATCATCATTAAATAAGCTAATTGTTTGTTGCCAATCAACTCGGAAATTTTTCCGTACAATGGCGGTAATATGGCACCGCCTACAATGCCCATTATTAATAATGCAGAGCCGGTTTTGGTGAATTTCCCTAAACCGTCTATTGCCAAAGGCCATATTGCAGGCCACATCACAGCATTAGAAAACCCTAACAACATAAAACAGATTACTGCAGTTTTTCCTGAAGTAAATACAGAAAAAATAACTAAAATAATACTTAATAAGGTAAGTGCTCGCATGGCTTTTTGTTGGGAAATATATTTTGGTATCGCTATGATATTAAATACATACCCTGCCAGCAAAGCGTAACCGGTGTATGTTGCAAAATTTTTCGCTATATCTAATGGAAAGCCTAAATACTCTCCAAAACCGGCGAAGGTATCATAGCTGATTACTTCTACTCCTACATAGAAAAATATTGCCAATGCACCTAAAAGTAAATGCGAGTATTGGAATATACTACTTTTGGCGTCAGTATTTTCTGTATCGGTGTTGGTTTCTTCTTCATGTACTTCCGGCATCTTTATAAAATAAATAGCAATCGCTAACAAGGTAAGCACAATTGCTAATATCAAATACGGATGTATCACTCTGGCGGCTAAGTTATTGAGCTCTATATTTTTTTCAGCTTCGTTTAACGTGAGTAATTTTGCTTTTATCTCATCTGCATTTTTTAAAGCGATAGAGCCTAAAACATAAATAGCACAAATCCCGGCTATTTTATTGCATATTCCCATAATGGAAATTCGCTGGGCAGCACTTTCTATTGGACCTAATACCGTTACAAATGGATTGGCTGCTGTTTGCAATAATGCAAGCCCTGTTCCTATAATAAATAACCCTAACAGAAACAAAGAATATGTACGGGTTTGTGCTGCCGGAATAAATAATATAGCTCCAATAGCCATAACAAACAACCCCAAAGACATTCCATTTTTGAAACCTGTTTTTTTTAAGATAATGGAAGATGGAATAGCCATAATAAAATAGGCAGCAAAAAAAGCAGTCGCTACATAGTAAGATTCGGTGCTGGTAAGTTCACATGCAATTTTCAGATAGGGAATAAGCGTGCCATTTGCCCAAGTAATGAATCCAAAAATAAAAAATAAAACACCTATGATGGTGATTTGATAGCTTACTGATGTGCTCTTGCTTTCCGTCATAAAATAAGATTTGAATTAATACAACCAAATATACAAAACATAGAGTAACTATCTTTTAAAAGTTATCAAGAGCGTGTTTGGTAAAATAGCGAAATTTTAATGGCATTTACTTATATTTACCGCTGAATATTCATTGCATGAAAAAATCTTTTATCCTTTATTTATTTGTATCAATTCCCTGTTTGTTAATAGCACAAGGAACGTATATTCCTATTGGCTCGCAAACTAATCACTATTTAGAGCGCTTAGAAATAAAAACCGGATTAGTAAAAGGGTTTCATACTTCTAATAAACCTTATGACAGAAAAATGGTCATAGATTATGTAAACGGGTTAGATTCTCTGAGCGATATGAGTACAGATGAATTGACCAAAATAGATAAAGAAAATATTGAATATCTATACAAGGATAATTTTGAATTTGACGATACGCATGTGGAACTTACAGAAAGCCCTAAGCTTAAATTTTTATGGAAGCACCCTGCGCATTTTTTAAGTGTCAAAATACCTCATTTTGCATTTTCTATAGATCCCGCTATACAAATTCGTTTAGGTGGTTCACTTACAGATGAAAAAACAAAATTCAAGTATTTTACGTCCAAAGGATTTGAACTTCGCGGGCAAGTAGATGATATTTTTGGGTTTTATGCCCAATTTTTATCGGAACAAGGTACGTTTCCAAATTATATCCAAAACTATATCCGCCAAACGGGAACGCCTCCGGGTGCCGGCTATTGGAAAGACTATAAAAAAGGCGGTTATGATTATTATTTAGCCAAAGGATATGTCACCATTACCCCAAGCAAACATTTTCATATCCAATTCGGGTATGATAATAATTTTATCGGCGATGGAATTCGCTCTATGATTCTATCTGATTTTGGTGCAAATTATATGTTCTTGAAATTAAATACCAATATATGGAAATTTAATTATCAAAATATTTTTGCGGAACTAACTAAAAATTACAATCAAAGAGGCGCAGATAAGTTATTAACCAAAAAATATATGGCACTACACCATTTAAGCGTAAATGTAACTAAAAATGTAAACTTAGGTGTTTTTGAAAGCGTAGTTTTCAAACGTGAAAATGTGTTTGAATTTCAATACTTAAATCCAATTATTTTTTACCGAGCTATCGAGCAAGCATTAGGCTCTCCGGATAATGCCATGTTGGGTTTCGATTTTAAAATAAATATTCCTAAGCATGTGCAGCTTTATGGCCAATTAGTAATAGATGAATTTAATTTCTCAAAAGAATTTAGCGTGCCCGGAAAAAGTAAACTTTATGGTTTATTCCATCCTCGAAAATGGTGGGGCTCTAAGTTTGCCGCGCAGTTGGGCATAAAATATATCGATGCCTTTGGAGTTGACCACTTAGACTTACAATTTGAAGCGAATATCGCTCGTCCATACACCTATTCGCACGATGATACTACCACCTCGTGGACGCATTACAACCAACCGCTGGCGCACCCGCTCGGCGCAAATTTCAAAGAGCTGATTTTCCAAGTTAATTATCAACCCATTCAGAAATTTTATTTCTCTTCTCGGTTTATTTATGATAACAAAGGAGAAGACACAGATTCTACCAATTGGGGTGGAAACCCAATGAAACCTTATGGTACATTTGTTCGTGAGTTTGGAAATACCACAGGACAAGGCGTAAAATCTAAAACATTCTATTTAGATTTTGTAGCAACGTATGAGCCTTGGCACAATGTGTTTATAGATTTTTCCTATGTATTTAGAAAGAAGAAAAGCGATGATGTAACTCGCAATTTGCAAACACATTTTCTTGATCTCAGTTTGCGTTGGACGTTGCCTTATAAAAGATACAGTTTTTAATGTAATGTATTATCGCTCTAATCCAAACTCATCAAAAATAAATTTTAGCTCGGAATAAATGTGTTCTTTTTCGAAACCATAAGTATCTAAAGAGTAAGTGTGTGTACTTTTATATTTTTTAGAGATAGACGTTGCTTTTTCTAATTGTTGTAAAAACAGAGGAGTAGTTGCTAATTTCAACTGTTCGTATATTTTCAAAACGGTAGCGTAGGGTTTTTCTACTAAATCGGTGTATGGAATAGTAATTAAATTTTCATCTTTGAACATTTTTTTTCTTTCATTGAAATATTTATAATAATCAATTCCTAATTCGCCCCATTCGCGGTACTCGTCCGATTTTTCTGGTATTTGAGGATATAATATACTCCACGGCCCTGCAAACATGGAAGTAAAAGACGGTATCGCTTGGTAAGGTGTTCTAATTAAAAAAACAATTTTTATATCGGGAAATAATTCTTGTAACATTTCCAATCTGCCCGAACTCATTACTGTTTTACTCAAAAATATTTTGTCGCTGCCCAAGGCATACATCCACCGTTGAATGGTGGCTTTATAGTACTTTTTTATTTTTTCTTTCTCTTTTTCGGCTAATTTATCGGGAATATAAATATCTTTAAATTCTTTTAAGAAAGGGGTTACTAAGCCGATACTCGGTGAAATACCTGAAATAAAATGCAACCCTTCGTCTTCTTCCGATTTATTGAATCCTGTATTGTGAATTTCGTCCCAACCCTTGAACATTATACTATTTATCCATTCAAGAGTTTTATTTAAGGGTTTACCAATTTTATCGTCAATAGTTTTAAAAAATTGAATAACTCTATAAAGTGTGATAGAAGGAAATGTAGTATGGTACATCAAATTGAATACAAACTTTTCTTCATCGATGCACATTAAACGATGCAAAAATGTAGTACCACTCCGAGGGTTTCCAATAATAAAAACCGGTTGCTTTATGGATATCTGTTTATAATTTGGGAATAAAAGTTCATCTAACAATCGGATAATAATATTGATAAGGCTTACAAGAAATAAAACAAGAAAATATCCGATGCCAATCAAAAAATTACGAATCGAGAAATGCTTAATACATTGTAAATAAAGTAAACGCAGATGCGTTCGTAATCGAAAATAAAATAGTGTTGCGTCTAAAAAAACCATCTTTGCATTTAAGTATTATTGCTGTTTATAATTTATCTATGGAGCAATTACAGTTCTACGGTTCCCCGTAAATGTCCCATTTGTTTCAAGATCCAATTTTTTCTTTTTAGAATATATCCATTCGGTTTGCCTGCATTCCATTTTCTCGGATTAGGCAGCACCGCCGCCAGTGTTGCTGCTTCGGAAGGCGTTAAATTTTTAGCATCTTTTTTAAAAAAATCTTTCGAAGCGGCTTCTGCTCCATAAATGCCATTTCCCATCTCTATAACATTTAAGTACACTTCCATAATGCGTTTTTTACTCCAAAACAATTCTATTAAAAAAGTAAAATATACTTCTAATCCTTTGCGCAAATAACTACGCTGGGGAAATAAAAATACATTTTTTGCACACTGCTGGCTGATGGTACTTCCTCCTTTTATAGGTTTTCCTCGTTTTTGTAATTTAATATTTTGTTTAGCTACTTTTTCTATTGCATCAAAATCGAAGCCAAAATGTGTTGAAAATTTTTGATCTTCAGATGAAATTACTGCCAACACTAAATTCGGCGACATTTCTTGTAATGAAACCCATTCCTTGTGTATTTTTGGTGGCTCACCTGCTGCAATTTGCTCTACACAGCGGATAAGCATTAGCGGCGTAACAGGAATAGGTATAAATCGAAAAAGCAATGCGGATAAAATGCTGAAAATAAAAAAAACGACTATAATTCGTTTTACCCATTTCCATGCCTGTTGCAGAATAACTTTCATATTACCCGATGAAAATACAAAAAATATAAATCATCTTTTGTTAAATGAAATGTTCTTAAACTAAGCGTAACTTCCGATTGGAAATGTGATGTATCGGAATAAAACAGCTCTCGTGTAGCTGAAAATGTCTATTTTTAAAACGATAAAAACATAAAGAAAATATGCTATTTTGCAAAATAAATAGAAGATAATATGGCAGCTACCGAAACATTAAGAATACCGCTGGGCTTCAAAGCACCACATTTTGCACTACCCGATACCGTATCGGATAAAGTTCTTTCTTTAGAAACATTAAAAGGAGCGCACGCAACAGTAATTATGTTTATTTGTAACCACTGTCCTTATGTAAAACATGTAAATAAACAATTAGTACGTTTAGCCAACGATTATACGTCCAAAGGGATTTCATTTATTGCTATAAGCTCCAATGATGTAATTAACTACCCGCAAGACGCTCCCGAGCTAATGAAAGAAAATGCAGCAACAGAAGGGTATCCGTTTCCGTATTTATACGATGAAACGCAAGAAGTAGCGAAAGCCTATCACGCGGCTTGCACACCGGATTTTAGCATATTTGATGCCAATTTACATTGTGTATATCGCGGACAATTAGATGATTCTCGCCCGAAAAACGATAGTGTTTCAGACGGAAAAGATATACGAGCTGCATTAGACAATATTTTAGCCGGTATCCCTGTAAACGAAAAACAAATACCAAGTTTAGGTTGTAATATTAAGTGGAAATAACCATGAGTATTTTTAGAAAAATAAAGGAAAATCCAATCGTCGAAAGTGCTAAAGCATTTCAAAATGCCTTAAAGACGGTGAATAACTTGATTGCATTAATCTCCGACAATAAAATTTCTAATTCCGTCCGAGATATGCTCACCGGTTTGCGTACCGTAATTTTGGAAAAACCCAATATAACTTCTATTAATCATTATATTAATCATTTCTTGCTAAAAATAGATCCTGAAGGGCAGCCTATTGTCATCAAAGAATTATTAGAAGTATTTCACGAACGCTGGAAAAATGTAGATAGAAAAACCGCCGAGGTCGCTAATCAAAATTTTGATTTTGAGCATAAAGTAATATTATTACACGGAGAAGACATTAATGTTCAATCATTGATAGATATACTTGTCGTTAACCAAAAGAAATTCAGCGTAATACAATTAATCTCAATGCAAGCTAAATTTGGAAAAAAACAAGCTACGGCATTAGCCGCCAAGGGCATTGAAGTAAAAGTAATAGACGATGCCGGATTAGGAAAATTTTTACCTACCATAGATATCATTTTGTTAGGATGCGATATCATTATGCATGAAACATTTATCGCAAAATCAGGAGCTCATTTAATAGCCGCTGCCGCTAAATATTATAAAATTCCGGTGTTTGTATTGGCAGATAGTCGTAAAATATTAAATAAAAAATACTTTCCACAATCGGTATTAGGCACTTTAATAGGAAAAGAAGAGAAATCAAGTGAGGGTATTTGGAAAAATCCGCCTGCAAATATTGAAGTAGTCTTTAATCATATTGAAGAAGTACCCAATAAGCTCATCAATAAATTTATATTAGAAAGAGAAGCATTAACCCCACACGAACTTATTGAAAAGGTAGATAAAGTATTGGTGACTAACTTTTTTTAATACAATAATGGCTCAATTTTTGAGTTTAATAACAGTAGTGGGTATTTTACCGATAGAGAAAATAAATACATCTATTATTTTTGTCTTTTAAAATGCCTACGCACAAATAAAGAATATACATGTCGCAAGCCATACAAATTCAACAACATAAATCCAATCGGCAATCCTTTGTCATTACCTCTATTCTCATTGCTATTTTATTAATTGTTTTCTTCTATATTAAACTACAACATCCTATTGTTGAAGATGCAATTTCCGGCGTAATGATAGATTTTGGTGATAATAAAGATGGTTTAGGCGACGATAATTTAAGAGAAGCAGGTGGACAAAATTCCACTCCGGTGCCATCTAAAGCACCTTCTACACCCACACCGCCACATCCAACTCCACCAACGCCGACACCACCGGTGAAAACAGTAACCACTCCGATAAAAGCACCGCAGAACACTACAATAACTGCCGAAGATGCGCAGGCAGTAGCAATAGCTAAAATGCAAAAAGAAGAAAAAATTCGGCAGCAAAAAGCATTGGAAGAACAACAACGCATAGCAGAGTTGGTAAAAAAAGCCGAACAAGAACGCTTGGCAAAAGAAGCCGAAGAAAAGAAAATACGCGACCAGATGGCAGGTGTATTTACTAAAGGTAAAAACGGACAAGGAAATGGCACCGGAAATTCAAGCGGCAACGGACCGGGGAATGGGCAAGGAAATACCAAACCCGGCGGAAACCAAGGTGCGCAGTGGGGAACTCCCGGCGGCGATCCTAACGGTACAGGCACCGGCACTAAAGGCAATGGCCCCGGCAGTGGCGACGGTATGAGCTATGATTTAAAAGGCAGAACATGGCGACAAAAACCGTTAGTGTTCGATAATACACAAAAAACAGGAAAAGTAGTCGTTGGGATAAAAGTGGATAAATTTGGAAATGTAGTTTACGCTAAATACCAACAAAAAGGAAGTACCACTACCGATCCATATTTAATACAGTTGGCAGAGCAAGGCGCCATGAAAGCAAAATTTAGCGCAGATACCAATGCCGATGAAGAGCAGTTTGGTACTATTACGTTTAAATTTAGTGTGCAATAATTTCTTACTCCTTTATTTTCTCGCATGACTTACGCTGAAACGTTGGACTATCTCTATCTTAAATTACCGATGTTTTCGCGTATTGGAGAAGCTGCCATAAAAAAGGATTTAACCAATACCATTTCTCTTTGTAATTTTTTGGGAAACCCTCAACAAAAAATAAAAACAATACACATTGCCGGCACAAACGGCAAAGGCTCCACCGCACATATTTTAGCGTCTGTATTACAAGAAGCAGGCTATAAAACCGGATTATATACCTCCCCGCACATATTAGATTTTCGGGAACGAATAAAGATAAACGGGAAAATGTGTCCGGAGAAATTTGTAGTACAATTTACCGAAAAAATAAAGCCAAAAATTGAAGAAATACAACCTTCTTTTTTCGAAATAACCGTAGCAATGGCGTTTGACTATTTTGCTAAAAAAAAAGTAGATATTGCTATTATTGAAACAGGGTTAGGAGGGAGGCTGGATTCCACCAATATAATACATCCGGTACTTTCTGTAATTACCAATATCAGTTACGATCATCAATATTTGTTAGGCAATACGCTTGCAGAGATTGCTCGAGAAAAAGCGGGAATAATAAAATTTGAATCCCCGATAATCATTGGAAGACATCAGGCAGAAACAGACGAAATATTTATACAAAAAGCAAAAGATAAACAAGCGCATTTACTATTTGCCGAAGACAGCATTACGCAGATTAAATCCGCGCTGACCGACCGATTTTTATTTGTAGATGCAAAGATGGGCGATATGCCGGTAAATATTTGTAGCGATTTGAATGCTACCTACCAAACCGAAAACATACGAACAGCATTAGCAGCGATACACCTATTGCAAACTAAAAAAATACTTGAAATAAAAGACAAAGCGATACAATTGGGATTTTCCAATGTTCGCAAAAACACCCATTTATTAGGGCGGTGGCAATGGATAGCAAAGCACCCTAAAATAGTTGTAGATGTAGGACATAATGAAGATGGGATACGAAAAATAAAAGAGCAACTTAAAACAGAACGTTATCGTAAATTGCATATTATATATGGAGCGGTAAAGGATAAAGAAGTAGAGAACATATTGGAATTATTACCTAAAAATGCAATTTACTATTTTACAGAACCGCAAATGCCGCGCAAGTTAGACGCACAGCAATTACATGAAAAAGCACTCCAACATGGATTGCAAGGCAGTGTTTATCCTCATCCAAAAGATGCATTGGGAGTGGCAAAATCACAGGCTAATGAGGAGGATTTAATTCTAATCATGGGTAGTTTTTTTGTAGTGAGTGAAATTTTGTAAACACAATCCGCAATGACATAGCAGGTCGCTTTAGTGTATTACGTAGATATTTTCAAAAAAATATTTAAAAGAGTTGCTTAATTCAATTTTTTGTTTAATTTGTGGAAATATTAAAGAATCATGGCAAAAAAAATACCATTCACCGTTGAAAGAACCTATAAATCATCTCCGGCAATTTTATATAATTTTTTAACTACACCATCCGGCTTAGTGCAGTGGTTTGCAGATTATGTGGACTTAGACCCCAATGGCGAAGTATTTACCTTTGAGTGGAACGGAGAGGAGCAAATAGCAGAAGTATTAGCGTATGAAGAAGACGAATTTATAAAACTACGATGGGAAGATGAAGAAGATGAAAAAGCCTATTTTGAATACAAAATAAAAGTAACCGACATAACGAAAGAAACCATACTTACTGTAACGGATTACGCCTATAAAGAAGATATCGACAGTTCCAAAGAACTTTGGAAAAGCCAACTTAATGACTTAGCTAAGGCATTAGGAAATGGGTAGTATAGTAATTTCTATTTTTTAACCAATAAACATACATTATGAAAAAAATCAAAAACCAATTTCTTATTTTAGGAGGCTCTATGTTAATGATGTCTTGTTCAGGTGTTTCCCTCAACAAATTAAATACTACTATTTATGAAACGAGACAACAGACTATAAATAGAAATTCAATTCCTTATAATCCTGTTGTAGTTGATTTAAGCGTAGATATTAATAAAAAAATATCAGGTTCATCGATACGACAAGTAAACATGTACAGTGTAGAAGAAGTAGAAAATACTAAGCAAGCTGCTTTGTACAATGCTATGAATAATTCTGGTGCCGATGTAGTAATTGATCCTATTTTTAAAGTTAATATCTCTAATAACGAAGGAAGAGATACTAAAGTTACTATACAAGCGGAAGTTTCTGGTTTTTTTGCAAAATATACTAATGCCCACAAAGCGGATGTTAATGAAATTCAAAACCTGAAAATCAAATAATTATGAAAACAAGTAATCTATTTCATAAGATATCATTCAGTTTGCTTTCTGCTGGTTTGATGACTGCATGTTCCCCTGTTTCATTAAATAAATTGAATACTACTATTTATGAAACAAGACAACAAGATATTCAAAAGGGTGCTTTACCTTATAATCCAGTAATTGCAGATTTAAAAGTTGACTTAGAAAAAAAAGTATCCGGTTCTTCTATTAGGCAGGTAAATATTTACAGCGAATATGAATTAGAGAATACCAAACAAGCTTCTTTATACAATGCCGTAACCAACTCTGGGGCTGATGTTGTAGTGGATCCTGTTTTTAAAATTAATATATCAAATAATGATGGTAGAGATACTAAAATAACAATACAATCAGAAGTTTCAGGTTTTTTTGGTAAGTATTTAAATATACATAAAGCTGATTCTGTAGAATTGCGTAACTCAACATATTTTAAGCCATCACTGATAGTAAAAAATAATGAATCCGTTAGTAATAAGACATCCCAAACGACTTCTTTTCTTCAAAAAACAATAGAGGATACACATAATGCTCAAGAGGATGCAGACGCAAAAAAGAAGAGAAAACGCAAGTTAATCGGTTGGGCTGTAGGTTCAACACTAATTTCTACTATTGTATTGGGATTGGGATTAGGTTTAGGAATGAGGAGTATTTATTGATTCCTTTATTTGCCTTTTAAATAAAAATGTTTGGGAAAATCCCAACCATTTTTATTATATTTTATTGATTATTAGTAATCTACACCAAAACAATATACTTTAACTGAAGATGAATTAAATACAATTGGCACATTTATATCACTTTGCAGTACAAAAACATATTCTCCACCTCCTAAATTTTCAGGAAGAATAATTTCAAACGTATTTGGTGCAATTTCACTATATGCTGTTAGTACTCGATTTTTATAAGGACGTACATAAATTACTCTTTTACCTTTTTTTATGTCAGCAGTATATAGTGAAAAATAATCACTTGTAGGTTTTATACCATCTGTTTTAATTATCAAATTAGGTATTTTATTTTTTTTAAACTGTAATTTTGATTCTTCTGTACTAAATTCTAAATATACATTTCTATCACTTCCCTTAAAAATAGCATTTTCTGCTTCTGTTGGGATTAATTTATTTCCATCTCTATAGTAAACTATATCTTTGTAATTTGGGTTCGGATATATAGAATTATCAATTTGCTTTACTGGTTCTGAGGTTGGTTGCACATTTGCAAATGGTGTTTGTGTATTATCATTTGTTTTTACAATAAATGTTTCTGTTTGCTTTTTTAGATCTTGAGCAGGAGCAGGAGGGGCAGATTGCGTTTGTTTCAAAGCTACACTATTTTTCTGTTTTTCTGCTTGTGCTTCTGCTTTTTTCTTGTCGTCTAATTGTTTTTTCAAAGCGGCAAGTTCAGCGTCTTGTTGTGCTTTTAATTGCGCTTGTTTTTTTAGTACTTCTTGTTGTTCTTGTGCTGCTAATTGCTTCTTTAACTCTTCAATTTCTCTCATTTTTGCCTCTAACTCCGGTGAAGTAGTGGTAGTATTTACGGAACTGCTCGATGTATTGACAGTAGTATTGCTGGAATTAGTAGCCAGTGGGGTAGAGGTAGTATTGAAAGCAACCGGTTCATTTTTTATTGGTGCATCAGTAGCATATTTACCGGTTTCATTTTTAACAATAGTTTGCGGTACGTAGGTTGTTTGTATTTCTTCTTTATTATTAGGGTTAGAAGTAAATGCCAATAAATATTTCCATTGTTTTGATAAAATTAAATTCCCATTTCGCACTTCAAAACGATCTGCTTGTTGCAATAAGTCATAAAACAATTCTTCAATTTTTTTATTGCCGCAATTACTGTAATCAGGAGTGAGTTTTGAAACTTCAAACGAGGTAGATAAATCTGATTTTACAACAGCAGAAAATTTATTACATGCTCCAAATCCATCTAACCTATCTTTAAAGGTATTAATGGAAATCCACATCGTATTGTCGTCCATTACAAAGCTGGAGCCTTCCGCTTCTTTCATTTTTCGCAAATACCATTTACCATCTAAAGCAGAAGACGTTTGAATATTGGTAGGTTGAATAATTTTCCCATTGTTATTACTGCTTGCAACCGGAGCGTTTGTTGCTGTAGAGGATGATTTTACAAATTTCTTATTTAGCTCGCTTACCAAATAATAATTTCCATTTATGGTAGGTTTTACTTCAATGGTGTAATTGTATCCCGGTTGATAATCAAATCCGGCTATACTTCCCGGATATATTTCAAACTCTTTTTTCCCTCTTTCTTTTAGAAGCAAACAGCCATTGCTGTTCGTTTCGCAAGGAACCGTTTCAAAATTTACGTCAAAAATTATTTTTGATGTAGGGCTTGGTGTGGGAGACACAACCGTAGGCGTAATGGGCGCTATAGGTTTTTTAGAAATTACTTTTACCAATACATACTTAAATATAGACTCATTGGCTGCTATTGGTGGCTGTTTCAGTTCTTGCTTTACAGAGATTATATATGTATTTCCTTTTTCAAAAGTAAATCCTTCTATGTTATCCGAATAAATTTCAAATTCTTTTTTGCCCGGAAATTTCACTAATAAACAAGATTTTTCTCCTGATTCTCCGCAAGGCACGGTTTCAAAATTTACGGTCCATGTTTGCGGTGCCGGATTATAGGTTTCTTGTGAACGAGAATAAGATGTTATCAAACTCAAAAATAGTAACCCTAAAATGTATTTCATAGTCTTTTTATTTTTATCAAAAATAATAAAAATTAATTAGTTTTTTTATGCCCAATCTATTTGTAAAATATAAAATAAACCATACATAATCTAAGTTTATCGCTTTCGGCTGTGGTTATTCAAATCTATATTCGCTTAATTTGTAATTAGCGTTTCGTCCGCCCTCATTAGTTTCTTGCAAAATACCTTTTACTATTAAGTCTTTGATGTCACGTAATGCTGTATCTGTCGAAACTTTCGTGATTTTTGCCCACTTACTTGTCTGTAATTTTCCGTCAAATCTATCAAATAACATATTTAAAATAGTTCGTTGTCTTTCGTTGATTGACGTATGTTCGTGTAGTTTCCAAAATTCAGCTTTACGCAAAATTCTTTGTGTTGTGTGTTCGGTTGCAAGCATTGCATTTTTAAGGCAATGCAAAAACCAATCGAGCCATTCGGTAATGTCGCCTGTACTGTGTTGTACTTTTTGTAACACTTCGTAATAGCGTTTACGTTCTATTAAAATTTGGCTTGACATACTGTAAAAACGTTCTCCACTACTTTCAGCACGTGCAAGTAACATATCCGTTATGGCTCTGCCTATGCGTCCGTTCCCGTCATCAAATGGGTGAATAATGATAAACCAAAAATGGGCAATAGCCGCTTTCAGTACGGGGTCGAGTTGCTTATCATTATTAAACCAATCTAAAAACTTGTCCATTTCGGATTTAACCAATTTGGGTGCTACGGCTTCGTAATGCACTTTTTCTTTGCCCATTGCTCCTGAAACCACTTGCATTTTTCCTACGCGGTATTTTCCTGTTTCTATTTTGTAAGGCCCGCTGTATCCTGTTGGGAAAAGTGCTGCGTGCCAACCAACTAAACGCTTTTCTGTAAGTGGCAAAGTATGTCGTTGTGTAGCATCGAGCATCATTTCTACTACCCCCTCAATGTGACGACTACTTGGAACAAGTCCTGCGGTGTTTATGCCTAAACGCCTTGCTATGGAAGAACGTACTTGGTCGTAATTGAGTAATTCGCCCTCGATTTCACTGGATTTTACAACATCAAGCGTAAGGGCAGTAAGCGTAGCTTCTTCTTTTGCTGAAAAACCTAACGCATCCATTTGCCCTATTATTTTGCCCTGTATTAGCTTTACTTCTCCAAACACGGCATTTATAGCTTTGTCTTGCCAAGAAAATGCTGTCCAATTTTTATGTTCGTATATGTATTTTGCCATTGCTTGAAACTAATTATGCGGTAAATGTACAAATTATTTACCGCAAATTTGCGGTGATTGTTTCAGTTTTTTACCGCAAAGACTTCCGTGGCTTCTCTCTTACTTCTTTGTCGTAACCGATTTGCCAAAAGTACATATCTAAAATTTTCATTGTGGAATAATGTTGATTTGTCTGTGTCAGTATAAGTTTTTGTGCGTTTTCTATTTCGGTTTTATGCTTATCAATGAAGCCAAGTAGCTCATTTAATAACATTTCATAGAAAGATGTATTTTTCATCTTCATTTCTGTAACCGTTAATGTAACTCTATTCATATTGATGTTTTTTTGCAGTAGTTTTGTCCTACCATAGCCTATATCGGTTTGGGTATTGCCGAAGGTGGGGGTTTTTAGCACAAAAGTTCAATCGAAGAACGAATGTTGAACCTTGCGCAAATGTCCAATCCCTGCCCGTCCGGCAGGCGGGGAAGCCCTTCAGCCCGCCTATTGCCAATACCTTGTTATAGCCAGTGGTTCTTGTCGGTTGTCCTTGCAAACCATTTTCAATATTGAGTTTCCGTGTCATTGAGTGTCGGCTGTGCGTTGCATTTTTTATTTTTTTGAAGCGTTGGAAATCTTTTAAAAACAATTTTGTCTGCGGTGGCGAAAAGCAAGCTCTTTTGCAAACTTAGGTCTGTGTGTCGGCTTGTGCGGTTTGCAAATGTGCTTGCTTTTGTGTGTTGGCAGATTTCATTATTTTGGTCTGTTCAATACATAATTAAACGCTTTCTCCAATGTCTTTTCACCAATACCGTCATAGTTAGCTAATGCAATCATTGAGTTAATTTCTCCATTTTTAATTATCTCTGAAATTTTTCTTGCGTATTGTGGTTGTATGCCTGTTTCTGCTTTAATTGTGTTTTCATCCAAAGACAACCATTTTGTTTTGAATAATGCGAATAAATTATCATTTGCGTTCGGGTCATAGTCGTATATTTCAATGTCAATGTTGCATTGTCCTAAATACTTGTCCATAAGACATTTTACTTCATTGATATCCAAACCTCCGTTGTGTGTACCAAGCAAAGGGAACGCAATAGAGGTTATTCCTTTTTTCTCATAAGTGTCCACAAATTTTTGCAACCCTTGTTCAATCCATTCTATTTTGCTTGGGTATTTCCAATGAAATTTTGTTGGAAAACTTAAAATCCAAGGAGCATTTTCTTGTTTTGTGTAAAGCCACAATGAACCTGTTTTAATGAGTTTGTTTTTACAATGTTCTTTGTATTCTATATACATTTGTGGATAACGAAGTTTGTGTACCAATGCTATCCCTTTACCCATTACACCAACGCAATTCACTGTATTTACAAGCGTTTGACATTTTGAACTAAAAATATTTCCTTTTATATGTTTAATTGCCATTTTTATGATACAACATAATGTGTTTGATTATATCGCAACCGCTTTCGTTCTTGAGTCTTAGCTTTAATGTTTTCAAATTCATTTGTTGACAACTCGTAATTTGCAAATACAAACCATTCTTGGTTAATCTCATCAATATACATAACACGAATTTGATTTGTTTTTGAAATATTCTTTACCCGAATAGACGATTTAAAGGTTATTTTTTGTTCAACTTCTTTTATAACGTCTCCATCAATGATTTTAATATTAGACTGCTCGGTGTGTGTTAAAACAAAATATCCATTTGCTTTTTTTACAGTATAAATTTCGATTTCATCATCAGTAGTAAATTGGTTTATTTTGGGATTTTCATTTCTATAATATGAACTATCTACAACAATATTATTGATGATTTCAATTGAATTAACACCTAATAGTTGAATTAATAGTTTTTTGTCATCTTCATTTGCACAAATAATCTTAAAATTCAGTTTAGAAAAGTCTAATTCATTTTCTATCATAAATTCTTGTTGAGCAAACTCTCTAAACTTTCTCCACTCATCAGAATCCATTCCTGGATTTATAAATAAATCCTCAAAATTGAATAAGTGTATTAGCTTTTCGATTTTTCCAAACCTTGTTCGATTTCTTTGCATATTTCCTGTGCTAATATAGCATTTTTCGAACATCCCAAATAGAATCTCTTGCAAGGGAAATTCAAAATAAATTGGCTTCGGGCATTTTGGAAAGTCCAATAATCGATACTCTTTATCATACCAAGAATGCCGCTCTCCATCTTTGTCATATCCCATATCAATATCAACACCTAAATATTCATTGTAAAACTGGGTTTGTGTATGTGGTCTAAAATAAAATCTCGCATAAGGGTGAGCATCAACTCTCGAATAAACAACATTTCCTGCCGAATCTGATATTTGATTAGCTATTTTTCTAGACTTAATTTTTCTTTCACGGATAATTTTTACGGCATTGTCAATATGTGAAAAATGATAAATCTTTCCCTTCCATTGAGAATTTTGCTCATTAATCTTATCTATAAATTTAATAATAGTATTATCCTCGATTATATTCAATACGTAATCTCCGAGTTTTTCGATTACTCTTGGATTATATTTTAAGTTACTCCAATTCCAAAACTGTTTGAACTCTTGAATAATTTCTTTTGTGAAATCTAAATTCGTGTTTGATGAAATCAGGTTCCATTCTAAATGGTCTTTGAATTGAGTTAAAATCTGTTTGTTTAATGCTAGTTTTCCTGATTCACATACAAAACGCCAATTCCATTTATTTGCAAAACGCTGAATAAAATCAATTTCAGAAAAATTGATTTGCGGATTTTTCGTAATGCTTTGCCAATGCCATTTATTTTCAAATTTTGCAAGAAGTTCTTTGGTTGGATTTAAACTTGAATGTTGTGATAAGTGTTCCCAATCCAATTCAAAATCTTTGGTAAGCTTTAATAACTCAATCGTTGGTAAAAATGTTTTGTGCCGTGAAACAGTTTTCCAATTCCAAGGTTTTGCTTTTGTTTGCTTAATAAATTCAGCATTAAATTCAAGATTTGTGTTTTCTGATAAATAGTTCCAATCCCAATCTTTTTCCGATAATTGCAAAAGTGTTTCATTGCTAAACTCAATGTTTTTTCTTTTGGACAAGGCTTTCCAATTCCAATTTTTGTCTTTGAGTTCAATAATAAGTTCAATTGAAATCTCGGCTTTTTCATTTTCTGATATTACTTGCCAATCCCAATTCTTTTCTTTGGTTGAAAGAATTAAATTACTACCAATAGCGACATCTTTCCGCTTAGATAGAAAATCGAATTTTATGTAGGTGTGAAATTGCCTTACAACTTTTTCTACTAAATATTTTCTTTTGTCTTTGTCTGGTTTTGTTAGAAATCCACCAAATTCACTAAGGTACTCCCAATCCCATTTTTCGCCTTTGTGTTTCGTTATGATAAATAAATTGGAAGTAACATAGTCGTTTTTTGATAAAACTTTCCAATCCCAATTATCCGCAAACTTCGATAAATACTTGTCAGTATTATTTTCCCAATCGTTATATGTATTCCAAGTTTTCGGATTAAACCTCTGTTGAATTGCATTGCTTTCAGAAAAAATCGTCCAATTTATTTTTTGCTTGAATTGATTTAGCGTTGCAATGTCTGTCGGGAATAATTTGTGATTAGAAATATAATCCCAATCCCATTCAAAAGCGTTTGATTGAATTGTTGCTCCAACAAGTTGGAATAAAGTTTCAAAAGGGAATTTAATTGTTATATCTTTCCAAAACTCTTTTCGTTTTTCTTTTTCTACAACAGTTAAACAAGCGGCAATTCTTGGAAGTTGATTATCTATTGCAAGTTCGTTTTCTACTGTAAAAACTTCGTTTATCAGAAATTTCCAATCAACGAAACGTGCAAGGTCTTCTAAATTGTCAAGAATGGTTTCTTTGTCAAGTTTTCGGGTTGCAATTTTCCAATCCCATTTTTGAAATAACTCTTCATCGTCAAAACTTTCAAGTATGCATTCTTCGGTGCAGTTTTCTGTAATGAAAGTCCAATCCCAAGGGAAATGATTGTTTGCAAAAATGTAGTTTTGATTTTCTTTTCGTGTAAGCGATTTCCAAAACAGAATTTGTTTTTCGCTGTTCGTTTTTTCGTGGAATGTTTTTAAGTTTCTATTCCAAAACGAAATATCGAAATTAGATTGTGTTAGGATTTCATTCCAAAGTAAATTATCGGAAAACGAATAACTTCCGACAAAAGCCTTTTCAATAAATGCGGAATTGCTAATTAGTCTTTTATTCTGTGAAATTCCGTTCCAATCCCAAGCAAAATCAGAGAATTGTTCTATTAAACTAAAGTCTGAAATTCGTTGGCTGACATTTAAAAATCCATTTTCAGTTGTGATGTGTTTATGATACCTTTCAAAAATAGATTTGTTCCATTCAACATTTTCGTTTGTATCAAAGCCTTTAATGAACGATTTTGTTTCCCATTGTATTAAATTTTGTTGTTCAAAAAAGTCAATAAGATTTAACGACCAAAGGTATTTTTGATGAGCTATAACGAAGTTGTCAGGTAAGTGCTGTTTTAAAAGCGATTTAAAAGATTCTTCTTTCAAACATTTTTCGGTTATTTCCTCGTTAGTGAAAAACCGATTTAAAATGGTGTTCCAATCTATTTTACTTGCAAATCCTGAAATATTTTTGTGTAGGAAGTTTAGATTGATTTCTTCCGAAATAAATTTCCAATTCCAATTTTTAGAAATGAGTGTTTCAAGATTATCACGATATTTGATAAACGTATTTTTGAAAACGTCATTTTTACTTTCAGTAATTACATAAAAATCCCAAGCAAAATCTTCAATATTCTTTTCAATAAATTCATCAGGTAGATTTTTTGATAAATAATTCCAATCCCAATCTCTGTCTTTGAGTGTTGGATTTGAAAGTAATGAAATTACAAGTTCGGTTTCTTTATGCGAAAGTTCTTCAAAATCCCAATCAAAGTTTTCAATTTGTTCTTTGATAAAATCATTGTCAAATCTTTCTGTAAGCGTTGTCCAATTCCAATATTCAGCATATTCTTGAATTACAGATTTAATGTTTTCAATCGGTGCTTTTTCAGAAATTACACTCCAAACGCTTCCGTCCCCATTTTGAATAAATAGCTTAAAAATATCTTTGTCTTTCCAATTTACTTTTGTGTTTTCTGCAAGTTTTTTCCAATTCCATAAGTCTTTGTAGGTTTCAATGTCTTGTTTTGTAATTGAAGTATTTTCTGTAAGAATGTGATGATACATTCCTTTTCTAAGTAACTCACTTTTTAATTCTGCATTTTCAGGTAAGTCAATTAGAAATTGTAAATCAGATTTGTTTGTATCTGTTTTGAAAATGGAAAGTTGGAAGGAATTATCAACGGCAAAAACTTCGCATTGTAAAGAGATTTCTTTGTAACTAATATGCGAGTTGCTTTCGTAAAGTTCAATAATTTCGCCTTTGTAAATATCGTCCCCAAAAATTTGAAATTGAAGTCTTTGTTTCTTTTCAAAGTCTTTTGATGCCTCAATTTCAACTTTACTCAAACTTGATAGGTTGTTTTCTAAATCAAACACACTTTTGAATGAAAAATCAAAATTTTCTCCAATCGCAGTTTGGTTTTCAAACAATTCGGTTGATGCAAAGAAATATTTGTATTTTAGTTTGCTTTGTAATGCTTCTTGTCCAAATTCAGTTAGTTTAATTATTTCTTTTTCAATCGAAATCAAGTTGTATTCAGATAGCCCTTTCAGGTAGAAGTTCAAAATATCCGTTTCAGCCAAGTCTTTCAAATTGAAGCCTAACAGATTTCCCAATTCTAAAAACTCTATCTGATTTCCTTTTGCATTTATAATTAAACAGAAAATTTCATCAATTTCATTTATGTTTTCTGCCTTTCTGTACCGAATTTGGTAAGAAGTAGATTTCACAGTCCATTCAAACGGAAAGGTTGCGTATGTTGTTTTAGTGCTATCCATTTTGTTCTACTGCTTTTTGTAATTCTTCTGCACTTATTATTTTCCCGTTTTGCTGTATGGTTTCAAACACGTTTTTGTATATTTCATTTTTACTGCAAAAATGTTCGCTGTTTCCAACAACGATTAGTAACCGTCTTGCTCTTGACAAGGCAACATTCAAACGATTTGGAGATTCTGCAAAACCTAAACTTTCCTGTTTTGGATAACCTAAATCTCCATAAATCTCATCGGGTTGTTGTCCTTGAAACGATGCAATTTTATTGCTTCGTACCATTGAAACAATAATGATATTCCTTTCCATTCCTTGAAATCTATCAACAGTACTCAATCGAATTGGTGTTTCACTGTGTTTTTCTTTCAGCATTTTGTTGATGTAATGAATTTGCTTTCCGTAAAAACTAATCAACCCAATTTGTTTTTCCTCTAAACTTTTATTTGAAAGCCATTTATCAAATTCAGTTTTTCCCTCACTATTTTTGAGAACGGTAAGAATGTTATCAATTGCGTCAATTTCTCCGAAATTTACTCGTGATGTTCCCTCTTGAATTTCGGGTGTTTTTACATCTATCCAAATAGTATGTATTTCGGGTGTAATGATGTCTTTGAATTGTAAACCGTGATACCTTGAGCCATCTTTGTCAAATGAATCGTGAGATGATTCATCAGGTGGCAAACCACACTTTAAACCGCCATCTTGCTCGTAGAATTGAGCTATAACATCATTAATTGCAGGGTGCATTCTGTATTGTGTGTCGAAAGTGCTTTTTAGACTATAATGCAAATCAGGGTTAGTAAACAACCTTTCAAACTGAGATATTTTAAACTCATTCTGAGATAGTAAGTTTGCTATTTTAATTGCTTTTTTATCACCTGTTGCTTTTAAAGCATCCTTGATTTCTTCTCCGTCAATCATAGGTGGTAATTGTCTGTGGTCGCCTACGATAATAGATTTTTTACCAAACAAAATAGGCAATGCAAGTTCAGGTGGTGTCGCTTTACTTGCTTCATCCATAATTATGGCATCAAAAGAAATTTCAATGGTAGTCAAGTCTGATTTTATTTTGCTATACTTGTATTTATAGTCTTTAATTTCTTGCTCAAATAAATCTTCATTACTTTTAAGTTGTTGTATTTTTGAGCTATACTCATTCATTTCGTCAATTTTATCTTTCTCAAATACATTCAAATATGAATGAAAGAAAGATGTCCATTTGTTTTCAGAATTTAGTTTTCCGATTGAACTTCCTGTTGCGCCAATCAAATTTACATACTCTAAGTATTTCTCAGCAAAAAGTTTTTTTGTTTCATTACTTGGTTTTTGCAAATGTTTTTTCCATTTATCTAATGCTGAATCAATTTGTTCGTTGTTTTGATTGGAAATTCTATTTGCAATGTTGTTTATCCAATGCGAAACAGTATTATTTTGTATAGAATTGCTTTTTTGCCAGTCCTCAATGGCTTCAAGTGAATAGAAATATCCCTCTGATTCTAAATTGTCTGTGTTGCCAAACCTAATTGGCTTTACAACATTGTTTTCTCCGTTTTTCAGTCTGTCAATCGCATTATCAACTGCAAGATTAGTTTCTGATGTCAAAAGAATTTTAGTTTTCTTTTTTTCGTTTTGAGCCTTCCTTATGTGTTGCCAAATGATTTCAGCGATTGCAGTTGATTTGCCCGTTCCGGGCGGCCCTTGTATCAACGCCAATTCTTCGGCATAAAGAGATTTAAAAATGGCTTGTTTCTGTGATTCGTTCAGTTTGTTTTTGTTAGAAGGGAAAATACCATCTTCAAAATACTGCCATTCTGCACTTGTTTTGTTTAGCAAATACTCAATGTTTTCAATGATTTTTGCTTTCGATGAATCATATAAAAACTCCTTTGCATTGTTGTTAGGCAATTTGGTTTTCTCATCATCAAGTTTGAAAACAGTATCTTCTAATCGCTTAATTTTGTCTTTTTCTCCTTTTAAATCTGGTTTTATAACTTTAATTTTATCTTTCTGTTGGTTTACAATTTCAGCATTCTCTGCTTCAAGGGTAAAAGTTAAATTCGGATATTCAACTCTTGTCAATATTCCAATATCAAATAATTTCTTTTCTTCTTCATTACAAACAAAGAAATCAGTCTTAAAAAGTTTTGAAAGTTTTTCTTCTTCCTGTTCAACCTTTAATTCAAAATTTTCTTCGCAAAGATATTTCTCTTGAAAAAAATCATCAATTTCAAAGACGAAATCAGTTCCACTCAAAAGTTCATTAAGTTTATTAGATAGGTTATCGCGATAAAAACTACGATTTCCTTTTCCTGTTTTATAAAATTGCCTGAATATCAGTTTTTCGCCATTGGCGATTAGTTTCGTGGTTAAGTTCGGTAACTCCTTTTTCAGTTTGGCTTGTAATTCGTGCAAGCCTGTTTCAAATTTGATATTGAACTTATATCTGTGATTTTCGCCTCTGTCGTAAATTTCAAAGAAAGAGAATGATTTTACAAAATCTAATTTTTGATTTAATTCTTCTTCTGATTCAAAGTCGAAATAAATTGCTTCAAATGATTGGTCTATCCTAAATTGAGCATTTTCTTTAAATGATATAAAACTTAATTCAAATTCACTTCTATGTAAATCGAGAAAGCTATCAAAAAAGGTAGAATTTGTAGGCTTGTCATAAGAATAAAAAAAAGTGGGTAATATTTTTATATCGCAATCACTAAAATTCGTTGTTATGAATTTATTGATATTTTCAATTGCAGATTCAAATGTATCAAATCCACCTTTTCTTATTTTTTTCTTTTCTAAGATGATAGTTAGTCCACTTTCAGAATTATATGGGAAAAACGTAGTGTTTTCTCGAAAAGATACTCTTACATCTTGTAAAATATCAATATCTTCTTTTTGATTAGTTGTGATTGATATTTTAATTGATTTTATTCTTAAGTTTAAATTGACGCTTAGGTATTCAAAAACTTCATCAGGAAGTTTTTCATAAGTTGCCAGATTTTCATATTCACTTAAAAAGAATTGTCGTTGAAAAAATACCTCGGAAATAAATTTTGCAGATGGTTTTATACTAAATCTTGCTGTTCCATATTTTCCTAATCTTACTCCTTTAATAGTTTTTGCTTTATACCACTCCTCAATGGTTAAGTGAATGGTTTCTTTGTTTCTTGAATCAAACTTGGTTTGTAGTTCTCCAATTGTATTTTGCAGTTCTTCCTTAACGTTGTTGTTTTGCTCTATAATGGTTCCCTCAATTACTGGATTTTCATTAAAGTCAATGTAACAAATTTCAGCAAGTTCTTTTAGTTTGCTAAGTTGTTCTATTGTGATAGTTGAAGCGTTTTCAACGCTTGTCTGAATATATCCGCTATTAAAATTAAAGTCTTTGACTTTGAAAATTTGTTCAACTTCTTGTTTGAATACTTGTTTAAATATTTCTTGGTCAATAGACAAATGCAATTTCAATCCGTCAAGTTGAACGGGTTTTGAAGTGTCAATTCCAATTGGTTTAGATTTATGCTCTAAGATTTTGGATTGTGCTGTAATGTATTTTTTCCAAACGTCCTTTTGATTCATACTTTGACTGATGTTTTCAGGTGGTCGGAAAATTGGCTCTTTTGGTTTTGCGAAGCGTTGGCTTCGTGTGTCGGGGCAAAATCAAATGTGCCAATGTGCGGTTGGCTAAAATTGATTTTAAAAAATGTGCGTTGGAAAAAAAATAAAAAATATAGGGTAGGCAATGAGTGTCGGCTTACTCGTCGCCTGTCTAAAATATGGTCTGTATATTGTTCACTTGTCAAGATGGTTTGCCTTTGTTTTACTGTTTAAATTTTGCTCGTCTGCTCGTTGTTCGCACGGTCGCCCTACCATAGCCTATATCAGGATGATTTATGCAATAAATAGGCTTTAAAAAAGCCATTCAAGTCGCCGTCTAACACATTATCCGGATTGGTCATTTTATATCCTGTTCGTAAATCTTTCACCCATCTGTCGTCTAATACATAACTTCGAATTTGCGATCCCCACTCATTTTTCATTTTTTGTGCTTCAATCGCATCACGAGCTTCTAATTGTTTTTGCAATTCCGCTTCATACAATTTCGATTTCAGCATTTTCAAGGCGGTTTCTCTATTTTGAATTTGTGAGCGTTGGGTTTGACATTCGCAGACAATTCCACTGGGTAAATGCCGCACGCGTACTGCTGATTCCGTTTTGTTTACGTGCTGGCCGCCCGCCCCTTGTGCTCGAAAAACATCCCATTCCAAATCGGCAGGATTGATTTCTATTTCTATGGAATCATCCACTACAGGGTGTACAAATACGGAACAAAAAGAAGTCATACGCTTTCCTTGTGCATTAAACGGCGAAATACGAACTAAGCGGTGTACGCCATTTTCGCCTTTCAGCATTCCGAATGCAAAGTCGCCATCAATTTCCATCGCTACAGATTTTATTCCGGCTACATCTCCGGCTTGGTAGTCTAATTCTGTAACTTTATATCCGTTTTTGTTGGCCCACATAGTGTACATTCGCATCAGCATACTTGCCCAATCGCAGGCTTCGGTACCGCCGGCACCTGCATTTATTTCTACTATTGCGCTTAAATTATCTTCCTCACTTTTTAAGGTGGATTTGAATTCATTTTCGTCTAATTCATCAATAATAGATTGATATTGCAGCTCAATTTCTTCTTCGGTAGCTTCGCCAATTTCTTGAAATTCTCGCAAAATAGCTAAGTCGTCAAATTTCTTTTCAACGTTTTTAAATAAGGAAACCCAATGTTTATTTTGCTTAATTTCTTTCATCAAAGCTTGTGCTTTGAGTTGGTCGTTCCAAAAATCAGAAGCTAATGTTTTGGCTTCATCGTCTTTGATTTGCTCTACTTTACTGTCGATGTCAAAGATATCTCCTGAAAGCATCAATTCTTTCGAGGAGCAATTTATATTGTTCGTTAGTCATAATGGAACAAAGATAGTAAATCTCTACTCAATAAAATGCATCTTCAAAATGCGTGATCTGTTCGTTATCTATGGCGATGATGTCAAAACGTAGCTCGCCTTGCCAGTCGTATTGTTCGATGTATGCATCAGCAGCTTCCTGCATTTTCTTTATTTTATTTTTATCTACAAAGTTCTCCGGCGTTCCGAAAGCTAAATTGTTTCTCGTTTTTACTTCTACAAATACTACCACTTTTCCATCTTGTGCTATAATATCAATTTCAGAACGACGATGTCGCCAGTTGGTAAGCAAAATGTTGTATCCCTTTTGGGTTAAATAATTTTGGGCTAAAACTTCTCCTTTTTTGCCGATTTGGGTCGGATTTTTCATGAATTTACTATACATAAAGATAAATGATTTTTTGTTATGGTCTTTTTTTTGTTTTTTTACAAAAAATATACTTTAAGTATGCGAATGGATGATTTAATACAAGCGTTTCCCGCACAACTAAAACGAGCGATTGAAATTGGTGAAAATGCAAGAATCGGAAAGAGCAAATTTCCGATACGTAATATACTTATCTCCGGATTGGGTGGTTCCGGTATTGGCGGAACTATATTGTCTAATGTATTGCGAGATGATATTGCCGTACCGATAATAGTAAACAAAGAATACCAAATTCCGGCATTTGTAAATGAAAATTCTTTAGTAATTATTTCATCTTATTCGGGCAATACCGAAGAAACCTTGTCCGCATTAATGCAAGCCTTTAAAAAAAATGCACAAATTGTATGTATCACCTCCGGCGGCTTAATTAAAGAATATGCCGAGACCAACGATATTGATTATGTATTGATAGATGGAGGTGCACCTCCGCGTTCCGCTTTTGGGCAGTCATTTGTACAGTTATTATACATTTTGCATCAATTGGGTATTTTAGAAGATAGCTTTAAGCAATTTTTAAAAGATGCCATTGCCATTTTAGAAACGGAAGAGAATGAACTAAAAGCACAAGCAAAAGCAATTGCTGAAAAATTAAACGGGAAAATTCCTGTAATCTATTCCGATGCAAAATTTGAAGGCGTTTCCATCCGTTTCCGTCAGCAGATAAATGAAAACTCGAAAATGCTGTGCTGGCATCATGTAGTACCTGAAATGAACCATAATGAATTGGTAGGCTGGCGACAAAAAAATGAGAACATTGTAGTTATTTTCTTACGCAATAATCAGGATTTTGAGCGCAATCAAGAGCGTATGGAATTTACCAAAGAAGTAGTGAGCCAATACGCCAGCGATGTAATAGAATTATACTCCAAAGGCGACCATGATATTATTCGTAGTATTTACCTAATTCACCTCACCGATTGGGTGTCGTATTACTTATCTGAAATAAGAGGGGTAGATGCAATTGAAATAAATGTGATAAATAAATTAAAAGGAAAATTAGCGGAACATCCATTTTAATAGGGTGAAAATACCAACTAATTAGCAGCCTATCACGCACTTTTAGAATTTAATATGCAAAAAATTACTTTAAAAGATTTAGGCTTCATAAAGTATGCTGATGCATTGGCTATTCAAACGGCTAAATTTGAGGAGTTACTTGCACATAAAATTGCATCTACTTCCAATAGTAATGCCCATTTCCTGTATTTGTGCGAACACTTTCCGGTGATTACCTTAGGGAAATCTGCCGATGAGCACAATGTATTGCTGTCTGAAGATTTACTGAAAGAGAAAAATATCGATCTATTCCACATTAGCAGGGGTGGAGATGTTACTTTTCATGGGCCCGGACAGATTACCGGCTATCCGATTATCGATTTAGAATTTTTTTCTTCCGATATAAAATTATACATGCGTTTATTAGAGGAAGTAATGATAAAAACAATTGCTCATTTTGGAATTGAAGGCTATAGGATTGATGGTGCAACGGGCGTTTGGGTAAATTCGGTTATCGATAAAAAACCTAAGAAAATAGCTGCTTTCGGCGTAAAAACCTCCCGTTGGATTACTATGCATGGATTTGCTTTAAATGTAAACATGGACTTAAATTATTTTAATTTCATCCACCCCTGTGGTTTTACCGATAAAGGCGTTACCTCTATTGCTCAGGAATTAACTAACAAAGAAGAGGTAATAAGCATAGATGCGGTAAAGCGCATATTAATTCCTAATTTTGCCGATGTATTTTCAGTACATATAATTACAAATTAATGCAACAAGAAATAATAGACAATGTAGAGGAGAATGAAGATGAGCTTTATGAGCATTATCGTTTTGTAATAGATAAAGGCAAAGAGCCCATTCGGATTGATAAATATTTAGCCGATATTATTCCCGCTATTTCCAGAAATAAAATACAAAATGCGGCAGATGCTCAAAGCATTTTGGTTAATGGCAAGCCGGTAAAATCTAATTATAAAATAAAACCCCACGATATCATTCAAGTGGTGCTACCCAATCCGGTTTGGGATTATACGGTAGAGCCGGAAAATATCCCGTTGGATATTATTTACGAAGATGATGAGGTGTTGTTAGTCAACAAAAAAGCCGGTATGGTGTGCCATCCCGGACATGGAAATTTTCATGGAACGTTGGTGCATGCGCTACTTTGGCATTGCAAAGATTTACCACAAATAACGGGCGATACCCGCCCCGGTTTAGTACACCGATTGGATAAAAATACTTCGGGAATTATTATTATAGGAAAAACGGAACATGCTTTAACGCATTTATCGAAGCAATTTTTTGACAGAACGATAAAACGGCATTATATCGCATTAGTTTGGGGCGATGTAGAAAATAAAAGCGGACGTATAGAATGTAATATTGCCCGTAATCCTAGCAATAGAAAAACGTTTATGGCGGTAGAAGACGGAAGCATCGGGAAGCATGCCGTAACACATTATGAAGTATTAAAAAGATATGGCTATGTAACGCAAGTGAAGTGCAAATTAGAAACCGGAAGAACCCACCAGATTCGGGTACATCTAAAATATATTGGACATACATTGTTCGGAGATTATAGCTATGGCGGTGATCAAATATTAGCCGGTACTGTTTATGGAAAATATAAAACGTTTATCGAGAATTGTTTTAATCTAATGCCGTACCATGCTTTGCATGCGCAAAGTTTAGGCTTCATTCATCCTCGAACAAACGAAGAAATGTATTTTGAAATGCCGCTGCCGGATAATTTCCAAGCGGTATTGGAAAAATGGGATAATTATTCAAAAGGATTTAAGTTGTAATAAAAAAATGGCTAAAAATAGAACTATTTTTAGCCAACACATAAAACATAAACAAAAAACCAAACTTATTGCTAAGCTATTTTTAAAATGCTTCTTTTACGATATATTCTTCTTTAATGCCCAAAGACGCTAAATGTTTTTCAATGGCATTCATCATTGGAGGAGGGCCGCAAAGATAAAAGTAACTATTGGGCGACTCGATATGTTTTTTAATTATATCTGCCGAAATAAACCCGTGTTCGTAGCCTTCGCGTTGTTCATCAGAAAGTACATTGATAAATTTTTTGCCTAAAAGTTGATGAAATTTCTCTTCGTGAATGATGTCTGCTTTTGTTTTATTGGCAAATAAAAGCTTATTGTTTCCAATTTTATTTTCTTTTTCTAATTTTGACAAAATAGCAAGAAACGGTGTAATGCCTGCTCCTCCGGCAATAAACAACCCATCGCCTTTGTAGTGAATGTCACCGAAAACATCTCCAATAATCAATTCATCGCCGGCATGCAACGACAACAATTGATTGGTAACACCATTATGAGTTGGATATGTTTTAATGGCAAATTCTATTTGTTCATCTTCCGGCAACGAGATAAATGTAAATGCACGCAATTCATTTTCCCATTTTGGTCGGTTAATAGAAACATCAACGGCTTGACCGGCAACATACGTTAGTCCTTTAGGCTTTTCCGCTACAATATGCAATACATCGTGTGTCAGATGTTCAATTTTTAAAATTTTTACAACTTGTCCCATTTTTTTATTTTTTGTTTATATAAGTAAGAAATTCATTTTTTAACGTTTCATTTTCAAATTTTCCCGAAAAAAAAGAGGTAACGGTAGAACTACAAGTGTCATTCACTCCACGAGAGGCAACGCACAAATGATCTGCTTCAATAACAACGGCAACATCATTATGTTTGAAAATTTCTTTTAATGCATTCCCAATCTCCATCGTCAGGCGCTCTTGCACCTGTGGGCGTTTGGCAAAATATTGTACTATTCGGTTTATTTTTGACAAGCCAATCACTTGCTTTCCCGGAATATAGGCCACGTGCGCTTTGCCGATGATAGGTACAAAATGATGTTCGCAATTTGAATATACGGTGATGTCTTTTTCTACCAACATTTTAGAGTATCCATATTTATTTTCAAACAGACTGATTTTGGGTTTGTTTTTAGGATTTAACCCGCTAAAAATTTCTTTCACATACATCTTTGCTACACGCTTAGGCGTATCTTTCAAGCTGTCATCTTTTAAATCTAAGCCTAAAGTTTCCATTATTTGTGCAAAGTGATATTGTATTTTACCTACTTTCTCGTTGTCGGTAAGTTCAATAGGTGCTTCCTCATTAGCAGAGCTAAGAATATATTCCGTTGCTTTTTCTGTAAATTCGGTGTTTATGATTTGCTGTATCTGTGTCATTTTTTAGAGTTCGTTTATTTTTGCCATTACGTTTTCTACCATTGCATTACAGTACACCAAATTAAATTCATAAAGCTCACTGGCAGTATATGATTTTTCTAATTCGTTACGCAACATTTCTTTTGCTCTGCTTAGTCTTACTTTTATGTTTGTTTCGCTAAGATTTAATAATTCCGCCGTTTCTGCCACACTTAGTCCATTAATTTCTCTTAATGAAAAAACTATTCTATACGTTTCCGGAATGCTTTCTAATGCAGTTTCTATTATATTGCCCAACTCACGTGTATGAATTGTTTTATTGGCATCGAGGTGGGCATTAGTAAACATGGGCGTTGCTTTTTCGTTTATTTGTTCTTCAGAAAATTCATTTTTATAGCTTGATTTTTCTTTCTTTTTATAACAGTTATTCATCATAATTCTGATTATCCATGTTTTAAAATTTGAACGTCCTTCAAACTGCTGCAAACTCTTATACGTATCAATATAGGTGTCTTGCATAATATCTTGGGTATCGTCGTGGTTGTAGTTGTACGACCTGCCTACTTTGTATAAATAGGGATTGTATCTTCTTACAATTATCTCATAGAGTTTCTTTTCTCCATTTAAGATGCGCTCAATTAGTTCTTGCTCCGTATATTTTTCTTCTGTCGGGTTCATATTTTCTTTCAATTTTAAATTAAATAAATATTGTTTTAGTACACAAAAATTATGCCACCACTTTTGATAATTTTGCCATAGAGAATGCAGCAATTGCCATCACTAAATCTCTAACGGCAACATCTATAAAGTGCAAACCGGCTACTAATGATAACGCAATACAGGTTAACCAAGCTGCTACGATATATCCGCCAATTTCCGGCTTTTTGAGTACAATTATTCCGGCAACGATTTCAATTACTCCTGCAATTTTCATAAACACAGCACCGGAAAATGGTAATATACTCACTAAAGAAGGATGTAGATATTGCTCCCAATTGGTTAATAAATTGGTGAATTTGTCTGCCCCGGCAACAATAGGGATAAGTACAAAAGTAAATTTCAATAAACTAAATACCTGATTGATAGTTTGATTTTTTGCTGTAGTGTCCATTTGTTTTAATTTTATTTGTTAATACTGATTTATATCTATTAGAGCAGATGAAAATCAAAAGGGTTACAAAAAAATACCAAATAAATGGAATTATTTTATAAATAATTAACAACAAAAAGATTATGTATTTGTATTTATTTTAATACAAATACTAAAACGATGGCAACATCCCCCTTGAGAAGGTGTCTTGTTGTTCCAAACAATTATAATAAAATTATCAGATTGCTAAAACCCAATTATGTCTATCCGCTACTTGGCATTTTTGAATACCTACTAATTCAGCTTTTATTTTTGGGGCTATTACAAAGGCTGCATCCTCCAATAAATAATCTTTTCCTTTATATCCGAATCGGTTGATTGGGTTAACAACGGCAGCGGTGCCGGTGCCAAACATTTCCGTAAGCCGTCCCTGTTGGTGTGCTTCTACTATTTCTTCAATGGCAATTGGTCTTTCTTCTACAGCATAGCCTAAATCTTTTGCAATCGTTATTACGCTATCTCGGGTAATGCCTTCCAAAATTGTGCCGTCCGTTTCAGGAGTTACTAATTTGCCGTCTATCACAAAAAAGATATTCATGGTACCCACTTCGTTGGCATATTTTTTATGCTCACCGTCTAACCATAACACATCTTTGTAGCCCATTTTCTGTGCTAATTGCACCGGATGCAATGTACCGGCATAATTTCCGGCAGCTTTTGCATTGCCGTAGCCGCCTTTGGTCGAGCGAACATACGTATCATACACTAAAACAGAAATTGCATCGCTGTAATAAGCGCCGGTAGGTCCGGTGATGATGATAAACAAATACCGATCAGAGGTACGAACGCCGATAAAAGGCTCAGTACCTATTAAAAATGGGCGTATATATAATGATTTTCCTGCTTGTTTGGGAATGAATTTATTATCTAAGTGTAATAATTTTTTTAACCCTTCCATAAATAATTCCTTAGGGACTTCGGGCATTGACATACGTATTGCAGATTTATTTAAACGTGCCCAATTTTTTTCCGGTCGAAATAATACCACTCCACTTTCATCTGCTTTGTAATAAGCTTTCATGCCTTCAAAGATGGCTTGTCCATAGTGAAAAACATTGCAAGCAGGGCTAAGCGATAAATTTTGGTAAGGCTGAACTTTTGCCGATTGCCATTTGCCATCGTAATATTCACAAATAAACATGTGATCGGAAAATGTTTTTCCAAAAGCCAAATTATCAAAATCAATAGAAGGTAATTTGCTCTCTCGGATAGTTTCTATTTCAATTTTTGGCAACGCCGCCATTTCCATAACTTCTGCTGACATGTGCGTATATTTTTATCAAAGTTACAAAAAAAGGTAGTTACTTTGAGGTAATTCTAAAAAATTAAGATTTTAGTACTATGTCCACATTTTTTGTATTGAGTGAAAATAAGCCTATTGTTCCGGATGAACATTATTCGGGGTATGTTTTGTTTTATAAAAAATCTTCAGATGCTGAGTTGGCAACTATTCAGGAGCATTTGTTTTCAAAATTAATCGAACAAGCATTAAAATTAAAGCGAAATCAATTTTTATGGGTGGACGTAGCTAAAGAACCAACAAGGTTTTCTTCTATTGTAAAAAATGTTTCGGTACAGAAGTGCTTATTATTTGGAGTTTCGGAAAAAGAAATCGGGTTGAATATAGAGCTTCCAATGTATCAATTAAAAAAAATAAAAAATATAGAGTTTATAAAATCAGATGCGCCGGAGCAATTGGAAAATAACAAAACATTGAAAAGTAAATTATGGGTGCAATTAGTAATTTTATTTAATATTACAGCATGATTACAATAGTATTTGCTACCAATAATTTGAATAAAATAAAAGAAGTACAAGCCTTGCTGCCGGATAATTTTTTAATTAAGCGATTACAAGATATTCATTGCTTAGAAGAACTACCGGAAACACAAAATACGATAGAGGGTAATTCAGCTCAAAAGGCGCAATATGTTGCTCAAAAATATCATGTAAACTGCTTTTCGGAAGACACCGGATTGGAAATTGAAGCTTTAAACGGTGCTCCCGGCGTAGATAGCGCATTTTATGGCGGAGATAGAGATGCCGATAAAAATATGGACAAAGTATTACTGGAGATGAAGAATATTAAAAACCGAGCGGCGCAGTTCAAAACAGTTATTACGTTAATTTTGGATGGTAAGCAACATCAATTTACCGGAATATTTAACGGGAGCATCGGGTTGGAGAAAAAAGGGAAGTATGGGTTTGGATACGACCCCATTTTTGTATTGCCCGATGGCAGACATTTAGCGGAGCTACTATTAGACGAAAAATCAAAAATAAGTCACCGCGCTAAAGCCACACAGCAGTTAATAGATTTTTTAGAAAATACTACTATCCGGTAATTTTTGTACTACTATCCCTACTTATTTCCGTTCTACAAACTTATATTGAATTTGTTCCTCCGTTAAAAAAGTTTCAAATGTTGTGGTCGTAGCTTGTGGTATTGCAATGATGAAAATAGAATTATTGTCCAAAATGCTATTTACAATATGCCCCTTTACGAATTGCACTAAGCGGTAAATGCTATTAATTTGGGCATAACTGCATTGTATTTCATAATAATCTAAAATGCGGTGGGTAATAATAGTGGCTGCATCAAGCGTTTGTTTGGCTGTTTCTTTATACGCTTCTATCAACCCGGAAACCCCAAGTTTGGTACCGCCAAAATATCGAACGACCACTACCAAGCAATTTGTAATTCCAAAAGAATCCAACTGCCCGAGAATAGGCTTTCCGGCAGTGCCGTTAGGCTCTCCATCGTCATTGGCTCTAAAGTTATTTTTGTCTATTCCCAACCGATAAGCGTAGCAATGATGCGTAGCTTTGGGATGAATTTTTCGCAAGTCATTTAATTTAGTACTCACTTCGAATTCATTTAATATAGGGTAAGCATACCCAATAAATTTGCTGGATTTATCTTTGTACAAAATATTTTCTACACTACTAATTGTTTTATATTCATCGATAGCCATCATGCTAAAAAACCAATGATAATAATACTTCCTAATGCTAATGCAAATCCAATAGATTTCCGAAGTGAAAATTTTTCCTTAAATAAAAGCAAGCCACAAATAGCCGTAAACCCAACTATTCCCAAGTTGTTGATTGGAAATAATTCCGATGGCGGAAATGAAGATTTTTTTAACGCTAACAACAGAAAATACAAAGACGCATAATTAGGAATGCCCAATAAAATACCGCCAAACACATTTTTCCATTGGTAGAGTTCTTTATTGAAACCAAAAAGCAACAATCCGGTAATAAAAGCGCCTAAAAAAACTAATGTAGTTACCAAATGCTCATAGCCGGCAGGGGTATAGTTTCGTTGTATAAAATTAAATAAGGAATCTGTGATACCGCTTCCTAAAAAAATAATAAAAGGCATTATCCAGGCTTTGCTATGAATAAAACCGGTAGCGTTTTTGTTTTGCGCTGTGTGGTCAATAGCTTGTGATTCTGAATGGTCGGCAATGAAAAACACCGCAAATACTGCCATTGCGATGCCAATTAATTTAGTGATGGAAAATACATCTCCATAAAATAATATGGCGACAATAGATGGAATTACAAAGGAAAGTTTAAACGCAATTCCCGTCGTAGCTACGCCTAATAATTGAGTGGATTTTCCGATTAATAAAAAAGTTAAAATAAATCCACTGCCTAAAAGAATGCACATCCACCAGCCATTCCAGCTGCTTAGTGCCGAAACTATAGATTTATCGGGCATTACAACAAATCCGGTAATGCAACAAACTAAATAATTAAACAAAATGCCATATTCTGATTTAATTTTCCATATTGGAAATAAGCGCAAAATGACAACCAGCGTGGTAGTAAAAAATATACTAAGTAAAAGATACTGCATGCGTGTTTTTTATGATTTGAATGGTATTGTTTTCTACATTTAAAACCGAAGTAGTTTGTCCAACTAATTCAGGTGCTTTTAGGGCATTTTGCGGAATACCCTCTAAAATAGAATGTAGTGGTTGGTTAGAAGTAATAATATGTGCTTCATTCCAAAAATTACCCTTTATAAATTGTTGCAAAACACTCGCGCCTCCTTCTACCAAAACAGATTGAATAGAATGGGAATGTAATTGCTGTAAAACTTCGTCTATAGCTAATTTCTTTGTATCAGCGGCTAAAAAAACAGTTTCTGCTTTTTTGTTTAGAATACTATAATGAGAAGGAATATTTTTATCGTTTCCCAACACGATTCGTACTGGGTTTTTTCCATTCCAATAACGAACATCCAATGACGGGTTATCCGTAATAATCGTATTTTTCCCTACCAATATACCTTGATGCGCAGCTCGCAAATGGTGCACATATCGATTGCTGAGTTCATTAGAAATTTGTACTCTGCGCTGTTTTATTCCTATAAAGCCATCGGAGGTTTGGGCATATTTTAGCGTGATGTAAGGTTGCTGAAATTGGTTATAGTGCAAAAAATGCTTTATTAGTTCTTTGCCTTCTGCTTCTAAAATACCAACAATCACTTCTATGCCATTGGCGCGCAACCGCTCGATTCCTTTTCCGTTCACAGCTCCAAAATTATCCGGAACAGAAATTACCACTTTAGGTATATTTTGTTGGAGGATAAGATCGGCACAAGGCGGCGTTTTTCCATGATGCGCACAAGGCTCTAAGCTTACATATAGTGTCGCCGCCGCAATGTATTTTTTATCGGATTCCTGTACGCTATTAATACAGTTTACTTCGGCATGTGCTGCTCCAAAATGGGTATGATATCCTTCGCCAATAATACGATTTTCGTGCACCAACACGGCGCCAACCATCGGATTAGGTGCCGTATAGCTCTCTCCCAACATTGCTAACTGAAAACAACGGCGCATAAAATGCTCGTGATATGTTGTACTATTTTGAGACATTGTTGCCTTTCCTTTGAGATATTTATTAAATTTACAAAAATAAGAAATTGAACGTACAACTGTATAAAAATATCATATACCCTTTGCTCTCCGAAACGTTTGAGGAACGGGAGGCGGCAAATATCTTTAAAATTACGCTCGAAGATTTTTTTAATAAACGTTATTTCGAGATTCGCCATTTTATATTAGAAGCGGAAGAGATTGAAGAGTTAAATTATATTTTTGAAAAAATTTGCAACCAATATCCTATTCAATATATTTTTAACAAAGCCCATTTTTATGGGTTAGAATTTTATGTAGATAATAATGTTTTAATACCGAGACCCGAAACAGAGGAGTTGGTTCAACTTATTTTATCTCAAAACCAACAAGCAGTTTTAAATGTATTAGATATTGGAACGGGGAGTGGCTGCATACCCGTTGCACTAAAGAAAAATAGACCGACATGGAATTTAATGGCAATAGATATAAGCGAAAAAGCCTTAGAAGTTGCCCAAATAAATGCGGCTAAAAACCAAACAAACATTGATTTTTTGCAATACGATATACTATCTTCCGCCGATGATTTTAATGCAAAGCAATTAGATATCATGGTGAGCAATCCACCATATATTCCGCTATCACAGAAAAATGTGATGTCGGTTTCTACGATAGAACACGAACCCGAAATTGCCTTATTTGTACCCAATGAGCAACCACTTTTGTTTTATGATAAAATTACAGATTTTGCAGCACGGCATTTAAAGCCGAACGGCAAACTGTATTTTGAATTAAATGAATTTAATGCAGAAAAAGTAGTAGAAATGCTACAGCAAAAGCACTATATAAACACCACGCTCCATCAAGATTTATCGAGGAAAAACAGGATGCTATCCGCCGAACGCCCTCCATCCATCTGACGAAGCCCCCAACCTTCCGATGCCTCATTACAATTCATCAAATGTAGGAAAATGTAGGAGTTGCGTAGAAGTATTATTTTCGATAAGAAAACGGTAGTGTGCCTTCCCATTGGTTACCATCAAAAATGGAACTTGCAGTTGTGTATTATAGGTGGCAATTTGCCGAAGTGTTTTTTCGCTAATATCAATAAATTCTGCCTTGCATTCGATTAATATTTTAGGTTGTAGCTGCCGATTGAAAACGACAATATCATATCGCTTGCTCAAGTCGTTCACCTTTAGCATTTTTTCCACCGAAATATACTTTTGCGGATACCCTTCGTTAATAAATACCTGTAGGATATACTGACGTACTTTTTCTTCGGGAGTTAGCACTATCCATTTCTTCCGAATAGCGCATAAAATATATTTTACGTTATTGGCTATTTTGATATTTGGAACAGATATTGCCATTTATTCGCATAAATATTTTACACTTCTAAACATTCTATCCCAGTGAATACTTTGGAATGTTGCATTGAAATTATCTTTTGAAAGCCATACAAATAATGGTTTTCCGACAATATGGTCTTCCGGTACAAAGCCCCAATATCGGGAGTCGGCAGAATTATGTCTGTTATCGCCCATCATCCAGTAATAATCTTGATGAAATGTATAGGTATCTGCATTTTGACCGTCGATGATAGCTTCAAAATTTTGCCCAATTTCTATATTTTGTTTTTCGTAGGCTTTTATGGTAAAAGCATACAGCAGTAAATTTGTTTTTGTCAATTTCACCGTCCATCCTTTTTTGGGTACAATTAGTGGTCCAAAATTATCCAAATTCCAAGCAAATACATTGTGGTTTTGCGGAAACAATGCTTCTAAGTAATTATCGCCGATTACTTGTTTAAATTCTTCTGTTGAAGCCGGTCGTATTTCTTTTACGGCTTTACTTTGTTTAAGAGCCGCAAGCTGGTCATTATTGAGCAGCACTAACATAGAATCTTTTTGTGCTAAATAGCTTAAATAGTAATTATACAGTTCATCTACCGGACGTAGCGGGATGCCATTTTCATCAAAACGCAATTCCATAAACTGGTTATACCATCTCACCTTTGCATGTTCAAAATCGGCGGCTGACATTTTATTTCCGTTCGTAATGATATTGTAGGCAAATTGCATTTTTTTGTAATGCGGTTGCGCTATATTATCCACGTATAATTGTCTGTCTTTTATTTGAAGGGTATCTCCGGCAATAGCCACACAGCGTTTTACATAATTTTCTCGTTTATCAATCGGACGTTCAGGATTTTCTAAGGCATCGCCCGGATAGTTAAATACAACGACATCGCCACGTTCTACTTTTTCAAAACCCGGCAAACGATAATACGGTAATTGTATAATCTTAGAATAAGCTTTTCCCAAACCAAAAGGCATAGTGTGGTGCGCAAATGGAAATGCAATAGGGGTAATGGGAGTTCTTGCTCCATAATTTAATTTGCTTACAAATAAAAAATCTCCTGCTAATAGCGAACCCTCCATGGAGGTAGTTGGAATTTTATAGGCTTCGATAACAAATGTACGGATGATAGTGGCGGCAACTACTGCAAAAATAATCGCATCTGCCCACTCGCGCGCAAAAGAGCGTTTTATTTTTTTTTCTTTGTTTAGTAGATGTGCAGGCCCTTCATATTTTGTTGTATTATCAAATCCTATAATGGGAAAATATATATAACCGAAAAAAATACCCAGAACATGCTGCCACAACGAGCGTTTACCATACGAATTACATATATCCGTTGTCCATGTTAGTCCAAATAAAAAATTGATGTAAGGTACTAACCCCCAGAATGCTTGTGATTTCTTTCTTCCAATAATTTCCATCAATGTAAAATCCTGAACAAGCGGTATGAAAACGTGCATTGGATTTTTTCCTGCTTTTTTATACAAACCAAAACAAGGAAGGTGTAATGCGTAATGCAGTAAATAGGCGTAAATTAAACTGAGCATTTTTTATAATTGTTTATTGCCATTAATGGGTAATAAGATAAGACGTTTTATTACAAAATAATCCTTAATGAATGTTAATCGATACCGACAAATTATTTATTAAATCCCAATACATCTTCCATGGTATAAGCACCTTTCTTGCCTTTCAGCCATTGTGCTGCTAACACTGCGCCGCTTGCAAATCCCTTGCGATTGTGCGCTATATGGGTAAGTTCTATTTTATCTATTGACGATTCGTACGTAACGGTGTGTGTACCCGGAACATTCTCTTCTCTTTTGGATAGGATGGATAATACCTCGGGGGTATTTACATTTTCATTTTTCCAAGATACTTTGCGCTCTAATCGTTTTAATATATCTAATGCAGCATGTAATGCCGTACCACTTGGAGAATCTTTTTTTTCTGTATGATGGATTTCTTCCATTATCACGTCATATTCCTGGTGTTGGTTCATGATTTGGGCAAGGTATCGGTTCACTTCAAAAAATATATTTACGCCAATACTAAAATTGGGTGCAAATAAAAACGCTTTATTATTTGCTAAAGCATATTGTTTTATTTCGTCTAATTTTTCTGTCCATCCGGTGCTGCCTACCACTACCGGAACGTCCGCATCAAAACACCACTGTATATTTTCTACGGCAGTATGCGGAGAGGTAAATTCAATAGCAACATCCGCTTGCTGTAATTCTTCTTTGGTTACGGTGGCTCTATTGTCAATATCCACAATTAAAACTACTTCCACTTCTGTTTTTCCTGCTCGTTCATTTTTTTCTTTTACAATTTCATGTATGGTTTTACCCATTTTTCCATAACCTATTAATGCTATTTTCATGTATGTATGTTTATTGTTTTATTTTAAATTCAAATGTACTCCTATTCCAGCGTAATAGGTAAAATTGGTATAATTTATTTCCGGTTTGATTTTTAAAGTTAACTTATCGGAAATATCAAAATGGTGCAAATGTGCATCCACAACCGCATCTACAATAGATAATCCCCAAGCAAAAATAGTTCCAAAAGAGGCAATTTGTACGTTTTTTCGGTAACTGTCTCTAAACGTTTCAATCTCACTTAATCCAAGTGTGCTGTATGGATATGGGTTGGGGATGCTGTCGTAAATATTTCGGATATATCCGTTAAATCTTTTGAGTTTTATTCCGTTGGAAGCGACGAAATAAATTACAGTGCCCAAAACACCATAGACAATAGGTAGTTTCCAATATTTTTTATTATACACTTGTCCCAATCCGGGAAATGCAGCACCCCAAATTGCTGCTTTTTTAGGAGAATAATGGGTGGTATCTATTTTTTTGTTTTTTTTATTTATAGTTGATGAAGGTGCATTTTTTTGTGTATCAATAGTTGAAGCCTCTACTTTTTTGGGGGTTAAAAAAGAAGTAGAATCTTTTGAAAATACGATGGAGTCTTTGAGTATCGAAAATTCGGTGTTACCGGTATCTATTGTTGTCCTCTCGGCAGTGTCGGTAATAAATGCTGCTTTTGCAATTGAACAACTAAAAAATAAAAAAATATACGGAATGATTTTTAGAATAGCTTTACCACTGGCAATTTTCTTATTTCTAAGTGCTGTCATTCCGTAAATATATTGCTTATTCTTTTTCGATGATATCTAATAATCGGTTTAAATCGGAAACGGAATAAAAAGGGATTACAATTTCGCCTTTATCGGTGGCTGTTTTTTTGATTTTCACTTTCGTTTCAAAAATATCCATCAATTTGGTTTGAACACTTTTATACGAAGCCGACAATGGTTCTTCTTTTTTCTCTTGTTTTTTTGCGGATGTTCCTGAGGAAAGTAAGCGCACCAATTCTTCGGTTTTGCGTACCGATAATCCTTTGCTGTTTATTTCTTTGAGCACATACAATTGTTTTTCTATTTCCGGAACAGAAATTATCGCTCGGGCATGTCCCATTGATAATACTTTATCGCGCAGGGCTTTTTGGATTTCCGGTGGCAATTTTAATAATCGTAAGTAATTAGTAACTGTTGAGCGATCTTTTCCCAAGCGTTCCGCCAAGTTTTCATGGGTCAGGCTACATTCATCAATTAATCGCTGGTAAGTGAGTGCCACCTCAATCGCATTCAAGTCTTCGCGTTGAATGTTTTCGATGAGTGCCATTTCCACCACTTCTTGGTCGTTAGCGGTGCGCACATACGCCGGAATATCGATCATTCCTGCCATTTTGGAAGCGCGCAAACGTCTTTCCCCTGAGATTAATTGGTATTTTTTCTCTCCAATTTTTCGTACAGTTATCGGCTGAATGACGCCATGAACTTTTATAGAAGACGATAACTCTTCTAATGCTTGTTGGTTAAAATCGGCACGCGGCTGAAACGGATTTACTTCAATTTCTTCCAATTTAATTTTTGGAACTGTATTTATAATCGAATCTTCATCTGAAGCACTAATTTTCAATACATCTGTTGCTTCATCAATTTCTGATAACAACGCTCTTATTCCTTTGCCTAAGGCATCTTTTTTCTTATTCACCATCATAGTTTTTAATTTAGATTTTCATCAGCTTCAATAAATTTCTCTGCGTTAGGAATGTTAGTCAATCCGTTATTTTGCATAATTTCTCGAGCAAGGTTTAAGTAGTTTACTGCGCCTTTGCTTTCTGCATCATACATAATGATGGGCTGACGCAAACTTTGTGCTTCTCCTAATCTGGTATTTCTATGTATGATAGTATTAAATACGCTGCTCTCGAATCGGCGTTTTACTTCTGCCACTACTTGGTTCGATAGGTTTAAACGTTGGTCGTACATGGTTAATAAAATACCTTCAATTTCCAATTCTTTATTTAATCTGGATTGCACAATTTTTATAGTATTGAGTAATTTTCCTAATCCTTCTAATGCAAAATATTCGCATTGTACCGGCACCAATACCGAGTCGGAGGCGGTAAGTGCATTTACGGTTATCAATCCTAAAGAAGGAGAGCAGTCGATAATGATAAAGTCGTAAGATTGTTTTAATTCTTGCAACATTTCTCTTAAAATTTTCTCTCTGTTCGGGTGGTTGATTAATTCAATTTCCGCACCAACCAAATCCAAATGTGCGGGCAATAAATATAAGTTGGGAGTATCTGTTTCTAAGATGATATCTTTTGCTTTTACGCTGTCTATCAAACATTCATACAAACTTACTTTTATATTTCGTGGGTCAAAGCCGCAGCCGCTGGTGCTGTTAGCTTGCGGATCCGCATCTATAATTAATGTTTTTTGCTCTAAAATGGCTAAACTTGCTGCTAAATTAATGGCGGTCGTTGTTTTTCCAACGCCACCTTTTTGGTTGGCTATACTTATTATTTTTCCCATATCTTACAATTCTATCGTTTGTCCTATGTTTACTAAAATTAATTCTTTTCCTGCTTGTTTAAATTTTTCTTTTGCAGCTTCATGGTCTATGACAATGTAACCGAAAGTATCGTAATGCACGCCAATGATAGTATTGCACTGTATGAAATCTGCTGCTATAATTGCGTCATTCACATCCATAGTAAAGTTGTCGCCGATAGGCAAAACAGCAAATTTCAACTTTGCCCATCTGGGTATTAATTGCATATCCAGCGTTAACGCAGTATCTCCGCTATAATAAAAGTCGCCTTCGGGAGTGTTAAACACAAACCCCATCGGATTGGCGCCATACGTGCCGTCGGGTAAATTGGAAGAGTGGATGGCGACAACGCATTTTACAGTTCCAAAATCAGCAGTCCATTTTCCACCGGTATTCATGGGACGAAAATTGGACAACCCTTGTTTAGATAGCCATTCGTATATTTCAAAAGAACATATTATAGTTGCTTTTGTTCTTTGAGCTATAGGCATAACATCAGCTATATGATCGAAATGGCCATGAGAAATAGCAATATAATCGCATTCAATTTTTTCTATATCAATTGCTTTAGCCAATTCATTTTTGGTAATAAATGGGTCAAAAAGAATTTTCTTTCCGTTTTCTTCTATTAAAAAGCAAGAATGTCCGTAATACGTAAATTTCATGTTCTTTTATTGTTTGAAATTTGTGAAACGTAATTGTAATTAAAAAACGATATGTTCCACGCCTCAAAAATAACCTATTCAGCGCATCATTTTTCATCTATTTATACATGAATTACAAACAATTGCTTGTGGATAATTTTAAATGCTTGTATATGAATAGCTTTGCGAAAAAAATACCTCATTTAAGGTATATCAAGGGTGAATTCTTATTTTCGGTATCGTTTCATTTATAAGCTGAAGTTCATCGGAGGTAAGGTCTAAGGCGTGTGGATTTTGGGGTAAAGTTTTCCAAACAGAGGGTTGGTTAAAGTCGTAATTTCCAAAAACAAGCACGGGAGTTCCATATATGAGAATTGTACGTTGGTCGGAAGTGAGCGTCCAAGGCTGTGCCCAATTAAAAATCCAATTCGCATTTTCTTCATACATTCTGATACAAGAATGGCTGGCTGGATAGCCGGGCAGTGTGTATTGATGCATCCCAATACCGCCACTGTTGGAAATATTAAAATACCAAGGCATTTTCCAACTCCCATCCACGGTGCTTATTTTTAATTTTGCTTTATAATTCGTATAATATAGTTTGTTTGGAGTGGGTTTTGCTTTTCTTCCGGTGCTTACCGGTCCGGTGCGTACTAAAACACCATTTTCGTACGCTGCAAATAGTTGTATGCGCTGGTTTACTAAAATAAATTTCGGTACAGAATCGGGGAGTGGTAAGTGCTTGGGGAATGGCACGTAATGGAAAAAATCGGTGTAAATTGTATCCGGTATAATTAATTTGCTGCCTATTTTTATTCTTGATACATCTATTCTGTTTATAGCAGCAATTATTTTTAATTGTGAGGCGTCATATTTAGAAGTAAAAATTCGCCATGCCGTTGTATCTAGAATAGAATCTGCATGATAGGTGATAAGCGGCAATATAGTGTCTTGTTTTTCTTTTTTATCTATAGTTTTATTTTGGGTTAATGAAGTATCGGGCTGGCTGTTGCTGTTATTACATTTTATAAATAACAACATAAAAAATATCCAAAACAAATTAGATGTTAATGGTGTTGTCCTGTTTTTGCTATTCCAATGGCTATTTTTCAAGTTGTGTTATTTTAAACAAGCTTCTACAAATGCGCAAAATAAAGGATGTGGTTTTAAAATTGTGCTTTTTAGTTCGGGGTGAAATTGTACGCCGATAAAAAATTTATGGTTGGGAATTTCTATAATTTCCACTAACTCCGAATCGGGATTAATACCGCTGGCAATCATGCCATTGTCATGGAAAATTTCCATGTATTTATTGTTAAACTCGTAGCGATGGCGATGGCGTTCAGAAATAGTGGACTGTCCGTATATTTTGTAGGCTAACGTATTTTCTTTTATGTAGCACGTATATGCCCCTAAGCGCATGGTGCCGCCCATATTCACAATTGTTTTTTGCTCTTGCATCATATCAATAACCGGGTTTTTGCAATTTTGTTTCATTTCAGAAGAATTAGCGTCTTCCAATTTCAATACATTTCTTGCAAATTCAATTACTGCCATTTGCATACCTAAGCAGATACCAAAAAACGGGATGTTATTTTCACGTGCGTATTGTATGGCGTATATTTTCCCATCAATTCCGCGCTGTCCAAATCCGGGTGCCACGAAAATACCGTCTAAATTGCCGAGTTTTGCTTTTAGGTTGTTTTTGTTAATGTCTTCGGCGTGTATTCGTTCTACGTTTACCTTACATTCATTTTGTGCGCCTGCATGTATAAACGATTCATAAATGGAAATATAGGCATCTTTCAATTCTATATATTTTCCGATAAGCCCAATTGTAATTTCTTTTTTAGGAAATTTGTAGCGTTGCAAAAATTTATTCCATTCATTAAGTTCTGTTTCCGGTGTATCTTGGTAGCCAAACTTATCTAATACAATTTGATCTAATTTTTCTTTTTTCAAAGAAAGTGGAACATCATAAATTGTTTCGGCATCTAAAGCTTCAATTACAGAATCGTAATCTACATTGCAAAATTCGGCTATTTTCTTTTTTCGTTCATTTCCTAATGGATGTTCCGTTCGGCAAACAATTATATGCGGATTTACACCATAAGACTGCAACTCTTTTACGCTGTGTTGTGTTGGTTTGGTTTTTAATTCTTTTGCGGAGGCTAAATAGGGTACTAAGGTGAGGTGTATAACCAGGTAATCTGATTTTGGCAATGTCCATTTTAATTGTCGGATTGCTTCAATAAATGGTAATGATTCAATGTCGCCCACCGTACCGCCGATTTCCGTTAGGATAACATCGTATTGGTCGGTAGTGCCTAAAAGCAACATCCTGCGTTTTATTTCATCGGTGATATGTGGAATTACTTGTACTGTTTTACCAAGATAATCTCCACGGCGTTCTCTGCTTATTACTTCTTGATAAATTTTCCCTGTGGTAACGTTATTAGCTTGCGATGTGTACACGCCCAAAAAGCGTTCGTAATGCCCTAAATCCAAATCGGTTTCTGCGCCATCTTCAGTTACATAGCATTCTCCATGTTCATACGGATTCATCGTGCCCGGATCGATATTGATATAGGGATCGAATTTTTGGATAGTAACCCGCAAGCCTCGTGCTTGTAATAATTTTGCTAATGATGCTGCGAGAATACCTTTTCCGAGAGAAGATGTTACACCGCCGGTAACGAAAATAAACTTTGCCATAACTGATTAGTGGTTATGGACTGTAAAGTTAATTCATTAATTCAATAATGCAATTTTAAAGTTGAAATTTAATACAAAGAAGACAAAGTATTTTTATTAATGTAATGCTTCACGTACTTTATAAGCATATTGCCGATTGTTAATGGTATATCTGAAATATAATGGGTTTTTATCTTCTTTGCTTACTTCAAATGCAAATAATCGGGAGCGATAAAACTCTTTCGGTGGCATTTGTTTTTGATAAAAACGCTTGGTATATTCTAAGTCAATTTCTGCAGAATCGGATTGCAGATAATACATTTTTAAAGCAAATCCGATATTGCTATACAAATAAGCAGAATCTGCATTTGTCAATCTGCAACTTTTTGTAAAATCATCAATATTAAAAGGCTGTGAGGTAGGATTATCTACGGAAATATCAAAAATCAAATATTCAAATCCTTCGCCGATGTTACTGCTTTGGTTGTCTTTTATTTGATAATTTATAACGTTATAAATTGTTACAGTTACAGCGTTTGTTTTCTCTTGATAAAGAAATTTTTGTTTGTATGCTTTATCTCTTTTAAAAGTATAACGCATGTGTTGCAATTGCTCTTGCGATATTTCTGTAGGAAGTTCAATTTTATCTTCTGTATTATTACTTAGTAATTGACAAGAAGTTGTTAAGTAAAAAAGAAACAGAACTACCGGAATTAAATATATTTTATGATTTTTCATACTCTGTATCTTTAAATTTTCTTCGAGTTCCTTCATACATTTCATACAAATAATACATACAGTCTAATTTTCCATTTACAACAGGGAATTTTTTCAATGGTTTTAACCCTATCGCTTTTAGTGCATTTACATCACTCGAAATAACGCCACAAGTATAACCGGAGAAATGTTCTTTAAAAGCGGTACCTATTTGTTTGTATAACAAATCCACTTGATAAGCTTCCATACGCTCACCATACGGTGGGTTTATAATTAAAGTACCTCTATCCAACGGCGGTATCATTTTTTGAATGCTGATTTCTCTTATTTCAACAACATCTTGAAACCAGGCTTTCTGAATATTTGCTTTTGCTACAAAAATTGCCTTTTTATTGTTGTCTGAGCCAATTATTTTGAAAGGAAATTTTACAATTTTATTTTCTAAATCCAAACAAATAGCATCGTACAAGGTTCGATCATAGTTTTGCCAATTTTTAAAACAGAAATACCGTCGCTCTAAATTAGGCGCCTTATTAATTGCCATACTTGCAGCTTCTATTACTATTGTGCCACTACCGCACATCGCATCAATAAAATGGGATTGCTTATCCCATTTCGACAATAAAATTAACCCTGCGGCAAGCACTTCATTAATGGGGGCTATGGTTTGTTCAACTCTATTACCGCGTTGGTGCAAAGAAACTCCGGAGCTATCTAACGAGATAGTTACTTTATCTCGAAAAATATGTAAATTAAATAAAATATCCGGTTTATCGGTATTTACATTCGGACGTTTATCTTGTTTTTTTCTAAAACTATCACAAATTGCATCTTTTAATTTTAAAGAAGCAAATTGCGAGTGTTTAAAATATTCTGATTGGATGGTAAAGTCTATAGCGAAACTTTGCGATACGTTCATAAATTTATCCCAACTTAGCCTTGTTGCAAAATTGTATAAATCATCCGGTGAAGTAGATTCAAATTCGAAAATGGGTACTAATACTTTAAGGCAAGTACGCAGTTCCAAATTGCACCGATACATTAATTCTAAATCAAAATCACATACTACGGCACGCCTTCCGATTTCAATATTTTTAGCATTTAATTGACGTAATTCTTCACTCAAAACTTGTTCTAAGCCCTGAAATGTTTTGCATACTATTTTAGTTTCATAAATATTCACCCTACAAAAGTACAATTTTTACGGCTGTTCTTCCTTTATTCACAATTTTATCTATATTTTAGAGAAAATAAATAGAATTTTAGCAATGGATGCAGATGAAAAAAAACAAGCAGAAATACAAAAACTGTTACATATTTTACATACAGAAGAAGCAGATAAATTTATTTTTTTAGATAAATTATCCGGCGAAGAGCTACAACTACTCCGTCAAAAAATTAATGATATTACCCAGTTTACACAAACAGATATTTGGAAAAGATTGACCGGCGTATCCAAATTTTTGCCCAATTACATGAGTGCAAAAATTGCAGAATCAGTGATGGGGCCATTAATTACGGCAAACATGAGCTATTATATGCCGATTAAAGATGCCGTTTCCATTATGAAGCATTTAAGTATTCCTTACTTAGCAACCGTAGCAGAATATATGACACCGGAAAATGCACGACAATTGATAAATGAAATTCCGATAGATATTTTGAAAAAAGTAACGACCGAATTAGTACAAAAAAAGAAATATTTAGTAGCCGCAGGTTTTGTTGATGTATCCGAAATTTCAAGACTAATAGAATTATCAAAAGTAATAACAAAAGAAGAAGATTTGATACGCATTTCTTCGTATGTAGAAAACAAAGCGTACATTGCCAAAATTGTAGAGCGCTTTTCTGACGATAGATTGCAAAAAATTATTTCTACCGCCTATCAGTTTAATTTACAAGATGAAGTATTAACGGTATTTACGCATCAATCCGCAAAAGAAGTACAACGCATTCTCCGAATAATTTCGTTGTTTCCCATTCATCTAAAAACACAAATTTTAAATGATTTTGAACATCGTATAACCCCCAAAGATGAGCACTAAACTATTCCAATCTTATAAACAACGGCCTATAATAGCCGAACATTACGATGTAATTTGTATTGGTTCGGGGCTGGGAAGTTTAACAACGGCTTCTTTATTGGCACGTAAAGGCAAAAAAATTTTAGTATGCGAAAAACATACTACTCCGGGCGGGTTTACGCATGCATTTACCCGCAATGACTATGAATGGGACGTAGGCTTGCATTATGTAGGAGATATGGATAGAAAAGGTTCGTTGTTACGGGTAGTTTTTGAACATATTACCGACAAAAATTTAAAATGGGCAGACATGGGTGAGGTGTATGACCGAGTGGTGATAAATGGAAAAATCTACAATTACCACAAAGGTTTACAGGCATGGAAAACACAGATGAAAGCCTATTTCCCCACTGAAAATGATGCTCGGGCAATTGACAAATATGTAGAATTACTTTTTGCTGTAAATAAATCCTCCAAAGATTTTTATGTAAAAAAAGTAATGCCCGATTTTATCCGAATGCTATCTTCCCCATTTTTAAATAAAGAATATGAAAAATTTGCCCAACAAACAACCAAAGAGGTTTTAGATACATTATCGGATAATGAAGAATTGAAAGCCGTATTGTCGGCACAGTTTGGCGATTATGGTATGCCTCCAAGCAAAAGTAGTTTTGTGATACATGCCGCAGTAGCCTTGCATTATATGAATGGCGGATTTTATCCTGTGGGTGGTTCGGAAGAAATTTTTAATACGATAGCCCCTAGTATTTTAAATGCGGGCGGCGCAATACTGATTGGTGCCGGAGTAAAAGAAATACAAATCGAAGGCGGCGTGGCTAAAGGGGTAATAATGCAAGACGGGAAAGAAATAAAAAGCGATGTAGTGGTAAGTGGGGCAGGGGTTCATCTTACGTTACATCAACTGCTGTCTGAAAGTAACCGCAAAAAATTTAAGTTTTGGAACGATGCACAGCAATTAGCCCCATCTTATGGCCATTTGAGCTTGTATATAGGCTTAAAACAAACCGCCGAAGAGTTGCAATTACCAAAAGCAAATTATTGGATATATCCGAACGGAAATAATCATGATAAAGCAATTGAAACATATTTAGAAGATTATACCAAAGATTTTCCGGTAGTATATATCTCGTTCCCATCGGCAAAGAATCCTGTTTTTTTAGATAAATATCCGGGGCGTGCTACCATTGAAATTATTACGGTAGCAAAGTATGATTGGTTTAAAAAATGGGAAAATACACGCTGGAAAAAGAGAGGAGAAGAATATGATGCACTAAAAGAAGCTTTTGCACAACGTTTATTAGCCCATTTATACCAACAAGAACCACAATTAAGAGGTAAAATTGATTTTTATGAACTTTCTACCCCTATTACTACGAAGCATTTTTGCAATTACATAAATGGCGAAATATATGGATTGGACCATCCGCCGGCACGATTTGCCAAAGACTATCTAAAACCACAAACGCCGATTAAAAATTTATTTTTAACCGGGCAAGATATTGTTACAGTAGGAATTGGTGGCGCATTGATGAGTGGCGTTTTAACGGCAGCTGCAATTACTAAAAGTAACCTTATTAATGAGATTGTAAAACAAAGTAAATAACAAATTTCTTAAACAAAAAGCGGCTCTGTGAGCCGCTTTTTGTTACGTACTTATTACTTTTGTTTATTCTGTTACCGGCTCTAAGTATCTGGAATAGCTATATCCTTCTTCGCCGTCATTGGTTCTTACCAACCACCATTGATCGTTACTTTTATTTACCAAAGTAATAATTTCGTGGTGTGCTGCCTTGCCTACAATGGGCTGGTCTGTTCCGGGACCTTTGCGGATATTTAGATTCGAGCTTTCTGTAATTACTTTTACTTTTGTTACTGCTGCATCTACGGTAACATTTACGTTCAATACTAAATCTCCGGATGTAAAATTTGGATCTATTTTATCATAGATAGCCCATAATTCATCTTTTGCTGCGCCGGTAGATACGGTTCCGTCGATGTATAAAACATTGTCTTGTTCTCTTACTTGCAAGTCTGTAGCTCCGGCTGCCGTTGCAGCGTCTATCAGTTCTTTATATTTATCTTGTACTGCCATGATGTTTTCCTCCTATAATTTTATTTTACAGTTAATTTGTTATCTACTTTTTTAGGTTTTAATGCCATTAAAGACTGCATTAATTTAGGCAAAGATGCTTTTTTAATTTCTCCGGTTAATGTTACAACACCACCTTTTACATCCGCTTTCACTTTTGTAAAATCTTTTACTGCATCATTTACGCCTTTAATTAAGGCATCATCCGCACTAATTGTTACAGGAGGCGGTGGCGGTGGCGTAACTGTACCATTGTTCACAACAGATTTAACGCCTTTTACTGCTTTTGCAGCTGTTTCGACGGCTGCTTTAGTGGCATCGTCTTTAAATTCACCGGTAATGGTAGCTACACCATCTTTTACAGCAATTACAGCGTTCGAAGCGTCGGGTATAGCTGCAATAGCTTGTTCAATAGCCGTTTTAATGTCAGCATCTTTGGGTTTGCAACTTACAAATGCAACAGAAATTGCAAAAATCAATAGAAATAAACGGTTAGTTACTTTCATTTTGTATAGTTTTTTAGTGAGTAATGTCGAAAACTACTACTTTTTTAGAATAAACAAAACTATATACATAAAAAACCACATACTATTTTGTATGTGGTTGGTTTTGTATAGATTATATAGTTAATTTAACAACAATCTGAATCTATATTTTTAAGCATACGCTTTATCTTTAAAGAAATTTTCTGCCAAACTATAATCGTTCAAATCTGCCGGATGGAAATTTTTCTTAAAGAAAGTAAAATATTCTCTTACTACATCGCCATGTAAATCAGTGAATAAGCCTGTAGCAAACTCGTAAAACTGTTTTGGCAATTTACTCAATTTTAAATATTTTCTATCTTGATACATTAACATTGCTGTACCCACAGATAAATAGAAATATAAAATAACGGATGCTATAGGCATTACAATCACCCGTTTGGTGTATTGTTGGCCATCTACTTTTTGCATTACTTCAAATGCTACATGCTTATGCTCTATTTCTTCAGCCGCATGCCATTGAAATAATTCAGCAATATCTTCCGGTACAGTGCCTTTATTTACATCTACATGCATAAAAATGGCATGACCAAATAGCGCCGTAAAATGTTCTAAACATGCCGTTGCAACTAAGTCGATATGTTGATCGTCTTTGAAGAACGGAATTTTTATTTTTGCAGCCACTTTATGCAACAGGTTATCTATATGATGTTCATAACCATCAATTTTGTATCCGTTATCATGTAAAATTTTCCAAAAACGCTCGTGCATAGCACTGTGAACTCCTTCTTGTCCACAAAAATTACGTACTTGTTTTTTCAATTTTTCATCTGTGATTTGTTTTTGATGTTTCAAAACTGAATTCACAAAGAAACGTTCTCCTGTGGGGAAGAGGATGTGCAGCGTATTGATGAAGTGCGTGCTAAAAGGATTTTCCTTGTAATAAAAACGAGGCGTTTTCTTGTCGAAAGAAAAATTTACCCGTCGCACTTTTATTTCTTCCGGATCGTATGGTTTTTTTGCAGTTGCTTTCTGTTTTGTTTCTGTCGTTGCCATAATGTTTTTTTTATAGATGAAAAATAAGTTTTTGTTTATGCATAATTTTTTCCAGCTAATAATTCTTCTGCCAAATGATAGTTATCTATTTGGTCAGGATGAAAATCCTTCCGGTAATACTGCCAATATTGTGCCGATAAAGTGCCGCCAAAGTTTTGTTTAAATCGGGTTAAAAATTGCGCTAAGTATTTTGGAATATCTTTAGTTTTTACGTCTTTATCATTATACGTAAGCATCGATGTTCCTACAATTAAGTAAAACCATAATCCCCAAGTTGCTATCAACATGCCGCCAATTCGGAGGGGATAGCTGTCATCTACCTTTTTTAATACATCAAATGGGATGGCTTTGTGTTCAATTTCTTCCGCAGCATGCCACATAAAAAGTTCTTTCATTTCTTGCGGCATACTTCCCGTGATATCTTTATTGATGATTCCACTTTCTGCCAACATTGCGGTAAAATGCTCTAATGCAACGGTAATACTCAATGATATTTTATCGCCTGTTCTGTTTCTTTTTAGTGTTTTGCGCATCCAATTTTCTAAGCCGCCCCAAATGGTTCGTCTGTAAAAGTTTACAAATTTCATCGGCTCTAAATCTTGAGATTCCATAATATCCCAAAATTTTTGATGCTCGGCAAAATGCGTCCCTTCTTGTCCAATAAAATTATCTACTCTTTTTTTTAATTCAGGGTCATTTTTATACACATCGGCAAACGCTTTTACACTGCGGATGAAAAATTTTTCTCCATCCGGAAAAATCAAATGCTCTGCATTCATAAAATGCGTTGCAATAGGATTATCGTTAAACCAATGTTTAGGAAAGGGTTTTTCAAATTTAAAATTTACTTTCCTAATCTTTGCGTCAGGTTTTTTTGTTGAGGTATATTCTGCCATATTATTTACTAACAATAAATTTAGACAAGAATATCTTAATTTGCTTTATACAATAGATAATTTAGAAAAATGGGTTATATACAAGTGTGTATTAAAATTTATAGCCTTTTAGAAATTCCGAAACATTCATTTTGCGTTTTCCCTCTATTTGTAATTCTTTAATATTCAAATAATTATCCTTACACTGTATATGCAAAAAGGTGTTATTATCCGTTATAATATTCAAAAAAGCTGCGTTTTCAATAGTTTTTGGTGTGTATGTTAAGTTAGTAGTTGATTGAAAAAATGCATCTTCAACAACATTTGCCGCAAATATTTTCAACAGCTTACCATTCAAATACGTATAGGCAGTTGGAAATGGTGCTAAGCCCCGAATGAGGTTGTGAATTTCTATTGCAGGTTTATTCCAATCTATTAAGCAGGTTTCTTTAAAAATTTTAGGAGCGTGTTTAGTTGTATTCGTGTTGTCATCAGGCGTTTGCGGATGGGCAACAGCGGTGTTGTTTTCTATTGCTCGTACAGTGTTTAACACCAAATTGCTGCCTATTTGCATCAATTTATCATGTACAATTCCGGCATTGTCTTCTGTGCCAATGTCTATTTTATCTTGTAAAATAATATTTCCGGTATCGATGTCATGTTGTAAAAAAAAGGTAGAAACTCCGGTTTCTTTTTCACCGTTTATTACTGCCCAATTTATAGGAGCAGCGCCGCGGTAATCGGGAAGGAGAGAGGCATGCAAATTAAAGGTGCCAAATTGTGGCATTTGCCATACAACATCCGGGAGCATACGGAAAGCAACGACAACAAATAAATTAGCGTGTAGTTTTTTTAATTCTTCAATAAAATCGGGACTTTTAAGTTTCTCGGGTTGCAAAATTGTTAATCCATTTTCTATGGCGTATTTCTTAACTGCCGAAGTCTGTATTTGTTGTCCGCGACCGGCGGGCTTGTCCGGTGCAGTAATTACCCCTACTACATTGTACTTATTTTGTATTAAAATAGCTAAGGAAGGTACCGCAAAATCCGGTGTACCCATAAATACAATTCGTAAGTTTCTATTCATAAATTGGTTTTTAAAGTTTAATGATTATATTTAATTCATAAAATCATTTACTATGGCTCAAACAATATCCGTTACCATAAACAGCCCGGGCACAGTCGTTTGGTTAAATTTACTAAATGTATCTGAAACCACTCCGGTTATTCATTCTGAAATTACAGTTCTCGACTCCAATGCTTCTAAATCCTCTTTTGAAATTAGAGGATTGAATAAAGTTTCCTTTATGCTGGATACTGGAAACACTGTTAACTTTAAAATCCAATTTGATATTTTGCAAGGAGATTCAAATGTTACCTTACAATTAGGTGCGAATACCCCAAATGTCTCTAAAATAAAAATAAATAATGACACGGAATTAGATATACCCTATTTACCAAATCCAAATGGAATAGATTTTGCCGAAATAAGAGAATTTGCGAAACGATAGAATTAGCAAAACTCATTAAAAGCAGCGACCAAATTGTTGGCTACCATTTGAATTGGTTTTCCTTCTATCATATATCGTTCTACCATGTGCACTAATTTTCCGTCTTTGAAAATAGCCATACTTGGTGAGCTTGGCGGATAAGGAAACGTGTATTCTCTTGCTTTAGCTACAGCGGCATTATCTACTCCGGCAAAAACCGTAACGATTTTATCGGGGTGTTTTTCGTTTTTAATAGCTGAAATTGCGGCAGGGCGCGCATTTGATGCTGCGCATCCGCACACGGAGTTTATTACCAAGAAAACAGTTCCTTCTTTATTTTCTAATACTTCACTCACTGCTTCGGGTGATTTTAAAGAAATAAAACCTGCATTTTCTAATTCTGCCGCCATTGGCTTTGTCATTTGTTCAGGATACATATTGTTTTGATTTATTAATTAAGTAATTTAATGAATTTATTAGTGTTGTTCAAAAATTATGCTATATTTTATTTTTATGCCAAAATGTCGTTTTATTCAAACTATATTAAAATTATAAAAATCCGAGTTCTAATTTTGCTGCCTCGCTCATCATTTCTTGGTCCCATGGTGGGTCAAAAGTAATTTCCACTTTTACCTCATTTACCCCTTCTATTGCTTTTAGTTTTTGTTCTACTTCTGCGGGAAGGCTTTCGGCGGCGGGGCAGTTGGGTGCAGTTAGCGTCATTATTACTTGTATATTGTTATCTACATTTACGTTTACTTCATAAATCAATCCTAATTCATAAATATTTATAGGAATTTCGGGGTCAAAAATGGTTTGCAACTGTGCGTAAGCTTCGTCTTGTATTTCCATAAATGTTTTTTGTGCCATAGTATTTCGCTGTTTTAATTATTTTGCCTGATAAGCAATTCCGTACGTTTTCATTTTTTTTATCATGCTCACCAATCCATTGGCGCGAGTAGGAGAAAGGTGTTCTTTTAATCCAATTTTTTCAATAAAATATAAATCAGTTGCTGCAATTTCTTGCGGTCGGTGTCCGCTCAATACTTTTACTAATAACCCCACAATACCTTTGGTAATAATAGCGTCAGAATCTGCGAAGAAATTTAACAGCCCATTATTCAATTCGGCATGCAACCATACTTTACTTTGGCAGCCGTGTATTCGGTTGTCTTCTGTTTTATATTTATCCGCAATTAAAGGCAATGATTTTCCAAACTCTATTAAGTATTCATACTTATCATTCCAATCTTCATACATGGAAAAATCATCTACAATTTCGTCTTGTATTTCGTTAATAGTTTTCATGGATTAACTCAACATTTTTTTAGCTTTTAAAATTCCTTGTACTAAGGCATCAACTTCATCATGGGTATTATAAAAAGCAAACGTTGCGCGGCAAGTGCCAGTAATACCAAAATAATCCATCACCGGTTGTGCGCAGTGGTGTCCGGTGCGTATGGCTATCCCTTGATTATCTAAGATAACCCCTACATCATACGGATGTATTCCTTCTAACAAAAAAGAAATTACGGAGGATTTCTGTTGGGCAGTACCAAATATTTTCAAACCATCAATTTGCTGTAGTTGAGTGGTGGCATATTGCAGTAAGTTATGCTCGTAGCGGTAAATATTTTCAATACCGATTTTTTGTACATAATCTATTGCAGTGCCGAGAGTAATGCAACCGGAAATATGTGGAGTACCTGCTTCAAATTTGAAGGGTAGATCATTAAAAACGGTTCCCTTAAATGAAACTGATTTTATCATGTCGCCACCGCCTTCAAAAGGGGGCATTTCGTTTAAAATTTCTTCTTTTCCGTATAATATTCCCGTTCCGGTTGGTCCGTAAATTTTATGCCCCGAAAAAACTAAAAAATCAACGTCCAATGTTTGTACATCAATAGGTATATGTTGTATAGCCTGCGCAGCATCTATTAGTATTTTTGCTCCTTTTTGATGCGCAATCTCTATTAATTCTTTTATCGGGTTTATAGTACCCAATGCATTGGAAACATACGTAATACTTACTAATTTCGTTTTTGAAGTAATGATTTTTTGTGCATCTTCTACTAAAATAGTTCCATCGGGTTGTAATGGAATTACTTTTAAAATGCATTTTTTTTCATCGCATAGCATTTGCCACGGAACAATATTAGAATGATGTTCCATTTCGCTCACTACAATTTCATCGCCTTCCTGTATAAATTTACGACCGAAAGTATATGCAACTAAATTAATAGAATTGGTAGTGCCTTTAGTGAAGATAACTTCGTAATCGTGCTTTGCATTAATGAATTGTTGGATTTTCTTACGAGATTGCTCGTATAAATCTGTCCCTATTTGAGATAAAAAATGTACGCCTCGATGTATGTTTGCATATTGATGTTCATAGAAATATTTCTCTGCATCTATAACCGTTTGTGGCTTTTGGGTAGATGCCCCATTATCTAAATAGACCAATTGTTTGCCACGAATTTTTTCGTTTAAAATAGGGAAGTCGGCTCGTATTTTTTGTATGTCTATCATTTTTTATTCGCTAATTCTTTCACAGAGTAATTTTATAATTCTATCTTCAATAATTCTGCAACTCTATTTTCTAATTTAGATTTTAACCCTTCATGTTTTAGCTTTTCTAAAATTTCTGCAGCAAAAGCATATACTAATAATCCGCGTGCCATTTCTTTTCCTATGCCTCGTGCTTGCAAGTAAAATAACTCACTGTCTTCAATCTGTGAAGAGGTAGCACCATGGGAGCACTTTACATCATCTGCAAAAATTTCTAATTGTGGTTTGGTGTATATATTAGCATCATTGCTTAATAATAAATTTCTATTACTCTGAAATGCATTGGTTTTTTGAGCCGCTTGTGCTACCACAATTTTTCCGTTAAAAACACCTGTTGATTTTCCGCCTAAAATACCTTTATATAGCTCAAAACTTTCACAGTTAGGGACATTGTGATTAACCAACGTTCTATTGTCCACATGTTCTTCGTTTTGCAGTAAGTACAAGCCATTCATGTGTGATTCACAACGTTCGCCATTTACATCGAATTGCAACACATTTCTGATAATGTTTCCGGTTAGAGTAATGGTAACGACATTGCAAATAGCGCTTGCTGCTTGCATTATATGTGTATTGTCGGTAATATTTAACCATTCTCCACCATCTTGTATTTTATACCATTCTACTTGTGCGTGCGGTGCGATTTCAATATCTGTTACAATATTATTATAGGCCGGTGAGTTATCGTAATTGATATAGTATTCAGCAATTTTAAGTTGGCTATTTTCTCCAACCTTAATTCTATTTTTAATATTTGTAATTACAGTTGAATTTGTATTAATATAGAAAATCTCTATTAAATCTTGTAAAATGAAATTTTTATCTATTTCTATAAAAACGCCATCCGTTGTTAATGCATTATTTAACTCTACTAAAAAATCGTCAGAATTGGTTTCCGTGCAGTTATTATTATTCCAAAAATTTATTTTCGGCTGATTCTGCCACGACGATAATTCATTATGAAAAAATCCGTTTATGAAAATCAACTTATTTTCTGAAACGGAGTTTGCTTCTATATAGGTGGCTATTTCATCAATATTTACAGCACTTGTCGGCGAAGTATTACTTGAGATTGTCGTAAACCCTTGTTGTAAAATTTTATTGTAATAGGTGTATTTCCATTCTTCATTTTTCATGGATGGAATACCGAGTTCAACAGCTCGTAATAATGACTGTTGTTGGGTGTTATTTTCTAAATGTATTTTTTTTAATTGCTCTATCATTGTAGTTCGTTGATTTGAAAATCAGCTAATTTGCTAATTGTTACATTGTCGCATTCTCAAATTTCTCGTATCCTTTTTCTTCCAGTTCTAAAGCAAGTTCTTTAGTACCGGATTTTACAATTTTACCGTTATACATTACATGCACAAAATCAGGAACGATATAATCTAATAAGCGTTGATAGTGTGTAATTACGATAAAAGCGTTTTCATTTGTTCTAAGCTTATTTACGCCGCTTGCCACAATTCTTAATGCATCGATATCCAATCCGGAATCGGTTTCATCTAATATGGCTAATTGCGGGTTGAGCATTGCCATTTGAAAAATTTCGTTTCGTTTTTTTTCTCCGCCGGAAAACCCTTGATTTACAGCACGAGAGATAAAATCTTTTTTCATCTCTACCAATTCCATTTTCTCACGCATCAATTTTAAAAAATCGTTTGGAGCAATAGGTGCAATTCCTTTCGATTTTCTAATTTCATTTACGGCAGCTTTTAAGAAATTGGCATTGCTTACTCCGGGTATTTCCACCGGATACTGAAAGGCTAAAAACACACCGGCTTGTGCGCGCTCTTCCGGTGCCATTTCAAATAAATCTTTCCCGTTAAATGTTACTGTTCCGGCGGTTACTTCATAGCCGTCTTTACCGGCTAATACGGAGGCTAAGGTGGATTTCCCGGTGCCGTTTGGCCCCATGATGGCATGTACTTCGCCGGCATTTACTTGTAAAGAAAATCCTTTTAGGATTTCTTTTCCCTCAATAGAGGCATGTAGGTTATTTATTGTAAGCATGATGATAATTAGTTAATTTGATACTTAGCAAATTGGCTTTTTTTGATGTTGAAATTATTTTAGTGATTATTTTTTTTATGACCATTAATTTATCAATTATTGTATTCTCAAAAGGATAGTTTTTAGAATCTCTACAAAGCTCTAACCAGTATTCAGTTTCATCAACTTCTTTTGCTGCAATTTTAACCTTATGAATAAAGTCTGCTTTGCTTTCAGCATTTTGAGCTTCTCTTATAATTTCAAAATAATATTTTCTTCATTATAACTCATATTTTAATTAGATGATGTGTAAATTAGCAAATTAACTAATCGTTATCCATTAATCATTTTAATTATTTCTACAATACAATTTGCATTTATGTGGATTTTTTTACTCTGCTTATCTGTTAATGTAATTATTTTACACATGTTATATTACCTTTCATTCGCTAATTCGCTAATTATTTAATTTGAACATTATCCTACACTTCCTTCTAAACTTATTTCTAATAGTTTCTTGGCTTCTACAGCAAATTCCATTGGTAAATGATCCATTACTTCTTTGCAAAAACCATTTACAATCATGGCTACTGCCGTTTCTTCGTCTATCCCGCGTTGTTGGAAATAAAACAACATATCTTCTCCAATTTTTGATGTGGTCGCTTCGTGTTCCACTTTCGAGGTATTGTTGCTCACTTCGATATAAGGGAAAGTATGCGCACCACAATTATTCCCCATTAATAAGGAATCGCACTGCGAAAAATTGCGCGCATTTTCTGCTTTTTTATGTACTTTCACTAACCCTCTGTAAGAGTTTTGTGATTTTCCGGCACTAATACCCTTAGAAACAATTCTACTTTTTGTGTTTTTTCCGATATGTATCATTTTTGTACCTGTATCGGCTTGTTGAAAATTATTGGTGACGGCAACCGAATAAAACTCTCCGATAGAATTATCGCCGGCTAATATACAGCTTGGGTATTTCCAGGTAATGGCAGAACCGGTTTCCACTTGTGTCCACGAGATTTTGGAGCCATTGCCTTTACACATTCCACGCTTAGTTACAAAGTTAAAAACGCCACCTTTACCTTCTTTATCGCCGGGATACCAATTCTGTACAGTAGAATATTTTATTTCTGCATTGTCCATTGCTATTAATTCTACCACCGCAGCGTGCAATTGGTTTTCATCCCGTTGTGGTGCAGTACAGCCTTCCAAATAAGAAACATAAGCACCTTCATCTGCAATTAATAAAGTGCGCTCAAACTGTCCGGAGCCTGCTGAATTGATACGAAAATATGTGCTCAATTCCATTGGGCAGCGAACCCCTTTGGGGATATAACAAAATGAGCCGTCGGAAAATACAGCACTATTTAAGGCAGCATAAAAATTATCTTTTTGTGGAACTACAGAACCAATGTATTTTTTCACTAAATCGCCATGTTCGCGTATCGCCTCACTCATAGAGCAAAAAATAATTCCTTTTTCTTTTAAGGCTTCTTGAAAGGTTGTTTTTACGGAAACAGAATCAAACACTACATCAATGGCTACGCCGGAAAGTCTTTTTTGTTCATCAAGAGAAATCCCTAATTTTTCAAAAGTTTTAAGTAATTCAGGGTCAACCTCCTCTAATGAATTAAGTGCTTTCTTTGCTACCGGAGCGGAATAGTAAATAATATTTTGAAAATCTACTTTTGGAAAATGTACATTCGCCCAATGGGGTTCCGGCATTTTTTGCCATTCTTTAAAGGCTTTTAAGCGCCATTCCAACATCCACTCGGGTTCGTTTTTCTTAGTAGATATAAACCGGATAATATCTTCATTAATACCCGGAGGTGCATTTTCTGCATCTATATTTGTAACAAAACCGTATTTATATTCGGAGTTAACAACGTCTTCTAAGATTTCATCTTGTGTTTCAGGCATAACAATTTTTAATTATATGTTACCAAATATTGGGTACAAAATTACTGCAATACTTCCTATAAAACAATCCCTATTTAGATGTGTTCTAAATAAGTGCGTTTTTTTTATGTTAAATTCTAAAAATGCTATTTTTGATTGCAATGAAAAAAATTGTTTTTCTATTTGTGTTGCTTCATTTTCTATCCGTTAGAGCGCAAATTGTGAATATAGAAGGGAAGCGATTTACAACAGATACTACTGGATGGAAAGGGAGTTATAATATGGGGTTTGTATTCGGAAAGCAAGCGAATAGTTATTTTATTTTCAACAATACGGCGCATGTTCAATATAAATCAAGAAAAAATCTATACCTAATATTAGGTAGTGTAGAAATAGTGAAAACTAAAAATGAAAATGTAGCCAATACCGGCTTTTTTCATTTTAGGTATAATTATAAAATTAAAGACTGGGTACGATGGGAAGCATTTACGCAAATACAATACAATAAGCTCAATGGAATAAGAATACGCTTTTTGTTGGGTACCGGCCCGCGATTTAAAGTGGTTCAATTAGAAAAATTTAAAACGTACATCGGCACATTATATATGATGGAATATGATGAAAATACAGATAGAACACAAAAAGAGTTTCAAGGTCGGTTTAGTGGTTATCTAAGTTTTAGTTTAAAACCCATAAAAACTGTCGAAATCGTTAGTACAACCTATTATCAACCTCGATTAGATGTAAACAAAAGCTATAGAATTTCTTCCGGGAATATGCTGAATTTTAGAATTAGTAAAATAGTTTCATTTGGATTAAATTTTCAGCTCAATTACGACTCACGTCCTCCTGAAGGAGCTGTAACGAAATTAACCTACCAATTAGAAAATAGAATTAAAGTTGATTTTTAACAAAAGGTATGTTTTTAAAATAAATTATCTACATCATCTTACATTAGGTATTAAACCTTATTTTTGTGATTATGACACACGAACAAAAATTGCAAGCATTAAAACTAAAAAAAGAAGAAGCACATTTAGGCGGTGGGCAAAAGCGTATCGACGATCAGCATAAAAAGGGAAAATTAACTGCTCGTGAGCGAATTGAATTATTATTAGATGCAGGGAGCTTTGAAGAATTAGGTATGTTGATTACGCACCGAGCAACGGATTTTGGTATCGATAAAGAAAAATATTTAAGTGATGGCGTAGTGACCGGCTATGGTGCTATCAATGGCAGATTGGTTTACGTATTCTCACAAGATTTTACGGTATTTGGAGGTTCATTATCAGAAACACATGCCGAGAAAATCTGTAAAATAATGGACTTGGCAGCAAAAACAGGCGCTCCGGTGATAGGCTTAAATGATTCGGGCGGTGCGCGTATCCAAGAAGGGGTAGTATCCTTAGGAGGTTATGCCGATATTTTTCATCGCAATGTACAATTCTCCGGTGTAGTACCGCAAATCTCTGCTATCATGGGGCCCTGTGCCGGCGGTGCCGTGTATTCTCCGGCGATGACGGATTTTACGTTAATGGTAGAAAATTCTTCCTATATGTTTGTAACCGGCCCCAACGTAGTAAAAACGGTAACACACGAAGAAGTTACCTCTGAAGAACTTGGCGGCGCACAAACGCATGCAACAAAGAGTGGAGTAACCCATTTTACTGCAAAAAACGAAGTAGCTTGCATTCAGCAAATAAAACAATTGTTGAGCTATATGCCGCAAAATTGCGAAGAGGTTGCCCCCGTATATGCATACACGTCTAATGGCACAGAAACCCGTGAGAAATTAGCAGCGATATTACCTGAAAACCCCAACCAACCTTATGACATCCGCGATGTGATTGCAACTACCGTAGATGAAAGTTCTTTTATGGAAGTACACAAAGATTTTGCAGAAAATTTAGTAGTGGGTTTTGCCCGCATTGCAGGTCGCAGCATCGGTATTGTAGCCAATCAACCGGCATATTTAGCGGGCGTTTTAGATATAAATTCTTCCAGAAAAGGAGCGAGGTTTACGCGCTTTTGTGATGCATTTAATATACCGTTGGTCGTATTTGTGGATGTTCCCGGATTTTTACCCGGAACCGATCAAGAATGGCACGGAATAATAACCAATGGAGCAAAATTATTATACGCATTGAGCGAAGCAACTGTACCGAAAGTAACTGTTATTACCAGAAAGGCTTATGGCGGTGCTTATGATGTGATGAACTCCAAGCATATTGGTGCCGATATGAATTTTGCTTGGCCAACTGCTGAAATTGCTGTAATGGGCCCTAAAGGAGCAGCAGAAATCATCTTTAAAAATGAAATAAAAAACGCAGAAAATCCGGAGCAAAAACTACAAGAAAAAGTAGAAGAATACACTGAAACATTCGCCAACCCTTATAAAGCAGCAGCGCGCGGATTTATTGACGAAGTAATTAAACCGGAAGATACCAGAATTAAGCTCATTAAAGCATTGAAAATGCTGGAAAACAAAGTAGTGAATTCACCAAAGAAAAAACATGGAAATATTCCTTTGTAATAGCATTTTACAATATAAAAATACAACTACAGCCGGCAAATCCCTATTTTTATAGCGATATAAGCCATTAATTCTCTTATATTTAGTTAATTTGTTTACAATTAAATATAAATATATTAAGTTTGCTGACTGAAATACTATAATAATTAACATTAAATATATATAAATGAAATACACAATAGACAAAAAAGCAGAGGATTTTTTATTCAAATATCTAAACAATGCCTCGCCGACTGGATTTGAAGCAGAAGGGCAAAAAATTTGGTTGGATTATGTAAAACCATACATCGACGAATATCATATTGATCATTACGGAACGGTATATGGAGTAGTAAACCCAGAAGCAGAGTTTAAAGTAGTAATTGAAGCACATGCAGATGAAATCTCGTGGTTTGTAAGCTATATCGGTGAGGATGGATTGATAAATGTAATACGAAACGGCGGTTCTGACCATATCATTGCGCCATCGAAAAGAGTAAATATCCATACTAAAAAAGGCATCGTAAAAGGAATTTTCGGATGGCCTGCAATACACTTACGCGATATTTCAAAAGACACGGCGCCAACAATTAAAAACATCACGGTTGATGTGGGAGCTTCCAACAAAGCGGAAGTAGAAAAAATGGGAATACATGTTGGATGTGTAATAACGTATGAAGATGAATTAATGATTTTGAATAAAAAATATTATACCGGCAGAGCATTAGATAACAGAATGGGTGGATTTATGATCGCTGAAGTTGCACGACTACTTAAAGAAAGTAAAACGAAATTGCCATTTGGCTTATACATTTGTAATTCGGTACAAGAAGAGGTGGGCTTGCGCGGCGCAGAAATGATTGTACGAAAAATAAATCCGAATATTGCCATTGTAACTGATGTTTGCCACGATACCACTACGCCAATGATTGACAAAAAAGAACATGGTGAATTTAAGTGCGGCAAGGGACCTGTGGTTACTTATGCTCCGGCAGTTCATGGTATTATCAGAGAGCTAATTTTAGAGGTGGCAGAAAAAGAAAAAATTGCAATCCAGCGCGATGCTGCCAGCCGCGTTACCGGCACAGACACCGATGCTTTTGCCTATAATGGCGGCGGTGTACCAAGCGCATTAATTTCATTACCTTTAAAATATATGCACACCACGGTCGAAACCGTAGCTAAATCAGATGTGGAAGATGTAATTAAATTGATTTTTGAAACGTTGAAAAAAATCAATCCGAAAATGAAATTAAAATACTTGCACTAACCACTTGTATTCTATCTTTTTTTATTAAAAATAAATTGTAACTTGAACCTGTAAGCAATTACAGGTTTTTTTATGCTCCGAATTGTAAAACTACTTATAGAAACAAATTTATTTATAGCATTTGCAGCTGTTGCATTTATGTGGGCATCCATATTTTTGTTAGATATTTACGCACCATCATTTTGGATATTATCCGTGCAAGTCTTTTTTTCTACTTGGTTTGTATATCAAGTAAGTAGATGGGTGTATTATAAAAAAGGAGTGTACACCAACAAAAAAGAATGGGTAGTACAATTGTTTGACAAATATCCCAATTTTACCCCCGTAACTATGGCGATATCGTTAATCATTGCCATTATTACTACTTTATTTTTAAAACCGCTCACTATTTTAGCATTATGTGTCACCGGTTTTTTTTCCGTATTATATCCTATCCCATTTTTAAAACCTTTTGGAATACATACACGATTACGCGATTTTCCGTTCGTAAAAATATTTTTAATAGCATTTGTTTGGAGCACCACCTCCGTGATATTGCCTTTTACAGAAACAGGCATTTCATTTAACAGCAGAAGAGATATTTTAATCGTTTGGATACTGCAATTGGTCTATATTTTTTATATCACATTACCGTTCGATATTAATGATGCAGAAAGCGACAAACTCACAGGTACAAAAACAATTCCATCAGTAATAGGAGTTAAAGCTTCAAAAATTATTGGATTGCTAACCGGAATTGTGCATATTATTTTATTGATTTATGTTTATCTATTAGAAAATTGGAGAAGCATCACGCATATTTATTTAAAAGAATCAACAATCATTGGGCTGATACTGCTAACCATTTTATTGCAAGGATATACTTTTATAAAAGCAGATAAGGTAGAAAAATGGAATATAAAAGTAGTGTACGATGGCAGTATGATCGTCTATTATTTTATTATGCTGTTCAATCATATTTCGAAGTAACAATTTCTATATTTTAATGAAAAATGTTGGCTTAATAGAAACGATAAAAATAATAGGAGGGAAGGCTGTTTTATTAGAATTTCATATTGAGCGATTAAAAACAAGTTTGAATAAATTGGGTATTTCTATTTCTGAAAACGAAGTAAGAAATAAATTGGAAGCGCATATATATAGCGAACAATTTAAAAGCCCAATACCCAATTTTAGATTTCGATTAGAAGTAACCCAATTGGTAAATAAAAATACAATGCATTGGGAATCTTCCTCAATGCCCTTACTGCCAGATATACAGCTACCATTAAGGATTACAATTTACCACCAACAGGTAAAAGAGATAAATTCCGTTTGTAATTTAAAAAACACTGACCGCACAATTTATCATCAGGCACAGCAATTTGCAACTGAAAATAATTATGACACGGCAATTGTTTTAAATGAAAACAATACCATTGCCGATGCGCCAATTTTTAATCTATTTATGATAAAAGAAAATACCATTTTCACCCCTCCATTAGCAGATGCCCCGGTGGCCGGTGTATTCCGACAATTTTTATTACAACAAAATTTACCTATTCAAGAGCAATCTATTACACCGGAAATACTAATAGAAGCAGAGGAGATATTTTTGACTAATGCGATTCGGGGAATTATAGAAGTTGGCGAAATAGAATCGAAGAAATTGCAGAATATCCAAACTAAAAAGATAAAAACCGTTATTGAAACAGCAATAGGTTATTAGTATTGCTATAAGTACAGATATTGATACATTTAATAATACTCTTTTACTCTTGTTTCATAAATTTCACATATTGCCTATTTTCATTTTCGGTTATACGAAGGAAGTACATTGCAGCAGGTAACTCATTAATAGGTAAACTAAAAAAAGTATTGCCGGAATAAATAGTAGCGGTATGTACCAAAGCACCTGTAATATCTACTATTTCCAATTTTAAGTTGTTAGCAAAAGGCTTATCCAATTGTATATTTAATAGTGTAGTAGTGGGGTTTGGATAAACGGTAATACCATTTATGTTAGTCGTATTGGATTTTATTCCTGTAGGGATATTCGGTGCAGCTTCCCGCTTGGTTATTAATCCGGCTCTACGTGTTAACAAATTATACCGCATTAAATTTACTTGTTGTTTAGTAAATAAGTTATAGCATAAATCTGTGGAATAATCCATATAATTTTCATACATATCGGGGAAGTCTATACCTAAATATGTTTTCGTGCAGGTATTGATACTTGTATCGCAAGGGTTAAGTGTACCTTTTACCAAATTGGCAGCAAATGCTTGCAATTCTTCGGGAGTATCATCAATAAAATCATCTACTGCGCATCCGTCAGGGGTTAAAACCGGAATTACATTTCCCCATGTATGCTGCAATCCTAAATAATGTCCCACTTCGTGCACCGGAGTTCTTCCTTTGGCATAAAATTCCAAAAAGCGATGGGAAGCAGAGTCGCGGGCAAACCAATTACCTTGACCGAACCCTCTAAAATCGATGATAATACCATCATTAGCTCCTTTTTCTAAGGCTAATGGCCCCCAATTTATTGCATTTGCCGGAGGAGTAGCAATGCCTAACAATGTGCCACAAGTATCACAAACAGTTAAGCAGGTTTTGCATTTTCTGTTTTCAACGTTTAAATCGCATACCCAAATATTTATATACTTTGCGGTGTTCCATGAAGATTTTCCTTTAGAATCTACTCCCGGCAGATAATCTGATTTTACGGCTTCAATATTTAATGCATACAAAAGCGGGTTACTCAATGGCGACCAACCGGTTAAACTGCCTAATTGCCCTTTGGTTCGTGTAATGCCGTTAGTAGGTGCACCACTTGGCGTTTTCGTTGCTAATTCAAATTTTATCCTTGCATTTCCTTGAAATGGCTTAAAAAATGGTCGCAGATTGACCGTATCTTCATTAGCTAAATTATAATCTCTATTTAAGGCATCAATTTGGGAACGTACAATATCATCGGGAATATTTTCATATTTATTGTCATTTAAATAAACAACATGTACCACGACTTGCACAGTATATACGGAATCTGTATTTGCTCTGGTAGTATCATAGGCAGCAATACTATTTACGACATTATTAATTTGCCTTAAATAAGTGTCGGATGATGTCGATTGATTTTTAAAATCTTGTTGAAGAATAGCATCCATTCCGCAACGATTTATTATTTCGTTAGATGTTGCGGTATAGTTGAATAAAATTATAAAACAGATGCAGGTGTATATTGTTTTCATAAATTCGGTTTCTCCGAATATACGATTTATATTTTAATTTAAGTTAGGGTCTTCGGGCAAGGTAGCGATAAGTTTATTTTTTCCGCCCATTTTCACCAATACATCGTGCCACATATATTCGCTCATTTTAAATATTTCAGGATGATTTTTGGAGATAATCCAACTATTTTCTTTCATTTCTTCTTCTAATTGTCCTGCGCCCCATCCGGCATATCCTGCAAAAAAGCGGATATTGTGTGGCAAAATCTTCTTTTCTTTAATTAATATTTTAAGTTGATCAAAATCGCCATTCCAAAATAAATTATCTTTTATATGAAATGCATTGGGGATAATGTCGCCATAAGAATGAATGAAATTTAATCTATCCATCCCAATTGGTCCGCCGTAATACACATCACCTTGAAAAGCAGGAAAATTGGGTATCATTTCATTTACCCTAAAAATAGAGGGGCGGCTTAATACTAACCCGATAGTTCCTTCAGCGTCATGCTCGCATATCAGTGTAACCGAGCGTTTAAAATTTGGATCTTTCATAAACGGCTCTGCCACTAATAAATCGCCTTTTTGTATGTTATAAATCGTACTCATTAATATCGGTTTATTATAGAGTTAATGAATTTAACAGCCACTAATCTATCGTATCGTTCGCCAAAAGGGGTGTAGTACAATAAAATTGTATAATCGTTTTCGGTATCCATATAATTTCCTTCCGTCATAAATGGGTTGATAGAGTTATCGGTATTGCTTTTAAAAACATACGTATAATTGTACATCCCTTGTTTTAATAAGATATCAGTGGTATAGCTTTTATCGGAAGCGTCGTAGTATAATTGAGAAGTAGAATCGCATTTCCAATTATTAAATGCGCCCAATACATAAAAATTTCCATTGGTGAGTGTGCCGCCCATATCCAAATTAAAATGAACATTGGCATAATCGGCGCCGGTATTGTAGTAGGGATTATCTAAATTGTCAATGTAATATTGCCCGTTTAAATCTTTAGTGATTTGATAGGCGTTGGGCGGCGTTAGTCTATCATATAATAAATAAACATCATTTTCATTATCTCTGATATCAAACGCTCTGATATTTTGCCCGCGGAAGCGAAGTGAGCGCATATCGAAATAACGAAATTCTCTCCCTGTTGATGGAAAAATCAGTGTGCCATTTAAGTCAAAGTTTAATTCATTAATGCTATAAAACTGAGGCTTTACATTCATTTTTGCATTATCCCATCTATAATTCTGCATTACGGTAGCGTTTATTTCCATTTGTGCATTATCTACCGGAAACCCTTTATAGTTTACTTTAAATATTACTTCTTGATAAAAATTCCGCTGGCTCATATTTCTCGGATATACCACTCCGGCATCTATAGCCACTTTAGATTCAGCAATCATAAAACGTTTGATAAATATGGGATTATCTTTATTACTGTCATACACAATTAACGCATAATTTCCCGAACGGTTTATTTTCATGTCATTATTTGGGAATTCTAATTTATAATGCACATACGATACTTTGGTTCCATTGGAGTAATCATAGTCATTAATGTTTGCTTCTGTAAATCCGTCCACATATTCCATAATGTTCATGGAAGTCGGCGTCCAATCATTATGGCATTGTACAACGGTATAATAAAAATTTTTAGGCTTTCCGGATAAATCATCAAAATGCAATTCGAGCGTTTCTCCCTTATCCATATTGATAATTGGCATTGCCATATCGGCACCTTTAGGAAAAAGCTGAACAGATTTGATATTGGCAGCTATTATTTTATCTTCATATACGAAGGCATTTGCTGAAATTGATTTCAACATAAAAATAAGAAGCGCAATTCGGCTAAGTCGATACATAATTCAAGTATAGCAAATTTCTTTCCAAAAAATAAAAAAAAGTAATTTTGTAGTACTTTTAAATGAGTATTATTACAACATGGAGTTCCGAACACCTATTGCTATACCCAAATCAGATTTTCTACTAACACACAAAAGCCCTATTTTGTTATTAGGGTCTTGTTTTACGGAAAATATTGGAAATTATTTAAGACAGTTCCAATTTAAAGCAGCAGTAAATCCGTTTGGGGTTATTTATAATCCGATTTCTATTTTTAATTCCATAAAAATAATTTCCGAAAATAAATTGTACGATTCAAATAAATTAAACGTTCATAATGCATTGTATTTCTCTTATGATTTTCATGGCTCGTTTTCATCTGTAGATAAAGAAGAAACTTTATTGATGATAAATAATTCCATAAGGAATGCACACACGCATTTACACACTTCTGAAGTTATCGTATTTACGCTGGGATCTGCATACGTTTATGAACATAAAGAAATGGGTAGGGTAGTGGCAAATTGTCATAAATTACCGGGGCATGTTTTTAACAAGCGTTTACTGACGATAGAAGAAATAGTAAAAGCCTATTCTTCGATTACAAATTTATTCAGCGGGAAACAAGTAATATTTACAGTATCTCCGGTTCGGCATTGGCGCGATGGCGCAATGGAAAACCAACGCAGCAAAAGTATATTAATTGAAGCTGTACATCAACTCATATCTTTAAATTCCAATACACATTATTTTCCTGCTTACGAAATAATGATGGATGAACTCCGAGATTATCGTTTTTATGAAGAAGATATGCTGCATCCGAATAAAGTTGCTGTTAAATATATTTGGAAGCGATTTGGAGCTACTTATTTTGAGGAAAACACGGTACATATAAACCAAAGAATTGATAAAATAAATAATCTATTGCAGCATCGGATTAAACACCCGAACACTAAAGAGCAACGTGATTTTTTAGCCTTTACCGCAAAAAGTATTGAAACCTTTAAACGCGATTATCCGGAGATAGAAACCAATTTTTGATTTTCTATCAATACGGGAAATTCTAAAATCAATCGGAAATTCCAAGCATTTAGTAAATTTAGTTGATATTTCCCGTTTAATAAATCTACAATGGAGCTGATATACTTGAGATCCGGATGGTTGTTATCCAAATTTGCGCCGGTATAGTGTATTCGGATTTGTGCTTCGTTTATTGAACTGATAACATAAATACTGATAGTGAGTTGAACCGGTTTGTGCGAGGAGAAATAATGAAGATATTTCCGAATAAAATCATAAATCAATTGCTGAGATACGGGCGCAAGCGAAGAGGGAATATTGTAATTATATGTTATGTTATTTTGTAGTTTAAAATTTTCAAACAAATCTTTTAAAGCCGCTTGCAATCCAAATTTTTTCAGCGTGGGCGATAAGAGCGTATGCGAATAGCTGCGTATATTATTGCAGATTAAATCTATTTCCTCTGTTAATTCATTTAGTTCATTTTGCTCCTCTTTATTGCTTGGCTTTAAAGTGGTGATTTTCATTTTCACTGCCGACATCATTATGCCAATTCCATCGTGTAGTTCGCGGCCCACACGCATACGTTCATTTTGTTGTCCGCCTATCAACGAGAAATTGTTATTGACATTCATAATTCCAACTTCTTTCTTTAGTTTGTCGTTATTTCTAATAATTTGTATTACTCTATAAACGACATAAACACAAATAATGGTAGCAATAATAAAGGCATTGCTGTACGTATAAATTTGTCCGAAATAAACGCCAAAAATTCCGCTGCCAAATTCAGGTTGGGGATAAAAAAGAAAGAAAGAAATAGAGGCAAAGTAAATCAATGAGAACAATACCAATGAACGGTCGTTAGTATTAAAATATACAAAAACAAATGTAATGAGCACTGTGCTTAAACAGACAATAGCAAATACGTTTTGTATAACAATAAATGTATGTTGCGCCCGAATACTTAATAAACCTACAAGGAGAGAAACGAATATGAGCAATAAACTAACATAGATAAAAATGCGCAATACGTTCTCAAGCTGTGGCAATTGCACACGTTTTCGAATAAATCCGCGTAAAAATAAAATGGAAGTGATTAAGTAAAACGACAACATCATTTTTTTCATAAAGATGTCGATAACCGGATAATTTGGCCATAATAATTCATACCCGAAATTATTTTTTACAAACAAATAAAAAATACCGGATACCAAATAAAATAGATAGTAATAATAATTTTTTGCATTTAGGAAAACCGTAAGCAGGAAACAAATAAATGTGTACAATATCAAAATACCGTAAAGTGTACCTCTGGTAAGTTCTAAGGCTTGCGTGCGCGTTATTTTGGCATCTTTTTTCCAAATTAGAATATCGGGTTTGAAATAATTATGAATATCGTTGTTATTGTATTTTAAAGTAATAGTATTGATTTTATTTGGTGCTAAAGTAAAAGGAAATACTATATTTCTGTCGTAGTAAATACGCTGATTAAAATTCTTTGATACAAATGTATATTCTTTTAGTTTATTGGTGTTTTCGTATTGAGCAAGTGCTATTTTATCAAATTGTTGAATAGGAATTTCTAACAATATAGCTTGCGGGGTTTGCTCTGTATTTAAAATTTGCAATTGATATTCCGAAGTATCTTCAGTTGTTCGGATAGCTACTAATTTATCTGAAGCCGGCTGGCAGCGCATTTTTGTATTTACAATAAAAATAGCGTCATCGCTTATTGCCTTATTCAAGTTAATTAAGGAAAATAATATCAATAATATGTAAGAAATAATTTTCAACATATATCTTTTATTTTTAAAATTATATGTATTGTAGTACCTCCGTTTGCATTGGAAAGCATATAAAAATTACCATATAAGCTATTAATTCTCGATTCGATGTTCATCAACCCGATTCCTTTATTTTGTGTAATATTATTATCAAATCCATTGCCATTATCCACTACTTTAATTTGCAGAGTTTTACTGTCTAATGTAGTGATGATGTTAACCGAAGTAGCTTGGGAATGTTTTATGATATTATTGGAAATTTCTTGAAATACACGATAGAGATTAATGTTTGCAATTGCTGATAATTGGAAGTTGTCCGATAGATTATTAAATAAATAGTCCGTTTTAATACTGGAATACAACTTATCGGTAGCAGTAGTAATCAGCTCTTTCAATTTCATGTTTTGTATATCCGGAGCAACGTAATTATCGGTAATGTTTTTTATATCATCCAATGTTCGATCTATTTCGGCAAGTACCGATGGAATTACTTGCTTGTCATCAATTTCAGGATGGAAAGTTGTTATTATTTTTCTTAAAATTTGTATGTCAGCGGTAATATCATTTTCAATTTCTTTAGATATTATCTTGCGCTCTTCTTCTTGACCTAAAACAAAAGTATTGATATTTCTATTTTGCAAAAACTCTAACCGCTTTGCTGATAAATTATTTATGCGAATAAGATTATGGTAATTATAAACTATAAAAATTGTTACAACAAATAATTCTAAAAGATAAATTGCATACGACAAATGTGGTACAAATATATTACTTTTAAAAAAGTGTACTGCGTCTATTGCATTTATCCAATGTATATCTACAAATTCATTATTGATAAACAACACCCAATTGAACAACTGCAATAGCATACCGATAAAAACCCATATTGCTTCTCTGCTTTTCGTTTCGATATAGGAATAAACACTTAACGCTAACACCGTAAATCCGTATAAAATATAGGCACTGTAAATAAAAATATAAAAATAGTTTCCGGGTAAATTTAAAACGTCTTTGTTGTAGATTTTCATTAACAATAGTACACCAAATAATAGCACTACCACTAAGAATGTATTCAATAAATACTTAGATAAATTTCTTAATTGCATTGCAAAAAATGCACGTACAAATATGATATGCACCATTAAATATCCAACGGCAAGCACTGCAACTATATATTTTTGTATAAATGCCGAAAAAAACCAAATATATTGATACCCGGTGCCGTTATGGAGCATAATCAGCAATAGCGTAAACAAATTTATTATGAAATAAATAATAAAAAAATTACTCTTGCTGAAAATATAAATACAGATGAGTAACAGAAAAAACATAAATACTATACCATAAAAAACTCCGTTAAAAAAGTTATCATGATTGGTAGTTTGTATAAAAGAATTTTCTGTCGAAATATTTATACGAAAATTTAGTGTATGAGCAAATGGATTGTGCACTATAATTTTCAAATGCGCACTATTTTTATCCCCTAATTTCAACGGATACACAACATTCGGATGTTTAAAAACACGTTGGGTATAAGGAACATAATCGCCTAAGGTTACGGTATCCATGCCTGCTATAAAATCAATTTTATCTATAGTAGGATTAACAATACTAATATACAATTGTACATTATGCATGGTATTGTTTTTTATCGAAACATTAAAAACTTTTTGTTTGAAATAGGAGTTGTCATTTTCCTTCAACGTATTATAAATATCTTCAGACCGAAATAGGGAGTCAATTACAATAGATTGCGCATTTCCGTTATTAATTAGAAATAATAACAGCAACAATAGGCCAACCAATTTTTTTAAACTCATTATAAATCGTTTAAAGCTAATCTGTCTTTTCGGATTAATCCCTTCACCACTTCGTCATAAGAGTGATCTATCATTTCATAAAATTGTTGTTTTGAAAATGCACCGGTATAAGTAACGCTATTCCACATTTTTTTATTCATGTGATAGCCCGGTTGTACATCTTCGTATTGTTCTCTAAGCTGTATTGCACGGTCGGGGTCGCATTTTACATTTATGCTGCACGTCGGGTCGGAAATCGATACCAACAAAAACATTTTACCCATTACCTTAAACACCAAGGTGTCCTCATCAAACGGGAAACACTCGATAACACCTTTTTTATTTAAACAATATACTCTGATGTCTTCTACATTCATTTGGAGAATTTTTTAAATATTCTGTACATTTTTTAGGCTACGTTACTGCTTATGCTTATTTTCAAGTCTTAAAAATAATACAATAAATGATAAACCATGATATAGTACGCAATGTGGCATTAAATATCGCACAAAAATACGATGTACTGCTCAATACCTTTAACGATATTACCTTATGTGCCCAACAATGTTTTGAACAAAAAGAATATCTACATTTATTTACACAGCAACAAGAACGTTATCGTTTATATGGTAAATTTGTGAAAGAAGTGGTAGCCGACACTCAAGCATTTCTCGGAGCAGATTTTGCAAATATTACCTATTGGATCGAAATAAAAGCCGCATTTTCAGAGGTTATAAAAGATAAACCGCACAAGCTAAATTCAGAAACTTTTTATAACTCCATTACTCGCAAAGTATTTGTAAATGTAAGCTTTAATTCCGAGTACGAATTTTTCGATTATACAGACTATAAGCCCGTAAAAACAGCCGAAGAAGAGGTGTTTGATACCATTGAGTGTAACCATTTTTCAAAAGTTGCCCTCAAGCAAATACTGCATTATTTTAAATTCAACGTACCATTTGAAGATATTGACCGAGATGCGCAATACATTTTTGATGAAGTTGCTCCCACTATAATTCATCAAAAATCTAATTTATTTTTGGATAGGGTAGAGGTGCTAAAACCTGTTTTTTACCGCAATAGAGGCGCATTTATTATTGGCCGCTTGTTTTATAAAAACTGGACTATGCCTCTGGTAATTCCACTCTTAAATGAAGACAAAGGAATTGTTGTAGATTCCGTAATTTATATTCCGGCAGAAATGAGTATCATCTTCAGTTTTACGCGCGCTTCATTTTTTGTTTACACCAAATATCCCGCCCAATTAATTGACTACTTAAAAGCAATGCTATCGCATAAAACCATAGGAGAGTTATACGATGCTATTGGATATTACCGGCACGGAAAAACAATTTTGTATCGAGATTTGATGAATTATATCTATAACCACGATGACCGATTTATCATTGCGCCCGGAATAAAAGGGATGGTAATGGCTGTATTTACACTGAAGTATTACAATTTTGTTTTTAAAATCATCCGAGACCGATTTGAAGCACCCAAAAATTGTACAAGAGATTTTGTAATTAAAAAATACGAAGAAGTAGAAATTAATGACCGAGTAGGCAGAATGGCGTATGCGCATCTCTTTGAAAATCTACAATTTCCAAGAAATCTTTTTTCCTTTGAACTTATTAAAGAATTACAAGAAACCTGTAAAGATAGTGTCGAATTTTATGACGATATAGTTTTGATAAAACACGTATATATAGAACGCCGAATGACACCACTTAATTTATATCTTCAAAATGAAACCAACCCAATCAATCTTTGTCGTGTTATTTTAGATTATGGATTTTGTGTAAAAGAATTAGCCGCCGCCAATATTTTTCCGGGCGATTTATTGTTAAAAAACTTTGGCGTTACCAGACACGGTCGCGTGATATTTTATGATTATGATGAAATTGGAAAAGTAACAGAAATGCGCTTCCGCAGGCTGCCGCAATTATCAGATGATGAAGATACAAGAGGAAATTTTGATATGATTGCCGCCGAACAAAATGATGTTTTCCCCGAAGAATTTAAGGCATTTATGGCACCGGATGGCCCCATTGGCGAAATATTTTTGGCGGAACACGAACAGCTATTTGATCCAAAATTTTGGCGCGACATTCAAAAACGAATACAAGCCGGTGAATACCTCAAGTTTTATGCATACGACCAGTACAAGCGTTTTAGAAAAGATTAATCGCCACTCGGCAACCCAACACCAATTCAGCTCTAAAATGCATGAACTCAATGCTTTAAATGCATTACGTCCTATTGTATTCGAAAAACCCTATTTAACATAATATAAATTATGGGACAAATAAATAAAAGCGTTTTACTTTTCGTTTTTCGTTTCAAACAGCATATCCAGATATAAAGCTTCCACTTTTTTACGTGCCCAAGGCGTTTTTCGTAAAAATTTCAAACTCGATGATAGGCTCGGCTGATGGGTAAAACAGCGGATGGGAATATATCTACCCATTAATTCCCAGCCATAATATTCTTCTAACTCTTTAAGAATATGAATTAAGGTTTTTCCGTGTAGCGGATTATTCGGTTGATTGTCGCTCATAAACTGTTAAATACAAATTTATATCAAATTCAACATACTAATAATACAATATTTAAACTATTTTTACAGTTTTTAAAACAAACACAACTACCGAATTTTATTATGTATTTATATACTGACTGGGCAGCAACCATACCAATGGCTAACGAAGAGCAAGATTTTCAGCCATTTGTGGAGCTATTGAGCCGTGTAATGGATGTTATTGGCACCGGAAAAATATATTTTGTTATAGACAATGCCTCTAAAGATAAAACGCTCGAATTAGCCCGTGATTTAGCGCAAAAAGATAATCGTTTTGAGGTTATATGGGCGCCGGACAATAAAAATGTGGTAGATGCCTACCTTATTGGATTTAAAGTAGCTTACGAACGAGGGCATGACATTATTATTGAAATGGATGCCGGATTAAGCCATGACCCAAGAGCTATTCCGATGTACTTACGGGTTTTAAACGAAGGAAATGAAGTCGCTTTCGGCTCCAGATTCATAAAAGATGGCTCAATGGGCGACTCACCATTTAATAGACGGATGTTAAGTAAAGTTGGAACTATTTTAGCTAACTTACTGTTAGGCACTAAGTTATACGATATGACCTCCGGCTTTCAAGGCTTTCATAGAAATATTATAGGGAAATTATTACAATATCCACTTAAATCGAAAGCCCATTTTTACCAAACAGAAGTAAAATATCTTTTAAGAAAACACCGTACGGCGGAAGTTCCTATACACTACCAAGCCCCCTCTCCTAGAGTTTCGCCGTCTGCAATAAAAAATGCACGCCAAACTTTACTTTATTACTTCATTGAAAGGCTTAAAGGAAACGCTCCAACTATATAACATAAACAACTCAATATCAAACAGTAAAAACATGTCAACTAAATCTTTAATTATTACATCAATTGCGGCAGATACCTTAGAGGTTTTACATACATTTGCAAAAGAATGCAAACAAAGAAATTTTAATTTTATTCTAATTGGCGACACCAAATCACCAGAAAAATTTGAAATTGACGGGTGTGACTATTGGTCGGTTAATCGTCAATTAACACTTGACTCAAAATTTGCAAAAATCTGTCCTACAAAGCATTATGCAAGAAAGAATATAGGATATATCATAGCATTACAAAATGGAACCCAAGAGATAATAGAAACGGATGACGACAACTTACCAAGAGCAGAATTTTGGAAAGAGAAATCAAGAACAGTACCTGCTTACGATATTAAAGAACAAGGTTGGGTAAATGTATATAACTATTTCAGTGACAAATTTATATGGCCTCGTGGTTTACCTTTAGAAGAACTACAAAAGGTTTCCAAACCTCTCTCCGATTTTGAAATAAAAAATATCAACTGCCCAATCCAACAAGGTTTGGCCGATGAAAATCCGGATGTAGATGCGGTTTATCGGTTAGCCTATCCATTACCTTTAAATTTCAACAAAGGAATGTCTTTAGCATTAGGAAACGGAGCTTGGAGTCCTTTTAACAGCCAAAATACCTATTGGTATAACGAGGCGTTTCCTTTGTTGTATCTTCCGGCGTATTGCAGCTTCCGGATGACAGACATTTGGCGCAGTTATGTGGCTCAACGCATTGCTTGGGCAAACGGTTGGTCTATTTTATACCATGAAGCTACGGTTTGGCAAGAGCGAAACCAGCATAATTTATTGAAAGATTTTGAAGATGAAATTCCCGGATATTTGAATAACGCAAAGATTTGCAAGGAATTAGAAAATCTTACCATTAAAGGCGGCAAAGAAAATATGCTGCAAGACTTACGAACTTGCTATGTTATGCTTACAGAAAAAGGATTTGTGGGCAAAGAAGAAATGGCCTTAGTAGATGCTTGGTGCGAAGACCTCAGTAAAGTTTGGTAATTTATTTCAACTGCATTAAATTTTCTACTCCGATATGGCGCTCAATGGTAAAGCCTTCGCCATATTCGGCTTGTATGGCTCTGCCAAACTCCTTGCTGCGCGCCATTATAAAATCTAAAAAATCGGCTTTGGAAATGGGCGTTGCAGGCTCTGTAGAATTGGAGTCGTAAAACTGCGACTTAAATGCCTTTATAGTTTCTAATTTTTGTTTTTCAAAACCGGATATATCGACGATGAAATCGGGATTAACATAATTATCTTGTACGTAACGATATACTACTTTGGCTCTCCACGGGCTTTGATCTATCGTTTCTATTTTCCGCAGTCCGCTTAAAAAATTAGCTCTTGATACTAAATCACCGGCACGTTTATGATCCGGATGTCGGTCAGATGCGGCATTTGCCAACAAAATATCCGGCTGGTATTTGCGAATTACCTGAATAACGTGTAACAGATGGTTTTCATCAATTTCAAAAAATCCATCTCTGAAACCTAAGTTTTCTCGTACATGAATGCCCATTATTTCACGTGCAGCAGCTGCCTCTTTCAATCGTATTTCTGCGGTTCCGCGTGTTCCCAATTCGCCTTTTGTAAAATCCACTATACCTACTTTATAGCCCAATTGCACGTGTTTCATTATAGTTCCGGAGCACGAAAGCTCTATGTCGTCCGGATGTGCGGCAAATGCCAATATATCTAATTTCATAAAATAATAAAATTAATACTAAATATACTTAGTTGTTTAATAATTCTTTGATTTTATTTTTCACTTTCTCAGAAGTTGGGTCGGTGGTCGGTGCGTAATAACACACTACTTTTCCCTCTTTATCGATGAGGTATTTTTGAAAATTCCACTTTGGGTGCGTTAAAAACCGAAATCCGGGTGCATTATTTCCCAAAAAAGTAAAAAGTTTATGCTGTTCCGCTCCTTTTTTTACGTGTATTTTTTCCATAATCGGAAATGTTACTCCATAGTTTAATTGACAAAATTCTTGCGCTCTTGCCGCCGAATTAGGTTCTTGCCCTGCAAAATCATTCGATGGAAACCCCAGAATTTCAAAACCTTGGCTATGAAATTCTTTGTACAATTTTTCCAATTTATCAAACTGTGGCGTTAATCCGCATTTAGAGGCAGTATTTACAATCAGCACTACTTTGCCTTTATAGTCATTGAGATCAATCTCTTCGTTTTGAGTGTTTTTCACCCGGAATTGGTGTATGGAATTGCTCATGTTGTATATTATAGTTTGTACCGTCGGTATGGTAAATATATTGCAATCGTTGGATATAATTTTCCATTTCTTTATCGTCGCCTGTGGGGTCATATTCTGCTTTCATATTAAGTTCAAAAAACTTACCGGCAAAATTCCACCAAAATGCTTTCCAGCCGCTTCGATATTCTTTCAGTAAATCATAAACAGTAATACCCGTTTCTCTGTTTATTAATTTGATAAGATATTGCCCTTGAATTCGAGTTAAATTTTTCAACGTATGTTCAAATTCTCCGCGCAATACCTTTTCACATTCATTCAAATATTGTTTTCGCTCTTTCTTCGACGTACATTTTTCTAAATCTTCATTTATTTTTTTGGTCAAACGAGCCGTACGCAAAGCATAAGGATATACTTTTCGGATATAACGCATTTGCCATTCTTCCAAATGTACCGGCTCTAATTTCGAGTCCGTAACCATTATTGGATCCAACGTTATTTCTTCTAATGTATCGCCGTTAATAATTGTTTGCGGCAACATAATAGTATCGCGCTCGGATTGTGCTAAACTGCTTGCACACCAAAACAAACTCAACCCTAAAATCAAACAAATATGCTTCACTTGTTAAATTTAATCATACTATTAAAACTACGCAGCCGTTAAATTAGTGCCCATTATACTATTTTTATTTTATTTTCCTTTGTTTTATACTTCATTTTAATTAAAATTAGCAAAGAATGCTATTTTTTCTAAATGACGTATGCAAAAATTAAGCCTAATTATTTTTATACCTATTGTTTTAATAAGTTGCTCTAAGATAGCAAAAGAAAATAAACAGCACTTTGCACAACAAGTAGAAGACTACCACAACCAATATGAAGCCTACCAACAAGTAGATATTAAGAAAGCCGAATCGTATATCGATTCCATACAAATAGTATCCCAAAAAAATGAATACCCGAAAGGATTAGGCATTGCGTTATTAGATAAAAGTAGTATTGAAAACATTAAAGGAAATTATAACTTATCATTTTCTTATGGGAAAAAAGCGTTAGCGCAGTTTATGGCCATTCCTAATGATACCTTATCGGCGAAAGCATATTCTGCCATTGGAATTAGCTATTGGCAAAAAGGCGAAAATACACAAGCCCTAAGAAATCATCACGCGGCATTGGCTATCAATGAAAAGTTAGGACAAAAAAATGAATCTGCAACCAATTACAACCACATTTCTATGGTTTACCAATTAAAAGGAGATGTGAAAATGGCAGAAGAATTTGTGCATAAAGCAATGAATATCATTGAGCAACTGCCGCCAAATAAAAACCATCTGTCCATACTGCATAATATGGCCAATATATATGGAATGCAAGAAAAATATGAGGAGGCACTGAAATTAGATAGTATCGGGTTGAAGTATTGCGAACTATTAAACATTGAATTTAGCAAATCTAAGTTTTTCGACAATATGGCAAATTGCTACTATTATGACAATAAACTTACCGATGCCATAGAATATCATTTAAAGGCGATAGCTATAGATTCATCATTCGGAAATAATAAACAATTAGGAGACACCTACTGCAATTTAGGGGCTATTTATGAAGAAAATAACGATTACGAAAGAGCTATTTATTATTATAAAAAAAGTATTGAATTATGCAAAAATGTAGGGTATAAAACCGGCGTAAAAAATGCACTGGAATTACTGAGTGGGGTTTATGAAGAACAAGGAAAACATGAGGAAGCATACGATTTATTAAAACAAAGCATGCAGGTTAAAGATAGCATTATCAATGAAGCATCGGAGAAAAAAATTGCCGAAATGCAAACCCTATTTGACACAGAAAAAAAGAAACAAGAAATTGAACGGCAGAAATTAAAAATAAGCAACAGAAATATTTCGTTATTGGCATTAGGGATAATATTTATTTTAACGCTTATCTCCTATTTATTGTGGTACAACAGATATAAACTAAAACAAGAGCAACGATTACAGCTTGAACTCATGAAAGAAGAAGAACGACGGACACAAGCTATTCTTGAAACAGAAGAAAACGAACGACAGCGATTGGCTAGAGAACTGCATGACGGCGTTGGACAAATGCTCACCGCTACCCGCCTAAACCTAAGTGCTTTAAACACTACAGAAAACAATAAATTACAAAATTCCATATCTATTTTAGATGACTCCATAAAAGAAATTAGAAATATATCGCACAATATGTGCCGGATGTATTAGTAAAATTTGGCTTATGCAAAGCCATTAATGATTTTATTACTCGGGTGAACCAGACTAAAAAAATAAAAATAGAATACGAATGCAATGGATTTAAAGAAGATATGCTAAAGGAAACCGAAAAATTAATGCTGTACCGCATTGTACAAGAATCAGTGGGTAATTCTATAAAGTATGCACACGCAGAAAAAATAATCGTCCAATTATCTGCAGACGAGCAAGAAATATCCCTATTGTTAGAAGATAATGGCAAAGGCTTTGATGTTGAAAAGGCAAAGAAAAAAGATGGTATCGGACTAAAAAACATACAATTGCGTACAGACTATCTAAAAGGAAAATTAGAAATAGAATCTTCATCAAAAGGAACTACCATTATTGTAGAAATTCCATTATCTTAACGCCGGGATGAAAAAGCACAGAATTATTTTAGTGGACGATCATCAGATGCTTATTGACGGATTGTCCGCCATACTTTCTATCAATACAGATATTGAAATTATTAAAACATTTACCAACGGTAAGCTATTGATTGAAGAATTGGCAAACTTGCAACCCGATATTATTCTTACGGATATCAGCATGCCCGAGATAGACGGATATGAGCTCACGAAACAAATAAAAAAAATCAACCCTACCATTCATGTTATCGCTTTATCCATGTCAGGAAATATAGTAGATATAAATCGAATGATTGATGTTGGTATTTCCGGATATGTATTAAAAAATGTGGGAAATAAAGAATTAGTAGAAGCCATATATAAAGTTGCTCAAGGGAAAATGCATTTTAGTGATGACGTGTTGGAAGAAATGGTGAAAAATAAAAACGCTAAACCCGAAAAAGCGGAAGAGCATACCAAATTTACCGAACGAGAATTAGAGATATTAAAGTTAATTGTACAAGAATATAACAATGCAGAAATTGCAGACAAGTTATTTATCAGTGAGCGTACCGTAGAAACTCATAGGAAAAATATGATTCGAAAATTCAACACCAAAACCATAGTAGGATTAATAAAATATGCTTTAGACCATAAGTTGATTTAAAAAGTACGTGCTAGTACTTACTTTAAAATACCGCAAATACCTTATTATTTTAGGAATGAAAGAAGAATATCTTTAATCATTCAAAAACCATACAATTAAAAAACGGAGCTTCATCAGCTCCGTTTCGTATTTTTAATGGAAATACTCTGTTAAATACCTTTCGGCATCTAATGCTGCCATGCAGCCGGTACCCGCAGAGGTTACGGCTTGCCTATACACATGGTCTTGCACATCTCCGGCCGCAAAAACACCTGCAATATTTGTTTTAGTACTTCCCGGAATAGTTTTTATATAGCCGGTTTCATCCATATCTACCCAGCCTTTTACTACCTCCGAATTGGGCTTATGGCCGATGGCAACAAACAAACCTTCCACTTTCAAGTCTGTGTTTTCGTGGGTTTTGTTGTTTTTTAATCTTACGGCTTCCACTTTATATTCCCCCAATACTTCATCTATTTCAGTATTCCAATACACTTGTATATTTGCTTTTGCCAATACTCTATCTTGCATAATTTTGGAAGCACGCATTTTATCGCTACGCACTATCATGTGCACCTTAGGGCAAAGATTGGCTAAATACAATGCTTCCTCACATGCTGTATCGCCGGCGCCTACAATCGCCACTTCTTTTGATTTAAATAAAAATCCATCGCAAACCGCACATGCCGAAACGCCGCTACCATTCAATCGGGTTTCAGAAGGCAATCCTAACATTTTTGCCTTAGCTCCGGTAGCGATTATTACCGTTTTTGCATGTAGCTCTGTTTCCTCATCAATCCATAGCTTATGAATTTTCTCCGAAAAATCTACTTTGGTTACTATACCAAAACGAATATCAGCTCCTACCCTTTCCGCTTGCTGCTGAAAATCGTCCATCATCTTAGGCCCCGTTACAGCTTCGGGATATCCCGGGTAATTTTCTACATCTGTAGTCGTCATTAACTGACCGCCGGGCTCCATTCCGGTGTATAAAACCGGTTTAAGATTTGCTCGTGCTGCATATATGGCTGCCGTATAGCCCGCAGGCCCCGCACCAATAATCAAACAATTTACTAATTCTGCCATACTATCTTTATTTTTTAAAATGTTCTAACAATCCACGAATGTAAAAAGTTCTATTGCGCTAAAGAAATTAATTGTTGATGAATTGTCAACACTTGCGCTATTAGCGGTTGAGAATGGTCGTTATAAATTACAAAATCTGCTTTTTGAATTTTTTCTTCTTCCGGCAGTTGCTTGTTTATACGCACCAGCACTTCTTCCCTACTGCAATTATCGCGCTGCATAGTCCGTGCCACTCTGGTTTCTAACGGAGAAAAAACGGTAATGACTTTATCCATTTTTTTATAACTGCCACTCTCGTACATAATAGCTGTTTCATACAAAGTATATGGACGATGGGAATGGGTATGATACCATTGCTCCGTATCTAAAAAAACGATAGGATGTACTATGGAATTTAATTGTTGCAATAGATTTTTGTCTTGAAAAACAATATCGGAGATGTACTTGCGGTTTAATGAACCATCTGTAAAATAAGACGCTTTGCCAAAAGTTGCAATTATTTGCCTAACGATATCTTTATTGGAAACCATTAATGCTTTCGCTCGATCATCTGCATAATAAACAGGGATTCCCAGCGTTTCGAAAATAGTACAAACGGTTGTTTTCCCGCTGCCGATGCCTCCGGTGATTCCGACTTTCACCATTTACAAAAAATAAGCTATTTCGAGATTATTTTACTTCTGCTATAGCAGATAAATTTTTACTCAATTCTGCATTTACTGCCGATTTTTCAATTTTCAATCGAGTAGGGCCATCTACTTGAATTAAAAATGTTTTATCCTCGTCATTTATTGCTGTAATTTTACCATGTATGCCGGCAAGTGTAATCACTTTATCACCAACTTTTATTGTATCTATAAAATTTTGTGCTTCTTTAGCTTTTTTAGATTGTGGACGTATTAAGAAGAAATAAAATACCACAAACATTAACCCCATCATAATTAGAGTGGACATACCCCCACCGGCTGTACCTCCAGCTTGTAATAAAATAAATAAGTTGCTCATATTACTATAATTAAGAATACAAAATTAACATTTAAAACCAAAAATTTACAATACGAACCAGATTAAAACAATTTAGTAACTTGTGAGAGGAATGACGCATTGGAATGCAACGATAAAATGACCTAAAATTAGCAGTACTCCTTAGCCTTATCCACAATATGTCAATAATAATTTTGTAGTAACATAAATAAATCGTATCTTTGCGAACCGAAATTTATCGGGAATCATATTTAGAGGACACAAAAGATGACAACAACAGAAAAAAAAGCAATTTTTAAAGAATTTGGAGGTGCAGAAACCAATACCGGAGCTGTAGAATCACAAGTAGCGTTAATTTCTCACCGAATTAACCACATCTCCAGCCATTTGAAAACAAACAGAAAAGATTTCTCTTCTACTCGTTCATTATATAAATTAGTAGGACAGCGAAAACGATTATTAAAATACCTTGCTAATAAAGATATCGTTCAATACAGAGCATTAATCGAAAAGCTCGGATTACGTAAGTAATTCCTTTCTAATATCTTAGCGAGGCATTAGCCTCGCTTTTTCATTTTTATACAATTTAAAAAAAATATAATGCAATTTAATATCCATACTCAAACGGTTGATATAGGTAATGGCAGAACGGCCACCATTGAAACCGGTAAATTAGCCCGTCAGGCGGACGGTTCAGTGGTTGTTCGCTCCGGAAACTGTATGCTTTTAGCTACTGCCGTAGCATCAGAAAAACCAAAAGAAGGCGTTGATTTCTTCCCATTAACAGTAGAATACCAAGAAAAATTCGCAGCAGCCGGACGTATTCCGGGAAGTTTTCATAGACGTGAAGGTCGTGCCAGCGACTATGAAGTATTGATCTGTAGATTAGTGGATAGAGCCATCCGTCCTATGTTTGCAGATAATTTTGTAAATGACACACAAGTTTTGATTTATTTAATATCCGCGGATGAGAATGTAGAACCGGATAGCTTAGTAGGCTTAGCGGCTTCTGCAGCTTTAACAATTTCCTCTATCCCGTTTGAAGGGCCGATTTCGGAAGTACGAGTGACAAAAATTGGTAATCAGTTTGTAGTAAATCCTACGCCCAAAGAAGCTGAAAATGCTACATTAAACATCATATTAGCCGGTACTATAGATAATATTTTAATGGTGGAAGGCGAAGCAAAAGAAGCCAGTGAAGCGGATTTAGTAAGCGCCATCAAAGCCGGACATGAAGTCATCATCCAACAATGTCACGCACAAACAGCATTGCAACAAAAATGTGGCAAGCCTAAAATGGAAGTAGCTGCACCGGAAGAAGACACGGCTTTAGAACAAAAAATAAAGGATTTTGCTGTCGATAAAATTGAACAAGTTGCCTTATCAGCCTTAGGAAAACATGAACGTAAGGCATTATTAAAACAAATACAAGAAGACTTTAAGGCAACCTACCCGGAAGAAGATTTAGAAGTTTTTAATAAAGAATTATTTAGCAGGTACTATAGCAAAATTGAAAAAAATACTATTCGCAAAGTAGTATTGGATAAAAAAGTGCGCTTAGACGGAAGAAAAACAGATGAAATTCGGCCATTAGCAATGGAAGTTGATGTATTGCCCTCTCCACATGGTTCCTCTTTATTTACTCGAGGAGAAACGCAATCATTAACGACAGTAACGTTAGGCTCTAAAACAGACGAGCAAATGATTGACAAGGCAGAAGAATTAAGCTACAACCGTTTTATTTTACACTATAACTTCCCTCCTTTTTCTACAGGCGAAGTGAAAATGTTGCGCGGTACCTCTCGTCGTGAAGTAGGACATGGTAATTTAGCCATGCGTTCATTAAAACAATTACTTCCAAACGAAGAGGAAAATCCTTATACTATCCGAGTAGTATCCGATATCTTAGAATCAAATGGATCATCATCTATGGCTACCGTTTGTGCCGGTTCATTAGCATTAATGGACGCAGGGATTCCGTTCAAAAAACACGTTTCCGGTATAGCGATGGGCATGATTGCCGAAGATGGGAAATATGCCATTTTATCGGATATCTTAGGCGATGAAGACCACTTAGGAGATATGGATTTTAAAGTAACAGGAACAAGAGATGGTATTTGCGGTGTGCAAATGGATTTAAAAGTAGATGGCCTTTCTTATGAAGTATTAGCGGAAGCATTAGAACAAGCAAGAAAAGGACGTTTACATATTTTAGAAGCAATGGAAAAATGTATTTCTACATACCGTCCTGATTTAAAACCTCAAACCCCGCGTGCTGAAAGCATTAATATTCCTAAAGAATTTATTGGTGCAGTAATCGGTCCCGGCGGTAAAATCATCCAAGATATACAAGAAAAAACAAGCACTGTTATCACGATTGAAGAAAATAAAGAAAAAGGTATCGGTAAAGTAACTGTTCTATCTAACAACAAAGAAAATATGACGGCAGCTTGGGCGCGTATTAATGCAATTGTAGCCGTACCCGAAATTGGAAATGTGTACGATGCAGAAGTAAAATCAATAATGCCTTACGGCGCATTTGTAGAATTTATGCCCGGAAAACAAGGGTTATTGCATATCTCTGAAATTTCTCACAAACGATTAGAAAACTTAGACGGTATTTTAGCAGAAGGGGATAAAATACAAGTAAAACTTTTAGAAATTGATAATAAAACAGGCAAATTCAAATTAAGCCGTAAAGTATTGTTGCCTAAAGAACAACAAGCGTAATTTATCAAACTCCATTATATTAAAAAAGTGAGGCAACCTAACGGTTGCCTCACTTTTTTTCTTTCTATTTATTTTTTTTCTTTGGAAAAGTAACATTTAATTAACAAATGCGTATATTGTACATAGAACTATGAACTGCTTATGCTCTATTTTTTTTACAATCTAAAAAACAATTTTTGAAATAAAGAGTATTAAGTAGTAGTAAATAACATTAACCAACTAACTACTACACATGAAACAACTAAAAATTACCACAAAAATCACTTCAAGAGATAGCTTTTCTATCGATAAATACTTGAGTGAAATTTCCAAACTTCCTATGCTATCCGAAGAGGAAGAAGTAAAAATTGCTAAACGCATAAAAGAAGGCGATGCCGATGCTTTAGATAAATTAGTACAATCCAATTTGAGATTTGTTGTTTCAGTTGCCAAGCAGTATCAAAATCAGGGCTTATCGTTAAATGATTTAATCAATGAAGGAAATATTGGTTTGATAAAAGCTGCGAAAAAATTTGACGAAACAAAAGGATTCAAATTTATTTCTTACGCCGTATGGTGGATACGACAATCCATATTGCAAGCATTGATAGAGCAACCCCGCGTGGTACGCTTGCCAATGAATAAAGCGACCATTTACAATAAAATACAAAGAGCAATAGTTGATTTTGAACAAAAAAATCAAAGAGAACCTTCTAATGATGAATTAGCAGAAATCTTGGAAATGAAACCGGATGAGTTAGCCACCTTAAGAGCGACGCTTACTTTCCATGTATCGATAGATACTCCTATTGGTGAGGACGATGACACTACCAGCTTGGACTTAATGACGGACAGCTCGATGGTTACCCCTGATGGAAATTTAATAGACGAATCGCTGCACGATGAATTAGAACATGCGCTGCAAGCACTTACAGAGCGGGAAATAGACATCATCAAATATTACTTTGGTATTAATGAATATAATCAATCGTATAGCTTAGACGAAATTGGAATAAAAATGAATCTTACCCGCGAGCGAGTACGACAATTAAAAGATAAAGCAATTCGAAAGATGCGCCGTTTTGCTATAAGTAAAGAACTAAAATCATATCTGAATTAGACATAATTTAAGGTATTCACTTTTATGGGATGAAGGCTTTATCTCTATTGGAAAATTAAAAAATGCAATACCCATAAAGACTGTATATAAAAAAAGAGTTCCCTAAGGAACTCTCCAACAAAATTACGAATAACAACCAATATTATTTAGGTATATCATACATTGTACATATTTCATCGTAGCTCATAGCATTCAACGGTTTGCTCAATCGTACATGTTTAGTAGGTGGAATGATTACGTATCTGAATTTATTATTTTTACTAATCGGAGGGATACCATAAGGATTTCCGGTGGTTTGCATTATTTGTATGCTGCCTACTTTTAGTGTAAAATCCCAGATACTAATAAAATTATTTATCATCGTAGTGGTGGGTAATGAGCGTGTGTTGTTATTGTCATTCTCTAATCTGCAAAATGCAAGTACTACTCCTTTGTCCAAAATATCTTGTGTTACCGCAGGAGCTTTAATGGTAAAATATTGTACTGCAGCAGGTTTTCCGGGGCCTGTATTTCCTGTTTGTCCGGAGCCATTACCGGTCTGTCCTCCCCCATTGTTGAGTACTACTTCAGCTGGTGATTCCCAATCAGAATAAAAAACGGTGGTAGAAGGAATAGTAGGTACGATGGTGGTAGTGGTGTCGTGTGTACTAACGTGTGTTATAGGCGGTAAATTTACTTCTTCTTTTTTGCAAGAGGTAAGTGATATAATTACACCTAATGTAGCAAATAATGTGGTCGTTTTCATAGTTTTTGTTTTTTGTGGTTAGATAAATTTTGTTTATGGTTGTTGATTTTTTTTACTATTAATTATAGCGTTTGTAATAGGCATATTGTTTGTCTCTTTTTAAAGAAGGTGCGCTACTTTTGTACATGCTTTTATTAACTTTATGACCACCGCCATTAGCCATTGGCCATGTGCCGCAACCGGAAGCCATATTTCTTTGGCAAGAACAAAAAGAAATCATAATCAAGCAGAGGAGCATTGCTTGGATATACTTTGCAATACTTGATGCTGCGTTTTTTGTTGCTTTGTTTTCCATTAAGCTATCTAATTCCTGATTAGATATTTTGCTTGTTACAGTTGTGTTTTTCATAGTTTTTGTTTTTAGTAGTTTTAAATTGTTTTGTTTTGATGATGTAAAGATGTGCAACATATTTTTTACATCGCCAAAGGAATGAGTAAAAGGTAATAGGATTGAGTAAAAGGTAAAAATGAATGAAAACATCTTATTTTATTGATGTTTACAAGTGTGTCTATTTATCACACAAAAAAAGTTCTTTAGTAATTACAATAATAAAGAGCTACTCACTGAGTAGCCCTTTACAAACAAAATCACGAATAACAACCAAATTTTATTTCGGAATACCAAACATTTCACAAACTTCATCATACGACATTTCTTTTAAAGGTTTGCTTAATCGAACATGTTTGGTCGCCGAGATAATTACATATCTAAATTTATTTTTATTACTAATCGGCAGCACACCCATCGGATTACCTGTAGTTTGCATAAAATGCACTTTACCTTTTTCAAGTACGAAATCCCAAATACTAATAAAATTATTTATCATCGTTGTGGTAGGTAGTGAACGGGTAAGATTGTTATCATTTTCTAATTTACAAAATGCAAGTACTACTCCTTTATCTAAAACTTCTTGTGTTACACCTGCTGCAATTACATGGAAATACTGAACCATTGCCGGCTTACCGGGGCCTGTATTTCCTGTTTGTCCGGAACCGCCACCACCACCTGGTAGTAATGGTCCGGTAGATGATGCATCAGGAGTTAGCCAATCAGAGTAATATACAGATGTTGTTGGTGGTATCGGTACTATCAAGGTAGTAGTATCATGTGTACTCGGATGTTTAATATCGGGTAAATTTTCTTTCTCTTTTTTACAAGAAGAAAGCGATATAACTATTCCTACAATTGCAATTATGTTGATCGTTTTCATGGTAATGGTTTTATGGTAATATAAAAAAACTTGTTGGTCTTAGTTATTTACTACTTAGTATTTATTAATTGTAGTGTTTGTAATAAGCATATTGCTTGTTGTTTTTCAACGAAGGCTGATTGCTTTTATACATTCCTTTGTTCACTTTATGTCCGCCGCCATTAGCCATTGGCCATGTGCCGCATCCGGAAGCAGAACTTCTATCGCAAGAACAAAAGAATACTACAACAATGCTAAAGAGTGCTATTTGTGCAAATTTAGCAATGATTTTAACAGGGCTTTTAGTTTCTGTGTTGCTTACGTGGCTGTCCAATACTTGATTGGAGTTGTTGCCCACAGATACTGTGTTTTTCATGATAATGTATTTAAATAGTTAGTTAATAATTGGGCATTATATTCCTGACTAATGAGTCTGTATTCATTAAGCAGTGTAACTATTCAAAATAGCAGCTGATAATTAGATTGGATAATCTACGTTGGTTTAATCAATTTGTGCTTTACAGTTGGAATTAAAAGTTAATTTTAATTATTAATTACTTAGAAGCCAAATTAATGTCCATAGCATTTGCATCTTTAGTAAAAATTACATGATTGAAATTTTGACCTAACACCAAGTCTTTATCTATAAAGAAGTAACTCAACATTAATTGGAAATCGATGTCAGAATAAATAATTTTAATCTTATTATCTGCAATTTTCCATTTACCTTTTAAGCATTTATATACTTGATGTTCGGCATTTAAAAACTCATGGCGAAATTCATTATTCTCAAAAAATACTAAATACTCGCTTGAGGCTTCTTTGTATGGACTTTGGTTGGAGATATGTTGGAAATCGTTGATAGAACTTGCGTTGCTATACTTCCAACTACCGCACACCGGATTCGGTGCTTTGTTCTTTTTTGCGTAGCCTCCCATTGCTATTGCAAGGATTGCTACAATTAATAATACCCTTTTCATGACGTTTGTTTTATAGTTTGAAACAAAAAAGGTATTTCATGTTTCCAATACGAGGGGGACGGACGGGCGTTTTTTTTAACGCTTAAATTTTGTATTACTTTCTTTCATGGCTATTTGTTTTATGGTTTGTTAAATCTATTGTAAATTTGAGCATAATCTTGACATAAGTCAATACTTAAATATGGGGAATTTGACTTAAATCAATACAAGATTATAGGAAAAATGCTATTATTTACATAGATAATGGTAATAATAAGAAAAAAAATAGCCGAATAATCACCAAAAATAGAACCGTTAACGCTATCTGCTGCTTACGCATTAAATTTTATTTTTTTATGAAAATTATTTCTTTAGTTCCATCTATCACCTTGCTTCTCTGCGACTTAGGCTTAGAAATCAAATTATCGGCAGAACTAAATTCTGTATCCATCCTGCTGATAAAGTAAAAAACATTCCAATTATTGGAGGTACAAAAAATATCGACATACAAAAAATACAATCTCTTAATCCTGATCTTATTTTTTCTACAAAAGAAGAAAATACCAAAGAAGAGATTTTAGTTTTAAAAAAATTATTTAACGTCATTGTTTTCGAAGTCGATAATTTAGACGACAATTATAAAATGATAAAAAAAATTGGAAAATTAACCCAAAAAGAAACTAAAGCATTGCAAATTATAAACCAAACCAAAGCTAATTTTGAAAATTTAGCTACCTCCTTCATTCCTACAGCAATTCCCACGCTATATTTTATTTGGAGAAAGCCGTACATGACCGTAGGCAGCAATACATTTATTCATTCATTACTCAACGCAATGGGATTAAAAAACATGTTTGAACATCAAACGCGGTATCCTATTATACAAAATTTAAGAACCAGTTATTTCGAAAAATGCAAGTTAGTGTTGTTATCTTCCGAGCCTTATCCATTTTCGGAGAAACATATAAAAGAATTTCAGGAACTATTACCACAAGCACAGATTTTATTGGTAAATGGCGAGTTTTTCTCGTGGTATGGCAGCAAAATAATGGACGCACCAAACTATTTTAAAGAAATATTGTCAAAAATTAAGCATTGACAAAAATCTTATTTCACATTACAAACTACACATTACTTTTTATATCTTTGCGGCGTAAAAAACATTTAAAAATGAGCAACTATATCCAATTATTAGGCGAAGAAAAAGCAGCGTTTTTATTAGAACATCAATGCAAAACCATTGACAAATCTCTATTACACTTGCCCGGCAATGATTTTATAGAAAAAGTTTGGATACAAAGTAATCGCTCGCCACAGGTATTACGCAGTTTACAACAATTATACGGAAATGGGCGTTTAGCAAATACCGGATATGTTTCCATTTTACCCGTTGACCAAGGCATCGAACATAGTGCAGGTTCGAGTTTTGCCCCTAACCCTATTTATTTCGATTCAGAAAATATTGTAAAATTAGCCCTTGAAGGCGGTTGTAATGCCGTTGCTTCCACCTATGGAGTGCTGGGTTCTGTTGCCAGAAAATATGCACACAAAATTCCATTTATCGTAAAAATAAACCACAACGAATTTTTATCTTATCCAAATACGTTTGACCAAATAATGTTTGGCAGCATAAAAGATGCTTGGAACATGGGTGCTGTAGCGGTTGGTGCTACCATTTATTTCGGATCACCGGAATCTCGTCGTCAAATTGTTGAAGTAGCAAAAGCGTTTGAATACGCGCATGAATTAGGAATGGCGACTATTTTATGGTGCTATCTACGCAATAACGATTTCAAAAAAGATGGCGTAGATTATCATACTTCTACCGACTTATCTTCCCAAGCGAATCATTTAGGCGTAACGATACAAGCAGACATTATTAAACAAAAATTACCAACTAATAATGGCGGATATACAGCCTTAAAATTTGGTAAAACACATTCCAAAGTATATAGCGAATTAACCACCGATCATCCTATCGACTTAACCAGATATCAAGTAGCCAATTGCTACATGGGACGCGCAGGATTAATCAATTCCGGAGGAGAAAGCAAAGGACTAACAGACTTAGCAGAAGCAGTAGAGACAGCAATCATCAATAAACGTGCAGGCGGTATGGGATTGATATCCGGAAGAAAAGCATTTCAAAAAGACATGAACGTAGGAGTTGAATTATTGAACGCCATCCAAGATGTATATTTAGATAGTGGGGTAACAGTAGCCTAAAACGTCCATGGAAAACAACGAACATTTCAAACTTTACTTTTTTTACTTTAACAAAGAAGATAAACGATTTTTTGTTCCTAAACGAATTCGTTGGTTGGGTTGGACACTTAATTTTGCCCATCCGGTATCCTACCTATTTTTAATTGGATTGTTTTTATTGATTTTCGGCATAAGATTAATTACAAAATAGTTTTATTTATAGCGTGCTAAAAAGGCGTATTGGGTAAATTTTACTTGTAAATAAATCTTCTTCATTGCGATTTTGCTATTTTCAATTATAGTATATTACATTGTTTATGTGGCAAAAAACAATATCTATTTTAGTAAAACACCAACGAAAATTACTTGCATTCAGCTTCGTGTTTTTATTGTTGTATGGCTTAGATAGTATTTTCCCTATCCGTGTGCAGCGCGATTATTCTACGATAATAGAAGCAGAAGATGGAACAATAATTTCAGCCTTTCTAACCAACGATGATAAGTGGCGAATGTTTACAAAATTAGACGAAATTACGCCAACCGTTCAAAAAGCATTTATAGCCAAAGAAGACCGATGGTTTTATTGGCATCTGGGGGTTAATCCAATCGCAATTGCACGGGCAGCCTATAATAATATAATTCAGTATCGCCGCACCTCCGGAGCCTCTACCATTACTATGCAAGTTGCCCGAATGTTAGCACCCAAAAAAAGAACTGTGTCATCCAAAATAATAGAGATTTTAAGAGCGCTGCAATTAGAATGGCATTTCAGCAAAAAGGAAATACTACAATTATACTTAAATATGGTACCTTATGGCAGTAATGTGGAAGGTATAAAATCGGCAGCATATATATTTTTCGGAAAATCGCCGGCACAATTAAGTTTGGCAGAAGTAACCACACTTACCATTATTCCCAATCGTCCTACCAGTTTATTATTGGGAAGAAAAAATGAATTTATACAACACGAACGCAACCGTTGGTTAAATACGTTTAGAAAACATAAACTATTTAAAAACGAAGAAATTGAGGATGCATTGGAAGAACCGTTAATTGCTTTTCGTCGTACCCCACCCAATTTTGCCCCCCATTTCAGTCGGCGTATGAAGCTGCTCTATCCGGCGCAGCCTATAATTGCAACACATTTGAAGTATAATATGCAGTTGGAAGTAGAAGAGATTATTCAAAATTATGCTAAAACGTTGCAATTTAAAGACATTAAAAATGCTGCTGTATTTATAATTGACAATAAAAGCCATGCAGTAGTTGCCTACGTGGGTTCTCCCGATTTTCATAGTGTTTCCACACAAGGACAAGTAGATGGAGTAAAAGCAATACGCTCGCCGGGAAGTACCTTAAAGCCGATGATATATGGACTTGCTTTCGACAAAGGGTTATACACGCCACGTTCCGTTATTGCGGATGTTCCCGTAGATTTTGATGGATATACCCCTGATAATTACGATGAGCATTTTCATGGGCAAGTTGCATTATCCGATGCTTTGGCACAATCACTAAATATTCCTGCTGTAAAAGTGTTACACGATATTGAAGTAAAAACATTAACCAATACCTTAGATAAATTACACTTTGCACAAATCCAAAAGGATAAAGACAAATTAGGATTATCAACAGCATTGGGCGGTTGCGGCGTTACCTTAGAAGAACTTACAGGTATGTATTCTGTATTTGCAAACAATGGAACATACTTTCCACCGTCTTACCTAAAAAATGAAGACGCTGCCAATAGTCTATCGATATTGTCTCCACAAGCAAATTATATGGTAGCACAAATTCTTACACAATTGCGCCGCAGCGATTTGCCAAATCATTCGGAAAATGTGCTAAACATTCCTAAAGTTGCATGGAAAACAGGAACTTCTTACGGCCGCAGAGATGCGTGGAGTATTGGATTTAATAATAATTATACTATTGGCGTTTGGTGCGGAAATTTTGATGGGAAAGGCGTTCCTGACTTAAATGGTGCGGACATTGCTACGCCGCTGTTATTACAACTTTTTAATACCATAGATAAACAAACGGACAAAGATTGGTTTAAAAAACCAAAGGATTTGCAATACAGATATGTATGCGCCGAAAGTGGTGATGTACCGAATGATTTTTGTACCGATAAAATCATGGCGTTATACATTCCCGGAGTAAGCCCTAATAAAAAATGCACCCACCTGAAAAAAGTATGGATGAGCCAAGATAGCAGTATTTCCTATTGTTCTGCATGCCTGCCTAGTAGTGGTTATATCGAAAAATGGTATCCGAATTATACTCCTGAATTAGTAAGCTATTTTGAGCAAGCGCAGTTGCCCTACATAAAAATTCCACCTCACCAACCAAGTTGCAAAAAAATAATTGAAACCCAATCGCCAAAAATTACGAAACCGGTAAATGGGTTAACATATTTTATAAATCAAAAAGAAAAACAAGAAATAATGTTGGTTGCCCAAGCGGCAATTGATGTGCAACAAGTGTCGTGGTACATTAATAATAAATTTATTAAGACCGTAAATAAAAATGAATCTGTTTTTATAACACCGATGTTAGGGAAAATAAAAATATCTTGCACCGATGATAAAGGGCGAAATACAGACAGTTGGATTTTGATAAAACAATTATAAAATCAATTTAGGATTTCGTTTACTTTTGCTACAAATTGAGTGGGGTTATCGGCATGCAGCCAGTGTCCTGCATTTTTTATTTCATACATTTTATTATTGGGGAAATATCTATCGCAAGTATCCCAATTATCTTGGTTTATATAGTTTGATTTTTCACCTTTCAGAAAATAAGTTTTCCCTAAATAAGTGGACAATACATTTGGGAAGTCCATTAATTTTCGATAGTTTTTTATCAATGCTTCAAAGTTGCATTTCCAAATAAATTTCCCGTCTGCATCTCTCGATAAATTTTTTAAAATAAACTGTCGGACAGCAAATTCGTGAATGCGAGGCTGTAAAAAATGATCAATCTCCTCACGTCTTTGTGCCGATTTTAAAGGGGCTTCCGCCATTGCAAATAAAATAGTTTCGTGGCCGCCATCGTAATAAGTTGGCGCAATATCCGCTACAATCAATTTATCTATCAATTCAGGATGCAATAAAGCCAACAGCATGGCTACTTTTCCGCCCATTGAATGGCCTAAAACACTTGTTTTAATTATTTGCTGTTGGGCACAAAAATCCACAATATCTTGAGCCAAAATTTCATAATCTATCGCATCATCGTGTGGAGAGCTTCCATGATTACGTTGGTCAATAATATATACTTGATGGGAAACCGCTAATTGTTTGGCGATAGAGTGCCAATTATCTAAAGAACCTAATAACCCATGCAGAATAATTAACGATGGACCATTGTCGCCAATTTTTTTATAATGCAATTGCATGTTACACCATTTTATTCCTTTTTACTAAATAGGATAATAATATCGGTTCGAAGCCTTCATTGATATCTGCTTCCACTAAATCAATTTTGTATTGCGCGCATTTTAATTTCAAATTATTTTTTCTTTCCGCCATTTTCCGGATATAAAAGTCTTTTACTTGGTTCGGTTGTAATTTCAGTTCTTCTCCAGATTCCATATCAATAAATTTATACGGTCTGTTTTCAAATTTAAAGTCTATTTCTTTTGCTTTATCAACCACATGAAATAATACAACTTCATGTTTATTGTGCTTTAGATGTTGTAGCGCTAAAAATAATTCTTGTTCGTCGATACTATCTAACATATCGCTAAAAATTACAACCAAAGAACGTTTGTGTACGGCATCTGCAATTTGGTGTAAGCATTTAGCTGCATTTGTTGGTTTATGCGCTACGGTATCTTGCATAATTTTATACAATTCATTCATCAATAATTGATGATGCATTGCATTGGTTTTTGCTGCTGTTTGTACGCTTACTTCTTTATCAAAAATAGATAAGCCCACTGCATCGCGTTGTTTTTTTAATAAATGCATTATTGCGGCGGCAGCTACCGATGAAAATTGAATTTTATTGAGTTTCCCTTGCTCCGGTTCTTTTGGAAAATACATCGAAGAGGAAGCATCAATAACTATTTGACAGCGAAGGTTAGTTTCTTCTTCAAATTTTTTGGTATATAATTTTTCTGTTCGGGCATATACTTTCCAATCAATATCTTTGATGGAATCTCCCGGATTATGCAAGCGATGCTCGGCAAATTCCACTGAAAACCCATGGTACGGACTTTTGTGTAAGCCGATGATAAATCCCTCGACCACTTGTCGGGCTAATAAATCCAAGTTTTCAAACCGGACAAAATCTTGTTGTTGCAGTTGCATAATTGAATAAAAGTAAAAAGAAAAAAGGTATAAGAAAACGATTTTACATTTCTTATACCTTTTTAGTATTGAAAGAAATTAAGCTAATTGTGCTTCAATTTTTTTCTTTAAATCGCTTTTGGAGGCCACGCCAACATGCTTATCTACAAGTTGACCATTTTTGAAAAGCAACAAAGTTGGAATACTCATAATGCCGAATTGCGCTGCTATTTCTCTATTATCATCTACATTCAATTTTCCGATTACTGCTTTTCCGTCAAATTCTTTAGATAATTCTTCTACCACAGGGCCAATTAACCGGCAAGGTCCGCACCACTCTGCCCAAAAATCTACTAAGGCTACGCCATTATTATCTAATACTTTTTCTTTAAAATTGTCGTTGGTGAATTCTACTGCCATGATGTTTAATTTATTTATTTAGGTAACAATAATTAATTTATTTTGTTTCAAAAATACAAAAAATAGAAGCATATTTTCGATAAGATTTTATGATATGTGGATAAGAAAACTCTATCTGATGATAAGTTCTTTTACCAACTCCTCTCCTAATCGCTCATTTAAAGAAGCTACAATTTTTGTTCGCGCCATAAATAATTCTTGCTTTAACACGGAAGACTCCAAATAAACAAATAACCGGCCTTGTTTGTAAAATATTTTTGAGGTATGGTTCGTGATATAGGTTCCCATCAACTCGTGCCAATGTTTGCGAACATTCATCTCATTCATCTTTCCGGAGATACGCATTTCCTTTATCATATCCTCCAATACATCTTTGAGAGCTACAAATCTGCTGTTTCTATAATTTGCCAATCGGTATAATTTTATATTGAGAAATATCGTTCTTGTCAATTATTGCTTGTATGGATGCGGCATTTGTATCCGTAATAAATACCTGTCCAAAATTATCATCATGGATAAATCGGAAAATACGTTCCATTCTTTGCGTATCTAATTTATCAAAAATATCATCGAGCAGCAACAATGGATATAAGTGTTTTTCTTGTCGCAACAATTCGTATTGTGCTAATTTAAGGGCTATCAAAAAAGTTTTCTGTTGCCCTTGTGAGCCGATCTTCTTCACCGGAAAATCATTTAATTTAAACGATAAATCATCGGTATGAACCCCTTTGGTGGTGCGTAGCGCATTTTTGTCGTGCTCTTCCTGCTGTTGAATTAATTGCTCGAAATTTGTATCTATTAAATCGGAGTGGTAGGCAATAGAAATTGTTTCTTTGCCGCCCGAAATAATGGAATAAATATGTTCTACGATAGGGATTAGTTTTTCTACAAATAATTTTCGTTGCGTAAAAATAAAACTGCCCGATGCAATCAATTTTTGATTATAACTTTCCAACAATATTTTATCGAAATATTTACGTTCAAAAAAAGATTTTAACAGCGCATTGCGTTGGGTGAGGATTTTAGTATAAAGGACTAAATGATTTAGATATTCCGTAGAAAACTGACAAAGTGTAGCATCTATAAATTTGCGGCGCAATTCACTTGCTCCTAAAATCAATTGGTTGTCATCAGGCGTAATAATAACACATGGAAACCTGCCGATATATTCCGCCTGTTTTTCCATTTTTACTTTATTAATGAAAACTTCTTTCTTCTCTTGCTTTAAATATTTAATTTCAACAGTTTGATTATCAGAGTTTAACATCAAATGTGTTTCTATCCGAAAATAAGTATTCGAAAAATTGGGCAACATAAAATCAGTGGTAAAATAGCTTTTGGTAAGGCACGTGTAATAAATAGCATCCAACAAGTTGGTTTTTCCTATTCCATTATTTCCGACAATAAAATTTAATTTTGGAGAAAATTGCACCATTTCAGACTGACAGTTTTTAAAATTAGTCAGTTTTTGTTGAATAATATAGAACGAAGCATCCGCCACAGCCCAAAGATACGGTCAAAAAAAGTGGATACGCAAAAATACCTACAACGGTGGATAAATATTTTTATAAATCGGTGAAAAATCGTACCTTTGCGCTCTATTTTAATATAATTTTTATGGCAAAGAAAAAAGCTCCTATAGAAAACGACTTTTTAGAAGTAGAAAACGAAAAATTAACGCATGCGTTTACCGATGCGGAATATTATTTCGAAAAATATAAAAATATCATTTTAGGAGCGATTGCAGTAATTGCAGTTGTAATTGGCGGCTGGTGGGCATATAATAACCTCATAAAAGGACCTAAAGAAAACAAAGCAAAAGATGCTATCTTTTTCGCACAACGATATTTTGAGCAAGACTCTATGAATTTAGCATTGAAAGGCGACGGCGTACATTTAGGCTTTGAAGCCATTGCTAAGCAATATAGTGGTACAGCAGCAGGAAACAGAGCAGCATTTGGCGCAGGCGTAGCCAGCTTACAATTAGGTAAATATGCGGATGCCGTAAACTATTTACAAAAATTTAGTACCGATGATGCTGTCTTAACTGCAAGAAAATACGGCTGCTTAGGCGATGCGTATGCAGAGCAAAACCAAATGGACAAGGCTATTGAAAACTATAAAAAAGCAGCAGATGCGGCAGATAACGATTTAACTGCGCCGACTTATTTATTCCGTGCCGCCTTAGCCTTAGAACAAAAAGGAAATAAAAAAGACGCCTTGGAGTTGTATAAAAAATTAAATACAAACTATCCAAATTCTCAAGAAGGTGCTGCCGCTGAAATTTACGTTGCAAAATTAGAAGCAGCTCAGTAGTGTAACAGAGGTGAGAGGTAGGAAATGAGAGGTGAGATGTAGATATCCACCTCCAACACTTCAGAGCCTTACTTTTCACTTTTCATTTTTCACTTTTCACTCACAAAAATGGCTTCAGCATTACAAAATCTATCTGCTTACGACACGGAAAAAGTACCAAGTGGCAAAGGAAAATCATTCGGAATTGCAGTAGCAGAATGGAACAAAGCAATCACGTTTACACTATTGCGTGGATGTATAGATACGCTTCTTGCACATGGAGTAAAAGAAAGCGATATACATGTTATCTATGTACCGGGAACTTTTGAACTACCGTATGCCGGAAAAACCTTATCACAACGTCATCATTTAGCAGCTATTATATGTTTGGGTTGTGTAATAAAAGGGGAAACCGACCACGATATCTATATCAATACTTCGGTTGCAAATGCGTTGCAACAATTGAATATTACGTCATCAATTCCTTATATTTTTGGTGTTTTAACGCCAAACACGGAGCAACAAGCGCTGGATCGTGCAGGTGGCATACACGGCAATAAAGGTATAGAGGCCGCCGTTACAGCACTCAAAATGTGTGCGATTTAATTGTGTGGGTCAATAAATTAAAGTAGAACGGCAGCTTGTTTTTTTCAAAAAAACAGCTCATCTAAAATTGCCCAATGGGTAGGCTCGAAAGCGGTATGAATGCCTT
>JAXLUA010000007.1:0-115420 GCA_046329805.1 Chitinophagales bacterium
CCGTTATATGCCATTCCCCATTTTTCCCGGACGAAAATAAATTCTCGTGCTAACTGAAAAATTAAACAATTGAAAATGAACAAAATATAAAAACGTTAGTCAGAAGCATTTCTAAACAGTACACCCATACAAGAAATTGAAAATTTGAAACTCACAGCTAAAATTTAAACGAAATAATTTGTTTCCTAAATAAGAAACTTGTAAATTTACTTATAATTTAAATGGATGACAGAATACAAATTTCGAGTCGAGTTTTTAGAAGAGGCAAAAGAGTTTCTTGACAAGCTTGACAAGAAAGCAAGAGATAAAATAGTTTATAACATTTGGAAGGCTCGGAGTACTAACGACAAAGAACTTTTTAAGAAATTACAAGATGAAATTTGGGAATTTAGAACGAAATACAACAAAACCTATTTCCGACTTTTTGCATTTTGGGACAAGACCGACAAAAATGAAACGGTTGTAATTTCAACTCACGGACTAATTAAGAAAACAGACAAAACTCCAAAAAGCGATATTGAACGAGCTGAAAAATCAAGAGAAAAATATTTTACTGACAAAAACAAGAAGAAATGAAGACATATAGTTTAGAAGATTTAACCGATAAATACATCGGAAAAAAAGGAACGAAGAAACGTGACGAATTTGAAAACGAACTTCGTCTTGATTTGTTAGGACAAGCTATCAAACAAGCAAGACAAGAACGTAATTTGACACAAGAAGAATTGGGCGAGCTTGTAGGTGTGAAGAAAGCACAGATTTCCAAAATTGAGAACAGCACAACCGACGCAAGATTTACGACTATTCTGAAAGTATTTGAAGCTTTAGGAGCAAAAGTGAATTTTAATGTAGAACTAAATAAAAGAAAGATTGCCTACTAAAAACTATGCCGAACGCACAACAACAGTTTTGCAATAGCGGGGGTGAAGTGCTAAAATCAACATTTGTGCTTCGATTGAACTTTTGTACATTAGCCGAATGGAAGTGCTTCGATTGCCCCGCCATCGCAAAGCTGCCGGCCGTTGGTGGCAACTTACAAAAATTACGTATAACAATTGAAACGAAATGACACAATTAGAGAAACTTTATCAATCAATACAAAACTTAAAAGAACTTGGAGTTCAACTTCCTGCAAAACTAATAGACGAAACAAACAGAGTTGAAGAAGAAATCATCAAGAACGACATTATCCCAGCTTTAGCTGAAACCATTAATCCTGTTATTACTCAAATACAACGTGAAATTATTTTAGTTGTTGAATATATTCCTGATGAACCACTAAGCGTTAAACTAACAAGAAAACGAAGTTTCGCAATACCTACTGAACTGGATAAAACCGAAGTAGATAGAAATATTAAAGAAAGAGAATCTTATACAATCTCAACACACTCGAAGGCAAGAAAGACAGGTCTCTCTGTAAGATTCCCATCAGGTAAAACTATTTCAGAAAGATTTGCAGCACAAACACTCGTTGACTGTATTATTGAAATTGGTGTGGAAAGAGTCAGAGAGTTAAATATTCTTTGTTATGGTATTCCTTTGATTGACAACAAACAAGATGATTTTTATTCACAATATCAAATCCAAGGCGGACTTTACATAATTACAACCACATCAACTTCAGTAAAGAAAAAACAACTTGAAGAAATATCTCATAGACTAAAGCTCGGTCTAAAAATAGACATCATATAATGAAGCTGCCTCCAACAGCCAGTTTGGCGTCAGGCGGGGAAAAATTTTCCGTTGGAAAATTTTTCCTATATTTGTTGTCTTGTCGTTCGCTCAAAATTTCCGTGGGAAATTTCCGCCACTTCGTCAAGCCGCCAAAACGTCAGGCTGTGAAAAAAGTAAGGTTTCTGCGAAAACCCGATTTTTTGGCGGCGTGCATTTCTCTCTGACGGCTATACTTTCGTTTTTAGGCAGCCCATTTTAGAATATTATTTTTAGTACTGAAAAATAAATTGCTTCTATTGGCTTCGTTTAACCCCAAAATAGTAACAAAAAAAAGTAGATCCCCAACATAATCAACGAATATTCTCCATTGACTTGATACGAATAGAGATAAGAAATTTGAAATCGAACGAATACAAACGAAATCTTTAAATTTTAGAAATGCTTGTTTTACAAGGGTTTTAAATGAAAATAGGGTTCAAACGAAATCGTTTAAACCCTATTTTGCGGTCCGGACGGGACTCGAACCCGCGACCCCGTGCGTGACAGGCACGTATTCTAACCAACTGAACTACCGAACCTTGCTTTTTTAAGCGAGTGCAAATATACAACCTTTTTTTATTCCTGCAAATATTTTTTTATTTTCTGAAATCTAAACAATAACCTAACATTCAAAAGTGTATTTATATTCGCATATTCTTGTTGAACTTTTGTATCACTACCTTTTATGTTGGCCTATATAAACAATCCTCCGGCTTGTATTCATTTCAGGTATTATTATTGTTTACCTCTTTCCATACATAAAATTTCAAAGAATGCATTTTTATTGCGATAGCTTTTTTAGCGCTATTTATGTAAATTTGCGAAGTGATAAAGAGGCTCAAACATCTCATTTTTTATTTCTATTTACGCTTGAAAAGTAAAAAAAGCATGGACAGGCTTCCTATTGCGCTACATAATGCCAAAAGTATCGGAATTTTATTTTCAGCTATAGATATCAAACAGAATGATATAATTCTTGATTTTGTAAAACAATTAAAACATTCGCAAAAAGACGTTCAAATACTCGGCTACTTGCCCAAACGAGAGTTTGGATTCCAGTACCCATTTCCATATATCTCCAATAAAGATATATCATGGTATGGAAAACCGGGAGGAGGTACAACCGGTTTTTTTGAACGTTCTCCATTCGATTTAATGGTTAATTTCAGTATGGAAGATTGCTTGCCATTGGAATATATATCAGCCGTGTCGCTTGCTAAATTTAGAGTGGGTTTTAATAAAGATATCCAAAATTCTAACTATGATTTAATATTGATTTCAAATGAAAAATCGAATATTTCTAATTTAATTCAGAACTTAGAGAAATATTTAAAATAGTACTTAGTCGTTATTGGTTAATAGATAGTAGTTTTTCAAATATTGCCTTTATGCTTTGGTAAAAAAATAAATAAAATATGTTGAATTTGAAAGGAGTGGGTGTGGCATTAGTAACACCATTTAATGAAAAAAAAGAAATCAATTTTTCACAGTTTGAAAATGTAGTGAATTATGTAATTGATGGAGGAGTAGATAATGTGGTTGTGTTGGGCACCACCGGAGAGTCAGTAACATTGTCGAAGCAAGAAAAACAAGCCGCTATCCATAAATGCGTAGAAGTTACCAATAAAAGAGTACCTGTTATTGCAGGCTTTGGAGGCAATGATACTAAAAGTATTATTGCCGATATGCAGTCTTTCGATTTGACCGGGGTAGATGCTATTTTATCTGTTTCGCCTTATTATAACAAACCAACGCAAGAAGGAATATACGAGCATTACAAAGCTATTGCGAATAGTACTGATTTGCCAATAATTTTATACAACGTACCCGGACGAACAGCGTCAAATATTCGGGCAACTACTACACTACAATTAGCACATGATTTTAAAAATATAATTGGAATAAAAGAAGCTAGCAATGATTGGCAACAAATTTTTTGGTTAGCAAGAGAAAAACCCGCAGGTTTTTATTTAATCAGCGGTAACGATGATTTAATTGTACCTCAAATTTCTATTGGCTATGATGGCGTAATTTCCGTAATTGCTAACGCACTACCCAAACAATTTTCTTCAATGGTACATCAAGCTTTAGCGGGCGATTTTACATCTGCAAGAAAAACCGTATATGAGTTGGATGAGCTTATTACTTATTTATTTGAACAAGGTAACCCTGCCGGCGTAAAGGCGACGATGAAATACTTAGGCGTTTGCGATGACCCTGTGCGTTTGCCGTTAATGCCAATTAATTTGGAACTTAGTAACAGAATTGAGAAAAAATTAAAAAGCATGCATTTGCTGAGTTAATTTTTTTTATAATAATGTCTCGTATTTTTCATTGTTTTTAAATGCCTCTTGAGGTCAATGTGCAATCGTTTCCGTTAAATAAAATTACCCGTTTGCTCCACCGTGTTTTCTTCCGAAACACTTTGTCGTATATAATCAGCAATTAATTTTACAACTACAAATAATGAAACACAAGCGATAATAGCACTCTTGTGTTTCCAGTGTAGTTTCTCCGTAGCACCCATATATATAAATGTACCCAGTACCACTACAATATGCACTACTATAATATGTACATCTAAAAAACTAAAATAGTCGGTGGCGAGTTTTTGTTTGTAAGCTTTATTTATAATATAGGTAAGTAGAAATTCTAGCAAATTGTATAGAAAAAATCCAAAGAAATTAATTTTGAAAAAAGTATTTCGGAGTAGTAAAGTATCCGCCATAGATACAAATGCAGTTGGATCTGTATTGTCTTTGTTTTGCAAAACGCCCAAGAAGGTTACAATAAAAATTAAATAGAATAAAAATATTCCTGTTCGAGATAAAAAGAATTTTAATCCGATAACTATTTTGGCAATGCAACTAATAGACCCACCTTGCGCCAAAAATATTTTTAGCAATTGAAATGTACTGATGATGATTAACTCTAACCAATAAAGATACACTACGGAGAAAAATGTCCAATTCCAGCGAATTACACCATATAGCGGCATCAGGTTGGTCAGCAATAAAAGGGGTAATGTGTAATTTCTATCTTTCGATGAAATAACGTTTTGTTGATTTTTCATTTATTTATGGATAGTTGACTGTCAAATTTAATGACTAATTTTAAATATGGAGAATATTGAATTACATAAAATGAGAGAAAATTATGACAGCTCATTTTTATTGGAAGAACATTGTGCTATAAACCCTTTTTTACAATTTAAAAAATGGTTTGATGATGCAGTACAATCGAATATAACAGAACCGAATGCAATGACTTTAGCAACGGTCGGAAATGATGGTCAACCTTCAGCACGTATTGTTTTACTAAAAAGTTTTAGTCAAGATGGATTTGTTTTTTATACCAATTATGAAAGTCATAAAGGACAGCAGTTGCAAGAGAATGCAAAAGTGGCATTGCTTTTTTGGTGGCAAGAACGACAAGTGCGAATAGAAGGCATTACACAAAAAACAGATCGAAAAAGTGCAGCAGAATATTTTCATTCTCGCCCGAGAGGCAGCCAAATAGGAGCGTGGGCATCAATGCAAAGTACCATACTACCCAATAGAGCAGCAGTAGAAGATGTGTATGCAGCAGTAGAAAAAAAATATACTAATGAAGAAATTCCATTGCCGGATTATTGGGGTGGATATTTGGTGATTCCCAATCGTATAGAATTTTGGCAAGGCAGAGAAAGCCGCCTGCACGATAGGATAAACTATACACGCATAGATGCTGTAAATTGGAAGATAGAAAGATTGGCACCATAAAAAATAAAAGCCTCAACAATTGTTGAGGCTTTTATTTTTAGTAAGAAAAATCTTTCTTATTTCTTTTTGTTTACCGCTTCAGATAATTCTTTTCCTGCTTTAAATTTCACTAAAGTTTTAGCCGGAATTTTGATTTTAGCCCCAGTTGAAGGGTTTCTGCCATCTCTTTTTTCTCTTTTTGCAGTACTAAAAGTACCAAAGCCAATTAAGGTAACTTTGTCCCCTTTTTTCAATGCTTTGCGGATGCTTTCAAGAACTGTGTTTAAAGTTTCGTTTGCTGTTGCATTAGTAACTCCTGCTGTGTCGGCAATTACTTTTACTAAGTCTCCTTTGTTCATTATTGTCTTATTTAAAAGTTAAAAAAACATTATGCTACAAAGTTAATTTGTTTATCCAATTATCCAAATAAATACTTAAAAATGTTAGTAAAAATGGAGGTCTGTGAACAATTGCAGCTCAAAGCACTCGTTTTTATTGAGTATTAAGCCGAAAAGGAAGTACCGCAACCGCAGGTGGATGTAGCATTTGGATTGTTAAAAATAAAGCCTCGGTTATCTAATCCGTTTTTAAAATCTATCTCGCAATCATATAAATATATTTCTTGCGACTTATCTATGAAAATTGAAATACCCTCAATAGCAAAGACGTGGTCGGTGTCCTTTTGAGTGTCAAAATCCAAGATATAACTGAACCCCGCACAACCGCCGCCGCGTACGCCCAACCGTAAGCCATAGCGAGCGTCGTAATTACCATTTTTAAGCAATTCTTTTACTTCATGAATGGCATTCGGCGTTAATGTTACAGGTGCTTTTTCGATAATTTTTGTTTCCATAATTTACTAAACAATACTTTGCAAAGTTAGTTTAAAAACATGGGAAGTCTTATGAAATATTAATTATAAAATGTACCGTTTAAAAATCAGATGAATTTCAAAAAAATACGCTACTTTTGATAACGAAAAAAAGCTATATGGAATCTTCCGGAATTTTAGAAATCCTTAAATATATTATACCGGCATTAATTACATTAGGAGGCGTTTACCTCATCGTTCGCACATTTGTGGAAGATGAAAATAAACGACGAAATCAAGAATTAAACAAAACCCTTCTGTTTGAGCAACGTAAAATTTCATTGCCACTTCGGTTGCAGGCGTATGAACGCATTATTGTTTTTTTGGAAAGAATACACCCTTTTAGCTTATTGCCAAGAGTGTATGTGCCTAATATGTTAGTGCCGGAGTTGCAATTAGAATTAGTGAGAGCCATACGCACGGAATACGAATATAATTTATCGCAGCAAATGTATATTAATGATGATGCTTGGCAAATGGTCGCTACGGCAAAGGAAGAAACAATAAAGCTAATAAATACTTTTGCAGCACAACTGCCGGACGTTGCAGATGGCACGGAATTAAATAGAGCCATTTTTAATTATTATATGCAAACAGAACAACAAGTGCCTGTGCAGATTGCTATTAATTATGTAAAAAGTGATGTTAAAAAATTATTTTAATAAAGCAGTATTTTTTTTCGGCGCGCTTGTAATTGCATCCGCCTGCAAAACGTTATACCCCGTACAAGAACACGCCACTTTATTACCGGCTACAAAAAACATTGCGCCCGATTCGTCAATAAAAGCATACTACCACCCATACAAGGATTCATTAGATAAAATAATGAATGCAACTATTGTGGAGCTTACGATGGATTTATATAAAAAACAGCCGGAAAGTACGTTGGGAAATTTAATGGTGGACATACTTAAATCAAAAGCTCAAGAGTACACCAAAGATAAAATGGATTTGGCAATTTTGAATTTCGGCGGTATTCGCATGGCGTCTGTAAGCAAGGGAATGCTGCGCGTAGAAGATGCATATTTATTAATGCCGTTTGATAATTATGTAGTAGCACAAAAATTAACCGGGCAGCAAGTAGCAGATTTTTGCGATTCAATCGCTCGAATGAAGGGGTGGCCGGTAGCCGGAATTTCTTTTAAAATAAAAGATCAAAAAGCCATCGACATAAAAATAAATAATGCTCCATTGGACTATACCCAAACCTACAATGTAGCATTGATAGATTATGTGGCAAATGGCGGCGATGGCATGGCATTTTTAAAACATATCCCACAAGTACAAACCGGAAAATTATTCAGAGAAGCAATTTTGGAATATTGGAAAGAACAAGCTAAAGCAGGTAGAAAAATTTCATCCACCTTAGAAAATAGAATAAGCTATGCAGAGTAGAAGAAATTTTTTGAAAACCACTATTGCCGGCTCTGCGGCATTGAGTACAATAGCCTCTCCGATGCAGCTTTTTGCAGAGGAAATAACCGAACATACATTGACTATTTTGCATACAAACGATATGCATAGCCATATAGAAGCATTTTCGGATGACGACAAAAAATATCCCGGATTAGGTGGCGCAGAATACCGTGCAGCTATTATTGCCAATACCCGTAAAAAAAATAAACATGTATTATTATTAGATGCCGGTGATATTTTTCAAGGAACGCCCTATTTTAATTTCTTTCACGGAGATTTAGATATCGACTTGATGAATAAAATGGGCTACGATGCAGCTACTATCGGCAACCACGATTTTGATGGAGGTATAGAAAATTTAGCTAAACAAATTACACGCGCCCACTTCCCATTTGTAAATTGCAATTACGATTTTACGGATACGCCGGTGGACGGAAAAGTGCATAAACATATTGTAATAAAAAAAGGAAAATTAAAAATAGGAATTACCGGATGCGGGGTAGAGTTAAACGGATTAGTGCCCGATAAATTATATACGAATACAAAATATTTAGACCCCATAAAATCAGTACAAGAACAAGTTGATATTTTAAAAGAAAAAAAGAACTGCCAATTCGTTATTTGCTTATCACATTTGGGATACAAATATGATAGTAATAAAATATCAGATATAGTTTTAGCTAACCATACGGCACACATAGATTTAATCATCGGAGGGCATACACACACCTTTTTAGACAAGCCTACAGAAGTGAAAAATAAATATGATAAAACAGTACTAATAAACCAAGTTGGATGGGCTGGAGTACAAATCGGACAGTTAGAATATTTATTTGAAAAAACTTTCAGAAAAAAGTTATCAAACTCTCAAACTGTAATTGTTGATAAAAAATCAATAGCAAAATAATTTTTTTATTAAAGAATTTTTCCTCAACTTAGTTTCATCGTTGTTATCAATTATTAATTTCTAAAAAAACCGATTAGAGCGTATGAAAAACAAGCATGAACTTGTGTGGGAAAATTGTCTGAAAATCATCAAAGATAACATCAATGTACAAAGCTACAAAACTTGGTTCGAACCTATTAAACCTGTAAAACTCGACGGAAGAAGTCTTACCATCCAAGTGCCAAGTCAATTTTTTTATGAATGGCTGGAAGAACATTATGTTACATTACTTCGTAAGACGATCAAACGCGAACTGGGCGAAGATGCCAAGTTGGAATACCGTATATTGGTAGATGCATCAAACGGTGTGCGTAGCGAACCTAAAACCATAGACGTACCTAACCATAGAGAAGGGGTGTATGGTACAAATGAGATTTCGATGCCGGTAGCATTCTCCAGTCCGATGGTAAAAAATCCGTTTGTTATTCCGGGGTTAAAGAAAATACACGTTGATTCGCAATTAAATCCAAACTATACGTTTGATTCCTTTATAGAAGGAGATTGTAATAAATTTGCGCGCAGTGCAGGGATGGCAGTAGCAAAAACGCCGGGAGGCACCGCTTTTAATCCATTAGTAATATACGGTGGCGTAGGTTTGGGAAAAACACATTTAGCACAAGCAATCGGGAATTTTATTAAGGTACATAATGCTACTAAAACCGTATTGTACGTAAGCTCAGAAAAATTTACCAGTCAGTTTTTAACCGCATTAAAAGATAATAGCACTAATGATTTTATACATTTTTACCAACAAATAGATGTGCTGGTAATTGATGACATTCAATTTTTTGCAAACAAACAAAAAACACAAGATATTTTCTTTCATATCTTCAATCACTTACACCAAAATGGTAAGCAGTTGATTTTAACTTCAGACCGAGCGCCTAAGGATTTGGAAAATATGGAAGAACGCTTACTGTCGCGCTTTAAATGGGGATTGACAACTGATTTGCAGACTCCGGATTATGACACCCGCATCAGCATCTTACATAAAAAACTACACGCCGATGGAATAGAAATGAATGAAGATGTAACCCGCTTCATCGCTACAAATATTAAAACCAATGTACGCGAGTTGGAAGGTGTGCTAACTTCTATTTTAGCACAAGCCACCTTAAACCGACAAGACATTACATTGGATCTTGCAAAGCGGACGGTTATCAATTTTGTGAAGCATGCTACTAAAGAAATTTCTTTAGACATGATACAAAAAACGGTGTGTGATTACTTTGAAGTGCCGATGGAAAAATTAAAAGAACCTACTCGAAAACGCCAGTATGTACAAGCCCGCCAGTTGTCTATGTATTTTGCAAAAGAATATACAAAGTCATCCTTAAAATCTATTGGGCAACAATTTGGCGGACGCGACCATAGTACAGTAATTCACTCTTGCCAAGCCGTTCGGAATTTGATAGACACCGACGAAGAATTCAGAGATTCTGTTGATGAGCTGAAGAAAAGAATAGAATTGAGTTTGTAGTTTCTTAATATTACCAAATATTAAAGCAAATTAATTCAAACAAATTTTGTTTTATATTTGCAAAGTTCTTTAAAAATCCTATCTTTGCCGACCCAAAGTTCTTATAAAGAAATAGGAGGTGAGGTGGGTGAGTGGCTTAAACCACCAGTTTGCTAAACTGACGTACGGGAAACTGTACCGAGGGTTCGAATCCCTCCCTCACCGCAGCAAACAACAAAAAATAATCGGGATGTAGTTCAGTCCGGTTAGAATGCCTGGTTTGGGACCAGGAGGTCGTTGGTTCGAATCCAGCCATCCCGACTAACCACAGAAATGCCTTACAGAAATGTAAGGCATTTTCCTTTTAATAAAACAGCATCGCTGATGCTCCGAAGGAAATAAGTAGGTAGCGTTTTTCGCAATCAAAAATAGTTGAACTTGCTTTTAGGTTCGAAATTTATTACATTCGAAATAAATAAATACCTAATGCAACATCGCTCATTGCCCCATCAAGTTAAAGAGTATTATAACCAAATGACTGCATCTTATTTGGAAAATTATGGCGATGTCATCCAAGCCTTCAGACCCTCCAATACAGAAAAATTATTAGATTATGTAGGTAGAAGTGCCGGGTTAAATTGGAAATTAAAGGTATTAGATTTGGGTTGTGGAGTGGGAGGACCGGCGATTCATTTTGCGAAACGCTGGAATGTGCAAGTAGATGCGGTAACGATTTCAGATGTCCAATACAATGAGGCACACCGAAAAATAGAAAATGCTCAATTGTCCGGAAATATTTCACTGCACTTGGGTGATTATCATCATTTGGAACACCTGCCGATACAGGATAGTTTTTACGATTCAGTTTTGTTTTTAGAAAGTTTAGGACATTCTAATAATGTTGCATTAGCGATTAAAAATGCTTATCAGAAATTAAAAAAAGGAGGAGTACTGTATATAAAAGATTTTTACAAGCGGGTAGCAGATACTATTTCTGAGCAACAAAAAATTGATACTGCTATTGATAATATTGATAAATATTATTGTTACAATACCTTGTCGTTGGAACAGTTGAAAATTATTTTATCGGAAAATAATTTTACAATAGATTTTGCAAAACCCTTTGATTTTGTCGATGATATTTATGTTCGAAAGAAATTTGAACACGCTAACAATATTGATATATTTAATGGACAACCTGAATTTTATCCTGCAGATTGGTTGGAAATAAAATGCATTAAAAATACGTAGAGACTAAACTATTTTTCGTTTTCCAATTAATGTCCACTCATGGCATCTTGATTTAGTTTATACGTTTTTGCAAAAAATATCAACGGTATTGAAATAAATACGAAGAGCGTTAAAAAATGAAAAATATCAATATAGCTTAGAATTGCAGCTTGCTTATCAATAGTGTAATTAATGTAGGCTAATGCTTGTTGTGTAGCTTTATCGGCATCGGTAGTCATGGAGAGCATTCCATTTTTTAGCATGTTTACTCGTTCATTCAATAACGGATTATCAGGTGTTACGTGTTCTAATATTACAGCTCGGTGCTCTGCGCTCAAGGTTTCGTTTAAAACTCCAATAACTGCTACACTTATAGAGCCACCAATTTGTCGAACCATATTGGTAATACCTGCTGCTTGTCCTACATCTGCACCTTTTAATCCTCCTAAAGTAACGCCGGATAAAGGGACAAACAAGAATGCCATTCCTAATCCTCTAATTAATAAAGGCCAAAATAAAGCATCTGCCCCCGTGGATGTGGTGAATATAAATGAAGACCAGAATACAAAAATTCCGGTGATGGTAAACCCAAACGAAATCATAAATTTAGGAGGCATCCCCTTAGATAACAACATACCGATAAATGGCATTAACATACCACTTAATATTGCTCCGGGCATAAACATTTCACCGGATAGTTGTGGGGTGAAATTTAAAAAATGTTGCATGTAAATCGGATAAATAAATACACTTCCAAAAAGTATAAACCCTAAAATAAAATTCATGATAGTTGCAATGGCTACATTGCCTTTCAATAATACTCGTAAATCTACAATAGGATGTTTAACGGTGAGCTCTCTGATGATAAAACCTATTATACCAACAACAGCCAAAATGGTGAATGATAAAATATATCTCGACTCAAACCAATCATTGCGCTCGCCTTGCTCTAATATTAATTGTAAAGAACCGACACCAACAATTAATAAAAATATGCCCAACCAATCGACTTTACGATTTGTTCTTTTTTCGTAAGGATTATCGCGTATATAAGTTAAAGTGAGAAACGTTGCCAGTATGCCGATAGGAATATTGATAAAGAAAATAATAGGCCAATCATAATTATACACTAAATAACCTCCTAAGTACGGCCCGATTGTAGGACCAACAATTACGCCCATGCCAAACATCGCCATTGCCATTCCTATTTTTTCCGGAGGATAAATTTCCTTTAGTATAGTTTGTGAAGTAGCAAATAACGCACCACCACCAATGCCTTGTATAAATCTCCAGAATACTAATACCCAGATAGAGTTAGACATGCCGCACATAAAAGAAGCGAACGTAAATAATGCCACCGAGCCTGCAAAATAATATTTTCTGCCAAAAACAGAGGATAACCAACCGCTCATCGGTACTACAATTACATTGGCAATTGCATACGCTGCAATTACCCAGCTTACTTCTGAAATGGTTGCCCCTAAATTGCCCATTAAGGTATTGGTTGCAATATTTACAATGGTCGTATCAATTAACTCTAATAGGGTACACAAAACTACCGTAATGGTAACTATGTATCGGCGTGCACCATATTCTATTAGGCTGTCTGTTTGTGCTTGTGTCATCTTATAGGATTCAATATAAACATCAACTATTTTACTTTTACAGCTACATTCACATTCATACCGGCACGTAAATCATACGCATCGTTTTTGTCGTCGATTAAGGCAATACGGACAGGTATGCGTTGCACCACTTTTACAAAATTTCCGGTAGCATTGTCGGCAGGCAATAACGAGAATTTAGAGCCGGTTGCTGCTTGTAGTGACTCTATTTTCCCTTTGAAGGTTTTGTCGGGATAGGCATCTACTTTTACGGTCACCTCTTGCCCTACTTTCATGCGCTCTACTTGTGTTTCTTTAAAGTTTGCATTTATCCATAGTTGCGAATCATCAACAATACTCATTAGTATTTGTCCGGGATTTACCAATTGTCCGGGTTGTACATTTTTCTTAGAGATAAAGCCGTCAGATGGTGCGATGATGTAAGCATACGATAATTGTAATTTTGCAAAATCTACATTTGTTTGTTGCTGTTGCGTGCCTACTTCAGCTAAGTTTACTTGTGTGCTTACGCCATTTGCTTGTGTATGCGATGCCGAAGCTTGTTGTTGCGCCGCTTTTAATTGAGCTTGTGCTACTTGCACTTGTTTTTCTAAAACAGCAACTTGTTTTTCTGCTGATTGTTTTTCTGCTAATGCTGCATCGTATTGTGCTTGCGTTGCTGATGTTTCATTGAATAATTTCTCATAACGTTTGAAATTTTCTGTTGCATTCCATACTCGTACTTTCGCAGCCTCTACGTTTGCTTTTGCCGTTTCTATCGCAGCTTGAGCCGTAATAACCGTAGTTGACACTGCACTTGCAGAGGCATCTGCAGATAAGACATTACTCTTTACTACATTTACATTTGCGCCGGCACTTTTTGCCGCTATTATCGCTTGCTCTAATTTTATTTTTAAATCTCTATCATCTAAAATTAGCAAGGTATCCCCTTTGTGTACCCGTTGGTTGTCTTTTATGTAGATAGTGCTTACATAGCCTTGCACTCGGGGGGCAATAGGAATAATATTACATTCTATTTGAGCGTTTTCGGTATCTTCATTGTGCATTGCATACGTAATTTTGTAGTAAGCAAATACGAGTGCTCCCACTAATAGTACTGCCCCGATAATTGGAATGAATACATTCTTTTTGGCTTCATTTTCGTGTTTATTTTTATTTTTCATTCGGATGATTTTTCTATTTTTTGAATGTGATTTATTTTTGTAGTTGATTTTTATTTTATAGTTCCCAAACTTCTTTGTAGTTTATATTGTGCAATGGCTGCATCTGCTTGTGCATTTAATAAGTTGGTTTGGGCTTGCAGTAGTAATTGGTCTGCTTCTAATACATCACTTAATAAGGCTACTTGTGCTTCAAATCTATTATCTAAAATTCTTTTATTTTCTTTTGCTTGCGAGATAGCTTTGTTTGCTAAGTCAATCTTCAATTGTGCTACTTTCACTGCTTCGTAGTTGGAATTTACTTCCATAGAAATTCCATCTTTTATTTGCTCTGTGGCTTGTAATAATTGTGCTTTTTGATTTTTTGCTTCACCAACAACAGCACGTGCAGTATAGAGCTGCATGATGTTCCAGCTAAGGCTGACGCCTATATCCCATGTGGCTTTAAATTTGTCTTGCATAGGGAAAAAACGCTGGTTGGGATTACTGTAAATGCCATTTCCTACAGCACTAATAGTAGGCATGTACGCACTTCGAGAGGCTTTTACGGCGTAGTTTGCTGCCTTTGATCTGAATTGTTGTGCTTTTAGTTCCACTCTGTTTGTCATTGAATTGGAAACTAACGCATCAATAGGTGTTACATCTACTTCTATTGGATCCGGACTCTCTACTTCTATTTTTGTATCCGGTTTTAATCCCAACAAAATACTCATGTTGAATGAGGTAATGCTTATCGCACTTTCTATGTCTGCTTTGGTTACCAGCAGATTTGTTTTTTGCAATTCGGCACGCATTACATCGTTGTTTAGCATTAGACCTGCATTCTTAAATTTTGTGATATCGTCCACACGGACTTGAGTTTGTGCAATGTTTGAGTCTAATAGTGTTTTTGCTTGTTGTAATTTATATAAATTGTAATAGGTTTGTACAACGCTTAATTTATGGTCTTGTAAATCTTTTTCAGTATCCATTCCTGCTGCTAATTTTTGTTGGTCAATGGCTTTTACGGTATTCCAATTTCTCAATCCTTGGAAAATGGGCTGCTGTACTGTAACTCGATTACTATATTGGTTGGGAAAGTTGGTTTGTATGGCAAAACTCCCCATACCCGGAATGGTTATTTCAAAAGGTGGAATGTTATTGCTCAATCGAGCATAGCCGGTACTTACGCCAAGCACAGGAATCATAGCATTTTGAGCTTGTTTCTTTTTAAATTCCAATGCTTGTATTTTTAAACTGTCGAGTTGTAATTGCTTACTGTTTTTCACCGAAAGTTCAATGGCTTCTTTCAGTGTTAATCTTTTTATTTCTTGTGCGGATAAACTTGTTATCAATAATAAACAGGCGATATAGCTACTTATTTTTTTCATATTCTATTTTGATTCTATTCCTAAATGATTACTTAAAAGTTCAATGATGTGTTTTCTTAAACGATTTTTATATTTTGTTTCAAATACGTTTTCGTTTTCTTCGAGGTGCAGCACCTTGCAGGCCATTTTGCTGGAATGTGTGTACGTTTTTATAATAGAAATAATCGTTAGTGCGGTTAATTCAACATCTACTTTTTTAAATTCTTTATTTTTTATTCCATTCTGTATAATGTCGATTATTAAATGAAAATTGTTATGTACCTGCGTAATGATAATCTCCGTCATATTACTGCGCTGGTTCATAGATATTTCTCGGAAGATGATATTTTGTAAGTGTCTATTTTCAAATAATCGAACTATAAATAAATCTACTAAGGCAAATAATTTTTCTTTATTGGTAGTATATTTTTTTAATTGACTAAGAATGGTATCGGAAACAATTAATTTTCTTTGGATAACGGCTTCGTATAATTTTTCCTTTGAGCCGAAATAATACGATACCATAGCTATGTTGATGTCTGCTGCTTTTGATATCTCTCTTACACTTACTGCTTCAAAACCGTGTTCTGCAAATAAACGCTCGGCTACATCTAAGATGTATTCGCGTTTATCTGTATTTTTAATCTCTTCCATAATTCCTAATTAAACGTTTGTTTAATTCGCTTGCAAATTTAATTAAACGTTTGTTTAATTTGCAAGTTAAATTATGATTAATTAGAAATAATTGATAATAATCAATGGTAAGGTATGCTGAAGTGCACTGAATGGTATTAATACAGATAATAGTATTATGCGTAAACGTAGTAAGTTCTTGTAATGCCTATATAAATCAGTTTTCTCGAGTAATTTCGATATGCGATTTTTGGGCAATACGAATCGGCACATTTTCTACTCGACAGTTTGTTTTTTCTAATCCAAAATCTTCTTCAGCCGGTAAGCTTACTGATTTTATCCAATTATAAGATTTTACGATAAACTGTTCGATAGGGTTTAATTTATTATCTATTGAAACTTTTGAATTTAGAATTACATATTTAAAGTCTGCCGGATAGCCGTGTTTACGCAGTGATGGATAGTGGCTTAGCAAATCTATTTCCCCTCGTGCTTCCATGTCTTCTACTATTTTGGTAAACATTACATGTACTTTGTGTTCAATTTTAAATCCAAATTTCAATCGTATAAAGAAGCATTTTCCCGGAATAACAGTTTCTACGGTATAAGAAGCCCCATAAGGCTCACCGGTAATATCTACATGCACAAACCAATAGGTGTCTGCTCGTTTTGGTTTTTTTCGGAATATGGAATAAATGATGTTGGAGTCGATATGTTTTTTGTCATTTGCATTACACATAAATACCAAATTCGTTGCTTCTTTCGGTATAGTCGTATCATTTTGCAAATCAACAATATCATCTAAATAGTCTTTTATTTCTACAAACTCAATATGCTTATTGCGTAATTTTTTCCCTTCTTTAAATAAATACATCAATATAAAAATGACTGTCGCAATTAAGATAGCAAACCAACCACCATGCATAAATTTCTTTAGGTTGGCCGTTAAGAAAGTCAGCTCTATCCACATAAAGAAAATTAAAAATGCCCAAATAAGGTATTTAGGTCTGCGTTTTACATGCATGTAATAGGCTAATAACATCGTTGTCATAATCATATTTAGAGATATCGCTAATCCATAAGCGGCTTCCATTTTTCCGGATTCTCTAAAAATTAAAACCACAGCTAAACAACCAAAGAATAATAACCAATTAATAAATGGAATATAAACTTGGCCTTGTACAATGGTAGGGTAAATTACTTTTTGGTTAGGCCATAACTTTAATTTCATCGCTTCATTCACCAACGTAAAGCAACCGCTGATTAAGGCTTGTGATGCAATAATTGTAGCCATTGTGGCTACGATAATTCCTATTTTTAAAAACCACGCCGGCATCACAGCATAAAAGGGTGCTATCTCGCTAAAGTCCATATTTTTATGACTGATAATAAATGCCGCTTGCCCGAAGTAGCATAGCAATAAAGAAATTTTTACAAAAGTCCAACTTACATAAATGTTTTCTTTTCCGCAATGGCCTAAATCAGAATAAAGCGCTTCCCCTCCGGTAGTACATAAAAATACGGCACCTAAAAACCAAATTCCTCCCGGATAGTTTACCACCAAATTAATGGCGTACATCGGATTCATAGCCTTAAATACAGCCGGATTTTTTAAGATTTGTGTTGCTCCAATAACTCCAATCATCGTAAACCAGATAAACATTATCGGACCGAATGCATTTCCAATTTTATTAGTGCCGAATTGTTGTGCTAAAAATATGCCTATTAAAATGGTAATTACAATTGGCACAGTTTCTATATGTGGGTATAAAATGTTTAATCCTTCTACTGCAGATGATATCGAAATAGGAGGCGTAATAAATCCGTCTGCCATTAGAGAGGCACAACCAATTAATGCCGGAATAATAGTCCATTTAGCTTTGTATCGCCGTACAATAGCATATAAAGCAAAAATCCCTCCTTCGCCTTTGTTATCTGCATTTAGGGCTAAAATTACATACTTAAATGTGATTATAATGAGCAATGTCCAAAAAACACAAGAAACACCTCCTAAAACTAAATCATCAGTAACCGGATGATTGCCGCCAACAGCCATATTCATTATGGCTTTTAATACATAGATAGGGGAGGTGCCTATATCTCCATAAATAATACCTAATGCTACCATCACGCCTGCTGCGGAGAGTTTGTGTAAGCCGTGTTCTTGTTTTTCAGCCATTGTTATTTTTTTACGCTTCGGAAAAAAGCGGAGCAAATTTAATCTAAATAGTAATTGCTCGTTTAAAATTGCCGAAAAAAGTTAGTAATAATTAGGGATAAAAGTGCAATTTTGTGCATATCCTTCCTTATGGAGTACATCTTTTCATTTAGTTTCTTATTTATGCATATTATTTGTATTATGTATATCCTAAACCTAATTTTAAAATTGAGCAATGAGCAATAATAATATTAAATGTCCGAACTGCGGAACTTCTATAGATATAGACGAAGTATTGAGCCACCAAGCGGAGGAGCGCATGTTGGAAAAAATGAAGCAAAAGGAAATCGAACTGCAAGCACGCGAAAGAGAATTTGAAGATAAACGTATCAAGGCACAAGAGGAGTACAAACAACGCTTAGAAGCGGACCGGCAGAAAATAGCAAAAGAAGAAACTGAAAAAGCTATACAAAAAGCAAATGAAGCCTTTCAGTTGCAATTAAAAAGCCAGCAGGAAGAGTTAGAAAATCGTAAGCGAGAAAATGCTGTTTTGAAAGAAAAAGAATTAGCATTTCTAAAGCGCGAAGATACATTAAAAGAAAAAGAGCAAGAGTTAGAATTGCAAGTACAACGTCAGCTTAAAGCAGAACGTGAGGCTATGGAGCAAAAAATTATCAAACAAGAACAAGATAAAAACGAACTACGCTTTAAAGAATATGAAAAGAAAATAGAGCAAACACAAAAAGCATTAGACGAAGCACAACGAAAAGCAACCCAAGGCAGCATGCAATTACAAGGCGAAGTGCAAGAACTAGCCTTAGAAGCACTATTAAAAGAAGCATTTCCTTTTGATATGATTGAAGAAGTTGGTAAAGGGGTTAGAGGAGCAGATTGCATTCAAACGGTGCGCAATAATTTTGGACAATTGTGTGGTAAAATTATTTATGAAAGTAAACGGACACAAGCATTCTCGAATGATTGGATAGAAAAATTAAAAGCAGATATGCGTGCAACCAATGCTGATATTGCGGTAATAGTAACACAAACTATGCCTAAAGATATGGAGCAATTTGGAGAAAAAAATGGAATATGGATTTGTACTTACCCCGAAGTACGTGCATTAGCGCATGTACTAAGAAGCCTTGTGTTGCGGGTGTTCTCAGTGAGCAAGTCACAAGAAAATAAAGGCGACAAAATGCATTTGTTGTACGACTATCTAACCAATCATGAATTTGCCGAACAGTGGAGAGCAGTGCGAGAAGGGTTTCTATCTATGAAACAATCCATAGATGCCGAACGCACTGCGATGGAAAAATTATGGAAGGCAAGAGAAAAACAATTAGAGAAAATTTTATTAAATGCAGCACATATTTCAGGCTCTATAGAAGGAATTGCCGGCTTGGAAAATATAGATATGAAATTATTGGAAGAGTAGGATATTGTAGCTTAACACGCTGCTTTTATTTGTTTGTAAGAAGATAAATCGTAGAAGAACCTTGTTATAGAACAAGCGTAAAAGGTTTAACTCAGGTTATCATTGTGTAATATCATGTCTTGGAGATTTTGAATTTATCGCAAAATAGTATTTTTGCAAAAAGCATCTTGGATAATAAGTCTTTTGATATAAATTTTTAGCTAACTCTTGAATACTAAGTAAAACAACGTAAAAGGATGATTGTAAATAATGGGATACCTATCTCCACCTCATTCAATACAGAATCGAAAAGGAATGCTACAACATCCAAAAATAGCTATAATAAAAAACGATTGTTCAAGCTCTCAATATATGCATTTATAATAGCAGCCTGCATAAGCTTTATAGCAAAATTTCTTGTTTACCTAATTGATTTAATTACGAATATTTCCTTTTATGGAAAACTATCTATAGAACCCGTGAATCCTGCGAATAATACCTATGGATGGTGGGTTGTCATTGTGCCTGTTATCGGTGGGTTAATTATCGGCTTAATGGCACTATATGGTTCAAAAGCCATACGCGGGCATGGCATACCCGAAGCAATGGAGCAAATTTTGACTAATGAAAGCAAAATAAGACCATCTATTACTTTTTTAAAACCAATGTCTGCGGCGATTTCTATCGGTACCGGAGGTCCGTTTGGAGCTGAAGGACCGATTATCGCAACGGGTGGAGCTTTAGGTTCCACATTAGGTCAGTTATTAAAGATAACACCCAATGAACGGAAGATATTATTAACCTGTGGTGCTACGGCAGGCATGTCTGCTATTTTCGGCAGCCCGGTTGCCGCTATATTCTTAGCCATAGAATTATTGCTTTTTGAATTTTCGGCTCGTTCATTTATTCCGGTTGCATTAGCTTGTATTACAGGAGCAGCGGGGCATCACCTTTTATTTGGAGGAGGTGTTAGTTTCCCGATGAAAGATATGTTACAAACAGCATCAAATTATGCGCTTACCTATTATAGTTTAATGGGAATTGTGATAGGGCTAATTGCTGTTGTAGTTACAAAAATTGTTTATTGGGTAGAAGATTTATTTGAGAAGCTCCCAATACACTGGGCATGGTGGCCGGCCATTGGTGCCATTGCTGTCGGCGTTGTTGGGTATTACGAACCTAGAACTTTAGGCGTAGGTTATAATAACATCACAGATTTATTATCGGGTACTATGCCGGTAATGCTGGCGCTCTCACTTTGCTTAATGAAATTTACATCTTGGTCTATTTCATTAGGCAGCGGTACATCCGGTGGTACTTTGGCTCCATTACTTACGATTGGAGGTGCTATAGGCGTGCTATTAGGTACGGCAGGAAAAAATTTATTTCCAAACGCAGGAATATCCGTTCAAATGTCTGTATTGGTAGCGATGTCGGCATTGTTTGCAGGATCATCAAGAGCGTTCCTGACCTCTATAGTTTTTGCTTTAGAAACTACAGGGCAAGCAAATGCTTTACTGCCATTATTAGCTACATGCACTTCTGCATACTTTGTTTCTTATTTTTTAATGGATAATACCATTATGACAGAAAAGATAGCGCGAAGAGGAGTTTATACGCCTGATTCTTACAGCCCTGACTTACTGGAAAGTATAAAAGTGAAAGAAGTTACGACAGAGGCGGGGGTAATAATCAGCAGTAAAATGACAGTAGGAGAAGTAAGAAATTGGGTTGAACAAGAATCCGATTTGCAAGCCAATTTCTTTATTATTGCAGATGATGAAAGCAAATACATAGGATTGCTTAGCTCCACTACATTATTCAGCTCTCTTTATAACACAGAAACAGAAGTTGGTAGATTGGTAAAGCGCAGAAATATTTTTGTACAGCCGGATGATACTTTGAAATCAGTAGTGGAAACTATGGTAAATGGGAATGTTGATTTGCTGCCTATAATTGCCAATAATGAGATAGTCGGAATATTATCCTATAAACAAATTTTAGCGGTTTATAAAAACGGGATAGATGAGGAAATGAATAGAACAGCACATATTTCATTAAGTCGTCAGCGATTAAAGATATTGGTACGTGGACAAAAGCTAATGGCTTTTATAAATCTAAAGAAGAAGTAATCTGTTGCGTTTTTCAAATATAGTTGTTACGCAATATACACCTCTATTCATGTTATCAGCAGATTATCATGTGTATAAATTTGTAATCATGATATTTATCATTGTACGTGCTATAATAAAGCTATAAATTTGAAAGGTGAAATACTCCGTAATATTCATCGTTTCGATAATGCTCTTCATCCGACCATTGGTGCCGGTGGTGGACTATATCGTAAATTATGATTATATAAAATCGGTTCTGTGTATAAACAAATTTAATCCCGAAAAAAAATGTAATGGTAAATGCCATTTGAAAAAAGAACTAGAGGATGTTTTCAATGATAAAAAAAATGATAAAGCACCCTTGAAAACGTCTTTGAGCGAAGAGGTAACTGTTTTGTATTTTCAAAAGGTAATTGATTTTTCCTTTTCCAACGTTAAGTCAATTGCGCTACACAAAGCAATACCTTATTATGCTGAAAATTATGTATTCAATTTTATTTATGAGTACTTCCATCCGCCTTGTTTTTAGCTGTAAATAACACTATTGATGGGTCAGTGTTCTTTCTCTCTGTGGAGAAAAGACGGAATTATTTTTGAAAAATTTATCACTTATTATTTTAATCTCATGAAAAAATTAACATTTATAGCCATTGCTATATGCTCTATACTATTTGTTTCTTGTAATAAAGAAAAAACAGTAACTACAAACGAAACAGATGGTTTGAAATTATTAAAAGTAATTTCTAACGACACAAACACTGTAGAATTATATACCCGAAACGGTAAATTATTAGAAGGATATAATGATATTTTCTTACGCATAAAAGATAAAGCCACCGGAGTATATAAAACAGATGCTACAATAAATTGGATGCCGATAATGCACATGACCTCTATGATGCATAGTGCGCCAAAATCTCCTATTTCTAAAGTAGCCGGAATGCAGACCTTGTATAAAGGTTACATCGTATTTCAAATGCCGGAAAACCCTTCCGAAAAATGGACCTTGTCTTTGGCATGGCAATCCGGCGGATTAGCATCCGGATTAATGGATACCGTCCCTGTAAATATTTCAGATAAAAAACGAGTGGTGGTATTCACAGGCGCAGATGCACAGAGATATATTTTAGCATACACAACACCTGCAGTACCCACTGTTGCTGTGAATGATTTTACGGTTTGCTTATTTAAAAAAGAAACAATGCTATCGTTCCCGGCAGTAACTGATGCTACAATCTTATTTGACCCTCGTATGACGGGAATGGGAAATCATTCCAGCCCGAATAATGTACAACCGATATTTAGTGCTACCGATAATTTATATCACGGAAAATTGTCTCTAACGATGACCGGATATTGGAAACTGAATTTTATAGTAAAAGATGCAACTAATGCCGTGCTGAAAGGAGAAGAGGTAACCACAAGCAATGAAAGCAGCAGCCTTTATTTGGAATTAGAATTTTAAAATTAATAAAATAACAGAAGGTATTTTATTGTAGAAATGCCTTCTGTTAGTACTGTTATTGCACTTTTTATTACGAATAGGATATTCAAAAAATCAGTTGCTCTAAAACTTAATCAAATGAAATTTAAACTTTTTAGTATGCTAATATTTTCTTTGCTTACACAAAGAATTACATTAGCTCAAGATACTTTGTTAGAGCCGGTAAGCTCTATAAAATTAGATGAAATTGTTGTTACCAGCAAACCATTAGTAAACTACACTAAACAATCCAAGCCACTCGCTTCTATTGACGAGTATTTGAATAAAACACTAAATCTTGCTTTAATAAGGAGAGGCGGTTATGCTTGGGAGCCGATGATGAATAATATGACCAACGAGCGGCTGCAAATTACTATCGACGGAATGCATATTTTTGGTGCTTGTACAGATAAAATGGATCCGATAACATCGTATGTAGATGTTTCTAACCTGTCGGATGTAAAAGTAAGCTCCGGACAAGAGGGTACTGCTTATGGCCCAACAATTGGAGGCTCTATTGATTTAATGCGCAAAAAACACGATTTCTGTTTTCCCGGTTGGTCAGGTGCCGTTAATTTGGGATATGAATCGAACGGAAACTTATTTACAGCAGCAACGCGTGTAAAATATGCACATGAAAAGTTTTTTGCCGATGTAGATTTTACCTATAGAGATGCCGGAAATTATAAAGCCGGAAAAAGAACAGAAATTCCATTTTCACAGTTTACAAAATATAACACATCTGTTTCCTTAGGTGCAAAATTGAATGCAAAAAACGAACTTCGCGGCGCTTTTATTTATGATGACGCTATAAATGTCGGCTATCCGGCACTGCCGATGGATGTAGCCTTTGCACGTGCCTACATTGCCTCTTTAGAGCATACGGTAGAAAATGTAAACCCATTTATAGAAGAATGGACTACACGAATTTATTATAATACCATTCATCATCAAATGGATGATACGAAACGCCCTGCAGTGCCGATACACATGGATATGCCCGGATGGAGTACCACGTATGGAATTTATTCACGTATGAAAGCCGTGCGCAAAAAACAGGAATTGACATTAAATATAAATGCATACTTAAATAAGGCAAAAGCAGAAATGACCATGTATCCAAAAGATACGACAGAAAAAACAATGTTTATGTACACTTGGCCGGATGTGCAAACTATTTATGCGGGAGCGAACGTAGCCGATAAATATAGTATCAATGTACATCACAATATTCGCTTTGCCGTAGCCGTCGGCTTGCATCGTAATTATGTGGCAAGCAACTTTGGTTTAAATAGTTTGCGCATATTTTACCCGGAATTGAAAGCTGCAAAAAACAGAGGTGTTTTTAGCGTACAAACCGGCTATACTTTTACCAAAAAGAATTGGGAACTTAGTGCTGCAATGGCGTTCGGCGAGCGAGCACCAACTGTATCTGAGGCGTATGGGTTTTACCTGTTTAATAGTTCTGACGGGTATGATTACATTGGAAATCCCTATTTGAAAAATGAAAAATCTGTAGAAGTAAATACGGCAGTAACGTATAAAATTCCTAAGGTAAAATGGCATTTTGGGCTTAATTATTTCCACATTTTGGATTATATTATCGGTGTTCCCAATCCCTCGTTTATACCAATGACTTTGGGCGCAAAAGGAATAAAAGAATACCATTCCTTAAAAGCGGTAAATATGGTAAGCACAGAATGTGGAGTGAATTACCGACCGCACCCGGCTTGGAAATTGAATTTAGTGCTGAGCTACAATTTCGGCAGAGATTTGCAGCGACAAAATTTACCGCTAATACGCCCATTTAGTTTTAGAACGGGAGTAGCCTATACCATTAAAGGATTAGAAATGGAATTAGAGGTGGAAGGTGCAACAAAGCAATATGCTTACAGTGTAGTATATGCTGAACGCCCATCACCGGCGTATGCCGTTTTAAATTTTTCGGCAGGTTATGTGGTACCGATTCAACAGCATAGTTTGTTTTTAAAAATAGGCGTAGAAAACCTAGCAGACACGTATTATTCTACCTATTCCGATTGGAATAAAATCCCAAGAAAAGGGAGGAATTTTTATGTGAATTTGTCGTTTATGTTTAACAACAAAATAGGTAGCTAATAAAAGTGTTATAGGTTGTATTATTTTATCCAAACAACATTATAAACATCTTTGTAATAGCCGATTTTTATTTGAGAATAGTCTATCCAATCCCGGCCTACGGTTCCTTTGCGTATGCTGTTTAATGTATTAAATCCGTTGATAGCTACTTTTACCCGCTGCGCTGCATTGGATAAATCAGTTACAGTGTTTGGAATAACGATGGTGTAGCCTTTGCCGGCTTCTTTTTCTTTGTTGGTGCCTATAAAAATATTACCAAAAAATACAAACTTATGTCCGGTGAGTTGTATCATCAATTTATCGATATCTGCAAATTGTTTCATCAGTGGTTTGTCCCACATCGGTTGTAAGATATATACTTGTTCATGCGCACCAAATTGTATCGCCGCCGCTGTTTGTATGTCTTGATACAACGCACAATTGCCGGCACGTAAGGCATTTTCGGCTTGTTCTTGCAATCGAAAACCCTCTTTGGCTTCATTGGTCATCCACGTTTCTTGTTTTATTCGGCTGGCGCCTACTTTTTTGTTTAAAATTCCAAACGAACCGATATCTGTAAGTACATCTATTTGTCCGTCTATTAAAATTTGAGCAGATTGCAGCATGGTCGTTGTCAAATCAGAACTACCAAATGGAATGTTAACGTTGTTATCGATTAAAACTTGTCGCAACATAAGTGCTTGTACCAAACCGGAGCGAACCTCATTGGCAGCAAATATACCCAGTTGTGTCCACATAAATTCGGGATATTTTCGTTCCAATGCATCATAACTCATCAACACAAATGCATTTCGGGCTAAAATTATTTTTCCTATTGAGCCATTATAAAATACCGTTGCTTTTTGAGTTACTAACGCTGCATGCGCTAAAAAGTTATCCTTAATCAAGTTGTAGGTATGTTGGATAGAAACAGTAGTATCTACTGTGGCAGAAAGTACATCAATGTCGTTTGCTATTGCTCGTATTTCATTAAAAAACTGTCGCTCCTTCCAAGATATTTCAGTAGTATCTTGCAGTAGGTTTTGCATTTTATTTAATACGTCTATTTTGTGCTCTATGCCGGTGCAAGATTCGATTTTTTGCTCTTTTTTACATCCAATAATAGAAAATAGAAGCGCAAGTAGGTATATTTTTTTCATATTTAAAACAACTAAATTGTAACAATATTACGAAATATTTAAGCTATTTACAAATGACTAAAACGTTAGCAATATTCTAGGTTATATTTTACCTTTTTAAAAATTACTTTTTTATCTTTATGCCATGTTATACACTGCCGAAATACATGTAATGCCCTTAAAAGAATTGCTCGACCCACAAGGAAAAGCAGTAGAACAAGGATTACACAACTTAGGATTTCAATGCTCTAATGTGCGCATTGGAAGAAATATCACTTTGAAGGTGGAAGCGGACTCTAAAGATACAGCATCTGCAAAGGTAGAAGAAGCTTGCAAAAAATTACTCCATAACCCGGTGATGGAATATTATGAATTTACGGTGCATGAATAATGCTTTCAAATGTTGCTAACTTCGCGTTTCTGATAAACACGAAATATAACGCTGCACACAACATATAATTTCTGCTATACGTTGTATTTATTCTTAAAGCTAAAGATTGGCAGTGATTTTTATAAAATTACTTTATTGGTTTACACGTAAATACACCCCATTTTCAAAATATTGTTACTTTTTATCATACTATTAAACTATTACTGTTCTATTTTGTAATAGTATAGTATTTTTAATTCTAAATTTTAAAAATGAATAACACAACAACATATCCGAAGTACGATGCCGTATTGATAGGCGCTGGAATAATGAGTGCAACCTTAGCGGCATTTCTAAAAGAACTGCAACCGGAGTGGAAAATAAAAGTATATGAACGTTTAGATAAAATAGCGGGCGAAAGCTCTGATGCTTGGAACAACGCCGGCACCGGGCACTCCGGATTGTGTGAGCTTAACTACACTCCCGAAAAGGAAGATGGAACTATTGATATTTCTAAAGCCATAAACATAGTAGAGGAATTTGAAATCTCTAAACAATTTTGGGCATATTTAGTCAATCAGGGTTATTTTACAAAATCCAATGGATTTATTAACTCAACGCCACACTCCAGTATCGTTTTCAATGAAGCAGATGTTACCTATTTAAATAAAAGATACGAGGCCATGCACGCTTGTCATTTATTTCGCGCAATGGAATTTGCTGACGATAAAGAAACCTTGCAAGAATGGTTTCCGTTGATAATGACCGGACAACGCGAAGATGCTAAAATTGCAGCGACTAAAATAAATTTAGGAACGGATGTAAATTTTGGCGAATTGACACGTGGTATTTTTGAGTTCTTGGATAAGAAATATCAAGTACAAGTGGAGCTAATGCATCAAGTAAAAGATTTGACCTTGCAAGAAGATAAAACATGGCTGGTAGAAATAAAAAATAGAACCACGGATGAATGGACGAACGTACAGGCGAATTTTGTATTTATAGGTGCAGGCGGCGGTGCATTACGCTTATTGGAAAAATCGGACATAGAAGAAGGAAAAGGGTATGCCGGATTTCCCGTTACCGGACAGTGGCTGGTATGTAAAAACAAAGAGGTTATTGAAAAACATCATGCAAAAGTATATGGAAAAGCCAGCTTTGGCGCACCTCCAATGTCAGTTCCCCATTTAGATACTAGAATTATTGACGGTAAAAAACAATTACTTTTCGGACCATTTGCCGGATTTTCAACTAAATTTTTGAAAGGCGGCTCGTATTTCGACTTACCTAAATCTATTAACACCGACAACCTATTTCCAATGATAGGCGCCGGCATTCGAAACTTGGAGCTGACCAAATATTTAATTGAGCAAGTAGCGCAAAGTTTTGAGGATAAAATGGATGCATTAAAACAATTTGTACCTACGGCAAATAATGAGGATTGGGAATTAGCTATAGCCGGACAACGCGTGCAAGTTATAAAAAAAGATGATAACGATAAAGGTACTTTGGAGTTCGGTACAGAAGTAGTTGCCAATAAAGCAGGCAGTATTTCGGCATTATTAGGAGCATCGCCGGGCGCATCTACTTCCGTTTATATTATGATGCAAGTATTGCAAAAGTGCTTCCCGGAGCAATTAAAAACAGAAGCATGGCAGTCAAAATTAAAAGAAATGATACCTACTTATGGCAAACGCTTGATAGATAATGAATTACTCGCTATCGAAACACGTGCTTACTCTCATACTATTTTGGGCTTAGATATTTAGTTGCTCACAATTCTTTTTATTGTTTAAAAAATGGCTTTCAATAAATTTTGAAAGCCATTTTTCATTTTTTATTTTTGCTTTTAATGGAAAATTTCATCGTATCCGCCCGTAAGTACCGACCCGCCAAATTTTTGGATGTAGTAGGGCAAGAACAAGTTTCTGAAACGTTGAAAAAAGCATTGTCTTCCGGTAAATTAGCACAATCTTTTTTATTTTGTGGTCCTCGTGGAGTTGGAAAAACAACTTGTGCCCGTATCTTAGCCAAAGCCATCAATTGCGAAAATCCGAGTGCTGATTTTGAACCCTGTAATGAATGTAATTCTTGCGTGTCATTTTCTCAAAATGCTTCTTTTAATATTTTTGAGTTAGATGCCGCTTCTAATAATAGTGTGGAGGATATTAGAACATTGGTAGAGCAGGTACGATTTGCACCTCAATCGGGAAAATATAAAGTATATATTATTGATGAGGTACACATGTTGTCGTCGGGTGCATTTAATGCATTTTTGAAAACATTAGAAGAGCCGCCAAGCTATGCCATTTTTATATTAGCGACTACCGAGAAACACAAAATCATTCCTACAATTTTATCTCGTTGCCAAATATTTGATTTTAAACGAATAGCAGATAAAGATATTGTAAAACAACTACAAAAAATTTGCGATAATGAAGGAGTTGCTGCTGAGGCATCTGCATTACATGTTATTGCACAAAAGGCTGATGGAGGCCTGCGTGATGCACTTTCGTTATTTGATAAAATAGTTAGCTACGCCGGAAAAAAATTAACCTATCAAGATGTTATAAAAAATCTAAACATCTTAGATCATGATTACTATTTTAAGGTGACAGAATATTTTATGCTGGAAGATGCTTCTTCGGTGTTGTTGGCATTTAATGAAATTATTAATAATGGATTTGATGGAGAAATGTTTTTGTTGGGTATTGCCGAACATTTTAGAAACTTGTTGATTTGCAAAGACGAAAAAACAAGCACACTCTTAGAAGTTGCAGATGATGTGAAAGAGAACTACGTAAAACAAGCAGGATTAACCAACGAAACTTTTTTACTCAATGCATTGAACATAATAAACCAATGCGATATTGACTACAAAACCGCAAAAAATAAACGCTTGTTAGTAGAATTAGCGCTACTTAAAATTTGCTTTTTAAATACCCAAATAGAAAATACACTTTCGGTTATTTTAGGTGAAAAAAAAAACTAAAATACCTACTTCAGTTTTATAAAAATAGAAAGAAAGAAAATTCTGAATTTTCCACCTCAATAGCAACGGTACAAGTAGCAAATACGGCACCTTCTGCTGAGGATACGGCGTATATGCCACAAGTACAAAAATCAGAGATTGCGCAAATTACAACTTCTATCAATGAAAATATTGCCGTACACAAAATAGAAGAAAATGCTACTGTATTAAAAAAGAAACGAGAGTTGCCAAAGTCATCCTCAATGGGTGCAATATTTAAAGGGATACATGAAGAATACGTGGCTACGGATACCATCCCTAAAATAGAATTGACACACGAAACAACACAACAATTATGGCGTGCATTTTTAGAAGAAAATAAAAATACATTACAAAATTCGTTCTTGAATGCTGCACAAGAGCAAGTGCCACAATTGATAGAAGATAGAATTGTATTTACGGTTACAAATAATATATCGTTAGAATTGTTGCAATTGCACAAAATGGACATCACGATGTATTTTAGAAAATATACCACTTCTGTTACTGTTGCACCCGATTTTATCTTACAACGAGAAGAGCAAACAAAAGTATTCAAATCACCAAAAGAACGTTTGAAAGAAATTATTGAAATAAATCCCGCCGTATTAAACCTAATACAAAAACTAGATTTGAATATGGATTAATAAAATTAAACATTCCTCTAAAATTATTGTTACTGTGTTATATGAATAAGAAAACAGTTGTAATCGGTGCAAGTGCTAAAGAAGATAGATACAGCAATCGAGCAGTGCGGATGCTTAAGAAACACGGTCATGATGTAATTGCACTTGGGTTTGAACCAAAGACAATAGACAATATTCCTATCGAAACAGATTGGAAAAATATAGATGGAGTGGATACTGTTTCTTTATACCTGAATCCTCAACGACAGCAAGAATATTATTCCTACATTTTATCCCTACACCCTAAGCGGATAATTTTTAACCCCGGTACTGAAAATCCGGTATTGGAGCAAATGGCAAAAAATGAAAATATAAAACCATTAGAGGCTTGTACTTTAGTATTGCTAAGCACCGAGCAGTATTAAACTAAGCAATTTATAGTGAAAATGTATTTCTACAAATTTCTTCCTATTCCAATCGGCTTTATAGTGTATTTATATTTAACGCTATAAGTTGATTTAACATTCTTTTGCATTTTAATTTTAAACCTCTGGAGCACTTTAGTGTCTAACTGAAAAATGTAATATGAAGACAAGTAGTAAAATTTTATTTTTTGCAATGACAATGTTGTTTTTACAACCTCTTGTGAATGCGCAGACTCCTGCATCAAAACCATCGGTAACGATACCTGCAAAGACACCCAAAGCACCTAAGATGAGTGCAGAGCAAAGAGCAAAAGCATTAACCGACACATTGAGTAATGTAGTAGCGCTTTCCAAAGAACAATATGATAAAGCATATCAACTTAATCTTACGTTTTTAACTAAACGAGAGGCACTAAAACAAAGCAAGGCAGCCGGAGCAACACCAGAAGATTTGAAAGCACAAAAAAAAGCACTATTTGAAGATAGAAAATTGCAGTTAAAATCATTGCTTACGCCAGAACAAGCTAAAAAATGGAGTGCTTGGAAAGTAGCAAAAAAACAAAACAAAAGTTCTAATTCTAAATTTACAAAACCGGCTGCAAACAGCGCTACTGACGATGATACAGAAGGTATGTAATTTTATTTTGTAAAGACGTTTTTTGGTTGTGGAGGCTGTCTGTTTTTAGACAGCCTTTTTTTATACGATAATTAAACTTTTATGAAATCCGTTAGTCGAATAGATATGGAATTTCAAGATAAAATTAAACATCTCTATAATCGAGCATGCTTTGGAGTGCCTTTAAATACGGTAAGTTCGAAGCAAGAAATAAAAGATATCATCCATCATTTAATCTATGCTAAATCTACACACACTACCTTGCAAGTTGCCTCTTTAGAAGAAGTAGAAAAGCTTCAAGCGGACATAAAATCAATGCCAAAAGAAACTGCAAAAGAGCTTAGAAAAGCAATAAGAGACCGACAAGTACAACTCAATCAACTTTGGTTGGAACAGATGGTTAACAGCAGCAATACCTTGCAAGAGAAAATGGCTTTATTCTGGCACGGACATTTTGCGTGTCGCTCTTCTAATCCTTTTTTTGATCAACAATATGTAGAGATTATTAGAAAAAATGCATTAGGCAATTTCGGTACACTATTGAAAGAAATTTCAAAATCACCTTCCATGCTGCAATTTTTAAATAATCAACAAAATAAAAAAGAACACCCTAACGAGAACTTTGCCCGCGAAGTGATGGAGTTATTTACAATAGGCAGAGGAAACTACACCGAACATGACATTAAAGAAGCAGCACGCGCATTTACCGGATTCGCATTTGATAAATCAGCACAGTTTATTTTTAGAAAAAAGCAGCATGATGATGGTGTAAAACTAATTTTTGGTAAAACCGGAAATTTTGACGGCGATGATGTATTGGAAATGCTGTTGGAGAAAAAAGAGTGTGCTCATTTTATTGCAACCAAAGTTTATCGTTTTTTTGTGAATGACGTTGTGAATGAAAATAATGTACAGCAATTATCGGATGTGTTTTATAATTCAGGATACGATATTCAGAAATTATTGCACGCAATATTTTCTTCTAATTGGTTTTATAATATAGAAAATAGAGGGTGTAAAATAAAATCTCCTATCGAATTACTAGTCGGTTATACGCGCATCATCCCGTTTCAATTTACAGATAATAAAAGCAATGTATTTATTCAAAAATCATTAGGGCAAGAATTACTAAATCCGCCGAATGTAGCCGGCTGGCCGGGCGGTAAAAATTGGATAGACAGTTCATCATTGCTCTTTCGCATGCGTTTGCCACAAGCGCTTTATTTTGAACAAGCAATCAATTTTACCCCCAAAGCAACTATTGCAGAAGTATATAGCTACACGAATAATACAATCATGGACAGTTATATAAAGTTTGCAGTTAAAAAAATAAAAACACAATTTGATTGGTCGGCGATAGTGCAGCAATTTAACGCTTCTTCAGATGTAGTGAAAGATATTTCAAATACTATTTTAATAAGTCCACCATCACAAGCATCACTATCAGCTGTAAGGAAATCAATAGAAAGTTACACGTCAGAAAGCGCTATAAAAAGTGCAGCTATCTCTATAATGTCATTACTTGAATATCAACTTTGCTAAATTTTATTTATGAAAAGACGCACATTTATTAAAACATCCGCATTGGCTACAGCCACACTATATTTGCCTAATTTTTTAAAAGCATCCGAAGAGGTGCTGAAGACTACTACAAATAAAAAATTAATCGTAATCCAATTGGCCGGTGGTAATGACGGATTAAATACAGTTGTGCCTTATAATAATGATTTGTATTATAAAGCACGTCCGCAAATTTCCATCCCCAAAAATGAAGTGTTACCATTAGATGCATCACTCGGGCTCCACCCCATGATGACGGAAATAATGGATTTGTACAATGATGGTAGTGTTGCATTGATAAATAATGTAGGCTATCCCGAACCCGACCGTTCTCATTTTCGCTCTATGGATATCTGGCAGTCTGCATCCGGCAGTAGAGAATACATCGCAAGCGGTTGGCTGGGACGATTTCATGATTTGCAAAATTCCTTCTCCGCAAACGATACATTATTATTAGAAATTGACGACAGCTTGAGCTTAGCTTCAAAAGGAAATAGCTCCAACGGCTTAGCTTTAAAAGATCCTAAGAAATTATTTAATGAAGTATCGACGCCATTCATAACCCAGTTAGGCAAAAATTATACTGCAACTGCAGACCATAACCATGACAATGTAAGCTATTTATACCAAACATTATCTGCCACAATTTCTTCTGCAAAATATATCTATCAAACGTCTAAAATTTTTCACTCGGCACTATCTTATCCCGATCACGAATTTGGACACAGTATGAAGACGATAGCAGAGTTGATAATTTCAGGTGTTAATACAAGTGTTTACTATGTTACACTTGGTGGCTTTGACACCCATTTTAACCAAAAGAAACGACAAGAAAATTTATTTAAACAGCTATCCGAAACCATAAGTATTTTTATGAAAGATATGAAAGCAAATGGCAAAATCGATGACGTACTCGCCTTTACATTTTCTGAATTTGGTAGGAGAGTACAAGAAAATGCAAGTGAGGGCACGGATCATGGTACAGCAAACCAAATTTTCTTTTTTGGTGGCGGCCTAAAACAAAAAGGAATTTTAAACGATGGGCCCAATTTATCCGATTTAGATAATGGCGATTTAAAGTACACGGTTGATTTTCGCCATATTTATGCAACGATTTTGCGAAAATGGCTAAATGCCAATGATAACCTGATATTAGGAAATTCGTTTCCGTATTTATCCTTTGTCTGAAATGCTTTTACACACATGTTAGCTAATCCGTTTATTTCTCCTAAATAAAACGTCTATCTTTAGCTATAATTTTTTGACATGAGATTTGCCGTAAAATTTTTCTTTTTACTTCTAATTTGTATAATACATAAGCCATTAACGGCACAAGATATTATTGATGTTGTGGACCCGTTCGAAATGAAAGTGAGCCGCTCTGCAAAAGCAGATACTTTTTACTTTACGCAAAAAAATAACCCTAATCAAACTATTACCCCTAAAAAATTAGACACGCTAAGAACGTACGACGTTTATTTAGAAGAACGACCAACTCCATTTGGGAAAGCCTATATGTGCAATGGCGCAGAAGTGACAAAGCAAAAATATTTGGAATACAAACGATTTTGGGATGCCGTAGGTGCTTGCCAACCTTGCTTGCTATATACCTTTAATGATAAAGACGAATTGAAACATGTTGCATTCCAATATGAAGAGTGCTTATGTGGCAGCTACAAAGAGTATTATGCCGAAGGGACATTAAAAATAGAAGGACAATTTAAACAAAATCCATTTTCTACATGGGAGGACATCAAACGTAAAGGGGTATGCAATATCCGCGACGGTAAATGGACGTATTACACCGAAGAAGGTGCAGTATTAAAAGAAGAAACTTATCTAAATGGTAAAATAATAAATTCTTCCAGCGGAACGCTTAACTTAAATTCATCTTCCAATCAAAATACAAACACTTCTACTTCTTCAGAAAAACAAGGAATACGTAAAATATTTTCAAAGAAAAAAAATACAATACCAACAGAAGAAAATTAATTTAGCCCAATGGAAAACAGCAACGTCCGGCAATATTTGTCGGACGTTTTCCTTTAATCTACCTACCTATTAATAATGATTCTTGATAATTACAAACGAGTGTTAAGAAAAATGTTATCAATTGTTAAGTTTATTTGTTTATTTTGTTACAAAATGTAAAAGTATGAACTTAAAAAGTAAACTATCGCTACTTCTAATGTTCTTCCTATGCAGCTTTACCTTGATAGCACAAACTACTATAAAAGGAAAAGTTACAGATGGCAAAGAACCCGTAATTGGTGCTAATGTAAGCATCAAAGGAACCACAGAAGGTACTGTTACCGACATTGACGGAAAATTTCAATTAACGACCTCACAACCAACACCACTTACTTTAGTAGTTTCTATGGTAGGGATGAACACTTCTGAATTGACCATAAGTGGAAACCAAGAAGAAGTAAACGTTACGCTCTCAGAAGAGAACAACTTGCTAAATGGTGTGGTGGTTGCCGCATCTCGGGTGGAAGAAAAGATTTTGGAATCGCCGGTAACCATTGAGAAAATGGATCAAAAAGCAATAAAAACCTCTTCTTCGTCTGATTATTACGATGATTTAGCAAAGCTAAAAGATTAATGGTTCTATGACATTAACTTCTATAAATACACGTGGTTTTGGTGGTATATCCAATACCCGATTTGTACAGCTTATGGATGGAATGGATAATGCTGCTCCATTGTTGAATTTCCCTACGGGTAACATTGTAGGTATTGGTGAATTGGATATCAATAACGTAGAATTGGTGCCGGGCGCCGCTTCTGCATTGTATGGCCCAAATGCATTTAACGGTATTTTATTGATGAATTCAAAAAATCCATTTGAAAACCCGGGATTCAGTATGCAGGTAAAAGGTGGTTTTGCGCAAGCAAGTAACGGCTACGGTGTAAAACCAATGGGCAGTGCCGCTTTAAGAATTGCACATGCATTTAAAAGTAAAAAGTCCGGACAAGATTTCTTGGCCTTTAAAGCCAACTTCAGCATTTTTCAAGGCACAGATTGGTATGCTAATGATTACACAACCGATAGAAATTTGGGCACAACTACCAATGTAGGCCAACCTAATTTTGACGGAATGAATACCTATGGGGATGAAACACGAATATTTGTTCCGTACCAAGCCGTGAGAGGAAAATTAATCGGTGGTGCAACAAATGCAATTTTACCACAAGTTACTGCCGCAGTTTATGCACAAGCATATCCGGTAATCAGACAGCAAATTTATACTCAAGTTTATAATGCACAAATATCAGGAGGAGCTACGCCTTCTGATGCAGCAGCCGCCGCTACAGCTTATGCAGATGCTCATGCTCCAGCTCAAACACAAGCGTATGCAGATGCCAATGCACCGGCAATTGCAAGCGCAAGAGCCACCTCTAAAGTGGACTCTATTGGCTCATTACTTTCTTTAGATTTAAGAAGAACAGGGTTGGCCGAAGGCAGACTTTTAGATAATCATAAAGCCCAATCCATTAAGGGAGATTTTGGCTTGTATGCCCGCCCGTTTAAAGATAAATCGTATGAATTTTCTTATAATTACAGAATTGGTTTTGGTAATTCTGTTTATCAAGGAAGCGAGCGTTATGCTTTAAGAAATTTTACCCAACAATTTCATAAAATTGAAGCTAAGAGTAAAGATTTCTTTATCCGTTCATATATGTCTGAAACTAATGCAGGAAATTCTTATAATTTAACGGCGTTAGGTGCATACACCAATGAATTAGCCTCTCCGTCTGCGAGCCAATGGGTGCCAACCTATTTAACGAATTATGCCAACCCACTAATCCAATCTGCATTAATGACTTCCGCAGCTAATGTATTGGCAAATGCAAACACTTTAACAACTATGGCGCACGATTCTGCCAGAGCAATTTCTGACAGACCTTGGACAAGCCTAAGCCCTGAACAACAACAAGCACTTATTGAAAAAGTACGTACCGGATTATTTCAACATGGTGGAGCTGGATTTATAGATCATTCCAGATTATTCCATACAGAAGCTATGTTGGATTTATCTAGATGGACAGGAAAATGGTTAGATATTCAAATTGGTGGAAACCATAGATTATATAGTCTATTTACGGATGGTACTGTATTTAATGAAGACCCAAATGGCACCGGACATTTTAAACGTATAAAAATAAACGAATACGGTGCTTACTTACAATTGCAACGTAAGTTCTATAAAGATATGTTTAAAATTCAGGCTTCCGTTCGTTGGGATAAAAACCAAAACTTTAAATCTATTATTTCGCCAAGAGCTTCAATGGTGGTAACGTTAGGGAAAGATAGAAATCACAATATCCGCGTATCTTACCAAACAGGATTCAGAAATCCGGATTCACAAGCGCAGTATATTTATTTCCCTACCTCAAATATTTTGTTAGGCGGTACAAAAGCGAATGCAGAACGTTATGGTATTTATAACGGAGGTGCTTATACATTAGATTCTTATAACGCATTCGTGGCTTCTGCATTAGCCGGTGCGCCCGATGTTACGTTGTTGAAAGAATCCTATTTTACGTACATAAAACCGGAGCAATTACAAGTGGTTGAATTAGGGTATAAAACTGTTCTATTTAAAAAATTATTGATAGACGTAAACGGATATTTTAATATCTATAAAGATTTTATTACTCAAATTACAGTAGTTAGTAAAGACAGCACAAGACAACGCGGTGTATTATTGCCTGGGGTATCGCAGGTAATTCAAGGTACAGCAACATCTGCAACAACGTGGAGACCGTATGTAAATATTCCGGGGAAAACATACTCTTATGGGGTAGGTATTGGGATAGCCTATTCATTACCAAAAAACATGCAAGTGAGAGCCAGCTATAACTATATGGATTATAAAATCAAAGGCGGAAAACCCGCAATAGGTTCTGCAAATGATTTAGGATTTAATTCCTCCAAACATCAGTTTTATGTAGGCATTTCAGGTACTAATGTTTGGAAAGGTCTAAGCTTTGCTGTAGATTACAGATGGCAAAGTTCCATCGCTTGGAGTTCTGATTTTGCTGACGGTACTGTAAAAGCACACGGTTCGTTAGATGCAAACATTGGCTACTATTTGGATAAGGCTATGACTACATTTAAAATTGGAGCAACTAATATTGCCGGTCCGATGTATTTAACCAATGTAGGTGGTCCTTATATTGGAAGAACATTCTATGCTTCTGTAACCTTTGACCAAGGTAAAATGTGGAAAGAACATCATGCAGAAGTAACCAATCCAAAAGAGTTTTAATTTAGTATTGCTTTTAATAGTATCCCCGAGTTTTACTCGGGGATTTTTTTTATACATTGGTGCAAAGATTTTACAAGTTTTTGTGAAAATGGAAAAATACATTTGCAGTGCATAACAAAGTATAAAAATGTTTAAACACAGAGGTAAAAATAGAACCTTTGGGCATAACCTGCGGTTGGCTGCATTATTATCATTTGTAGCGGGAATGGTAAATATTACAGGCGTACTATCCGTAAAAGTATTAACCACCAACGTGACAGGACATTTTGCCTATTTCGCCGAAGAAACAGCTAATGAACAATATTGGAATGCATTAGCATTTTTATTTTATATTTTAAGTTTCTTGTTCGGCTCTTTTTTATCCAATGTGTTAATTGAGTTGGTTGCGAAGCGCAACCCGAGGATAGCACATACCCCGCCCATGCTTATAGAAATAGCGTTACTAATATTTATCGGCTTTAAAGGTGCAGAAATAGCCGCCGACCAACTAATTGCTTGCATTTTATTATTTGCTATGGGAATGCAAAATTCATTGGTTACACAAGTCTCCCAATCAATGGTGCGAACAACGCATCTTACGGGCTTATTTACCGATTTGGGCATAGAATTATCACAACTTTTTTTTTATCGAGAACCACATCAGCAATTTCGCCTCAAAAGGAGCATCCTCCTTCGTTTAAGTATAATTACCTTCTTTTTTACAGGATGTATCGGTGGCGGATTTTTATACAAAATACATAAATTTGAAACATTAATTGTAGCAGCAATATTATTAATTATAGCCTTGTTTTACGACACTATCAAAATGAGATTTTATCAAGCACAAAGGAAACTCAGAAAATTTGGTAAATAAATTAGCTCACGCTCAATAGTTGTTCTGCCTCAGGTACAAAATGATTACCATTCATTTTTTGTATTTTACGTACTACTTCTGCGGCTACTTCTAAACTACGAATACCATCTAAAACCGAAACCGTAGGCTCCGTGTTGAAGATAAGGCAACGGGCAAAGCTGATTAATTCTTCCTTTAGGGCATCATATTCCTCCAAAACTAAAGTTTCTGTATTTACGTATTGCAACTGCTCCTGTACACGTAGTGGAACAGAATTGTGTTTTGCAATAGGAGATAATTTTAATACTTCCGTTTCCCGATGTAGAAAATCTAACGTAACATGATAATCTCGTTGGAAAAACAGCATCTTCCGCATTTTTTGCACTGCAGTCCGGCTGGCAGTAAGATTCGCCACGCAGCCATTGTCAAATTCTATTCGCACATTGGCGATATCAATTTGATCGGACAATACAGATACGCCACTGGCATTGATGTGTTTTATATTTGCCTTTACGATTGAAAGTGTAATGTCGATATCGTGTATCATTACATCGTAAATAATAGAATCGGAAGTTCTTTTAGCATCAAACGAAGAAAGCCTATGGGCTTCAATAAACATCGGCTGTAACTTTAGGTTTTTTAAAGCTAAAAATGCAGGATTGAATCGTTCAATATGTCCTACTTGAAATTTAATACCTGCTTCGCGCACTAATTCAGCCAACCGCTTTGCTTCTTCTAAGCTAGTAGAAATCGGCTTGTCTAAAAACACATGCTTTCCGTACCGTATCGCTTTTTCCGCATAAAAAAAATGCGAATCCGCCGACGTAAGAATATCTACGGCATCGCAGCGTTGTATCAACTCATCCACCTCTTCAAAGCAATCAATAGCATAATCTGCCCCAATCCGTTGTAGTTTTTTACTGTCCGCATCGTAGCAACCAACTACTTTGAAATACTCGATTTCGAGCAGTTTTTCTAAATGCTGCGAGCCTACTCGTCCAATTCCTATGATGCCAATTTTAATCATGGGTTAAAGTCGAGATTAAAAATAAATATCTATTTTATTGTAGCACAATGAATTAATCCACGAAATGTGCATTAAGTGTATTTGGGCCTTTATTATATCTATCTATTTGTTAAATAGATTCAATCATTTTACAATTCAGTACGAATGACTTATAAATAATTTTAAATGAGATAATTCATAAAAACCGTATTTTTGTATCGTGTTAACAGGAAAGAAAATAGCATTTCATACTTTAGGGTGTAAACTTAATTTCTCCGAAACCTCTACATTATCCCGAAAAATGCAAGAGCGCGGATTTTTGATGGTAAATGAAGAGGAACTTGCCGACGTGTATGTTATTAATACTTGCTCGGTTACAGAACAAGCAGATGCAAAATGCCGTAATATAGTACGAAAAATGATGCGCATCAACCCTGATGCCTATATAGTGGTGATTGGCTGCTTTGCCCAATTAAAACCTAAAGAAATTGCTTCTATTCCCGGCGTAGATTTGGTGTTAGGCGCATCCGAAAAATTTAGATTACCGGAAATTATTACCGATTTATCCAAGAATCCTTGCGGACAAGTAATGGCTACAGAAATTTCTAATGCCAATTTCTTTGTGGGGGCATATTCTGTTGGCGACCGTACACGCTCCTTTTTAAAAATTCAAGATGGATGTGATTATAAATGCTCTTTTTGCACTATTCCGTTAGCACGTGGAGGCAGCCGCAGCGATTTGCCGGAAAATGTTCTGAAAAATGCAAAAGAATTGGCTGCAAAAGGAGTGAAAGAAATTGTACTGACAGGGGTAAATACCGGAGATTATGGAAAAGGATTAGAAGAGCCTTATAATTTTCATAAATTAATTCAAAAATTAGATGCTATAAACGGAATTGAACGTTACCGAATTTCCTCCATAGAACCTAATTTATTAACGGACGAAATAATAGATTTTGTGGCTGCAAGCAAACGATTTATGCCGCATTTTCATATTCCATTACAAAGCGGAAGCAATAAAATATTAAGATTAATGCAACGCCGTTATTTAAGAGAAGTATATCAAAGTAGAGTAGAGAAAATAAAATCGGTGATGCCAGATGCCTGTATCGGCGTAGATGTAATTGTAGGATTTCCGGGCGAAACGAACGAAGATTTTTTGGAAACCTATAATTTTGTAAGAGCTTTAGACGTGTCGTATTTACATGTGTTTACCTATTCAGAAAGAGCCAGTACTAAAGCCGCCGAAATGGAGGAGGTAGTGCCGGTATCCGTTAGAAATGAGCGAAATGCTGCATTGCGCGGACTTAGTGAAAAAAAGAAACGCTACTTTTATGAGCAACATTTGAATACCGTGCGAACGGCTTTAATGGAACAAGAACAGCACGGAGAGGTAATGCATGGATTTACGGATAATTATATCAAAGTAACTATGCCGTTTAATACGGCTGCTGTAAATAATTTACTGGAAGTGCAACTTTCAGCTGTTGATGCGGAGGGTAATGTTGTTGCCTTGCAACTTGCTGAAACTAATTAACGGATTCTTTTATACCAATTTATGCACGATATTCTTCTGAAAAATTTAGCAAGGTTTATAGAACTTACTCCCGAAGAGATTGAATATTTGCTGTCTGTATTACAACTCAAAAAGCTACGGAAACGCCAGTATTTACTACAAGAGGGAGATGTTTGCAAAATTCAAGGATTTGTAGTAAAAGGTTGCTTGCGTGTATATGAAGTAGATGTAAAAGGAACAGAACATATTGTGCAGTTTGCCCCTGAAGACTGGTGGGTTGGCGATATTTACAGTTTTTATACCGGAGAAAAATCACAATACAACATAGACGCTTTGGAAGATAGTGAACTTTATATTTTTGACCATAAGATGATGGAAGATTTATATACAAGAATCCCAAAAATGGAGCGTTATTTCCGTTTATTGATGCAGAATGCATTAATTGCCTTATCGCGTAGGGTATTATCTTCTATGTCGAAAAGTGCGGCCGAACGATATGATGATTTTATACAACGATACCCACAAATCGAGCAACGCGTACCTAACCATCAAATTGCTTCTTATTTAGGGATCAAACCCGAATCGTTGAGTAGAATACGCCGCCAACAATCCGAAAAAAAACTTACTCAGAAATCTTAACGTAGGTTAAGGTAATTTCTTAAGTTACATCATTAATATAATACTGTTATTTACTGAACTTTGTGGCATCAGTTTTGTGTTAGTAATTCAATGTAGTTTAACCTTTTGGAAAATTAATAGAACTAATTTCCGACAAGCGTAACGATGTGATACTAGTAATTAACAAACTATATACAATATTAAAATTAAAATATTAAAAAGTATTATTAATTATTAAATAAAGTACATGAAAAAATTAACAGCAGCATTATTAGCAATCGTAAGTACACTTGCCTTGCAAGCACAAGCGCCTAAGACAGTTTGGAATTTAGACAAAGCGCACTCCGCAGTAACATTCAGCGTTGACCACATGGTAGTATCGGAGGTGACCGGAAAATTTGCAGATTTCAGTGCAGAGGTAAAAGCAGATAAACCCGATTTTTCGGATGCTACCGGCACTTTTACAGTGGTATTAAATAGTATAAATACCGATAACGAAAAACGTGATGCTCATTTGCGCAGTGCCGATTTCTTTGAAGTAGAAAAATACCCAAACATGAATTTTGCTATAAAGAAATTTACAAAAGTAAATGGTAAAATATACAAAGTAACGGGTGATCTTACGCTACATGGCGTTACTAAAACAGTAACGTTAAATGCTAAATTTGGCGGTATGGTAAAAGACCCTTATGGCTTAATGAGAACAGGGATTGTAGTAACCGGTGAAATAGATAGATATACTTTTGGTCTAAAATATAATGGTGTAATGGAAGCTGGTGGGCTTACTATCGGAAAAAAAGTACGTATTAAAGTAAACCTAGAACTTACCAAAGCAAACTAAACTCCATATAGTTAGTTAATTTCCTGCGAGGCTGCCTTTAGGCAGCCTCGTCTTTTTTAACGACGACTAAAGTCGTCAAATATCAATTTTGCAATTTGTGCTATTGTTGCTTCTGCTGTTGCTATAGCTGCTTTACTGTCTTTAATAAATATGGTGAGGGCAAGATGTTTTCCATTCGGAAGCGTTATAATGCCACAATCATTCACCGCCGCCCTAATTCCGTTTTGTGTGTTGGACGTGCCGGTTTTATGTGCTACTACCGTTCCGCTTGGCAGTAGTTTTACAATCCTATCTTTTCCGGTTTGTGTTTCTGTCATTACCTGATACAAGTATTCGGTGTTTGCCGGAGATAAAATTTTCTGTAAATAAAATTGAACAAGTAGTTCCGTCATTGCATTAGCAGAGCTTATATTTTTATATTGGTTTCGCCATTGCTTCCCCATTTTTTTTTCATTGTATTTGATGTCGAAATCTTCTATTCCAAACTTGCGAATAAATTTTGAAACTACTTTTGGATTTCCAAGGTGATGCAACAACGCATCGCACGAAATATTATCGCTGTAAATGGTCATATATCGAATTAAATTGTTGAACGTAACATTAATATTGCCATTTTGAAACGAATCGCGCGCAAGACTATTGTCGTAGCCAATTAAATCTTTTGGCGTAATATGTATTTTATAATTCAGCGTAAATTCCTTTTTATCGATGCGGTTTAATATCGCTAAAGCAATCGGAAATTTAAAGGTACTTTGCATCGGACATAATTCATCTCCGTAATATTGAACAACAGAGCTATCTTCTATTATACGTGCGGAAACACATACCTTTCCTTGTGCATTTTCCGCAATTACATGTATTTGATTCCATAAACTATCCGGCTGCGCAAAGGTAAAAATTGGAATTATATAAAGGAGTGAAATGAAAATACCTCGTACCATATTGTTGTATTTTTTTGTAAAGATAACAAAGCCTACTTGTCATTTTATTTGTAAATTGCATTTAATAATAGTAAAAATTATTTTATGAAGAAACTAACCTTGCCCTTATTTGCAATCGCTCTTTTTTTTGCAGGAATATTTATTGCCAAAGGTGGAGATAATAAAGCAGCCGCTCCGGCAAAAGATGCTAAAGCAGAAAAAAGAAAAGCAGATTCTTTGCAATATGCAAATTTCACTACAGATACTAAAGACTACACGTTTCAAAATACGCCAAATGAAGTTGTGCTGAACAACGGCATGAAAATTTCATTTATAAAAATAAATCGGTTTGCCATCCCACGAGGGGTAAACGTTGTAATTCCTGATGATATCTCACAACGGTGGATGTATGAATTAGCAGAAGTAGAAATAAAGGCCACCAACACCACTTCTGCAGAAATTAAATTAGGAGCTACGCCGTCTGAGGCATTATTGGTGTCGTTTAAAATGTATGGAACAGAAACTGCTTCCAAACCTTTCTACTCGCAATATCCGTTGTCGTTTGGTTCTATTTATAGCTTTATGGAACCCGCACAGCCCGAAAAAGTAACGCCTGTTTTTCAGACTACCCAAGCATTGGTAAATGGAAATTATAAACCCGGCGAAACAAAAACAGCAAAAGGATTTATTATTTGCTTAGCAAAAGCGGCAAAGCATATCGATAAGATTATTGTAAACAACCAAGAATTTGGAACGAACAAGTTTTATGCTTGTCCGGCAAATTTATAAGTGGTAGTAATTTTACAAGACAACAATAAGAAGTAGATATATGGGTAAACTAATTCAATTATCTGAAATTTCTTGGGAACAACCATTCAAAGACAGAAGAAAAGAAAGACACTTATGGGGTGTCCCTAGAGCAATTTGGGAAAAATGCAATTTAAAAAACGGAACAAAACGTCTCATAAACATAAAATTCGAGGATAGATTTGGCATAAATGAAACAAGACTTTTTCAAATTACAAGCGGTGAAATCTCATTCCCCAAAGACTTCATTAATAAAATAGACAAAATAGTTACTAATAATCCTGATTCTTACTTTATTGTTACTATCTTAGACAACAATTTGACTGACGAAAATGCAGAATTAATATTGTCCAAAAATGAACTTGAACAAAATGAACTCGAAAAACATATTAAAAATACTTATAAATCAAGAGAAAAACTTATTGAGGAGTTAATTAACTCAAAGCCAAAAGAGGACGAAACCATAACTATTAATAGAATTCAATATAAACGAGATAACTACACTATTGCATTGATAAAGCAAGTTAGAGGTCACAAATGTCAAATCTGTAGCAAAGAAATAATAACGAAAGAAGGAACAAAATACATAGAAGCAGCTCATATTATTGCAAAAAGTGAAAAAGGAAAAGAAACACCTAGCAATATTCTATTACTTTGCCCAAACTGCCATAAAGAATTTGACCTTGGTGACAGAAAAATCATTTCACATAACAAAAAGGCAATTGAATTTTCACTTAATGGAACTATTCATAAAATAGACTTGACAATTAAATAAAAACTACTACCAACGGCTGGTTTGGCGTCATGCGGTGGGAAAATTTTCCAACGGAAAAGTTTTCCTATATTTGTTTTGGCTTGTCGCTCGCTTGAAATTTCCGGTGGAAATTTCCGCACGAACGGCAAGCCAGGTGGACGTTATAAGAAGTCAGCATCGAAATGTAAAGGCAATAAATCTTTAATACTTTTAAAAACGTAAACAGGACCGCTTTCTCCCATTAATATTACCTCAATATCTTGTTGGTGTTTGCATTCCGCTTCAAAGATTGTTTGCCTGCAAATTCCGCAAGGTGCAGCAGGTTTTAATACCGGATTTTGTACACTGCTGCAAGTGATGGCAATTGCCTTTATTTTTTCATGAGAGGCTAAAGAGGCGGCAGCACTTAGGGCAGTGCGCTCTGCACAAAAACCTATTGGGTATGCCGCATTCTCTTGGTTGCTGCCTTGTATGATTTTTCCATTATTCAGCAGCAATGCCGCACCTACATTAAAATTTGAATACGGTGCATAAGCCCCTTTTTTTGCTTCACGAGCTGCTGCTATCAGTTGCTGATATACTTCCGGTGCATCTTCAAATGTATCGTAGCCGGTATAATTGATTTCAAATTTTAGTTGCGATTTCATGCTTTTAAATTTAGCCTGTTTTTTAAGTGGATATTAAAGATAGTTTTTTTAACTAAATTTGCTTCTTATAATTATGAGAAATTATTGGTACGCATTACTCTTATTTTGTTTTTTTTCATCGTGTAAAAAAAATGAATCTAACCCACCGTCGGTAAGTATTGCATTGCCTATGGCAAATGATACAGTGTATCTTTCTGATTCTATTCGGGTGCAGGCAACTATTACCGATAAAAATTTATCCACGTATAAAATTATTCTTTACAATTTATATTCTAAGGCTTTGCTATATACCGAAGTAGGAAACGCAAGTTCCGGTTCGTTCGCCATCGACAAAAAAATCTATTTTACATTAAATGCAGATACTACCGCATATATGAATGTTTTGGGCGTGGACAAAAATGGAAACACAGGCGGGGCAGGGGTGCAATTTTTTATAAAAAACAACAGGTAATTTTATTCTGCCAATAATCTATCTACTAATTTACGTACGCCGATACTTGCCTTTTCGGTAATGTATTCTGTATTTTGTATATTTGAAATAGTCGGACGATTGGGATCTATAACATATTTAGGAACAGTAAAATCGGTGTAATGTATTAACCCGGCCGCCGGATATACCACTAAAGAACTTCCAATAACAATAAATATGTCCGCTTTTGAAGCTATTTTTTCTGCTATCGCCATCATAGGGACTTGCTCACCAAACCAAACAATATGTGGTCGTAGTTGTGCTCCTTTTTGGCATTTATCTCCGATGTTTAAATCGGAGTGCCATTCGTAAATCAAGTTTTCATCCAAGGTGCTTCGCACTTTTAATAGTTCGCCATGCAAATGCAAAATAGTTGCAGATCCGGCACGTTCATGTAAGTCATCTACGTTTTGTGTGATGATTTGCACATTATATTTGTCTTCTAATTTTACCAGTTGTTGGTGTGCGTCATTGGGTTCGCATGTAAGTAGTTGTCTTCTTCTTTGGTTGTAAAAATCTAATACTAATTTTGGGTTGCGTTGCCAAGCATCAAAGGTTGCAACCTCTTCAATAGAATAGTTTTCCCAAAGACCGTCACTATCTCTAAATGTTTTTATTCCGCTTTCTGCACTTATGCCTGCGCCGGTTAGTATCACTATGTTTTTTTTATCTTTCATAAATTTGATATGGCTTTAAATGCAAAACCCAAGTGTTCAATTATATCTGATGCGATAAGGCTCTCCATGCTTTGAGTTTGAAGTGCTAAATCGCCCGCTAAGCCATGTATATATACGCCGGTAATTGCTGCATGAGTGGGAGTGTAGCCTTGTGCCAGAAGCCCGACAAGTATTCCGGTTAATACATCGCCACTGCCGCCTGTAGCCATTCCTGCATTTCCCGTAGTGTTAAAATATACAGACCCATCAATATCCGTAATACTGGTATGTGCTCCTTTTAAGATGATAATTACTTGATGTTTTTTTGAAAAATCTTGCTGTAGTTTTAATCTTTCAAAGTTATTGCTCCATTTTCCAACTATTCTTTCAAATTCCTTTGGATGTGGGGTAAGTATGGATTTTTGAGGAAGATATTTTAATATCGATTTTTGTACGGATAAAATATTTAGTGCGTCAGCGTCAATGATTATTGGTCTTTTGAGTTGTTTTATAAATTTTACAAATGCTCGTGATGTTGTATTGGTGGTTCCTATTCCCGGACCAATGGCTACCGCAGTATAGTTGTCTGTATTGGGAATTGTGCTGATTTGCTTTTGTTGTTTATCGGTCATGCACATTGCTTCCGGAAATGCGGTTTGAAATACTTCATAACCGCAAGTTGGAATATATGCACTAACTAAACCTGCACCGCTCCGCAATGCCGATTTGCTTGATAGTATTGCAGCACCCATTTTTCCATAACTTCCAGCAATAATCAAAGCATGCCCAAAAGTACCTTTGTGAGAAAACTTAGGACGTGGTTTTAATATAGCGGAGATGTCTTTTCCTTCTGTTAAAAAATAAGTTGTAGTTACCTGTTGTATGAAATCGGGGTGCAGTTGTATGTTTAATATTTTTAAACTGCCTACGTTATTACTGTTTTTAGGAAAGAGAAAAGCTAATTTCGGAAATTGAAAAGTGTACGTTTTTGTAGCATTTACAGAGATTCCGGTTGTATTTTTATCTGCAAAAAGCCCACTCGGAGTATCTACTGCTATTGTATTTTTGAATGCTCTTTTATTTATGGCATCGATAATATTAAACGCTAATGAGCCTTGCAGAATGGGCTTATTCAAGCCTGTTCCAAAAATTGCATCTATGATAATGGTGTCTGGTGAAAGTTCTGAAATAAAATCTGCGGATGTTATTTTGTAGATGCTCTTTTTATATTCCTTTCGTAATTTTTTTAAATTATGCAGGCAATCTTCAGAGTATTTTTCTGATGGGAAAATATATGCATGCACTTCGTATTTCTTTGCAGCTAACAGCCGCGTAATAGCCAATCCATCTCCGCCATTATTTCCACTTCCACAAATTACACGTATAGCTTTATTCTTGTCTGGGTACTCTTGAATAAACTGCTGCACAAAAGCATTTGCGGCACGTTCCATTAATAGGATTGAAGATATGGGTTCCTTTAAGATTGTATAAGCATCTGCATCTCGTATTTGAGCGGTATTTAATATTTTTATCATTTTATCACTCGTTTTATAGAATGCAATTGGTGCGAATACGTTTGCATTTCTTCATTGTAAATACCTTTTTCATCCAATAGGTCAATTCGTACTTTTCCTGCCGCATGTATGATTTTTAAGGATTTCTTTTCTTTCATGGCAATGCCTACGTGTATGATTTTCCCATCTTTATTTTGAAAGAAAATTAGATCATTAGAAGCAATATCTTCAAAAGCAATTTTTTTTCCTTGTGTAGCTTGTTGATAGGCATCTCGTAATAGAAATATATGATGGATTCGAAAAACAATTTGTGTAAATCCTGAGCAGTCGATACCCATAAATGTCCTTCCACCCCATAGGTACGGAGTATTTAAAAATAATTTTGCAGTATGTAAAATTGTGTTGTTGTTCGTGGTTTCAATAAAATCAATAATGCTTCCGGCCGGAAAAAAGAGCTTATCCTTTTTATAAAAGATAGAAGAAATAAAACGTACGTTTTTAATGGATTGTTTTTTAGCGGTGTGGATTGTCCATTGTTTATTGTCTATCCACCCTTCATAATTGTCGTGATGTAATTTTATTTTACTCCATTTCTCTTCTTGTAAAAGAATATCAAAAGTTTCGCCATAAATTATTTGATTAACCATTTCAGCTCGGTCGGATGGCTCGCTGCGCATAGGAACAGATGACAAATAACAAACTCCTTTCATGTGTATATTTAATGCATGAAATTAGTACATTATGCTTGTTGTATATCAATAAAAATTAAAATTCTTAACTTTTTTTTAATTTGCTATTGACAATATGAAAATTGTTGCGTAAACTTGCATTACATAAAAACCCCATGTTTCATGTATTCTTCATATCGCACTTTGCGAAGACTCATTCGGTCTTCTAAAGAGAACTCTTATAGTATTATCATAGTTCTGGCTCTTGTATTTGGAGCAGTAACTAATGTACACGCCCAGTTGGCAGCTAACTTTAGCATGAGTAAAGACAAGGGCTGTGCGCCTTTATATGTTACTTTTACAAATACCTCCACCGGCAATCAAGATAGTTGTTTTTGGGATTTAGGGATAAATGGTAATACTTCCGATAATTGCAACCCGAGTGCTATTTTTAATCAACCGGGTACTTATACCGTTAAACTTACTATTTTCAAAGGAGGTCAAACTTCTTCGGTTTCTAAAACAGTAACTATTTTCAAAGATCCAACTTCAAAATTTGATGCTACACCTCGCTCTGGCTGTGTGCCATTTGATGTGCAATTTAAAGATTTATCGACCGTTGGTGATGCACCCATAAAAAGTTGGTTGTGGGATATGGGTGATGGTAGAACGGAAAACACACAAAGCCCTTTACATACCTATACCTTTAGCGGAAACTTAGCTGTTTCATTGATTGTAACAGATGCAAACGGTTGTAAAAATACATTAACAGTAAAGGATTTTATTCAAAAAGCTACTCCTCCAACGGTAGATTTTACTACTAATAAAAACCAATCTTGTTTGATTCCCTTTCCGGTAAATTTTCAAAGCACAGTTACCTCTACCTCACCGGTTACTTATACTTGGAATTTCGGAGATGGTGCTACTTCTTCTACAGCAAATCCTTTATATAGTTATAATGCTCCCGGAACGTATAATGTTTCGCTTACGGTAAAAGACCAAAATAATTGTACCGCAACAAAAACTATTGCAAACGCAATTAAACTTCAAAAATTTACAGTAAATGCAAGCGTGCCGACACCAATCTGCACGAATGTTTCCGTATTGCCTTCTGTAAGTTCCTCTTTATCTCCAATATTTTGCAATTGGAATTTAGGCAATGGCACTACATCGTCTATTGTATTCCCTACAATTTCTTACGCTACACCCGGAAAATATACAATAAACATGACGGCTACAAATGCGGAAGGCTGCCGAGATTCCATGACGCAACAGGTGACTGTAAATTTAGCTCCGACTGCTGATTTTGCGGCTGACCAATTAAAATCGTGTAAACCATTTACCGTTAATTTTTCAAATGCATCAAAAGATGCGGCTACTTATAAATGGATTATCACAGGCCCGAATGGATTTTTTACTACTTCTACCAATGCCACACCTTCTATTAGTTTGCCTAGCAATGGTTCTTATGATGTAAAATTAATTGCTACCGCCGCAAATGGATGCGAAGATGTAAAAAATATGCCGCAATATATTTGGATAGGCCCCGATCAACTAAACCCTTCAGCAGATAAAAAAGAAGGTTGTAAAAACTTATCCGTTTTTTTCAATGCAAACTTAACGCATAATTGGACACCGACAAGTATTGTTTGGAATTTTGGTGATGGTACAACCGGTACTGGCGAAAATCCTATGCATACCTATACGGCTACCGGAGATTATATGGTAAGTGTAACAGTGTCTTATGCAGATTGTGCTTCTCTAAATGCAACAATCGGCCCTATAAAAGTAGGCGCAAAATATCCGTTTAATGGTACTATGGACTACGATAAAGTGTGTGTACGAAAAGAAACAGTAACTTATACTGCAACGGGTGGTATCCCAACTACAGAGTTTGTTTGGTTATTCGGAGATGGTACCGGTGAAGGCAGAAACACAACACACATTTATCAAGACCCCTCTCAACCGAAAACATTTCAAGTGCAATTAATTGCAATAAATAATACTTGTAGAGACACTATCAATGTGCAAGAAATATTTGTGGCATATCCTAAAGCGGCATTTAATTACTCCTCTACTTGTAATAGCTCTAAAGTAGATTTTACAAACTTATCCAAAGGGCATACTTCTGCTACTTGGGATTTTGGCGATGGTACTGTAATTTCTACAATGGATAAAAATATTTCCCATACCTATGCCGGTAATTTAACACAAATTACAGCGTCATTAGTAGTACATAATGATTCTACAGGCTGTACAGATACGTTGTCTAAATTGATAAAATTCTCAAACGTCGATTCTTTCAAATTTTCTGTATCTAATCATTTAGGATGTAAGCCGCTAACAGTGAACCTCGCTGCCCAATTGGATACCAATATCGTAGCCTATCTCTGGGACATAGGAAATGGAACTTTAGTTTTTGGAAATACATACGAAGCAAAATATTTTAACGAAGGCAAATTTGTTGTAAAAATGTTTGTGAAATACAGCAACGGCTGTGTATTAGAGTCAACACAAAAAGATACGATTACCGTTTTGGGGGTTAAGCCAGATTTTAATTTCGATAAAGCCAGCGGATGCGTTCCTGCTACATTTAGTTTTAATGATACCAGCATTTCAAAGAATTCAGATATAGTTTCTTACAAATGGAAATTTGATGATGGTGCAGTTGCCTCCGGAGCTGCAGTTTCCCATGCCTATAATGCAATGGGTACATTCCCCGTAAAATTGGTAGTGGAAAATCAAATGGGCTGCAAAGATTCAATTACAAAAAATGTAACGGTAGCAGATGTAAAAGCAGATTTTGATGTAAGTGAAAATGGAATTTGTGGGGGCAAACCTATTCGTTTTATCAATAAATCTTCGAGTAATGCAGCTACTTATTTATGGGATTTTGGTGATGGAACAACATCTACAGAAAGTACGCCTACCCATTCTTATTCTCGCGAAAATAATTACACCGTAAAGCTTACTGTTACAGATGGTAAAGGCTGTGTAAATACTATGATCAAGCCGGGATTTGTAAAAATTAAAAATATTCATGTAAATTTTACGGCTACGCCAACATTTAAAACTTGCCCTGACTTAATAACCAATTTCCAATTGCAAAATCCATCTAATTTACAATTAACCAATATACAATGGGATTTTGGTAATGGAAACTCCAGTAATGACAATAACACTAAGCCACAAGGGGTATATACAATCTCTGATTCGTTTGATGTGAAATTAATCGTTCGTGATACAAATAATTGTGTAGATACAGTATTCAAACCACGTTACATTGTGGTTGCCGTCCCAAGAGGTGATTTCTCTTTTATGCCCGACTCCGGTTGTGCACCATTAGGTGTTACTTTTAATGCACATTTTAAAAATACGACTACTACCATTTGGGATTTTGGTAATGGCGATACAAAATCGGATAGATCTTTAGCAACGCAAACTACGTATGCTTATAAACGTGAAGGTGAATTTACGCCAACTTTAGTGCTTAAAGATGATTATGGCTGTACCGTGAATATTATTTCTAAAAAGAAAATAAATGTTGCTCGTATGATTCCTTATTTCGGTGTAGATAGAAATGTGGTATGTGAAGGCGGCGGAAGAATAGCCTTAAATGATTCAGTTTATACTTCCTATAATTCACCACTCAAAAGTCATTTCTGGACATATACCGATTCTTCAAATACCATTACAAAAGGCGTAGGTGATACGTTTTTCCCAATAGGTAAAGGAAAATATAAAATCAATTTCTACGCAGATAATACCTATGGATGTGCTGTGAAAGATAGTGTAACCATTAACGTTTACGACCGCCCCGTTATTACTTCTATCACGGATAAATTAATTTGTAAAGGGGAAGAAATCGAATTGAATTTAGAAGGCAATCCTGCGAAAGTGGAATGGTTTCCAAAAAATGCCTTGAGTGCATACAACACTCAAATTGTTACAGCAAAACCGGATACCTCCACTCGCTTTATTGTTAAAGCCTATAATTACCCACAATGCCCGGTGTATGATACAGTAAACGTTGTGGTGAAATCATTATTAAACGCACGCGCTTACCCGGATACCAATATCTGCATCGGAGATACCGTACAGCTACATGCTTTAGCTGAAAATACTTCTTTAAATATTTCCAAAATTACTTGGGTTTCCTCGCCTACACTTTCTGATGTTCATGCTTTAGATCCTTATGCATTTCCTAAAAGCAATGCTACTTATTATGCAATTGTAGAAAATGGAAAATGCCAAATGCAAAAACTTCCGGTGACGGTAAATGTGAAACCACTACCCACAGTAACGGCAGGTATCGGGCATATAATTATTAAAGGACAAGAGGTGCAAATAGATGCCAGCTCACCCAATACAGTCAGCTATGTTTGGAGCCCGGATTATAAATTGTCTTGTACCAATTGTGCTACGCCTATGGCATCGCCTGAAGTAGATACTTCTTATATCGTAACAGCTGTAAGTGAATACGGTTGTAAAGCAACCGACCGTTTACGAATTCGTGTAATAGAAGATTGCGCCGGAAAAATGGTGTATGTTCCAAACACATTTACCCCCAATGGCGATGGACAAAATGATGTACTTAAAGTGTTTGGCCCCGGAGTTGCTTCTGTGAAAGAAGTACGCATCTTTAATCGTTGGGGGCAATTGGTTTTTGAAACCAATGATCCATCAAATATTGGATGGGATGGAACATTTAAAGGACAAGAACTCAACCCGGGCGTATTTGTATATTACATGGATGTAGAATGTATTAACGGTGAGCGAACGATTAAAAAAGGAGACATTACCTTATTGAGATAAACCCAAAATTGACCCAAAGAAACATAAATTTTAAACCCTAATTTCGAACCCCATGAGAAATATTATTTTAGGACTATTGCTGCTTGCGCTTGCGTATGAAGCAAAATCTCAAGACATCAATTCTTCGCAGTTTTATGCTGTCCCATCTTATGTAAACCCTGCTTTTACAGGTTTTTTTACAAATGATTACTTCGTTGCAGCAGGCTATAAAAACCAATGGAGCAGCGTTTCTAAACCGTTTCAAACTATTGGCGCTACGGCACAATTATCCTTAGTGAAAAATAAAAAGCCCAATTCTATTGTCGGTGTAGGGGTAGATATTGTTCATGATAGAGCCGGAACTACAAACTTCAGTACCAGTAATTTTAATGTAAATGTTTCCTTTTTGCAAGTGCTCGATGTTCGCCGTCAGCATATTATCGGCGTAGGATTTCAGAATAGTTTGGCCTACCGAAATTTTGATATTTCTAAAGCTACCTTTGGAAATCAATTTAATGGATTTGACGGGTTTGATCAAAATATTAATCCCGGAGAAAACGGGTTGCGTACCAAACAACTGAATTACAACTTAGGTATTGGCGGTTTGTATTCTTATTCCCCTAAAGCACACAATAATTTTTATGCAAGTTTTTCCGTGTTTAATGTCACTCGTCCTAATGTATCTTTCTATACCGGACACGAAAATAGATTGTACACCCGATATACCGCATTAGTTGGTGGAGAAGCAGCGATAAAAGAAAATTGGTCGATGTTGCCATCTGCAATTTTTCAACTTCAAGGACCTAATATGGAAATCCTATTCGGTACTTTAGCAAGATATGGATTGATGCGGAATAGAAGAGAAGCATTAGCAGTAAGTTTCGGTGCATATTATCGTGTAAATGATGCCGTTGTGCCGGCAATGAAATTAGAATATAAAGGAATGAATATAACAGTCAATTATGATATAAATGTATCGAAGCTAACCAAAGTAAGTAGATTTAATGGAGGTGGAGAAATTTCTATTTCTTATTCAGGTTTGTTTTTTAAAGAACACGTAAAACCCGTAAAACCTATATTTTGCCCTTCGGTTGGCTTTTGAAAAAAAAAACTTTTAGAACTCATCTTTATTATTGGGGTTTGATGAGTTCTACATCCGGATTGGTTAAAGAAAAACCAATCCGGAAAATTTCCCCAATAAACGTATAAATAAGAGATTTTATAGAATACAATTTACATACATTTTTTAGTACATAGACAGAACGCTACCTTTTTTTTATTGGGGTTTGGTAGCGTTGCTTCTAGTCGGGTATTTTTCATGCCCGGCTTTTTTATTTTATTTCTAAATTTATTTTACGTTGATTTATGCCTTTTTGCAGCATAGTTTATACATTTAATTAATCCTTAACGTCTTAATCTATACCATTAGCTTAGTTTATTTGGCTTGTTTCACTATTTTTGTTTTATGCGAAGTAGATTTCGTATAGTATTTATAACATATAATATTCAGTTTTATAAATGAAAGTATTTAAATTTGGAGGCTCGTCAGTAGGTTCTGTAGAAAATATAAACCGTATTATCGGAATAATACGTAAAGAAAAGGAAAATGGTGAAGAAGTTGCATTAGTATGCTCGGCTTTCAGTAAAGTAACAGACCAGTTGATTAATGCCGGAAAACTTGCAGAGAAAAAAGATAACACCACGTATTTGGAAATATTTGAAAATTTCCGCGAAAGACACCGTATTGCCATAGAAGAATTAATTGCCGTTTCTGATATCAGAAACGTAATGATGGAAGAGTTTGTAGAAAGCATGGTGCGAGTAGAAGACATTTTGAAAGGAATTAATTTATTAGGCGAACTATCTGATAAAACACTGGCACAATTAGTCTCTTATGGTGAACGCTTTTCTTCATTTATCGTTGCAGGCGCATTGCGAAGTGCGGGATTGCAAGGGGTATATGTAAATGCCATAAATTTAATCCGAACAGATAGTAATTATTTATCGGCTAAAGTAAACTTTGAAAAAACCAATAAAAATATTTTAGATTATTTTGACGTTTTAAGCGGTACTGCTGTAATTACCGGATTTATTGGAAGTGATGAACATGGAAATGTAACTACCCTAGGGCGCGGTGGCTCTGATTATACTGCAGCTATCTTTGGCGCAGCCCTCAAAGCAGATGCAATAGAAATTTGGACAGATGTAGATGGCGTATTAACAGCCGACCCGAGACGGGTTGAACAAGCATTTACAATTCCGACATTGTCGTATAAAGAAGCCATGGAGTTATCGCACTTTGGTGCCAAAGTGATTTACCCGCCTAGTATCCAACCGGCATATATTAAGAACATCCCGCTGATTATTAAAAATACATTTAATCCAGAACACTCAGGAACATATATTTCCAAAGTATCAGGGAAAACGAACAACTCTATAAAAGGTATATCTTCTATATCCGATATCGCCATGTTGCGAATGGAAGGCACCGGAATGGTGGGCGTGGTAGGTATTGCTTCTCGTTTATTTGCATGCCTATCAAGAGCGGGGATAAACATAATATTTCTTACACAAGGTTCGTCCGAGCATTCTATATGTTTCGGTATTGTGCCAAACGAAATAAAAAAAGCGCAAAAAAGTGTAGAAGAAGAGTTCCGCTACGAAATCCAAAACAGACAAATAGCACCGTTGGTGGTAGAAACCAGCAATTCTATCATTGCCGTAATAGGAGAGAACATGACAAATGTACCCGGTGTCTCTGCAAAAATGTTTAAGGCACTCGGAAATAATGGTATCAATGTAAAAGCAATTGCACAAGGTTCATCAGAGCTAAATATTACAGCAGTAATTGATAGACACAATGAAGCAAAAGCATTAAATGCATTACACGAAATTTTCTTTGAAACAGACGTACATTCCGTAAATATATTCTTGGTAGGCCCCACCGGATTAATAGGTAAGACATTGCTAAAACAAATTCACGAACAGTTTGATTATTTGATGAAAGAGAAATCTATCCAAATAAATGTAACGGGTATCATCAACTCTAAAAAAATGTTGATCGATAGCAATGGCATAAATTTAAAAAAATGGAATACGCAATTAGAAGAAAAAGGAGAAACCTCCAGCATCGAATCATTTACCAATAAAATTATAGACCTAAATTTTGCTAACTCCGTTTTTGTTGATTGTTCAGCCAGCAAACATGTAGTAGAATATTATGAAAAATTATTGAAAAAAAGTGTTTCCATAGTAACCCCCAATAAAATCGCCAATACACTCAGTCAAGAAAAATATGTACGACTACGTGAATTAGCAAAAAAATCCAATGCCCGTTTTATGTATGAAACTAATGTAGGGGCTGGATTGCCAATTATTGGAGTACTCCAATCATTATTGACTTCAGGAGATAAAATACTAAAAATTGAAGCCGTGCTATCTGGTACTTTATCCTTTATTTTTAACACCTTTAAAGACAATCTGAAATTCTCGGAAGTAGTATTAGATGCAAAAGCAAAAGGCTTTACCGAACCCGATCCACGCGATGACTTATCCGGATTAGACGTAGCTCGTAAAGCATTGATTTTATCTCGTGATTGTGGCGCAAAAATGGAATTGAGCGATATAGCTGTAGAGAACTTAGTACCGGAAAATCTTAGAGATGTGGATGTGAAAACATTTTTAACTAAATTACCGGATGTAGATGCTTCTTATGAAAAATTAAAAAATGATGCTGAACGCAAAGGAAATGTATTGCGATATATGGCAGTTATAGAAAATGGAAAAGTAGCTATTGAATTAAAACAAGTAGATAGTCAACATCCTTTTTATAATTTAAGCGGTAGCGATAACATGATCGTGTTTACTACAGAGCGTTATAAAACAAATCCATTGGTAATAAAAGGCCCCGGTGCCGGCGCAGAAGTAACGGCAGCAGGCGTGTTTGCGGAGATTATTACCATCGGTAATTACATGGCGAGCTAATTAATTATTGAACTAAAGAAATATACTTTTCAATTTTGTGTAATGAAAGTAGGAGATAAAATAAAAGTATTTGCACCCGCTACTGTGGCAAATGTGGCTTGCGGATTTGATGTTTTGGGCTTTGCAATAGATAAACCCGGAGACGAATTGATAATGGAAATAACCGCCGAAAAAGGTGTTGTAATTGCTGATATAGAAGGTGATAACGGTGCTTTGCCCCGCGATGCCCAAAAAAACTCTGCCGCCGTAGCTATTCAAGATTATCTTAGTTCCATACACGCAGATTTCGGCTGTAAAATTTGGCTTAAAAAAATGATGCCGAGCGGCAGCGGGCTAGGCAGTAGCGCAGCAAGTGCAGTAGCCGGCGTATTTGCCATTAATATGCTTTGCAACGAAAAACTGACCAAAGAAGAACTAATGCCTTTTTTGCTCCATGCAGAAAAAGCTGCTTGCGATGCAGCAATTGCTGATAATGTTGCCGCAAGTTTGTTTGGCGGCTTTATATTAGTGCGCAGCTACGAACCTTTAGATATTTTGCATATTCCCGTTCCCGAAGATTTATGGTGTGCCGTAATCAACCCGCATGTAATTGTACTAACTAAAGATGCACGAGAAATTTTACCTAAAGATATACCGTTGGCGCATTCCTTACGGCAAAGTGCGAATGTAGGCGGCTTAATGGTGGGCTTACTCCGAGGAGACTATGATTTGATAGGAAGAAGTTTGGTGGATTATATTGCTGAACCCTATAGAAGTAAACTAATTCCGGGATTTTATGAAATGAAACAAGCCGCTATGGAGGCCGGCGCATTAGGCGGAAGTATTAGTGGCTCAGGGCCAAGTGTATTTGCATTATGCCATGGAAAAGAAATTGCACATAAAGTAGGAGCGGCGATGAAAAATGTAATGAATAGCCTAAATATAGGTGCTGATGTTTATGTTAGTAAAGTGAATAATCAAGGCCCAAAAGTATTACCATTAACAGAATAAAATGAAAGAATTTTTAGCAAAATATAAAATCGAAATAGGCGTGCTGATTGCCATTTTTATAGTGGTGAGTTTGCCCTATTTTATTATTAATTCCGGAATAATAAAATCGGAAGAAAATTTGCAATCGTTAGATTCGCTGGTGAAAAATTTAACCCCAATTATTATTTCTATTTTGGTCGGCGTAATCGTTTACAGAGCCATTAAAAGGAATAGAGAAGATAGCTAATTTTACTTAAAACAAAATTCAATACTACTAAAAAAATAAAAACATGCAATTGTATTCTACTAAACATATTTCTCCGGATGTAGATTTAAAAGAAGCCGTATTGAAAGGACTTCCGGCAGATAATGGATTGTATATGCCTTATTCTATTGCCCCACTTCCTCAAAAGTTTTGGGATAATTTAGATAATTATACCTATACAGAAATGGCGTTCCATATCGCACAACATTTAATAGGAGCGGATGTACCTGCTGCAGAACTAAATAAGATTATACAAAGTGCTTATGATTTTGACGCACCATTAGTAGAGGTAGGAGATTATAATGTGTTGGAATTATTTGATGGGCCTACGCTTGCTTTTAAAGATTTTGGCGCTCGTTTTATGGGCCAATTAATGGGGTATTTTTTGCGAAACAATGATAAAGAAGTAAATATTTTAGTAGCCACCAGTGGAGATACCGGCAGTGCCGTAGCACATGGCTTTTATAATGTAGATGGAATTAAAGTAACTATCTTGTACCCCAAAGGAAAAGTAAGCGATATACAAGAAAAACAATTTACTACGCTAGGGGCAAATATTACCGCTTTAGAAATTGATGGAACATTTGATGACTGCCAAGCATTGGTGAAACAAGCATTTTTGGATAAAGAATTAAATGAACGATTAACGTTGTCTTCTGCAAATTCTATCAATATTGCCCGATTAATTCCACAGTCATTTTATTATATCTATGCGTATAAACAATTAGAAGATAAAAGTTTGCCTCTATATTTTTCGGTACCTTCCGGGAATTTTGGAAATATTACTGCCGGCTTATTTGCAAAAATAATGGGACTTCCGATAACAAAAATGATAGCATCTACCAATGCAAATGATGTGTTTACGCAGTATCACCATTCGGGAAATTTTGAACCTAAAAAATCTGTACAAACGATATCTAATGCTATGGATGTAGGAAATCCAAGCAACTTTGCCCGTATGATGGATTTGTATAAAAATGACTTGGCTAACGTACAAGCGGAAATTGCTGCTTACTCTTTTAATGATACACAAACTGCAGATTGTATTAAAAAAGTGTATGAGCAATACAACTATGTATTGTGCCCGCACACCGCCGTAGGTTACTTAGGCATGGAAGCATTTGTGTATGAAAACGATCTAAATCCATTATACATTAATTCTGTAATTCTATCTACCGCACATCCCGTAAAATTTGGTGAAGTAGTCGAGCCGATTATTGGAAATGCAGTGGAAATTCCAGAACGATTACAAAGTATTATTAATGGGAAAAAACAATCCATTCCGATGTCTGCCGATTTCGAAAGTTTTAAAACATGGCTGTTGACCAAGTAATTATTTAAAATTATTCCGTATATTTATTTAAAATACACGGATGCAACGGATTTATACACTCTTTCTATTTGTCATTTTTTATGTAGCTGTTTTTTCCCAAACCAGATATAAAGATGATATGTTTTCCATCATCAAACATGGCGATATTCAATATGGCAGCAATTTTGATAGTAAAAATCATCTGACGAATTTGCTGATGGATGTTTATGAGCCACAGCTGGATACTGCCCATAAAAGACCGTTGATTTTCTTTATACACGGAGGCTCGTTTGTAGGCGGCGATAGACAAGATTAAGCGATTAATAAAACAGCAGAATTTTTTGCAAAAAAAGGATATGTTACAGCAAATATTGAATACCGCTTAGAGCAAACTACCTTTATTGACCCGATAGTAGATTTTGCAGATACTTATAACTGGCATCGTGCTATAGCACGTGCTACACAAGATTTAAAAGCCGCCATTCGATTTTTTAAAAAAGACGTAGCAACGAATAATAATTTGTATGGCGTGGATACTACCTCAATATTTGTTTATGGCTCTTCTGCCGGCGCAATAACCGCATTGCATGCGATATATTTAGACGATACATTGGAGATGAATTCTATTTTTAAAATTGCGTATCGCGAAACTGGTGGCTTAGATGGAAACAGTGGAAACGCAGGTTATTCCTCTACCAGCGGAGTGAAAGCCGTAGTGAGCTGCAGTGGTGCAATTTTCGATTTGAATTGTATGAATAACAATAAAAACATTGATTTTTTGGGATTCCATAATAACCCTGATTTTACAGTACCTTTTGATATTGGTTGCTTCGTAACGGTTGCCTGTTGGTTGGGTAATTATTATGGAGGAAATAAAATTTTTCCTAAAGCCAAAAATATAGGTGCTTATGCCGAATTTTATCCGATTAATCAAGCAGGACATCCGGCGGATCAGGTGTCCGATACTGCATCGCATAGAATGATTTTGCAAAAAACAACTGATTTTTTATACCGTATTGTCAATGCGTCAATTACAACTTCTGTTCAAAATAATATTGCTAAAAATGCCGACGTATTTCCCAATCCTTCTTCCGGAGATTTTACCATAAATATTCCTGCTTCCTTGCAGCAAAAAAATATTCAATTACAAATCTTTAATACAGAAGGAACAGAAGTGTATTCAGCGCAAATAAGAAATAGAGATAATGTACAATTGCAGTTGAATTTACCTAACGGTATTTATGTCTTATCTATGAATACGACAGATGAAAATTATCTTTCTAAAATTACTATAGTGAAATAAGGGCAATCAAAAACTGAATTGCACTAACGTCGCTTTTATTATTTACTCCTCTATTTTTGCAGCCGAAAAACTGACTGTATTTATTCGTGCAATATCGCTTCCCTGAAATTTGCAGAAATAGTTTTTATATTTTTTAGGATGTTTTTTATAACGCATATCGGGCGTATAATAATCCGAAGAAATTATTTGTGCACCACTACGAATTGCCGCTTGCTGTTGTGTGTAATCACCAGTTCTATTTTGATGAAAAGGCTCGTCGGCACGGGTGCGCACCATAAATCCTTTTTTTACGGCTTCTATAATTTTTAGTTCATTTTCTTTGGCATCGTCATACTTTATAAATGCACATTCCGGTCTATCGGGAGTGGAAAAAGTAAACATGGCACGCCCTTGAAGAGAGGGATGGTTTTGTAAATAGTTTTCACTTCCTACCTCCATTAGTACAAAAATAAATTTACCTCTTGCTGCTGCTATCGTTGGAAAATGGCCTGCTAATACAGCTTCACGCAACGTAGGATAATTACCTCTTACTATATCGGGCGTTATAACGTTTTTTAAGCTATCTCCAAACACCGATTTTATTTCTTTGTCTATATCGTTCACTACATTTATTGAAAATGGAATGGCTGTAGCAAAATGCAAGTTCGATATTTTTTCGGCTATCGTTTCCTCCTTACATTCCACTAAAATATAAATAGGTAAATGCGTTGGATGTGCATCGCTCCATTTTTTTAATTCGGATAATGCACTTACAAAAGTATAGTTGGTGGTATTGTAATCAATATCCGGTATATGCATGATTTTAAATCCCGGTTGTTTCAATTCGGCAATACCGGAGGGTTTGGGCTTTCCCAATAAATTATTCTTTTTTCGGTAATAAAATTGCCCTCCGTTAGGATCGGCATAAATATCTAACTCTACACTGCGTAGATGAAAGCTATCTAACTGCATGGTTAACGGTTCATGCGCATAATCTAATGCACGTGGGTCTAAGGATTTGGGAAGCAAGCCTCGTAGCCCTTTTAGAAATCGCAATACAAATTTATTACCCCGTAAATGATAACTATTATGACTGCCTATTGTTTGTATTTGATTGATTTTTAAGGCGTCAATTTTTAAGTTTTCTACAGTATCATTTGCCATCGACAACGAAAAATGTAAACAGCTAATTACGAGTAAAGAAAAAATAGATTTGTTCATAGTAATAATTTATTCTGCAATTTTTCCAATACCTTGTTTGTCGGCGGCCGAAATCGGATTTATTCTTGCCAACTCACTATTGGGAAATTTGCAAGTGTAATCTTTGAATAACCTTGGAAGGGTTTTATACCTCGGATCCGGTCGGTAATAATCGGTTGATACAATTTGTGCACCACTGCTAAAGGCGGCATTCATCTGGCTGTAATCGCCTGTTTTATTTTGGTCGTTAGGGCCATCCGCTCTTGTTCGAGCAATATACCCCAAGGCAACTTCTTGTTTTATTTCTGCTTGTCTCTTCAATGGATCATCTTCTAAAATAAATGCAGCTTCCGGCTTGCCGGGGCTGGATACCACAAACATTGCTCTGTTTTGAAAGGAAGGATGTCCTTGTGCATAGATTTCTTCGGCACTGCCCTCCATCACAAAAATAAATTTCCCGCGCGAGTCGCCTACGGTAGGCCAATTGTTGGCTAATGCAGCCGCTTCTAAAGTTGGATAGTTTCCCCGTACTTTATCCGGTGTGATTACTTTTGCTAAGTCATTTCCGAAAACAGATTTTATTTCTAGATCAATATTGTCTGCTGCTGCTGCATCAAATTTAAGCGCTTTTACAAATCCTAGAAAACCTAAAATATCACCGACGGTCTGTTCCTTCGTTTCTATTAATAAAAAAATAGGTAAATGTGTAGGATGGCTGTCTGACCAATCCTTTAGTGCCTGCAACATGGCTTTGAAGGTGTAGTAATGCGTTTCGTAATCGATGTCCGGTAAATGAAGTACTTTGAAACCCGGTTTTTGCAAATCGGCAATATGCGATTCTACTGTCATGTGCGCAAACCGATTCCCATTTCTATTGTAAAATAAACCTCCATGAGGGTCGTTATAAATATCTATTTCAAAACCTCTGATGTTATAGGTGTCTAATTGAGTTATTAGCGGTTCGTGAGTATAATCCAAATCATCGACTTTATAGGCTTTGGGCAGCAGGAAATTTATATTTTGTAAAAAGGCATAGAGCCGCGGATCCATGTGTTTGTGGTAGCTATTGTGGCTGCCGAGTATTTGCAGTTGATTAATTTTTAGCTTGTTTATTTCTGTTTGGTCAGGAATAGGAGCTATTTTTTGATGGTTGTTTTCCTTTTTACAACTTACAGCAAGGAGCAAGCTAATTCCAATAAATAAATTTGATTTCATTTCTATTTGCGTTACTATGAAAGTACGAAATTTTCAGTAATAATAAAGTTAAAAATAAAAGCGCCCATTAGGCGCTTTAGAACTATTAAGTCTGCTTATGTAAGATTGCAATCTTCGAGTTTAAGTTGCATCTTATTTTGCAATGTCGCAAGTCTTTTAACAAATTAATTTTTGGATAATAAAATTTGGCGGATATACTTTACCGGAGAACTTCCATAGCTTAAAAATTGCTCGTTGAAATTTTTCAATTTATAGGCATTACCCATCTTTTTTTTGTACGCTTCTCTCAGTTTTGTAATTTCATAAAACCCGGTGAAATAACTGGTGAGTTGAACGCTGGTAACTTGCACTCTATGCCATTTTCCTTCGGCTTCCGTTTTTTGTTGAAAGGCTTGATTCATCAATAAATCGAGTGCTTCGTCTTTGCTTTCATTTTTAGTATGCACACTAATGTCTAAAATTGTATTGCAAACACTTCTTAAATTCCATTTGTAATAAAGTAACCACATTTCCGGTTCATTATTTCCATATCCGTTTTCTAACATCATTAATTCAGAATATACCGCCCAACCTTCAATCATTGCGCCGTTGCTCAAAATAGATTTAATAATACTTGGCGCTTTGTTGCTATATACCAATTGTACATAATGTCCGGGAATTGCTTCGTGGATGTTTAAAATTTGTAGTACATACTTATTGTATTCGCGTAAATAGCTTTCTGCTTTCTCATCGCTCCAACCGGCTAATGAACCCACGTTATAATATGCAATTCCATTTTTCTCATACGGCCCCGGTGAACTCATAGATGCGCCTGCAACACCAGCCATATACCCCGGTTCTTTACGCACTTTTAAGGGCTTGTTAGGGTCTAAGTATAATAGATTTTTTTCTCGTACAAATTTTATTAACGCAGGTAATTGTTTTTCAATTTCAGTTTGAAAATTTGCCCGTTCAACGTGTTGTACAGAAATAGTGTCTATCATCCTTTTTATTGCAGATAGTTGAGTTGGTGGCATTGGTGTATTTCCAAAATATTTTGGCCAAAGTTGAGTAGTGAGCTTAAACATTTCTGTATGTAAATAATCCTTTCGTTTTTCAGCTGCTTCATATATTTCCTGTACGCTATATTGACTTTGAATTTCATAGTTAAATTTTTCTGCGTACAATTCACTTCCTAAACGAAAACTTCTTGGATGTTCATTTTTAAAATCTTGTAAAAACTTTATGTAAGACTTTATAGCTGCAATTGCGGTATCATTTCTTTTAAAATATTCTTTTTTTAACTCCGGTGTTAACGATAATTCTTTTAAAGAATCAATAAAGTCATTTTCAAAAACAGATAAGGCGCCTTCGTTTTGCTGTATCGCCAATTGCAAATGTTCATTCGACGGATTTTTGATATTCACTTTTGCTGCTTCATAATAAGCCGGCACATTTTTTAATTTGCTGTAAATACTGTTTATACGCTTGCTTAAAGGAGCATAGTTTTCATTTAAAATATACGCAAACGATTCGCCAACATTATACATCGAAGGATTCCATTCATACCCTTTTAAGGTGTTAATTTGCCAAATACTACTTTTAAGAAAATTATCAATTAAATGAAAATCGATTTTATTCAAATCAGAAAGACTATCTAACGAAAAATGGTTCAGCCGCTTTAATTCCTCTTTTGTAAATAAAAGTTCTTTCTCTCGGTTCGCTTTATTTGGAATTACTAAAATTGCATCGTATTTATGATATCCAATGGAACTTGCCCATTCGGGGTAAATTTTCCATAGTCGCTCTGTAAACGCTTTTTTATACATATCAAAATTTACATCTGCTTTAGCAGTTGCCGCAGCAAAAGTCATATTAAAATAACCTATGCAGGCTGTAAGTAATAGCATAAATTCTTTCATAAGTACACTTTATTTGGTGAAGTTACAGTATATTCTATAATTCATTAAACATTATTTAAACTCAATAGTACGTGAAACAGATAATATTTGTATATTTTTATGAAATGCAAATCGAATGGCGCATTTTCTCTCATCATCTTCATCACTCCAAGTAGGAGTGTGTATTTATTTTCCAATTGTTATTTTTACTATTTATCTAATTTTGTTTACTTCAAAATCTAATTATTATTATGCAAAAGCTAAAACTTGCCATACAAAAAAAAGGCCGACTAAGTGATGAGTCGATTAAACTAATAAATGAGTGTGATATTTCATTTCCAAACAGTAGTGGTAAGTTAGTTACGGCTGCCTATGATTTTCCAATTGAAATTTTATTTTTACGAGATGACGATATTCCGGATTATGTGCAAGATGGTGTGGCAGATATTGGAATAGTAGGAGAAAATGTTTTGGTAGAATCCAATAAGCAAGTTGACGAAGTGCTGAAAATGGGTTTTGGGAAATGTCGTTTGTCGCTTGCTGTTCCACGAAATATGAATTATACTTCCGTGAATGATTTAGATGGAAAAGCAATAGCCACTTCCTACCCGCGTATTTTACAAAATTATTTAGAGGCAAACCACGTAAAAGCCGCAATACATGTTATTAGCGGCTCGGTAGAAATTGCACCCGGCATAGGCTTGGCAGATGCGATTTGCGATATTGTAAGCACAGGCTCTACTTTATTAAGTAATGGGTTAAAAGAAGTAGAACAGATATTTCAGTCGCAAGCAGTATTGATAAAAAATAAAAATTTAATAGATGAAAAGCAAAGTATTCTAAATCAGCTTTTGTTCCGATTGGAAGCTGTAAAACGGGCTCAAAAAAACAAATACATATTGTTAAATGCACCGAATGAAAGTTTGCCTAATATTGTACAATTATTGCCGGGTATTAATGCGCCAACGGTTCAGGCATTATCCAAAGAAGGATGGAGTTCGGTACATTCTGTAATAACGGAGAAAGACTTTTGGGAAAAAATTCAGCAGCTCAAAGATGCCGGTGCAGAGGGGATTTTAGTAATGCCGATAGAAAAGATGATTTATTAAAATTGAAAATTAAACGGAATGCAAGTATTCAAATATCCCGATAAATCTACATGGCAGGAATTGGTAAAACGACCCGTGCAATCCATAGAAGAAATTGAAAAGAGAGTGCAGCCAATCCTAGAAGAAGTAAAACAAAAGGGCGACGCTGCATTAAAAAATTATGCTCTACAATTTGATGGGGTAAATATTTCCAACTTACGAGTTAGCAATGAGGAGTTACACGCAGCGGATTCATTATTAACACAAGATTTGAAAGACGCCATACAATTAGCGTATAAAAATATTTATACTTTTCATAGCCGCCAACAAACAACTGTTGATGTAGTAGAAACAATGCAGGGCGTAAGTTGCTGGAGAAAATCGGTAGCCATAGAAAAAGTCGGATTATACATACCCGGCGGCTCTGCACCTTTATTTTCCACTGTTTTAATGTTGGCCATACCTGCAAAAATTGCAAATTGCAATGAGATAGTTTTATGTACACCGCCCGATAAAAATGGGAACGTGCATCCTGCCATTTTATATAGCGCAAAAATTTGCGGCGTTACAAAAATAATAAAAGCCGGTGGCGCACAAGCAATAGCAGCGTTGGCGTTCGGAACGGAATCTGTACCGAAAGTATTTAAAATTTTCGGTCCCGGAAATCAATATGTAACTGCTGCAAAACAAATGGTAAATAAAGCAGGTGTAGCAATAGATATGCCGGCCGGTCCGAGTGAAGTATTGGTAATTGGAGATGATGAAGCTCGCCCTGATTTTATTGCAGCAGACCTGTTGTCGCAAGCAGAGCATGGCCCCGATAGCCAAGTGATTTTTATTACAACGGAAGAAGCCTATTTGAATATGGTAAACTTCGCGTTAGAACAACAACTCAAATCATTAAACAGAAGTGAAATAGCACAACGTGCTTTAGAAAACAGTAAAATTATTTTGTTGGATAACTTAGATGAAGCAATGGCGTTTAGCAATTTATACGCTCCTGAACATCTTATTTTGCAAACTAAAAACGCAGAGGAATTGGCAGAAAAAGTAATCAACGCTGGCTCTGTTTTTATTGGACATTATTCTACTGAAAGCATCGGAGATTACGCAAGCGGTACCAACCATACCTTACCTACAAACGGCTTTGCTACGGCATATAGCGGAGTTTCATTAGATAGTTTTGTGAAAAAAATTACATTTCAAAATGTAACCAAAGAAGGATTAAACAATATTGGAAACGCCGTAGAAATAATGGCAGAAAATGAATCGTTGACTGCTCATAAGAACGCTGTTACACTTCGATTAAACGCATAACAAATGAAAATAGATATCCAAGCATTAGTATGTCCTCATATTTTAAAAATGAATGCTTATTCTTCGGCACGTATAGAATATACCGGAAGTGAAGGCGCATTCTTAGATGCCAATGAAAATAGTTTTGGTTCCGTTACAGACACTTTACATAATCGCTATCCCGACCCATTGCAAATGGACGTGAAAACAATTATTGCAGCACAAGAAAAAATTACAGAACAACAAATCTTTTTAGGTAATGGTAGTGATGAATGCATTGGCGTGCTGATGCAAACTTTTAGCATTCCCGGAAAAGACAAAATAATGGTATTGCCGCCTACATTTGCAATGTATGAACATGCTGCACATGTATCCAATATTGAAATTATTGAGGTGTTACTAAAGGAAGAAACATTTCAGTTGGATGTGCCTGCGATGCTCGATGTGATAGCAAAAGAAAAAAATCTGAAGCTGATTTTTATTTGTTCGCCTAATAATCCCACCGGGAATTTAATTTCGGAAAGTGATATAGAAATAATTTTGAATAATTTCTCCGGTTTAGTCGTTATCGATGAAGCATATCAGGATTTTTCTTCCAGCACAAGTTGGACTCAACGATTGCAGGAGTTTGAAAATTTAGTTGTAATTAATACATTTTCCAAATCATGGGGAATGGCAAACGCAAGGTTAGGAGTGTTGTATGCACACAAGCAAATTATACAATACATGAATACGATTAAAATGCCTTATAATGTAAACCAACATACTATTGATTTGGCGTTACAGGCATTAAATCGAAGAGACATAAAAAATAATTTTGTACAGCAATTAGTTGCAGGCAGAAAATGGCTGGAACTTCAAATGAAATCTATACCTTTGATTCATAAAGTCTATCCATCAGATACTAATTATATACTATTTAAGGTAGATGATGCTAATAAATTATATAAGTATTTGTTGACAAAAAAAGTTATCATCAGAAATAGAGATAAAGCCCCATTGTTAAAAGGATGTTTGCGTGTAAGCGTAGGCACTCCCGAAGAAAATAACCAATTTATCGAAGCTTTAAAAAGCTACACAGAATAATACAGAACTATGCAAAAAATATTATTTATAGACCGTGACGGTACGCTTATTGTAGAACCTAAAGATAATTTCCAAACCGACCGTTTTGAGAAATTACAATTTATTCCGAATGTAATTTCAGCATTAAAAAGAATTACAGAAACCGGAGAATATATTTTGGTGATAGTAACCAATCAGGATGGATTAGGTACAAAATCATTTCCTGAAAAAACATTCTGGGGACCGCATAATTTGATGCTGACTATTTTTAAAGAAGAGGGAATTGTTTTTGAGGAAGTATTGATAGACAGAAGCTTTGCAAAAGAAAATTTACCGACTCGCAAACCCAATACCGGATTGCTTACGCATTATATCAATAACCCTAACTATGATTTACAACATTCTTTTGTAATTGGCGATAGAATGACAGATATTCAATTAGCCCAAAACTTAGGCTGCAAAGGAATATTGATTGGTAGAAGTGCAGATAAAACTGACGATAATAAACTAAACCAAAAAGTATTACAAAAAGTAATTGCACTTAAAACTACCAAATGGGAAGAGATAGCCGATTTTTTGGTACATCCTCAACGCACTGCTTCAGTAAATAGAAACACCAATGAAACTAAAATTTCTATTTCTCTAAATTTAGATGGGAAAGGAAAATCTTCCATACAAACCAGTCTTGGTTTTTTTGATCACATGTTGGAGCAATTAGCCAAACATTCCGGTTGCGATATATCCATAAAAGTCAAAGGAGATTTGCACATTGATGAGCACCATACGGTTGAAGACACTGCCATTGCTTTAGGCGAAGCCTTTCATCAGGCATTAGGCAATAAAAAAGGCATTAGCCGCTATGGCTATCTTTTACCAATGGATGACGTGTTGGCACAAGTGGCGATTGATTTTTCAGGACGACCATGGTTGGTGTGGAAAGCAAAATTTAATAGAGAGAAAGTAGGAGATATGCCGACGGAATTATTTTATCATTTTTGGAAATCTTTTTCCGATGCGGCAAAATGCAATTTGAATATTAAAGCAGAAGGCGAAAACGAACATCATAAAATTGAGGCAATATTTAAAGCGGTAGCCAAATCAATAAAAATGGCAGTGAAGCGCGAAGGGAACGACCTGCCAAGCACCAAAGGCGTCTTATAATGAAAATAATAAAAAATAAATTTGCAGTTTTCTTTATTTTGGATATATTTGTGGTATGTCAATTAACAAATTTTGGTGGTGGAACAGCTAACGACAACGGGCGTACTGTAATCCTATACTTAATATAAAATAATCAGCTCGCCTTTAAATGCGGGCTTTTTTATTGCTTTTAACTGAAAAATATTTATCATACAATGAAATACACTATAAATACAACGCATAAAAAGATTTTGTCGGATATGCTTACTCCTATAAGTATTTATCTGCGTTTGCGTGCAAAATTCAAAAATTGTATGCTTTTGGAAAGTTCAGATTATCATGGGGAAGAACACAATTATTCTTATATCTGCTTTCAACCTATCGCCGGATTTAAAGTAGAGCAAAATAGTTTTATAGCCAATTATCCTGATAATACTACTGTTTCGAAAGCCTTAAACGAAACCAAATTGACAACGTGCATGCAGTCTTTCTTAGCTGCATTCTCTGTGGTAAATGCTCCTTCGAATATTATTTCTAACGGACTTTTTGGTTATATGACTTATGATACTGTCCAATATTTTGAAGATATTCAGTTCCGTCACACACAAACGGAAATTCCTATTGCTCAATATTTTTGTTTCCAATACATCATTGCATTCAATCATTTTAATCATGAATTGATTATGGTGAGAAATGAAGTAGAGAATAGCACAGCTTCCTTGCTTTCCTTCGATGAGATAGAAAGTTTTATTAAATATAAACCCTTACAAATAGATACATTTTCTGCTCCAAAAACTAAAACATCCAATCTTACGGACGAACAATATTTAGAAAGTGTAGAAAAGGGAAAACAAGCATGCTACCGTGGAGATGTTTTTCAAATCGTTGTTTCGAGAAGATTTTATCAAGAATATTATGGAGATGATTTCAATGTTTATCGAGCGTTGCGTTCGGTAAACCCTTCACCGTATTGTTTTTATTTTGATTTTGGTACTTTTCGTTTATTGGGTTCTTCGCCGGAAGCACAACTTGTAATTAAAAATAATACAGTAACGATACATCCAATTGCCGGTACATTTAGACGGACCGGTGATGATGCCAAAGATGCCGCTTTAGCGCAAAAACTTTCAGACGATCCAAAAGAAAATGCAGAACATATTATGTTGGTAGATTTGGCAAGAAATGATTTGTCTCGCGGCGGAAAAAATACTAAAGTGGAAGTGTATAGAGAAGTGCAATATTATTCTCATGTCATTCATTTGGTTTCAAAAGTAACTGCCGAAATAGATGCTGCTTCTGATAAGATGAAAATTGTTGGAGATACTTTTCCCGCCGGAACACTCAGCGGAGCGCCTAAATACAAAGCTATGCAGTTGATAGATACGTATGAACAAAGCAGCAGAAGCTTTTATGGAGGATGTATCGGACATATAGATTTTAACGGTGATTTCAATCATGCTATTATGATTCGCAGTTTTTTGAGCAAAGACAATACACTTATTTTTCAGGCAGGTGCAGGCGTAGTTGCCGATTCTGTTCCACAAAGCGAGTTGCAAGAAGTAGAGAATAAATTAGCGGCATTAAATAAAGCAATAGAATTAGCAAAGACCTTGTAGATAGAATAATTCAGACAAAATATAAATATGGAAAATGTTTTAGTTTTAGATAATTATGATTCCTTTACGTATAATTTAGTACATTATATTGAATCCTTTGGCGTAAAATGCGATGTGTTTCGCAATGATAAAATTTCATTGGAATCGGTAAATAATTACCAGAAGATTTTACTGTCGCCCGGCCCCGGAGTACCTGAAGAAGCCGGCATAATGATAGAATTAATAAAAAAATATGCACCTATAAAATCTATATTAGGCGTTTGCCTGGGACATCAAGCCATAGGGCAAGTTTTCGGAGCTACTTTATACAATGTAGGTCAGGTAATTCACGGAAAAGCAAAGAATACTTTAGTGATTGAACAAGATGTTTTGTTCGATGAAATTGGAAATACGTTTATGAGTGGCAGGTATCATTCTTGGGCAATAAAAGATGTTACAGCACCCTTAATAGTTACTGCAGTAGATGAAGAGGGAGTAGTGCAAGCCATAAAGCATGAACGTTATAATTTGCATGGTGTCCAATTTCATCCCGAAAGTGTAATGACACCGATGGGTAAGAAAATAATTGAAAATTGGTTATTTAAATGTTAGTGCTTATTTTACAGAAATAAATTGAAAAATGAAAATACTTTTAGAATTCCTATTTGCCGGACAATCTTTATCAGAAGAACAAGCTTATTTAGCATTAAAAGATATAGCATCCGGTAATCAAAATGATGTACAAATAGCCGCATTTTTGGCAGTTTACAACATGCGTTTTCCTACAGTAGAAGAACTTGCCGGTTTTAGAAAAGCTATGTTGGATTTGGCCATTCCCATAAAATTAAAACATAAAAACACTATAGATATTGTAGGTACCGGCGGTGACGGAAAAAATACATTTAATATTTCTACCGCTGCAAGTTTTGTGTGCGCAGGTGCAGGAATAAAAGTTACCAAAAGCGGAAATTACGGCTTTACGTCAGTGTCAGGTGCTTCTAACATTTTTGAATATTTACAAATTCCGTTTGCTACTTCTTCACAAAAAATAGAGGAGCAGTTAGACAGAAGTAATATTAGCTTTTTGCATGCACCATTGTTTCATCCCGCAATAAAAAATGTAGCACATGTTCGTAAGGAATTACAAGTAAAATCTATTTTTAATTTGCTGGGACCATTAGTAAATGCTTGTCAGCCCACAAATATGCTGATTGGCGTGCATAGCGAAGCAGCAGGGAAGTTGTATAAAGAAGTTTTAAAAAAAACTTCTACGAAATTTGTCATCGTCCATGCCGTTGATGGGTATGACGAAATTTCATTAACCGGAGATACGAGAATATTTGGCAGAAAGAGTGCACAACTTTTTACTCCAATTGGTTTAGGATTTAAACAGCTAAAACCACAAGATTTATTAGGTGGAAATTCCGTAAAAGAAAATGCCGATATTCTACTGGCAATTCTAAAAGGAAAAGGCACAGATGCCCAAAATAATGTGGTACTTGCCAATGCCGCTTTAGCTATTTCAATTTACGAAGATAACTCTTATCCTGCTGCATTATCTATGGCGAAGCAGAGCTTGTTTGAAGGTAAAGCACTGTCAAGTTTAAACGCATTAAAAACCATTTAATAAAAGTATTTACTTTACTATACGTATGAATATTCTAGAAAAAATAGTAGCACATAAGAAAATAGAAGTAGCTAAAGCACAGCAACAAGCGTCTATTCAGCAGTTAGAAAACGCTATGTTTTTCCAACGTACTACTTTTTCTCTTACGCAAAATTTACTGTCAGAAAACAGCTCCGGAATAATTGCAGAGTTTAAACGTAAATCGCCCTCTAAAGGCATAATTAATGATAAATGCGAGGCATTTGAAGTTGTGAAACAGTACGAAAACGCCGGAGTTTCGGGAAGCTCCGTTCTTACCGATGAACAATTTTTTGGAGGTACCCTACAAGATTTAATTTCCGTGCGTCAAAGTGTAAATATTCCATTACTGCGCAAAGATTTTATGATAGAGGAATATCAATTTATAGAGGCAAAATCTATCGGGGCAGATGTGGTCTTGTTGATTGCTTCTATTTTAACTCCTGCACAAGTGAAAGTATTTACGGATTTAGCGAAAAGCCTGCATTTAGAGGTTTTGTTGGAATTGCACGATGAGACAGAGTTAAACCATGTATATCATAAAGTAGATATGGTAGGGATTAACAATAGAAATTTAAAAACGTTTGAAGTGGATATTGAGCAATCCATCCGAATGGCCGATAAATTAGGAAGTGATTTTGTGAAAGTTGCCGAAAGCGGAATTTCAACGATAGAAACGTTGAAGTACTTTAAACAAAACGGATTTCAAGGTTTTTTAATTGGTGAGAATTTTATGAAGACCGCAAATCCGGGTCGTGCATGTCGTGATTTTATTTCGCAATTATAATGTGTATATTTGCTTGTTATTATCACTTTATAATTTCTTTGCTTTTCGGTGTTTATCTTTTTCTCCTTTCCCAAATCCAATGTTTAGATAAAAATCAACTCCTGTAAATTTCTTTTTGGCAAAGGAGGTAATAATAGAACTGCTGCCTAAAGTAACTTGCCCAACACGCAAGCCCACGCCCATATTGAACCCACTGTATTGATTGTAATTTATGGGTAAATATACCGATGCAATTCTATGTTCGAAGCGCGGCGTAATCGTAATGTCTATGGGTAGATTCGCCACAGGCGTACCTCTTTTAAATGAGTAAGGATTGAATTGGAAATTTGCATTTACATAAAACATTTTTATAATGCGCACGTCTGCAAAAACAGTTACAGTAGTCGGAAGTTTTATTTTATACGAACCTGTTGGAATTGTTTTTGTTCCCAATGAATCCAGTACGGCATCTAATTTTATAGTATTACCGCTGCCGTCTATTAAATGCTCCGCAGGGATATCTCTGCCATTTCCGACAAAGGAGCGGCTGTATTTTCCCAATACATATTTATTATAGCCAATGTCGTTAATGGAAACACCTGCCATAATAAAATGGTCGTTGCTGTTTTTTACTTTATATTCATAAATTGCACCCACGTCAAATCCAAATCCGTTGATACCCAATTTATATTTACCGCCATCAATAATGGACGAAACACGTAAATCAAATTTGGTATTACCTACATTTATTGCGCTGTCTGTGGCACTTTTATAGATTTTGTGGAAGTCTAAATTGTCGGTAGAGAATTGTGCATTAAAAATATTGATATTCATTTTTGCGGTCACACCAATACTGAGTACATGCCGCTCTCCAAGTTTTATACTGCGACCATAGCCGGCATAAATTTCTGAATAAGCATTAACAGCAGCAGTAGCACGTTCATCCGAAAAATTTGGCAGCCATACTAAAATATCCTGAAAATGATTGTATAGCGAATAAATCATGTCTTGGTTTAAATCATTAAATGAAGCAACGGCACGGGCTCGAATTCCAAAGTGAATAGCATTATTTTTTTTGATTCGGATAAAACCGGCAGGCCCAAGGATATCTACATTCATGCCTAATTGTTTGCGCTTGCCGTCTAAGTTTTGACCGATGAATTTATCTTTGTCAAAATGCTTAATCATGTCCATTATTTTTCCGTTTAAAGAAAAATAATTATTGCCCACGCCTACACTTGCGCCAATTAAATTTACTTGCCATTTCATATCACTCGCTACGCCTGCTGCCGGGTTTATGGTATTGCTTAAAATAGCGTCTCGTGTGCTGAAATGTCCACCTAAATACGATTGTCCAAATGTGATTTTAGAAATACTCAGCCAAAATAGCAATGGGAGTAAATAGGATTTTTTCATAGTATGGTTTTAATCGCTTAGAAATAGGAGTTCTTTATCCTTCTTGCCTTATTGCATTTAATGGGTTTGTCGTGCCCGGGAAGTAGTACCTTCGGGATGCAACTTTTAGGCCGATTGCGTTTTAATCTTACGTGCGCATAACCATCGTAATTGGTCGCAACGATAAATAAAAGGAGTAGTAAAATGATACGTATCTTCATCTAAAGTAATTCTTTTTAAAATAGCTTTTTTTAAAGATAAATAAAATATAGAAAATACGATACTTATTTTATCTTAACCACTTTGTTAACAAGGTATTTTGTTTTTCTGTACGGCTGTCCTTAATCTCCAAAATATAGTTTTTTCTCTTGTCTTGTGTTAACGTAATGTTGTATGCTTTTAGTATCCCTTGCCTAGAAATTAATACGTTAATCGTGTCATTGATGGATTTATGCGCATAAATTTTCCCAAAATCCTTATTAATTCTAAAGCCATCTATGGCAATAATCTCGTCATCGGTGTTCAGCCCTCCCCGGTAGGCGCCATAGTTTTTATCTAATTGCGTAATGATTAATTTGCCCTCTTTCCATTGCGTAGAAAGACCGAGATAGAACTCATTTTTTTTATTTTTATCTATCAACTCTAATCCTATTAATTCAACGCTTGCTTCAATATCTAAAGGGGTGGAAGTATGTATGTATTTGTGAATGTAAGGGGTAAAATCAATTCCACTTACCACAGAGAGTGCTTGTGTTATTTCTTTTTCGGTAATGCCATTGTAGAGGTGTTGAGTATAGTTGCTATAAAGTAGCTGTAGCACATTGTCAAAACATTTTTCACCATTGGTAGCGTTTATAATTATAAAATCAAAAATTAGGGCTACTACTGCTCCTTGTGTATAATAACTGATTTGGCTATTGCGGCTGTTTTCGTTTCTTCTATAGTATTTCAACCAAGTATCCATACTTGCTTCGGCAAGTGTTTGTGTTTTTATTCCCGGTGTATTTAGTACGTCATTAATGTTCTTTTCTACTACCGTAAAGTAATCTTTTAATGATGTTACACCGGCACGATAGCAAATATAATCATCGTAATAGCTGGTTACTCCTTCAAAAAACCATAGTAAATCGGTGTAGTTTTCCGTTTGATAATTAAAAGGAATAAATGCACGTGGCTTTATGCGTTTTACATTCCATAAATGAAAATATTCATGCGCCAGTAAGCTAATGGCGTTTTGATAGTTTTCTTTTGAAAAACTCCAACGTGTAATGTGGTTGACGGAAGAGTGTGCGTGTTCTAATCCGCCGTAACTGCTATCCGTTAGATGGTTGATGAATACATAACTTTTACAAGGATGTGCTCCGAAGATGGAAGTTTCTACTTCAATAATTTTTTTCAAGTCTGCAATTAATTTTTCTATATCGCAATTACCTTCTCCATACATTGCTAATTCATGTGATACATTTGCTGCATCAAAAAAATAAGAAGTGTGATTTCCAATTTCAATAGGGGCATCGAATAATTCATCTATGTTATGCGCCATCCTTACCCATTTGTTATTTTCTTTCTGTGGTAATGATGTGCTGATATGTTGCCAAGTTTTAAAAGGAATAATTTCTACTTCTGCTCCTAAATTTTCATATCCTTCAATGTATAAAAATGTAGATGTTCCATTGATGAGCGCATGCGTATCGTCCACAAAATTTGTTCTCACGGAATACTCAAAGCAATAGGTTTTATAGCGAACTATAATATTTTCAGTGCCATTCGTTTCTATAGTCCAAGTGCTTTTATCTTGTTTATTTACTCTATTAAATGAAGTGTTTTTTTCTGCTGCCCATTCAACGAAATCTATGTTTTTTTGAAACTCCCGAATAAGATAACTCCCCGGAGTCCACACGGCCATTTTAAGTGAAATACTGTTTAATGCGATTTTTGAAATATGCATCTCCACTTCCGCATAATGTGAATGCGGATTCGGAAACGAGAGTTTATATTTTATAGTCATAATTTTTTTTTAGAGTGCTTTACTAACACTTTTTTTGCCTACGGATAACTTAACAAAGTTAATAAAATATACAATTAGGAATGTGTGCATAAATTCTTAAATAGAGTTAGGAGGTTGGCGGTTTAGAATTTAGCGGTCTTACTGTAATTTCATCAATAAGCATATTGTCCGGAGTTTTTAAAATATGGACAATCATTGCTGCGATATCTTTAGGTTGCAGCATATTGCTATGAGGTTGTACACCTGAATTTACTAATAGGTCAGTTTCTATGGATCCCAGATTTACACAGGTAACTTTTATGTTATACTGTCTTAATTCCATAAACAATGATTCACTAAATCCACTAATAGCAAATTTGGATGCACAATAGGCTGTTGCTTCGCTTCGTGCTACTTTCCCAATGATAGAGCCAATGTTGATGATGTGCGAGGATTGAGTTTGCAATTTCATCAGCGCCGTTATTTTGGAGGTCAAATAAAATACCCCATTTAAATTGGTATTTATTATAGCTAACCATGCCGCAGTAGAAGTTTCATCTACCTTGCTAAATGAGCCAATCCCGGCATTGTTGATAAGAATATTAGGAAGGTAGGTAGAAGAAAAAGTTTTAGAAACCCATTGTGTTATCGCCGGCTCATCTGTAACATCTAATACAACGGGATGGAAATTAGCACCTAATTTATTTTTTAATTGAGTAAGGTGTTCTTTATTTCTGGAAATACCGTAAACTATTACTTTTTTTAATGTCAATGCTTGCGCAATGGCTGCTCCTAAGCCCTTGCCGGCACCGGTTACAATTGCAATTTTATTTTCTAAATGCATATCGAATTAATCTAAAGGAGTATGTGTAGTTATTGCAATTCTGTTCCAGCTATTAATCACTACAGCAGCCATAATAGCAGCCGCTAATTCTTTCTCGCTCAGATGTGCAGCGGCTGCTTGATAAATTTCGTCTGAAATATGCCCTTCGGCGACTAAAGTAATCGCTTCTGTAAGAGCTAATACGGCTCTTTCTTTTTCAGTATATAATTCTGTTTCTCTCCAAGCATCCAATAAAAACAAACGTTGCGGCGTTTCTCCAATAGCTAATGCATCTCGTGTGTGCATGTTTAAGCAAAAGGCACAGCCATTTATTTGCGAAGCCCTCGTTTTTATTAATTCATATAATTTTTTATCTAAGCCACTATTGGCAAGGTATTTTTCCAATGCAATCATTCCTTCGTAAGCTTCCGGGGCTACTTTGGCTACGTTTATTCTTTTTTTCATTTTTCTTTTTTTTAAAATTAAATAATTTCAGGTCGATTAAAAAATAATGCATGACAATCTGTTGACGATTGCATCGCTTTGATTACTGATGGCAATGGTGCAACAAAAACATCGGGGTAGTCTATCTCCCCTAATTCAGTGCGAATGGGATATGCTAATTGCTCTACATCGGTGTTGAATTGTGCATTCACGCCGGGTTTATTTCCTCTCGGGTCAACTCGAAACCATCCGGTTTCTTTTAAAAACACGGCGTTTAATCCATGCAACGCATAACCGGATTCTATGGTGCCCTTTCTAAGTACTCGTTGGTAACAAAAACCGGCAGGAATGCCCATGCCTCGTAGAAGAGTAGCCAGTATATGTGCTTTCGCAAAACAAATACCTTCCTTTTTTGAAAGCGCATCTTCAGCATTTATTGTTATTATACTGCTATCAATATCGAAGGAATGAGCAATGGAATCTCTGGCAATCTCGAATGCTAATTTTGCTTGTTCCTTAGGGGTAGAAGTTTGTTCTTGTATTTTTTTTATTTGTTGCCGAATAATTGGGGTATGAAAATCTATAATAGGTGGAATTTCTTTTAGATAATCTGATAATTGAGAAGATTCTAAACGAAGTAGCATAATCGTATTGTTGAAAATTAGTTAATTGCTCAAAATTACATTTCTACTTTAGAACAATTAAAAATCAATTTTGTTGAATCAGTTAAGCACACTGCCTACTATTAAAACTACTTTTTTAATGCTTTATTTAAGAAAGAAAGTTAATAGTAGGTTTTACTTTTTAATAAAGTGTATGGCGTATTCGATTGTCAAAATTTATTTTTTTATTCTTGTCGAATGTATATATTCGTGTGTCGATTTCGGCAAATAAATAAGTATTGATTTTCTTTGTGCTTGAAATTTTATAAGATGTCATTCTACCGATTAATAGTATTAATACATGTGTTTTCTGCAATATTAGGATTGGGTCCCGGTTTTGTAATGATTTATATTGTTACTAAAGCTACTAACATGACGGAGCTAAGGCATGCTTATATGATTCGCAACAGACTGCATATTTTTGTAATGGTAGGAGGTACTTTGTTATTGCTTTCAGGGCTAACAATGGGACTTATGGTGCCGGCTTGGTTTCATACAGGATGGTATGTAGCAAGTTTATTGCTCTTTTTAATAGCCTTAGCTTTTGGCCCTTTAGTACTGTCTTCTAAATCAAAGCCCATAAAAAAATTATTGTTAGAATATAAAGGCGATGAAATTCCCAATGAATATTACACTTTGGCAAAGAAATTGTTTTTCTACGAAAGAATCGAGAACGTACTTTTCTTGTTGATTATAATGATGATGGTGTTAAAGCCATTTTGATTATTTTAAAACTATTGTCATCTCTTCCAGAACACAAAGGAGCTTTTAGTGTTTTATTTAAAACACTAAAAACATGGCAACGTTACAATGGACATTAGACCCGGCACATTCAGAAGCTCAATTTAAAGTTAGACACATGGGAGTTTCTAACGTTTCCGGTGAATTTAAAACATTCGATGTGACTTTTACTTCGGAGGACTCTGATTTTTTAACTGCTAAAGCAACCTTTACCGCACCTATAGATTCGATATCGACCGGTGTGGAGCATCGGGATAATCACTTGAAAAGCGATGATTTTTTTGATGCAATTCATCATCCTACTATATTTTTTGAAAGCACACAGTTTAGTAGGATAAGTGAAGATGAACTGGAAATGACCGGAAATATGACGATGAGAGGCGTACAGCACCGAGAAGTATTTAAGGTAATCAATAATGGAATAATAGTAGATCCTTATGGAAATCATAGAACGGGCTTTGAAATATCAGGTAAGATTAATCGATTTGATTACGGGTTAAAATACAACGACCTGATGGAACTTGGAGGGATGGTAGTGGGTAATGATATTCGTATTTTAGTTAACGTTGAACTTTTTCATAAATGAAATAGTAAATGTTTCTTTTAGTTTACTGATAATGCGATTTATTTTTTTGCACATCTCTATAGTATATTGTAAATTACAATAAATAGTTAGCAAGCATTTTGTTTCAAAAAATGCTATGTTTTATTTAATACGTTTACTACTTAAAATTATCAATATGCGTAAGAAGTTTATTGTACTCTCAACATCCTTTTTGATAATTACATTGTTGCTTTCCATTTTTTTAGATAAAAATTGGATTGTATTATTTGTAATTTTTTTGGTTTTTGCACTACTCGGATATCAGGATATGTATCAGACACAACATGCAATTCGCCGTATTTATCCATTGTTTGGACGACTACGATATTTTATGGAAGAGTTACGCCCTAAGATGTATCAATATTTTGTAGAGTCAGATATAGATGGAAGACCTATAAATCGCGTTGACCGATCTACAATTTATCAGCGTGCCAAAAATGAATTAGAAACAATACCATTCGGCACACAATTAGATGTTTATGCTGAAGGATATGAGTGGATGTGTCATTCTATGGCGCCCAAGGCATTTGAAACTTTAAACCAAAATCCAAGAGTTTTAATAGGAAATAAAGATTGCCAACAACCCTATGTAGCAAGTATTTTTAATATATCCGCAATGAGTTATGGATCGCTTAGTCCACAAGCTGTAGAAGCTATGAATGGAGGCGCAAAGCTCGGCGGATTTGCACAAAATACCGGCGAAGGAGGTATTAGCTCTTATCATATAAAACATGGAGGAGATTTAATTTGGCAAATAGGAACGGGATATTTTGGTTGTAGAGATGAAGCCGGCAATTTTGATGCCGCTTTATTTGCAGAAAAAGCACAACATCCCAATGTGAAAATGATAGAATTAAAAATTTCGCAAGGCGCAAAACCTGGTCATGGGGGAATATTACCTGCCTCTAAAAACAATGAGGATATTGCTGCAATCAGACATGTAAAACCACATACTAAAATTGTGTCACCTCCGTTTCATACTGCATTTAATACACCGTTGGAAATGATTAAGTTTATTCAACATTTAAGAGAACTATCGGGCGGTAAGCCGGTAGGATTTAAATTGTGTATTGGACATAAGGCAGAATTTATTTCAATTTGCAAAGCAATGCTACAATTAGATATTTATCCCGATTTTATTACCATTGATGGGGGAGAAGGCGGCACCGGTGCCGCCCCGCAAGAGTTTTCTAATTATTTAGGCGCACCAATGATAGATGGATTGGCATTTGTGCATAATATATTAGTAGGATTAGATATTCGTAAGCATATAAAACTTATAGCAGCAGGTAAAATAACGTCGGCATTTCATATTGCTAGAGCAATGGCTTTAGGTGCGGATTCTTGTAACTCTGCCCGCGGAATGATGATGGCAATCGGATGTATTCAAGCGTTGTTGTGTAATACAAACCGATGCCCAACCGGAATAGCAACACAAGACCCCGCACTTACCATAGGTTTGGATGTTACAGATAAAAAAGTTCGCGTTGCTAATTATCATGCCGGAACTATTAAAAACTTTATCGAACTCTTAGGCGCATCGGGCTTAGATGATATGAAAAATATTACGCGCTCTCATATCTACAGACGAGTGTCATTGAATGAAATGCTAACTTATGAAGAGATTTTTCCGTCGGTAAAAGTTGGTGCTATGTTGGCAGATGATATTCCCGAAAAGTATAAACTTGATTTTAAATTAGCCAATGTAAACAACTGGGGTATCACAGTGAATTAAGAACGGATATAAAGTACATCAATTTACACATGCAGCACATTCAGACACTCGCAGATAAAGTCATTTCCTTTAATCAAAATTTACACTTTGAAGGCAAACTCCCGAATGCTTTTAATGTGCTCAATCCATATTTGGATAATCCTGAAACGATGGAGGTAATGCGTAAGTTTTATACTAAATATTATAATGATTGTGTGCATAGGAAATTTATAATCGGCATCAATCCAAGCAGACATGGAGCAGGTGTTACAGGGGTGCCATTTACAGATACTAAACGATTAGAAACCGTTTGCGGAATTACAATGCATACCGCACACACGCATGAGGTTTCATCCGTTTTTATGTACGATATGATTCATGATTTTGGAGGTGCTGCTAATTTTTATAAAAAGTTTTACATCAATTCTCCTTTCCCACTGGCAATTGTTAGAAATACAAAAAATGGAAATTGGCTAAATGCTAATTATTACGATGATAAAAATTTATTTGAAAGCGTAAAAGAATACATGGTGAGTACATTACAACAGCATTTTGCTTTAGGACTAGACACATCGGAAGTTTTTGTGTTAGGGAAAAAAAACGCCACATTTATACAACTGTTGAACAAAGAATTCCATTTTTTTGATAAAATGACTGTATTAGAACATCCCCGATTTATCCAACAATATAAATCCAAAGAAAAGCAATTGTATATTGACAAATATTTATTGGCACTTTCAAATAATTCCTAATTTTTTATGGAAAAAGTGGATACATCAATTATTTATACCATCGGACATTCTACACGCAGTATAGAGGAGTTTGTACAAATCTTAAATTTTTATTCTATACAAATGTTAGTGGATATTCGGTCGTTTCCAAGCTCTCGAAAAGTTCCACAATACAACAAAGATAATTTAGCATCTGTATTACTGTCGAATAATATCCGGTATTCTTATCTTAATAACTTGGGAGGAAGGAGAAAAGTACATAAAGATTCTCTAAATACCAGATGGCGCAATGCCTCCTTTCGGGGGTATGCCGATTATATGGAAACAGCAGAATTTGAAACAGGAATACATGCTTTGCAAAGCATTGCGCAAAAATATACAACGGCATTTATGTGTGCTGAAGCTGTTTGGTGGCGCTGTCACCGCTCTATGGTGTCTGATTATTTGAAAGCAAAAGGGTGGACAGTTTTACATATTTTAGCTGCCGGAAAAATAGAAGAACATCCCTATACTGCGCCGGCTCGGATAGTTGGTGATACGGTATATTATTCCGATATTGATTTATTTCACCAATGATTTTCTTTCGTACAAAATTTAAAATAGGAAATAAGGTGCAATGAGATTTAAAGCGATAAAACAACTCCTATAGCAATACAAAAAGAAATTGCTATTTGTCTTATAAAATAAGAAGTGCGCTGTTTATTCTATCTTTTCTAATGCTATCGACCAGCCTAAATCCATATAGGTAATCAAAGGACATTTTACATCTTCCGCAAACCGGATAATATAATTTGTTTCTTCATTTTGAATTTCATTGGTAGAAAAAAGTCCATCTTTGGCAGCGTAAATTTTCTTGTATTCATTGTTGTTGAATAGCATGGGTGCCGCATCTTTAGCATCTAATTTTATTGCTGCCGAACGTATTTGCCCCCCATCTTTGGGTTGGTTGTTGTAGATTTCATTATACATTTTCGTACTTAAAAAAAGACTTATACTATTATTAAGTACCGCATCTTTTCCATTGAATAAATTATGCATTGATTGCGCATCTTTCAACGCCTCTGCCGTTAATTCTACTCTTGCCTTTTTGGGAGTAGCACTTTGTTGGTCGTACTCAAAAGTAATTCCTTTGTTTTTATCCATAGAAATTATTTTTACTATAAATGGGTAAGACGTATTGTTTGCTGTAACTCTGTAATACAATGTAGTTCCGGGCTTTATAACTTCTGATGCGGGAACTATTTTATCGGATGCATAGTTTAACTTAAATAAAAAAAACAGCGCAACTAAAGAAATATATTTTCTCATTTTTAAATTATTTTTCCAAAGATAATGAGTTTAATTGGAAATTATTCGCAAAAACCGACCTAAAGTATTTCTAAATTACTCGATGCGCTCTAAAGTTACCGTCCATCCAATATCCATCGAAACGATGAGCGGACATTTTTTATCATCAATATATTGAATAGAATATCCAACATCATCATTACTTATTTTTTGAGTACTAAAATTCGCAATATTTGTTTTATAAATTTGCTTTTCCCCTTTTTTAGTAAACGGTATTTGCGCGTCATCACTTTCATCTACTTTTATTAGTGCAGTATGCGCCGGTATATTTACAGATGATTTTTCATTTTTAATTGCAGTAATAATCTTAGTACTTAAAAATAGGCTTACACTATTGTTTAACACTTCATCTTTTCCGTCAAAGAAATTATAAAGTGTTTGTGCCGTAGTTAAGGCATTCGAAGTCATTTCTATGCGCGCTTGCAGCCTATTCGCACTTTGCATATCATAGTCGAAGATGATACTGTTGGGAAAATCTAATTTTACTATTTTTACTACAAACGGATAAGCATCATCATCAATCGAAATACGATAATGCAATACTGTTCCTTCCTTTATAATAGCTGTTGCAACTGTTGTGTTTTCTTGTCCATAAATAGAAAGTACACTTGCAATCCATCCGAATACGACCATGATATATTTCATCTCTGTTCTTTTAATGTGTTCTTTTATTTAAATATACACCATTAAACAAATACAAATTTCTATAGTTTACTTTTTTTTAGTAATTTTGGTTAAAATTTTTATATGTTCAAATATTCTTTATCTGCTATTTTAGCAGTATTTGCAATTTCTTGTAAAAATCAATCTGCAAATACAAGTCAATCTACACAAACAAGCACTGCCGATTCCACTCTTTTTAAAAGCGCCCAAAGTATTTTTAAGGCACTTCCTGAAAGAGCAGATAACCCGGAAAATACCATTACAGATGCCAAAATAGCCTTAGGCAAATCTTTATTTTATGATACTCGACTTTCACTTTTAGGAAATAACAGTTGCAACTCTTGCCACAATATTGAAACGTATGGAGTAGATAATTTGCCTACTTCTAAAGGAGATAAAGGTGGGTTGGGTGCTCGAAATTCTCCAACTGTTTTTAATGCCGCCTTACATGCCATGCAATTTTGGGATGGCAGAGCAAAAGATGTAGAAGAACAAGCCGGAGGTCCAATTTTAAATCCGGTAGAAATGGCAATGCCGTCGGAAGCAGAAGTGGTAAAAAGATTATCATCAGTGCCGGAATATAGAGAACAGTTTAAAACGGCATTTCCCGAAGATAAAAATCCAATTACGTATAAAAACCTAGAAAAAGCAATTGGAGCATTCGAAAGAACTTTATTGACGCCTTCCCCTTTCGACGAATATCTTAAAGGAAATTTATCCGCATTAAACAGTAAAGAATTAGCAGGCTTACAGGATTTTATGCAAGCAGGTTGCATCACTTGCCATAGTGGAGTGGCGGTCGGCGGAAGCATGTTTCAAAAATTTGGTATGACCGTTGATTATCGAACATTGACAAAAAGTAAAGCAAACGATGAAGGCAAAAAGCAGATTACAAAAAAAGAAGAGGACAAAGACTTTTTTAAAGTAGCAAGCTTGAGAAACGTAGCAAAAACAGCTCCTTATTTTCACGATGGAAGCGTGACTAATTTAGAAGATGCAGTGAAAATTATGGGCAAGGCTCAATTAAATAAAGATTTGTCTGCAGAAGAAGTTAACAATATCGTCGCTTTCTTGCATTCTTTGACAGGTAAAATACCGACTACAGCATTTAAAACGAACAATAACTAACTTAATTACTGGTATTATTTCTATTTTATATTTGTAATGTATTGATAATCAATAATGCAAATGCAAAATTAAATTCTTGTAAAATAATCAAGTAAAAAAGTACCTTAATACTTTTATTTGAAAAAATGAACTAAATTTGTACTATAAATTAGTTACACAAAAATTTATTTTATGCAAACAGTAAAAGAAAATATCATCAATGTACAAGAATTAGAACCCCGTTTAAGACATCAAACAATTTTCGACACGTTTGACACACTGCAAGAAGGGGAGAGTTTACTTATTCATAATAACCACGACCCCAAACCTGTATTTTATCAGTTGATAAATAGGAGTGGTAATATTTTTACTTGGGAATACTTGCAGCAAGGACCGCAGTGGTGGGATATTCGTGTTACCAGAATTGTTCCTGCTTCACTGTCTGAAGGCGGTACATTTGTAATTAATGTTCCAATATTAGAGCCACAACAGAAACATGCTTCCATCTTCCAAGTTTTTGATAGTATGGCACCGGGGGAAGCTTTTATCATTCACAATGACCATGATCCGAAACCAATGTATTACCAACTTTTGAGTGAAAGGGGCGAAACGTTTACTTGGGAATACGTCAACGAAGGCCCTCAATGGTGGGATATAAAAGTAACGATAAATTCGATAGGGAAACCGGGCGAAGTCGTGGTTAATGTACCGGCTATCGAGCCAAATTTAAAGCACCAGACCATTTTTCATACCTTTGCAAACCTTAATCCGGAGGAATCATTTATTATTCATAACAACCACGATCCTAAACCGGTATTTTTTCAATTGAAAGAAATGCATGGCGATACTTTTACTTGGGAATACTTGCAAGAAGGTCCGCAATGGTGGGATATTCGAGTAACGCGAAAAGCAGTACAAGCATCTGAGCAAAATGCATTGACTTTTGGTACAAATCCAAAAGGGAAAAAAGAAATTACGATAACCGTTCCCTCGTTAGAGCCTAAATTGAAACACCCTACTATTTTTAACGTTTTTGATGAATTATTACCGGAAGAAAGCCTGATTATCCATAACGACCACGACCCCAAACCGGTATATTACCAATTGTTGGGCGAGCGCGGCGATGTATTTACTTGGGAATACTTACAACAAGGCCCGCAATGGTGGGATATCCGCGTTACTCGTAAACCGGAAGGTAGCAATGAAACCATTGGACAGATTGCAGCTAAAGACTTACGAAAAGCGGAAGTATTTAAAAAGTATGGAATTGATTTCTGTTGCGGCGGCAAAAAAACAATAAGAGAAGTGTGTGCAGAAAAAGGTATAGATGCCACATTGGTAGAGCAAGAATTGCAAAAACCAATACAAAATGTAACAACAGGAACTACAAATTTCGATGAATGGAGCTTGGATTTTTTAGCAGATTATATCGTAAATACACATCATAAATATGTACGCAAATATTTACCTGAAATTACTGCCTATTCCGCCAAAGTAGCAAAAGTGCATGGTGACAAGCATCCGGAATTAGCAACAATAAACGAATTGGTGATTAAAATAAATGCTGAACTTACCACACATTTGCAAGAAGAAGAAACTATCGTTTTCCCTTTAATAAAAGATATCGTAAAAGCACAAGAAGCGAATATCGCTTATCCAAAAGAGGCCGGCGATAAATTTAACTCCATTATTGCAGCAACAGAAACAGAACATGATACCGTAGGTAGAGATTTAGAAAAAATTAGATCGTTGAGTAATAACTATGCGATACCTGAAGACGCATGTGCCAGCTATACGTTACTTTATAAAATGTTAGAAGAATTTGAAGGAGATTTATTTGTCCATATTCATTTGGAAAATAATATTCTTTTCCCAAAAGCAATGGAAGCTGCAAAAGTATAGCATAGATGGAGGTAACACTACTGTTCTATCTCTTTTGGAGCAGTGTTATATTTGCATAAGCATCGATTTTTATCGGTGAAAGTATATTTTTATGCACTAATTGGTAAATGTAATAAAGCGTGAAGTATGTTAATCAATGAACAAACAAAAATAGCAGCACTTCTAAAGCAGCATCCGGATGCTTTAGAAACCATTGTAACATTGAGTCCTGATTTTAAAAAGTTGAGAAACCCTATTCTGCGTAAATTAATGGCAGGTCGGACGAGTATTGCTATGGCTTCCAAAATTGGCGGCTGCAAGCCGGAGGATTTTTTTAAAGCATTAGCACCACTTGGATTTGAAATCGATAAAACAAGCCTGACAACCAATCAGCAATTGCCGGAAAATAAACCCATGCCCGATTATTTGAAAACAATGAAGCCTGAACAAATACTAAATTTTGATGTTCGCTCCATGTTGGCAGAAGGAAACGATCCTTTGAAGCAGATTCAACAAAAAATAAAAGCGCTACGGGAAAATGAAGTATTGCTCATCACTAATAATTTTGAACCCGTTCCTTTAATTAAGTTGCTGGAAAAACAAGGATTTGAGTCGTATGTAAAATTTATTGATGAAGATACTATCGAAACCTATTTCTATCGTACGGGAAATAAAAATGTAAGTACTGAAGAAACAAAAACGGAAGAGTCTATTACTACTTCAGGTGATTGGGAGCAAATATTACATCAATTTGAAAATAATTTGGTAGAAATAGATGTCCGCCATTTAGAAATGCCCATGCCGATGATGACTATTTTGGAAAACTTGGAAACTTTACCTCCCGGAAAAGCATTGTATGTACACCATAAGCGTATTCCTGTATTTTTATTAACGGAATTGAAAGAACGCCATTTCGATTACAGAATTAAAGAAGTACAAGAGGGAGAAGTTTTTTTATTGATTTTTAATACCCTTTTAAAGCCATGATAGCAACTCCCATAGGCGGTTTGCAGCAAACTACCAATTACAAAGTAGTGTTGCCCTTTTACGTATATGCAGCAGCATCATTTTTAGTAGGCACTATTTTATTGTTAGCCAATACGGCAATCTTTCAAATTCATTATTTTAATCCGCATACATTAGCCATTACACACGTTATGGCATTGGGTTGGGGCACTATGATGGTGTTGGGCGCATCGCATCAATTACTGCCTGTATTGATAGAAGGTAAGCTCGACAGTAATTTGTTAGCCTATCTTTCATTTATATTTACAGCAATTGGCATCCCTATTTTAATTGTCGGATTTTATACCTTTCAATTGGGTGGGGTAGCACAATTGGGCGGCATATTGATAAATATAGGCGTTATTTGTTATGTAGTAAACGTATTCGCAAGTTCCTTAAAAAGCAACCGAAAAAATGTACATGCATGGTTTATGATTACAGCAGTGCTGTGGTTGTTTTCGACAGTCTTTTTGGGATTACTATTGCTGTTGAATTTTAGTAAACCTATTTTACCCAAAGACTCTGTGCATTACCTCGCATTACATGCTCATTTGGGAATTATAGGCTGGTTTTTATTAATGGTAATAGGCGTCGGCTCTCGATTAATTCCAATGTTTTTAATTTCAAAATACACCAATAATAAAATACTTTGGATAATATACGGATTGCTAAATGCAGGATTAATCAGTTTTATTTTTTTACTACTGTTTGAAGCACCAACTGTTGGTTATTATCTACCTATTGGAATGTTATTAGCTGCCGTTATTTTGTTCGGAAGACATTGCTATTTAGCCTATAAAATAAGAATAAGAAGAAATGTAGATGAACAAATGAAAACCTCTCTACTGTCGATAGTACAGATGCTTTTACCCATTATTACTTTGATTTTATTACTCGCTATTTTACCGGCAGATTTATTTCCGAATATGGCATTACTTTATGGTTTTTGTATTTTCTTTGGTTGGCTTACGGCAATCATTATTGGAATGACGTTCAAAACACTTCCATTTATTATCTGGAATAAAGTATATCATACTAAAGCATACAAGGGTAAAACGCCGGCACCTAAAGAGCTATTCAGCGAAAATATTTATAACATAATGCTGTATGCCTACCTTGCCGGGTTTATATTATTTTGCATAGGAATAATTATCCTAAATTCAATCGTTTTAAAATTAGGAGCAATGGCGTTAGTTGCATCCGCTGTTTTATATGTAGTAAATATAGGAAAAGCCTTATCACATAAACCAAAATTATCATGAGTATAAATGTAACCACCAACAATAACGAAAAATGCGCTTTAGCACTAGAAGGTCTGTATGAAGTATATGACCCTGAAGTGGGATTAAATGTCGTTGATTTAGGACTAATTTATCAATTGGAATTTTTTGAAGATGAAAAAAGATTAGACGCTGAGATGACACTTACTTCACAGTTTTGTCCAATGGGCGAGAGCATCACCAACGATGTGATACGCTCACTTACAACGGCATTCCCGGAGTGGCAAGTGAATGTACATCTAACATTTGAGCCACCGTGGGATCATACTAAAATTTCAGAAGCAGGAAAAGAATTTTTAGGTCAATAATAATAATATGCTCAGTCACACTTGTAAAACCGCAATTAAAGCCGTTATCTACCTTTCCGTAAAAAGCAAGTCGGGAGAGAAAGCCGGTATGAAAGAAGTCGCCGAACAAATAAAAGCCAGCGAGCATACGGTAGGTAAAATATTACAGCTATTAGTGAAACATAAAATTATTTATAGCGTAAAAGGCCCTTCAGGTGGATTTTACTTGAGCGAGGTGCAACAAAAACAGCCGATATCTTCTATTGTAGAAACAATTGAAGGGAAAGGAATTTTTAAAGAATGTGGATTGGGATTAAGTAAATGTTCTGAAACACGCCCGTGTCCGATACATAATGAATACAAAGAGGTACGTGCATTAATTGAAAAAATATTTCACGATAAAATGATTGAAGATTTATGCGATCCGGTAACAAACGGATTAGCATTTTTGATGGATTAATTAACTTAAATAATATATAATGTTAAAAGATGTTTTTACGCCAAGCGGTGAATTAGATGTAAGAGTATTAGTACCCATTAAACGACATGAACTATTACTGCAATTATTCAAAGAATTGCCGGTAAAAGAAAGTTTTACTTTTATAAACGACCACGATCCCATTCCTTTATTTTATGAATTTCGTTCTATTTATGGCGATGTGGTAGGCTGGGAATATTTACACAAAGGCGGCAGAGAATGGAAAGTAAAAGTGACGCGAACAGAAGAATCACAAGGTCGTGCGTTTGATACTATTGCCACTTTAATAGATTTGCGAAAAGTAGCTCCTAGTGACTGCAAACAAGTTGTCTTTCACAGATACGGCATGATGGAAGAAGGCACTACGATGGAGCTGATAGCTAAAGAAGACCCCATTGAAATTCACGGTATTTTTATACATAAATTTGAAGGGAAACACACTTGGGTATATAAGAAAAAAGAACAGGGAGAATATATTGTTCATATTACAAAAAATGACAATAGCGGCTTAGGAGAAGACGGATATGCGGTAGTGCATGAAATGGATATTCGCCCATTTCCGCCGGCAGAACGACATGAGATGTTTTACAAAGCATTTGCCGATATTAAACCCGGAGAAGCCTTTGAATTTATCAATGACCATGATCCGAAACCATTATATTACCAAATGGAAGCAGAAAGCAAGGAGCCGTTTAAATGGGAATATTTGGAGCAAGGCCCTGATGCTTGGAAGGTTAGAGTAATTAAAACAATTGCAAAATAAATTGTAAATTCCAACGGAATGAAACCCAATTTTGACAGTATAAAACAAAACCAATTAGCGGAAAAATTTCATGCACTACATCACACGGGAAACGCACTCCTATTGCCGAATGTATGGGATGCCGTTTCTGCTAAAATAATTGAAGAAAGCGGGTTTCCTGCCATTGCAACGTCCAGTGCAGCCATCGCATGGTCGTTAGGCTATCAAGATGGAGAAAATATACCACCCGAACTAATGTTAGAAGCAATACAACGCATTACCCGAGCCGTAAAAATACCCGTAAGCGTAGATATTGAAGGAGGATATTACCGCCACGATTTAAAAAAATTTGCTGCATATATTGCCGAAATTATCGAGGCAGGGGCGGTAGGTATTAATTTGGAGGATAGCGATGCAAACGATGGTGTACTGATATGCGACTTTAATCTTCAACTAAAAGTAATTCGATTGGCAAAAGAAGTAGGCCGGCAAAAAGGCGTAAATCTTTTTGTAAATGCGCGTACAGATGCGTACAATATTGTATTTGGGGATAGTAAAACAAAAACAAAAATTAGTATTGACAGAGCTAACGCATTTCAGGAAGCCGGAGCCGATGGCGTATTTATTCCTTTTGTACGCGAGATGGATGCGATTGTACAATTTAAAAAAGAAATTAAACTCCCTTTAAATATTTTAATGGATGCCGCATTGGACGTTAAACAATTACGCCAATTAAATGTAAATAGAATAAGCACCGGCCCGAAACCGATTTTAGCAACATTAAGCGCATTGAAAAATATAGCACATCAAATGAATACTTCGGATAATTGGGAAGCACTGTTTGTAAAAGAGGTAAACTATAATGAAGTAAATAAATGGTTTATAAAAAAAACGGACAGACCGCATAGCTGTGCTTGTGATTGATTATTGAAAAATATAAATAACAAGGTTATGGAAAATAAAACAAACGATTCTACGCCACTACGCCCACAAGGAGAGCGAGTATTAAATGCAGATTTAGTAGAAATGGATTTGAATGTATTTATAAACCAAATAAAAAGTGAGACCACTTGGCAAGAAAATGCACACAATTCCATTACGCTCTATAAATCGGATGCAATGCGCATCGTGCTGATAGGAATGCACGCAACTGCTGAATTGAAAACACATACAGCCAACGGTTTTATAAACGTTCAAGTAATTGAAGGAACTATAGTATTTAATACTACAGAAAAAAAAGCACTACTTCACAAAGGGCAAATGATAGCATTGCAACCCAAAATACCCCACAGTGTGGAAGCAAAATCGGAGAGCTTCTTCCTGCTTACCTTAGTGCCTCAAAAAGATTAGATTTCAGTTTGCAACATAAATTAACACGTTTAGCATTAAGATTCTTTTGAATAATAGTAATTTTGTCTGTGCACAAGATTTATCTAATATTACTAGTACTGCTTTCTGCCTCCTTTGTACATGCCCAACAAAATGAAATTGTTGTAAAAGCAAAAGTGGTAGATGAAAATAATAACCCGGTACCCTTTGCCGATATCTCTTTCCGAAGATTACAATTGGGATTCTCTACCAATAAAGACGGCTATTTTACGACCAACATGCTTAAAAATGACTCGTTGATTATCTTTAAGAAAGGACACGTACCGACCAAAGTTACCTTTAAAGATTCTACGTTACGAGCCGAATATACAGTAACGATACAACTACAACGCACCCCTCAGGAATTAACAGAAGTGCAAATCAGTGCCATACGCACGCACCAACAAATCCGCGAAGAAATAAACAGGCTGTACGTTAGAAATACAGATATAAACCCGGACGCCAGACCTTTAACCAATCCGCTTTCTTATCTATACGAATTGCTGAGTAAACACGAAAAAGAAAAACGAGTAGCCTCCAAATTAGAAACAGAAGAAGCAAAGCGTATCGTTTTGAAAAATTTATTCCGCCTGTACAATAATTATAATATCATCGATTTAGACGAAGACGAATACGATAGATTTATTACCTACCTGAACATGCCGTATTCCTATTTGCAGCAAACCAGCGATTACGACTTAGCCGTAAGCATAAAACGAATGTATGCAGGCTATACCAAAGATAAAAGCAGCTCTTTCCGCAAGCAAGTTTACCCAGCCGCATTAGACGATATGGATTTTATAAAAAGAAGCCCTTCAGGCGATAAATAGTCGTATGCGCTGCAGGATAACGCATTTATAAAGCTTTATTTTCTGCAAAAATTTCATTCCGTTTGTCATTTTGACTTTTTTTTTGGAATGGCATGGAATTAGCATACTTTTGCGCAGAATTACATTTTATTATTAACAAAATTCAATATAATATGGCAAAGACAAAAGTAAACATCCAACCGCTGGCAGACAGAGTGGTGGTAAAAGCAGCAGAAGCAGAAACGAAAACAAAATCCGGCATTATTATCCCCGATTCCGCTAAAGAAAAACCACAAAGAGGAGAAGTAGTAGCAGCAGGCCCGGGAAAAAAAGATGAACCTACAACGGTAAAAGTGGGCGACACTGTTTTATACGGAAAATATAGTGGAACGGAGATCAATATCGATGGAACAGATTACCTGATAATGAGAGAATCTGACATTTTGGCAATAGTTTAAATTTATTTACAAATAAATATAATTATTTGTATAAATTACTAAAAATAAACATTAAATAATAAAATTAAACAGATAAAAATGAGCGCTAAACAAATAAATTATAGCACAGAATCGAGAGATAAATTGAAAGCCGGCGTAGATGCCTTGGCAAATGCTGTAAAAGTAACCTTAGGTCCTAAAGGCAGAAATGTAATTATAGAAAAAAAATTCGGAGCACCGGCAATTACGAAAGACGGTGTGACGGTAGCTAAAGAAATAGAATTGGAAGATCCATTTGAAAACATGGGTGCACAATTAGTAAAAGATGTAGCTTCTAAAACCAACGATGTAGCCGGCGATGGTACGACTACGGCAACTGTTTTAGCACAAGCGATTATTGCTCCGGGATTGAAATCAATAACTGCCGGTGCCAATCCAATGGATTTAAAACGCGGTATCGACAAAGCAGTACAAGCTATCGTTGCAGAAATAAAATCTATTTCAGAAAAAGTAGGAAAAGACTTTTCTAAAATAAAACAAGTAGGTTCAATTTCTGCGAATAACGATGAAGAAATTGGAGCGTTGATAGCGCAAGCAATGGAAAAAGTAACAACGGAAGGCGTAATCACCGTGGAAGAAGCAAAAGGTACAGAAACGTATGTAGATGTGGTAGAAGGTATGCAATTCGATAGAGGCTATATTTCTCCTTACTTTGTAACTAACGCTGATACTATGGAATGCGAGATGGAAAAACCTTTCATTCTAATCTACGATAAAAAAGTATCTACCATGAAAGATTTGTTGCCTATTTTGGAAAAAGTAGTGCAAACCGGTCGCGGATTATTAATCATAGCGGAAGATGTAGAAAGTGAAGCCTTGGCAACTTTAGTGGTTAACCGCTTGAGAGGTTCATTGAAAATTGTAGCCGTAAAAGCTCCGGGCTTTGGCGACAGAAGAAAAGCTATGTTGCAAGATATTGCTATCTTGACGGCAGGGGAAGTAATCTCCGATGAGTTAGGATTAAAGTTGGAAGACACACAATTAAACCAATTAGGTGTAGCAGAAAAAGTAGTGATAGACAAAGACAATACCACTATCATTAACGGTACCGGTAAAAAAGTAGATATTCAAGCGCGTGTAAACCAAATTAAAGCACAAATTGAAACCACTACTTCTGATTACGACAGAGAAAAATTACAAGAGCGTTTAGCAAAATTATCCGGAGGAGTAGCGGTGTTATATGTAGGCGCACCATCTGAAGTGGAAATGAAAGAGAAGAAAGACCGTGTAGATGACGCATTGCATGCCACACGTGCAGCCGTAGAAGAAGGTATAGTGCCGGGTGGAGGCGTTGCTTTAATCCGTGCTAGCGTTGCTTTGGATAAGTTAAAAGGAGCTAACGAAGATGAGCAAACAGGTATCGAAATTATTAAGACGGCATTGGAAGCTCCGTTGCGTCAGATATCTGAAAATGCAGGCGTAGAAGGCTCTATAGTAGTGTATAACGTGAAAAATGGCAAGAAAGATTACGGCTATAATGCAAAAACAGAAACGTATGAAAACTTGTATAAAGCCGGCGTTATAGACCCTGCAAAAGTAACACGTGTTGCATTAGAAAATGCGGCATCTATTGCCTCTATGATATTGACTACAGAATGTGCAATAGTAGAAAAGCCAAGCAAAGAAGCACCGGCGATGCCGGGCGGAATGCCGGGTGGCATGGGCGGCATGATGTAATGTCTTCCCGATATTAAAATGTAAAGCCGAGAATGAAAATTCTCGGCTTTTTTTATGATGTGGAGTAACGGAATACGCCTGCTGTTGTTGGGGGTTCTTTCCCCAGTCTATTCTGAAAAGGACGCTGCGTAAGGGGTATCTACGTGCCGTTGTTGGTCTTCTTGACCAACAAACCATTATCCGAAATGCTCTGAACATCCGAAATGAAATTCAATTTTCTGCATTCGCCAAAAAATCCCAATTCCTGGTGGCTCGTTGGTCAGGAAGACCAACGAGGGCGAGGGGAACTTGCAAAAAAATACCGAGAACTGATTTTGGAGTAATTTTTTAAAAAAGATTATTTTCAGAAATAGGCTTAGTTGTGAATTGATTTAATTGGAGCAAAGCGACAATAGGAACACCAATAAAAAAATAACAAACATATTTCATAAATTGTGTTCTTTATATACTAATTTCAACCAATCTACCTGCAAAACCGCCAGATGCTATGTTGTGAATTGATTTAATTGGAGCGAAGCGACAATAGGAACACCAATATAAAACAACAAACATATTTCATAGATTGTGTTCTTTATATACTAATTTCAACTCAATTGATAAGTTTAAATTTTGGGGCATCGTTGTGAATTGATTTTAGATTGTGTTCTTTATATACTAATTTCAACTATATTGTTCTCCAGGTACTATTGAAGCTGTTGTGAATTGATTTTAGATTGTGTTCTTTATATACTAATTTCAACTGCTACTGTTAGAAGAATATGACGGCAGTTGTTGTGAATTGATTTTAGATTGTGTTCTTTATATACTAATTTCAACAAGCATGGTCGCCTATCTCTCCGCTAACCAGTTGTGAATTGATTTTAGATTGTGTTCTTTATATACTAATTTCAACGAATACTAAAACTATTGCGGTTCAATATTAGTTGTGAATTGATTTTAGATTGTGTTCTTTATATACTAATTTCAACTGGGATTAGTATCTGCATTAAATGCTTTTTGTTGTGAATTGATTTTAGATTGTGTTCTTTATATACTAATTTCAACCTACAAAATATTTCCAATGGAGTTGCTTGTGTTGTGAATTGATTTTAGATTGTGTTCTTTATATACTAATTTCAACTAAGTTTCCCATTATTTACGCCGCCAACGGTTGTGAATTGATTTTAGATTGTGTTCTTTATATACTAATTTCAACTCGGTAGTTTATGAATATTATAGAAAAGACGTTGTGAATTGATTTTAGATTGTGTTCTTTATATACTAATTTCAACATTTAGATGTATTATTTGTAGATGAGAGCGGTTGTGAATTGATTTTAGATTGTGTTCTTTATATACTAATTTCAACAGATAGCTTGCAAAAATTGGACTTGAACGGGTTGTGAATTGATTTTAGATTGTGTTCTTTATATACTAATTTCAACCCAGCATTCGTATCGCGCAAGGCAAAACCGGTTGTGAATTGATTTTAGATTGTGTTCTTTATATACTAATTTCAACTGACGTCTTGGACAACAACCGACAACGCTTGTTGTGAATTGATTTTAGATTGTGTTCTTTATATACTAATTTCAACAATATGCTTTAGCAATGCAGGCAAAAGCAGTTGTGAATTGATTTTAGATTGTGTTCTTTATATACTAATTTCAACGAAAAAATCGGAATTGACACATCGCTGCTTGTTGTGAATTGATTTTAGATTGTGTTCTTTATATACTAATTTCAACGCTGAAAGTGGACAGTTATATTTTGATTATGTTGTGAATTGATTTTAGATTGTGTTCTTTATATACTAATTTCAACGGACAGTTGAAGTACGACGGTATGGAGATCGTTGTGAATTGATTTTAGATTGTGTTCTTTATATACTAATTTCAACTACTAAAAAACGCCATCGTAAAGATGGCGTGTTGTGAATTGATTTTAGATTGTGTTCTTTATATACTAATTTCAACAAAGGAGTGAGATTGACAACATTAAGATTAGTTGTGAATTGATTTTAGATTGTGTTCTTTATATACTAATTTCAACGTTGGTATTAGCAAACCTTGATTCCGAACTGTTGTGAATTGATTTTAGATTGTGTTCTTTATATACTAATTTCAACGGCTAATGATTTACTTCCGCCTTCCAAATTGTTGTGAATTGATTTTAGATTGTGTTCTTTATATACTAATTTCAACGGTACAAGAATATTCATACCGGAAGAAGTTGTTGTGAATTGATTTTAGATTGTGTTCTTTATATACTAATTTCAACAAAGTAACAATAATAGATTGCTCACTTTAAGTTGTGAATTGATTTTAGATTGTGTTCTTTATATACTAATTTCAACAAAAGGCGCAATGTCTGATTTTCAATACCAGTTGTGAATTGATTTTAGATTGTGTTCTTTATATACTAATTTCAACGAGGTCTGCGAGCAGGAGAACGCTGCACTGGTTGTGAATTGATTTTAGATTGTGTTCTTTATATACTAATTTCAACATGGGTAAAATTACATTAGACAACCAAGTTGTTGTGAATTGATTTTAGATTGTGTTCTTTATATACTAATTTCAACTAAACAACGCACACAATGCGTTATTTGATTGTTGTGAATTGATTTTAGATTGTGTTCTTTATATACTAATTTCAACTATTGTAACTTTTGCACCGAGCAATCAATTGTTGTGAATTGATTTTAGATTGTGTTCTTTATATACTAATTTCAACAACTATTAGATAAGTACAATAGCGAAAATTGTTGTGAATTGATTTTAGATTGTGTTCTTTATATACTAATTTCAACCAAAAGAGTTGATAGGTTCGCATGATTATAGTTGTGAATTGATTTTAGATTGTGTTCTTTATATACTAATTTCAACATCATTAGTTGATAAACATAGTGCCGGATGGTTGTGAATTGATTTTAGATTGTGTTCTTTATATACTAATTTCAACCATTATTATCAAACTAACTAATAAAACAACGTTGTGAATTGATTTTAGATTGTGTTCTTTATATACTAATTTCAACTTTTGAAGATAAGTTGGCACGATACGCATTGTTGTGAATTGATTTTAGATTGTGTTCTTTATATACTAATTTCAACACCGGTAAATGATTATGCAAAACTTACTTTGTTGTGAATTGATTTTAGATTGTGTTCTTTATATACTAATTTCAACCTCGCCTTTTTCTGTGTCTGCTTTTGTTCGGTTGTGAATTGATTTTAGATTGTGTTCTTTATATACTAATTTCAACTGATTGATAAATTAAGATTTGTAAACATTCGTTGTGAATTGATTTTAGATTGTGTTCTTTATATACTAATTTCAACTGTACGGATTAAAACATCGTGGCGGAAATGTTGTGAATTGATTTTAGATTGTGTTCTTTATATACTAATTTCAACTTCTTTGTGCCGTTCTATCTCTCTTTGGCTGTTGTGAATTGATTTTAGATTGTGTTCTTTATATACTAATTTCAACACGCAAGACACGACATTAGATTATAAATTTGTTGTGAATTGATTTTAGATTGTGTTCTTTATATACTAATTTCAACCAGATAATTTACCATTAGAAAACGAAACTTGTTGTGAATTGATTTTAGATTGTGTTCTTTATATACTAATTTCAACTTTCCATTTTTTGATATTCGGCGAACCTTCGTTGTGAATTGATTTTAGATTGTGTTCTTTATATACTAATTTCAACACCGTCTTTTGTCTGTACACCACACCGGTAGTTGTGAATTGATTTTAGATTGTGTTCTTTATATACTAATTTCAACTAGTTGTTGTCGGTGTGTTATACATCTTGTGTTGTGAATTGATTTTAGATTGTGTTCTTTATATACTAATTTCAACCAGGTGTTGCACATTCATTGGTAAAAAAATGTTGTGAATTGATTTTAGATTGTGTTCTTTATATACTAATTTCAACTCAGGACTTAACCTTAACGCTGAAGAAGTTGTTGTGAATTGATTTTAGATTGTGTTCTTTATATACTAATTTCAACTTGAACGATGTAAAAAGTCAAGGTTTAAAAGTTGTGAATTGATTTTAGATTGTGTTCTTTATATACTAATTTCAACGCGGAATACTTGCTAATCGATTGCTCGGTGGTTGTGAATTGATTTTAGATTGTGTTCTTTATATACTAATTTCAACCCTTTTTCTTAACTTCACCAGATCTTCTGAGTTGTGAATTGATTTTAGATTGTGTTCTTTATATACTAATTTCAACAATTGAAAAAAATTACTTACCATTTTAAAAGTTGTGAATTGATTTTAGATTGTGTTCTTTATATACTAATTTCAACTCAGCGGCTGGAATTAGTAGTATTTATTGGACTTTTGCTTGAAATTAGAGTGTAGAAAATGCCTGCCTTTTACAAAAATAATAGTAAGAGCAGGCATTTTTCTGTTTTTACTACTTAGCGTTGTTGGAAAATAGTCAGCAGTTAAGTAGTTATTCTCTTGAAAAAAGGATGTTCATGTACCGTCCCGCATCTGCAGGAATGACGCTTAAAATAACTCTAACTGTTGCGGAATATCCGGCAGAGAGGTTTCTTTTTTGCCGTAAAATAATTCCATTTGCCCAAATTGTTTGTCAGTGATAGCTAAAACGCCCACATGCCCGTTTTCAGGCAGCATTTTTTTGACACGTTTGATATGCACTTCCGCATTTTCACGGCTGCTGCAATGTCGTAAATAAATGGAAAATTGAAACATCGCAAAGCCATCTTTCAATAAATCCTCCCGAAATCGGGTATATCGTTTCCGGTCTAATTTAGTTTCTGTCGGTAAATCAAATAAAACTAAAACCCACATAATTTGATAAGCATTTAGTTGCATTATGATTGATTTATATTGAAAAATTCGGATATAGAATTTTTTTGGATTTCCCCTCAAAACAAGCTGCCAACGATGCCGTAGTGCGTTGCAATCCCACCATTAAAGGACTGTCTTTCTCATCTATCTGTATATTTAATGCCGGAATTTCCAATAATCTCTTTTTGATTAATGGTATTACCTCTTTTTCTTCCGGATATTCGTTAATAATTTCTTTGACTAAATGATCAACATAAGGGCGGTAAGGCTCCATGATATCATCTGCCAAGCAATAGGCATTGTATTTATTGCTATGATGTATTCCGAGGGTAGGCAATAAGCCCGAAGCCACCAAGCCACGGGCAACGGTTGCTCTTAAAACAGCATACCCATAATTTAAAAAGTTATTGGGATATATTCCGCTTCGTTCACGTGTAAAATCGGGTTCTTCTTCATTAAATAAGCAGTTCCAATAATACTTAGACGCTTGCGCTTCTTGGTTGCTGGTATCGCCACTTAATACTTTCTGATAACAACGATTCATAAATCCGCTGTCTATTTCCCAAGTATTTAAAACTGCTGTTTGGTTGGCAATTTTTGCTTTTATCGTTTGCTGCCACAGCTGTTTTTTTAGTGGTTCGGAAGCATCGATTTGTGCTTTAAATTTTTCGGATTGCTGCGTATGCCCATCTAAATTTAAGAACAACCCAATAGGATGATGTTTGTCGTTGCACGTAATAACGGCAGCATTGTTTTCTAACAGATGATGTAAAACGGCATGGGTAACGGAAATTTGATAATGGTCGATGATCAAAACGCCAATATCTTCTATGGGAATTTTACGTTCACCATTATCCGACTTTATCACTAATTGCTGTTGTGATATGGATAAATAAGCAGGATTGCCAAAGTATAGCGTTTTCTTTATCATAACAATTAAGTTAAATCAGCCTCTAATTGCAGATATTCTTGAAAATATTCTTGTCGGTATAAATGTTGTTTTTCGTAGTTTTCCTTTGTGTTAAACAAATAGTGGAATAATAAAGTTTGTTGTTCAGGAAATTCGTTATAAGAAGCCCACGCCCAATTGTTATAATGGCTTACAAAACCATGTTTTACAGAATTGAGATGGATATATAAAATTAGTGCTTGTAAATATTCGTCGGTAGTAATTTCTTTTCGTTTAAAATTTTTCAGAAACAAAGAACCACGTCTTTTATAAACTTTATTAAACGACTGAGTATAGCTGCTGAAGAAGTTAGCAAATTGCTTGGATAGTAAGTTGGATAGCGTTTTTTCTTCTGCCCGCAACGTTTCCAAAGTTTTAAACTTTGGAAACGCTTGCAGCAGCGCGTCTTCGTTTTTTATTTTTATTAGTAGATGAAAATGGTTTGGCATCAAACACCAGGCTACGGTATCCGCTATCGGGGTGATATGCTGATGGTATTTGTTTAAGAAAAAGGGATAATTCTTCTCTTCGCGAAACAAATTATCATCACCGTTTGCGTGATTGTAGATGTGGTAGTAGGTATCGGGAATTAGCATTGTTTTTCTGTTTATAGTTTAGCTAATCTGTTCTTATTTGTTCTACTTTTATCCTCCTAAAATCTTTCTAAAGTTCTAAACTTTAGAAAGATTTGCCTTACGCTTATTTACCATTTAGAAATGTTTCCTAATCTATCTACTTTGAGTTTCCAACAAATATTTTTGATTTGCTCGCCATTGATACTTGTTGTTTCATTGGTTTGAGAACCTATCAATTTTTTATTCTTCGGATTGATTTTCAAATCAACTTCTGCTTCATAAATTTCAGCAGCATGGTTTATTGGTCTAAAATAGATGTCGCCACCTGTAAACCTATTGAATGCATAAAAATATTCCTTATCGTTTGAAGTAAATTTAATGCAGTCATTTTGAGTAAGAGTGAATAAAAATTTATAGGCTTCACCAACTTCATTACAAATTCGCTCCTCAATTGGTAAGTCAAAAGTGTTAGCAGATTTTTGAAATTCGATTAAATCAAATAGGCTGATTTCTTTGAATATTCTAATTGGACTACTACGGCTTACTTTTGATTTGTCTTCTATCTCATAGATTGCAATGTATAAATTTGCCCCTTTATCCATTTTTACAAACTGGTTATACTTATTTGAAAATACATTGCTACTTATTCGTTTTTCATTTCCAAAACCAGTATAGGTTCTTACTTTTCGTATAGGCTTATGATTTTTTCCGTTGTTTAATCTTTTCAAATTTTCAGGTTTATTCATTTTTTCAATTTCCTCAGGAGAAAAAGCAATTTCATGATGCTGTATAACACTATTTTTAAACTTTTCTTCGTTTCTGAAATCCCTTTTGGAAACTTGCTCTATGAATACATTGAGTTTAGAATAATCAACTTTTTTGTAGGTGTATTTGTTAGATTGCAAAAAAGTTGCAAAATCTTGTATTGATTTGAAATTAGTTTCACTATCGGTTATAATTGCCTGTAATTCCTGCTTCTCTAAAACAGCATCATAATATTGCAAAGCTTCTTCAAACGATAATTCAACGGTATCAAACTGTTTTAAATGGTTGAATAATATTTCCCGTATTCCTTTATCTGAAATAGAATTAATTTTATCTGTTATAGATGTTATTTTATTTGAACTAAAAGTTTCTAAATTGCTATTGTATCTGCTTGCTGCTTTATATGCAATACATTTTATAGTAATGTTTTTGAATTTTTCCTTCAGTTTATTCTTAAAGTCTTCTTCCGATAAAGATTTGTCTTTAATTTCTTGAATCTGTTGTTTTAAACTTTTATCGACTATTGTGTCTATGTTATTGTAGAAGAAGTCTATATTCTTCAAAAGTTGTCTATTTTCTCTTTCCCCAATATCTATTTTCCCATAATAAGTTCCTTTTCCTAAGCTTCTTCTGATTGCCCAATTTGGTTTTTGACCATTATCAGTATTTTGTTTTACAACAGTATTAGGTGAGTTTTTGTACCTATTCACAGTTTTATTGATAACACGTAAATTTTGTTTGAATGTTACAACAGTATGCTGCAAAGCAGTTAAAATCATTGCTTTATAGTCTTGCCCAAATGAGTCTAATTCTTTATAGAAATACGTTTTTTCAAACACCGTTTCTCTTGACGATGTTTCTGCATCTTGCTTTCTGATTTCTCCCGGCAGCATATAAAACCAATCCTTTTCTTTCGGATCTTCTTTGTTCGGTTGTGAAAACATGATTTTCCTTTTCAATGTTTCTCGATATTTTTCTATCTTCTTTTGTTTTCCATACTTGTCAGATTTGGCATCTGCATTGATGTTATTGATGTAATTAACGTGTTCTTCTGTACACAATGCCACAATCAAAGCATCTAATGCGTGGTGGCGGTGGTCAATTCGTTTAATATCGAAAGATTCATCTTTTTCAATAATGGTATCATCTAATTTACAATCGAAATACTTCTGCCCTTGTTTTGATGTCTGCCATTGACCGAACAAATCAGATTGTGTCAATTCGTTCATTCTGATAAAACGAGGTGCTACTAATTCCTTCCAAACTTGGTCTAACCGCCACGTTTTTTTTAATTTGCTTGTAATTTCTCCCGTTACAGGTAATACATTTTTAGAACGAAATTCTACTTCTCCTTCTTCTCGAACAATATGACTTAATAATTCCATTGCTTTACGTGCAATATGGCGCATATTGTTAAGTTGGCTATTGGTAAATCCCTTCGGGATTTCTTTTGATAAGAGAATGAAACGCTTAGGTCCTGAAAATTGCGTTTTTACCGTATCTACATATTCATTGTCATTGTTAATTTTAACTTTTGAATTATGTGCCGAGCAATAGATTTCTTTTTCACCATAAACAGAAATAAACTCTCTTCCTGTTTTATCGCTTTTCAATTTGTTTATTTCTAATTCACAGACAACCTTATTACTCAAAGAATCATTAGTAACTGAAGCTTGCGGAAAAACGTGGTCAATGTTATATTTATTTCCATCAAACAAATCCGATAATTTTATTGTCAATCCCGTATATGGCGAACGATAGCCTTGTTCTATCCAAAGTTTGTATTTATCGAAATCCTCCTTAGTTATTTGTGGTTTCTTAAGAATATCTTCTATATCTTTCTTTGTAATTTTTGCTTTTTTTATTTTTTCATTTTCTTCAAAAAATTTCCTGTTCATATTCTTTGTATGCTCAGCTCCTTCTTCCACAATTTTCAGTCGCTCAAAATGGTCATTATTTTGAGGAATTGCATTGTAAGGGGCTTTGCTTAAAAACTCTTCCAAAACTTGGCGTAACCTTTTGTTTTGAGATTTGTTGGCACTTTGATTTTTACTAATCGTTTCTTTTTCTTTTGCCGATTTTTTCAATTCTCTGCCCACTTCCAAATGAATCTTATCAAACAGTTTTTTATAATCATCTGTTTCCTCTTCTTTTTCGCCATACGTTTCCCAAATCTTAGCAACAATCTGCATCATCTCTAAAATCACCTTTTCAGCAACAGGATTATTTAGAGAGTGTTGTTTTAATTCGTGATGTAAATTTTTTCTAATCTCTTGTGGCGAGTTCCAATGAATGGCTTGAGCTAACTCAGAGTGGCGACCGTAAACTAAATAAGATGCTTGCGTTAAATTGAGTTTGGTAAAATCTTCTATTTTTTCAAATGATTCGAAGGCGTTGAATAATCCTTTCGGGAAAGGAACTTTAGCAAAATTATCCGTATGCTTTCCCCAATCAATGTCATCTTGTTTAAAATCAATTTCAGTTTTTCTTTTCAGAATTTCTTCTTTCCGCTCTTCAAGCGATTGTTGCCATTTTGCATAACCTTGTTCTGTTGTCCAGAAGTCAGTTGTTTTTTTGTTGCTCAACCGCATTAATGGCAATAACTTTTTTAAAGCTTTTTCTGAATAAGCACAATACTTAGATACAAATTTTGGATAGTTTGCGAAATCCTTAATGATCTTTTCTTTCACATCATCAGCAACAACAGGATTGTCATCACTGACCTTTAAAAAGCCATTAAAAAAGGTTGTTGCACTTTTATTGTTATTAGCTGTTCGCTCTTTGTAATTAACTGAATAGAGATAGTGCCATAAATCCAATTCTTTTTTCTGCGTAAGAAATTCAGCATAGTCTGTAAATCCGCAACGCTTAAAACGAATGGCAAAACTTACACGAGTTTCATTTCCTTTAAACTCTTCGTCTTCGGGAAAATTCCAAACAAAATTTTTGTAATCTTCTTTCTTTTCCTTGAATTTTGGTTTAAGAAATTCAATCAGTTTACTTTGACTAAGTGTTTTGTGATTATTCAAAAGCTCAAACAGTTTTTCATAAGTGTCGGGAGTAAAATAATCTTCTGTTATATCAACATTGGTTTCTATTTTACCGTTTATTTCTTTTTCTATTTGTATTAATCGTAAGTTGTGCAACTTATCCCAAATCCTAAACTCTTGAAATATCGGATGTGAAGTTGAAACTACTTTTAGGTAAACAGGCTGTTTTTTTAGCTTAATCTCACCCGTTTCTTTATCAATTTCCTCTATTGGGCTTCCATCTTTTTTAAGAACATCTACCCATCTTTGAATTTCGTGTTTGCAATCCGCTATTTCTGGTTTCTTACTTTTTAGCGGTCTTTGGTAAAGTAAAATATCTTCTACCAGCAAATGCTGTATTGCTGTTTTATTTGTCAAAAGCGCTTTGGCGTGAGATTCATTTTTAGGATATAATGCATTTGTGCATTGTTCAAAAAGTTCTTTGCTTTTTAATTCATTATGAAACTGTTTTTGTGTTTCTATAATCTGATTTAATTCCTCCCGATAAAAATCTCTATCCACCACCTGAAACATTCCACCAATAATTTTTGTGCGATTTCCACTTAATGCATCTTTTTTTAGAGTGTTGTAAATCTGTGGTGAGATGTATTTTTTGATAATTCTTTTCCCATCCTTTTCATCAATTAATCCATTCTGACTATTAAATTTCAATGCGTCTTTCTCAACTTTCTTTTTAATTAATTTCCAATTAGATGCCTTGTTAGGGTCTAAAAGTTTAAAATCTACAAATGGATTGTCTGATTTTTTTAAAATCAATTCATCATTTTTCTTAGAAGGTATTATTATTTCACCTTTCTCATTGTATAGCCTTGTAACAAAAATATCTTCTTCAAATTCCCCTTTGGTTTTAAACTTCTTAAAATCGTTATATTTAGTTTCAGTTTGCCAACCGTTTGTATAAAACTTTATGTATTTATCCTTTTCTTTTTGAACAACTTCTCTAACTGTTAGATTAAAAATGTCTTCAATCTTATAGATGGTTTTATTTGTATCTATATAGTTACCTTCATCATTAAGAATTGTTAGTCGTTCTATGATTTTTACTTCATCTATATCGTTATCTACTTCGGTCAGTACTTTATTTGAATATTCGTTATATGAATATCCGTTATCAAGTTCAATACGATAGAATTCTCCAAGTGAATTTTTATCTTTTACCGTATTAATTACTTTCAGAGATAAAGATTCTATTTCAATCTTATTTATATTAATAGCTGCTTGAGTTGTTTTTGTCAATCCAAATTCTTCTAACTTTTTTGATAGTTCATCAAAATCATCCTCAACCTCATTTTTTTCATATCCTCGTTTTTGATTATAGCTCAATAATACCCAAGCCAATTCTTCCAATGTTATTTCGGATTTCAATGCTTTTTGTCGCAGATAATACAATGTCCAGTCATAAGGTATCCGGCTATGCTTTTTGTTTCCAATACCCAACTCATTTAGCATTTCCTGATAAGATTCCTTAAATAAAAATTCTGCTTTTTGATCTTTATATTTGGATAAATAAGCCAACTTCGGCTCTTTGTTGGCTTTAAAATGTCCGCACTTTTCTCCTTTTGCATTTGCAAAATCAATTTCAAGTTTGTAATGCTTGGGTAGAGCATTAAGAAGATTAAGAACTAAATGAAGTCTATCTCTTCTTAGAATGAATCGCTCATTCATTCTTCTTGCCCTTCTATTTTCTGTTCTTTGAGATGCTGAACTTTGAATTTTCCCTTTACTTTCAAAATCCTTAACTTCACCAGCATCCATTGGTAAAATACGAGAGCCTAATGCAATAATTTTTACAACCCCTTTTTCATGGTCAATTTCCACCAATGCCCATCCAATCGAGTTTGTTCCTAAGTCTATTCCTAATATTTTTTTCATATTTTCCTTTGTTTTTATGATAATTGTACTAATTTAATAAAAATAGTTGGAAATATGAAATTTACTTTATATATTTGTACTACACAATTTAAAATCAATTCACAATAAGGATTATTCCGTTGTGGAAAGTAAGGTTTACAAAGCATACAAATAGGAAACTAATATAAACACGAATACAGCCCCACAAAAGGGGCTTTTTTATTGATTGTATGTTAATAGATAGTTTGTTTTATTATGGGTTTATTTATTGTACTTTCACCTCTTATTTGTACCTTTGTAGGGTGATTTTGTACCACAAGGTACGAAACAGAGTTTAATAAATTGAAATACAATAAGATATGCCTACAAAAATCAAATTAAGACAGCGACCAATTAACGGCGGACGGGAAAGCCTGTATTTTGATATTTACCCACCGATTTTTAACCCTATTATCGGAAAGGAAAGCAGACGTGAATTTTTAAACCTGTATATCTATTCCAATCCTCAAACCAAAGAACAGGCAGAACACAATAAAGCCACGTTGCAAATGGCAAATGAAGTATTGCAGGAAAAACAGGAACTTTTGAAACAGGGTAAATATGAGTTCACACCCGAACAGCCTATTAAAGTATCATTCAAAGAAGTTGAGCGAAAAAACAGCGACAAAGATTTTTTGATTGATTTATTACAGCAAGTCCGAAATATTGAGAAACAGATTTTAACCCAACTTCAAAACTGAAAACTATGCCGTACAAATGGAAACCCACTAAAGCCCAAAAGCGTGAATTTGCTGAACGTATGGCAACCGATACAGCATACAGCGAAGCATACCACCAACGTAAAGAGCAAAGAGCCGAAAAGAAGCGTTCAACTTCAAAGTTTGATTACCAAACAGCAGGGGGCGAATACATACCCACAGAAAGCCAAAACAAAGCAGCGTTTGAATTGCTGAACTTTAACCCCACACCCGAACAAAAAGAAGCCTGTAAAATGGTTTTGTACGGTTATTCCTGTAAAGAGAAAATACACCACGATTTTATACACCTCATCAATGAGTACATAAGAAGTAAAACTATTTAATACATAAAACAATGATTGAATTTGTAAACCGAAATTTAGAGAAAACCGAACCCGATTACTTTTACAGAGTATCGGAATTTGTTACCACGTTTGGAATGGACGAAGGTAAAAACGAGCCGTTCAGCCACTTTGAGGACTTCAAAGGAAATGATTTACACGATTGTAAGGCGAAGGCTGAAAAACACTATTGGGAGCGACTTGAAGGACTGGAACAAGGCAAATATTTCCTACCATTTGAAGCCCCTGAAACTTTTGAATTTGGTAAAAATGCAGCGTTCAGTATTACCCTTTCATTGGTTGAGTATTACACCGATGACGAATATTTTGAACACCCCTTAATTGGCGAAGATGACCAAACCACAGCCGAAAGCAAGGAAATTGAAGCAGCCGTATTGAACAAAAAATAAAGTTTGTTCAGAGAGTAACAAAAGTAACTTTAGTAACTAAGCATAAAAGACAATGGCAACAAAAGTAAAATTAAGACAAAGGGCAATTTCAGGGAACAGGCAAAGTTTGTATTTAGATTTTTACCCACCGATACCACACCCCGAAACAGGCGAACCCACACGAAGGGAATTTTTAGGGCTATACCTATTTGATAAACCTAAAAACCCATTTGACAAGCAAAGCAACAAAGAAACTTTGCAACTGGCTGAAAACATAAGGGCGAAACGTCAAATTGAAATACAGGCAGGGAATTACGGGTTTCTAAATACAAAGCTGAAAGCAGAAACCGACTTTGTACAATACTTCAAACAGATAGTTGAAACTAAAACAGGTGGTAATAAAAACGGTTGGCAAACAGCCTTTAATTACTTTGAAATGTTCACAGGGGGCAAACTTACCCTTTCAAACCTGAATGAAAACCTTTGTAATGATTTTCGGGAATACCTTTTAACAGCCAAACGCCAAAGGGGTATTCAAAGCGAACAGATTACCCAAAGTTCAGCCCGTGCCTATTACAACAAGTTCAAAGCTGCATTAAAACAGGCATACAAAAAAGGGTTAATTGAAAAGGATTTAAGCACCCGTATAGACGGCATAAGCGAACCCGAAGTACAACGGGAATACTTAACACTTGAACAATTACAAGCCCTTGTAAATACGCCTTGTTCTATTCCACTACTTAAAAACGCTGCAATATTTTCAGCCCTTACAGGATTGAGATTTTCAGATATTTCAAAACTGGTTTGGAGCGAAGTACAATACAGCGAACTGGAGGGGTATTTTTTACAGTTCAGACAAAAGAAAACTAAAGGGGTTGAGGTATTACCAATTTCAGAACAAGCCTTTAAACTATTGGGCGAACGCAAAGAACCCACAGCCAAAGTATTTAAAGGTTTGATATATTCAGCTTATTTGAATGTACACCTAAAGCAATGGATTTTAAGAGCAGGAATAACAAAGGATATTACCTTTCATTGTTTTCGCCACACGTTCGCCACCTTGCAACTTTCACACGGTACAGACATTTACACCGTTTCAAAGATGTTAGGACATAGGGAACTAAAAACCACACAGATATACGCTAAGATTGTGGACGAAACCAAACGCAAAGCAGCCGACAAAATTAAATTAGATATGTAACCACTTAAAGCATAAAGGATAATGATTGATTTTAAAGATGATTTTGAGCAGTATTTAAAACACCTCGATTTGGTGCAAAAAAATGAACCTGAAAAGTATGAGTTTATAAAAGAAGTTGCAGACAGTTTTAGAGATATTGATTTGAGTAAATTAATTGAAAACGTTGCATTGTCAGTTGAGAAACACAAAACAGAATATTCAAAAATTACAAGCAATGCAGGTAAAGAAGTTTTTTTAAAAGAACAAATTGAACTTTATACATACGCAAATATCAGATTTAAAAGGTTTGGCGACTATGCAAACCAAATGTTTGATAAGTACCAACCTGTTTTTATCGAAGCATTGGAATATTGGAAAAAGGAATTTGGAAATTTAAAAGCCCTTCCACCTCAACCGATTGTTGAAAGCCCCTTTAGTGTACTTGAATGGGCAACTATCTTTTATTATGCAAATGAAACAAAATTGCTAACTGAAAGCCGTTTAATTAAAACACGACTGGAGCAGTTTATGAGTAAACACCAAATAAATACAACTTTTGATAACTTCAAAACGACGTATTACGAAGCAAAGAGGCGAATAAACGAAAAGAATGATTATCCAATAAACAAACTTGAAAAGATTATACCTTTTCTCAAAGAAAACTATAAACAGACGGTTACTAAAGTTGAGAATGATATAATTTTTTTAGAAGAAAACAAGCCTGAATATTAAGGGTTTACGTTTTTTATTTCAAAATGTAACTGTTATGTAACTGGTTACGCCTTTTGTACTTGCACCCATTGTTTAATTAAAAATATAATTCAATGGAACAAGTAGAACAGGTATTTTTTAACGTGCCGTTATCCAAATTAGAACCAATATTTAAGCGGTGGATAAAAGAAGCACAAACAGAAATTCAGCCTATTAAGGTTGAACCCACCGACCAACCAGAACAGCTATTAACCATTCAGGAAGCAGCCGAATTTTTGAGCCTTACAGTACCTACAATGTACAGCAAGGTATCAAAAGGCGAATTGCCTGTAATGAAGCGAAGCAAACGCCTGTACTTTTCCCGTACTGAATTACTGGAATATCTTAAAGACGGGCGTAAAAAGTCAAACGCTGAAATTGAGCAGGAAGCCAAAGCGTATTTGTTGAACAATAAAAAAGGGCTGAACAATGGAAAATAACCAACTGAACAGCCCTAAAGTCTTTTCGCATAAAGGACAAGGCAAAAGTACGCATTTTCAGGCACAAATGAAAAGGGTATTTGCAGCCCTTTACAGGCAGCCCAAAACTATGTTAATGGTTTCTATTGAAACAGGCATTTTGAGGGCTAATATTTGCCGTTACGTTGCTGAATGGGAAAAAGAAAACCGTATTTGTATAGTACGGAAAGGCATTTGCTCAATTTCAAAACACCGTGCAGGGTTTTACACCACCAACCCCGAATTGTTCCCGGCTATTGTTGAACCTTCAAATACTGTTAAGCTATGAAACTAAACCCCGTATTTGATGACCTCAACAACCCATTGGAACAGCCCGAAGTTTGGAATAATCATTTTGAACAACTGGAGCAGAAACGCAAAGAAGTTGAACAAAACAAAGGATTGTTCAAAGTGATGACGGCAAATGAATGGTTGGAACTTGCAAAAACAAGTCCTATACCTGAAATGCTATTTGGTGAATTTTGGCACGAAGGCGAAATATGTATTTTGTTTTCAGACAGTAATTTGGGAAAATCCATTTTAGCCGTACAGATTGCAGACAGCATAAGCAAAGGGGAACAAATACCCGGCTTTAGAATGGAAGCACCAAAACAAAAAGTATTATACTTTGATTTTGAACTTTCGCCCAAACAATTTGAAGTAAGGTATTCAGTAAAGAATGAAGCACTAAAAGTATTTGAAAATCATTATCAATTTGACAAATACAACTTAATACGGGTTGAAATTAGCCCTGAAGCAGGACCCCCAACGGAAACCACCTTTGAAAATTACCTTAATCAATCATTGGAGCAAAGTATAATTGAAACAGGGGCTAAAATTTTAATCATTGACAATATTACATACCTCAAAAATGAAACGGAGCGTTCAAAAGACGCTTTACCATTAATGAAATATTTGAAGGCTTTAAAAAGCAAATACGGACTTTCAATATTAGCACTTGCACACACCCCGAAACGTGATTTAAGCCGACCAATTACCCAAAATGATTTAGGCGGTAGTAAGATGCTTTACAATTTCATTGATAGTTGTTTCGCTATTGGGCAAAGTAACACGGATAAAAATTTGCGGTACATAAAGCAGATTAAAGCCCGAAATACTGCAATGATTTACGATACTGAAAACGTAATAGTTTGTCAGATTGATAAACCTTACAATTTCCTTGCATTTGAATTTATTGATTTTGGAGCAGAACGGGAACACCTCAAACAGCTAACTGAAAAAGACCACGAAAGTAAAGTTTCGGAAGCATTGGAATTGAAAAAACAAGGACTTTCAAACGTACAAATTGCCAAACAGTTTGGAGTTTCAGAGGGTGCAGTACGAAAGTGGATTAAAAAAGGGGCTGAAAATGAATAGTTTACAAAATAACCTCGTACCACTCGTACCACTCGTACAGGGTACGAACAGTACGAAAAGTACGAATGAACACCGATACACTTTAGAAAAAGGCAGTAAAAAGTATCGTTGCCCGAATTGTGGTAAAAAGTCTTTGAAACGCTATATTGATATTGAAACAGGCGACTATTTGCCCGAACAGTACGGACGTTGCAACCATGAAAATAGTTGTGTGCCACATTACCACCTCAACCCGTATTTGGACGGTTACGCAAAAGCAATACAGGAACAGGAAAGGGGCAACCGTTCGGAATTTCCGAACAACTGGAAGCCAAAGCGAAAAAAGGCAATACCACAGCCCACACCTGAACCCGTATTTTTTGACTTTGAAATATTCAAACAAACATTACAGCCCGAACGCTATGAAAAGAACACGTTTATACAGAACCTATTTTACAGGGTACAATTTCCCTTTGAAGTTGATGAGGTTACAAAGGTTATTCAGTTGTACCGATTGGGGACGGTTGCAAATGGTTACAGAGCAGGGGCAAATACTTTTCCTTTTATTGATATAAAGGGCAATGTAAGAGCCGTTCAGGTTAAGCAGTTTGACGAACAAAACCACACCACAGGCACGGACTTTTTACACTCAATAATTGAAAAGCATTACACCCGAAAAAATAAGCCGTTGCCCGAATGGTTGGAAGCATACACGAAGCAGGATAAACGAATTACCTGTTTATTTGGCGAACACCTTTTAAGCAAGTACCACAGCAACCCCGT
>JAXLUA010000008.1:0-36226 GCA_046329805.1 Chitinophagales bacterium
TACTTGTTTTTTGTGCCTTTCTAATTAACGCTTGCAAGAAAGATAAGAAAGACAAAAATTTTAATGCAGTAGGTTTTTGGAAAGGTAATTATAGTCAAGACCCATCAGAACCACCCTCTCCAACTAAAGTTTCTTTTGCATTAATCCGCCCTGATGGAACGGTAAGATGGTATATTGGTTCTGACACTAGTACTAATGTGATTGATAAAACAACCGGTACTTATACTATAGAAAGTGATAGTATTGTTAATGTTAATTTACCTGAATGGGATGAATTATCTCGATTAAAAATAAGAAATAATTCTACTAAACTTGTGGGCACTTGGGGAACTGATCCAAGCAACGACGATGGTGGACAAGAGGAATATGAAAGACAATAAAGTTCCATATCTTCTGAGCTTATAAGAAAGTTTTCGCCGTTATTGCTGTTCTTTCCACAACTCGCTCAAATATATAGTATAGCTTTGTGCAGTAGCATGCTTGTGAGTTGTTTGGAAAATTAGAAAGAAAATTTCATTTCTGGCACAGGTCTTCCTTCGGAAGACCTGTGAATCCGTAGTCTTTGGTGTTCCGAATGTTCGGAATCATCAAAGAAATACCAAACCGATAAACTTGTATCTACTACGGATAATGGTTTGTTGGTTAAGAAAATCAATAAAAGTGAAGCATTCGCTTAGAGAAACCTCCTTTCCCAGCGGAGTCTCCAATGCGTAGGCAAGTAGCAAGGTAGAGACTCTGCAACAAATTTCGCAGAGTCCTTTTCAGAATCTCTGCTCGGAAATACGTAAAAGACTTACAAAATAATTAAATAAAAATTCACAAAAAGTGAATTTTTTTATCTTTACGTTGCTTAAAATGAGAGTCAGATTAATTAAAAAGAAAACTATTGAGGATTTTGCTTTTAAAAATGCCAATAGCAGAAGTTCTTTTAGATTGTGGTTGTCTGTTATAAAAGTGGCGGATTGGGAAATTTCTGAACATATTACAGCTACTTTTGGCTCTGCTGATTTATTGGGTAATGGTAGCAACAGAGTAGTTTTTGATATTGGTGGAAACCATTACAGAATGATTTGTAAATATCATTTTACCAAAACAATGGTGCATCTATATGTAAAATGGATAGGCTCACATAGTGAGAATAATAAACTTTGCAGCAGCAATAGACAATATATTATTGATATTTTTTAAATAACCAATATGAGTACATTACAATATAAAATTATCAAAACAGATGCGCAATATAAAAAGTATTGCGATGTGCTTGAGTCTTTGATGGATAGTAAGAAACACACCAAAGCCGTCCAAGATGAAATAGAACTGCTGACTTTACTTATTGAGAAATATGATGAAGAACACAATACCTTTGAAGAACTTAATCCGGTTGAACTTTTAAAAGGTTTGATGAAAGAGCACAAAATGAAAGCAGTAGATATATCTAACCTCTTGCACGTAAGCGAAGGTTTAGTTTCTGATATGCTGAATTACAAGAAAGGATTTTCTAAAGAAACCATTAGGATTCTTGCTGAAAGATTTAAGCTGAACCAAGCAACATTTAACAGACCTTACGCCTTGAAAAATACAGCTATAAAGAAAGAATTGGTGTTTGCTTAAAGATGTAAAGTTATAGGATTGACTGAAGAGTACCAAAAACGACGAGGGAAGATTATATAGCGATTATGCTATTAACGATATATGGTTGATGTCATTTTATCGGTCAGTTCTTGAATGGCAAATTTGATGTCTTCAATATATGTTCTGTCGCTCCTGACTTTTTCCCAGCAGGAGTCTCCCGTATGTAGGCAAGTAGCAAGGTAGAGACTCTGCGACACATTTTGCAGAGTCCTTTTCAAGAATCTCTGCTCGGAAGAAGATAAATTGGTATTTCTGGAAGGTCTTATTCGCTTAAAGAAACCTACAAGAAAAATGTAACGTAAGTTGTAAACTTCACTTATCTTCACTTATTATTATCATTACAACTAATGTACGCTTGTTTTAATAAGAAGAAAAAGCAACAAAGGCTGGCGCACAATTTGATAAATTAATTAGATGAAGAAAATAATAACGATATTATTCACATACTGCTTACTGCTTACCACTTTCGCCTGCTATGCGCAGCAAGTGAAAGAAAAGGCAATGGCTGCTTATTTTAAAGCCAAAGAATATGGCAGTCGTACGCAATGGGAAGAGGGTATAGAGGCTTTGCAAAATGCCATCAAAATACAACCGGATTATTTACAAGCAAAAGAATTATTGGCGGAATATTTTTATGCGCTACGAAAATACGATGACGCAATTTCTACCTTAGAAAGTGTTGTAAATGATAAGAGTATTTCCGCTCGATCTGTTTTTCTATTGTCAGAATTATACCTGAAAATAAACAATGGAGAAAAAGCAAAACACTATGCCGAGAAATATTTATCCCTCCCCGATAAGCTGCCGAATGCAGCTGCAAAAGCAGAGCAAACCGTTCGGAATGCCAATTTCGCTATAGAAGCCAAAAAACATCCGGTGCCATTTAACCCGATAAATTTGGGCGAAAATGTAAATACGGCGGCGAATGAGTATTTTCCGTATTTACTGCCCGATGGAAAGATGTTTGCTTTCACCCGAATGAGCAACCGACAAGAAGATATTCTTTATGCTTGGAGAACAGATACGGTATTTTCTAAAGCTACTTCTTTAAGCAGTCAAATAAATACTTTTGATAACGAAGGTGCTTGCACGATTGATGCCACCGGTACATTGCTTTTTTTTACGGCTTGTAATAGAATGGATGGTTATGGCAGCTGCGATATTTATTATGCTAAGAAAATAAATGGAGAATGGAGTACGCCACATGGCATCGGTAAGCCCGTAAATACGGGTAATTGGGAGGCACAGCCGAGCTTTTCTGCAGATGGTAGAGCATTGTATTTTGCGAGCAACAGACCGGGTGGCTTTGGTGGGAAGGATATTTGGGTGAGCTATTTAGATGATAAAATGCAGTGGAGTGAGCCCAAAAATTTAGGCCCGAATGTAAATACAAAATTTGATGATCAATGCCCGTTTATTCATGCCGATAACCAAACCTTATATTTTACCTCCAACGGCTGGCCGGGTATGGGAAATGGCGATATTTTTATCTCCAGAAAAATAGATACAAGTTGGACAATACCCGAAAATATAGGCTATCCGATAAATACGGAAAATGACGACAACGGATTGACGGTGTCTTACGATGGGAAGATGGCTTTCTTGTCTTCTAATCGAGCAGGTGGTTTTGGTGGTTTGGATATATACAGATTTGAATTGCCGGAAAAAGTACAACCACAAAAAATTACCTATATAAAAGGTACTGTTAAAGATGCAAATAGCAAGCAATTGCTACAGGCTCAATATACTATTGTGGATTTGGCTACGCAACAGCAACAAATGACAGGAACGACCACCGATGGTATATTTTATATTTCACTGCAATTGGGGAAAAATTCTGCATTGCAAATACAAAAAGATGGATATTTGTTTTATTCGCAAAACATCAACTTAAAAGAAATTGGTACACAAATAAAACCGTATGAAATAGAAGTTTTGTTAGAGCCGATAAAACCAAACAGTAAACTCACTTTAAATAATGTCTTTTTTGATTTTGATAAAAGCAATTTAAAGCCGGAATCGTTTATAGAGTTAGATAAATTGGTAGAATTACTGAAGAAAAATTCGAACCTAAAAGTTGAAATTGGCGGATATACAGACGATAAAGGTGATGAGAAATACAATCAAATTTTATCACAAAATAGAGCCGAAACGGTGTTGCAATATTTAGTGCAGAAAGGAATTGATAAAATAAGATTAACAGCAAAAGGGTATGGAGAAACTCAACCCATTGCACCCAACGATACGGAAGAAAATAAAGCTAAAAACAGAAGAACAGAAGTAAAAGTGTTATAGTATTATAATGAGTTTTTAATCGCCACCCATTTTTCTAATAACTTTTTTACTTCATGTAAGGCTATCATATTTGCTCCGTCACTCAGTGCATTTGTTGGATTGGGATGTGTTTCTAAAAAGATGCCGTCAGCTCCTGCAACAATAGCACATTTCGTTAAAGTGTCAATAAATTCAGGCTTTCCGCCACTTGTTCCTGTTGCTTGATTGGGCTGCTGTACAGAATGTGTAGCATCAAAAATTACAGGAAATCCAAAGGATTTCATTCGCTGAATATTTCTGAAATCAACAATCAAATCATTGTAACCGAACATAGTGCCGCGCTCTGTGAGCCATATATTTTTATTGCCGTTTGCTTCTATTTTCTCTGCGGCAAATTGCATCATTTCTGCACTTACAAATTGTCCCTTTTTTATATTGATGGTTTTGCCGGTTTCAGCAGCAGCAATTAGTAATTCTGTTTGCCGGCATAAAAAAGCAGGAATTTGAATCACATCAACTATCTCTTTTACTAATTTGCAATCTGTTGTTTCGTGTACATCTGTAAGAATAGGAATATTAAAATGCGATTTTATATCGGCTAAAATTTGCAATGCCTTTTCTTCGCCAATCGTAGTAAAAGAATCGAGTTTGCTACGATTTGCTTTTTTGTAAGATGCTTTGAAAACAAATGGAATATTTAATTCAGTTGTTATGGCTGCTAATTGTTCGGCAATCTTAAAACAAATATCTTTGCTTTCCACCACACATGGCCCAGCAATTAAGAAAAATTTATTTGTATTTATATTCATTTTCAACTATTTTTTAACCACTTAAGGCACGTAAGAAACATAAGAATTTATAGTAATTCTGAGAAATATTGATTTACTAAAGATGTGGTGTTGTTTACAATATTATCCGAATTGAAATTAATCAATAATCCTTTTGGCTTTTTTAAAGGCTTCATGTAAGTTAATAATTGTGCGTTAAACAAAGGAAGCAAAGTTTCTACAGATTTTAATTCAACTACAATTAAATTTTCGACTAAAATGTCTAATCTTAAGTCACAATCAATCTCAATATTTTTATATTTTATTGGAATTCTTAACTGTGAAATAAAATTTAAATTTTGATTCCTTAGTTCTTCTTCTAAATATTTTTGATAAATGGATTCTAATAAACCTGGACCCAATTCTTTGTGTACTTCAATTGCACAACCAATAATTTTATAAGCTAAATCATTTATACTTTTTTGTGTTATCATTGTTTGAAATTGTTTTTTTACCCTTAAGTTATATAAGGAATTTTAGTTTCATAGTTAAACAAATATTGTATCTTTTTTCTTTAGTTTCTTTAGTTTCTCAAGTGGTAATTTTTTTAATCAATAATCATATTTATTTTTCCATCTGTCTTTTAGAAACTTCCGCAGCTCGTTTTCACGTGCATTATTTCCGGGTTCATAAAATTTAGTACCACTCATTTCTTTAGGTAAAAACTCTAAATCCACAAAATTATTTTCATGTTGATGTGCATATTGATACCCCTCGCCATAGCTGAGCTGCTTCATTAATTTAGTAGGCGCATTTCGTAAATGTAAAGGCACGGAATAATGAGCAGTTTTTTGAGCAAAAGGCAAGGCTTCATTAATGGCTAAATAGCTGGCATTGCTTTTGGGTGACGCAGCTAAATATGTGGCACACTGCGCCAAAATAATTCTACATTCAGGATACCCTGTTTTTTCTACGGCTTCGAAAGTGGCATTTGCCAACAAAAGTGCATTTGGATTCGCATTGCCAATATCTTCACTCGCTAAAATAAGCATTCTACGGGCTATAAATTTAGGATCTTCGCCTGCATGTATCATGCGTGCCATCCAATAAATTGCAGCATTCGGGTCGCTGCCACGAATGGACTTTATAAAAGCAGAAATAATATCGTAATGCTGTTCGCCACTTTTATCATATCGAGATATATACGTTTGTATTATACTTTCTACTAATGCATTGTCAATGGTCGCATTTTCTTTTAAATTTTCGCAAACCAACTCTAGTACATTCAATAGTTTGCGCGCATCTCCACCCGAAAAATAAAGTAAAGCATCATATTCGCGGATACTAATTTTTTCCTGTTTTAATTGTACATCTTGTGTCAGTGCATGGTTTGTAATTTGTTTTAAATCTTCCGCCGCTAAAGGGTTTAAAACATACACCTGACAGCGGGATAAAAGTGCTGCATTTACTTCAAACGAAGGATTTTCGGTAGTTGCGCCGATTAAGATAATAGTGCCATTTTCTACAGCACCTAATAAGGCATCTTGCTGCGATTTATTGAAGCGATGAATTTCATCAATAAATAAAACTTTAGTACCAAAAGTTTTTGCCTCATCAATTACACTTCGAAGCTCTTTTACACCCGAAGAAATGGCACTTAATTGCTCAAATGGAAGGTGCGCTTGCTCGGCTAAAATCCTAGCCAAGGTAGTTTTGCCAACGCCCGGTGGCCCCCAAAATAGAAGTGAGTGTAATTTTTGTTTTTCAAGCAGATTTCTTAGTGGCTTGCCTTCTCCTAATATATGTTGTTGGCCAATAATTTGGTCTAATGATTTTGGGCGCATTCGTTCGGCAAGTGGTGGGAGCATACAGTAAAATTAAAGATTGTAAGTTAATTCTTTTAGATGTTAAAACAATATTTACAAGTACCAAATCAAACTTTGAAAATTCAGAGTAAAGACGGAAGTGTATTTGTGTATAATTTATCTGAAGTACTAAAGATAACTAAAGAGCCTCGTTTTGCAAATCCAATACAAACTCAACCAACACAAATTTTAGATAAACAAGTAGAGGGCAATCAAGCTGTAAATAATGCTGTAATTGATACAATTAATTCCACACCAAAGAATTCATACACCTATAATACTCCAACAGATAAAAAGGTATATCTGAAAAAAGGATTTATTGGAGTTACAGAAATTGGCTCATTATTTTGGGCAAGGTCAATGGAAAATTACGATAATTTTTTTCAAATAGAACTCGCCACATTGGCGAGTTTTTTTTATCTTTAACCTATGGATACCATTCAAGTTGATATAATAAATCCAAAAGCAACTAAACTCTTAAAGAATTTAGCGGACTTAAATCTTATTTCTATCCGAGAAAATAAAATTGATGCTGATTTTTTAAAAATAGTAAATAAAATTCGTGCTAAAGCAAAAAAAAATCCGCCTGCCTTAGATGAAATTACAAAAGAAGTAGAGAGGGTAAGATCAAAGCGTTATGCAAGTACAAAAAGATAGTATAATTATTGATACTAATCTTTGGATTAGTTTTCTGCTTACAAAAGATTTTTCAAAATTAGACAGTATCCTTGCTAACAATTCAGTTAAACTTATTTTTAGTAGTGAATTATTGGAAGAATTTATTACGGTAACACAACGAAGAAAGTTTAAAAAATACTTCGATATGGATGATGTACAAAAGTTGATTTTATTAATTTCTGATAAAGCAATTTTCGTAAAAGTCACATCATTAGTAAATAGTTGTCGTGATGAAAAAGATAATTTTTTATTGGCATTAGCTAAAGATTCTAAAGCAACTCATTTGATAACCGGCGATAAAGATTTGCTCGTGTTGAAGAAGTATAAGTTTACTCAAATTGTAACCATAGGTGAATATTTAACCGATAAATAAACTCCAAATATTTATGTACAAAATTCTCCGCTTTTTTCTTTTTAAATTAAATGCCGAAACTGCGCATCATTTTACTTTAGCCCTGTTTTCTTTTTTAATAAAAATTCCATTTGTAAAATCAATTTTACAATTCTGCTATGCCGTAGAAGACAAAAAATTAGAACGACATTTATTTGGGTTAACTTTTAAAAACCCCGTTGGCTTAGCCGCCGGATTAGATAAAAATGCAGCATGCATAGATGCATTCGGTGCCATAGGTTTTGGATTTATAGAAATTGGAACGGTAACTCCATTGTCACAAGACGGAAATGAAAAACCTCGTTTGTTTAGATTGATTGAAGATGAAGCCATCATTAATAGAATGGGCTTTAATAATGCCGGTATGAAAGTAGTACGTGAAAATATCTTGAAATCTGAAATCTATTCTAAAAAATCAAACCATAACCCTCAAATCCTAATTGGTGGAAATATCGGAAAAAATAAAATTACGGATAATGAGCTTGCCGTTGATGATTACATAAAATGCTTTAAGGAATTGTATGCCGTAGTAGATTATTTTGTGGTTAACGTAAGTTCGCCGAATACCCCGAATTTACGGGCATTGCAAGAGAAAGAACCGTTGAAGAAAATATTGTTTCAATTGCAAGAAATTAATCAACAACAAGTAAAACAAAAACCTATATTACTGAAAATTGCACCCGATTTATCCAATAATCAATTAGACGATATTATCGAAATTATATTGGATACAAAACTTGCCGGTATAGTAGCAACAAACACTACTATTTCCCGAGAAAATTTAAAGGCTAAAAACAGTACAATAAAATCAATAGGAGCAGGTGGTTTAAGCGGTAAGCCATTGACCCAAAAATCGACCCAAATTATTAAGTACATTGCCGAAAAATCACAACACCAAATTCCAATTATTGCTGTCGGTGGCATTATGACGGCGCAAGATGCCATAGATAAATTAAATGCAGGCGCAAGTTTAGTGCAACTTTATACCGGATTTATTTATGAAGGGCCAAATTTGATAAAAGAAATTAATATGCAATTGTGTAAATAGTAGAATTTTTCTGTAATCTTCTACTTTGCTTTTTTCCCAAATTCATCAATCTTTATTCTGAAAGTAAGCTGATGATCACTGCCCACTCTATGATATTGCGCATAGGAGTAATCCAATGCAAATTGCTTGATGTTTACTCCAAAACCAACGCTTATTCCGGCAAATCCTTTTTTCTTGCCTACGCCCAACTCTTGTCTCCGCAAGTGATTGTATCCCATGCGGAGGCGCACCGGCTTGCCGGCTTGTATTTCAGCACCAAAGTCGAAGTGCCTGAAAATATTATCCATAATTTCTGCTCCCTTGCTCGTTTTTTTTGGAGTACCAAATACAGTGGTTTGTTCTTCTTGCGGATACTTTAAATTCCAAACTTGCAAATCATGTGCCGTAATAGAAAGAGTGATCGGTAATTTTTTAAAGCGTTTGGAGAAAGTAACATCCAAAGCGATAGGAAGTCTTTGTCGGCCTTCCGATTTTATGTAAGGCTTTACTTCCACACCGGTATTTCGAACAATAGCCGTAAATGCCCAATTGGTTTTAGGATTATAATAACCTAAAGCAAGGTCGCCGGCAAACCCTAAAGAAGTATAAGTTTCTAAGCTGGAGATGATAAACTTTAAATTGGCGCCGTAATAAAATTTATTCCAATGCCTTCCAATGCCTACCTGTAGGTTAAAATCAGCCGCACGGAATGTTCCCGTAGGATTACCGGAAATATCTCGTCCATCAAATTTCCCATACGACGCATACTGCATGGTATAGGCTAAAGTCGATTTTATTTTTGGGTGATAATAGGCAATCGTAATATTTCCAATATTGGTTTTATCGGTGTAAAATGCATTAGAAATAGATAGTTGTTTGTGATAGGTGCTATCTAAAAAGCAAGGATTGGCAATTGCTAAAGATAAATCAGGGTCTTTTAGGTTTTTAATACTTTGAATGCCACCTCCTAAACTTTCCATTCTGGAAGAAGTAGGAAATTGTAAAAAATCATAAATATTTTTACCTCCGAGCTGTGCACGTACCGGAAAGGCAAAGCATACGAATAATAATATGATAGGAAATTGCTTCAAAATGATGTTACAAAATACACATTTTTTATAAAATTATAGCTGAACAAGAAAATGGCGTGTCTGAATTAGGTACAGGTGCGGATTTTAAAAAAAATCAAAATGGCATATTATTTGTTACTTTATTTATACAGTTGATGAACAAAACTATACAGCAACTCGTTGATATATTTGTGTTTGAAATTTAATTCACATTTTCTTTAAAAGACAATTTGCGAATGTTGTTCTTTAAAAATAATTTATGTGTACATTTGTCCAATAAAATAATTTGAGATGCCAGTAATACAATTCGACCAATTAACCCCTGAAGAAAGAAATTTATTATATACTTCTCCTGCGTTAGTAACTTACCTTATTGGTGGCGCAGATGGTAATTTTGATACGAAAGAAGAAGTACAGTCTTCTCATTTTATCCGTATTCACGCTGCGGATGGCGATCCTATTTTATTCGATTTTTACAAACACGTAGAGATTACCTATTTTGATGTGCTGGATGCAGTCGTTAAGCAATACGAAGATGCACCGGTAAAAGAACGCACAGACAAAATTGTAGCAGAGCTGGAAAAACTGAACACTATTCTTCCTAAAGTAGATAATTTATATGCTCGCGTATTTATAAAATCATTGAGAAGCTTGGCAAAAGTAGTAGCAGAAGCCTCCGGTGGCGTATTAGGTTTTTTAGAAGTAGGCTATGAAGAAGAGCGACTGATGGGTTTGGAAATGATTACTTATCATCCCTAAATGCCTGAAAATAATCAAATTGACGGAAAAGAAATCCCTGCCTCTTTGCAGCAAATTGCAAAAGTGGTAAAATTAATGGACAGCCAGTTCCGTATTCCCGGCACAAAATTTACTTTTGGTTTAGACCCCATAATTGGGTTAGTACCCGGATTTGGAGATTTGATTGATTACGCAATTTCTGCCTATCTAATGGTAGCCATGATTAGAAATGGTGCCAGTGGAAGAGCGGTAGCCAAAATGCTTATTAATATAACTGTTGATGGATTGGTAGGAGTAATTCCATTCCTCGGACGTTTTTTCGATGTATTTTTTAAGGCCAATAGAAGAAATTTAGTTTTAGCAATTGAACATTTTGAAGACGGTAAACATCAAGGAAGTGCATGGCCAATTGTACTGCCAATATTGATGGTGTTAGCTCTATTTTTTATACTAATAGGTGTATTCGCTTTCTATTTATTAAAATGGTTTTACTTCTTGCTAAAATAAATCTAAAAAAAGTCTAAAAAATAGACATAAAAAAATCGGGTTTTTAAACCCGATTTTTTTATGTCTATAGAAATACTATTCATCATCATCATCGTCATCGTCGTCGGATACACTGTCTTCGTCATCATCATCGTCATCATCATCATATTCATCGTCATCATCGTCGTCAAATCCATACTCTAAGTCATCGGCGCTTTTTACTTTTCCTTTAGATTTTCTTTTTGGAGAGTCATCTTCGTCGCTCTTATCAAAATCATCAAAATCACCGCCGGCGCCTACAGAAATTTCTTTCTCGATAGGAGTGGTATCGTCCGTAAATATTTCATCTTCATCATAATCATCCACCATTTTTTGAAGTTGGGTACTTACTTTTACTAAATAAGAAAATTCTCCCAATTCAATAGGTACAGCAGATACTAATTCTTTTTTCGCATTGGTAAATTGTATGATAGCTTTATTGTATCCATGTGGGTATTTTTCAGATAATGCTTTCAATACTTCATCGGGTACATTTTTGTAATCTACGATTACTTTTTTAAATCCACCCGGTGGCGGTGTTGGTGCAGTTTTAATCGGTGTAGTCACTGCTTTTTTCGTTTTTGCAGAAGCGGTTGCACTTTTTTCCGCTTTTACTTCTGGCTTTGCGGATGCTTTCGGAGCATCTTTTTCTTTCTTCGATTCCGCTTGTGCTGCTGTTTTCTGGATAGTGGTTGTTTTCTTGGAGGTCACGACTGGTGAGGTTTTTTTGTTTTGTACTGGTAAATTAGTTATTGGCTTAGTTATAGCTACTGCGGTAGCTTTTTTAGTAATTGTTTTTGATGTAGGCTTTGCAGCGGGCTTATCGATTGCTTTTGTTTTAGCTTTTGCAGGAACAGCTTTTGCAGGAAGTTTTTTGCCGGCAACTGTTGGCTTTGGAGCAGCAGCTTTAGCGGACGATTGGGTGGTTGCTTTTGGAGCCGCCTTCGCCTTACTGCTCTTAGGAGAAGCCGCTTTTTTAGCTGCAGGCTGTGCTACAGATTTAGTCGCCTTTTTAGGCTCTTCTTTTTTTGTTTTCTTTCCCACAGACAAAATGTTGTTAATGAGTTTTAAAATCATTGCTAAATGTAAAATGAATTAGGGGAATTATGCAAATATTTTCTGAAAAAAATTTCAAATTTATTTTCTTTTTAAAATTAAAGCCCTTGAAATGATTTTTATCATAATGCAACATTACATTTTATTGATTAAATTTATCATAAAATAGAGAATGAAAAAAATAATTGTAACAATTGATGCCATAAGCTATAATGAACAAGCTTTGAAATATGCTATTCAAATTGCCAAACAATCCGGTGGAATGATATTGGGCGTTTTTTTACATGATATTTCGTATGTGTATGCAGATTTGCCCGGAATATTTGATTTGGTTCCGGTAGAATATAGTACAATTATTAAAAGGCAACAAGAAGACCAGGAGAAATTAAATGCAAACATGCATTTGTTTAACGAAACGTGTAAAAAAGAAAATATTAGACATAAAATTCATGCACATGATGGCGTAAACGTAACAGATTTCCTGATTAAAGAATCTATGTTTGCCGATTTGCTGATCGCTGACGAACAAATAAGTTTTGCCATCCAAAGAGAAGATAGTATCTCTACATTTTTAACGGATATACTTGAAGATGCACACTGTCCGGTGTTAATAGTACCGGAAAAATTTACGCCAATAGAGCAAATATTTTTATGCTATGACGGCTCGCCTTCGGGCACTAAAGCAATTAAAATGTATTCTTATTTATTTCCGGAATGGAGTACAAAAAATACTACATTAATTTCTTTTAATGCAGAAGCGTCGTCACATATTTCGAATAGCGAAAATATAAAAGATTTATTACACCAACATTTTCCTAATCTAACTATAGATGTAGAACATGAAAAACGACAAGAAGATTCTATGCTGAGTTATTTTAAACTGCATGAAGAAAATGCACTTATTGTGATGGGAGCGTATGGCAGAAGTTCATTTTCTAGATTATTTAGAAAAAGTGCTGCCAATGCTATCTTAAAAAATATAAAAGCTCCGATTTTTATTACTCATGAATAAAATTAAAAATATGCCTACTAAAAAAACAGCAAAACCGATACCTAAAAAAGTAGCAAAAGCAGTCGCAAAACCGACAGTAAAAAAAGCTACAATCCAAAAGGCTAAAGAGCCTCAAATTGTAAGCAACCCACTTTGGAATATTTGGGACAATGGCAAGGAATATAAAATTAGATTATCTGTTCCGGGATTGACGAAAGAAAATATCAATGTACAAACGGATGGCAACACCGTGACGATAAGTTGCAAAAATGAAAAAACCACCGAGAAAAAAGGCAAAAACTATTTGGTGCAAGAATACAGATATGATGCTTGGAGTAAATCGACCCGATTGCCGGAAAAAATTGATACAGACTCCATAAAAGTGAGTTATAAAAATGGCGTATTGAAATTAACTTTAGAAAAGAAACCGCAATAGTGCTTAGAATCTGTATAAATAGAAATTTAATAACATTCTTTTAAAATCTACATGCTTATTTTTGAAAGAATAAATAGATGGAAGTAGGTTCATCTATTTTTAAAACTAAATCTTTCAAAATGATAGAAACAGATATTTGCATTATTGGAGCAGGTCCCGTAGGATTGTTCACCGTTTTTGAAGCCGGATTACTAAAATTACGCTGCCATTTAGTAGATTACCTTCCGCAGCCCGGAGGCCAGCTATCAGAAATATATCCTAAAAAACCTATTTACGATATACCCGGCTTCCCGACAGTAGGCGCACAAGAACTGGTAGATAATTTATTGGAACAAGGCAAGCCCTTTAATCCAACTTTTACATTAGGAGAGCGCGTAGAAGAAATAAAAAAAATGGAAGATGGTTCATTTGAATTAACGACACATTTAGATACTAAAATACACGCAAAAGTAATTTGTATTGCCGGCGGTTTGGGCGTATTTGAACCACGCAAACCGGCTATCGAAAACATAGTAGCTTACGAGAAAAAAGGAGTAGAGTATATGGTACTCGACCCTGAAAAATTCAGAAACAAAAAAATTACTATTGCCGGAGGCGGCGACAGTGCATTAGATTGGACGTTATTCCTTGCCGATATTGTATCGGATTTGACTTTAGTACACCGCGGAGAAATGTTTAGAGGCGCACCCGATAGCGTGGATAAAGTGAAAAAATTAGCCCAAGAGGGAAAAATAAAATTAGAACTTAATGCGAATGTAACGCATTTGCATGGAGAGGATAACTTACAACGAATAACAATTACCCATAATGATGGCAACCTTAAAGATATAGATGCAGATCATTTCTTAGCACTATTTGGGTTAAGCCCCAAATTAGGCCCTATTGCAAATTGGGGATTAAATATTGAGAAAAATGCAATAAACGTAGATACCCGCGATTACTCTACGAATGTAAAAGGAATTTACGCTATTGGGGATATTAATAATTACGAAGGAAAATTAAAATTGATTTTGTGCGGTTTTCATGAAGCTGCAATTATGTGTCATAGTGCCGCAGAATTGATTTTAGGAAAAAAACCTACGTTGAAATATACTACCGTTAATGGGGTAAACGCATTTTAGGTAGATGTTAAACTAAATTTCACAAAAGTTAGTGCGCAAATTTTCTATTTTTGTCACTAACTTTTTTGCTTTTGGACGCAATTACAATTTATATTCAGCAAGATGACCTGTCTTTTACTCCTTTAGAAATTCCGCTTGGAATAGAGTTTTCATTGATGGAAATTTTAAAAGGCGAGCAGCATCCTATTGAAGGAATCTGCGGCGGAATGGCTATATGTGGTACTTGCAGGATTGAAGTTTTAAATAAAGACGAAATAATGGTCAGCGGCCCGAACGATGATGAATTATGCCTGCTTGAAACATTACCTTGCTATAATAACAGTTGCAGATTATCATGCCAAATACGGATTTCCGAAGAAATAGACGGCATGAAGTTGCGGTTCCCCTCCGACATCTAATTCTTTAGTATTCAAAAAGTCATTCAAATACCCATTTTTGGTTACCTCTATGTTTGTATATTACAAGTGTTAATAATATTGCAATTTTAAAAACTTTCTATTGCAGATATTTGCAGTAGTTTTGCAGGTTAAAAAATCTGTATTTAAAATAAAAATTGTTTATGAGGTTTGAAAAAATAATTGCCTTAGGGATTCTTATAGTTATATGTTCCGTTTCCTCTTTTGCCCAAAAAGAAAAAAATGAGGAAAAACTAAAAGATAGAATTAAAGAACTGCCACAAGTAGTAGTAAGAAAATCAAATAGAGAATTTACTATAAAAGGTACTGTATTAGATAAATCTACAAAAGAACCTCTAATTGGAGTGAATATTTTTATCGAAACCGATAAGCTAAAAGGCACTGTAACAGACTTTGACGGTAACTATGAATTAAAAGCCAATGAAGGCGACGTAATCGTTTTTACCTACATGGGCATGAAGGACGATAAACTTACTGTTACCGGAAATCAAGTCTATAATCTTACTATGGAAGAAGAAGGAAATGTAATGGATGAAATAGTAGTATCCGTAGGTAGAAAAAAAGAAAAAGCGTTAGATGCACCGGCCTCAATCGTATCGGTAGATGCAACAGCTATTAAAACAAAAGCAGGCTTAGGTATTACAGATTATATAAAAAATACAGCAGGAGTACAAATCATGCAAACCGGCGTACAAGGCGGACAGCCGTCCGTACGTGGTTTTTCCGGATATTTTAGTAGTGATGTGATGTCGCTGACGGATACCCGTGTGGCTAAATTACCCAATACCGGCTTGAACATGTTTCAAATGATGACCACTACAGATGCCGATATTGAGCGCATCGAAGTATTGAAAGGCCCTGCAGCAGCATTGTATGGCCCCAATGCCAACCAAGGTGTAATTCATATTATTACAAAATCGCCGCTTAAATATCAGGAAGTGAAATTTTGGACGTCCATTGGAGCACGTGTTCGCATAAAAGATACTTTGCCGGATATTAATCGCAATGATCCAAAATTTGACTATAAAAAACTTACCCAACGTATGTTGTTTACAGCAGGGTTTTATGTGTCGGATACCATACATTCTAAAAACCCAAATGTAAAAATGGGGCTGAAAGTTTCCGGACAATTATTCACCGGACACGATTGGAGATATAGTGATATTTACGAACCCACCACTGTAATAAAATTTAGAGCTTCCTCCGACTCTGTATATCATGAGCGTCCGGATGGTACAAATGACCCAAGCGGAAAGGGGGTGCCGGTAAGCGCCCCTCGCGATGAGAAAATACTAAACGGACAAACCGATGCACGATTTGACGTTCAAATAAAAGACGACATTAATATCGTTTTTGCCGGCGGCGTAAATGTAAGTAATGGCATTATCCCCAGCCCGATAGGCGCTATGCAGAATAAAAATTGGACCTACTCTTGGGCACAAATGCGCTTTACGTGGAAAAATTTATTTGCTCAAGTATATATGAACGGCAATAACTCGCACCAAACTTATTTTGTGCCGGTAGGTGGTCAGTACATTGATAAATCTCACATGTACTCTGTGCAGTTGCAAAACTCCAATCAGTTGTATAAAAAGCGCATTAATTTAGTTTATGGATTTGATGCCTTTTTTACTCGCCCAAATACGGCGGGAACTTTAAACGGTAAATACGAAAATAAAGACAATATCGATGAATACGGCGTTTATTTACAAGGTGATTATGCCATACATCCTCGCTTTAGCCTTATTGTAGCTACTCGATTGGATTATAACACGGCTGTGAAAAAACTATTATTCTCGCCTAAAGTAGCGGTAGTTTATAAGCCCGGCACCGGACATAACTTGCGTTTTACCTTTAACAGAGCTTTTAAAAACCCTGCCTCAGCAGCCTACTTTGTAGATGTGAAACAAGCAGATATACCGGATGGTATTCAAGTACGAAACGAAGGTACTCCCAATAGCGGATTTAATTATAGTTTTAACGCCAATCCAAACTATGGAGGAGAGGTGTTGCCACAATTTTTATCGCCTTACGGTACCACCGGACAGTATCATGATGTGAACGACCATTCTTTTACTACTACCGGCTGGAATGGTATTTTATCGGCTATCCGAGGACAATTTAGCGGAAGAGCAGATATTGACCCAAATTCTCCGTTATTACCATTAATAAATATGGTGGTAAATAGTATTATTCCACAATCTATTCCGAACACAATTGACCAAGTGGTGAAAAATCTGAATACACGCGAGCAACAATTCCAAGATAATAACGGACAATGGAAGAAAACACAAAATATCGGTAGATTAAAACCTACTACTACCTATACGTATGAGTTAGGATATAAAGGGGTAATCGGAAAAATGTTAGGATTGCAAATTGACCTTTATAGAACAGACTTTAAAGATTATTTGGCGCCGGTCACATTATTAACTCCGGCAGTTATGTTTGATGATAACCAACTGATGAATTATTTGGCACCCAGAATTATACAAAATTATGATAATTTAGACCCTTTAGTGAAATTAGCAATGAATGCCTTTTTAGACCAAAGTGCTAAATTTGGTGGCAATAATAACGGTACTGCCAGCGATGAATTTGTAAACCTAATTCGGCAGGCCGTTCAGAATTTACCTATCGGGGTAATTACACCTAAAGAAGCCGGAGGCCCGAATATGCTTTTGGTAACAAGAAATATTGGAAATGTAACCGTTTATGGAATCGACTTCAATTCCAATTTATACCTGCCGAAAGGAATTTCTCTTATGGCAAATTATTCTTTTGTAGATAAAGACTCTGTGAAAGTGGAAAGTGCTCCACTAGGATATGTGGCACTTAATGCTCCCAAGCACAGAGTGAATGTAGGTATTAATTACAATGCAGACAAAATTGGACTTAATGTAGGACTTAAATTCAAATGGAGTGCAGGATTTCCGGTATTGTCCGGTAATTACATGGGACGCGTAAAAGCTACTCACGATATGGACTTAGATGTTTCATACACTCCTAAATTCTTAAAAGACCATTTGAATGTTACGGTATCTATTACCAATTTATACAATAGAAAACAACAGTATTTCTTAGGTGCTCCTTACATGGGCTTAATGGGCGTTTGTAAATTTACCTACACCCTATAGTTTGTGCCAATAATTTTATAAAATAGTCGGCATAGCCGGCTATTTTTTTTACCATTGTGCGCTTATCCGTTGCTTTAGTGTATTTTAACCTATTGAAGCACAAAATACATATACGAATTTTGGATCAAACACAATTTCACTTTGGCAATATAGCAGCAATTATAAAATAGTTTTGTAATATTGAATATGCAGATTCAGCACCTTACTTTGTTGTTAAATATACCATTACTGCTAATTGGCTTTTTTTTACTTAACCGAGGCTCCGGATTGCTTATTGACGGCGCTGCATCTATTGCCCGCAGAGTAAAAATACCCGAATCAATGCTTAATTTTACTATCGTCGCTTTTGGTACTTCTTTGCCTAAAGCGTTTACGGTATTGCTGGCTGCATATAATGGCTATTTCGATTTAGTGTTGGGTACAATAATCGGGAGTTGCATTTTTAATCTGCTGGGCGTATTGAGTATTACAGGCTTTTTCAGGCCTATTAAAGCGAATAAAAACACAGCCTCTATAGGTGTGATGTCTTTGGTGATTAGCGCACTATTGTTGTTTATATTAGTAAATTTCCCTGCATTTTCCGCCAATTCCGAAACACTTTTTATTACAAAGTATAATGCCGTAGTGTTGCTTGCTGCATTTGTAATTTTTATGACGTATGGCTATTTCAACATTAAAAAACATCAGGCAATTTGGTTTGACGAAACGGAAACAGAACCCCCATCTTACTATGCCGTTTGGGTGTCTGTTTTGCTAATAGTTGTAGGAGTTATCGGACTGATTGCCGGCGGTGTTTTGGTCATTGATAATCTAATAGACATATCAAGGAAATACAATTTGTCTCAGCGATTTTTAGGTCAGTTCGTGCTGTCTTTAGGGGGTTCCGTGGTAATGATGTACTGGATAATGATAACTAAAACCCATCGCTCCAAATTTGAAATAAGTAATTTGCTGGGGTTAAATATGTTGAATTTGCTCGGAATATTGGGAGTAGCTGCATTTATTCAACCGATACAATTTAATCCACAATTCAATATCGATATTTTTATTTTGATAGGCAGTACAATACTAATTGCCGTGCTATTATGGATGGGCAAAAAACTGACGTTAAATCTTTGGAAATGTAGATTTCTATTTCTGCTTTTTTTACTCTATACAATCTATTTATTTGTGTATTGATAAAGTAATTTTATGCAGTTTTCTTTCTACTTACATGATATACTCCTCTGCCTTCTGCCACTAAAGTAGCATCTACAGCAGCAAAAACTTGCATATTGGTAGTGATAATTTTGTTGCCACTGCGTACAATGCGTGCTTCTATAATTAAATCGGTATTACGTGCCGAGCGTATGTAATCTACACGCATATCTACCGTTACAATTTTATCTTCAAACGAACTTAAAGTGGCAATGCCTGCTATACCGCCTACCGCATCCATCGCTGCCGAAATTACGCCGCCATGTATTGCTTGTATTCTAGCATCGCCCATCAATTCGGGTTTGAATTTTATGCTCGCTTTAGCATAGCCATCACTCAGTGTTTCCAATTCCAATCCAATGTATTTATTAAATGGTATCAACTCGTTGAAAATATTAAAATACATTTCTTTTGTTCCTTTCATGTTGTAATTTTATGCTTTTAGTATAAATAATTCTTCAGTAATATAATCGCAAAATAATTTTCCCGAATCCGTTAACGTATATATTCCATCATTACATTCTACCCATTTGTTATCTATAAACGGAGTAATTTCTAATTGAAAATGTTGTAAAAAAATAGTACCAAAATTTTGTTTTATTGTAAGGCTATCTACCCCAAAAATGGTACGCAATGAAGTCATTACATATTCATTGTATCTATCGTTGTCCGCTAATATTTCTTGCTCAAATGCAGATTCGTTAGCAATTATTTTTTTTACATAATTGGAATTATTGCTGATGTTCCAGTATCTTATTTTCCCGTCAAAAGAATGCGCACTGGGGCCTATCCCTAAGTACGAAATTCCTTTCCAGTAATTCGTGTTGTGGCGAGCAAAATGTGGAGGTTGGCAAAAATTAGAAATCTCATACTGTAAATACCCATGCTGTTTCATCTCTTCCAGCAAAATGGAAAATTGTTGTACCATTAGTTCCTCGTCCACGGCTGCCTTTTTCTTTTTATCTATTTCTATAGCTAATGCTGTTTTGTTTTCTACCGTTAAAGCATAACAAGAAATATGCGGCAGATTTAAGCTAAAGGCAGTTTGTAAATTTTTTCGCCACTGTTCGTTATTTAACGTAGGTGTGCCATAAATTAAATCTATGGAAAGATTGTCGAAGCCGGCTTGCTGCGCAAATTGTATGCTCTGCAAAGCTTCTTTAGCAGTATGTGCTCGGTGCATATAATGCAGGTCGTCATCCGTAAAAGACTGAATGCCGATGCTGAAACGGTTGATGGGCGTTTCTTTTTTTAAGGCTTGCAAATAGGCTTGCGTTAAATCATCGGGGTTTGCCTCTAAGGTGATTTCAGGCTGTTCTGTAACGGTAAATAACCGATATATTTGCTGTAACAGCCTATTGATTTCAGTTGTAGAAAGCAGGCTGGGTGTACCTCCGCCAAAATAAATGGTATCTATTTCCGTTTTTTCAGGAAAGAAATTTTTGCGCATTTCCAATTCTTGCAGCATCGAGTTTAAAACACTTTCTTTGTATTTCAGCAAAGTGGAAAAATGAAAATTGCAGTAGGCACATGCCTGTTTGCAAAACGGAATATGTAAATAAATTCCTGCCATTCTGCTGCAAGGTAATGAGGAATACGTAATAATTGATAACTTTGAGAAATTACAGAATAGGTTTAATTGAAAATTAAAATTATACAAATAGCACTGCTGTTTTTTTGCATGCATTCCGTGTATGCTCAAAACGTATTGTTGATTATAAAAAAACAAGATGCTGCAATTAAACTGAAATCAAAACAATCGTTTAAAAATAGCAATGAAGCAGCTAAATATTTAAAAGCCGCTCGTGAGTCGCTCATTAGAAAAGGATATCTCGAAGCTTCTTTTGATAGTATGACTATCCGTCAAGATTCTATGTTTACTACGTTGTATTTAGGAAAAAAATATGATGTAGAATTACCTACTCAAGACCGACAAAAACATAAAAGGAATCCGGTTATTTCTTCGGATGTTTTTGGAATTGAAATTACGAAAGAAAAAATTATTCAAAATTTAGAAAACAATGGCTATCCATTTGCAAAAGTAACTTCAGACAGTGTGCAGCTGAGCGACAGTACTTTAAATGTAAAATACACCATAGATAAAGGGAAATTGATTACTATTGATAGCTTTTTAAATCATGGAACCTCTAAGCTCACCAAAGGATTTATTCAGAACTATATTTTATTAAAAAGCAAACAGCCTTATAATGAATTGCGGATACAGCAAATGGATAAACTGTTGCAAAAATTGCCCTATGCCACCATCCGGCAGCCCAGCACCATAACGTTTAGAGATAATAAAGCCGATATACATTTGTTTTTAGATAAACGCAAAGTCAATTCTTTTGATTTTCTGATCGGTTTTTTGCCGGGAAGTAATAACGGAAAAATATTAATCACCGGTGAGGTGCGATTGCATTTGCAAAATGCATTTAAACGAGGAGAAGAAATTTATTTGGAATGGAGGAAATTGCAAAGACAGTCGCAATTATTAGATGTTCGGTTTAATTATCCTTACTTATTAAACGCCCCAATCGGAGTCAATTTTACGTTTAATTTAGAAAAACGCGATTCCTCCTCTTTAGATTTGGCTTGGCAATTAGGCTTGCCGTATATCACCAAATCCAATAATTACATAAAAGGATTTTATAAATATTTTCAGACTATTATCCTATCGGCAGATACCGCTTATGCCAAACTTAATAAAAAATTACCTTCTAACTTAGATGCTACTTACAATCAATATGGAATACAAGCTTATTACGAACACTTAGATTATTTATTTAACCCACAAAAGGGATACGAACTAAAGCTAACCGCTTCTGTAGGAACAAAAAAAATAAAGCCCAATACACAAATTACTACTTTACAAGATGCATCAGGAAATTTTGATTACGCAACTTTGTACGACAGCATAAAACGAAAAACTATAAAAGCAGATTTGTTTTGGATAGGTAATTATTATTTACCCTTAGGGAAAAAGAAAAAAAATATTTTGAAATTTGGTGTAAATGGAGGTGCCGTGTTTAACCCGAATTTATTGAAAAATGAATTGCTGCGGATAGGCGGGAGCCGACTGCTGCGCGGTTTCGACGAACAATCCATTTATACGGATGCTTATAATGTGGCTACTTTGGAATATCGATACATGATTATGAGAAACTCATATTTTTTTGTTTTCATGGATGCAGCATACATACATAGGAAATTTAATAATACCGTATTCCAAGATTTTCCATTTGGATTTGGAACAGGTATTACTTTTGAAACTAAAATTGGTATTTTTGGACTCACGTATGCACTCGGACAGCAAAAATTTAAAACCGTCGATTTTCGAAATTCAAAACTGCACTTTGGATATGTGGCTACGTTTTAGTCGTTATGTGGTGCTATTGGCAGTAATGGCAATACCATTCGTAGCTTACGCTCAAACAGATACCTCAAGCACAAGCCCTTATTTTATAGATTCTATCTTAAAAAATAAAGTAGATACAGCAAAATGGATGAAAGTGATAAAGGCTACCACTATTCACAAACCGGCAGGGAAGTACATCATTGTGCAAGCGCAAAAACACCCCGACAAAAGCCTTGTCTTTTTGTATGTTACAACAATTTTATTACTTCTTTTAGTGTTTATTCGGGTAATGTTTGATGACTTTTTTCATGCGATACTTGAAGGAGTAACCAGTAAAAAGAAATTTTATATTTTCTATAAATCAAAAAAATACGATTCGCTTTTGGCAGTGTTTTTAATCTATCTATTTAAAATAGCCATCTTGGCTTTGGTCGTTTATATTGGGATAAATTATTTCCAAAAAGACGATTTTACTACTTTTCATTTAAAAATATTTTTCAATATCTGGGCTTTACTCAGCATTTTCTTTATAACAAAAAATGTTACAGAGTATATATTTAATTGGGTTATCGGCACATTAGATATTTTCAATGCATCCTTTTTGTCCAGCCTCTTTGCTGAGTTTATACTTTCTGTTTTATTGTTAATTGTGTTTATGGTATATATATACAATACACATATTTCATACGGCTTTATGCTCACGGTTTTAGTGCTTTCGGTTAGTGTTTATGTGGTTTTCAACATCATAAGGAGTTATCAACTAATCAGTAATAGGCTTGTAAATTACAAGCTCCACTTTTTTTTGTATATTTGCGCATTCAAGATTATACCGTTTCTGATTTTGACCAAATACATCTTGAATAACATCGTATAAAATGCGTGAAAAATGGCAAAAAAATTGGGAGAAAAAAAAGGTGTTACTTCAACAAAAACCACAGCAAAACCAACGGCTGCCCCTAAAAAAGCAGCAGCTAAAAAAAATGCTGCCGTAATTAAAGCTAAAACTCCGGAAAAGAAAACAATAGAAAAGAAAGCTCCGGAAAAAAAGTTGAAAAAATCAGCACCGGCAAAACAGGAAAAAGCAGTAGCTACCGCAAAAGTTGTAAAACCAAAATTGGTGAAACCCAAAGCGATTATCGAAACTCCGCAAGGAATAAAAGCTACCCCAAAACAAGATAAAAAAGTAGTGATAGACACAAAGCCATTACCGGAAATTGTGGCACAGGATAAGCTAAAACCCGTAAAATCTATTTTAATCTCTCAACCTAAACCGGAGTTAGGAAAATCACCTTATATCGACTTGGCACAACAATTTAATATCAAATTAGATTGGAGACCATTCACCCATGTTGAAGGAATAAAAGCAGCAGAATTTAGAAAAGATAAAATTTATATCGAACAATTTTCCTGCGTTATTTTTACGAGTAGAATTGCCATCGAACAATATTTTAGAATATGCGATGAATTACGCATAAAAATTAGCGAAGATAATAAATACTTCTGCAATAATGAAGCAATCGCTTTATATCTGCAAAAATTTATTCAGTATAGAAAACGAAAAGTGTTTTTTGGAGATGGCCGATTGCCAAAACTGATGGAAGTAGTTTTAAAACACAAAGAAGACGGTAAGTTTTTATTACCCTGCTCAGATGTGCGCGATAAAGCATTAGCCGAAGCATTACACAAATTCAATATCGAATACAGCGAAGCCGTTATCTATAAAACGGTTGCCAGCAACTTATCCGATTTAAGCGATGTAAAATACGATATGTTAGTGTTCTTTAATCCCTCAGCAATCGACTCGCTATACGATAATTTTCCGAATTTTAGTCAAGATGCTACCCGATTGGCTATCTTTGGAAATACTACTGCCGAAGCCGTCAAATCACATAAGCTCAATATTAACGTATTTGCCCCCACACCCGAAACACCATCATTGGTGGATGCCATAAAAAAATACATCACACAAGCCAATAAAAAAGGAAAATAAAACCGGTGTAATTTTATATAAACAATTTGCCGTTATTAAAATTTCTTTTCTATTTTTACAATATGTCTATCCGCACTAAAAAGAGAATAAGTGTTTTGTTTTGCTTACTCCTAACTATAGTTTCGTATGCGCAAATACAACAAGCCACTTCGCACTACATGTTTAATCCATCTATTAATAATCCTGCATTTTATGGCAGCCAAGACGGATTTAATTTTGGTGCAAACTATCGCCATCAATGGGCAAAATTAGACGGACAACCTGCTACCGTAAATGTTTTTGCCGATGCAAAATTCTTACAAATTCACGGCGGTGTAGGCTTTACAATTACAAACGATAGATTGGGAGCTTTTAACAATACTTCTTTTAAAGCAGGATACACATTTATCCAAGACATTAAACAAAAAATTAAAATAGCCATCGGAATTAATGCAGGAGCTACATTTTCTAAATTAGACGGCAGTAAGATTATAACTCCCGAAGGAACAAACGGCAATCTTAATGATGATTACCTTTCCAACGTATTGCAAAAAAGTACCCGACCCGACATGACCGTTGGCGTAGCCATTTTTCATAAATACATAGAAGCAGGAATCAATTATACCAACATTATTAATTTGCCCGATAAGTTTAAAGGCACTACTAAAACGTTAAAACCAAAATATGGAAGTGTATTCCAAACGTACATTAGCAGTAATGTAAAAATTGGAACGGATTTCTCTATACGCCCATCTTTACTTCTTACTACAGATTTTAAAGAATTGCAAACAGATATAAGCATTTTAGCCGGATATAAAAACTATTTAAGCGTAGGATTGAACGCCAGAGGATACAATAAAAGAGCTTTTGAGTCGTTATCCCCAATAATTAGTGTAGGACCGATAAAAAATATTTGCATAGTTTATAGTTATGATGTATCTTTAAACAAGTTAAATTTGGTAAATAAAGGCTCTCATGAAATTACGTTGAAGTATTTTTTACCAAATAGTAAGATTTATAATAACCCTAAAGTAATCAACAACCCAAGGTTTTTGTAAAGAGATTATTAATATTTTAATTAAAATATTAGAAAAGACGTACAACGAAACATTGTTTTTATTATTTTTACGTCTAATTTTAGGAAAAAAAACGTAAACAACTAAGATGAATAAGTTAAAAATTTCGTTTATTGCAGTAATTGCTGCATTGTTGGCTAGTTGTAAAGGCGGGAGTGGAACAGATGGACAGCTCATCGGTTCTCAGGATCGCCCGAAATGGGACAACAATTTATTGCCTTATGGAATGGTGTATATCCCATCCGGTGTATTTCATACAGGACCGTCTGACCAAGATGTAAATTATGCATTTAATACCAAGATGAAACAACTCTCCATCGTAGGTTTTTATATGGATGAAACTGAAATTACCAATAACGAATACCGTCAGTTTGTTGAGTACGTTAGAGACTCTATTGCGCACCAAATGTTAGGTGGAGACCACTTAAAAGAAGGCGATGCCGGAAAACAAGCCATTAATTGGGATATGCCTATTGATATGGATTGGAATAATGGCACAAGCGTAACAGAAGAAGGTGCTCAATTAGACCCAATGTTCTATTCCGAAGCAGATCGTATAAATGGTAAAAAAGAAATAGACCCACGTAAATTGCAATACGAATATACTTGGTTCAAATGGAAAGAAGCTGCGCAACAACGTCCTACTGACAAAGACCAAAAACCAAGAAGCGCATTCATGGAAAAAAAGAAAATTTCTATCTACCCGGATGAAATGGTATGGATTAGAGACTTCTCTTATTCTTACAATGAGCCGATGACAAGAACTTATTTCACCCACCCTGCTTATGACGACTATCCGGTAGTAGGGGTTACTTGGGATCAATGTAATGCTTTCTGCGCATGGAGAACATTATTGTGGAATAATTACAGAGCTACTAAAAAAGAAGCACCTTTGGATCAATTCCGTCTTCCTACAGAATACGAGTGGGAATATGCGGCTCGCGGTGGAAGAAACTTATCTCCATATCCTTGGGGAGGCCCTTATATTAGAAATACTAAAGGTTGTTTGTTGGCGAACTTCAAACCGGGAAGAGGAAACTATCCTGAAGATGGCGGATTCTATACTGTAAATGCAAAATCATACTGGCCGAACGACTACGGCTTATACAATATGGCTGGAAATGTAGCAGAATGGACTTCTACCGCGTATGAAGATGATGCAAATGCATTCATCCACGATAAACAACCGGATTTCCGCTATGATGCAAAAGAAGATGAACCCAACGTAATGAAACGTAAAGTAATACGAGGAGGCTCTTGGAAAGACATTGCTTACTTCTTACAATGCGGCACAAAATCGTATGAATATCAAGATTCCGCAAAATCATACGTAGGTTTCAGATGTTTATTACCATTCATGGGCAGATCAATGCATGACTTCGGTAAATAAAATAATATAAATTAATTTTTTTCGTTTAAACTTTTATAAAACTAACCAAATAAAAAAAAATCATTATGGCAAGTTATTTCAAGACCAAATCAGGTAAAAGAGCAAAAAACTTACTTTTCGGTGTTGGTGCCGCAGTTGTAATTATCGGAGCATGGGCTAAGATTTTACATATTGCAGACCCTAAAATTGCCGGTATTCCATTTTATTCGTACATGTTGACATTAGGCTTGTTAACAGAAGCCGTAATCTTCTTCATTTCAGGATTTATTCCGCCGGAGCCGGATTATTACTGGGAAAAAGTGTACCCGGGTTTGGATATCTATGATGAAAATTCAGAAAAAAATTCAGAAAAATACGGTCATACAGCAATTGGTTCAACAGCCTCTTCCAGCTTGTCAGGTGAAATGGATAAAATGTTGCAAGCTGCTAAAATAGACCAAAGCTTAGTGACCAAATTTGGCGATAGCTTAAAAGGATTCTCTGACCAAGTAGGTAAATTATCTAATATGGCCGATGCAACAGTAGCTTCCAATGAATTTGCCGGAGCCGCTAAAGCAGCAGCTTCTTCCTTAAATGGCGTTAAAGAGTCATTTGCCTCTGCAGCAGACGGAATGGGTAAATTAGCCGCTGCGTCCGGTGATGCTTCCCAATATCATGCGCAAGTTCAAAGTGCAACTAAAAATTTAGCCGCTTTAAATGCTGTTTATGAAATGGAGTTACAAGACACGAATACACATTTGAAAACGATGAACAAATTCATCAATAATTTATCTACTGCAATGACCAACTTAGATGGCTCTTTAGCAGACACAGAGAAATTTAAATCTCAAATGGGAGGCTTAGCCGGTAACTTAGAAAAATTAAACGGAATCTACGGAAATATGTTATCAGCGATGCGTTCATAATAAACTTTTTTCTGAAATCTATTCATTAACAATAAAGAGTAAAAAAGTAAATTATGGCAATTCCTAAGGAGAACAGGCAGCAGATGATCAATATGATGTATCTGGTGCTTACTGCAATGTTGGCATTGAACGTTTCCGCGGAAATATTAAATGCTTTCAAAACGGTAAATAAGAGTTTAGAAAATTCAAAAACGACAGCAGATACGAATCTGAAAACAACGTATAATGCGTTCGCTGCAAAAAAAGCAAAAGAACCAACAAACGTAGCCGTTACTACAAATGAAGATAAAACCAAACAGGCACAGGGTATAACAGATGCGTTGTTAGCTTCTATCAGCAAACTGAAAAAAGAAGTTATTTCCAGAGCTGGTGGTCCCGATCAAGATGATCCTAACGGTATCATGTTGCGTAAAGATGATATGGAAGTTTCTACCGGCTATTTAGTGGAAGGTACAAGCGGTAAAAATGGCGAAGGCTACAAATTAAAACAAGAAGTGGATGAAACATTAAAGAAATTATATGCTTTAATAGAACCCGCTGATTTAACAACTGTACAAGAACGAATGTCTTTAAATACCACTCCAAATGACAAGAACGGAGACTGGGTGAGAGAAGAATTCTATCAAATGCCGGCAATTGCATCTTATGCAATGTTGACAAAATTGGAAAATGATGTAAAAAATACGCAAGGTACTTTAGCATCTTATTTCTTTAGCAAAATTGGAGCATCGCAAGAGTTAACACAAGACCAAATCGTCTTTGATAAATTCTCTGCACAAATTACGGCTCCTTCCACTTATATTTTAAAAGGAGAAACCTTTGAAGCAAATGTTTCTTTGGCAGCTACGTCTTCAAAAAGCGCAGGTACCGTTTCGGTTAACGTAAACGGGCAAAATATACCTGTTGACCAAGCTACCGGTATTGCTAAATATAAAGCAGCGCCGGGCGTAGGAGAGTATTCTTTAAAAGGAACAGTATCTGTAAAAAATGACAGAACAGGAAAAGTGACAAGTTATCCTATTCCTGAAATGAAATATACCGTTGCTGCACCTTTTGCTACTGTTTCACCAACAAAAATGAATGTATTTTATATCGGTGTAGATAACCCGGTAGAAATTTCTGCGGCAGGTGCATCAGCTAATGATTTAAAAGTTAGCATGTCAGCGGGTACAATTTCCGGTTCCGGAGGTAAATACTCTGTTCGAGTAACTCAACAAGGTACAACGAATGTAAACGTTACGGCTAAAGGAAAAGCATTCCCTCCATTTCCGTTCCGCGTAAAAATGATACCAAACCCTATAGCTAAAGTATCTGGTATGCCGGGTGGTAGAATTAATGCAGCGGTATGGAAAGCACAAAAAGGCGTTTTGGCGGATTTAGAAAACTTTGACTTTGATGCTAAATTTGAAGTACTGAGCTATAATATGTTCTACCAGCCTAAATTACAAGACCCCGGTATTGCTTCTGCTACAGGACCTTATTTTAGCCCTGCGATGCAAGCATTCATTGCAAAAGCAAAACCAGGTGACCTTTTCTATATAGAAGAGATAAAAGTAAAAGGACCGGATGGCATGTCTCGTAAAATTCCGGGCATTGCTTTCAAAATCGATTAATAAGAATTTTTTAGTGATATGAAAATGCAAATAAATAAAATCGGATTCTTACTGTTGGCAGTGTTACTGTTAGGGGTTTCCTCTTCCTCGTTTGCTCAAAAAAGCAAAAAACCAAAGAAGAAATCCACCTCCTCAACAGTGAGCAATCTTACTGGCAGTGATAGCTTGTCTGTAAATAGTGCTGCTATTGCACCTGATTCATTATCGACACCTGCTCCAGCACCAGTAGTGGTACAACAACCGACACCTCCGGCACATGCCATTGATACTAATTCCTTAAAAACAGAGGTTCAGAAATTGCCTTGGGTACAAGAAATTACAGGTAAACGCGTGGCAATGCAATATGAGCCTATTCGTGAGGCAGATGTATTTTGGTGGAAAAATATCTGGAGAGTGATAGACTTAAGAGAGAAAATTAATTTGCATTTCAAATGGCCTAAAGCACCATTTATACAAGTATTGTTGGATGCTGTTCAAGGCGGAAAATGCCAAGTATATAGTGGTATGGATGATGATTTTGCTACGCCTATTGATCCCAAAGAAGCTTTAAGTGTTGCTGGCGGCGGCGTTGACTCTATCTACGTTACAGACCCCGTTACCGGCATTCAAACTTTACAAGTTGTAACTAAAGAAGTAAACTGGAATAACGTAAATAAATTACGCGTAAAAGAAGTATGGTTCTTTAATAAACAAACCTCTACTATGGAAGTTCGTATTATGGGGATTTGTCCATTATACGATAACTATGATCCTACTACAGGGGATTTCCGTGGCGAAGTGCCGGTGTTTTGGGTATATTTCCCAAGTTTACGCCAAACGTTAGTGAACTCTCAAGCGTATAACCCTTTTCCTAACGGCGTTCGTTTAAATTGGGATCAAGTATTTGCTTTACGTTTATTTGGTAATTACATCTACAAAGTGGATAATGTACAAGACTTCCGTATCAAAGATTACAAATCCGGTATTGATGTGTTGTATGAATCTGAAGCTAAAAAACAAGATTTGTTTAATTTTGAACATGACTTGTGGGAATATTAATTTACTTTACCTTATTTCTATAGTTTAGGTTGTAGGGTATCGTCGAACGATTTAAAGCAGATGTTATTTATAACATCTGCTTTTTTTATTCTACTGCTCGGATTCTATTGTTTATTAGGTGCCTTTCTTACAAAAGTCTCTTTCATTTCACTTAGAGTTATTATTAAAGATGAGACTACTACAAAAGGTGTTTTTTTGCACAATTCTATTGGTTGGTGATTTCGCCAACCAACTATGTTTTAGCGGATACGTTACAACCGGTGGTGAATAAAAAAATCCCGACCTGCCTGGTCGGGATTTTTTATATTCGATATAAAGAGCAAGATTACTTTGCTTTGATTGCTTCTTTGATACGTGACGCTTTACCTTTTAATTCTCTGATATAGAAAATTTTTGCTCTGCGAACTTTACCTATTTTGTTTACTTCAATTTTATCGATGTTTGGAGATAAAAGAGGGAAAACTCGTTCTACACCTACGCCGTTAGATATTTTACGTACAGTAAATGTTTGTGTTACTCCTGTACCTTTACGTTGGATAACATCACCACGGAATACCTGAATACGTTCTTTTGAACCTTCTATAATTTTATAGTGAACGTTTATATTGTCACCAGCTTTGAAATTAGGAATTTCTTTCGCTGCTGTTAGTTGTTTAGTTATTTCTTTTACCTTTTCCATCATTTTTTACTTTAGCGTGTGCAAAGATACGGATATTTCTTTGAAAAACAATGTTATTTAATCGTTTTCTAATAAATCCGGCCTACGTTTTTGGGTGCGTTCCAGACTTTGTTGGAATCGCCATTCTTCAATGAGTTTGTCATTTCCGGATAATAGAACGTCAGGTACTTTCCATCCTTTGTAATCTGCTGGGCGTGTGTACACCGGCGGTGCTAATAGGTTATCTTGGAAAGAATCGGTTAGCGCAGATGTTTCATCGTTTAGTACTCCGGGTATTAGCCGTCCTACGGCATCTACCAGCACGGCAGCCGGTAGTTCTCCTCCTGAAAGTACATAGCTGCCAATGGATATTTCTTGCGTTATTACGTGCTCTCGGAGGCGTTCGTCAATGCCTTTGTAATGCCCGCACAGGATAATTATATTTTGTTTTAAGGAAAGCGTATTGACCATTTTTTGTTCTAATAACGCACCATCAGGGGTCATATAGATAATTTCATCGTACTTGCGCTCTTGTTGCAGCGCATCGATACATTTTAATATTGGCTCGATAGCCATGACCATTCCCGCTCCACCTCCAAAGGGATAGTCGTCTATTTGTTTAAATTTTTTAACAGAATAATCGTGAATATTATGCAGGTGAATTTCTAATAAACCTCTTTCTTTTGCACGTTGTAGCATAGAATGAGCAAAGAAGCTATGCATCAAATCGGGTACGGCGGAAAGTATATCGATGCGCATCGGTTTAGTGTTGTATGTCGGTGTAAAATTAATTAAAAATGGCTAAGAATCCGTCCGGAAGTTGCATTTCGACTTGTTTTTTAGCGGTATTTATATTTAAAATAAAATTATCATTCAAGGGGACTAAAATCTCTTTTTTATCTTTAAACAGTTGTGCCATTACTTGAAAGGGCATTTCTATAATTTGTTCTATTTTCCCTATAATTCCTTGGTTCTTATCAATAATTTCAAAGCCAATTAATTCTTGGTATGCTGCTTCGTCTAAAATCTCTGTCAAGTCATCGTCTTTGGCATACAGCTCTTTTCCTTGTAAGCGTTGTGCTTTTTCCTTGGTGTCGATATCTTCCAATAAAATAATAACTTGTGAAGTTGTATTAATATCTTTATGGAGTATGAAATAGGGGAGTTGTTGGATAAAGACAACCTTCATGTCCTCAAAATCTTGCATATAAAATTCGTCAATAAGCACTTTTAGATGCCCTTTGAATCCATGTGTTTTTCCAATTTTTCCAATTTTTATCAGTTCCATACCGTAAAAAAAATCCCGACATAATAGTCGGGATTAATTAAGTTATTATTTTACTTAATGTGTGCTTTTTTCCGAAATATTATTCTGCTACAGGTTCAGTAGCTTCGGTAGCTTCTGTTTGAGGAGTTTCTTCAGCAGGAACTTCTTTTACTTTAGCCGGTGTATTTACTACTGCTTGGATAGCTGCTTTTTTCTTTTCTTCTGCTTTAGTTTTGTGGTCTAAAACTTTACCTTCTTTTTTTGCAGCCCATTCGTTGAATTTCGTTTCCACGTCCTCTGCTTTTACCACCCCTAATTGCACTCCGCGTAATAAGTGTTTTTTGTACATAGCTCCTTTGTAAGAAAGGATTGCTTTTACAGTAGTTGTTGGTTCTGCACCATTTTGTAACCATTTTACTGCTTTATCCACATCTAAAGTGATAGTTGCAGGGATAGTTGTCGGGTTGTACGTACCTACTTGGTCGATGTACTTACCGTCTCTTCTCGCACGGCTGTCTGCTGCTACGATTTTGTAGAATGGAGCACCTTTTGCACCATGTCTTTGAAGTCTTAATCTTGTTGCCATATAAAAATATGTTTTAGTTTTTAATTCCTGAGTTATCTAATAAAGATGTTCAGGGTTTGAAATTAGAACTGCAAAGATACAAATTATTCTGAAAGGTATGCCTTTTTGATTTCTAAAATGATGTTATTTTAATATGGTTTGTTTTAGTTGATTTTATGAATAAATTAATTGCAATTACCCATTCATCAGACGCCTCCAAGTTGTCCTTACTCTGAACGTAGGCTGTGCCTACGTTCAATCCTGTAAGTAGTCTTTGGCTACATAAAAAATACAGTATAGTAGCTGCAAGTTACTTTCTTAGTTTGGCACAGGCTGTGCCTGTGCCAAGTGTAGGAAAAAGTCATTCGTCATCAGAAAATCTCTACCGATAGCCAACTTTTAAAAGTTGGCTTTTTGTATATTTGATTTTCTGAAAAAGTATGGCAAAGAAAAACAAGATAAATACTACCAATAATTTTAATGAAATATTGCTTTATACCACACCCAACGGAACAGTAAAAGTTGAAATTTATTTGCAAAATGAAACTGTGTGGCTTTCGCAACAAAAAATTGCAGAATTGTTTGGTGTGCAGCGACCAGCTATTACTAAGCATTTGAAAAATATTTTTGAAAGCGGCGAATTAGACGAAAAAATGGTAAGTTCCATTTTGGAACATACCACTACGCACGGAGCAATAAAGGGAAAAACTCAGGAAACTAAAACCAAGTATTACAACCTCGATGCTATTATTTCGGTTGGCTATAGAGTAAACAGTTCGCAGGCAACGGCATTTCGGATTTGGGCAACGGAACGTTTGAAAGAATACATCATCAAAGGTTTTACAATGGATGATGAGCGTCTGAAAAACCCAAATAATATTTTTGGGAAAGACTATTTTGAGGAACAACTTGCACGCATTCGTGATATTCGCAGTAGTGAGCGAAGATTTTACCAGAAAATTACCGACATCTATTCACAATGCAGTGCTGATTACAGCAAAGATAATGTCATTACGAAAAAGTTTTTTGCAACTGTTCAGAATAAACTACACTGGGCAATTACAGGACAAACTGCCGCCGAAATTATCCACTCACGAGTTGACAGTGCTAAAGAAAATATGGGTTTAACGAATTGGAAGAATGCTCCCAAAGGAAGTATCCGTAAAACGGATATAGGCATTGCCAAAAATTATTTGAACGAAAAAGAATTAGATGGGCTAAACCGCATTGTTTCAATGTATCTTGATTATGCCGATAATCAAGCAAAAAAAGGTGTAGTTATGTATATGAAAGATTGGGTACAAAAATTAGACGCTTTCTTACAATTTAACGAAGAAGCTGTTTTGAAACATCAGGGAAATGTATCGCATGAAGTGGCATTGGCATTAGCAGAAACAGCATTTGAAAAATATAGACTCATACAAGACAAAAAATACGAAAGCGATTTTGACAAGATAATCAAATCAAAGCTTTAACATTAAATCCAACTAAAACACAAGCATAGCCTGTGCCAAGTGCAGGAAAAATCATTCGCTAGCCTAAAAATTAAAAACTAAAAATTAAAAATTAAAAACTAAAAACTAAAAACTAAAAACTAAAAACTAAAAATTAAAAACTAAAAATTAAAAATTAAAAATTAAAAATCTAAAATCTCAAATCTAAAATCTAAATTCTAAATTCTCATAAATCTATCACCACTTCTTTAGGTAAGAATTTGCTGGTATCGCCGTTGCCAATAATAATTTCGCGAACAATGGTAGAGGAAATTGCCGATAGTTCGGGTGAAGACAGAATTAAAAAAGTATCTAATTCCGGCATCATCATGTTGTTTAGCTGTGCTATTGTTTTTTCATACTCAAAATCGGCGGAAGAGCGTATGCCTCTAAGGATATATTTTGCTCCTCGTTGCTTGCAATAGTTGATTGTTAAGCCGGTGTATGATTCTACTTTTACCCGAGGCTCCTCTTTAAATACTTTTTTTATCCATTCTATACGTTGCTCTAAAGGGAATAAGTATTTTTTTTGTGTATTCACCCCAATAGCAATAATCACTTCATCAAAGAGGGGTAATGCACGTTTTACTATATCTACATGCCCGATGGTGATGGGGTCGAAAGAGCCCGGGAAAATTGCAATTTTATTCATAGTTCAAAATTACAAAAATTGAACTTAATTTATGTTTTTAAAATCTGTAAAGAGTTACGTTTTAAACCAAGAAAAGATAACGTTGAGCCAACCTTGTCTTTCGGATGGATAGTTTTCTTATTTTTTATAGCTAATTTATTCTATTTATCCCATTCCTCCTTTGCGGCTTTGGCATCTGATTAGGAGTGGTCTTACTCCACCATTCAGCGGAATGTTTGGCAACCGTTTAATTTGCTTAGTTCTTCCACATCTCTCGCTCGTTCGCATTCGATAAGGTTATACCAAAATCCAAGTAATCGTCATGCAGTTTTAGTTTTAATATTTTTTCCATCCCTCGTTTTTGCGTATTTACACTGTTGAGTTTCTTCTTTTATGCCATTTAAAAATTTCAATCCATAATACCGAAACGGCACCGGTAAATATTGAAATTCCCAATGGAGCGAACAGTAGTTTTTCAAATCCAAAAAAGCGTGCAAAAAGCGGGAAATAGAATAGCGATGCAGTAAGTAAAAGTGTTGCTGTGATTATCAAAGGGACGAGGTTGTTTTTGTATTTTAGGGTAGTAAAAATGGAGTAATAAAATGAGCGATTAACGAGGGTAAGGAAAATATTTGCGCTTATCAGTACTGCAAATACCATAGTTCTAAGGGTTGCTTCGCTGTAGTGTTGCCATAATGCAAATTGATAAATTCCTAATGTACCTACTGTAATTGCGATGCCCTGAATTAGGCTTATCGTTACTTCTTTTTTTTGAAAGAAAGTAGAAGTAAACGGGCGCGGAGGCAGCTTCATCGCTCCGGTGCTTATGGGTTCATTTTCGTAGATGATGGAGCAGGTAGGTCCCATTATTAACTCTAAAAAAATGATGTGAATAGGAGCTAAAAGTGCTGGAAATTTCCAATTGAACACTAAGGGAATGAATAC
>JAXLUA010000009.1:0-18863 GCA_046329805.1 Chitinophagales bacterium
AGATTTAATCGTGTGGGTCAATAAATTAAAGTAGAACGACAGCTTGTTTTTCAAAAAAACAGCTCATCTAAAATTGCCCAATGGGTAGGCTCGAAAGCGGTATGAATGCCTTCTATCGCAAGTTCTTTCAGCTTTTTAGTCGTAGAATTTCCAATGGATATAATTTTCTGCATAGGTAAAACTTCATGCGATGCAAAATAGGCTTCGGCATTTATCGGGCTTGTAAAAACCAAAATAGCTTCTTTACGCAAAGCAACTTCTTTTTTCGGTTGATTATCATAAACGACCAACGTGTGAACGTCTTTATTTTGTGTCAGTCCTTTTTGGATGCTTTGCAAAGATTTTTTAGCCTGAGGAAAAATTATTTTTCCATAAGCAACTTCGTCAAATGCTTTTGCTATTTGAAAAATATCGCCACCGCTACCAACAAAATCTACCTGTCCGCCTAATTCAAGCAAGGCTTGTGCTGTACCTTGATTTACTGCGGCTAATTTTGTTCCTTTGGGTATCTTTTTTACTTTATTAAAATAAAATTTCACTCCGTTTTTACTACTAAAAAATATCCAATCGGCATTAGTAATTGGTTCAAAATCTATAGCTGAAAATTCTATCAACGAAGAATAATTTACTTGATATTGATGTGCTCTAAGCGCACGCAGCAAGTAATCGTTTTCATACAAATCCGAAGAAATAAATACAGAATGTGTCTTATTAGATTTTAATTGGTTCACTAACTGTTGTGTCGCAACCGAACTATTTTTTAATTCATTCGGAGCAAAAACATAATGCAATCGTTTGGGAAACGCATCCCAAGCGGCAGCCATTGATATCCAGACGTGTGTTTTGTCTTGTATTTTTTCTGCATATACCCCCAACGGCATTTGGCATCCTCCTTCAAAATCATGCAAAATTTTTCGCTCTATTAAAGTAATTGCTGCACTATCTGCATCATTTAATAGTTTGCAAATGTTTTGCATTTCCGTATTGTTTTCGCGAATTTGAAATGCCAACACGCCTTGTGCCGGTGCAGGAATAAACATTGGCGCTTTTAATGCTACTTGTTCAAAGGCGCTCAAATCAACATTCAAACGCTCTAATCCGGCGGATGCCAATACGATAGCATCATATTTTTTGTCTGCTAATTTCCCTACTCTACCCGGAACATTTCCTCTCAAATCTTGTATAACTAAATCAGGGCGTAGTGCTAATAACTGCGCTTTTCGTCGTGCGGATGAGGTGCCCACTAAAGCGTTTTTCTTTAAATTTAAGACAGCAGAAGTGTCTGTACATTCTTTACGAATAAGCAATAAATCAAAGGGATTTGCTCTATTAGAGTAGGCCGCCATTTCCAGTCCTTCCGGCGATTCTGTAGGCATATCTTTACAAGAATGCACCGCCATATCTATTTCATTTGCCAGCAACGCATCTTCTAATTCTTTAGTAAAAAAACCTTTCCCTTCTAATTTATCAAAACTTAAATTCCATTGTTGGGTGGCATCGCCTTTTGTTTTTATTATTTTCAATTCAGCCTGAAATCCGTTTTGTGCTAATACTGATTTTGTATAATTGGCTTGCCATAAGGCTAATTCACTTCCTCGTGTGCCTATAATAATCGGAGTTGTTTTTCCTTTCATGTTGATTTAAATAAGACGATTACAAAACAGAAAAATGTATTCTGCTGTAAAACTATGGGCGGAATGTTTTGTTCAAAAGTGATTTTTTGGAAGCTTTGAAAGGTAATGCGATGTATTTTTCTTCCATATATTCCATTACTTTTTCCAATACTGCTTTGGACTGAACATCTAATTGTTCTATGTCTTTTCTGAATGTTCCGTTTAAAGCTCTTTCTCGTATGCTTTTCACTTCATTGGGAATATGTGACAAGGCTAACTCTAAGCGTCTTTCTTTGTGTAAATCATTAAAATTTACCAAGAATTCTTCTAACATTGCTTCTGCTTTATACAACTCTCCTCTTCGGAAAAGCATATTTTCTTTTGCTTTTATTTCTAAAGAAGCTATGTCTATATAATCTACCGAATCTAAGTCTGTTATTTCTTGTTCTACATCTTGCGGTACTGCTAAATCTACAATAATCACTTTTTTACCTTTGGGTACGATTTGATGATATATTTCTTTTGTAATTACAGCGTAGTTTGCGCCGGTACAAGTAAGAATTACATCTATAGGTTGGTTATGATTTATCAGTTTATCCAACTCAATAGCTTTTCCATTTTCAAAACGTGCCGCTAAATCTTCTGCTTTATTTAAGGTTCTGTTATATACCGTTACTTTATGGATACCGAATTTCACCAACAAATTTGTCATCAGGTGATTGGTTTGCCCTGCACCGATAATCATCACATTAGCCTCTTTAGAAATATTTCTTTCTAATAACGAGCGGAAAGCCAACGAAACAACGGATATCGGTTTCTCTCCGATGCGGGTATCGCAATGAATTTTTTTGGCAAATACTATTGCTTGTTGGTAAGCCAAACGGATATCATCACCGCATAAATCGTATTTTTTAGCATTGAGGTATGCTGCTTTTATCTGTCCTAATATTTCTCGTTCTCCAATAACCAAAGAATCAAACGAAGCGGCAACGCCCATAAAGTGTTTTACGGCATCTGCACGCTCAAAAACCAATGCTTTGGATAAATGTAGGTTGATAAGTTCTTTGCTGAAATTGGGGTTTATAAACAGAAATAATTCTTTTAGAAATTTATTATCTATACTTCTGTCGCTGGTAAAAAAGAACGTAACCCGATTACACGTATTAAGGTATAACAATTCATCCATAGCGAAATTTGCTTTCAATTTTCTTAATCGGTTCACCGGAAAATCGGAAGCTTCTTCGTCCGTAAGCAGGTAATCTTTCAACCTGTTCACTTTTGATGTTTTATGAGTTATAGTTACTACTCTGTAACGCTGCACTTTTTTTACATTTTTTCCTTTACAAATATGGCAATATATTGACCAATAAAAAAATGATTTTCATCATAATTCCGCTTTCTAACACAAAAATAACTATTGAGGATATTCGATTTGCACATAACATTTTCCGTTTTGCAGTTGTAAATCTTTTTTTACGCCTAAAGTATATCTCACAATAACATGTTTATTTTCATCGGTATCGGGTAATTTCCCAATAATTTTCGCATAAATTATCTTACTGTTTACCAAATTTTTTACTTTAATTATGGTTCCTATTGGTAAAGATTTATGCATTACCAAATATACATTTTCCATTGCCCCTAAAGAGGTAGTCATTGGTGCGCCGGTACCTCGAACGGAGGTTACTTTTTTAGTTGAAATAGCCGTTTTATACAATTTTGCTAATTCATTTTGCGTTGCATTATCAGAAGCTTGTGTCTCCGGTTTTTCAGTTTCTGAAATAGCAGGTTGCACCGCTTCATCTGTTGGTAATTGTTCTTTTATTTCCGGCTTTTTAGGCGAATTTACGGTGGTTTTAAGCTCATTTTTTTCCGTTATCGACGCTTTTGGAAGAACAGCAGGAGGTGCAGCTGTTTTTATGTCATTTGGTGTTGGCTTTGGCTCAATTGGTGTCTCTTTTTTGGCAGGAATTACGTTTTCTGTGCCTTTTCCAACTATTAGCTGGCTGCCTATTTTGATAGTGTAATCGGGTAAATCGTTCCATTTTTGAATATCGGAAACTGAAACACCATACATTTTAGCGATTGCATACATTGTTTGTCCTTGTTCTACAGTATGAAGCCGATTGGAGGGTGGCAATGATATTGCTTTCTCTTTTTCTTTGAGCTTCATATCATCAATAACAGTTGGTATTTTTTTATAATCAGCTGCTTTAGAAGTATTTACCTCTTTAGAGGAGTGTAAGTTGGGAATTCTGATAATCTGTTCCGGCATTAAATTTCCCGCTGTCATTGATGGGTTTACTTTTAAGATATCCGCTGTAGAAACCTCATATTTTTTAGCTATTTTAGTTAATGTCTCTCCTAATTTCACCACATGCATAATATAAGGCGAATTTTTAGGGATAGGTTTAGGCTTATCTTTCTGTGCAAAAGCTGCAGAAATATTGAAAATCAAATAAATGTAAATTATACACCATAATGTACTCCTTCTCCTTCTCATAATCATTGTATCTGAAAACAAAAATCTAATTTTAAAAGTTTTTAAAAACTACTTCTTTTCAACAAAAGTTTAAAGTATTTTTGATAAACGCAATTTTACGGTGCTAATTACAGGAATAATACCCGCTCGATATGCTTCTTCACGATTTCCGGGCAAGCCATTAGCCAACATTAATGGTAAGGTAATGATAGAACATGTATATGAGAGATGCCTGAAATCCAAATATTTATCTAACGTAATTATTGCTACTGACGACCTTAGGATTTATGACGCTGTTATCCATTTTGGTGGAAATGCTTGTATGACGTCAACAGAACATCTAAACGGTACCAGCCGGTGCGCTGAGGCAATTCAGCAACTTACCATTGCTCCCGAATTTGTTATTAATATACAAGGCGACGAACCACTTATTCACCCTAATCAAATTGATTTACTTATTGAATTATTTATTAACGACAAAGAATTGGATATTGCTACATTAATAAAAAAAGAAAATGCTATTCATTTATTACAAAATCAAAATGTAGTAAAAGCAATACTAACAGACAATGGATATATATCTGATTTTAAAAGAACTACATCTACAAATTTAAACTTTTTCCATAAACATATTGGTATTTATGGGTTTAAGACCAATGTATTGCAAGAAATCGTAAAGTTACCACCTTCCGAGCGTGAACTTGAGCAGCATTTAGAGCAGCTTCGATGGTTAGACAATGGATATACCATCAAAGGGGCAATTACACAAGAAGAGAGTATAAGTGTGGATACGCCGGAAGATCTTGAAAAAGTGCAGAAAATCATTTACCGCAATAAAGCAAATGTTCCTTTATAAACTTTTATTTTATCATCGGGCATTTTTACGGTAATGTAGTACACATAATTATCCACTTGAGCCGGTTCGCCTTTAAAGTAGCCATTCCAGCCTTTGGAACTATCATTTGGTGCGAAATTTTGAGCTTCGAATACTTTCTCTCCCCAACGATTATAAATTAATAAATCAAGGATTTGCATCCCTTTGATGTTCGAAAGTGGAACAAAAATATCATTATGTCCATCGCTATTAGGTGAAAATGCCGTTGGAATATACACATCATAAAAGCAGTCTTTTTTTATTACGATGGAGTCGGAATTTGAGCAATGCGCATCGGATACCGTTACTTTATAAATTCCCGCTTTATTAACGAGTATAGATGAAGATGTTTCGCCGGTATTCCAAGAAACGGATGTGTAATTTCCATTTCCGATATTCAGTATAATACTATCGCAAATCGTAGTATCTTTTCCTAGTGCAACCGGTGGTTTTGGGTATTGTTTAAGAATAATTGTATCTTTTGCGCTTCCACATTGGTTTTTATTTTCAGCGATGTATGTTCCGGATTGAGAAACTGTAATCGAAGTTCCTTTTACGCCGGTATTCCAAATCGTATTTGCATCACCGGTAAATAAAGTTGCCGAAAATGGCCCGCAATAGGTCGTGTCGTTTCCTAAAGAAAGTATAGTTGGAAAATCTGTAATATCAATAAAAATAGTATCTTTTACAGTGCATATTCCATTGGAAACAACAACGTCGTATTTCCCAAATTGATTGACGGTTATTTTAGGCGAAACAGCTCCTGTACTCCAAGTATAAGAAATATTATTTCCGGCGGTTGTAGCATCTAAAACGATAGAAGCATTTTTGCAAATGGCGGTGTCTCTGCCTAAGTTTACCGTTAAGACATTTCCGCCTGAAATAACTATAGTGTCCGAAGCAGCACCGCATGAATTAGTTATTTTTGCTATATAAGTACCAATTTGTGTTGCCGTATAATTTATTCCGCTACCCAATAATGTTTGGCCTCTATACCATTGTGTTTGAGCATCGCCGGTGGTTAGAATATAAGAAAAAGGCCCACAAAATGTAGTATCTCTGCCTAAATTAGGCTTATTGGGTTTCGTAATCTGCATTACCTGAATAGAATCTGATCCCTTGCATCCATTCTTAACTACATCTACCCAATATTTTCCGGGCTGTGTAACAACAATCGAGTGCGTTGTAGCGCCTGTATTCCAAACATATTGATTATATGCGGTGCTTGCATCCAAGGTAATATTTCCACCTTGGCATACTGCTGTTGATGTTGCTCCAAAACTAAAATTTATACCATTGGTTTGCGTGATGACAATCGTATCTGAAACGCTACCACAATTCCTGCTGATAGTAGCATAATACGTTCCGGGTGCTGAAACAGTAATAGCAGCAGCTGTAACGCCTGTACTCCAAACGGTTGTCGCATTTCCGGTACTCAACACTCTGCTGAACGTACCGCAGTACGTAGTATCATTTCCCAAATTAAAAGGAGGTAAACTATTGCTTTGTAAAATTCGAATAGTATCGAAAACATCACCGCATGAATTGCTTACTTTTGCGATATAAGTGCCAAATTGAGTGGCGGTGTAATTTGCACCTGTTCCAACGGATACGGAATTAGTATTTAAGTACCAAGTAGTGTTCGCATTTCCAGTGGTTAAAGTTTGAGAAACAGGGCTACAGGTTGTGATGTCGTTTCCTAAATTAGGCTTAGGTTCTTTTGTGATTTGAACCACGTTGATAGTATCTGTACCTTTACAACCATTTTTGTACACATCTATCCAGTATTTTCCGGGTTGTGTTACAATTATAGAGTGGGAGGCAGCACCTGTGCTCCATACATAGCTATCATAAGCTGTACTAGCGTCTAAAGTAATATTACCCCCTACACATACCGATGTGGTAGAGGTACCAAAGCTAAACGGTATAGTGCAAGAACATTTATTTACTACTACTTTTACAGAGGTAGTTTTTGTGCAAGTTGCATCAGTAGCCGTAATAAGGTATGTCAAGCTATCTTTAGTTGTTCCGGTATAAGTTAATTGTTGGTTGATGCTGCTGCCGGTGCCTGCGCTTGCGCCTGTAATGGAAGTACCACCACTTACCGACCAGCTGATAGTAGCATTAGGGTCGGAGCTCGAAATATTTACAGAGGCTTTATCACCGCTACAAATGGACAAACTGTTTACGTTAGTTGAAACATCTAAGCAAACTAATTGAAATTGTATAGTATTAGATATCGGTTGACTACCGTTAGGATGTGTAATTGCTTTTATGTAATGGATGCCGGTATTGCAAAAATTTGTAGTCGAGTTATGCCCGCCATCATTTGGAATAGGATACTTAATGATTGTGCTACCAACTATAGAATCGAAGCGCAATCCGTTACAAAGGTCTGAAGCATTGTTTCTAATACCACCGTTAGTTGTAGTAGAAATAACATTATTAGGCAATTTTACCACATAATTACCATCGTTGGCATTCGGGTTGGAAGCATCATAAGGCGGCAATGTACATGGATTGTAAGTTAAGGTGCTGGAGCAAGTTCTATTTTTAATAATTGTACTTCTCAATGCATTAGGGCACGAGGCCGGAGGGTTATTTACAAAAGAACCATTCGGTTGGTGATAGGAATTTTGTAATATATAAATAGGTTGACCGCTACTACAATAGCTGCTGAAATTATAATTATAAACACCACCACCGGGTAAGGGTACACTAGGAAAAATAATTACAATGGCATTGGGCGGAATGGAATCTCCAGGACCGGCAGAAAGTAAAGTACTTGGATTGCAAGAGCCAATGCGCAATTGTGACATTAATGCAGCTGATGGCGTACCAAAAAGATTAGAGCCTAAAGGCATATTAATATCTCTGTTTGCAGGTAAATCCACTTGCAGGTTATTCACCATAAATCCTTTACCCGAGGTCATTACTATATATTCATTGTCTTGTTCTACTAATGGAGCAGGATTACAAGCATCTATAAAAATGCCTAATATCTCGGGGCAAGCGGTGATGGTTTGTGTTCCATTAGATGTATTTCCACCTACATTTATAAATCCTATGCTATCCCCTTGTCCTAAATACGGGTTAAAATTAGCATTAGAAGATTGGTAAAAAACGATATTACTATTTGCCGGAATTCCTGCATAATCTACTGCGTACTGTACGGTATCTTTTCCACTGGAACAAAACACACTTGAGGTGATATTGGATAACTGTATGGTTTGCGCAAAGGAATACGTCATCCATGTACACAAAAGGACAGATAAAAATTTTATTTTCATAAAATGCGTGCTTTTACAACAGCAAAATTAAATCGAATTATTAAACTTGCTAATTACTTTTCTTTACTATTTTAACAAGGTAACATTTCCTTTTAATGTTTTTTTAGTGCCGTCTTTAAATTTAGCTACTACTTGATAAGCATAAACTTCTACCGGTGCTGCTTCTCCTTTATAAGTTCCGTCCCAGCCGGCAGCAGCGTCATTTGGTAAAATATCGGATGCATCAAATACTTTAATTCCCCATCTGTTGTAAATAATAAATTTCTCAATAGTAGTTGTTGCAGCATTTCCTCTTACCATAAATACGTCATTTATGCCGTCTTTATTAGGAGAAAATGCATTTGGAATCCATAAGTCATTATGGCAATTGGAAGTTACAACAATCGTGTCTGAAGCGGTACATCCGTATAAATTAGTAACTTTTAACCAATACGTTCCGGCATCTTTTATTTCAATAGATGAACTTTGGGCGCCGGTACTCCATTGATAAGATTTCAATTCCACCGGTGCTTCTAATACGATTATATTGTCACATATTGCAGTATCACTCCCTAAATTTACGGTAGGAAGATTACTTTGGTTAATGACAATGGTGTCCGATACCGTACCACAATTATTGCTAATAGTAGCAATGTAAGTACCCGGCTCTGTAACTGTAATTTGTGCACCTGTATGATCATTGTTCCATTGTGTATTTTGGTTTCCGGTGAATAATACTCTTGAAAAATTACCACAATAAGTTGTATCATTTCCTAAAAAGAAAGGAGTTGGTTTGGTAGCTGCACTTACTGTTACTTTAGCACTTGCCGTACAGCCATTTGAGTAAACAATCACAGTGTAATCACCCGGATTTGATATTGTAATAGATGAATTCGATGAGCCATTATTCCATCTTAATGAATCTATATTATTGCTGTTAGCCGTTAATGTAACTCGGGCTTCAGCACATAATTCTGTTTCACCTTCAATGCTAACTGTCGGTAAATTATTAACGACCACTTGTACGGAATCTGCTCCGGTACAATTATTTCCTGTTACGTTTACCACATATTTCCCTTGAGTTTTTACTTTAATGGTTTGTGTTTGAGCACCTGTATTCCAGCTATAAGTGGCAAAACCTGCGCCTGCATCTAATATTAAAGAATCTCCGGCACATATCGGTTTGTTGCCAGCTATGGTCGGATTACAAGTTTGCTGCTGACATGCAGTAATACGTACTGTTGCTGTACCACTGCATCCATTTTGGTATGCCGTAGCCGTGAAACTGCCTGTTGTTGCTACGGAAATTTCATTTCCAATTGCGCCATTGCTCCAGCGGATGGAATCATATCCCCCTGATACCGTAAGCAAAGTGGAGTTTCCATTACAAATCTCTGTATTTCCTATTATTTGTACTGTTGGTATCGGGTTTACTACAACTTTTATTTGTTGTGTTTTTATGCAACCCGCATCATTCGAAATAGCAGTATAAATTACGCTATCTTTTGTATTGCCGGTATTGGTTAATGTTTGAATTACGCTATTACCACTTCCGGCAACTGCACCACTTATAGAAGTACCTCCAGCTACTGTCCAGCTAAGCGCTGCATTGGGATCGTTGCTCGATATATCAATAGAAACTTTACTGCCGGTACAAATATTTGTAGTAGTGGATTTTGTGGATATATCGTTGCAAATTAATTGGTATTGGATAGTATTAGAAATCGGTTGATTACCATTGGGGTGTGTAACTGCTTTGATATAATGAAATCCCTGGTTGCAATATTGTGTTGGAATTTTAAATTTGAATGTGGTGTCTGCGGTAAAGACCATTTGGGTATAATCTATGCCACCACAACTATCTATTGCATTACGACGTATTCCATTATTTGCTACGCTGGCGGTATCAAATCCCTGTTGGCGGATGGCATACGTACCATCTCTGTCAAAAATACCACATCTGTCATACACAAAATTATCTTGGCAATTTTGTCTTTTATCTATTGCTATTGTCTTTCTATATCGGACAGTAGCATTGGATGAACAGCTTGCAGAATTGGTAAAAGCACCTATGGTTCTGGTGCAACTGCTTTGAACTACGTAAATAGGGTATCCATAATTACACAAACCATTGATATTATATATATTATTTACAGAATCACTTGTAAAACATAAAATAATGGCATTGGGTGGGATGGAATCAGAAGGAGAAGCAGGGATAACATTCGTTGCATTACATGCACCTACCCGAAGGTTGCTTATTAAAGTTGGGTTTGGTGTTTTAAAACCACATGGGCTTGTGCCGTTATTAATACTGTTATCATTATTATTTCCGCTATTGCTATTGGCAATATCGTATTTTATTGCCAAATTAGATACTTTGATACCTGTACCGGAAGTAAGAACCATATATTCGTTTTTAGGTTCCGTACCACTTACGCCACAAGCATCGATAAAAATGCCTAAAATGCGCACACAATTCTTGAAGCTGAACGTGTCTTTGGGAATTGCATTTCCCGGAATAAAAGCTATACTATCACCCTGTCCTGCATAGGGATTAAAGTTTGCAGTTGTACTTTGATAAATAACCACATTGGTGTTAGCCGGAATCCCTGTGGCTGAAATACTATAGCTAACCGTATCATTTCCGGAAGAACAAACCGTTGTAGGGGAAAGTAAGTTTAAATTTATGGATGTAGAAGTTTGTGCAAGCAGGGCTATTGGCATACTAATTAACAATCCCACCAAAAAAAGTGAAAAGCGATTCTTCATATATTCTATTTTGAGCCTTGAAAGATACAGATAAAATATGGAAAAATGAGCATTACTGTCTATATAATTACAATAGCTTTGTTTCGATTATTGGAGAAATACAATTTATGCTACTTTAGCATTCATTACTCCGCCGGTATGTACGGCAATGATGGTTGCTCCTGAAGGAAAATAACCTGTTTCAATCAAATTAAATAATTTATAAAATAATTTGCCGGTATATACAAAATCTAAAGGAATATGGTGTTGCTGCTGAAAATTTACAATAAACTTTATTAATTCCGGATGGGTTTTGGCATATCCTCCAAAGTGTGCTTCTACGATTGAGAAATCCGTATTCAACAACGGAAATTTTTGCATGATTTCACTTTTAAGGGTTTCGTGTTTTAATACCGCCACGCCTATGGCTTTTTGTGGAGCTTGTAGCCGATTAGAAATACCCGCAATGGTAGCGCCGGTACCGCAGGCACTAAAAATAAAATCAAAATTGGGGATATTAAGTTCTTTTAATTGTACATTAATTTCATCTACAATTTCACTGCATCCAATTAAAGCAAATTCGTTGGCGCCTCCTTCGGGAATTATATATATATCATTTGCCGGAGTGTTGAAATCAATGTTGATGTTGTTAATATCGAAATTATTTTCTCGTAAATTTTTATACTCTTTTCGACTCAAATAATATAGTTGCATTCCACATTGTTTGGCAAATTGCAACGATGGGTTCAAGGCATCGTACTCCTCTCCTCTTATAATACCGATGGTATTTAGGTGTAGATATTTGCCTGCTGCTGCAGTAGCCGTTATATGATTAGAAAATGCACCACCAAAAGTAAGCAATGTATTTTTGCGTTGCTGCATTGCCTCCTGAATATTGTATTTTAGTTTTCGCCATTTATTTCCTGAAACTTCAGGATGGATTAAATCGTCTCGTTTTACCAATACTTGAACATTGAATTTTTTTGTCCATTCATTTTCTATCGGTTGTAATGGTGATGGCAGTTGAAACATAGCGAGTTTAAACAATTTAATGGGTAGCTGCTAAAAAAATGTGTTATATACGTACAGTATCACATTTCATCCGTTCAATCAAACGGATGATTTGCTACTTAAAACAACTCCCCTTGTTCCGGTTCTTTTTTATCGGACAGGTTGGTGATTTCAAAATCCACGTCAAAGTTTGCATTTTGTTCTTCATCTTCGCTGTGGAGCGTTTCCACTATTTTCATCTCTTTTATAAAGCCTCCGGTTAATTTATTTCCGATGGCTTTCCAACCTTTTACTTCAATAAACTCAGACAGATTTACGGATTGAGGTTCGCTAATTTTTCCTTTCCCCATATCCATTGTATATTCGACTGTTGGATTCGTAAACAAGGTAGCAAACACTAATTTTGCATCTTTTTCATCCGATATAAAATTATTCTTGACATCTAAGGAGGTGGTTTCGATATGGAAGCGTTTTACAAAATTGCATTTCTTTGCCTCTGAATAATGCACCGCTGTGACGATTGTTGTAGGATATAATTTGTCGATAGCCACAATATCATTCATCGCATATCGGTTGGTCATATCAAAATTAGTCAAATAATATTCTCCTGATTTTAAGATGATCAAAATTTTATCTTCATTTTGGAAAGAGCCCAAATAACGTCCTCTTTTTTCTGTATTTAAACGCCCAACAGTATCATCCAACCATATTTCTACGCCGCCCAAAGTAGTTCTTCCTTTGCCTTTTTGTTCAATTTTCTTTATCGGGTATTTGGTCACAATATTGCCGTTTGCGCTTCTGCCTTTAATATCCAAATTAAAAAAGTCGAATTCAAAAACTTTGTTCCTTGCGCTGCAATTGGGTGATAATACTACACTGCAACTCTCCGCTTCTCCATTAGGGTTTACAGTAAAATATAAGATTTTAGATTTTGGATTTCCTTGTGTTATAGGATATTCTTTATCGCGGGTAATGCTGGTTACATTAAAACGTTTGGCGTAGCTAATGCCGCTTTTTCCATCTAAATAAACACAATTGTAAGTAGTTCGTTCGTCATTTTTTTTCCATACGGCTGTATGTATAATATCTTTACCTACAAATACTTTTTCTGCATTGCGTACTACTTTCATCGTTCCATCTTTCATAAAGGCAATGATATCGTCTATATCGGAGCATTCCGCAATAAATTCTTCTTTTTTCATATCCTTACCATATCCAATAAAACCTTCTACACGATTTACATACAGCTTCTCATTATTTGCCGCTACCGTTTTTACTTCTACTACATCAAAAACGCTAATTTCTGTTTTACGCTCTTTTCCCTTGCTATATTTTTTCAATAGCTCTTCAAAATATTTGATGGCATATTTGGTAAGTGATTTTAAATTTTTCTTCGCTTCTTCCATCTCCTCTTCTAATCCTTTGATATATTCATCCGCTTTCTTTTTATCAAATTTCGAGATGCGTTTAATTTTTATTTCAGTCAACCTTACAATATCATCTTCTGTCACTTCACGCATCAATACTTTTTTAAAAGGTGCTAAGCCTTTATCAATTGCGTTGATAACTCCTTCCCACGTTTCTTCTTCTTCTATGTCTCTATAAATTTTATTTTCGATGAATATTTTTTCTAAAGAAGAAAAATGCCATTTATCTTCTAATGCTTTTAATAAAATTTCCAACTCACGTTTGAGTAATTGTACAGTGGTATCTGTCGATTGTCGAAGTGCGTCGGAAACGCCGATAAAATGGGGTTTATCATCAATAATAACGCAAGTGTTTGGGGATACGGATAATTCACAATCTGAAAATGCATACAAAGCATCAACCGTAACACTCGGTGAAACTTGTGGCTGCAATTCTATTAAAATTTCAACCTCTTTAGCGGTGTTATCTACTACTTTTTTTATTTTAATTTTCCCTTTTTCGTTGGCTTTTAAAATAGAGTCTATTAAATCGGAAGTAGTGGTTCCAAAAGGAATTTCCGTAATTTTTAATGTTTTTTTATCTGCTATTTCAATTTTTGCACGCACCCGAATACGTCCGCCGCGTTTACCGTCGTTATACTCTCGCACATCCATTAAACCGCCGGTAAGAAAATCGGGGAATAATTCAAAAGGTTCTTTGCGTAAATATTTTATTGATGCCTCTATTAATTCGCAAAAATTATGTGGCAATATTTTCGTAGATAATCCTACGGCAATACCTTCTGCACCTTGTGCTAATAGCAAAGGGAATTTTACCGGCAAATTTATCGGCTCTCTCTTTCTGCCATCGTAAGATAATTGCCATTCTGTGGTTTCCTCGTTAAATAATACATCTAATGCAAATTTCGATAACCTCGCTTCTATGTATCTTGGAGCAGCCGCACTGTCTCCGGTGCGTATATCGCCCCAGTTGCCTTGGCAATCTATCAATAAATCTTTTTGACCGATATTGACAATAGCATCATTTATACTTGCATCGCCATGTGGATGAAACTGCATTGTACTACCTACGATGTTGGCAACTTTGTTGTAGCGTCCGTCATCCAATTCTTTCATAGCATGCATAATGCGGCGTTGCACAGGTTTAAACCCATCATATAAAGCAGGAACTGCACGTTCTAAAATTACATACGAGGCATATTCTAAAAACCAATTTTCATATAATCCATCTATAGTGGTAATATGCTCGCTATGTTGTTCGTTGTATTCTTCTGTTGACATTTTTGCTCTTCTATTTAATAAAAATCTGCTGAACCCTTAGGTTTAATTTAGTTTTCAACCAATTCCTCTTTTACTTCATCTTTTTCTACTTTCAAATTATTGATAATAAAACTCTGCCGTTCTTGTGTGTTTTTTCCCATGTAATAGTCCAGCAATTGTTCTATACTCTGATTGCTTTTTAATACTACGGGTTCTAAGCGAATATTATTGCCAATAAATTGTTCAAATTCGTTGGGAGATATTTCTCCCAAACCTTTAAAACGTGTAATTTCAGGTTTGCCTTTTAGTTTATCTATTGCTTGTATTTTTTCTTGTTCAGAATAGCAATAAATAGTTTGTTTTTTATCGCGTACACGAAACAATGGTGTAATCAGAACATATAAGTGTCCTTTTTTCACCAAGTCCGGAAAAAATTGTAAAAAGAAAGTCATCAACAGCAAACGGATATGCATACCATCCACATCTGCATCGGTGGCAATCACTACATTGTTATATCGTAAATTATCCACATCTTCTTCAATATTCAAGGCATGTTGCAAGAGGTTAAACTCTTCGTTTTGATATACAATTTTTTTGGTTAATCCATAGCAATTTAAAGGTTTACCTCTGAGTGAAAAGACGGCTTGTGTCAAAGGGTTACGGGCTTTGGTGATAGATCCTGATGCAGAATCTCCCTCTGTGATAAACAAGGTTGTTTCGGCATGTAATTCATTTTTTTCATCGGAATAATGCACTCGGCAATCGCGTAATTTTTTATTGTGCAAATTCGCCGATTTTGCACGTTCGTTTGCCAATTTCCGAATACCCGATAAATCTTTACGCTCTCGTTCCGACTGTTGAATACGCTTTAGTAAAGCATCGGCAACCGTTGGATTTTTATGTAAAAAGGAATCTAATTTATCTTTAATAAAATCATTGACAAACGATTTTAAACTCGGTCCGTTTTCCCACATATTTTGTGAGCCTAATTTTGTTTTCGTTTGCGATTCAAATACCGGTTCTTGTACCCGCACCGATACGGCTCCCACAATGGCTTGTCGGATATCTGAAGCTTCGAATTGCTTTTTGTAAAACTCTCTAACTGTTTTTACAATGGCTTCTTTAAATGCTGCTAAATGTGTTCCGCCTTGCGTTGTATATTGTCCGTTTACAAAGGAATAATATTCTTCACCATATTGATTATTATGCGTTAACGCAATTTCAATATCTTGGTCTTTTAAATGAATAATAGGATATCGGAGTTCGGCTTCATTTGTTTTTTTGTTCAGCAAATCTTTCAGCCCTTCTTTCGATACAAATTTATTTCCATTAAAATTAACCGTTAATCCTGCATTCAAATAAGCATAATTCCAGAGCTGCTCTTCGATAAATTCTGAGACGAAATGAAAATTCTTGAAAATAGTGTTATCCGCATGAAACTGGAATTTTGTACCGTTTCGTTCCGTTGTTTTTGCAATTTTATGGTCTTGGATAAGTTCGCCTTTGTCAAATTCTGCCACTTTTGTTTCGCCGTCTCTAAAAGACTCTACTTTAAAATAAGTAGATAGTGCATTTACCGCTTTTGTACCCACGCCATTTAATCCTACAGATTTTTGGAAAGCACGCGAATCGTATTTACCTCCGGTATTTATTTTGGAAACACAATCTATTACGGCGCCCAAAGGTATTCCACGTCCATAATCACGAATAGTAACCATTTTTTCTTTAATAGAAATGTCTATTTGTTTTCCATGTCCCATTACAAATTCATCGATGGAGTTGTCGATAATTTCTTTGAGTAAAACATAAATACCATCATCGGGTGCTGAGCCGTCGCCTAATTTTCCGATGTACATGCCGGGACGTAATCGTATATGTTCTTTCCAGTCGAGTGAGCGTATATTTTCTTCGGTATATTGTACTTCTGCCATATTTATAGTAGTAAATAAAAAATGATTGGTAATTTAGAAATTACCATCAACAAATGTATAGCTATGAATTTGGAAAAAAGTTTGAAATTTTCCACAAGGTTGAATAAAAATAAATTACTGATTTCTATTTAATTACATAAATATACCCCAATGATAGATTGAAGCTGCAATTGTATAACTTAGGTGTTCCGGCGTTTTTTTTAGATGTACTTAGGAGTCCTGCATTGTGCCGAGCTGTAAACTCTATCCATCCTTTTTTTCCTGCTTTTATATCTACTCCGGCACCTGTAACAATGCCTACATCAAAGCGCATATCTTGACTGGTGAAATTATATTTATTGGTAGTAGCGGTGGTGGTTTGTTTATCTACAGAAACGGCATCTTGCGTATATGCACCTGACCAATAGGCAAAATACGGCCCGAATAGAAAAACTCCTTTTACTTTTTCATTTCCAACTCTTCCTACAGCCAAAATCGGGAATTGTATATAATTTAGAACGGACTTAGACGTAAATTTTGCAGAATCTAAAGTGCGGTTCCAGCGTTGCCCTTTTTGAATAAACTCCACTTCCGTTTGCAAGCCAACATATTTATTAAAATCTATGCGTAAAAATGCTGCTAAATCAGAGCCTAAATTTGCACGTTTTTTATAATCTGTAGGAGTAGAAAACTTGCGTAAATGAGAAATATTTAATCCGGCTCTACCGCCCACAGCGACATTTACTTCTGCCGTTGAGGTATAGACGCTGAAAAAACAAATTGAAATTAATAAGACAGCACGCAACATTATACATGTATTTTGGGCAAATATACTTTAGTTTTTGTAAGAATTATTGAAATTTGTTAAACTATACTTAAAAATAGTTGCTATCTGCATGGGTAAAATCAAAAGGCATTACATTTGTTACACTAATAAAAAAATTACTATCATGAAAAGATTATTTTTAGCATTTACAATGATGGCAAGTACTTTTGGCGTATTTGCACAAGAAACAGTTCCTTCTGCTGTAGCACCAGATCCTAACGCACCTACAATGAATTTTGCAAAAGATGCAATTGATTATGGAACAATAAAACAAGATGCAGATGGATATAGAACATTTTCTTTTACGAATGAAGGGAAAACACCAATTGTAATAAGTGAAGCACACGGCTCATGTGGCTGTACTGTGCCTACGTACCCTAAGGAACCAATTATGCCGGGACAGAAAGGAGAAATTAAAGTTCATTACGACACACACCGTGTAGGTCCGTTCTCTAAAAGTGTAACGGTGAACTCAAATGCAAAAAACTCACCTGTAGTTTTAAAAATCAGCGGTACTGTTGAAGCAGCTGCTACTGATCCAACTGCAACTGAACCTAATTCAATAATTCCTGCTCCGGCAACTGCACCGGCAAAAGTAGCTCCGGCTCCTGCTAAAACTGCAACTGCCACTAAAGCAGCAACTACCACTAAAAAACCGGCAACTTCAACAGCTAAAAAAAGCACACACTCTCATAGCAATACTAAGAAAAAATAATACTTAGTATTTTGGTTTAAAGCGCCGATTTATCTTTGATAAATCGGCGCTTTTTTTATCTTGAAAGACTAACATATTCGCTAAAAAGTTCTTGAAAAGGTGGCTGCTTCTAATTTCACATCCTACAAATCTAATTGAGATTTTATTTGCTCAACGGTATTTTGAGGCAATCTACGATACGTTTCATTTTGAAAAATACGAAAACGCATAAGCAAACATTTTAATGCCAGCATATCCTTGTCATTATAAAGAAGTACTTGAGGATACTTAAGAGTGAAAAATGCTGAAGGCAGAACCGTTTTAGCAATAACAAGCAAAAAGACAAGTGGGCTGAATTTGAGCAATTATCAAAACGAAAGCAAGAGAAAGACGCCATGCCAAAATGTTCTAAGATAAAAGCAAATAGAGTTATACCACTGTGGATAATTTTGAAAATTATTTTTAAGTATCCTATTGACATAAATAAAAAGATTACTATCTTTGCAATCCGTTAGCAAAATGCGGACATGTTCTTTAAAACACAAGCGAAAGTAGCTCAGTTGGTAGAGCATCACCTTGCCAAGGTGAGGGTCGCGGGTTCGAGTCTCGTCTTTCGCTCATTCAGGAGTTTTCCGACTCCTTTTTTTATTTAAAATTGCGCCCGGGTGGTGGAATGGTAGACACGCAGGACTTAAAATCCTGTGGCCATCGCGGCTGTGCGGGTTCGAGTCCCGCCCCGGGTACTT